>NZ_MSZZ01000062.1 GCF_002093975.1 Thermoactinospora rubra
GGCCCATCCCCACCAGGACTTAAGCCTTTGTCAGCAGGCTCTGAGGGAACGCCCGCACCGGGGTGTGGGATGGCGCGTAGGCGCACCCCACTCAACAGGGCCATGCCGTGAGTCTGAGGCTTCTCGTTGGTTGTGGTTGATTCGCGTTGTCAGCACGTGTGCCGACGTCGTCCTGACCCCGACCGAGGCCATCTGGCGCTGAGCTGGTTGACAGCTTGAGACATGAGACGGAACATCGCGGCTATGGCTGAGAAACATCAAGCAACTTCCCCAGAAATCAAGCACATGCGGCTGCGGTTCGTAGGCAGCACGTCGAACCAAGGCGGATGTCCCACCATCTACGAAACAGACCGGGGAACCCTGGTCATCCAGGGCATGCAGGTGACCGATCCCGCGACGCTGGCCGATGCCCGAGACATCCTCGACGGCGAGGCGTTCGTGGAGGTTCCCAAGGAATTGTTCAAGTTCCTAGGGTGATCGGCATGCCTCTAGTCACCGGAGACGAGTTCGACGCCTTGTTCTCCTCCTTCACCGCTTCGGCCTTCCGCCTGGAGACACGCGAGCGGTACCACCTGGCCAAGGACGAAGAAGAGCCGCTTCGCCGGTTCCTTGCAGGGGAGCCCGACGACCTGGCCTGGATGCAGGGATGGTTTGACCTGATGCGCGCGCATGCCAAGCATGGCCGCACGGTGCGTCGCGTCAGAGTGGTGTCGTACCCGTTCTCCGACTACACCCGGTTCAGCATGCACGTGGCCCGCCACAGCATCCGCGCCGGAGACCTGATCCACTACCTGGACCGTCGTGAGGCCGAACGGCTGGGCCTGCCTCAGACGGACTGGTGGCTGTTCGACGACGAACGGCTGGCCTTGCTGCATCTGGACGATGACGACGTCCTGCACGGGGCGGAGATCATCACCGACCCCGCCGTGGTCGGCCGGCATCGGGTGTGGCGCGACATCGCCTGGGAACACTCGACTCCGCTTGAGGAGTTCGTGAAGCTCCGTGCGTGACATCGCCCGCGCCCGTCAGCAGATGGGAGCAAGACTCAAGGAACTCAGGCTCGCAGCCGGGATGACTGGGCGGCAGCTGGCCGCGCGGTACTCCTGGCAGCCGTCCAAGGTCAGCAAGCTGGAGAACGGCCGCCAAACGCCCTCGGAAGCCGACATCCACGCCTGGTGTGCAGCCGTGGGCAAGCCGGAGGAAGCCGCCGATCTCGTCGCGGCGCTCCGCGCGATGGAAACCCTGTACGCCGAATGGCGGCGGCAACTCCGGCTCGGCACCAGGACACGGCAGCAAAGCTGGGCGGAGCTGGAAGCGGAGACCTCTCACCTTCGCGTGTTCGAGTCCGTGCTCATCCCCGGCCTTCTTCAGACCAGTGAGTACGCACGGCTGCGCCTGTCCCAGGTGATCGCCTTCCACCGGATACCCGATGACCTGGAGGAGGGGGTGGCGATGCGGATGCGGCGTCAGGAGGTGCTGTACAACCCGGCCAAGTCCTTCCACTTCGTGCTTCTGGAGAGCGCCCTCCGGCTGGGCATGGCCCCCGTCGATGTGATGCTCGGCCAGTTGGATCGCTTGATTGGACTGTCGATGATGCCGCGTATCCGACTGGGCGTCATCGCCATGAACACGCCCTTGCCGTTCGCTCCCCAGCATGGCTTCTGGATCTTCGACGATCGGGCGGTTCACGTCGAAACCGTCGCCGCAGAGCTGACACTGACCCTTCCGGAGGAAATCGAGCAATACGCACGCCTGTTCACCTGGTTTGCCAAGGCCGCGCAGTACGGGTCGCAAGCACGACAGATCATTACGGGCGTGATGGAAGATCTCACTGCCTAGGTTGCCTGGCGTTTCGTTTCTCCAGTGCGGGAGCCCACTAGTTGGAGAAATTGCGAGCAACTTGCTTGTCCCTATCCTAGGTGCTTCGTACCGTCGACGCATGGCTACCGGACAGACGGCATCACAGCAGGTAGACAGCGACGAGCCCCTCTCCGACCGCGTGGCCGACCAGGTCGAGGCGGCATTAGACGTGGTGCGAGAGCTGCTGAGATCTCGCGGGTTCCTGACGTGTCGGGTGTCGCGGATTGGCCTGTGTCTCGACGGCCGGCGCGGTGGTTTCGGCGTCGTCCGGCGTAAGGCTCCCGAGCTTGTCGTGTACGCGCCTCGGGGGCCGAAGGTGGCCGAGGTGACGGTCGGAGCCCAATCGGGCGCCTATCTGGTGTCGGTGGCGGGCAACGCTGCGGGCGCCCACCCGGTGCCCGCCGACCAGCCCGACCTGGTCGTGAAGCTGCTGTCTCATCTGTCGATGGCAGACGGGCGATGACACCGGCCGAGCTTCAGGACCGGTACGGGCGGGTCTGGGAGTTCTTCCCGCGCATGGCCATCGGGGTGGCCGCCGTGCGACGGCAGCGGTCCCTGACGGATGAGGAGTATCGGCGAGGGATGCTCCTGGTGCTGGTGGCCGGTGATCTGGCTGGTCTGGTTCCGCAGTTGGAGCGGCAGGCGCGCCTGTGAGCGCTCGGCCGCTCCCCAGGCGCACGGCCGGCGGTTGGCAGACCAGCCCGGCCGTCGGCCGTGCCATCACTTCGGGCCACCCGGCCCGAGCGGAAAGGAGGGCACACCCAGATGGACCTGTACGCCAGGGACCTCGGCCCGCCGGCCTTCCGTCGCCTGTGCGGCGGCAACCAGCAGGAAGAGGAGGGAGAGTCCTGTGTGGAGATCGCGCCGGTTCCCGGTGCGATCGACGCCTTCGCCCTGCGGGACTCGAAGAACCCCGATGCCGGGACGCTCCGGTTCACCGGTGCCGAGCTGCGCGCCGCCGGAGGGAGGACCATCTAGAAGCGCCGTCCCCTCCTCGACGGTAGGGACTGTATGGGGGCATGATGCACTGGCACGCCTACACCTGGACCGGCCACGGCGCCGAGCTCAAGCGCGAGGCCGAACGCCGCCCGGACTCACCGGACTTCGCCACCTCGCCGCTGCCGCCCATGCGGACGGGCGACTGGCTGGCCAAACCGCCCGCGAGAATCGTGGAGACCTTCGACGACGCAGACAAGGCGGTGGAATGGATGGCCGGGGAGTATGAGCCTGTCCGTCCGGGAAGCGACACGGTCCCGCTGGAACATCGCCGGACTGTGGCTGCCGATCTGCTGCCGCGCGGGGTGGACGTGCAGTGGGGCGAATGGCTCCATGGTGGCCGCTTCATCACCCTCGGCATGATCTGCTGCCCAAACCGGCACGTGAACCATCCCTGTCCCATGGCCAGGTAGTGCGACCAACGGGAGGCGGCCATGGATGAACGTCTTCCGAAGCGGGTTCGCGTCCGGGGAGCGCGAGGGGACGGCAGTCCCCTCGCACCGGGGGCGTGGGGGTGGGCCGCAGGCCCCCCACTGAGCACAGCCCCGAGCCCGCCAGGCGCAGGCCCACGCCCTTGGCCCTTCGGCAAGCAGCCGCCCTCACATGTTGATCATGTGCCCGGCCAGGCCGTGGATCGCCTCCTTGACCGCCTCGCCGAGCGTGGGGTGGGCGTGGATGTTCCTGCCCACCTCGTGCACGGTCAGGTCCCACTGCTGGGCCAGGGTCAGCTCGGGCAGCAGCTCGGTGACCTCCGGGCCGATCAGGTGGGCGCCGAGGATCTCGCCGTACTTCTCGTCTGCGATGATCTTGACGAAGCCGTTCGCGTCGCCCAGGCCGTGGGCCTTGCCGTTCGCCGTGAACGGGAACTTCTGCACCTTGACGTCGTACCCCAGCTCCCGCGCCTGCGCCTCGGTGTAGCCGAAGCTGGCGATCTGCGGCTGGCAGTACGTCGCACGCGGCACCATGACGAAGTCGATCTCCATGGTCTCGTGGTCCGCGATCGTCTCGGCGGCCACGATGCCCATCGCCTCGGCGGCGTGCGCGAGCATGAGCTTGGCCGTCACGTCGCCGATGGCGAAGATGTGCGGCACGTTCGTCCGGCCGCGGCCGTCGACGGCGATCGCGCCGCGGTCGGTCAGCTGCACGCCGGTCTTGTCCAGGCCGTAGCCCTCCACGCGCGGCTGGAAGCCGATCGCCTGGAGCACCTTGTCGGCCTCCAGCACCTGCTGCTGGCCGTTCTTGGACACGGTGACGCGGACCGAGGAGCCGGTGTCCTCGATGTTCTCGACCTTGGTCGAGGTGTGGATCTCGATGCCCATCCGCTTGTAGCGCTTGGCGAGCTCGGCGGAGACCTCCTCGTCCTCCAGCGGCACCACGCGGTCGAGGAACTCCACGAGCGTCACCTTGACGCCGTAGTTGTGCAGCACGTAGGCGAACTCCACGCCGATCGCGCCCGCGCCCGCGATGATGATGCTGCCCGGGAGCTGATCGGTCATGATCTGCTCCTCGTAGGTCACCACCCGCTCCGACAGCTGCGTGCCGGGGATCAGCCGGGTGGTGGTGCCGGCCGCGATGATGCAGTGGTCGAAGGTGATCTGCTCGCCGTTCACCTGGATGGTGTTGGCGTCGAGGAACGTGCCGCGGCCGTTGTACTCGGTGATGCCGTTCTTCTTCATCAGGTAGTGCACGCCCTTGACGCGGCCCTCGGCGACCTTGCGGCTGCGCTGGAAGGCGGCGCCGTAGTCGAAGGTCACCTCGCCGTTGATGCCGAAGGTCTTGGCCTCCTGCGTGAAGATGTGCGCCAGCTCCGCGTTGCGCAGCAGCGCCTTGGAGGGAATGCAGCCCACGTTGAGGCAGACGCCGCCCCAGTACTTCTCCTCGACCACGGCGGTCTCGAGACCGAGCTGGGCGGCGCGGACCGCGGCAGTGTAACCCCCCGGCCCGGCGCCGAGGACGACTACGTCATAGTGGTTGCTCATACCCCGGACATTAGCCGGGTCAGACCTCCACCCTGTACGGCAGGGCCAACTCGTCGGCGGGGACACCCCGAATGCCCCAGTTCACCTTGGGCGACTCCACGATGATGATCTCCACCTCGTCGAACCTCGCGGAGATCGCGCGGTGCAGCCGCCGCTTGGCCTCCTCGCTCCTGCCGGCGAAGCACAGGATCTCGACGATCAGGTAGCTCTCGCCGCGCTGCGGGCAGAGGAAGTCCTCGGCGTCCATGAGGAAGAACCGGTGGAAGCGCTTGTCCTCCGGCAGCCCCCACTCCTGGACCAGGCATTCGTGGACGGCGTCGGACGCCTCCCGGCGGCGCTCCGCCCACACGTCCCGGCGTCCATACAGCTTCACATGGGCCATCCCGGCACTATAGGGGCACAGTCCGGCCGCACCCGGCGCGGCCCCGCGCGATCATCGCCTGCGCGGCCGGGTTGGTAGCCTGAGCCCTGATGTACCGACTCCTGTTCTCGCTGGTCCTGTGCCGCTTCGACGCCGAGGCCGTGCACCACGCGACCGTCCGGCTGCTGGCCGTGCTCTCGCGGCTGCCCGTCGTCCGCAAGGCGATGCACCGGGTCCTGGCCCCGCACGACCCCGCGCTGCGCGTGTCGGCCTTCGGCGTCCACTTCCCCTCGCCCTTCGGGCTGGCGGCGGGGTTCGACAAGGACGCGGCCTGCGTGGAGGCGCTGTCGGCGCTGGGGTTCGGGCACGTGGAGGTGGGCACGATCACGGCCCACGCGCAGCCGGGCAACCCCCGGCCGCGGCTGTTCCGGCTGGTGCGGGAGCGGGCGATCGTCAACCGGATGGGGTTCAACAACTCCGGCGCCCACGCCGCGGCCCGGCGGCTGCGCCGTACCAGGGGAGTGCCGGTGGTCGTCGGGGTGAACATCGGCAAGACCAAGGTGGTGCCGGAGTCGGGGGCGATCGACGACTACGTCACCAGCGCCAAGGAGCTGGCGCCGCTGGCGGACTACCTGGTCGTGAACGTCAGCTCGCCCAACACGCCGGGCCTGCGCGACCTGCAGGCCGTGGAGCGGCTGCGGCCGCTGCTGGCCGCGGTGAAGGAGGTCACCGACGCCACGCCGCGGCGGACGCCGCTGCTGGTGAAGATCGCCCCGGACCTGGCGGACGAGGACGTCGACGCCGTCGCGGACCTGGCGCTCGAGATGGGGCTGGACGGCATCATCGCGACGAACACCACGATCAGGCACTCGGGGGAGAGCGGGGGGCTGTCGGGCCGGCCGCTGAAGAAGCGGTCGCTGGAGGTGCTGCGCCGCCTGCGCGCCCGGGTCGGCGACCGGCTGGCCCTGGTGTCGGTCGGGGGAGTCGAGGACGTCGACGACGTGTGGCAGCGGCTGCTCGCGGGGGCGACCCTGGTGCAGGGCTACACGGGGATGATCTACGGCGGGCCGCTTTGGGCCTACCGCATCCACCGGGCCCTGTCCCGCCGCCTCCTGCGCCACGGGGCTTCGTCGGTGCGCGACATCATCGGCCGCACCGCCGCCTGAGCGCCCCAAGCCGCCCCCCGCGAGTCACACGCTCGGCCGGGTCGACTCCGCCGAAAGCGTCCGCTCCTCCCACCGCGCCGTCGCCTCGGCCACCGGCACCGTGCTGGGCCGGTGGGGACGGCGGCGCTGCCACGGCCGGGGCCCGGCCAGCGGGCGGTACTCCACCCCCAGCGCGTCCAGCCGCTCCAGGTGAGCCGTCAGGCGGGAGGCGAAGTCCTCACCCCCGGACCCCGCCCAGCCCACCTCCGCCAGCGCGCACGCCCGGGGCCAGGCCCGGTAGTCCAGCAGCCGCCCGTCGCCGATCCGCTCGCTCCACAGCTGCGCCTGCACCCCCAGGACGCGGGCGGCCTCCTCCGCGCTCCACGACTCCGGCGCCGGGGCGAAGGCGGCGACGTCGGCCACCGTGATCGCGTCCCCGATCGCCCGCGGCTCCTCCGGCGACCCGGCCTCCGCGTAGTCGAAGTACAGCGGGAACACCGGGCAGGCGATGACGTCGTGCCCGGCCGCGGCGGCCCGCCGCCCGACGCCCATGCCGCGCCACGGCATCACGATCGTGTCGGCACGCAGCTCCCCGCTGACGAACGCCTCGTCCCACACCACCGCCCGCGACCCGCGCTCGGCCAGCACGTCGGCCAGCCGCCGCAGGAACCAGGCGTGCAGTTCCGCGACCGACGCCAGCCCCAGCGACTTCTGGTAGGCCACGATCTGCGCCGACTCCGCCCAGTGGTCGAGCACGACCTCGTCGCCGCCGATGTGGAAGTACGGCGTGGGCCCCAGCGCCGCCAGGATCTCGTCGAAGATCGCGGTCAGGAACTCCACCGTCCGCGGCAGCGGCGACAGGATGGCCGAGGAGATGCCCCACTTGTCCAGGACCTGGTACGGCTCGCCCGTGGGCCCGAACTCGGGGTAGGCCGCCAGGATGGCCGTCGCGTGCCCGGGGACGTCGATCTCCGGCACGATCACGACCTCCCGCGACCGCGCGTACGCCGCGATCTCCCTCAGGTCCTCCAGCGTGTAGTAGCCGCCGTGCGGCACCTCCTCGTACTCCTCCGGCTCGCCCCAGGCGTGCACCGCCGTGCGCGGCCGGTGGGAGCCGACCTCGTGCAGCCGCGGGTAGGCCCTGCTCTCCACCCGCCAGCCCTGGTCGTCCACCAGGTGCAGGTGCAGCCGGTTGAGCTTGTGCACAGCCATGAGGTCCACCAGCCGCAGCACCTCCCGCTTGGGGAAGAAGTGCCGTGCCACGTCGAGGTGGAGCCCGCGCCAGCCGTACGCGGGAGAGTCCTCCACCCGCACGCCCGGCACAGGCCAGGACCCGCCCTCGCAGAACCGGTAGGCGGCGGCGGGCAGCAGCTGGTGCAGCGTCTGGGCGGCGTAGAAGGCGCCGGCGCGGCCCCCTGCGACGATCTCCACGCCGCGCGAGCCGGTTGTCAGCCGGTACGCCTCCGGGCCCAGCGCGGGGTCCTCACGCACGTCGATCTCACCGGAGTCGCCCGGCCGCAGGTCGAGGAAGACGAGCGCGCGCCGTACGGCGTCGGCCAGAACGGCGGGGCCGGACACGGTCGCGCCGGCGGGCAGCTCGAAGGAGCCGGAGAGCGGGCTGAGGAGATCGGGGC
The DNA here is from genome assembly GCF_002093975.1 of Thermoactinospora rubra. Classification (GTDB taxonomy): domain Bacteria; phylum Actinomycetota; class Actinomycetes; order Streptosporangiales; family Streptosporangiaceae; genus Nonomuraea; species Nonomuraea rubra_A. The sequence continues at coordinate 7,976 of NZ_MSZZ01000062.1, forward strand.
GGGGAAGCAGCGAAGTCATGCCCCGATCATGTCATTTGAGGTAGTTCTCCAGCCCGGTGGCCAGCGCCTGCGCGATCCGCTGGCGGAACTCGGGGTCGCGGAACTTGGCCGCTTCCTGAGCGTTGCGCATGTTGCCGCACTCGATGAAGACCTTCGGCACGGACGACAGGTTCAGCCCGCCCAGGTCGTCGCGGAAGTCGAGCGCTTTGGAGCCGATGTAGGTGGAGTACGGCAGGCCGGTGATCTTCCGGTAGGCGTCGCGGATCGCGATGCCGAGCTCGCGCGAGTCGTCCACGACCGGGTCGACGGGGCCGCCGATCTTCTTGGGCATGATGACGTGGAAGCCGTGGTTGGCGGGCGCGGACCCGTCGGCGTGCACGGAGATCGCCGCGTCGGCCCCGGCCTTGTTGCCGATGGCGGCCCTCTCGGTGATGCACGGCCCCCAGCTGTTGTCGTTGTTCCTGGTGAGCTTCACCGTGGCGCCCTGCTCGCGCAGGATCTTCGCCAGGCGGTTGGAGACGTCCCAGGCGAAGGTGGCCTCCTTGTAGCCGGTGGCGTCGGCCGTGCCGGTCGTCTCGCACGCCTTCCACTTGGTCAGCACGTTGACCTTGCGGTTGATCTGCTTGGGGTAGCGGTAGTTGCCGCCGTTGTGGCCCGGGTCGACGACGACGACCTTGCCCTGCAGCGGCTTGACGGCGGGCTTGGCCGCCGGCTTGGCGGCCGGCGGAGCGGGCAGCTCGGCGCGTGCCGCGGTGCCGCCGGCCGTGCCCGCGCAGGCGGAGGCGGCCAGGGCGAGGATGGCGGCGACGGAGGCTGGTAGTGCACGCATGGGCTCCAACTTACGTCACCGCCGGGACTGGTCAGACGTGTTCGCCCATTTCCTGGCGGTGCAGGAGGGCGGCCAGCTCGCGTGCCTCGTCGGCGTCCAGGCCCAGGACCACGCGCGGCCGTCCCCAGGGGTGGTCGAGGGAGTGGGCCACATAGCTGGCCACCGAGCTCGCCGCCGAGCCGGCCGCCGGGTCGGCGCCGGCCTCGGCGTCGCGGTCCATGCCCGCTCGCCATTGCGCCCACGCGCGCTCGAGCTCCGCGGCGGCGCGCTGGGCGCAGGACACCAGTTCCGGATCACGCATGACTGTCCCCCCGGATCAGACTCCATGACGCTTCGGAGTTATCACGGGGCGCGGCAGGCGCTCGGAGGGGTTGACCCAGCCTTGGCGGGACCTTGGCCGGGCCGCGTGCACGTCGGCTCGTCCCTGTCAGCTCGTGAGGGCCTCCGGTCCCGTGCTGCGCCGTACGACGAGCTGCGGCGTGACCTGGCGGACCCGGGCGGCCTTGGCCGGGTCGGAGATGCGGTCGCTCAGCAGGGCGGCGGCCGACCGTCCCATGGTGCGCCGCGGCTGGTCCACCGTGGTGAGCGAGATCTGGTGGGCCGCCGACAGCTGGGTGTTGTCGTAGCCGACGACCGACAGGTCCTCCGGCACCCGCAGGCCGAGCTCGCCGGCCGCCGACAGCACGCCGAGGGCGACCATGTCGTTGGAGGCGAAGACAGCGGTGGGACGCGGCTCGCGGGTGAGCAGCGACATGGCGGCGCGCCTGCCGCCCTCCTCGGAGCAGTCGCCGTGCTCGACCATGATGTACGGCGCGAGCCCCTGGCGGCGCATGGCCATCAGGTAGCCCTCGCAGCGGCTGGAGCGGCTGCCCTCGATGTGGGCGATGCGCTTGTGGCCGAGCTCCACGAGATGGTCGACGGCCAGGCGGGCGCCGAGCTGGTCGTCGTCGACCACGATGTCGACGTTCGGCAGGTCGACGTCGCGCTCGCCCACGACCACGGTCGGGGTGTAGGAGGTGGCCTCGATGAGGGTCTCGCTGGTGGGGGCGATGCCCAGCAGTACCAGCCCGTCGACCCGCAGCTCCAGGAAGGCCTCGACGGCCTCGTCCTCGAAGGCGGGATCCCACTGGCTGTTGCCGATGAGCATGCGCAGTCCGTCGCCGTGCAGGCTCTCCTGCAGGCCGTCCAGGAACTCGGCGTAGAAGGGGTTGTGCAGGTCGGCGACGAGCGCGCCGACCAGGTGGGTCCGGCCCTCGACGAGGCTGCGGGCGACCGCGTTGGGGCGGTAGCCGAGCTCCCGCGCCGCCTGGAGCACGGCCTGCCGCCTGTGCTCGCTCACGTGCGGGGATCCGCGCAGCACCAGCGAGACCAGCGATTTGGAGACGCCGGCGCGTTCTGCGACGTTGCGGATGGTGGGCCGGGTGATGGTTGAGTTGACGGGCGGTCCTGACATGTGTCTCCCCCGCGATGCGTGGATGGGCACCTGTCTCACCAAACGATCGAGTTCGCCGCAGGGTACGGCCGACTTCACAGGAAGGTTTCAGAGAAAGGATCGCGACGGGGCCGGGCCGCGGAGCGTCGGTCCCCGGGCGCGCGGTCGGATACTGTGCAGGTGTGACACCCGGCAAGACCGCCCGCCCTGCTCGGCGCAGGCTCAGCGTCGACCGCCGTCGCGAGGAGCTCATGGCGGCCGCCCTGGAGCTGTTCAGCAAGCACGACGCCGAAGAGGTCTCCATCGACGACGTGGCCTCGGCCGCCGGCGCGTCCCGCGCGCTGGTCTACCACTACTTCGGCGGCAAGCAGGAGCTCTACGTCGCGGCCTTGCGCAGCGCGGCCGAGCAGCTGGAGGCGCGCCTGCGGCCGCACGGGGACGGCCGCCCGCTCGACGAGCTGGCCTCCGGCCTGAGCCGCTACTTCGACTTCGTCGAGGAGCACGCCGCCGGCTTCGCGGCGCTGCTGCGCGGCGGCCCGGCCAACCGCGCGGGCGAGGTCGGCGAGATCGTCGACGGCGTACGGCAGCGCCTGTTCCGAATGATCATGGCGCAGATGCGCGTGGAGGAGCCGAGCCCGGTGCTGCGCGCCACCCTGCGGTCCTGGATCGCCTCGGTCGAGACGGCGGGCCTGGACTGGCTGGAGCACCGCGACATCGAGCGTCCCACGCTGGAGCGCATGCTCGTCGACCAGATGGTCGCCTTGCTGGGCGTGGCGGCGCGGCACGACGAGAAGGTCGGGCGGTTGCTCGACACCCTCGTGCACGAGCAGCTCTCGCCGGAGCCGTAGGGGCCGGTGGAAGGATGGCGCCGGGCGGGCGGCGCCATTCCCCCGCTCCCTTGAAGCGTGACGTCGTCCCGGCGGACGAGTTCACGAGCGTTTAACGTCTCCCCGTGACCGGGGCGACGCCGGGGCAGCCCCCGGATGACTCCTGTCCCCCGGCCCGACTACTCCGAGCGCTGCTGCGGAATGCCCGCCAGCAGCGCGCGGACCTCGGTCTCCCGGTAACGCCGGTGACCTCCGAGGGTGCGGATCGACGTCAACTTGCCTGCCTTCGCCCACCGAGTGACGGTCTTGGGGTCGACCCTGAACATGGTCGCGACCTCGGCGGGCGTGAGCAGCGGCTCGGCCTCGGGTGTACGAGCTGACATTTGTGCGGCCTCTCCTCCGTGTGGACGGCTCTACCGGTCCCTTTTCGCCTGTCTCGGATGTCCCCTACGGCCCAGCGCGTGCGGCTTTCCTGAGCCATATGCGGCATCACCCGAAGTGACCATACCGCCACGCAGAGCGATTGGCGAGCCCTTTTGACCCATCTATCCGCCCCCATGGCGATGTCACGCTCGGTGATTCTAGCGACACGTTTCGTGGTATCGCAGTGAAAACGGCAAACTACTCAGTTCGCAGAACGGCGCCGCCCTGCCGCGTCACCTACTTATGCAGGTCAGAGTGTCGCGAGCGGGCTCAGTTGGCAGATTCCAGAAGTTGCATTGACTTCCAGCGAAGAGTCACCCGCTGGTACATGGCGAAGGCGAGCTCCTCCTGACCGGTGTCCAGACCCGTCAGCGCGGCCGCCACCTCGGCGACGGAGTGGTCCGCCTTGAGCGCCTCGTCGTCCATCAGGTGAACCAGGCCACCGTAGTCGAGCTCGACCAGCGAGTGCGGATGGAACTCCTCCAGCCACCTGGCCACGTCCTCCACCTCCATGCTGGTGGCGACCTCGCCGACGTGCCTGCGCAGCACCTGGAGGGCGCGGGCCGTACGCCTGCGGGCCTGGGCCATCGAGGTGACGTAGATGAGGTTGCGCCCCGTCGTGGTCGTCACGTCCTTGCCGGCCGTGCCCAGCACCAGCCAGCGCTCGGTGCCGTCGAACGGCACGAACCACGACAGCGGAACGTGCCACGTGCTGGTGCGGATGTGGGTGCGCAACCCCGCCGAGCCCTTGGCGCGCTTGTAGCGGTCGAAGTCGTCGGCCGTCTGGTCGGCGATCGCCTTGGGGTAGAACTTGTCCATCAGCTTCACGGGCGTGTTCCCCCGCAGCCGTGAGAAGGCCAGCCACGACCGCAGGCGGGTCTGCCAGGGGCAGACGTACAGGCGGTCCTCCACGCGCCTCAGATAGGCGTTGCGGCTCTCCTGGCCGGGCGCCGGGTGGGGCGGCCGGCCGAGCAGGCGCATCAACGACTCGCCGTGCTCGGCCTCCAGCGCGGTGGCCCGGCGCGGGCGGTCCGTCGAGGCGGCGTACTCGGCCCAGGCCTTCTGCTCGGAGGCGCCGAACGCGGTCAGGGGTTCGTACACGCGGAGATACGCGGCAAAGGGCAGCACGGAGGCATCGTGTCATGAAGTCTCCTACGCTTGAAGGGATCTCCGCCGCGAAGGGGCGGCGGACCTGGACAGGGAGTCACTACCGTGACCGACGTCTTCGGGCATGAGCAGGTCGTCTTCTGCGCCGACCGGCAGAGCGGGCTGCGCGCCATCATCGCCGTCTACAACACCGCACTAGGACCGGCACTGGGAGGGACCAGGTTCTATCCCTACGAGAGCGAGGAGGCCGCGCTGGCCGACGTGCTCAACCTCTCCAAGGGGATGGCCTACAAGAACGCCCTCGCGGGCCTCGACCTCGGTGGCGGCAAGGCCGTCATCATCGGCGACCCGGCCAAGGACAAGACCGAGGCGCTGCTGCGCGCCTACGGACGCTTCGTCGAGTCGCTCGGCGGGCGGTACATCACCGCCTGCGACGTGGGCACCTACAGCGAGGACATGGACATCGTGGCGCGGGAGTCGCGCTTCGTGACCGGCCGCACCGTCGCGCACGGCGGCGCGGGCGACTCCTCGGTCCTGACCTCCTTCGGTGTCTTCCAGGGCATGCGGGCCTCGGCCCAGCAGGTGTACGGCACGCCGTCGCTGCGCGGCAGGCGTGTGGGCGTGGAGGGGGTCGGCAAGGTCGGCCACCGCCTCGTCGACCTGCTGATCGAGGACGGCGCCTCCGTGGTGGTCTGCGACGTGAGCGAGCAGGCCGTCGAGCGGGTACGGCGCAAGCACCCCTCCGTCGACGTGGTGGACTCCGTCACGGAGCTCACCTCGGCCGACATCGACGTCTACGCTCCCTGCGCGCTGGGCGGCTCGCTCGACGACGACACCGTGGCCCGGCTGCGGGCGCGGATCGTCTGCGGCGCGGCCAACAACCAGCTGGCCCACGCGGGCGTGGAGAAGCAGCTGGAGGAGCGCGGCATCCTCTACGCGCCCGACTACGTGGTCAACTCCGGCGGCGTCATCCAGGTGGCCGACGAGATCCAGGGGTTCTCCATGGAGCGGGCGCGCGCCAAGGCCGCCCAGATCTTCGACACGACCCTCAAGATCTTTGGAATCGCGGCGGAGGAGGGCGTCCCTCCGGCCGTCGCAGCGGATAGGCTGGCAGAGCGCAGAATGTCGGAAGTCGGGCGACTTAGGGCCATTTGGCTAGGCCGCTGATGGCCCACGCCCATACGGCGTACCGAGCTGGGCACAAAACAGGTACGGTAAGAGGCGAACAAGAGACTGGCGTCGCAAGGTCAGGCGTCAGTATTGCGGTGCGTTAGCGACGAGGGGTCGGGGACGGCCCCACACGAGGGGGTCGAGCCAATGGGGCGCGGCCGGGCAAAGGCCAAGCAGGTCAAGGTTGCTCGCCAGCTGAAGTACAACAGCGGGGGCACCGATCTTGACCGTCTTCGCGACGAACTTGGAATCGGAGACTCCAACGCCAACCACGACGCCGACGAGTACACCGACGAGCTGGCGGATCGGTACGCCGATTACGCCGATGACTACGGCGACGACGATGACGACCGTCCGTCGGGCCGCCGCTAGGCGATCCCACGGCTGACGGTCAGGGCGCACCCGGTGTGGACCTATCACGCCGGGTGCCTGTCTGTCGTACCCGCACGGGTAATCACGCGAGCTTGGCCACTTCCATCCCCTTGGGCCTGCATCGGTGACCACGTGAGCTTCGGCGACGGTGGGGTGGTGGTTGCGGCGAGGGGCCGCCGCCATGCTCAGCGGTAGCGAGCCTCGCCGGAGCCCGCCACGACCTCGCCCAGCACCCAGGCGTCCAGCCCCCGGGCGGCCAGCAGCCGCAACGCCGGGTCGGCCGCCTCGGGCGTGACGATCGCCGCCATGCCGACACCCAGGTTGAACGTGCGGTCCATCGAGTCCTGCGGGATCTTCCCGATCTCCGCCAGCACCGGGAAGATCGGCGGAGGCGTCCACGACGACCGGTCAAGCAGAGCGTCCAGCGTGGGTGGAAGCGACCGGGCCAGGTTGCCGCACAGCCCCCCGCCGGTGATGTGCGCGAAGGCGTGCACCTCCACCGACCGGGCCAGCTCCAGGCAGTCCCGCGAGTAGATCCGCGTCGGCTCCAGCAGTTCCTCCCCGAGCGGCCGGCCCAGCTCGGGCAGCACCGCGTCGAGCGACAGCTTCGCCTCCCGCAGCACGTGCCGGACGAGCGAGTACCCGTTGGAGTGGACTCCCGACGAGGCGAGCCCGAGCACGACGTCGCCCTCCCGCACCCGCGAGGGACCCAGCATCGCCGCGGCCTCCACGACGCCGGTGCCGGCGCCCGCGAGGTCGTACTCGCCGGGCCCCATCGCCCCCGGATGCTCGGCCGTCTCACCGCCGACGAGGGCCGCACCGGCCAGGCGGCAGCCCTCCGCGACACCGCCGACGATCTCGGCGATGCGCTCCGGCACCACCTTCCCGCACGCGATGTAGTCGGTCATGAACAGCGGCTCCGCCCCGCACACCACGAGGTCGTCCAGCACCATGCCGACCAGGTCGATCCCGATCGTGTCGTGCTTGCCGTACTGCTGGGCGATCATGACCTTCGTCCCCACCCCGTCGGTGGAGGTGGCCAGGATGGGCCGCTCGTACTTCAGCAGGAACGACACGTCGAACAGCCCGGCGAAGCCGCTGGCGTCGTCGACGACCTCGGGCCGGCGCGAGCGCGCGACCTTGGACTTCATCAGCTCGACGGCGCGCTCGCCCGCCGCGATGTCGACGCCCGCGGCCTCGTACGTACTCACTTCGTCGTCTCCAGGACGTACTTGCCGACGTGGGACTCGTCGATCGGGATCGGGTAGGAGCCGTCGAAGCACGCGCGGCACAGCCGGTCGGCGGGCAGCGTGGTGGCCCGGGTGAGGCCCTCCAGGGAGATGTACCCGAGCGAGTCGGCGCCCAGCGACGCCCGGATCTCCTCCACCGACAGCGATCCGGCGATGAGCTCGGCGCGGGTGGCGAAGTCGATGCCGTAGAAGCACGGCCAGGCGACGGGCGGGGAGGAGATGCGCACGTGCACCTCGCGCGCCCCCGCCTCGCGGAGCATGCGGACGATGGCCCGCTGGGTGTTGCCGCGCACGATCGAGTCGTCCACGACGACCAGCCGCTTGCCCTCGACGACCTCGCGCAGCGGGTTGAGCTTGAGCCGGATGCCGAGCTGGCGCAGCGTCTCGGAGGGCTGGATGAAGGTCCGGCCGACGTAGGAGTTCTTCACCAGGCCCTGGCCGTACGGGATGCCGCTCTCCTGCGCGTAGCCGACGGCGGCCGGGGTGCCCGACTCGGGCGTGGGGATGACCAGATCGGCCTCGACGGGGTGCTCGCGGGCCAGGATGCGCCCGACCTCGACGCGGGTGACCTGGACGCCGCGTCCGGCGATGGTGGTGTCGGGGCGGGCGAGGTAGACGTACTCGAACAGGCAGCCCTTGGGGTCGGCCAGCGCGAACCGGCGCGACCGGACGCCGCGCTCGTCGATGGTGATGAGCTCGCCGGGCTCGATCTCGCGGGTGAAGGTGGCGCCGACGATGTCGAGGGCGGCGGTCTCGGAGGCGACGACCCAGCCGCCGGACAGGCGGCCCAGCACCAGCGGGCGGATACCCTGCGGGTCGCGGGCGGCGTAGAGGGTCTTCTCGTCCATGAAGACCAGCGAGTAGGCGCCCTTGACCTGGGGGAGCAGGTCGGCGGCCGCGTCCTCGACCGACTTGCTGCGGTCCTGCGCCAGCAGCGTGGTCAGCACCTCGGTGTCGGTGGTGGCGCGGGTGGCCCCCGGAGCCAGCCGCTGGGCCAGCTCCGGGGTGTTGATCAGGTTGCCGTTGTGGGCCAGGGCCAGCCCCCCGACCTCCGTGGAGCTGAGCGTGGGCTGGGCGTTCTCCCATACGCTCGAACCGGTGGTGGAGTAGCGGCAGTGGCCGATCGCCACGTGGCCGCGGAGGGTGCCGAGGATCGACTCGTCGAAGACCTGGGCGACCAGGCCCATGTCCTTGTAGACGAGGATGCGGCTGCCCTCGCTGACCGCGATGCCCGCGGACTCCTGCCCGCGGTGCTGCAGCGCGTACAGCCCGAAGTAGGTGAGTTTGGAGACTTCTTCGCCCGGCGCCCACACGCCGAACACGCCACAGGCATCCTTCGGCGCGCGGTCTTGGGGGTCCAGGTCATGGCCGAGCCGGCCGTCGCCTTTCAGCACGTGCTTCAGTTTAGGTTGGGCGGCAAAATGCTCGCACCCGGGGTCGGAAGTCACATGACGTGGGCGCTCCTGGCCGCGTTGGACCCGTCGCGGACGATCTCGCCGGTCACGTTGCGGTTGGCGGCGGAGCCGAAGAAGTAGACGAGCTCGGCCACGTCCTCGGCGGTGGACAGGCGGCGGCTGGGGGTCCGGGCGGCGATCGCGTCGCGCATCTCCTGCGGCGTGGGCTGGTTCTCGGTCGCCGTCAGCCCGGCGGCCACCACGTTGGTGAGGATGCCGTCCTTGCCGCCCTGCCAGGCCAGGGTCCGCGCCAGGCCGTGCAGCGCGGCCTTGGCCGTGCCGTACGGGCCGGAGCCCGGGGTGCCCTCCTCGGCGATGCCGGAGGAGATCAGCACGATCCTGCCCCACTTCCTGGCGCGCATGCCGGGCAGCACCGACTGGACGAGCACCACGTTGCCCAGGACGTTGGCGTGCAAGGAGGCCGCCCAGTCGGCGGCGGGGTAGTCCTCGAACTCCGCGGTGAAGGTCGCCATGCTGGGCCAGCGCACCGCGTTGGCCACCAGGGCGTCGAAGGGGCCGGTCTCGGCCACCGCCGCGCGGATGGTCTCGTGGTCGTCCAGGCTCAGGTGGACGGCCCGCGCCGTCCCCCCGGCCTGCTCGACCTGCTTGACCACCTGCCCGGCGCGGTCGCGTCCCGAGTTGTAGGTCAGGGTGACGTCGTGGCCGCGCCTGCCGTACGCGACGGCGGTGGCGGCGCCGATGCCGGACGATCCTCCGGTGACGAGAACACGCATGATGACTCCCAAGTCAGTTAGCCGTCTAATTAGCCAGCTAACCTCACTCGGTGTCCGCGTGCAACGATCGTTCGCCCTCGGCGGAAGGGCACGTCCACAGGGAGAAGATCAGGTGGACCAGCGTCTGCCGGTCGGCCGGGTCCAGGCGGGACAGCAGCTCCTCGTCCGCGCGCCGCCAGATGTCCTCCACCGGCTCCCGCAGCCGCCTGCCCTCCTCCGTCAGGTGCACGCGGATCATCCGGGGCCGGTGCGGGTCCGGCGTGCGGCGCACGAACCCGGCGCGCTCCAGGCGCTGCAGCGCCTTCGTCACCGTCGGCGGCTCGACCCCCAGCCGGGCGATGAGCTCGCTCTGCGGCAGCCCGTCCTCCCGCCACAGCTGGTTGAGCAGCATCTCCTGGCCGACGTGCAGGCCGAGGCCGGTGAGCTCGGCGGCGACCCGGTAGCGGTGCATCTTGGCGATCTTGATCAGCGCGTAGGTCAGGGTCTCGTCGAGCATGCCTTCATCCTGCCTCGGTCCCCGTCTTGGGCGCACGCTGACACAAGGATCGACCAGCGCTTACCGTGTCGTTCTGGTCATGGGCGGGCAGCCCGGCGAAGGTGAGGTATCCGGTATGCCGAGACGTCGGGAGACGGAGCCGTGACCACACCAGGAGAGCCGAACCAGCCTCGCCCGCCTCAGGACGAGTCCGAGTGGCGTGCGCCCGACCTGTCCTCCCGGGAGGCGCCGCAGGAGCACCACGGGTACGCGCCGCGGCACGCCGGGAGCGGCGAGAACGCCACGCCGGCCTCGTCATACCTGAGCTGGAACCCGTCGACGTCCCGCTACGAGCCGCCCACGCCGTCCGCGCCCGCCTCGCCGCCGGGGTTCTCGCCGTTGGGCTCCCCTTCCCCGGGGTCGTCGTTCTCGGGCGGCTCGCCGTACGGCGGCCAGGCGGGGAGCACCCCGTACGGCGCGGCGGCGTCCTCCGCGGGCACGCCCGGCGACCAGCACGACCGGGGCGACCAGCCCGGACAGGGCGACGCCCCGGGAACCCAGGGAACCCCGGGCGAGCCCCAGCAGCCTCCGTACGGCGGCACGCCGGGCGGACCGCAGCAGCCGCCGCCCTACGGCGGTGCCCCCAGCGGCGTCCCCAGCGGCGTCCCCAGCGGCGTCCCCAGCGGCGTCCCCGGCGGCCAGGTGCCGCCCGCGCCGGGACCGGGTGTCCCGTACGGCGCGCCGCAGCCCGGCCGGCAGCCCGCCAAGCCCGGCGGCGGCCTGGCGCTCGCCTCGCTGATCCTCGGCGTGGCCAGCGTCTTCCTGCTCGTCTTGTGCGGCCTGGGCACGCTGACCGCGATCGTCGGCATCGTGCTGGGCATCGTCGCCCTGGTCAAGGGCGCCAGGCCCGGCATGGCGTGGGCCGGCATCATCGTCAGCCTGCTGGCCCTGGCGCTGGCCGTGGCCGGCATCGTGTGGTTCGTCGGCCGCTTCGGCCCCTGCTTCAACGTGCCGCAGGAGCTCGTCCAGCGCTGCATCGAGCAGCGCTGGAGCGGCGCCGCCTACTGAGCGCCGCCTACTGAGCGCCGTCCGGGGAGCGCGTCAGCGAAGCGGCAGGTGAGCCGACAGGTCGGCACGGGCGCCGCTCGCCGAGACGGCGCCCTTCGCCATGGCCTCGGCCCAGGTCAGCCGCCCCAGCGCCAGCTCCAGCCAGGTGCGGGCGTCCATCTCGACCACGTTGGGCGGCGTGCCGCGGGTGTGGCGCGGCCCCTCGACGGCCTGCACCGCCGCGTACGGCGGCACGCGGACCTCGACGCTGCGGCCGGGCGCGGCGGCGGCCAGCCGGTCGAGCAGGTGGCGCACGGCGTAGCGCGCCGCCGCCCGCTCGGGCTCCAGCCCCCGGTCGTAGGCGGCCGCCACCGCCTCGACGAGCGCGTCCGCCAGCCGCGCCTCCGGCCCGTCGTAGGGCGGTGAGTCCAGCGCGACCAGCTGGGCGTCGAGGGCGGCCCTGACCTTCTCCTGATCCGGTTTGCGTGCCGGCACCCGACCATTGTCCACCCAGGAAGGGTTCATCGGCGGGGCGGCCGCCGTTCACCACCGGTTCCACCAGGAGCCGTAGCGTCCCGGCGCAGCTACCGCGCAATCCTGGAGGATCCGTGACGAAATTGTTGCCGCTGCTGTCGCACAAGGGCGGCAGGAGCGCGCTCACCTGCCGGTTCCGCTGCGGCGACGCCTGCTCCCACGAAGTCGCCAACACCAGCGGCAACCCCTACTTCGGCGACATCGCCGCCCGGGCGCTGTCGCGTCGCGGCGTGCTGCGTGCCGGTGCGCTGGGCGCGGTCGTTGTCAGCGCGGGGGTGGCGGGAGGCCTGGCAGGGGCCGCGGCGGGAGCCGTACCGGCCGCGGCCGAGCCGGACCCGGAGACGGCGGCGGCGGGCGGGTGGGGCCGTGGCGGGCTGAGGTTCACGCCCGTGGCGCCGAACACCGCCGACGCGCTGACCGTGCCGCCCGGGTACTCCACGGCACCGGTGGTCCGCTGGGGCGACCCCGTGCTGCCCGGCGCGCCCGCCTTCGACTTCGCCAACCAGACGGCAGAGGCCCAGGCCATGCAGTTCGGCTACAACTGCGACTTCGTGACGATCTTCCCCGTCGGCCGCGACCGCGCGCTGCTGTGGGTCAACCACGAGTACACCGACGAGGCGATGATGTTCCGCGGGTACGCCGGCGGCGCCTCCGCCACGGACGAGCAGATCAGGATCGGCATGGCGGCGCACGGCGGCTCGGTGGTGGAGATCCGGCGGGTGCGCGACACCGGGCAGTGGCAGCTGGTGACCAGGGGCCGCCGCCGCTACAACCGGCGGATCACCGCCACGACGCCGATGCGCTTCAGCGGCCCGGCCGCCGGGAGCGACCTGCTCAAGACGGCCGCCGACCCCCAGGGCACCACGCCGATCGGCATGCTGAACAACTGCGCCGGCGGCACCACCCCGTGGGGCACGGTGCTGACCGCGGAGGAGAACTTCAACCAGTACTTCGCCAAGGGCCCCGCCACGCCGGAGAACACCCGCTACGGCATCCCCACGGGCCCCTCCAGCCGCGGCTGGGAGCGGCTGGAGGAGCGGTTCGACCTGTCCAGGCACCCCAACGAGGTCAACCGCTTCGGCTGGATCGTGGAGATCGACCCGTTCGACCCCGACTCCACGCCGGTCAAGCGCACCGCGCTGGGCCGCTTCGCCCACGAGGGCGCCACCACGACGCTCGCCCGCGACGGCCGCCTGGTCGCCTACATGGGCGACGACTCGCGCTTCGAGTACGTCTACAAGTTCGTCTCCAAGGAGCGCTACATCCCCGGCTTCGACCGGCACAACCGCACGCTCCTCGACGAGGGCACGCTTTACGTGGCCAGGTTCGCCGGCGACAGCCCGGCGGCGGAGATCGACGGGACCGGCAAGCCGCCCGCCGACGGCGCCTTCGACGGCACGGGCGAGTGGATCCCGCTGGTCACGGGCAAGGAGTCGCACGTGCCGGGGATGACCGCCGAGCAGGTCCTGGTCTTCACCCGGACGGCGGCCGACAAGGTGGGCGCCACCAAAATGGACCGGCCCGAGGACGTGGAGCGCAACCCCGTCACCGGCGCGGTCTACATCGCCCTGACCAACAACACCCGCCGCGTCACGGCCGACGAGGCCAACCCGCGCGTGAACAACAAGCACGGCCACGTGCTGGAGCTGGTGGAGAAGGGCAACGACGCGGCCGCCACGACCTTCGCGTGGTCGATCCCGCTGGTGTGCGGCGACCCGGGCGACCCGGGCACCTACTTCGCCGGGTTCGACAAGACCAAGGTCTCGCCGATCTCCTGCCCGGACAACCTGGCCTTCGACCGCGACGGCAACCTGTGGATCTCCACCGACGGCAACGCCCTGGGCGCCAACGACGGCCTGTTCGCCATGCCGGTGCGCGGCAGGGAACGCGGCCACCTGCGCCAGTTCCTCACCGTGCCCCGCGGGGCGGAGACCTGCGGCCCGCTGATCACCCAGGACCGGCGCAGCGTCTTCGTGGCCGTGCAGCACCCCGGCGAGGTCGACGGCGCCACGCCCGACAACCCCGCGAGCCACTGGCCCGACGGCGGCGACTCCCAGCCCCGGCCCTCCGTCGCGGTCGTCTGGCACACCGAGGGCCGCGAGATCGGGGCTTGACCTCAAGCTTGGTTGAGCTTCTACGGTCTCTTCCATGAGCATGGAAGTGATCGCGTGGAACCAGCTTTACCGCATGACGGACCGGCAGGAGCGTCGTCCTCTCACCAGGGCGACGCTCCGCCGTATCGCCGCCTTCGCCCGGCCGCACCGCGCCAGGCTGGCCGCGTTCCTCGCGGTCAGCGTGGTCATGGCGGGCCTGGCCGTGGTGTCGCCCGTGCTGGCCGGGCGGGTGGTGGACACGATCGTGCGCGGCGGTCCCGTCGGGGTGGTCGTGGGGATCGCCGCGCTCATCGCGGCGCTGGCGCTGGCCGAGGCCGGGCTGGGGCTGGTGGGCAGGTGGCTGTCGGCGGGCATCGGCGAGGGGCTGATCCTCGACCTGCGCACCGCGGTGTTCGACCACGTGCAGCGCATGCCGATCGCGTTCTTCACGCGCACGCGCACCGGCGCGCTGGTGAGCAGGCTGAACAACGACGTGATCGGCGCCCAGCGGGCCTTCACCGACGTGCTGTCCAGCGTCGTGGGCAACCTGGTGACGCTGGTGCTGACGCTGAGCGTGATGGTCTCGCTGTCGTGGCAGATCACGCTGCTGGCCCTGGTGCTGCTGCCGGTGTTCGTGCTGCCCGCCCGCCGGATGGGCGTGCGCATCGCCCGGCTGCGCCGCGAGGCCGCCGACCACAACGCCGCCATGGGCAACCAGATGGTCGAGCGCTTCTCCGCGCCCGGCGCGACCCTGGTCAAGCTGTACGGCAGGCCGGCGCGCGAGTCGGCGGAGTTCGCCGCGCGGGCACGCCGGGTCCGCGACATCGGGGTGCGCACGGCCATGGCCCAGACGGCGTTCGTCACCGCCCTGACGACCGTCTCCGCGCTCGCCCTGGCCCTGGTGTACGGCCTGGGCGGCTTCTACGCGCTGCGCGGGCAGCTGGACGCCGGCTCGGTCGTGGCGCTGGCGCTGCTGCTGACGCGGCTCTACTCTCCGCTGACCGCCCTGGCCAGCGCCCGGGTGGACGTCATGGGCGCGCTGGTGAGCTTCGAGCGGGTCTTCGAGGTGCTGGACCTCAAGCCGCTCATCGCCGACAGGCCGGGCGCGCGTGCCGTACCCGACGGGCCGGTGTCGGTGGAGTTCGACCACGTGAGCTTCGGCTACCCCTCGGCCGACAAGGTCTCGCTGGCCTCGCTGGAGGAGGTCGCGGCGCTCGACAGCCGGGGCGGGGTGGAGGTGCTGCACGACGTGTCCTTCACCGCCGAGCCCGGCCAGATGGTGGCGCTCGTCGGCTCCTCGGGGGCGGGCAAGTCGACGATCGCCCAGCTGATCCCCAGGCTCTACGACGTGGACTCCGGCGCGGTACGGCTCGGCGGCGTGGACGTGCGCGACCTGTCGGCCGACTCCATCCGCGAGACCCTCGGCATGGTCACCCAGGACGGCCACCTGTTCCACGACACGATCCGGGCCAACCTGCTCTTCGCCCGCCCGGACGCCTCGGAGGAGGAGATCTGGGACGCCCTGCGCCGGGCCAGGCTCGCCCCGCTCGTCGAGTCGCTGCCCGACGGGCTCGACACGGTCGTCGGCGAGCGCGGCTACCGGCTGTCGGGCGGCGAGCGGCAGCGGCTGACCATCGCCCGGCTGCTGCTGGCCCGGCCGCGGGTGGTGATCCTGGACGAGGCGACCGCCTCGCTGGACTCCACCAATGAGGCGGCCGTGCAGGCGGCGCTGGCCGAGGCGCTGGAGGGGCGGACCGCCGTGGTGATCGCGCACCGGCTGTCGACGATCCGGGCGGCCGACCTGATCCTGGTCGTCGAGGACGGCCGGATCGTCGAGCGCGGCGGGCACGCCGAGCTGCTGGCCCAGGGCGGGCGTTACGCCGAGCTGTACCGCACTCAGTTCGCCGAGGAGGACGACAGCTCCATCTCGGCGGCGGCCTGAGGCTCCTCCCGCCGCGCGGCCGGGCGCAGGGCCCACAGGCTGACCGGCACGCCGACGAGCACGATCGCCGCGGCGATGACCAGCGTCACCTGGTAGGCCTCCAGGAAGGCGGGCAGCTCGGGCAGGTCGCTGGCGGCCTGCCGCGAGGCGAGGATCGCGCCCAGCACGGTGATGCCGAGCAGGCCGAAGACCTCCCGCGAGACGTTCAGCACCCCGGAGGCCACCCCGGCGGTACGGCGGGGCATCGCGCCGAGGATCATCGTGGTCAGCGGCACGAGCAGCCCCGCGCCCAGGCCGTACAGCAGGAACCACGGCAGCACGTCCAGGTACCCGCCGTCGGCGCCGACCATCGAGAGGCCGAACACGCCGCCCGCCATCAACGCCATGCCCAGCGCCACGGTGGGGCCGTCGCCGATGAGGCCCGTCACCCGCCCGGCCAGCATCGAGACGGCCGCCATCAGCAGGGCCATGGGGATGAACGACGCGCCCGCCTCGGTGGGGGAGAAGCCCAGGACGTTCTGCAGCCACAGGGCGCTGAAGAAGTAGATGCCGAAGACGCCGAACGACCACAGCCCCATCGCGGTCGTGCCGCCGCTGAACACGCGGGAGCGGAACAGCGTCAGGTCGATCATCGGCTCCCGCCGCGTGGACTCCACGACGCCGAAGGCGATCGCGGCGGCCACGGCGACCCCGAAGGCGGTGAGGATCTCGGGCGAGGTCCACCCGGCGCGCTCGCCCTCGATGAGGGCGTAGGTGAGCGCCGCGAGGGCGAGGGCCGAGGTGGCCAGGCCCGGCAGGTCGAGGCTGCGCCGTACGGTCTGCTCGTCGGGGCGGATGGCCCACGCGCCCAGCGCCAGGGCCGCCACGCCGATGGGCACGTTGCCGAGGAACACCCAGCTCCAGCCCAGCCGTTCGCTGATGAACCCGCCGGTGACGGGCCCGATGGCCATGGACAGCGCCCCCGCGGCGGTCCAGACGCCGACGGCCGTGGCGCGCTCGCGGGCGTCGGTGAAGATCGCCGAGATGAGGGTGAGGGTCACCGGCGTCAGCAGCGCGGCGCCCAGCCCTTGGGAGGCGCGCATGGCGATCAGCACCGAGCCGTCGGCGGCCAGGCTGGCCCCGAACGAGGCCAGCGTGAACAGGGCGGTGCCGAGCAGGAACACGCGCCGCCTGCCGAAGACGTCGGCGAGCCTGCCCCCGGCCAGCATCAGCCCGGCGAAGACCAGGACGTAGGCGCTGACGATCCACTCCAGGCCCGCGATGGTCAGGCCGAGATCCCTGGCGATCGTCGGGAGCGCCACGTTGACGATGTTGTTGTTGAGGTATGTCGCGAAGGTCCCCAAGGTGACCGCGCCCAGTGCCCACCACTTCCTCATGCCCACCCTCTTCTACGCCGTACATGTACGTCGTATAGTTGAACTTGTACGGCGTATAGTTGTCAACCGTGATGGGGAAACTGACCGCGGAGGCGATCGTCGAGCGGGCGCTGGAGATCGGCGACACCGAGGGGCTGGAGGCGGTGACCATCCGCCGCCTGGCCACCGACCTGGGCGTCACGCCGATGGCGCTGTACTGGCACTTCAAGAACAAGGACCAGCTGACGGCGGGCATGGCCGAGCACCTGGTCTCGTCCTTCGCTCCCAAACCCGCCGACGACCGGCCGTGGAAAGAGCAGCTGCGCGACCTGACGACCGGGCTCATCAGGACCCTGCGCCGCCATCCGTGCGCCCGCGGTGTGCTGGAGCAGATCGACCCCGCGGAGGTGCCGGGCTTCCTGCTGGTGTGGGATCACGCGCTGGGCCTGGCTCGCCAGGCGGGCTTCGGCGTGGAGGAGTGCTGCCTGATCGGCAGGTACCTGCTGCAGAGCGCGATCGCCATCGCCGACGCGCCGGTCCACCTGCGCTCCGGCCGCAGCCCCGAGGAGATCGAGGAGCTGCACCGCAGGAAGCGGCTGGCCCTGCAGTCGCTGCCGCCGGCGCGCTACCCCAACCTGGTGGAGCTGGCCGACCCGATGTCGCGGACCTTCGACGAGGGCTTCTACGACACCTTCGGCGTCGATCTGGTGCTCGCCGGCATCGAGGCGCTGGCAGGATCCAGATCATGAGCTTCGAGCTGGTCTGCGAGATCGAACCCCCCGTCAAGCCCGACCTGAGGCGCGTGCGTCACCAGATCGGCACGCTGAGCACGATCGCGCACTCCTTCCTGATCCCCGACAACCACCTCGGCCGGGCGACCGTCTCCAGCGTCGCCGTCGCGCACGAGGTGCAGGCCATGGGCGGGCGCAGCATCGCCTGCCTCAACTCGCGCGACCGCAACCTGCTGGGGTTCCGTCGCGACCTGCTCACCGCCGCCGCCTACGGCGTCGACCAGTTCCTGTTCGTGTACGGCGACAAGCCCTCCAGCGGCAACCGCACGAGCGACCTCACGGTCCGGTCGATGATGGAGGAGGCGCGGGCCTTCTCGCGGTCCCTCCGCGTGGGCGCCGCCGCGGCGCTGCGGCCGCTGCCCGCCTGGAAGCGCACGGCCGACTTCCTGTTCCTCCAGGTCGGCTTCTCGCTGGAGGCGCTGCTGCGCTGGCGCGACGCCAACCCCGTCGACGTGCCGGTGTACGCCGGGGTGCTGGTGCTGGCCAGCCGTACCCACGCCGAACGGCTCGCCGCGGCCATCCCCGACATCGACATCCCGCCCGCGCTCGCCGAGCGGCTCGCAACCGACCGCATGGCCGGGGTCGAGGCCGCCTGCGAGCACGTGCTGGCCGTCCGCGACTCCGGCGCGTTCGACGGCGTCCACCTCATCCCCGTCGCCCGTTACCGGGAGGTGGAGGCACGCCTGTCGGGCCGCCTTTAGTCCCAGCGGGTGGCGTTGCCGTCGTTGAGCCGCCCGGGCGGGTCCTCGATGACGCAGAACGGCAGGCCCGCCGGATCGCGCATGATCCACCACTTGTGCGACTTGCGTTCCCTGGTGGCGCCGAGCTTCTCCAGCCGCGCCACCTCGGCCTCCAGGTCGTCGGTGTGGATGTCGAGGTGCACGCGGCTCGCGCCGTCCTCCAGGCGCTGGGTGAGCAGGCCGAGCTCCGAGCCGGGCAGGTCGGCCCAGTGGTACTCGGGATACGCCGTGGCCTGCGTCATCCTCCGGCCCAACGCGCCCGCCCAGAAGGCGACGCCCTGCTCGTGGGCGTCGGGAGACAGATCGATCACGATCTTGTCGAGTCTGCTGTAGTGGGTCATTCCCCGATCATCGTGGCCTGGCGGGCGCCTTGGCCAGCATGGCGCAGAGCGTGCCGAGGACCGCGACGGCAAACAAGACCACATATGTCGCACGAAAGCCGGACATAAGGTGATCGACGGCCACCGGTGACAGCTTCGCCAGCGTCCCCGCGTACACCTGGTCCCGCACGCCCGCCGACACCGAGCTGGTCAGCAGGCTCAGCGACAGCCCGACGCTGAGCACGATGCCGACATTCATGATCATCACCCGCAGCCCGTTGACCACGCCCAGGCTGTCGGACGGCAGCGCGCGCATCATCAGCGTGGTGTTCCCGGTCAGGAATGTGCCACTGCCGCACCCGGCCAGGAACAGCGCCACCCCGATGATCCAGTACGGCGTCGCCGGATCGGCGAACAGCGCGAGCAGCCCCAGCCCGAGGGAGCTGAGCAGCGACCCGCCCACCGTGATGAGGTACGGCGAGGCTCGCAGCACCCCGGCGACCGGCGAGGCCACGGCCATGCCCACGGCCACGGGCAGCACGCTCACCCCGGCGGTGAAGGCGTCCACGCCCCGCGCCGCCTGGAAGTAGAGCGCCGCCAGCAGCACGAGCGCGGCCCTGGCCAGCGCGTTGCAGAACGACGACAGGTTGCCGAACACCAGCACGCGCCCCGCGAACAGCCGCAGGTCCAGCACCGGATGCGCCGCCCTGCGCTCCACCAGCACGATCAGCGGGACGAGCGCCGCGAACAGCGCGGCTCCGCCGTACACGACCGGGCTGGACAGGCCGCGCGAGCCCGCCTCGGACAGGGCGAGCAGCGCCGCGCACAGGGCGGCGAAGATGAGCGCGTTGCCCAGCGCGTCCACGGGCCGGCGCGGGCCGCGCGGCACCTTGCGCAGCGTGAGCGCCCCCCAGACGACGGCGACGATCCCGGCCGGGACGTTCACCCAGAAGATCCACTGCCAGCCGGCCGCCTCCGCGATGAACCCGCCCAGCGTCGGCCCGGCGAGCTGCGCGACCGACAGGGTGCCGATGTAGACGCCCATGCCCTGGCTCAGCCGGTCGGGCGGGAAGGCGTCGGTGATGATGACCGCCCCGTTGGCCAGGATCATCGCCGCCGCGGCGGCCTGCAGCACCCGCATGGCCACCAGGAACCACACGCCCGGCGCGAACCCGGCCAGCAGCGAGGCCGCGGTGAACAGCGCGAAGCCCACCAGGTAGGTCTCGCGCCTGCCCAGCAGGTCCGCCACCCGGCCGAAGAACACCATGCTGGCCGTCATGACCAGCAGGTACGACAGCAGGATCCAGCCCGACTCCAGCGGCCCGGCCCGGAAGTGCCTGACCACCACGGGCAGCGCCACGTTCAGCGTGCTGCCCGCCACGCCGATGAGGATCAGCCCGAGGCTGGCCACCGCGCACACCCGCCAGGCGTAGCGGAGCATGCTGGCGTACTCGGGCGTGCCGGGGTGGGGGACGGCGACCATGGGTCACAACCTAGCCGCCCCTATCGGGCCCGCCGCTTCAGCCCTTCCATGTCGTGGATGACCACCCGCCGCCGGCCCGTCTCGATCAGCCCGCGGTCCCGCAGCGCGCGCAGCGCCTTGCTGACGGCCTCGCGCGAGGATCCCGTCCACCCGGCCAGCTCGTCCTGGGAGAGCGGCAGGGCCACGCGCACCCCGCCGTTCGTCTTCTCGCCGTAGCGCTCGGCCAGCTCCACCAGGCGCGTCGCCACCCGCCCCGTGGTGTCGAACGCGCCGTACTCGATCCGCTTGCGGTCGGCGTCGCGGAGCCTGCCGACGATCAGCTGCATGAGCAGCACGGCCACGCGCCCGTGCTCCCGCAGGAAGCCCAGGAAGTCCCGCACCACGATGCCCGCGATCGGCTCCAGCGCGGTCACCGTGGCCGACCTCGGCGACCCGTCGATGGCCGACATCTCGCCCAGCAGCCCGCCCGGCCCGCGGACGGCCAGCACCACCTCGGTCCCGCCGGCGGTGTGCGAGGACACCTTCACCCTGCCCTTGGTCAGCACGAGCACCCAGTCGGCGGTGTCGCCCTCGGTCATGACGGTCGCGCCACGCTCCCACTTGCGGGGACGGCCCGCGGCCTGCAGCGCCGCGACCTCCTCCGGCGTGAGCATCGACAGGAACTCACCGGGTTCTGGTGTCATAGTTCCGACAATACGTAGGCACGCACCGGTTCCGCCTTCCCTTTCAGGGCGAGATCGCCCAGTGGCATCACCTTCGCATCGGCGCCGAGCTGGTCCAGCGTCGTCTGGCCGATCACGACGGTGCCCGGCTCGGCCAGCGACTGCAGGCGGGCGGCCACGTTGACCGCGTCGCCCATCGCGTTGAAGCCGCGCAGCTCCGGGCTGCCGATGTTGCCGACCAGCGCCAGGCCCGTGTTGACGCCCACGCGGAAGGTCGGCCACTCGACGCCGCCCAGCTTGCCGGCGGCCTGCTCCCAGGCCACCTGCTCGGACACGGCCGCGGCGGCCTCCTGCATGGCCAGCGCCGCCCGGCAGGCCGCGACGGCGTGGTTCTTCAGCGTCGCGGGCGCGTTGAACAGGGCCAGCAGGGCGTCCCCGACGAACTGCACGATCGTTCCCTGGTTGGCCAGGACGCAGGGGACCGCGGCCGTGTGGTAGCGGTTGAGCATCTCGACGATCTCACCGGGGGAGACCTTCTCGGAGAAGGTGGTGAAGCCCTGCAGGTCGGCGAACAGCGCGGTGATCTCCTTGAGCTCGCCGCCGAGCGCGGCCTGGTCGGGGTCGGCGAGCAGGGCGGCGGCCACGTCGGGGGACATGTACTGCCGGAAGAGCGTCTCCAGCTCGGCGTACAGCCGCGAGTTCTCCAGGCTGATGGACAGCTGGCTGGCCAGCGTGGCGGCCAGCGCCTCGTCCTGCGGCCGGCTCGCCACGGGCAGCTCGATCGCCCCGGCCAGGACGCCCTTGACCGTCAGCGGGTAGGCGACCCGGCCGTCGGAGCGGCGCGGCCGCTGGTCGGGGAAGGTGTACTGTCTGGACCCGATGGCGACCCTGCCCTCCGACACCAGTCCGATGCGCACGTCGCCGTAGGCCTCGCGGACCCGGTCCAGCGCGGTGGTCAGCATCTCGTGCTCGCCCAGCCCGACGCGGGCGCGGGTGCCGATGTCGACCAGCGCCGCCAGCCGTTCCGACAGCTCGCGCTCCCTGGCCAGCGCCTCCCCGGCCCGGTCGATCACCGCCGACTGCGCCTCCGTCAGGCCGAACTTGCCCGCCAGCCGCGTCGCCGCCAGCGGCTCCCCGCGCCGGATGTGGTCGACCAGCTCCTCCAGCGCCTCCTCGTAGCCGCGCTGGATCCTGGCCACCGTCCTCGGCAGCGCGACGGAGTCGAACAGCCCCGCGCTGGAACCCTCGCGCCGGAACTGCAGGTAGGCGCTGTAGGCCACGAAGAGGAAGGCCAGCGTCAGCAGGATGTGCCACTCCCACCACGACATGCGCCAGTTCAGCTGCGACATCCCGGCCACCATCGCCTCGGCCAGCAGCGCGTAGGCGGTGATGAGGCTGATCAGCATGGCCGAGGGGCGCCTGCGGTGCTGCGTGAACATCATCACGCTCGCCGCGCCGTACAGCAGCACGCCCGGGACGGAGAACCACACCAGCCAGTCGACGGGCGAGTCGCTGGGCGGCTCGGCGAGCGGCGTGAGGCCGGGGACCAGCGACGCCACGCCCCACAGGACCGTGAAGCCGATGAGCGCGCCGCGCAGGAGGTGCTGCGCCGTCAGCACCGCGTCGGCCGCCTTGGGCCCGAGCGGCAACGCCGAGACGAACGCCCACCCGCTGGCGATCGTGAGGCCGACCTGCTGCCCGATGTCGAACCCCAGGGTCCGCCCCTCCAGCAGCACCTTGGGAGTCGCCAGGCCGTGCAGGAAGAAGAAGCCCGCGCTGCTGACGAACACCATCGACACCAGGAACAGCCGGGCGTCCCTGCGCCTGCGCGAGGCCTCGCTGATGAGCACGGCGAGCACCACGTTGACCCCGGCCACGCCGACGATCAGCGCGAAGTGGCTGGGCTCGTGCTGCCATTTGCCGTTGATGTGGGGCTGAGCCAGCAGCAGCCACAGCCCCAGCATCGGCAGGGCCAGGTGGATCGCCCACACCACCGCGCGCACGGGCTGCGTGGCGGGTGGCAGGTAGGGAATGGACACGCCCCCGATTATCTCTGGCCGCCCGGCGAAGGGAACGTGTCGTTTTACCGCTTGCCGCGGGCCTTAACCGGGAATTGACGAAATGTCCGACCGGTACGGCTCAGCCGAAGATCGCGGGCAGGGTGCGCTCGTGGGTCTCGCGCAGCTCGGCGACCGGGATCCCCAGCACGCCCTCGACGACGAGCGAGTCGCCGCCGGTGACGCCCAGCCCGTAGCACGGCACCTCGTGCTCGGCGCACAGGGCCGCGAACTCCTCGAAGGCCTCGGGCCGTACCGCGACGAGCACCCGGCCGGAGGACTCGCTGAACAGGTCGGCGAACGGCTCGCCGCTGACCGTCACGCGGGCGCCGACGCCGTGCGCGAGGCACGACTCGGCGAGCGCTATGGCCAGGCCGCCGTCGGACAGGTCGTGCGAGCCCTCGACCAGCCCGCGGCGGGCGGCCTCGACCATGACCTCGGCCAGCGCCTTGTGGGCCTCCAGGTTTGCCTGCGGCGGCAGCCCGCCGAGGTGGCCGTGGACCACGTGGGCCCACTCCGAGCCGCCGAACTCCTCGCCGGTCTCGCCGAGCAGCGCCACCTTCAGCCCGGGGGCGGCGAAGCCCGGCCGGATCCGCTTGGAGACGTCGTCGAGCACGCCCAGCACGCCGACGATCGGCGTCGGGTGGATGGCCTGCGACCCGGTCTGGTTGTAGAAGGAGACGTTGCCGCCCGTGACGGGGACGCCGAGCGTGCGGCAGGCGTCGGCCAGGCCGCGCACCGCCTCGGCGAACTGCCACATGACCTCGGGGTCCTCGGGGGAGCCGAAGTTGAGGCAGTTGGTGACCGCCAGCGGCCGGGCGCCGGTGGTGGCCACGTTGCGGTAGGCCTCGGCGAGCGCCAGCTGCGCCCCGGTGTAGGGGTCGAGCTTGGTGTAGCGGCCGTTGCCGTCGGTGGCCAGGGCGATCCCGCGCTTGGTGGGGTGCTCGTCGTCCTCGGCGACGCGCAGCACGCCCGCGTCGGCCGGCTGGGCCAGCACGGTGTTGGAGCGCACGTAGCGGTCGTACTGGGAGGTCACCCACTCCTTGGAGGCCAGGTTGGGCGAGCCCAGCAGCTCCAGCAGCGTCGCGCGCAGGTCGGCGGGCCGGGGCAGCTTGTCCGGGGTGTCGGCGTTGAGCTCGGCCTGCCCGGCGGGCTCGTGGAAGGGGCGCTCGTAGACCGGCCCCTCGTCGGCGGCGGTGCCCGGCGGGATGTCGACGATCGTCTCGCCACGCCACGTCATGACCAGGCGGCCGGTGTCGGTGACCTCGCCGATGACGGTCGCGGGCACGTCCCACTTCTCGCAGATCGCCATGAAGGCGGGGATGTCGTCCGGCCGGACGATCGCCATCATGCGCTCCTGCGACTCGCTCATGAGGATCTCCTCGGGCCGGAGCGAGGGGTCGCGGAGCGGGACCAGGTCGAGGTCGACGTGCATGCCGCCGGTGCCCTTGGCGGCCAGCTCGGTGGTGGCGCAGGAGACGCCCGCCGCGCCGAGGTCCTGGATGCCGACGACCACGTCGGCAGCGTACAGCTCCAGGCAGCACTCGATGAGCAGCTTCTCCATGAACGGGTCGCCGACCTGGACGGCCGGGCGCTTGGCGTGCGACTCCTCGTCGAAGGTCGCGCTGGCCAGGACGCTAGCCCCGCCGATGCCGTCGGGACCGGTGGAGGCGCCGAAGAGCACGACCTTGTTGCCCGGCCCCGGCGCGGTGGCCAGCTTGATCTGGTCCTTGCGCAGCAGGCCGACGCACAGCGCGTTGACCAGCGGGTTGCCGATGTAGCAGGGGTCGAAGACGACCTCGCCGCCGATATTGGGCAGGCCCAGGCAGTTGCCGTAGTGGCTGATGCCCTCCACCACGCCCGGCAGCACGCGGCGGGTGTCCTCCTGGTGCGCGCCGCCGAAGCGCAGCGCGTCCATGACGGCGACGGGCCGCGCGCCCATGGACATGATGTCGCGCACGATGCCGCCGACGCCGGTCGCGGCGCCCTGGTGCGGCTCGACATAGGAGGGGTGGTTGTGCGACTCGATCTTGAAGGTGGCGGCCCAGCCGTCGCCGATGTCGACCACGCCGGCGTTCTCGCCCATGCCCACCAGCAGCGCGTCGGACTTCGGCGCCTTGGTGGCGAACTGCCGCAGGTGCACCTTGGAGGACTTGTAGGAGCAGTGCTCGGACCACATGACCGAGTAGATGGCCAGCTCGGAGGAGGTCGGCCGGCGGCCCAGGATCTGGCGGACCCGGTCGTACTCGTCCTGCTTCATGCCCAGCTCGGAGTACGGCATGGCCTCCTCGGGCGTCTCCGCCGCGCGCTTGACCGTGTCGAGTGTCATGCGTTCACCATCCGCTTGAGGATCGAGGTGAAGAAGCCCAGGCCGTCGGTGCTCGGCGCGCCCACCAGCTCCTCGACGGCGTGCTCGGGGTGCGGCATGAGGCCGACGATGTTGCCCGCCTCGTTGCGGATGCCCGCGATGTCGTTCAGCGAGCCGTTGGGGTTGCCGCCGGCGTAGCGGAAGACCACCTGGCCGCGCGCCTCCAGCTCCTCGAGCGTCCGGGCGTCGGCGACGTAGCGGCCCTCGCCGTGCTTGACCGGCAGCACGATCTCCTGGCCCTCGGTGAAGTCGCAGGTCCACGGCGTGCTGACGTTTTCCACCCTGATCCGCTGGTCGCGGCACACGTAGTGGAGCGAGGCGTTGCGGGTCAGCGCGCCCGGCAGCAGGTGCGCCTCGCACAGGATCTGGAAGCCGTTGCAGGTGCCCAGCACGGGCAGCCCGGCACGGGCCGCGGGGATGAGCTCCTCCATCAGCGGCGCGAACCGCGAGATGGCCCCGCACCGCAGGTAGTCCCCGTAGGAGAACCCACCGGGGAGGAAGACGGCGTCCACGCCCTTCAGGTCGCGGTCGGCGTGCCACAGCGGCACCGCCTCCGCGCCCACCAGCCGTACGGCTCGCGCCGCGTCCTGGTCGTCGAGTGTTCCCGGGAACGTGACCACGCCCACGCGGGCAGAGCTCATGACAGTTTCCCCTCCATGGCATGCGCACGCCGCGCCGCCGTCTCATCGGTCGGACGGGGGTCTGCGGCGGTGGTACCAGGCTATCCGGTGCTGTCCAGAGCTCAGGACCCGGTCTCGCTAGACGGCGGCCAGCTGGCGGTGGCGGCTTTCCCGGCCCTCCCGGCACAGCTCCTTGCGCAGGCGGACCGTAGTGCCCAGGCCGGGGGTGACGCCGAAGGACACCTCGTCGACGACCGAGCGCATGATGAGCAGGCCCCTGCCGTTCTCGATGTCCGGCGGCGGGAAGTGCGGCGGCATGGTCGGCAGCCCGGTGCCGTGGTCGGACACGCGCACCTCGCAGTGCCCGTAGCCGATGGAGGCGCTCACCTCGTACCGGTTGGCCGGACCTCCGTGACGGACGGCGTTGGAGCAGGCCTCGGACACGGCGAGCAGCATGTCGGCGATGCAGCTCTCGCTCGCGTCCAGCGAGCGCATGGCGTCGCCGAGCACTCGCCTGACCATCGGGATGCCGATCGCGTCCCGAGGCAGTGCCAACGAGAACTCAATGTCCACCGGACCCCTCCCGGCGCCTGAATGTCACCTGGAGTAGGTTTCCCCGTGAAATCCGGGCTAACCGCAAAATCGCGGTGTTGTTATTTAGTGTTGGCGAGCTCGTGGGATTGCGACCCGACGAAATCCGGCATTACCCCGACAGGTGTTTTACGTGTGTCGTGTGTGGCGTTTTACCGGCCGGTCGGGCCTACTCCTCGACCCGGACGGCGTAGTCCTCGATCACCGTGTTGGCCAGCAGTGTTTCGGCCATCTTTCGGACGTCCGCAAGTGCCGCCTCGTCAGCGGGCCCGGCGAGCTCGATCTCGAACCGCTTGCCCTGCCGTACCCCGGAGACCCCGGAGAAGCCCAGCCTGGGCAGCGCGCGGGCGATCGCCTGCCCCTGCGGGTCGAGGATCTCCGGCTTGAGCATGACGTCGACGATGACCTTCATGGCCACCCATCGTAGTCAGGCCGACCGCGAGGCAGGTCAGCGGGATGGCAGGGATGACGTACCGCAGGTCGTAGGCGGCCAGGAACGGCGGCGCGACGAGGAGCGCGAGCGCCGCCAAGCCGGGCAGCAGCGCCTCCCAGCGCCGCAGCGCCACCGCGGCCACCAGGGCGGCGAGCAGCCCCAGCGTCAGCACCGGGAAGGGCAGGTAGCCGAAACGCTGGTAGGCGCGCAGCCATCCGGCGTACGGCTCGACCACCCGCGTGGCCGCCGGGCCGCCCTCGTAGGCCTCGGCCACGCCGCGCACCGACTCCTGCAGGGGACGCTCGGCCGCGGGGAACTTGTAGGGCGTCTTCTCGTCGACGGCCGTGCGCTCCCAGCGCAGCAGCTGCGCCAGGTCGGTCGCGACCGCGCCGAGGTAGCCGCCGGGCTGGGCCAGGACGGCCATCCTGCCGAACTCGCCGGCCATCTCGTTGCGCGTGGCCGCGCCCTTGATCTTCAGCAGCGGGGAGAAGTCCTCCCACAGCCAGTGCGGCGGATACGGGCGCTGCTCGACCGGCATGGTGGGGCACAGCACCCTCAGCCGCTCGGGCGGCTTGATCACCGAGCAGTCGGCGAAGCTCATGGTCCTGGACCACAGGAAGGTGCCGTCGGCCTGGGTCAGGCCGAACCTGCCCTTCTCGACCTTCATCCACGTGGCGTAGGCGGCCAGCGGGATCGCCCCCGCGAGCAGGAAGGCCGCGATCGTGCGCCAGCCGTACCTCTTGAGGACCAGGTAGGCCGCCGCGAGCAGCAGCAGGGGCAGGCCGATGGTGCGGGTGATCCCGGCCAGGCCCAGCATGGCCCCGGCCACCGCCGGGTGGACGCGCCACAGCAGCGCCACGACGGCGCCGCTGGTCAGCACGATGAACACGGCGTCGGCCATGATCATGTGCTCCAGCAGGACGACGAACTCGTCCAGCAGCAGCGGCGTGACCAGGAGCGTGGCGCCCCAGCCGGGCAGGCCGCGGCGCCGCAGCAGCGCGTAGACCGCCACGGCCAGCGCCAGGCCCAGCAGGTGCTGCAGGACCGTGACCAGCATGAGGCTGTGCGCCGGGCGGAGCAGCGCCAGCAGCAGGGAGTAGCCGGACGGCCGGGTCGTCCCCGGGGCCAGCTCCTCGCGCAGGAAGGCGAAGGAGTCCCCGTAGAACAGCAGCGCCGGGGGGAAACCGAGGACGGCCAGCAGGCGCAGCGCGACCGCCGGGACCATGGCGACGATCAGCGCGCGGTGGGCGGTGACGGCCCGCATGGGGATGGCGCTCCCTTCCTCGCGCGTGTGGCGTTCAGGGTAGTGCGCCCCGGCACCGGACCCGTCCCAGGGTTCACCGCCGCCGCAGAGGGAACGGGGGAAAGAAGGGGCTTGCGCGCCTGCGTGTGAGCTCTGCCACGATGTCCTCAAAAGCGTCGAAACCCACACCAGGGGGACGACGCCCCCGCGTGCCGGACTAAGGTGGCGACCCCATCCAAACCGGCCCCGACCGCACAGGAGTGGCACGTGACCGACGCCTCTCGTGGTGCTGACGCACCTCCTGAGCTCGTCCAGTTGCTGACCCCCGAGGGGGAGCGGGTCGAGCACCCCGACTACGACATCGACCTGACGCCGGAGGAGGTCCGGTCGCTCTACCGCGACCTGGTCCTCGTGCGCCGCGTCGACCTGGAGGCCGTCGCCCTCCAGCGCCACGGCGAGCTGGGCATCTGGGCCTCCCTGCTGGGCCAGGAGGCCGCGCAGATCGGCTCAGGGCGCGCCCTGACCGACGCGGACATGGCCTTCCCCACCTACCGTGAGCACGGCGTGGCCTGGTGCCGCGGCGTCGACCCGGTGAAGCTGCTGGGGCTCTTCCGCGGTGTGAACCACGGCGGCTGGGACCCGGCCGAGCACAACTTCCACCTCTACACGATCGTCATCGGCAGCCAGAACCTGCACGCCGTCGGATACGCCATGGGCATCCAGCGCGACGGGACCAACTCGGCGGCGATCGTCTACTTCGGCGACGGCGCCTCCTCCCAGGGCGACGTCAACGAGTCCTTCGTCTGGGCCAGCGTGTTCAACGCCCCCATCGTGTTCTTCTGCCAGAACAACCAGTGGGCCATCTCCGAGCCCATCGAGAAGCAGAGCCGCATCCCGCTGTACCGCAGGGCCGCCGGCTTCGGCTTCCCCGGCATCCGCGTCGACGGCAACGACGTCTTCGCCTGCCTCGCGGTGACGAGGAAGGCGCTGGAGGACGCGCGCAGCGGCCAGGGGCCGACGCTGATCGAGGCGTTCACCTACCGCATGGGCGCCCACACCACCACCGACGACCCCACCCGCTACCGCGTGGCCAGCGAGCTGGAGGCGTGGAAGCTCAAGGACCCGATCGAGCGCGTCAAGTCCTACCTGTTCAAGAACGAGCTGGCCGACCAGGCGTTCTTCGACTCCATCGACGCCGAGGCCGAGGACCTGGGCGCCGACCTGCGCAAGCGCTGCACCGAGATGCCCGACCCCGACCCGATGGAGATCTTCGAGCACGTCTACGCGCTGCCGCACTCGCTGATCGAGGAGGAGCGCAAGGCTTTCGCCGCCTACCTGGAGGGGTTCCAGTCATGACAATCCTGACCCTCTCGAAGGCGCTGAACGAGGGCATGCGCAAGGCCATGGAGGCCGACCCCAAGGTCCTCATCATGGGCGAGGACGTCGGCAAGCTCGGCGGCGTCTTCCGCGTGACCGACGGGCTGCAGAAGGACTTCGGCGAGGACCGGGTCATCGACACGCCGCTGGCCGAGTCCGGGATCGTCGGCACCGCGATCGGCCTGGCGCTGCGCGGCTACCGGCCCGTCTGCGAGATCCAGTTCGACGGCTTCGTCTTCCCCGCGGCCGACCAGATCATCTCCCAGCTGGCCAAGATGCACATGCGGTCGCTGGGCGCCATCAAGCTGCCCGTCGTCGTGCGCATCCCCTGCGGCGGCGGCATCGGCGCGGTCGAGCACCACAGCGAGTCGCCCGAGGCGTACTTCACCCACACCGCCGGCCTGCGCGTGGTGGCCTGCTCCAACCCGGCCGACGCCTACAGCATGATCCAGCAGGCCATCCAGTCCGACGACCCGGTCATCTTCTTCGAGCCCAAGCGGCGCTACTGGGAGAAGGCCGACGTCGACACCTCCTCCACCGACTGGTGGACGCCGCTGCACGAGGCCAGGGTCGTCCGGCCGGGCGCCGACGCGACGCTCGTCGCCTACGGGCCCATGGTCAAGACGTGCCTGGAGGCGGCCACCGCCGCGGAGGAGGACGGCCGATCGCTGGAGGTCGTCGACCTGCGCTCGCTCAACCCGCTCGACACCGGGCGGCTGTTCGACTCGGTGCGCAGGACCGGGCGCGTGGTGATCGTCCACGAGGCGCCCGTCTTCGGCGGCTACGGCGCCGAGCTGGCCGCGCGCATCACCGAGAACTGCTTCTACCACCTCGAATCGCCGGTGCTGCGGGTCGGCGGGTTCTCCACCCCCTACCCGCCGTCGAAGCTCGAAGAGCACTACCTGCCCGACCTGGACAGGATCCTCGACGCAGTCGACCGCACCTTCGCGTACTGAGAGGCCAGGCATGCGACGTGAATTCAAGCTGCCCGACGTTGGCGAGGGGCTGACCGAGGCGGAGATCGTCCGCTGGCACGTGAAGCCGGGCGACGCCGTCAAGGTCAACCAGATCGTCGTGGAGATCGAGACGGCCAAGTCGATCGTCGAGCTGCCCATCCCGTGGACCGGCGTCGTGGCCGACCTGATGGCCGAGGAGGGGCAGACGGTCGACGTCGGCGTCCCGATCATCGCCGTGGACACCGACGAGGCGGCCCCTTCCGGCGGTACGGCGAGCGCGCCCCGCGGTGCGGCGCTGGCGGACGACATGGTGCCCGCGCCACCGGCCGAGGGCGCCGTCGAGCCGGGCGTCCACGGCAGCCCGGCGCCCAAGGAGGAACGCCAGGCGGTGCTGGTGGGCTACGGCGTCAAGACCGGCGCGGCCAAGCGCCGCCCGCGCAAGCACCCGCCGACCTCCCCAGGCACGGCGGCCGGCCCGGCGCGTCTCGCGGTCCTGGCCAAGCCCCCGGTGCGCAAGCTGGCCAAGGACCTGGGCGTCGACCTCACCATGATCAAGGGCACGGGCCCCCAGGGCTCCATCACCCGCGACGACGTCCACGCCGCCGCGGGGGCCGTACGGGCCGCGCAAGCCGTACCCGAGCCTGTGGAAGCGGTACGGCAGGCGGCGCCCGGCGTGCGGGAGGAGCGCATCCCCGTCAAGGGCGTGCGCAAGATGACCGCCCAGGCGATGGTGGCCAGCGCCTTCACCGCGCCCCACGTGACCGAGTTCCTGCAGGTCGATGCGACGGCCACGATGGACGCGGTCAGGCGCCTGAGGGAGATGCCCGACTTCGCCGGCCTGAAGGTCTCCCCGCTGCTCCTGGTCGCCAAGGCCGTGCTGGTGGCCGCCCGCCGCCACCCGATGATCAACTCGGTGTGGGACGAGCAGGCCCAGGAGATCGTCGTCAAGCACTACGTGAACCTGGGCATCGCCGCCGCGACCCCCAGAGGGCTGATCGTCCCGAACATCAAGGACGCCCACGCCCTGTCCCTCCCGGAGCTGGCGAGGGCGCTCAACGAGCTCACGGAGACCGCCAGGGCGGGCAAGACGCAGCCGGCCGAGATGTCCGGCGGCACGTTCACCATTACCAACGTCGGCGTCTTCGGCGTCGACACCGGCACCCCGATCATCAACCCCGGCGAGTCCGCCATCCTGGCCTTCGGCCAGGTGCGCGACATGCCGTGGGTGGTCGACGGCGAGCTGGCCGTCCGCAAGGTCACCACGCTGGCGCTGTCGTTCGACCACCGCCTCATCGATGGCGAGCTCGGCTCCCTGTTCCTGCGGGACGTCGGCGCCATGCTGGAGGACCCGCTCCGCATGCTCGCCTGGGCGTGACCCGGGTGTGGAGGGCGTCCGGCACGCCCTCCACACCCGGCTCCCGGGCCGATCTGCCACCCTGGGACGCATGAGCTTGCGTCACATCGTGCTGCTGAAGTGGACCGACGAGGCCACCGAGGAGCAGAAGGCCACCGTGCGGGAGGAGCTGGCCAAGCTGCCCGCCGTCATCCCCCAGATCCGCCGCTACGACATCGGCGCCGACGCCGGGGTGAACCAGGGCAACCACGACCTGGCCATCGTGGCCGACTTCGACTCCGTCGACGACTACCTGGTCTACCGCGACCACCCCACGCACCAGGACGTCATCGCGCGGCACATCAAGCCGATCCTGGCCGCCAGGGCGGCGGTCCAGCACGAGCTCACGCCAGGCACCTGAGCGGCCGCCCGCCGTTGTAGGCGACCATGTCCAGCACGGCCGCCGCCAGATCCACCTCGCCACCGTCGGAGCCGCCGCTGAGGTCGGCGTAGGCGCGGTGGAGGTTGCCGACGATCCGCTCGGGGTCGGTCAGCTCGCCGTACTCGCCGAGATCCAGCTCGCGCGCCAGCTCCAGCGGCGCCAGGCCGGCGGCCCTGCCCCGCTCGGCGGCGGCCAGCACGAAGCGCAGGTAGTCCTGGACCCGGTCGATCACCTCGGGCCCGCACACGTCGCCGTGGCCGGGCACGATGGTCCGCGCCCCCAGCTCCTTGAGCGTCTCCAGCGTCTCGAGAGCGCCGGAGACCGACCCCATGAGCACGAACGGCGTGCCGCCGTTGAACACCAGGTCGCCGGAGAAGAGCACCTCGCGCGAGGGGATCCACACGACGGAGTCGTAGGCCGTGTGGGCGGGCCTGCCGAAGTGGCGCACCTCGCAGCGCAGGTCGTCGGAGTAGACGGTGATCTGGTCGGTGTAGGTCAGGAAGGGCGGGACGGCCTCCAGGTCGCCCCACTCCACGTCGGCCGACCACACCCCGAGGTAGCCGGGGATGCCCTCGGCGAGGATGTGGTCGCGCACGCCCTGGTGGCCGACGATCGTGGCCTCGGGGAACAGGTAGTTGCCGAAGGTGTGGTCGCCGTGCTGGTGGGTGTTGATCAGCGTGGTGACCGGCCGGTCGGTGACGCTCGCGATGGCCTCGCGGTAGGCGCGCGTCCTGCGCTCGGTGGCGCAGGCGTCGATGCCGATCACGCCGCGCCGCCCGGCCAGGAAGCCGGTGTTGTTGATCCACCAGCTGCCGTCGGGCTGGACGTAGGCGAACACGCCGGGGGAGACCTCCTCGACGCGCGGCTCCAGGTTCACGGTCACACCTCGGGCGGGTTGTTCTCTCGGCGCATCAGCCGGTCGTCGGAGGTACGGCCGCGCCTGGGGGCCAGCAGGACGCTCAGCACGATGCCCACCCCACCGACGATCATGAAGATCAGCCCGATCCTGTCCATGTGGACGGCCTCGCCGAAGACGTCGGGCTCGATCGCGAAGTAGAGGATGGCGCCGAGCGTTGCGAAGAAGATGCTGACCCCGACACCCATGACAGCCTCCGAGGTAAAGAACCGGTACGCACACCGTCATACCCGGCTGTGGTTGATCACACCATCGGAACGGGAGCCGGAAAGACGGAAGGACCGGCCCCCGGGCGGGGCGCCGGTCCTCCGCCGACCTGCCGCGGGTGCAGGTGGCCTGTCCGGCTGGAACCAGCCGGAAACCGCTTAGAAAGCCGCCTCGGGCAGCTCCATGAGGCTCAGGTCGGTCGCCTCCAGCGTCCGGCGCTCGGCGGCCAGGCGCGGCAGCACGGTGTGCGCGAAGAACGAAGCCGCGGCCACCTTGCCCTGGTAGAAGGGGTCCTCGCCCTCGGCCAGCCGGGCCAGCGCGATCTCGGCCTGGCGCAGCAGCAGCCAGCCGATGACCAGGTCGCCCAGCGCCATGAGGAGCCGGGTGGTGTTGAGGCCGACCTTGTAGACCTCCTTCGGCGCCTCCAGCGAGGCCAGCGCCCACCCGGCCATCGTGTCGCCCATGGCCTTGACGTGGGCGGCGGCGTCGGCGAGCAGCTTGCGCTCCTCCTTCAGGCGGCCGTTGCCGGCCTCGGAGGAGGCGAAGGCGTTGATCTCCGCCAGCAGAGTGCCGATGGCCTTGCCCTGGTTGCGCAGGATCTTGCGGAAGAACAGGTCCAGGCCCTGGATCGCGGTGGTGCCCTCGTAGAGGGAGTCGATCTTGGAGTCGCGGATGTACTGCTCGATCGGGTAGTCCTGCAGGTAGCCGGAGCCGCCGAGCGTCTGGAGCGAGCGGGCGAGCAGCTCGTAGGAGCGCTCGGAGCCGACGCCCTTGACGACCGGCAGCAGCAGGTCGTTCATGGCCTCGGCGTCCTCGTCGCCGGGGTTGATCATGATGGCGTCCTGGAAGGTCGCCGTGTAGAGCACCAGCGCCCGCATGCCTTCGGCGTACGCCTTCTGGAGCATGAGCTCGCGCCGCACGTCCGGGTGGTGCGTGATGGTGACGCGCGGGGCGGTCTTGTCGGCCATCCGGGTCATGTCGGCGCCCTGCACGCGGGACTTGGCGTACTCCAGGGCGTTCAGGTAGCCGGTCGACAGCGTGGCGATGGCCTTGGTGCCGACCATCATGCGGGCGTGCTCGATGACCATGAACATCTGCTTGATGCCCTCGTGGACGCCGCCCACCAGCCAGCCGACGGCCGGGTGCTTGTCGCCGAAGGTGAGCTCGCAGGTCGTGGAGACCTTCAGGCCCATCTTCTTCTCGACGTTGGTGACGTAGACGCCGTTGCGCTCGCCCAGCTCGCCGGTCTCGAGGTTCACGTGGTACTTGGGCACCAGGAACATCGACAGGCCCTTGGTGCCGGGGCCGTGGCCCTCGGGGCGGGCCAGCACGAGGTGGAAGATGTTCTCGGCCATGTCGTGCTCGGCGCTGGTGATGAAGCGCTTGACGCCCGTGATGTGCCAGCTGCCGTCGGGCTGCTGGACGGCCTTGGCGCGACCGGCGCCGACGTCGGAGCCCGCGTCGGGCTCGGTGAGCACCATGGTGGCGCCCCAGTTGCGCTCGATGGCCAGCTCGGCGAAGCGCTTCTGCTCGGGGGTGCCCAGCTTCCACAGCGTGTAGGCGAAGTTGGGGCCCGCGGCGTACATGTAGAGGGCCGGGTTGGAGCCGAGCACCATCTCGGCCGCGGCCCAGGCCAGGCTGCGCGGGATGCCGGGGCCGCCCAGCTCGACGGGCAGGTCCAGGTGCGCCCACCCGCCGTCCACCAATGCCTTGAAGGACTTCTTGACGCCCTCGGGCACCTTCACCGTGCTCGTGGCGGGGTCGAAGACGGGCGGGTTCCTGTCGCCCTCCTCGAACGAGGCGGCGAGCACATCCTCGGAGAGGCGTGCGACCTCCTCGAGGATGCTGCGGGCGGTGTCCTCGTCCACGTCCGCGAACGGGCCGGTGCCGAGGATCTCACGCCGGCCGAACACCTCGAAGAGGTTGAACTCCAGGTCTCGCACGTTGCTCTTGTAGTGGCCCATGGCTGTGCTCCTTGGAACCCGAGGGGGCTGAGTCGTACTGGCCAGTAACCTTACTCTCAATGCTACCCGCGGGTAACCACCGGTATGCGTGGCATGCTCGACTCCATGAACGCCGACGAACTGGACGCCCGCTGGCGTGCGTACCTCGAGTCGTGGGCCATCCCGCCGGAGATCCTGGCCAAGGCGCCCGCCGATCCCTGGGGCCACAGTCCCGCCCGTTTCGGCGCGCGAACCGACCGCGCCATGGTCGAGGCCGACTCCGGCCCGACGACGGCCCGTCTCGCCGAGGTCCTGCCGGGCTCCGTCCTGGACGTCGGGGCGGGGACCGGCGCGGCGTCGCTGCCGCTCCGCGACCGCGTCACCTCGCTGACCGCCGTGGACAGCTCGCCCGCGATGCTGGCCGAGCTGCTGGTGCGGGCCGACAAGCTCGGCATCCCCACGACCGTGGTCGAGGGCCGCTGGCCGGACGTCGCCGGCTCGGTCGGCCGGGCGGACGCGGCCGTCGCGGCGCACGTCGTCTACAACGTCCCCGACCTGGCGGCGTTCCTGCGCGCGCTGAACGGGCACGCCCGCCGGCGCGTGGTGATCGAGCTCACCCACCGCCATCCGATGAGCTGGCTCAACCCGCTCTGGGAGCAGGTGCACGGCGTCAGGCGACCCGTCCGGCCGATCGCCGAGGACGCGGTCTCGCTCGCCGACGCGCTCGGCTTCGACGTGCGGGTCGAGGAGCGCGAGGCGCCTCTGGAGCGCTTCGGGACCATCGAGGAGCTGGCCGCCTCCGCGTGCCACCGGCTCTGCCTGGACCCCTCCCGGGCGGCCGAGATCGCCGAGACGGCCCAGCAACTGGGCATGTGGCCGGTGCCCCGCGACCGGTGGGTCACCATCTGGTGGGACGTGGAATAGGCGCCGCGGTCCCCCCGTTGCCTCCGGTGAGCACAGGGGCTCCCGGACGAGACGCGCCGTACCCGGCAGGAAAAGACGACGCCTCGCGAAGGAGTCGTCTCATGGCCTGGATCCTGCTCGTTCTCGCCGGTCTGTCCGAGGTCGCCATGGCCCTGTCGCTCAAGCAGAGCGCGGGCCTGTCGCACCTGTGGTGGACCGTGTCCTTCCTCGCCTGCGCCGTCCTGAGCTTCGGCCTGCTCG
The DNA here is from genome assembly GCF_002093975.1 of Thermoactinospora rubra. GTDB lineage: Bacteria > Actinomycetota > Actinomycetes > Streptosporangiales > Streptosporangiaceae > Nonomuraea > Nonomuraea rubra_A. The sequence goes on from NZ_MSZZ01000062.1 coordinate 44,666, forward strand.
CCGTGTCGCTGAAGTCGCTGGAGGTCGGTACGGCCTACGCCGTGTGGACCGGCATCGGCGCCGTGGGCACGGCCGCGGTCGGCATGCTGGTGCTCGGCGACGACGTCTCCCTCGTCAAGATCGCCTCGATCGTGCTCATCCTCGCCGGCGTCGTCGGCCTCAACCTGGCCGGCGGCCACTGAGAGGGCGGCACTGACGGGCCTGTCCGGAATAACCGGTTTGACGCGATAGGTGGTGTCGCGATTGGCTACCGGCATGATTGACCTCTACTCGGTGACGATCGACTGCGCCCAGCCGTACGAGCTGGCCTCCTGGTGGAGCAAGGCCACCGGCTACCCGGTGGAGGAGGGCGCAGGGCCGGAGGACGAGGAGGTCGCCGTGCAGACCGAGCGCGAGCCGTACCTGCTGTTCATCCGCGTCCCCGAGGGCAAGTCCGTCAAGAACCGCCTGCACCTCGACGTCGTCAGCCGCGACGGCCGCACGCGGGATGAGGAGGTCGAGCGGCTGCTGGAGCTGGGCGCGACGATCCACGAGGACCATCGCAAGCCGGACGGCACCGGCTGGGTCACGATGCTGGACCCGGCGGGCAACGAGTTCTGCGTGTGCCGCAGCGAGGCCGAGCGGGCCTCGTCGAAGTGATCGTCCCGCCGCGGCCGGGCCTTTCGATCACGTACGGCGGAGCCGCGCCGCCCCTCACCGGGAGTGCGCGCGGCCCCGCATCGACATCGTCAGGATGCCCGCGATGAGGTAGACCAGGGCGCCCCGCCACATCGAGTCCCAGGCGGAGTGGAAGATGCCCTCCTGGTCGACGATGAGCTGGACCGGGTACTCCAGCACCGCGGTGATGCCGGCGGGCAGCAGCGAGAACTTCCACGGATGCTGCAGCGCCCACAGCCGCGCCTGCCGGGTCGTGCGGTCGCCCGCCTCCGGCTTGCTCACCGCGCCGATGGCGGCGATGAGCGCGAACAGGCTGATGCCCACGCCGAGCGCCCCGGTCAGGCCGAAGCCCGGCAGGAAGGGGACCAAGCCGATGGCCCAGGCCGCGGCCGCGGTCGCGCCGCCGGCGATCGCGGCGGTCTTCCAGGGAGCGCCGCGCAGGGCGGCGCCGGAGAGCGAGAATTCCTCGCTACGCGAGATTTCGTTCATGTCCCCAGAGTGCCTTTCCGGCCACCCCAAGGGCATCGGGGACGGACCCTGAACCGTCCCTGACATGATGCTGGCATGCTTCAGCCCCACGAGACCGGCCGGTTGCGGGCGCTTCGGCTGCGCGCGCTGCAGGACGCCCCCGACGCTTTCGGTTCCACCTATGCCGAGGAAGTAGCCCTTGCGCCGGAAGTATGGTCGGAAAGACTGAAAAATCAGGACCAGGTGTGGTTTGTGGCGACCCGGGACGGCCAGGACGTGGGCCTCGTCCGGGGCCGCCAGGAGGGCGACGGCGTCCACCTCCAGTCCCTGTGGGTCGCCCCCGAGGCCCGGGGCAGGGGCGTGGCCTCCGAGCTGATGGACCGCGTGATCGGCTGGGCTCGCGACCGCGGGGCCGAGCACGTGGAGCTGTGGGCGGTCGACGCCAACGAGGCCGCACGCGCCCTCTACCGGCGCAAGGGCTTCCTGCCCAGCGGCAAGGTGATGGCCCTGCCCTCCAACCCGGCCCTCATGGAGTCCCACTACGTGCTGTCCCTGATCTTCCGCGACGCCCGCGCCGAGGACGTCCCGGCCATCGTCGCGCTGATCGCCGACGACGCCGTCGCCGCCGCCCGCACCGGCGAGTACGGCCCGCGCCACCAGGCCGCCTTCGAGGCGATCGCCGCCGACCCCAACAACGAGCTGATCGTCGCCGAGATCGGCGGCGAGGTCGTCGGCACCGCCCAGCTGACCTACATCCCCGGCATCTCACGCAACGGCGCCACCCGGCTGCAGATCGAGGCCGTGCGCGTCGCGGCGCACCTGCGGGGCCGCGGTCTGGGCCGCAAGATGATGGACTGGTGCATCGCCAGGGGCCGGGCGCGCGGCTGCGTGATGGTTCAGCTCACCTCCGACAAGTCGCGCGCCGACGCCCACCGCTTCTACCGCTCGATGGGCTTCGCCCAGTCCCACGAGGGCTTCAAGCTCCCGCTGGTGTGAGCTCGACGCGGTTGTCGTGGTAGACCGCGCCCCGGCCGAAGTCGGCGTCGCGCTCCTCGACGACCGCGTTGGGGTTCGCGCCGCCGCTGAGCTTGGGCCAGCGGCCCTTCGGCGAGGCCACCACCCCGGGCGCCACGCGGTCGCCGACATCCGCGACGGCCTCGAACGAGCCGTGGTCGTTGTGCACCCGCACCCGGTCGCCGTCGGCGATGCCCCGCGCGGCGGCGTCGGCCGCGTTGACCAGCACCCTCGGCTCCTTGGCCCGGCGCAGCAGCTCGGGGTTGTTGGCGAAGGTCGTGTTGAGGAAGGTGTGCGCCGCCGGCGTGATGAGCACCAGCGGATACCGGCTCGGCGAGGCCGACCCCGGCGGCACGTACGCCTTGCCCTTCGGCGGGAAGCGCAGCCGCCCGGACGGCGTGGGGAAGCCCTCGGCGTACGGGAGGAAGGGCCTGGGGTAGTTCATCCGCACCCAGCCCTCCTTGCGCAGCCGGTCGAGCGTGACGCCCTCCAGCGAGGGGTGCCCGCTGTCCAGCAGCTGCTCGGCCAGCTCCAGGTCGGAGTCGTACAGAGACGGCTCGGTGAGCCCCATGTGCCTGGCCAGGCGGCGGAAGGTCTCGGTGGTGGACAGGCACTCGCCCGGCGGGGCGACGGCGGGCTCGTTCCACAGCAGGTACATGTGGCCGTAGCCGGCGTGCAGGTCCATGTGCTCGATCTGCATGGTGGCCGGGAGCACGATGTCGGCGTAGTCGACGGTGTCGGTGGGGAAGTGCTCCATGACCACGGTGAACAGGTCCTCGCGCGCCAGCCCGGCGCGGATCCTGGTGGTGTCGGAGGTCGAGCCGAGCGGGTTGGCGCCGTAGACCCACAGGCACTTCACCGACTCGCCGTTCTCCAGCTCGGAGGCCAGCCGCGTCATGGCCAGCGTGCGCACCGGCCCGGGCAGCAGGTCCTCGCGCGTGTCGATGTTGAGGTGGACGTGGCCGCTGGTGGAGTAGGACACGCCGCCGCCCTGGTAGCGCCAGTCGCCCGTGACGCCGGGGATGGCGGCGATCGTCCGCAGCGCGGTGCCTCCTCCCGCGTGGCGCTGGATGCCCATCGTGGCCCGGATGGCCGTGGGCCGGGTGCGGGCCAGCCTCATCCCCAGCCTGTGGACGGCCTCGGCCGGGATCCCGGTGATCTCCGCGACCCTGGCCACCGGATATTTCCGGATTTCCTCGGAAAAGTCCTCCCAGCCCTCGGTGTGCGCGGCCAGGAACTCCTCGTCCTGCGCGCCCTCCTCCAGCACGACGTTGAGCAGCCCCAGCGCCAGCGCCGCGTCGGTGCCCGGCCGGATCGCCAGGTGCTCGTCGGCCTGGTCGGCGGTCCTGGTCCTGATCGGGTCGATGGCCACCACGTGGGCGCCCTCGGCCTTGGCGTCCTGGACGAACTTCCACAGGTGGTGGCCCGAGGTCAGCGTGTTGGTGCCCCACAGCAGGATCAGCCTGGCGTGGGCGAAGTCCTCCGGGTCCATGCCGCCCGGCGAGCCGTTGGTCAGCGTCAGCCCCGCGTTGCCGGCCGAGGAGCAGATGTTCAGCCAGTGCTTGGAGGCGCCCAGCGCGTTCCAGAACCGGCGCCCGGCCTGCCCCTCGCACCCTTGGAGGTAGCCCAGCGAGCCGGTGCCCTGGTAGGGCCAGATGGCCTCGCCGCCGTGCTCCTCGACGATGCGGCGCAGCCGTACCGAGATCTCCTCCAGCGCCTCGTCCCAGGTGATGCGCTCGAACCGCCCCGAGCCCTTGGGCCCGGTACGGCGCAGCGGATACAGGATGCGGTCCGGCGCGGCGGCGTGCTCCAGGTAGCGGTTGACCTTCACGCACAGGGCGCCGCGCGTGTAGGGGTGCTCGGGGTTGCCCCGCATCTTGACGGCCCTGCCGTCCTCGACGGTGACGATCCACGAGCAGGTGTCGGGGCAGTCGAGCGGGCAGGCGCCAAGGACCTTCAGCATGGGAACCAGGCTAATCCGGCGGTACGGCACGCCGTACCGCCGGATCGGGCGATCAGCTCATCACGGGCTGCGGCCGGTGGAGGGAGGCCCGGGTCATGAGCGTGACCGGCGCCTCGTGCGGCTTGCCCGGCTCGTGGATCGCGTCGAGCTTGGCCGCGTCGAAGGCGTAGGTCCCGGTCAGCGTGGCGATGGCGTCGGCGTTGACGTCGAGCGCCGTGTCGTTGACGTTGCGGATGTCGTCGCAGGCCTGGTGGTAGCACGGGTCGTAGCGCCCGCCGGCCGTGCCGCCGAACAGCGCCGCCTCCTGCGCGGTCTTGCGGCCCTCCGCGCCGGTGAACAGCCCGCCCGAGGCGATGCCGCTGGCGATGAACGGCCCGTAGTCGGAGCGCCCGTCGAAGTCGGTGCCGCGGAAGGGCAGGCCGCGCGAGCGGTAGAAGGCCTCGAAGTCCTTCTCGATCTGCGCCGAGCCCGTCGGCCCCGGCCCGGCGCCCACGCCGTCGGAGTCGTCGCCGTCGTAGACGGCGTAGATGTAGTTCGGCGAGGCGACCATGTCGAAGTTGAGGTACAGGCCGATGCCGGCCTTCTCCTGCTCGCTCAGCGAGGCGACGTAGTGCTCGGCGCCGAGCAGGCCGAACTCCTCGCCGCCCCAGAAGGCGAACCGCACCGCGTTGGCCGGCTTGTACTTGGCCAGCCGCAGCGCGGTCTCCAGCACGGCGCCCACGCCGGAGCCGTTGTCGTTGATGCCGGGCCCGTCCGCGACCGAGTCCAGGTGGCCGCCGACCATGACCACGTTGTCCTTGCGCCCGCCCCTGGTCTCGGCCAGGACGTTGACGGACTTGTACTGCTTGACCTCGGTCTCGCTGTCGAAGGAGAACCTGACGGTCGCCCCGCCGGGCGCCTTGGCGAGCTCCTCGCCCACCAGGTACTCCGCGCCGACCACGGGGATGCTCGCCGGGCCGCCGAGGTCGGGGATGACGATGCCGTCGCGCCCGGGCTGGCCCTCGTTGAAGATCACCGCGCCGGCGGCGCCGGCGGCCACGGCGTTGGCGACCTTCACGCTGAAGTTGCAGCTGCCGCGCTGGAGCAGCGCCCAGTTGCCGGCGGTGAAGCCCGCGAAGTCGGCCGGCTCGCAGCCGGAGGTGGAGGTGTTGGGAGCGGCGCCCGGCGGGATCACCAGGTCGACCGGCTGGAGCTTACCGGTGAAGGTGCCCTCCGCCGAGCCGAAGGCGGGGTAGAAGTCCAGCGGCAGGACGTACTGCTTGGGATCGGGCGAGACGCGCTCGAAGGTCGGCTTGACCTTGTAGTCCTCGCTCTCGAACTCGAAGGGCTGGACGGTGACCCGGTATCCGGCCAGGCGCAGCAGCTTGGCGACGTAGTCGCGGGAGAGCTCGAAGCCTCGGGAGCCGTCGACCCGCGTGTTGCCGTTCAGCCTGGCGATCAGGTTGAGCGCGTGCAGGTGCAGCTTGACGTTGTGACCCCGCACCTCCTTGACGAGCTTGCGTACGTCGCCGGCGCCACCGCGGTCGGCGTGGGCCGTGCCGGTGGCGGCCAGGGGGGCGATGACCGCCGCCGCTGCTAACACCGCGCCGAGCTTCCAGCGGATGTTCAAGGGCACTCCTCGGGCCGGTGGGGGAAACCCGGGTCGTTTCCGCTCACTTATGGCGGAAACTATTGAGGAATCCCCCGTTGAGGAAGCCCGTCGGCCGTCTCCGTTGGATCACGAAGCGGCATCGCCCAGCTCGAAGGCGAGTTTCCGCAGGACGAAGCCCACCGCGCCCGAGGTCACCTTCAGCGCCTCCTGGTTGATGTTGTCCAGCGTGTCGCACGCCTTGTGGTAGCAGGGGTCGAACGGGCTGCCGGCCGTACCGCCGAACAGCTCCGCCTGCCGGGCCGTCTTGGTCGCCTCGGCGCCGGTGAACAGCCCGCCCGACGGGACGCCGATCGCGACGAACGGGGCGTAGTCCGACCGTCCGGACAGGTCCGTCTCCAGGTACGGCAGGCGGTGCCGCTTGAAGAACGCCTCGAAGGCACGCTCGATGGCGGCCGATCCCACCGGCCCCGGCCCTCCGCCGAGCTTCTCGGAGTCGTCGCCGTCGAAGATCCCGTAGATGCCGTTCGGCGAGGCGATCATGTCGAGGTTGAGGTACGCCTTGATCTTGCCCCGCTCCTCCTTCGTGAGCTGCGCCACGTAGCGGGTGGACCCCACCAGGCCCTCCTCCTCGGCTCCCCACCAGGCGAAGCGGACGAGGGGGATCGGCTTGCTGCGGGCCAGGTTGAGCGCGAGCTCCAGCACCGTCGCCGCGCCCGAGGCGTTGTCGTTCATGCCCGGCCCGTCCTCGACCGAGTCCAGGTGCGCGCCCACCATGATGACCTGGTCCGGGTCGCCGGTCCGGGTCTGGGCGATCACGTTGTGCGTCACGCGCTCCTCGCTCAGCGTCGTGGTCGACACCGTGACCCGCGTCAGGTCCGCGATTGCGGCGCCCACGCCCGAGCCGACCCCCACCACCGGGATGGACTGCGGCGTCGTCATGCCGCCGCTGAAGGGCTCGTCCTTCTGGTTCACCACCACGAGCGCCGCCGCGCCCGACCGGGCCGCGTTGACGGCCTTCACCTGGAAGGTGCAGCCGCCCCTGTCGGCCACCGCGACCCGCCCGCGCTCGAATCCCGCGTAGGCGCGCGGCGTGCACCCCTGGCCCACCCGCTGCGGACGGGCGGTCACCTGCCCGGAGCCGGACATGCGCAGCGTGGTGACGCCGGCGAACGGTTGGTCCCCCACCACCTGGGCAGGGGCCAGTTCCCGGTAGAACGGAAAGGTGAACGGTTGCCGCTCCACCTCGTAGCCGGCCTCCTGGAGCCGGGCGGCGACGTAGTCGGCCGAGGCGTCGTAGCCGGGCTCCCCGGCCGCTCTGTTGCCGCCGTGCGCCTGCGCGATCGCCTGGAACGCCTGGAGATGGCCCAGGATGTCGTCGAGCGACACCTCCAGCGGGGAGGGGGCGGGTGCGGGTGCGGCGAGCGCCAGAGCCAGCATCGCATGAGTGATCATGCCAAGAGCTTGGCCAGAAGAGATCCCGGGCGGACGGGCGGCACGTGCGGCCTGGCTCAGTCTTTACCAATCTCGGCCAAACTCGTCCCAGAGGCACCCGGTCCCGCCGCTGAGGTGGCGATTCGGGACACTGGAGAAGAAAGATCGCACGGTCGGGCAGCGAAGGTGCAGAATCGCGTCGGTGGCGAAAATCAGGGAACGTGACGACACGGAGGGTCTCGACAGGGAGGGTCCCGCCGTGGCTGAAGCACGCGACGAATCGGCCGTGTTCGTCGTCGAGCCGCTGTTCCCGCAGCGCCTGCGCCGGCCGTCCGACGCGCTGCGCTTCCTCGCCACGGTCGTCGCGCTGACCGCGGTCATCCTGCTGTCGCTGGTGGCCAAGCAGACCTTCTACGGCCTGGAGGCCGACGTCACGACCGGCACGCGGTTCCTGCCCGCGCTGCTCAACAGGATCGCGACGTTCCTGGGCGGCGCCGCGGTGCTGGCCGTGCCGGCCGCGTTCGCCGTCGAGCGGGTCTTCCACCGCGACGGGCTGCGCGTGGCCGAGGGGCTGATCGCCGCCATCATCGGCATGGCCGGGTCCTACCTGGTCAGCGAGTGGGTGGTGGCGCCGCACGGGCCGGAGGACCTGGCCGTCCTGCTGACCGGCGGGCGCGGCCTGGACCCGCTGAACTCGCTGCTGACCTCGGTGATCGCCTACACCACCGCCGTGCGCATGTCCCGGCGGCCCACGTGGCGGGCCGTCATGTGGACCGTGATCGCGCTGTTCCTGCTGTCGCTGTTCAGCGGCGGCCAGATCACCATCCCCAGCGCCCTCGCGACGGTCCTGTTCGGCATGGCCATCGGCTACGCCACCCTGTACAGCATCGGCAGCCCCAACACCCGCCCGCCCGGCAACGCCGTGGTCGCCGCCCTGCGCCGGCTGTCGTTCTCGCCCGTCTCCGCCCGCCGCATCGAGGACGACCACCAGGGCAGCCGCCGCTACGCCGTCGGGCTGAAGGACGGCACCAGCCTCGACGTCACCGTGCTCGACCGCGACCAGCAGGTCGTCGGCCTGCCGTACCGGCTGTGGCGGAGGATCTGGCTCAGCACCGAGACGCGCCGCCGCGCCATCCGGTCGCTGCGGGCCGAGCTGGAACGCGAGGCGCTCATGGCCTACGCGGCGCAGGCCGCCGGCGTCTCGACGCCGCGGCTGCTGGGCACCAGCGAGATCGGCACCGAGGCGGCGCTGCTGGCCTACGAGCACGTCGAGACCAGGCCGCTGGCGGACCTGCGCGACGAGGAGATCACCGACGACCTGCTCGCCCAGATCTGGGAGCAGGTCCTGCTGCTGCAGCTGCGCCGCCTGGCGCACCGCAGGCTCACCGGCGACAGCATCCAGGTGGCCAAGGACGGCAGGGTCGTGCTCGTCGACGCCCGCAGCGGCGAGATCGCCGCCGGTGACCTGCTGCTGCGCATCGACGTGGCCCAGCTGCTGACCTACCTCGCGCTGCGCGTGGGGCCCGAACGCTCGGTCACGGCCGCGGCGGCCGTCATGGGCGCCTCCAGCCTGGCCGCCGCGCTCCCGCTGCTGCAGAAGATCGCGCTGCCGAGGGAGACCAGGGCCGCCCTGTCGCGGAACAAGCAGTTGCTGGCCAACCTGCGCGAGCAGATCGTCGCGCTGCGGCCGCAGGCGGAGTCCGAGGAGGTGCGGCTGGAGCGGTTCCGCCCGCGCACCCTCGTCACGATCATCGCCAGCGCGCTGGCCGCCTACTTCCTGCTCTACCAGCTCAGCCAGGTCAACCTCGTCGCCGTGGTCACGCAGGCGAACTGGGCCTGGTCGATCGTCGCACTGGGCGGCGCCTTCGCCTCCTACGTGGCCGCCGCGTTCATGATCCGCGGCTTCGTGCCCGCCCGGCTGCCGCTGTGGCGGACCGTGCTGGCCCAGTTCGCCGCGTCGTTCGTCAAGCTGGTCGCGCCCGCGGCCGTGGGCGGCGTGGCGATCAACACGCGCTACCTGCAGAAGTCGGGCGTACCCCCGGCGCTCGCGCTGGCCAGCGTCAGCGCCTCCCAGCTCATCGGGCTGGGCTTCCACGTGCTGCTGCTGTTGGTGTTCGCCTACGTGACCGGCTCCACCACGGCCACGTCCTTCACCCCGTCGCGCGGGCTCGTCGTGGCGCTGCTCGCCGTCGCGGTCCTCATCGTCCTCGCGCTGGGCGTGCCGCCGCTGCGCCGCCTGGTGACCAAGCGCACGCGCTCGCTGTTCACCAACGTGCTGCCGCGCCTGCTGGACGTGATCCAGTCGCCGCGCAAGATGCTGGAGGGCTTCGGCGGCACGCTGATGCTCACCCTGGCGTTCGTGACCTGCCTGGACGCATGCGTGCGGGCCTTCGGCGGCGAGATGAGCTTCGCCGCCGTGGCCGTGGTGTTCCTGGCCGCCAACGCCATCGGCTCGGCCGCGCCCACACCTGGCGGCCTGGGCGCGGTCGAGGGCGCGCTCACCGTCGGCCTGACCGTCGCGGGGCTGCGGCCCGAGCTGGCCACGTCGGCGGTGCTGCTCTACCGGCTGCTCACGTTCTGGCTGCCGGTGCTGCCCGGCTGGGCGTCCTTCACCTACCTGCAGCGGCACGCCGCTCTGTGAGCCGGTCGATCTCGGCCAGCTCGTCGTCGGTGAACGGCGGGCCGTCCACGCACGCCACGTTGGCCTCCAGCTGGGCCACGCTGCTGGCGCCGATCAGCACGCTGGTCACCCGCGGGTCGCGCAGCGCCCAGCTCAGCGCCATCTGGGCGAGCGACTGGCCACGCTGCCGGGCGATCTCGTTCAGGCTCGCGGCCAGCTCCGCGTCCACGTCCTTCTCGCTCAGGAACCTGCTGGTGGCCGCCCGGGAGTCGGCCGGGACGCCCCTGAGGTAGCGGTCGGTCAGCAGCCCCTGCGCCAGCGGCGAGTAGACGATGCAGCCCATGCCCTCCCGCTCCAGCGTGTCGAGCAGGCCGTCCTCGATCCACCGGTTGATCATCGAGTAGGACGGCTGGTGGATCAGCAGCGGCGTGCCCAGCTCCCGCATGATCCGCGCCGCCTGGGCCGTCTGCTCGGCGCCGTAGTTGGAGATGCCCGCGTACAGCGCCTTCCCTGAGCGCACCGCGTGGTCCAGCGCGCCCATCGTCTCCTCGAGCGGCGTGTCGGGGTCGGGGCGGTGGCTGTAGAAGATGTCGACGTAGTCCAGCCGCATCCGCCTGAGCGACTGGTCGAGGCTGGCCAGCAGGTACTTGCGGCTGCCCCACTCGCCGTACGGCCCCGGCCACATGTCGTAGCCGGCCTTGGTGCTGACGATGATCTCGTCCCGGTATTTCGCGAAATCTTCGCTGAAGATGCGACCGAAGTTGCTCTCCGCCGAGCCGTACGGCACGCCGTAGTTGTTGGCCAGGTCGAAGTGCGTCACCCCGAGGTCGAAGGCCCTGCGCAGGATCGCCCTGGAGGTCTCGATCGGGCGGTCGTCGCCGAAGTTGTGCCACAGCCCGAGCGAGACCGCGGGCAGCCGCAGCCCGCTCCTGCCGCTGCGGTTGTACGGCTGGCGCTCGTACCTGCGCTCGTCCGCCGTGTAGGTCATGCCGTACCCCTGTCGATGATCCAGGCCAGCGCGAACGCCTCCTCGCGCCAGGCGTCGTAGCGCCCGCTGCGCCCGCCGTGCCCCGCGCCCATCTCGGTCTTGAGCAGGAACGGCCCGCCCCGGGCCGTGGCGCGCAGCTTGGCGATCCACTTGGCGGGCTCGTGGTAGAGGACCCGGGTGTCGTTCAGGCTCGTGATCGCCAGGATCGGCGGGTAGACGCGGCCGTCGACGTTCTCGTAGGGGCTGTAGGACTTCATGTAGGCGTACACGTCGGGGTCGTGCAGCGGGTTGCCCCACTCCTCCCACTCGATCACGGTGAGCGGCAGCGACGGGTCGAGGATCGTGTTGAGCGCGTCCACGAACGGCACCTCGGCCACCACGCCGGCGAACTCCTCCGGCGCCATGTTCGCCACCGCGCCCATGAGCAGCCCGCCCGCCGAGCCGCCCCTGGCGACGATCCGGCTGGACCAGCCCGCGGCCTTCATGTGCCGGGCGGCGGCCACGAAGTCGGTGAAGGTGTTGCGCTTGTGGAGCAGCTTGCCGTCCTCGTACCAGCGGCGCCCCATCTCCCCGCCGCCGCGCACGTGCGCCACGGCGAAGACGAACCCCCGGTCGAGCAGGCTCAGCCTGGCCACCGAGAAGCTGGGGTCGATCGAGGTCTCGTAGCTGCCGTAGCCGTACAGGACCGTCGGCGCCGGGGTGGCCGTGTCCCCGCGCCTGACGATGGAGATCGGCACCTTCGTGCCGTCCTCGGCCGTCGCCCACTCGCGCACCTGCTCGTAGTCGCCGGGGTCGTAGCCGCCGAGGACCGGGCGCCGCTTGAGCAGGATCAGCTCGCGCGTGGCCAGGTCGTAGTCGTACACGCTCGGCGGGGTGACCATGCTGGTGTAGCCCAGGCGCAGCCGCTTGGTGGCGAACTCCGGGTTCCCGGCGGGCGCCACGTCGTACAGCGGCTCGGGGAACTCGATCTCGTACGGCTCGGCGCCCTTGGGCAGGACGCGGATGCCGGTCAGGCCGCTCCTGCGGAAGTGCACGACCGCGTGGTCCTGGAAGGCGTCGATCTCCAGCAGGCGGGTGTCGTCGCGGTGGGGGATCACCGGGGTCCACTCGCCCGGGTCGTCCAGGGGCGCGGTGGCCAGCTCGAAGTTCTCGGCGTTCTCGTTGTGCAGGATGTAGAAGTGGTCGCCGGCGTGCTCGACGCCGTACTCCACGCCGGTCTTGCGGGGCCGTACGACCCGGAACTCGCCGGCGGGGTCGTCGGCCTCCAGCAGGCGGACCTCGCTGGTGATCTTGCTGCCGATGCCGAGGACCAGGTAGCGCTCGCTGCGGGTCAGCCCGATGCCGATCCAGAAGCGCTCGTCGCCCTCCTCGTAGACGAGGACGTCCTCGTCGCTGCCCAGCGTGTGCCGGTACAGCCGGTAGGGCCGCCACGCGTCGTCGACCCGCGTGTAGAAGAACGCCGACCCGTCGGCCGACCAGGCTCCGCCGTAGAAGACGTTCTCGATCACGTCGGGGAGCGTCTCGCCGGTCTCGAGGTTCTTGAAGCGCAGGGTGAAGCGCTCGTCGCCCTTGTAGTCGGTGGAGTAGGCCAGCATCGTGCCGTCGGGGGAGACGGAGCTGGTGCCCACGGAGAAGAACGGGCTGTCGCCGGCCAGCTCGTTGCCGTCGAGCAGCACCTGCTCGTCGGGGAGGCGGGTGTCGGGGCTGATGTCGGGCGGGGTGTCGCCGTCGGCGCGCACGCGGCAGGAGATGGCGTACTGCTTGCCCTCCTCGGTGCGGGAGAAGTACCACCAGCCGCGCTTCCTGCTGGGCACCGACAGGTCGGTCTCAAGGGTGCGGTTCTTGATCTCCTGGAAGATCTGCTCGCGCAGGCCGGCCAGATGCTCGGTCTGCTCCTTGAGGTAGGCGTTCTCGGCCTCCAGATAGGCGATCGTGTCGGGATCTTCCTTGTTCCCGAGCCAGGCGTATTCGTCGATCACGGTGTCGCCGTGATGGGTGCGCTTGGTGGGGATTCTCTTCGCCAGAGGCGGCTTGCTGCTGCTCACATGGCGAGTCTAGGAGCCGCGGGCGGGCGCGGCGTTCTGAGCACTCGTGGGGCGCTGCTAATCTTGATGCGTCGCCCGGTCGGGCGGCGACTCTCCCTGACACCTCGCCGGTTGGTTCGTGTTCTTGCGGGTGGGCTGGTAAGGTAGAGGGGTTGCCCGGAAACGGGATCCGCCGATTTGACAGTGGTCGGGGCGGCGGAAAGAATGGC
>NZ_MSZZ01000063.1 GCF_002093975.1 Thermoactinospora rubra
AGGAGAAGGCCCCGGCCGTCCCCGGCGGCGGCGACATGGACTTCTAGCGGCATGCCGGTGGACGGGTACGGCGGCGGCGCCCGAGGGGCGGAGGTCCTCGTGACCCGCCGGCCGTGCCTGGACCGGCATAAACTGCGGCGATGACCGGGTACCGGATCCTGGCCGTGGACGACGATCCGGCCATCCTGCGTTCGCTCCAGCGCGGCCTGCGGCTTGAGGGTTTCGCCGTGGACACCGCCGGCTCCGGGCGGCAGGCGCTGGAGCGGGCGGCGGAGCGGCCTGACGCGATCATCCTCGACGTCTCCATGCCGGGGATCTCGGGTATCGAGGTGTGCGGCCGATTGCGGGAAGCCGGGTCGCAGGTGCCGGTGCTGATGTTGTCGGCCATGGACGAGGTGGCCGACCGCAGGGCCGGGCTGGCGGCGGGCGCCGACGACTACGTCGTCAAGCCGTTCGACCTCGGGGAGCTGGTGTTGCGTCTGCGGGCCCTGTTACGCCGCGCCGGGCGTGCCCCGGGCACGGCGGTGCGCGTGGGGCCGCTGCTCGTCGAGCCGGACGCGCGCCGGGTGACCGTGCGCGGCCGCGAGGTGGAGCTGACGCGCCGTGAGTTCGACCTGCTGGAAGTGCTGGCCCGCAACGCCGGCATCGTGCTGTCCCGGTCCGTGCTGCTGGAGCGGGTCTGGGGTTACGACTTCGAGGTGACGGACAACGCCGTGGACACCTTCGTCGGGTACCTGCGGCGCAAGCTGGAGGCGGACGGCGAGCCGCGCATGCTGCACACGGTGCGCGGTGTCGGGTTCGTGCTGCGGGAGCCATGAAGCTGTCCACACGCTTCGCGCTGTGCCTGGCCGTCGCCGTCCCGCTGCTGGTCGGGCTGGCCGGGCTGGTCGTGCTGGGGCTGGCCTCGCGGGACCTGCGCGCCCAGCGCGACGACCAGCTGGCCGTGCGGCTGCGAGCGCTGGCCCCGATGGCGGCCTCGTATGCTTGGCGGCCCCGCGTGCTGCCCGCCGTACCGCCGGACTTCCTCCAGCAGCGGCTGGCCGCGGCCGCCGGCACCGGCGGGGTCTGCGTGGCGGCCGCGGACGGCGAGAAGCTCCTCGTCATGGGGGATGTGCCGGGCACCCTTCCGGCCGGTTCCGGCCCCGGCGACCACGCCGAGGGGCAGCGGCGCTGGCGGTTCGCGGCGGCCCCGCTGGGGCGGCAGGGAGCTGCACGGCTGATCCTGTTCGAGCCGGAGGAGCGGCTTTCCGGCCAGATCGCTCTGCTGGGGCAGCGGCTGGTGTCCGTCACGCTGGTCGCGGCCGGTGTGGGCGTGGTCTCGGGGCTGGGGCTGGGCAGGTTCGCGGTGCGGCCGCTGTCGCGGCTGAGCAGGCAGGCACGTTCGATCGACACGCCTTCCCGCACGCAGACCCGCCTGGTGACCACGGCCGGCGTCACGGAGATCGACGAACTGGCGCGCCTGCTGAACGACCTCCTCGACCGGCGCGACGCGGCCGTGACCCGTACCGAGGAGGCCCTGCAGACCGCTCGTGCGTTCGCGGCCACGGCCGCGCACGAGCTGCGCACCCCGCTCACCAGCATGGGCGCCAACCTCACGCTGCTGGACCACCCCGAGCTCCACCCGGAGGATCGCGCCGAGATCATCGCCGACCTGGTCGCCGAGCACGGCCGCGTCCAGCGGCTCATCACGATGCTGCACAGGCTCGCGCGCGGTGAGCTGCTCGATCCCTCCGCCTTCGCCGAGACCGACCTGACCGAGATCGTCAGTGAGGCGGTCGAGGAGGCGCGGCGCCGCCACCCGCACGCCGTGATCACCGCCCGCGTGGCGGACGGCGTGCTGGTGCGGGGCTGGGCTGAGGGCCTGCGCCTGGTGGCCGACAACCTGCTCGACAACGCCGCCGTGCACGGTGCCGACGGCTCCGGCCGGGCCGCGATCGTCGTGACCCTGGACGCGGGCGAGGAGATCGTCCTGGCCGTGCAGGACGCAGGCCCCGGGATCGCGCCAGGGGAGCGGGAGGAGATGTTCGCCCGCTTCCGCCGCCGCCCCGGCAGCCCCGGCTCGGGGCTCGGGCTCACGCTGGTCCGGCAGCAGGCGGCCCTGCACGGCGGCACCGCCACGCTGGGCGCCTCCCTCGAGGGCGCCGGTGCGCGTGCCGAGGTACGCCTGCCGCTGGTCGGCTGCGAACCCCCGTACTCCGTGCAGTCATGGGTGACATAGCCGCTTTGCCAGAGAAATGCCAGAAAGCCGCGTCACCATCCCGCCGGAGCAACCCTTCGGAGGAGATGACAATGCGCATCACCCATTACGCCATCGCGCTGGCGCTGGCGCCGGTCATGACGGGCGCGACCGTGACCGCGGCCTCGGCGGCCTCGGCCTCGGCCTCGACCGCAACCGCCGACATACTGCGGCCGTCGACACACCCGGTCGAACTGCGCAGCGCCCCCAGAAAGCTCTCGGTGACCTACACCTACCAGGGCCGGGAGCACACCCTGGACGACTTCCTCGCCCGTACCAAGACCAACGGCTTCCTCGTCCTCGACGGTCAGGACATCGTCGTCGAGCGTTACACCGGCGCGCGCCGTACCACGCGGTTCCAGTCCTGGTCGGTGGCCAAGTCGTTCACCTCGGCCGCCGTCGGCATCGCGCTCGGCGAGGGCAAGATCCGCTCGATCGACGACCCGGTGGACCGGTACCTGCCCGAGCTGGCTCGCTCGGGCTACGCCGGGGTGTCCATCCGGGAGCTGCTGCACATGTCGTCCGGCATCGCCTGGGACGAGGCCCGCGACGTGCCCCGCCTCCATGCCGCCGCCGGCAAGGGCTACCCGATCAGGAAGATGGCCGCCCGTCAGGAACGCGGCTGGGAGCCGGGTAGCCGGTTCGAGTACACCAGCATGAACTCCTTCGTCCTGGCCCGCCTCGTCACCAAGGCGACGGGCGTGCCGTACCACGACTACGTGGAGCGCAAGATCTGGCGGCCCGCCGGCATGGAGTCCACGGCCAGGGTGGACGGCGACTCCCACGGCGACAGCCTGGGCTACTGCTGTTACCACGCCACCGACCGTGACTTCGCCCGCTTCGGCCTGCTCTATCTGCGCGGCGGCAAGGCGGGCGGCCGCCAGGTCGTCCCGGCCTCCTGGGTCAGGGCCTCCACCACGCCGTCCCCGGCCAACCCGCGCTACGGCCTGCACTGGTGGCTCGGCGGGGACGGGGACTTCATGGCGGCCGGGTTCGGCGGCCAGTACGTCTACGTCTCGCCGCGGCACGGCGTGGTCATCGTCAAGTCGACCGTCTCCGGGGGTCGTCCCGACCAGGAGGAGGCCCTCACGGCCTTCCGCGCCGTGGCGGCGGAGGTGGCCAGGACCCGCTGACGGCGGGTCTACTCGCGCGGGCTGCTCGCCGCCGGCGCGGGGGCGGCCCGCCGCACCCGGTGGCGCCGCCGGGCCGCGGCACGCACGCTGAGCAGGTAGTACAGGCCGCCCGCCACCAGGCTCCCCGACAGCCACGAGAAGTCGGTGTTGTCCATGGCCCGCGCGATGGGCCCCTGCGTGGCGGGCACCATCCCGTATTCCCAGCTCCAGGCCGCGACCAGCCCGAGCACCAGGCTGATCATCGCCTTCCGGTTCACCGGCCCGTACGGCGAGGCCGCCTCGCCGTACAGGGAGGCCACCTCGACCCGGCCCCTGCGCAGGACGAAGAAGTCGACCAGCACGATGCTCGCCCACGGGCTGATCCAGACCAGGATCGACACCATCCAGTGGTCGAACGCCCTGGCGAAGCTGTCGGCCTGGACGAAGACGGCCAGCACGGCGGAGGCCACCGTGCCCGCGATCAGCGTGAGCTTCCACCGGGCGATCCTGATGCCGACGGACAGGGCGGCCAGCGAGCAGGAGTAGAGGTTGAGGATGTTGGTCGCCACCGGCCCGTGCATGATCAGCAGCAGGACCGGGACCGCCATCACCCCGAAGGCACTCGTGACCAGGCTGGACGGGTCGCTTTCCGTGCCGGTGCTGGCCAGGTAGGCGCCCAGCGTGGCCAGCCACACCGTGGGCACGTACATGCCGAGCGCGGTGGACCAGAACACGGCGCGGCCGGACGTGCCGACCTTGACGAACCGGCTGTAGTCCGCCGAGTACGGCAGCCAGCTGATGCCCCACCCGATGCCGATCGCCGTGAGCAGCTGCGTGACCGCCGTGAGCTTGGAGCCGGCCGTCGTCGCCGTGGCGGCCGTCCAGTCGGGGTCGACCTGGACGACGGCCAGGACGGTCATGATCGCCATGAGCGCCACGGTGGCGGGGACGGTGTACTTCTCGAACGTGCGGATGGCGTAGAAGCCGTACAGCGCCAGGCCGAGCTGGGTGGCCATGATGATCGCCGCCACCAGGTACTTCAGGCCCGTCCCGCCGTGCACGCCCATGCGGGCGAGGATCGCCAGGACCAGGTCGAGCACGACCCAGGTGTTGACGCCGACCCAGCCCATCGCCAGCAGGCCCTGGACCAGGCCGGGCACGATCGCGCCCCTGCGGCCGAAGGCCGCCCGGCCGAGCACCATCTGGTTGACGCCCGTCCGGTGCCCCATCAGGTTGAACAGCCCGAAAACGGCGCAGCCGACCAGGTTGCCGGCCGCCACCACGACGACGGTCTCCAGCAGGCTCAGGCCGAGCGTGATGCCCAGGGCGCCGAGGACCCAGTTGATGGGGGCGATGTTGGCTCCCGACCAGATCCAGAACTGCTGCCAGGGGGTGGAGTCGCGGGCCTGCGCGGGGATGGGCTCGACGCCGTGGGCGTCGAACCGCACAGCCTCGGCTTGGCCGGTGGTGCTCGCGGTCATGGATCCCTCCTCGTGTGACTGGCACCACAAAAGCACCGTCACCCGGCGCTGAGGAGTGGAGGAAGCTCTAGCACTCGACCGTCTTGATGTTTATATTCACAGCATGTTCACGCTGGCTTCCCTCGCCCGGAACGCCTCGCTCGAACTCCGGATCCTCGTTCCCGGGCCGCCCGGCGCCCTGGACGAGCCCGTGGCCTGGGTGCACAACACCGAGCTTCCCGACCCCTCGCGGTATCTCAGGGAACGCGAGCTCGTGCTGACCAACGGCCTGTGGGCCGAGCAGGCGAGCCCGGCCGAGTTCGTCGCGAACGTCAAGCGCGCCAAGGCGGCGGGCATCGTGTACGGCCTGCGCGCGGAGACCCCGCGCACCCCCGGCGAGCTCGTCGCGGCCTGCCGGGAGGCGGGGCTGCCGCTGCTGGAGATCTCCCCGGCCGTGCCGTTCACCGCCGTCTCGGAGGCGGTCTCGGCGATGTACGCCGACGAGCGGCAGCGCGACCTCATCGGCATGGTGCGCAGGGGAGACGCGCTGGCCACGGCCATCTCGCGGGGAGCGGGCGCCTCCGGCGTGCTGCGCGTGCTCACCAGGGATCACGACCTGCCGTTGGCGGTGATCGACCGCATGGGCCGGGTGCTGGCGGCGGTCGGGGTGGCGCTGGAGGAGCAGCAGGTCCGCGCCGTCGTGGCCGGGCTGTCGCGCCGCCCGCCCGCCCTGGAGATCGACATGGGGTCCGGCCACGCGGCGCTGTTCCCCGTGGGGGCGGTCGGCGACACCGACGCCGCGCTCATCTGCCTGCGCCCCCTGGCCGGGCTGGATCCCGCCGAGCGGGACGCGCTGGAGCAGGCGGCCAGGTTCCTCAGCCTGGAGGTGGCCAAGCAGCAGGCGGTGCAGGCCATCGAGATGCGCTTCGCCGGCGAGCTGCTGGAGATGATCCTGTCGGGCGGCCGGCGGGCGGCGGAGGTGGCGGGGCGGCTCAGGGCGTTCGGGGTGGACCCCGGCGGGCCGCTGGCGGTCTGCACGCTCGCCTTCGCCGGAGAGGAGGCCGCCACGCTGCACGGCCTCGCCGAGATCGTCGCCGAGCTGCTGGCGGCCGACGGCGTGCCGGCCGTCGTCGCGGGAGGTACCCAGGACGTCGTGGCCGTGCTCGCCTGGCGCCGGCCCGAGGACGCGCTGCCCGCGCTGGCCGAGCGCCTGGTCGCCAGCGTCGACAGGCGGTTTCCCGGGCGGCGCCTGGTCGCCGGGCTCGGGGGCGTCGCGGCGCACTCCGCCGAGCTGCGCCGCCCGCTGCTGCAGTCGAGAGAGGCCTGCCGCGTGCTGCGCCGTACCCGGGGAGGACCCGCCGTGCGCGGCTTCCTCGAGCTCGGCACCCACCGGCTGCTGCTGGGCCTGGTGGACCCCGAGGTGCTCGGCGGCTTCTCGCGCGACCTGCTCGCGCCCGTCCGGGAGCACGACGCGCGCCGCGGCACCGACCTGGAGCTGACGCTGCGCACGTTCCTCGACCACGACGGGCATTGGGCGGCGACGGCGGCCGCCCTCCACGTGCACGTCAACACGCTGCGCAACCGCCTGGCCCGGATCGCCGAGCTCACCGGGCGGGACGTCGGGCGCACGGAGGACCGCGTGGACCTGTTCCTGGCCTTCGCCGCCGAAGCCGTCGAAACCGTCGAAGGGGCCGGATGACCCCCTAGTGGGGGTAGACCGCCGGGTCGGCGGGCGGCGCCTGGGGCCGGCGGACCGGCAGGGCGGGGTCGGCCTTGGCGTCCGCCGCCACGTCGCGGCACTGGGCGAAGCGCACGTCCCCGCACTCCAGCGCGTACTCGACGAACCGGCGCAGCGCCATGGCCCGGCCCGGCCGGCCGGACAGGAACGGATGGACGCAGAGGTTGAACAGGCACCGGTAGTGGCGCATCCCGTCCAGCTCGGCACGCCACAGCTCCAGCACCTTGGCCGGCGACTCGATGACCGCGCCCACGTGCGGGGCGGGCAGGAAGGCGTACTGCTCCCAGTCGTCCAGCGACCAGTGGACCGGCAGCTCGACGACCTGCCCGGCGTCCGTCGCCACCTTGTACGGCCGGTCGTCGCCCATGAGCGAGGAGTCGTAGAGCAGGCCGTACTCCGCGACGAGCCCGGCGGTGTGCCAGCTGGCCTCCCACAGCGCGGCGCGATGCCCGGCGATCTCGATCCCCTGGGCGGCGAACACCTCCAGGGCCCGTTCGAAGTCGGCCCGCTCCTCCTCGGGCGTCATCGACGTGGGCGGCCGGTGGCTGTAGGAGTGGTGCGCCACCTCGTGCCCCCGGTCGGCGATCGACTTGGCCAGGCCCGGCCGGTGCTCGGCCACCCACCCGGGGACGAAGAAGGTGGCCGGCACGCCGAGCTCGTCCAGCAGATCGAGGATGCGGGGCAGGCCGACGTCGGGCCCGTACGCCTGGTGCGACATGGTGCTCGCGTGCCGCGCGTACTTCCGCCCCTGGGCGAGGATCGGCGTCTCCGCGTCCACGTCGAAGGTCAACGTCACGACGGCGGCGGCGCCGTGGTGCCAGCTCCCGTTCACGTCCGTGCCCCCTTCCCGCTTCCCGCTTTCCCGCGACGTCAGACGCCGGCCTCGGCGGCCTGGCGCCACTGCCGGGCGTTGGCCAGCGTCGCCATGGGCTCCAGCATCCCATGGTCGAACGGCTCCGGCGGCAGGCCCTCGGCCAGCCGCCGGGGCAGGTCGGGATTGGCCAGCGCGCCCCGGGCGATCGACACCACGTCCGCGTGGCCGTCGGCCAGGACCTGGGCCGCCTGCCGCGGGTCGTGCATGCCGCCGTTGGCGATGACGGGCAGGCCGGTCACGCGCCGCGCCAGACCGGTGATCGTCACCTCGCCGTCCAGGCGCGCGGTCTCGACCCAGTCCCGCCCCTCGCTCGCGATGTGCAGGTAGGTAGCCCCGGCCTCGGCCAGCGCGGTGAAGATGATCCGCGCGTCGTGCGCGCCTCCCGGCCAGCGGTAGGCGAAGTCGTTGACCTTGCCCTGCGACAGCCGTACGCCGACGCAGAAATCGGCGCCCAGCTCGGCCCTGATGGCGGCCACGACCTCGGCGGTGAGCCGCACGCGGCACGCGACCGGGCCGCCGTACTCGTCGGCCCGCCGGTTGGTGTACTCGGTCAGGAACTGGTCCAGCAGGTAGCCGTTGGCGGCGTGCACCTCCACGCCGTCGAACCCGGCCTCGCGGGCGCGCGCCGCGGAGGCCACGAAGCCGCGCACCGCCGCGTCGATGTCGTCCCGGCTCATCTCCTTGGGGATCGGCCAGGGGCCGCGCCCGCCGTACTCGGGCATCATCTCGCCCACGGGCGGCACGGCCGACGGGCCCGCGGTGCCGTCGCGGTAGCGGTTGCCCTGCGACAGGGCGCCGGCGTGCATGAGCTGCAGGACGATCCTGGCGCCCGCGGCGTGCACGCGCTCGGCGATCTCGCGCCAGGCGGCGGCGTGCCCCTCGGTGACGATCCCGGGCTGGTTGAGATAGCCCTGGCTGTAGGCGGTGTCGGTGTAGGTCCCCTCGGTGATCACCAGGCCGAACCCGCCCCCGGCGAACTCGGCGTAGTAGTCGGCCATCTCGGGTGTCGGCGTGCCGTCGGGAGCGGCCGAGACCCTCGTCATCGGGGCGACCGCGAGCCGGTTGGCGAGGTCCAGCCGGCCGATCCGCTCCGGCTGGAGCGCCGGGTGCGCAGGGGAGGCGTGGGATGCGGTCATATGAGGCTCCTTGTGGTCAGTTCAGGTCGGGCAGCAGGTCGACGGCCAGCGGCGTGGGCCGGCCGCCGTTGATCCCCACCAGGTCCTGGGGGCAGGCGGAGACCACGAGCACGCAGTCCATGGCCGCCTGGAAGGTGACGGCGTCCCCCGGGCGGCTCGCCGCGGGCAGCCAGCGCAGCTCCTGGCCGTCGACCGGGATCCGCATGAACACGTTGACCGGCTGCGGCGTGACAGGGACGGCCAGGCCCAGCGACGCCAGGGCGAGGCGCAGGTTCTCCGCGCAGGAGGCGTGGAAGCCCTCGGCCCCGAGCGCGGCATAGCGCGCCGGATCGCAGGCGGCGATCAGCATGTCGTGCCATCCGGGGGAGGTGTCGGACACCAGCGTGAGGATCGGGCGCCGGCGGTCGGTGACGAACTGCTGGCCCACCGCCGGGAAGAGCCGGTTCGTCGCGGCGCGCGTGTGCGAGGCGCTGAGGTGCTCGGTCACGTCGTCGGCGGCGAAGGCGAAGACGTCACCGACCTGCCCGCCTTCCAGGTCGACGATGCTGACGCGCTGACCGGCGGAGAGTCTCAGGGCACGCCCTTCGCGGGCGGGCACCACGGTTCGTCCTCGGGCGGTCATGGGTTCCATGGCGGCCAGGAAACCATCGGGTCCGACGCGCGAGCTATAGATGATCATCTAGCGTTTCTGAGTTTTGCTGTGCTTTTCTCCATCACTGCGGGATCCGCGGTCGTGCTTTCCTGGGACCCAGGAGCCCGCCGCCAGGAGGACACATGCCGACGTGCCGGCCCTATCCGGGCGACGCCATCGGGGAACGGCCGGCGGCCGGAAACCTCGACGCCGTCGCCATCGGGGAGCGGCTGGCGGCCGGGGACCTCGACGCCGCCGAGCTGTGCGCGCAGGCCCTGCGCCTGGCGCGTCGGCCCGAGGCCGTCGCCGTCTTCACCGCACTGACAGCCGGCAGGGCCGAGCGCGAGGCCGGGTCGGCCCGTACCCGTCTCGCCGCCGGCCGGCCCCTGAGCCCCCTCGACGGCGTGCCGGTCGCCGTGAAGGACCTGTTCGACGTCGCGGGCACGGTCACCACGGCGGGCTCGCGCCTGCTGGCCTCCGGCCCGCCGGCCGGGCGGGACGCCTCGGTCGTCCGGCGGCTGGCCGCGGCCGGCATGGTCTGCGTGGGCAAGACCAACCTCAGCGAGTTCGCGTTCTCCGGGCTGGGCGTCAACCCGCACTTCGGCACCCCCGCCAACCCGGGCGGCGGCGAGCCGCTGATCCCCGGGGGATCGTCGTCCGGATCCGCGGTCGCCGTGGCCCTCGGCGTCGTGCCCGTCGCGATCGGGACCGACACCTCCGGCTCGGTGCGCGTGCCCGCCGCCTTCTGCGGGGTGGTCGGGTACAAGGCCAGCGAGGGCCGGTACGGCTCGCGCGGCATGCTGCCGCTCGCGCCCACGCTCGACAGCGTCGGCGTGCTGGCCGCCGCCGTGCGCGACATCGTCGCGACGGACGCCGTCCTCCTGGACGCCCCGCCTCAGGCGCCGGCCGACCGGCCGCCCCGTCTCGTCGTCCCGGCCGGCGAGCTCCTCGACGACTGCACGCCCGCGGTACGGCGCCGCTTCGAGGACTGCCTGGCGCGGCTGTCAAGCGAGGGCCTGCGGGTGGAGACCCGGGACGTGCCCGTGCTGGCACGGGCGCAGGCGCTCCTGGACGAGCACGCCACGATCGTCGAGGCGGAGGCCTTCCAGCGGTACGGCCGGCTGCTGGACAGCGGCGAGCGCGCGCAGGTGGATCCCGGTGTCCTGCGGCGGCCGGCCCGCTTCGCCGTCCGTGGCCGCTACGACGAGGTCAACCGCTGGACCCTGCGGACCACGATGCTGCTCAGCTACCTGGGCATGCCGGGGGTGACGCTGCCCGTCGGCACCCCGGAGAGCGGCCGCGCCGGGTTCCTGGTGTCGGCTCCGGCGGGACGCGACCGGGACCTGCTGGCCGCCGCCGGCCACATCGAGGGCGTCCTCCTCGGCACGAGGCCCGGCTAGACCAGGGGAGGCCGGCCGCGCCCGGTCCCGGCCGGCGAGCATGGTCAGGCGATGGCACTGCCGGCGAAACTACTGTGAATCTTGTCAATAACTCTGACAAATGAGGTTTAATGCCATAAGATCCAACACTCGTTGCGACAGACCGGAAACGGAGCGGTTCTTACCAGATGGGATGGCTCCGGCACGCCTGTGGGGCGTGAGGCCGGTTTCCGCGGTCCGGACCTAGCAGGGGAGCGATGTTGGACGGTTTCTGCGCCTATCCCGGTGCCGGAGAGGACACGCCGCCGCACGGCGGGGGGCGGCCGGGATCTCATGGGGAGCACGTGCTCCAGCGCCTGTTCGCCACCGAGGAGCGCGCCACGCGCTTCTACGAGCAACAGGTCCTGGACCGGCTGACGCCGCACATGAAGGAGTTCATCGCCCGGCAGGAGATGGCCTTCGTCGGCACCGCGGACGCCTCGGGCAACTGCGACACCACCTTCCGCGCCGGCCCGCCCGGGTTCGTGCGGGTGATCGACGACCGGCTGCTGGCCTACCCCGAGTACCGCGGCAACGGCGTGCTCGCCAGCCTGGGCAACATCCTGGAGAACCCCCACATCAGCCTGCTGTTCGTCGACTTCTTCGAGGACCTGGTCGGGCTGCACGTGAACGGCCGCGCCATGATCGTCACCGCGAACGAAGTGCAGCGCCGCTACGGCCTGGACGGCGCGGACCAGACCTCCGGGCGCCGCGCCGAGCGATGGGTGACGGTGGAGGTCGAGGAGGCCTACATCCACTGCTCCAAGCACATCCCCCGGCTGGCCAGGTCCGATCGGCGGCTGAGCCGCCCGGCCACCGGCGACTACTTCGGGGTCCAGGAGACGCGCGCCGGTGCGGTAGAGCAGATCTCCCGCTGAGGCGCTCGCGAGCATGGGTGTCGACATCGCTTCGATCCGCGAGAGCTGGCGGCTGGTCGAGGGCGTGCAGGACAAGGTCGCGGCGCACTTCTACGCCTTGCTGTTCTCCCGCCATCCCGAGGTGCGCGAGATGTTCCCGCCGGCCATGGACCTCCAGCGGGACCGGCTGCTGCGCGCCCTCACCCAGATCGTGCTCGGCCTGGAGCAGACCGAGGCGCTGCACGGGTACCTGGCCCGGCTGGCGCGCGACCACCGCAAGTACGGCGTGCGCCCCGAGCACTACCCCATGGTCGGGCGCTGCCTGGTCGCGGCCATGCGGGCGAA
The DNA here is from genome assembly GCF_002093975.1 of Thermoactinospora rubra. Lineage (GTDB taxonomy): Bacteria > Actinomycetota > Actinomycetes > Streptosporangiales > Streptosporangiaceae > Nonomuraea > Nonomuraea rubra_A. Next base: position 11,808 of record NZ_MSZZ01000063.1, read on the forward strand.
CGCCGGCGGCGCCTGGCTGCCCGCCTACGACCAGGCCTGGACCGACGCCTACGACGCCATCGCCCAGGTGATGATCGCCGCCGCGGAGGCCGAGACCGCGCCGCCGTACTGGAGCGCCAGGGTCGTCTCCCACGAGCTGCGCACCCGCGACATCGTGGTGTTCACCGTCGAGCCCGACCAGCCCTACCCGTACCGGGCCGGCCAGTACGCCTCGCTGCAGACCCCGCGCTGGCCGCGGGTGTGGCGGCCGTACTCGATCGCGAACGCGCCGCGGGCGGACAACCTGCTCTCCTTCCACGTGCGCGTGGTGCCCGGCGGGTGGGTGAGCACCGCGCTGGCCTACCACACCCGCCCCGGGGACGTGCTGTGGCTGGGGCCGCCGCAGGGTTCGCTGACCGTCGAGGACTGCGACGCCTCCCGGCTGGTCTGCGTGGCCGGCGGCACCGGCCTGGCCCCGCTCAAGGCGATCGCCGAGGAGACCATGCGGCTGCCGCACCACCCGCAGGTCGACCTGTTCCACGGGGTCCGCCGCCGGGCCGACGCCTACGACCTGCCCGGCCTGCGGGACCTGGCCGAACGGCACGGCCGGATGCGGGTGGTGACGTCGATCTCCGAGGAGGCGCGGGAGCACGGCGTGTCGGAGACCGTCTCCGAGGCGCTGGCCGCCTACGGGGTGGGGCTGGACGCCGAGGTGTTCATCTGCGGCCCGCCGGAGATGGCCGCCGCCACCGTGCGGGTCCTGGACGCCATGGGCGTGCCGCGCTACCGCATGCGCTACGAGGCCGGAGGCCGCAGCCGCGTGGCGGCCGTGCCGAAGGCGGCGGCGAACAGGGCGGCCGCGACGCCGCCCACCGGCCCTGCCGCACCGCCGCGGACCGGCCCTGCCCCGGACCCGCGCCCGCCCGGCGCCGACCCGGCGCCGGATCCCCGTGAGCGGCCCGCCGACTCCCCGCCCTTCCGCGTCTCTCCGTATGTGTGAGGGCGCAGCGAGGATCCCGGACGCGCTCATGCCCTTCCCCGTTGCGCGTCTCCCCGCGCGGCGCCCGCCTCAAAGGCCCCAGAACGGGCCGCTGAGCCCGCCCGCACGGCCTGCGCCGGCTCGCGAGGGCTTCCGGGCGGGACGGGCCGTTTGCGTCATTTGCGGCGGAACGTCCTCACCCCCTCGCCGGGGCGCCACAGCCGGATGACCAGCTCGTCGCCTTCGACCCCGGTGATGACGGCCTCACGGAGGTCGAGACGGAAGGCGTGGAAGTCGCCCGGCGGCTCGGAGCCGGTGGTGTAGGCGCCCTTCTCCGGGCCGGTCACCTCGACGGCCACCCCGGCGACCTTGGCGTCGCCGTCTTTGCTCGGATGGGCGTGGATCGCGCACCGGCCGTCGCGCCGCAGGTCGCGGGCCTTGACCGCGTTGAGCATCGAGCCGAACGACAGGTCGGGGCCCAGGAAGTCGACCTCGGTGCCGCTCACGCGCGGGGAGCCGTCTTTGCGCAGCGTGGCCAGGATGTGCGTCTCGGCCGCCTGGAAGCGGGCCTTCACCGCCGACGCGAGCTCCCCGGCCTCGCTCTCGAACTGTTCCCACCTTGCCATGCCCCGCAGTCTGGCAAGGAGGACCGACAGAAAGCCGTTGCCGACGCCGCCCAGACCGAGGCATGGTTCACTCTCGTGGCCGCCGTCGCCGGAAGGAACCCGCATGATCACATGGCGTCGTCTTCGCGAGGACGACTTCCCGCTGCTGCGGACGTGGCTCCAGCAGCCTCATGTGGCCCGGTGGTGGCACCACGAGACCTCCCTGGAGGCCGTGACGCGCGACTTCGGCCCGGCCGCCCGAGGCGAGGAGCCGTCGGAGGACCTGCTCGTCCTGCTCGACGGACGGCCCCTGGGCCTGGTGCAGCGGTCGCGGCTCGGTGACTATCCGGACTACCTGGCCGAGATCGCCGCCATCACCCCCGTTCCCGAGGGCGCGGTGACGATCGACTACCTCATCGGCGACGCCGAGCAGACCGGTCACGGCATCGGCACGCGCATGATTCGCACGATCGTCGAGCACACCTGGCCGGAGATGCCGGACGCCACCTGCGTCGTCGTCCCCGTGCAGGCGGCCAACCGCGCCTCGTGGCGGGCGCTGGAGAAGGCGGGTCTGCGGCGGGTGGCCGAGGGCGAGCTGGAGCCCGACAATCCCGCCGACGACCGGGCTCACTACATTTACCGCGTCGACCGCCCGGCGCGCGGCGTGGCCTAGGAGCGATCCTCGAGAAGGTAGTCGCGGAGCACCACGGCCTGGTTGTGCTCGGTGTCCCTGGCCGAGTACAGCAGGGTCACCGGACCCCGGGCGGCGGCCTCGCGGAGGGGCCGGACGGCTTCGGGGCGGGCGTCGAGCTCGGCCCTGTAGCGCCTGGCGAACTCGGCGAAGCGCTCGGGCCGGTGACCGAACCACCGGCGCAGCTCGGTCGACGGCGCGACGTCCCTCAGCCAGCCGTCGCAGCGCAGGTCCTGTTTGGCGACGCCGCGCGGCCACATGCGGTCCACCAGGAAGGCCGCTCCCCGGGCGGGGTGGTGGTCGTAGACACGCTGCACGTAGATCGGTCCCATCGCCGCCTCGCGTCCTCACATCCTCATGCGCCGGAGCCCGGGAGGTGCGGGCCGTACGAGAACCATGATGACTCCGCCCGAGCCGGGATCGAAGTGCAACTCCAGGGTTGCGCTTTGAGGAGTTGATGTGCAACTCTGAGGTTGCACTCAATGGCGACAGCGAAGGGAACCCTCATGATGGAGGACCGGATCGAGCGCGAGACCCTGATCGCGGCGCCCCTGGAGCGGGTGTGGCCGCTGGTGGCCCAGCCCGGGTTCTGGGTGGCCGACGAGGGGAGCCTGCCCGGCACCGTGGCCGTGGAAGGAGTGTCGATGGTGGCGCGCAACGCCGAGTACGGCGACTTCCCGGTGCGCGTGGAGAAGGTCGAGCCGCCGACCTATGTGGCCTACCGCTGGGCCAGCGCGTTCCCCGGGGAGGAGTTGCGCGAGGACAACAGCACGCTGGTGGAGTTCACACTGACCCAGGAGGGCGACAAGACGCGGCTGCGCGTGGTGGAGAGCGGGTTCGCGGCGCTGGCCGGGTCCGACGAGCTGCGCCGCCGGGCGTTGCGGGACAACACCACCGGCTGGCCTCAGGTGCTCGACGAGTTCAAGAAGCGCGCCGAGCAGTCGGCTGGACAGCCGTCCGCGTGATGGGCGAACGCCGCGGCGCCGCCCGCCCCGACGCCGACGGGACGGGCGGGACCGGCAGGACCGGCGGAACCGGCGAAGTGGCAGGTTCCGCCGGGGTCGGCGAGGTGGCCGGATCGGCCGGGGCGGTCGACAGCGTGCTGGCCGCGCTGGCCGACCCGACGCGGCGGCGGCTGCTCGACCTGCTCGCCACGTACGGCGAGGCCAGCGCGACGCGGCTGGCCGAAGGACTTCCCGTCTCGCGGCAGGCGGTGGTCAAGCACCTGGCCGTCTTGGAGGCCGCCGGGCTGGTGGCGGGCGGCCGGGCCGGCCGCGAGGTGCGCTACGCCGTACGGCCGGCGGCGCTGGATGCGACGGCGCGGTGGATGGCCGCGCTGGCCGCCGAGTGGGATCGGCGCTTGGCGCGCATCAAGCGCATGGCCGAGGCAGCCGAGCACGACGAGCACGACGAGCGCGACGAGCGCGACGAACGCGACGAGCACGGCCAGGCGGGGCATGACTCCGGGTTTGCCCCATAATCGGCCTTCATGAGCGCCCGATCCGAAGTACGGCTGTGGCGGCTGCACGGGCTCGGCGGCCTCCAGCTCATGCGAGCGCGGTTCGTCCGGCACGCGTTCGCCCGCCACGGGCACGAGACGTTCGCGCTGGGCGTGGTCGAGGACGGGCACGAGGAGATCAGGTTCGCGGACGGCGTCGAGCGGGCCGGCCCGGGGGCCGTGGTGTTCATCAACCCCGAGGTGGTGCACACCGGGGCGGCGCTGGAGGGCGGCTGGCGGTACCGGGTGCTGTATCCGCGGGCGGAGGTCCTGGCCGAGATCGGGGGCGGCCGGGGCACGCCGTCCTTCCCCCGGCGGATCGTCTACGACGCCCGGGCCGCGCGGCTGCTGGTGTGGGCGCACGCCGCGGCCGAGACCGAGGACGCGCTCACCGCGGAGTCGCGGCTGCGCGTCGCGCTGAGGTCGGTGCTGGCCGCGCACGGCTCATCGTCCCCGGCCGCCCCCGAGGAGCAGGCGCGCGGCGGCCATGTCGCACGGGCGCGGGACCTGCTGCACGAGCGGCTCGTCGATCCGCCCGGCCTGGAGGAGCTGGCCGCCGCGGCCGGCACGCGGCCCTCCACGCTGCTGCGGTCATTCCGCGAGGCCTACGGGCTGCCGCCGCACGCCTACCTCGTCCAGCTGCGGGTGCGCCGGGCGCGCCGGCTGCTGGAGCGCGGGCTGCCGCCGGCGGAGGTGGCCGCGGCCGTCGGCTTCTTCGACCAGGCGCACCTGACCCGCCACTTCCACCGGATCGTCGGCGTGACGCCCGGGGCCTACCGGCGTGGCGGCGATTTCGTACAAGCCCCGCCGTACCCGCCCTCCCTAGCGTGACGGGAAACCCCGCACGTCAGGAGGCGCCGTCATGCACCGCACCAGCCAGAGAACCGGCCAGAGCCTGGAACCGGACCGGCAGACCGTCGAGGCGATGGGCCGGGAGATCGTCTCCCGTATCGCCGACTACCTCGACGGCCTGCCCCAGGCGCCCGCCAGCCGGTTCGGCGAGGCCGCCGACGCCGTGGCGCGCATGCTGCAGCCCCCTCCCGAGGAGGGCGGCGGGTTCGACCGGCTGCTGGACGCCTTCCAGGAGGCCGCCGCCCACGGACTGGACCCGTCGAGTCCCGGCTACCTGGCCTACTTCCCGGCCGGCGGGCTGGTCTCCTCGGCGCTCGCCGACGCCTTCGCCCAGGTCCACAACCGGTTCACCACCGTGGCCGACCTGGCTCCCGCGCTGGTGGCGATGGAGCACGGGGTGCTGCGCTGGCTGGCCGGCCTGTTCGGCCTGCCGGAGGGCGCGGGCGGGCTGGTGACCACGGGCGGGTCCCTGGCGACCCTGGCGGCCGTCGTCGCCGCCCGCCACGACCGGCTCGGCGAGGACCTGGCCGGCGCCCGGCTGTACGTCACCGAGCACACCCACTTCTGCGTGGCCAAGGCGGCCCGCATCGCCGGCCTGCCGGCGTCGGCCGTGCGGGTCGTGCCGACCCGGCGGCTGCGCATGGACCCGGTGGCGGCGGCCCGGATGATCGAGGAGGACCGGGCCCGGGGCCTGCGGCCGTTCCTGCTGGCGGGCACGGCCGGCACGACCAGCACCGGGACCGTCGATCCGCTGCCGGAGCTGGGCGAGCTGGCCGCGCGCGAGGGTCTGTGGTTCCACGTGGACGCCGCCTACGGCGGAGGGCTGCGCCTGACCGCCCGCGGCCGGGCCCGGCTGGCCGGGGTCGAGCGCGCCGACTCGATCGTCGTCGACCCGCACAAGAGCCTGTTCCTGTCGTACGGCACGGGCGTGCTCCTCGTCCGGGACCCCGTGACGCTGCGCGCGGCCCACGCCGGCGGCGGCGACTACCTCCAGGACCTGCGGACCGTGGGCGGGCTGCCGGACTTCGGGCACGACGGCCCGGAGCTGACCAGGGAGTTCCGCGGCCTGCGGCTGTGGCTCCCGCTGCACCTGCACGGCGTGGCCGCCTTCCGCGCGGCCCTGGACGAGAAGCTCGACCTGGCCTGGCTCGCCTACCGGGAGCTGGCCGCCGATCCGCTCTTCGAGGTGCCCTGGGAGCCGGACCTGACCGTCGTGGTGTTCCGGCCGCGCGACGGCGACGAGGCCGGCCGCCGGCTGCTGGACCGCGTCAACGCCACGGGACGGATCTTCCTGTCCAGCACGACCGTCGAGGGGCGCTACTTCCTGCGGCTCAACCCCACCGGCCACCGCACCCACGAGGCCGAGCTCCGCGCCGCCCTGGAGCTCATCCGCGACGGCGCCCGCGCCCTGGCCGGGTGAACCCGGCTCAGCCCGGGCCGTCCGCCTGCTCGTCCGGAATCGTGTCCAGCACCTGCGCCGCGATCGCCCTGGCCGCCGGGTCCAGCTCCGCGTACTGCGCGCGGAACACCCGCTGCGCCCGCTCCGCCGGCCAGTCCTCCGGCAGGTGCTCCTGCGGCAGCCGGGGATCCTGCCGGATGACCTGCAGCCACTCCGTCTGCAGCAGCAACTGGCGGGCCAGGCTGTCGGACGGCTCGGCGGGCGGTGAGGGAGTGTCCCAGCGGTCGAGGAAGCGGCGGTAGCGGGCGGCCGCCTCGCGCAGGTCCCAGGCGTCGCGCACCAGCTCCCCGACGTCCGTCGGCGGCACGGCGCGGGCCTGGAAGACCTTGACGTGCTCGGCCGCCTCCAGGCCGTCGAGCAGCGGCTTGACGTCCACGGGCGAGGGGGCGATCCACAGGCCGCCCTGGAGTGCGCCGAAGCCCGCCCACAGCAGGCGCGAGCGCAGCACGTGCCGCTGCCGCTGCCACGACTCCGGCAGCGAGAAGCCCAGCAGCGTCCACGTGCCGTCCCAGTGCGTGTTGACCGCGCCGATCCGCCAGATGCGGAACTCCCCGTCGTGCAGGATCTCCCGGGAGCGCGGGGTGAGCCCCACGTAGACGTTGCGGCCCCGCCGTACCCGGTGGAGCAGGCCGCGGCGCGCCATCCGGCTCAGGGTGGACCGCGTGGCCTCCTCGGAGACCCCGACCCTGCCCAGCACGTCGAGCACGCTGGAGGTGGCCACGTGGACGTGGCGGCCGAGGACGTAGCCGCCGAAGAAGGTCAGCAGCAGCGTCTGCGGGCGGGGCGCGCCGGCGGGCTCGGTCAGGTCGTCCGGAGCGTGGAGATCCTCTGTCACGTTCCCAGGGTAGCCAACCTGATAGTGGGCAACATATTGACGGCAGTCATATATTTGCTTAATTTCGAGGGCACACAGCGGCCACCGAGAGACAGGGACACCGCGATGTCACACCCCTCACCGACGCAGCTCCGCAGAGCCGTGCTGTCCAGCTACCTGGGCAGCGTGATCGAGTACTACGACTTCCTGCTGTACGCCACGGCCTCGGCGGTGGTGTTCGGCAAGGTCTTCTTCTCCAGCCTCGATCCGCTCGTCGGCACCGTCGCGAGCCTGGGTACGCTGGCCACCGGATACGTCGCCCGCCCCCTCGGCGGCATCCTGTTCGGCCACTTCGGCGACCGGCTCGGGCGCAAGCGGATGCTGGTGATCACCATGGTGCTCATGGGCGTCGCCAGCACGATCATCGGGCTCCTGCCCACCTACGGGCAGATCGGCGTGTGGGCGCCGATCCTGCTGGTCGCCATGCGGGTGCTGCAGGGCGTCGCGGTCGGCGGGGAGTGGGGCGGCGCGGTGCTGATGTCGGCCGAGCACGCGACCTCCCGGCGCGGCCTGTGGGCGAGCTTCACCAACGCCGGCGCGCCCACCGGCATGGTGGCTTCCACGCTCGTGCTCACCCTCACCGGGGCGCTGACCACCGACCAGCAGTTCCTCTCCTGGGGCTGGCGGATCCCGTTCCTGCTCAGCATCCTGCTGCTCGCGCTGGGCCTGTTCGTGCGGCTGAAGGTCGAGGAGACGCCGGTGTTCGCCGGTGCCAGGTCGGCGCGCGCCGAGGCCCCGCCACTGCTGGAGGTCTTCCGCCGCTACCCCAGGAACCTCCTGCTCGCCGTGGGCGTCGGGTTCGGGGCGTTCGTCGCCCAGGCCACGCTGACCACGTTCGTCATCACCTACGCGGTCCAGGCCGGAGGGTTTTCGCGCCAGACGGTGCTCAACGCCCTCACGCTGTCCTCGGCGGGCGCGGTCTTCGGCATCATCGGCTTCTCCGCGCTGTCGGACCGAATCGGCCGGCGCCCGGTCGTGCTGGCCGGGGCCGTCGCGATGGCGGCCGTCAGCTTCCTGCTGTTCCCGCTGATCGACTCGGGGTCGGTCGCCCTGCTCACCCTCGCCGTCGTGCTCGGCCAGTCGGTGGCGCACCCGGCGATGTACGGCCCGCTCGCCGCGCTCTACTCGGAGATGTTCGGCACCAGGGCCCGCTACACGGGCGCCTCGCTCGGCTACCAGATCGCGGCCACCGGAGCGGGCTTCGCCCCCGTGGTGTTCGCCGGGATGCTGACCGGCGGCGCCGGGACGCTCGGCATCTCCGCGCTGATCGCGGCCTGCTGCCTGGTCACCGTGGCCTGCATCCTCGCCACGAAGGAGAGCCACCGCGCCGACCTCGCCGCCGAGCCGCCGGGGGCCGCCAAGGAGCCCGCCGCCGCACCGGCCACCCAGCCCGAAGCGGGATAGCCGCCCAGGAGCGGGCATCCCCATCACCACAGTCAACGAAAGGACGTCAGTGGATCTCAACACCAAGGTGGCCGTCGTCACCGGCGCGGGGCGGGGCCTCGGCCGGGCCTACGCCCTCGCGCTGGCCGGGGCGGGGGCCGCCGTCATCGTCAACGACGCCGACGCCGACGCCGCCAAGCAGGTGGCCGGGGAGATCGCCGAGCGCGGCGGCCGGGCCGTCGCCGAGCCGGGCGCCGTGGGGCCGACGGCCGTCGCCGAGGCGCTGGTGGCCCGCGCGGTCGCCGAGTACGGCAGGCTCGACGCCCTGGTGACGAACGCCGGGATCCTGCGCGACCGCGTGCTGTGGAAGATGTCGGACGACGACTTCGACGCCGTCGTCAACGTCCACCTCCGTGGCACCTTCACCTGCGTGCGCGCCGCCGTCCAGCGCATGAGAGAGCAGGGCGAGGGCGGGCGGATCATCGTCGTCGGCTCGCCCGCCGGGCAGCGCGGCAACTTCGGCCAGACCAACTACTCGGCGGCCAAGGCCGCGATCGTCGGCATGGTCCGCACGTGGGCGCTGGAGTGCGCCAAGGCGGGCATCACCGTCAACGCCGTCATCCCCGTCGCCGCCACCGCGATGACCAAGACGATTCCGGCGTTCGCGCCGTACGTCGAGGCGTGGGAGGAGCGGGGCGAGCCGTTCCCTGCGTGGCTGCGCGCCGCCGAGGGGTTCGGCACGCCGGAGGACGTCGCCGCGCTGCCGGTGTTCCTGGCCTCCGACGCCGCGGCGGGCGTGACCGGGCAGGCCATCGGCATCGGCGGCGACCGGCTGTCGCTGTGGTCGCACCCTCAGGAGGTCGCGGTCGCCTACCGCGAGGGCGGCTGGGACGCCGGCGCGATCGCCGCCACCTGGGCGACGGGCGTCGGCCGCGAGCCGCAGACCTACGGCGTCCCCGCGCCGGAGGTCCCGCGATGAACGTCGACGACCTCGTCGCCATCGACGTGCACACGCACGCCGAGGTCTCGGTCGGCGGCCACCCCTCCCTGCCGCCGGACCTCATGGCCGCCTCGGAGAAGTACTTCGGCGCCCACGGCCACCGCCAGCCCACGATCGACGAGATGGCCGCGTACTACCGGGAGCGCCGGATGGCGGCCGTGGTGTTCACCGTGGACGCCGAGCACGCCACCGGCCACCCGCCCATCCCCAACGAGGAGGTCGCCGAGTCCTGCGCCCGCCACGCCGACGTGCTGATCCCGTTCGCCGGCCTCGACCCGTGGCGCGGCCGGGCCGCCGTCCGCGCCGCGCGCAGGCTGGTCGAGGAGTACGGCGTGCGCGGCTTCAAGTTCCACCCCAGCCTCCAGGGCTTCGCCCCCGACGACCGGATGGCCTACCCGCTGTATGAGGCTATCGAGGAGCTCGGCGTGCCCGCCCTGTTCCACACCGGCCAGACCGGCATCGGCGCCGGCGTGCCGGGCGGGGGCGGGATCCGCCTGCGGTACTCCAACCCGATGCTGATCGACGACGTGGCCGTGGACTTCCCCGAGCTGCGGATCATCCTCGCCCACCCGTCCTTCCCCTGGCAGGACGAGGCGCTGGCCGTGGCCACGCACAAGCCGCACGTCCACATCGACCTGTCCGGCTGGTCGCCCAAGTACTTCCCGCCCCAGCTGGTGCGCTACGCCAACTCCCTGCTGCAGGACAAGGTGCTGTTCGGCTCCGACTATCCGGTCATCACGCCCGACCGGTGGCTGGCGGACTTCGACAGGCTGGAGGTCAAGCCCGAGGTGCGGCCGAAGATCCTCAAGGGCAACGCGGCCCGCCTGCTGGGGCTCGCCAAGGAGGGATAGGGCCATGCGCAACGAGGGCATCGGCTCCTGGACGGCCCGCCGCGCCCGCAAGACGCCCGGCAAGCCGGCGGTCGTCCACGAGGACACCCGCCTGACCTACGCCGAGCTGCACCGGCGGGTGTGCCGCCTCGCGCACGCCCTGCGCGGCCTGGGCGTACGGCGGGGCGACCGGGTCGCCTACCTGGGCCAGAACCACCCGGCGTTCCTGGAGACGCTGTTCGCCACCGGCATGCTGGGCGGGGTGTTCGTCCCGCTGAACATGCGCCTGGCCGAGCCCGAGCTGGTCCACTGCCTGAGCGACTCCGGCAGCGGCGTGCTCGTCCACGCCCCGCGGCACGCGCCCGTGGCGGCCGGGACCGTCCGCCACGTGATCGCGGTGGATCAGGGGTACGAGGACCTGCTGGCGGCCTCGCCGAGCGAGCCGATCGACGAGCCGGTGGGCCTCGACGACCCCTGCATGATCATGTACACGTCGGGCACCACCGGCAAGCCCAAGGGCGCCGTGCTCACCCACGGCAACATCACCTGGAACAGCGTCAACGTCCTGGTCGACGTCGACCTGGCCGCCGACGAGGTCACCCTGGTCGTCGCGCCGCTGTTCCACACCGCCGGGCTCAACATGACCTGCCTGCCGACCGTCCTCAAGGGCGGCACGGTGGTGCTGATGCCGGCCTTCGACCCGGTCAGGGTGCTGGAGGCGATCCAGACGCACCGCGTGACCTACATGTTCGGCGTGCCGGTCATGTACGACGCCATGGCCGCCTGCCCCGCCTGGCCCACGGCCGACCTGTCCAGCCTGCGGCACCTCAACTGCGGCGGCTCCCCGGTGCCGCCCGCCACCATCCGCGCCTACCTGGAGCGCGGGCTCGCCTTCAGCCAGGGGTACGGCATGACCGAGGCGTCGCCCGGCGTGCTGTACCTCGCCAAGGAGGACAGCGCGCGCAAGGCGGGCACGGCGGGCGTGCCGCACTTCTTCACCGACGTCCGGATCGTCGACCACGAGCTGCGCGACGTCGGCCCGGGCGACAAGGGCGAGGTCGTGGTCCGCGGGCCGAACGTGATGCGGGGCTACTGGGGGCGGCCCGAGGAGACGGCCCGGGTCATGGCGGGCGGCTGGTTCCGCTCCGGCGACGTCGCCACCGTGGACGCCGACGGCTTCGTGACCATCGTCGACCGCGTCAAGGACATGATCATCTCGGGTGGGGAGAACATCTACCCGGCCGAGGTGGAGGCCGCGCTCCTCGACCACCCCGGCGTGGCCGACTGCGCCGTCATCGGCGTCCCCGACGAGCGGTGGGGCGAGGTCGGGCGCGCCGTCGTCGTGCCCGGGCCGGGGGCTGAGCCGTCCGAGCGGGACCTCCTCGAGTTCCTGCACGGCAGGCTCGCCAAGTACAAGATCCCGAAATCCGTGGTGTTCGTGGCCGAGCTGCCGCGCAACCCCACCGGCAAGATCCTCAAGAAGGCCCTGCGTGCGCGCTACGGGCAGGAAGGCGACACCTCATGACGATCAAGGCGAACGGCCTGGCCGAGCTCCTCGCCCTCGCGGGCAGGGACCTGGGGCACACCGGCTGGATGGAGATCACCCAGGAGCAGGTGAACACCTTCGCCGACGCCACGCACGACCACCAGTGGATCCACGTCGACCCCGACAGGGCGGCCCGCGGCCCCTTCGGCGGCACGATCGCGCACGGCTACCTCACGCTCGCGCTGCTCATCCCGCTGTTCAACGAGCTGCTGGAGATCGGCGGCGTGAAGATGAGCGTCAACTACGGGCTCAACAAGGTCCGCTTCCCCGCCCCCGTGCCGGTCGGCGCCAAGATCCGGCTGCGCGGCGCCGTCGCCGGCGTGGCCGAGGTCAAGGGAAACGGCGTGGAGATGACCCTGGACTTCACGGTGGAGGTGGAGGGCGGCGACAAACCCGCGTGCGTGGCGCAGGCGGTCTACCGCCACTACGCCTGATCGGCGGCTCCCTATGGCAGGATGCCCCAGGTGCCGGGGAAACGATCACTGTGGAGGGAGCGGGACTTCGTCCTGCTGTGGAGCGGCCAGACCGTCAGCATGCTGGGCAGCGAGGTCACGCTGGTGGCCTTACCCCTGGTCGCCGGGCTGTGCGAGACGTTCTTCAACCCCGCCTACCAGACCTACCCGAGGGTGCTCCTGGGCCCGGAGCGGCTGCTGGAGGGCAACGCCAAGCTGAGCCTGTCGACCACCGGCGCGGCCAGCGCGGGACCGTCGCTGGGCGGCGTGCTGATCCAGGCGTTCGGCCCGGCGAAGGCGATGCTGGCCGACGCGGTGTCGTTCTTCGCCGCGGCGGCGGCGATCTGGCGCATCAGGGCCCCCGAGCCCCGGCCCGAACCCAGGCAGGGGGCGACGGTGCGGGCCGACATCGTGGAGGGCGTCCGCTACGTCCTGCGCAACCGGCTCATCCGGCCGATCGCGATCAGCGGGGCGGTCTTCTCCTTCGTCATCGCGATCCCGGTCGCGCTGAGCACCGTCTACGCCGCCCGCGAGCTGCACTGGTCACCGCTGGCCATCGGGCTGGTGTCCGGCCTGAGCGCCCTGGGCGGCGTCCTGGGCGGCCTGGTGGCCGAGCGGCTGGCCAAGCGGTACGGCATGACCCGCACGATGCTGGGCGCCTCCCTGGTCTACGCCGTCTGCGACCTGGTCCTGCCGCTCGTCTCCCCCGGCCTGCTCGGCCAGGTGCTGGTCGGCCTCGGCTGGACGGTCCTGCTCGCGGGCGCGATCGTGCTGAACGTCACCCAGCGCAGCTTCCGCCAGCTCGTCACCCCGCTCGAGCTGCAGGGCCGGCTCGCGGCGACCATGCGGTGGATGGCCTGGAGCTGCGCCCCGCTGGGCGCGCTGCTGGGCGGCGCGCTCGCCGAGGCGGTCGGCATGCGCACGACGCTGCTGGTCGCAGGCCTGGCCTGCGGGCTCGGCACGCTGGTGCTGTGGCTGTCCCCGCTGCGGACGATGCGGCAGGACCCGGCTACGGTGGCCGAGTGAAGGGTGCGCTGCTGATCGCCGGGACCACCTCCGACGCGGGCAAGAGCGTGGTCACCGCGGGCCTGTGCCGCTGGCTGGCCCGCCGCGGCGTGAAGGTGGCGCCGTTCAAGGCGCAGAACATGTCGCTCAACTCCTTCGTCACCGCCGACGGGGCCGAGATCGGCCGGGCGCAGGCGACGCAGGCGCGGGCGGCGGGCCTGGAGCCGGTGGCGGACATGAACCCGATCCTGCTCAAGCCCGGCAGCGACCGCCGCAGCCAGGTCGTGCTGATGGGCCGGCCGCTGACGGACGTCGACGCCATGGAGTACGGCCGGCTCAAGGACCTCCTGCGGGGCAAGGCGCTGGAGTCGCTGGAGCGGCTGCGGGAGACCTACGACGTGGTGGTCTGCGAGGGCGCGGGCAGCCCGGCGGAGATCAACCTGCGCGCCGGCGACATCGCCAACATGGGCCTGGCCAGGGCGGCGAACCTGCCCGTGGTCGTCGTGGGGGACATCGACAGGGGCGGGGTGTTCGCGGCCTTCTACGGCACCGTCGCGCTCCTCGACCCGGCCGACCAGTCCCACATCTCCGGATTCATCGTGAACAAGTTCCGCGGCGCCCGCGAGCTCCTGCAACCCGGGCTCGACATGCTGCGCTCGCTGACCGGCCGGGACGTGTACGGCGTGCTGCCGTGGCTCGACGGGCTGTGGATGGACGTGGAGGACTCGCTCGCGCTGGACAGCCGCGCCGTCGGGGTGCGCGGGCCGTACGGCAGGCAGACCCTGCGGGTCGCGGTCGTCCGGCTGCCGCGGATCTCCAACTTCACCGACGTCGACGCCCTGGCGGCCGAGCCCGGGGTGGTCGTCCGCTTCGTCGCCGAGCCCGGGGACCTGCAGGACGCCGACCTGGTCGTGCTGCCGGGATCGCGGGCGACCGTGGCGGATCTGGCGTGGCTGCGGGAACGGGGGCTGGCCGACGCGCTCGCCGTACGCCGGGGGCCGATCCTGGGCGTCTGCGGAGGGTTCCAGATGCTCGGGCGCGAGATCGTGGACACCGTGGAGTCGGGCGCGGGACGGGTCGCGGGGCTGGGGCTGCTGCCGGTGCGGGTGGAGTTCGCAGCGGACAAGACGCTCGGGCGGCCGGCGGGGGAGTGGCGCGGGCATCCGGTGAGCGCGTATGAGATCCACCACGGGCAGGCGGCCGTCGAGGGCGGGGAGCCGTTCCTCGACGGCTGCCGCGTGGGCGCCGTCTTCGGGACGACGTGGCACGGGGCGCTGGAGAACGACGGGTTCCGGCGGGCGTTCCTGGCGGAGGTGGCCGCCCTGGCGGGCCGCGACTTCGAGCCGGATCCCGCCACGTGCTTCGCCCGCCTGCGGGAAGAGCGCCTGGACGCGCTGGGCGACCTGGTGGAGCGGCACGTGGACACCGACGCGCTGCTGGAGCTCATCGAGCGCGGCCCGGGACGGCCGCCGGTGATCAGGAGCTTCCTGGGCACCGGCTGAGAGCCGCCCTCAGTCGGCCACCAGCACGCCCATGGACCGGGCGGTGCCGGCTATCTGCCTCATCGCGGCCTCGACGTCGTCGGTGTTCAGGTCGGGAAGCTTGCGCTCGGCGATCTCGCGCAGCTGCTCGCGCGACAGCTTGGCCACCGTCTGGGACCCGGGCCGGCCGGCTCCCTTCTCCAGGCCCACGGCCTTGCGGATCAGGTGGGCCGTGGGCGGTGTCTTGTACCGCAGCGCGTAGGAGCGGTCCTCGAAGACCGTGACCACGACCGGCACGATCTCCCCTCTCTGGGGAGCCGTCGCCTCGTCGTAGTCGAGCTTCAGCTGCCGGGTGTTGACGCCGGTGGGGCCGAGCATCTTGCCGATGTCGACCATGGCGGCGTTGCCGGCCTCGAGCTCGAGCGTGACCTGCCGGGAGACCTTCTTCTGGGTGGTCATGCGCGAGACCGTAGGACCTCACGCAACGGGAGGTGCAAGGGTGTTTTCCGCGGGCGCTCACCCGGGCAGCGACGGCGAGGACCGCTGTGCCCCGATCCAGGCGTCGATCGCCTCCCACTGGTCGTACAGCCACCCGACGCGGTCCTCCCGGGGCACCTCGCCGGCCGGGACCACCCACCACTTGGCCTTGATCCGCGCCCGCACCGGCAGCCGCCGCCACACGTCGCCGAGGCTGACGAGGTGGTCCAGGCCGGTGTGCGCGACGAACACCACGTCGGCCTGCGGGCACGCCTCGATGGCCGCGATGGCGCCGCGGGGCCGGGGCGGCAGCAGGTGGTCCATCCCCTTGGCCCGCTACGCCTCCTCCATCCGGCCCCTCTGCTCCAGCCGCCGGATGGCCAGCCGCCGGCGGCGGGGCGTGAAGTTCCCGCCCTCCGGGAAGATCACGAGCGCGTCGTCGGCGTCCATGGTGGACGCCAGGCGCCGGATCTCCTCGACGACCCGGCCCTCGCCCGCCCCGCGCGGGACGAAGGCGTTGGGCAACCGGTTGATCACGACGTCGATCGACGGGTCGAACTGCAGCGCCGCCTTCATGACGATGCGCGGCTGCCTGCCGTACCGCTCCAGGAGGTGGTGGACGAGCAGGAACGAGTCGCCGGGGCCGGCGTGGCGCGACAGCACGATGACGGGACGCGCGGGGCGGGCGGCGCGCGCCGGCCCGGCCGCGGGCGGTTCCTCGATCTCCACGCTGAGCTGGAAGATGTTGACCGCGGCGCCGTACACCTTGCGCAGGAACCAGCCGATGAGCGCGTAGTGCCGCTCGCGGAAGGAGTCGCGCCGCAGCCGCCCGCCGAAGCCGCTCGCGACCCACAGTCCCAGGCAGGCCAGCAGCAGGGCGGACTCCAGGGTCAGCCAGACGACGGCGAAGCGGAGGAAGCGCGTGCCGCGGCGGCGCGGCGGCGGAAGCCGCAGCGAGGCGACGAAGACCACGATCGCCCACAGCGGCAACGTGACCAGGAACGCGGCGGTCAGGACCACGACCAGCGGGGCCAGGATCACGCGCCGCACGACGCGCGGGGGCAGCCAGTCCGGCGGCACATCTGGCGGCACAGTCTCATAGTGCGCCTCATGCCGCGCCTCACACCATGCCCGCGGCCAGGTATCTGGAGGAGGCCCGGTAGGCGCGGTCGATGCGGTCGGCCACGCGCGTGAGGTCCCGGTAGCGCAGCGGCGAGACCGGCCCGGGAGAGCCGGTGGGCAGCACGTGCACCTCGACGCCGGGCGGCAGCAGGGCCATCTCCTCGGCGAAGCGGTGACGCCGGGCGATCTCGAAGGCGACCAGGCCCACCTCCCAGGGCCGGCGCGGCGGCCGGAGCGGATGCTCGATGCGCCCGGCGTGCAGGACGTAGACGCGGCGGGCGCCGAGCTGGACGGCGCGGCCGATGGGGATGCTGTGCACGAGGCCGCCGTCGAGATAGTGGCACCCGTCGATCTGGATCGGCGGCAGCAGGCCGGGCACCGCGCACGAGGCGAGCACCGCCTCCACCAGCGGCCCCCGCGCGAACCAGTGCGCGCAGGCCCGCTCGATGCACGCGGCCACGCACTGGAACGGCACCGGCAGGTCCTCGATCAGGGAGTACGGCACGGCGGAGGCGAGCAGCCGGCGCAGCGGCCCGACGGGATGCAGGTGCGTGCCGGTCCTGGCCAGCGTGGACAGGCGCGTCACCAGCGAGCCCCCGAAGGCCGTGCGTACCACGTCCGACAGCCACAGCTTGGTCAGCCGCTCGACGGCGTCGCCGGGGGAGGCGGCCAGCAGCGCGCCGTTCAGCGCCCCGACCGAGGTGCCGAGCACCAGGTCGGGCTCGATCCCGTGCTCGCGGAGCGCGCGCAGCATGCCCACCTCGTAGGCGCCGAGCACCCCGCCGCCGCCGAGCACGAACGCAGTCTCCACCCGTCTATCATCGGGTCATGAGCCGACTGCTCGTCCTCCTCCTGGTGATCGCGCTGGTCACGCTGGCGATCCTGCTCATCCGGGCGCGCATGAACCGCCCGGTGAAGCCCGAGCCGGAGGACCCGCGGGAGATCCTCAAGCGCCGCTACGCCGCCGGGGAGATCGACGAGGACGAGTACTTCCGCCGCATGTCGGGCCTGAATCAGGACTGGTGAGCCACGTCCAGGGCGGCCGCGGCCAGGGCCAGCACGGGCACGACGCACTTGGGCGGCACCCGGTAGACGCCGCGCTCCGGCTGGTCGACCAGCCCGGCCGACGACAGCGTCTTCAGGTGGTGGTAGAGCTGCCCCTGTGAGGCCAATCCCAGCTCCGCCTGCAGGTCGGCGATGGGTTTGGGACCGGCGAGCAGCAGCTGGAGGATGCGGAAGCGCGCCGGGTGGCCGGCCGCCGCCAGCACGCCCGCCATCGGCGCGGCGGGCTGCTCGACCAGCCAGCCGGGCGGGCGCACCATCTCCCACACGTAGCCTCGGCCGCCGAGCCGTACCTCGCCGCCGTAGGTGACGTGGCCGGTGTCGTCGGTGGGCAGGGCGGCGGGCGCGGCGGCCTTGCCTTCCAGCGCGGCCACGCGGGCCTCAAGGTCCCGCAGCCGTTCCTCCAGAGTGGACAGACGAACCTCACTTGAGCGCGGCGCGCACGCGCCGGTGGAACGCCGGGTCGGTGTTCATCCGGAGGATGAACTGCTGATGAGCATAGCTCTCCAGGGCCGACGTCCACGTGGCGGCGGGCAGCCGCCGCAGCGCCAGAACCGTCACGACGGGCTCGCGGCCGGGCTTGACGGTGTACATCGCCTCGGTGACGACGCCGGGGAGCGCGCCGCCCTTGGCGCCGATCACGAGCTTGTCCGGCGCGGCGCCCGGCCGGCGCATCGGCCACTCCAGGTGCTTCCTGGCCAGCTCGTCCTTGGTGAGCCTGGTGAGGGTGCGGTGGATGACGGAGGGCTTGACCCGGGTGACGCGGTCGGCCCAGGCGGCCTGCCGGTCCCAGCCGGGGAGCTGGAGGCGGATCTGCTCGCCCTTGGTGACGTAGTTCTTCAGGCAGGTGTCGGGGTCGCTCGGGCAGCCGCCGAACGCCTTGAGGATCTCGCCGTTGATCGTGGGCACCCGGCCGTGCAGGCGGAGGCGGTCGCGCAGCAGGTCGGCCGCCGCGTTGTCGCTCTCCTCGATCATCGCGGAGACGAGCTGGTCGAGGGTGACCGTGGCGCCCGGGCGCAGCCTGTTGAGCGCGGCCTCGTGGGCGCCGCCGTCCGTGCCGGGCAGATGGTAGGCGTTCCACCTGGCCACCTGGACCTTCTCGTCGGACCGTGCGCTCCCGGCGCGGACCGCGTCGGCGTAGGCCTCCAGGTGGAGGATCTTGATGGCCGACGCGAACGGCATGGGGACGTGGGCGTTGTGCCGGATGCCGGGGGTGATCAGCGCGACGTCCTTCTGATGCGCCTTGAGGTGAGCCAGGACGTCGTCGGCGTCGCGGAGGCCGGTGTCGTGGAGGCCGGTGGAGAGCAGAGCGGTGAGCGCGAGGCTCAGCAAGGTCTTCATGCCCTCCACAATATTCCGAAATTTCGGATAAGCAAAGTTGCCGGGTTCCGGCAACGAACCGCCCGCCGGATTGCCGGAGCCGCACGCTGACGCGGACGCCTCCGCGGGAGCACGATGTCAGCCATGACAGCAGTGGTGCAGGCCGAGGGCCTGACCAAGTACTACGGCAGGCGCCGGGGCCTGGAGGACCTGACCCTGGAGATCCAGCCGGGCGAGGTGTTCGGCTACCTGGGGCCCAACGGCGCGGGCAAGACGACCACCATCCGGCTGCTGCTCGACGTCATCCGGCCGACGCGCGGCCTGGTGCGGGTGCTGGGCGAGGACACGCGGACGCCCGCCGTACGCAACCGGATCGGGTACCTACCCGGCGAGCTGGCGCTGGAGGGGCGGGAGAAGGCGCGCGAGTACCTGGAGTTCCTGGCCAAGGTGCGCGGCGGCGTGCCGGCCGCCAGGATCGACGGGCTGGCCGAACGGCTGGACGCGGACCTGGGCGTGCCCATGCGCAAGCTCTCCAAGGGCAACAAGCAGAAGATCGGGCTGATCCAGGCGTTCATGCACGAGCCGGAGTTCCTCATCCTCGACGAGCCGACCAGCGGCCTGGACCCGCTCGTGCAACAGGAGTTCCTGGCCATGGTGCGCGAGGTGCGCGCCTCGGGGCGGACCGTGCTGATGTCCTCGCACGTCCTGGCCGAGGTGGAGCACGTCTCCGACCGGGTCGGCATCGTGCGCGGCGGCCGCCTGGTCGCCGTGGAGAACGTCGCCGCGCTGCGCGAGAAGGCCGTGCGGCGCGTGGAGCTCCACTTCGACGCGCCGGTGCCGCGCGAGGCGTTCGAGGGCCTGCCGGGCGTGCGCGACCTGCGGATCGAGGGCGCCTCGCTGCGGTGCACGATCGACGGCCGGCCCGACGCCCTGGTCAAGGCCGCCGCGAAGTTCACCGTCGTCCACATGGTGAGCGCCGAACCCGACCTGGAAGAGATCTTCCTGACGTACTACAGCGAGGCATCATGATCGTCAGAACGCTGCGGGAGTACCGCAGGGCGCTCGTCGGGTGGGCGGTCGGCATCTCGGCCTTCCTGGCGATGTACGTGGGGGTCTACGCCAGCATCAGGGAGAGCCCTGAGACCTACAGCCAGGCCGCCGTGGCCAAGTACCCGGGCGCGCTGCGCGATCTGATGGGCGGCCTGGAGGACTTCACCACCGGCACCGGCTACCTGCAGTCGGTCGTCTACCAGCTGTTCGTCCCCATGATGTTCGTCTTCGCGGCGCTGACCGTCGCCAACCGCGCCATCGCCCAGCCGGAGGAGGCCGGCACGCTGGAGCTGACCGTCACGCTGCCGGTCGATCGGCGGCGGCTGGTGCTGGACCGCTTCGCCGGGCTGGTGCTCGGCCTGCTGGCCGCCGCCGCGGTCACCTTCCTCGTCACGTACGGCGTGGCGCAGACCATCGAGATGGGCGTGCCCTTCGACCGGCTGCTGGCCGCGCACACCGGCGTGTTGCTGCTGGCGCTGTTCTTCGGCACGGTCGCGCTGGCGGTCGGGGCCGCCGTCGGGCGCAGGGCGCCGGCGTCGGCCGTGGTCGGCGGCTGGGCGGTCGCCGGCTACGTCGTGGTGACCATCGGCAGGAACGTGGACGCGATCGCGTGGCTGAAGTGGGTCTCGCCGTGGCACTACTACCTCGAGGGCAAGCCGCTGTCGACCGGCTGGCCGTGGGGGGACTACCTCGTGCTGGCGGCGGCCACCGCCGTCCTGCTGCTGACCGCCGTGCTCTCCTTCGACCGGCGCGACGTGGGAGTCTGATGGAGGACTTGTTCGGCGGCCTGCGCGAGACCCTGGCGCGGGCCGCCGCGACGGGACGGCCGCCCGGCAGGGACGCGCTGGACTCCTGCCGGGCCGCCGGGGCGCTGGCCGCCGAACGCGGCGTGCCGCTCAGGACGCTCGTCGAGGCCGCGCTGGACGGCTCGGCCGACGCGGCCCTGCGCAGGGTGCTGCTCGCGCTGCTGGACGGCTACGAGGAGGCCCAGACGCGGGCACTGCGCCGGGAGGCCGAGGCGCGGCGCGAGTTCCTCGACGACCTGTTCCAGGGCAGGGCCGACCGGCTCGCCGAGCGCGCGGAACACTTCGGGCTGCGGCTGGCCGAGTCCTACGTCGTGGCCGCCGCCCAGGGCGCGGACCGCGACCTCGCGCGGCTCGCGCGGCTCGCGCGGCCGATCGAGGAGGGGCTGACGGCCCGCTTCGGCTCGCACAACGTGCTGGTCGCCGTCCGCGAAGGGCTGCTGGTGTGCGTGGCGCCCGCGACGTTGCCCGCGGCCGTCGGGGAGTTCACCCACCACGTCCGCGCCCGCTTCCCCGCCGGCTGGCGGGTGGGCGTGGGACGGCCGCACCGGGGGCCCGGCGGGGTCGTCACCTCCTTCCGCGAGGCGGCCAACGCGCTGGACCTGGCCGGCCGGCTCGGGCTGCGCCCGCAGGTCGTCAAGGCCGCCGACCTGCTGGTCTTCCCGGTGCTGCTGCGCGACAGGGAGGCGATCGAGGACCTGGTCACCAGCGTGCTCAGCCCGCTGCTGACCGCCAGGGGCGGGCCCGAGCCGCTGCTGGAGACGCTGGAGGCGATCTTCGCCGCGCAGGGCAACCAGGCGGCCGCCGCCCGACGGCTCGGCATCAGCACCCGGGCCGTGACCTACCGCCTGGAGCGCATCCGCCGCCTCACCGGCTTCTCGCCCGACGACCCCACCCAGCGCTTCACGCTGGAGACCGCCGTGCTCGGCGCCCGCCTGCTCGGCTGGCCGCCCGTCAGGGAATGAGCAGCAGCTTCCCGGTGGTACGGCGGGCCGCCAGGTCCTCGTGCGCCCGCCGCGCCTCGGCTAGCGGATAGCGGTGCGACACGTTGACCCGCAGGTCGCCCGAGGCGATCCAGCCGAACACCTCGCGGGCGCGCCACAGCAGCTCCTCGCGGTCGGCGATGTGGTGCGTGATCGTCGGCCGGGTGAGGAACAGCGAGCCCGACCGGTTGAGCACCTGCGGGTCGAGCGGCGGCACGGGACCGCTGGCCGCGCCGTACAGGACCATCAGGCCGCGCGGGCGCAGCGTGGCGAGGCTGCCGTCGAACGTGCTCGCGCCCACCCCGTCGTACACCACGTCCATCTGCCCGCGCAGGGCGTCGGCGAAGTCGTCGTAGCCGAGCACCTCGTCGGCCCCGGCCTCGCGGGCCAGCTTGGCCTTCTCCTCGGTGGAGACGGTGGCGTAGACGGTGGCGCCGTGCAGCTTGGCGAGCTGGGTGAGCAGCTGCCCCACGCCGCCCGCGGCCGCGTGGACCAGCACGCGGTCGCCCGGCTCGACCCGGTGCGTCGAGCGCGTCAGGAAGTGGGCGGTGATGCCCTGGAGCAGCACGGCGGCCCCCAGCTCGGGGTCGGGCACCGGGACCACCCGGTCGGCGGGGACCACCGCCTTCTCGGCGTAACCGCCGAGCACGTTGACCCAGCCGACCTGGTCGCCCACCGCCACGCCGGTCACGCCGTCGCCGACGGCCGACACGGTCCCGGCCCCCTCCGAGCCGATCACGGCCGGCAGGTCGAGCGGGTAGACGCCGGAGCGGTGGTAGACGTCGATGTAGTTCACGCCGGCGGCCGCGACGTCGATCAGCACTTCGCCCGGACCGGGGGAGGGGTCGGGGCGTTCGGCGTACTGCAGGACTTCCGGGCCGCCGGTGGCGGAGACGACGATCGCATGCATGCCCCATTCAACCCCTCGGGCCTTGAGGGGATTCCTGGGGTGACCGGGGACGGAACGGCATGGGCCTTCGCGTGCTTTGCGTGCTTCGGTCCTCCGCCCTCCTCCTCGCGTGGGGGTCGAGGTCTACCAACGGGACTCGCACTATCGCGATTTGCCCACTTGACGGATCGCGTCGACGACCAGCCACACGTTGGTCGAGGGGTTGCGGCCTCGCCGGTTCGGTCGGCAATGGTCGGGGTCGGCCCGCCGGGCGCGTTCAGCCGCGAGGGCGTGTCGATCAATCGGGAAGTGCCTGCTCAAGCGCTTGTCGTAGTCGTCGATGTGCCGTTCGAGCTGCCGCCGGACAGTCCGGCAGTCGCAGGGGGTGGTGTAGTCCTGAAAGTGGTAGAGAATCCAGAGCTCGAAGGAAGGCAGCGAGACCACGAGGTTCACACCGGCTCGTCTGGCCGAGGCGAGGGCATGGTCGAGGGTGGTGTGCTCGTCCACGTCAACCACGCACCAGACCTCGTCATAGGCGATATTGACATCCCCCTTCGCCCGTGCCTCTCTCGCTCTCCTGTCTTTCTCGCGAATCGCATAGTCCACCACGGAAGCCGGGTCGCGGCCGAGCCCGACGACCTTGCAGCTGCGGATGTCGACAGGTAGTGACCTGAAGTGATCCCGGATTCGCTCGAAGTATTCGACTTCGGTGACTTCGCCTTCGCAGACGATGAGCAGAAGCTTCTTGGGTGTGCGTCGGCTAGTGGGCCGGTCAAGGCGCTGGGGGCTGCGCCGAGGGCTCATGATCTGGTGATCGCCTGTTCTGTGAAGATCTGACGGATCTGGTCAAAGCTGACATATGGAACTCCCCCATAGCGGCCCTGCAGGTAGCCGCGCTCGACGTTTTCGTCGCGGCGGGGGTGGAATTCGGCAAGAGAGTACAGGCTGGTGGCGCCGGATTCGTCCTTCTCGGTGAACCAGACCTCGTCCCGTGCCAGAATCTCTTGGTCGAGCAGTGAGCCGAGCAGGGTCGTGTCGTGGGAGGCGAAGATCAGCTGGGAGCCACTCCTGTTGATCACGGGGTCCTTGAACATGCGGATCAGGGTCGAGCTCAACATGGGGTGGAGGCTGGAGTCGATCTCATCTGCTACTAGTACGCCCCCAGTCCAAAGGACGAAAAGGGTATGGCCCAGCATGGAGAGCCAGATTCGCGTGCCGGCGCTTTCCTCCTCGAGATTGAGCGGCACGGTCGCCACCGATCTCCGGAGGACCACATCGGATCTCACGGCCTTGAGGGTCGCTACCCGGTCCGGCTCTTGGAAGTAGTCCGGATCGACAGCGATGAGCTTGTCCATGGAGGGGTCGGACGTACGCTCCACAAGTTCGGCGCCCGCCACTCCAAGGTCGGCGACCTGGAGCAGCCTGTTGAGTGTCTTCCGAATATTCGGCAATGTGAGGGCATACTTGGTGAGGCCTAGGCGTACTTCCTCGTCCTGTTCGGTGTGCTGGGCGAACAGGACGAAGCGAGTGATTTTCGTATAGAGCGAGCTCAAGAGCGTGTGATTGTTGGATGCGCCTGCAGACAAGTACAGAGAATTAGGGCGAGTGAGCTCGAGGATTCGCTTTGCCTGGCCGGTGAAACCCCTCCCAAAGTGGACATTATGGGGCGAGGTCCGCTCGAACAGCTTTCGCCGTCTCCCGTGGGGAAAGGTGTAGAGCCATTCGCCGACGACTTGGTCGTCGACGACCTCGAAACCGTATGAGTATCTCGCCCCTTCGTGGAGAAAGTCGATTTCGAAGAAGGAAGGCGTGGCGGCTCCGTCGGCGGAGAGCTTGAAGGGGTGGCGAGGCACGCCGCCCGTCGGATTCCAGCTGGTATGGGATGACTCGATCGCGGAGATCATCCACCTGAGAGCGTCGAGCACGTTGGACTTCCCCGAAGCGTTTGCTCCGTAGATCCCGGCGACCCGCACGGTGGACAGGTCTTTGGGCTCCCCTCGGCGTGGAACGGTCACCAGGGAGAGCGTCTGCTCGTCGCGGATCGAGCGGTGATTGGCGACGCGGAACCTCAGAAGCATGATCCATCTTTCCTCGGACTGCTTCCAGCATACCTTTTCAAGGTCAGTTATGACGGGAACCGGCGTTAAGGGGGCGGAAAGTGCTGTGAGTTTCGCGTTGCGCGACAGCGCGAGGCTGTCGATCAGTCACTGGGCAGGCGCATCAGGTCCCGCAGCGAGGGCAGGCCCGAGGCGGGCTCGACCGTCACCACCCGGCAACCCGCCGCACGCGCCGCCGTGACGCCCGCGGGGCTGTCCTCCACAGCCAGGCACCGGGACGGCGCCACACCCAGGCGCCGGGCGGCTTCCAGGTAGGGGTCCGGGTACGGCTTGCCGCGTGGCGTGTCGCCGTCCGCGACGACGGTGGCGAAGCGGTGGCCCTCCAGCAAGGGCAGGATGCGTTCCACCACCGACCGGGGTGAGGCGCTGACCAGGGCGGTCGGGATCCCGGCCGTGGCCAGCTGGGCGAGCAGGCTCCGCGCGCCCGGCAGGACGCGGACACCCTCGTCGATGCGCCGCGTGAACTCCTCGGTGAGCCGACGCGCGAGCGAGGCGGCGGATCCCTTCGGCGCCAGGTGGGCGGCCGTGTCCTCGATGGTCCTGCCGTGGACGAAGGGCTCGTCGCCGGGGGTCAGCGGGCGGCCCAGAGCGCCGGCGACCGCGTCGACGGCCGACCACCACAGCCCCTCGGTGTCCACCAACGTGCCGTCCATGTCGAACAGCACGGCATCGAACCAGGCGCCGGACCGGGCGTCGAGCCGATCGCCGGACCGATCGCCGGGCCGGTCCTCAGGCGACACCGGCGGCGTCCTCCGACGGCAAGACCGGCGCCGGGGTCTCGGCGCGCCGCGCGGCCACCAGCACCGGCCGTTCGACCAGCCGCACCGCCACCCGCGTGCCGGGCGCCAGCCGTACCGCCTCGTGGCCCGGCACGTCGGCGAGCACCTCGCCGCCTTCCAGGGCCACCCGCAGGCGGACCGACGCGCCGCGGAAGGAGGCGGCGACGATCTGGCCGGAGCCGTCCGGGTCGGGCGCCACCTGCACGGCCTCCGGGCGGACCAGCACATCGACATCACGGGAGGGGGCCGGGCCGTCCACCGGCAGCACCTGGCCCAGCACGCTCACCTCCTCGCCCGTGACCCGTCCCGGCAGGTGGTTCATGGTCCCGACGAACTCGGCGACGAAGGGCGTGGCCGGGCGGTCGTACACCTCGGCGGGCGGGCCGCACTGCTCCACGCGGCCGTCGCGCAGCACGGCGACCCGGTCCGCGATCGACAGCGCCTCCTCCTGGTCGTGCGTGACGAACAAGGTGGTGATCCCGAGGTCCAGCTGCAGCCGCCGGATCTCCTCGCGCAGCGCGACGCGGACCTTGGCGTCGAGCGCGGACAGGGGCTCGTCCAGCAGCAGCACGCGCGGTTCGAGGGCCAGCGCCCGCGCCAGCGCGACGCGCTGCTGCTGCCCGCCCGACAGCTGGTGCGGGAAGCGCTCGGCGTGCGAGTCCAGGCCGACGAGCTCCAGCAGCTCCCGGGCGCGGGCGTGGCGCCGCGCCCGCGGGACCTTGCGGACCCGCAGGCCGAAGCCGACGTTGTCCAGCGCGTTGAGGTTGGGGAACAGCGAGTAGGCCTGGAAGACCATCCCCGCGTCGCGCTTGTTGGCGGGCACCCGCGTGATGTCCTTGCCGTCCAGCAGCACCGCTCCCTCGTCGGGCTGCTCGAACCCGGCCACGCAGCGCAGGGCGGTGGTCTTGCCGCAGCCCGAGGGGCCCAGGAGCGCCACAAGCTCGCCCGGCTCGACGACCAGGTCCAGGCCGTCGAGAGCCACCGTCCTGCCGAAGGTACGGCGCAGCCCACGGAACTCCAGTCGGGCGGTCACCTCGACATCCCTCGCTTTCGTGAAACGCCGGACACGGCCAGCAGCAGCACCCACGTCAGGACGAGGCTCAGCACCGAGACCGCGACCGACAGCTGCCCCTTGGATCCGGAGATCGTGACGATCCAGACGGCGAACGGCCGGTAGCCGAGGATCGCGGCCACCGTGTACTCGCCCAGCACCAGCGCCAGCGTCAGGAACGCCGCGCCGGCCAGGGCCGTGCGCAGGTTGGGCACGACCACCCGGAACAGCACGTGCGGCCAGGACGCGCCCAGGTTGCGCGCCGCCTCCACGAGCGTGCGCACGTCGAGCGTGCGCAGGCCCGCGTCCAGCGCCCGGTAGACGAACGGCAACGCCAGCACGACGTAGGCGAACACCAGCACCAGCGGGAAGGCGTCGTCCTGGATCGCGTTGAGCGTGGCCCAGAACGGGGTGGGCGCGAGCACCTCGTTGCCGGTCGCCAGCGACTTGGTGATGCCCGCGACGAACGTGATCGGCGGCACGACCAGCGGCAGCGTGCAGATCACCTCGAGGACCGGGCGCAGGCGGGGTACGGCCAGCCGTACCGCCAGCATCGCGGGCAGGGTGAGCAGCAGCGCCAGCGCGATGGTCGCGAGCGCCAGGCCGAGGGACAGCAGCAGGCTGGGCACGAACCCCTCGGCGGTCCACAGCTCCAGATAGGGGTCCGGTGAGAAGCCGGTGACGGGGTTGTGGACGGTGAACCAGACCGAGGCGCCGAGCGGGACCAGGAAGTACACGGCGGCGAGCGCCAGCACGACGCCACGCCACAGCCGGGGCGGCGCCGCCCGCTCGGGCGCGACTTCGGCGATCACCGCAGCCATCGCGTGCTCCTCCTCTGCAGCGGCAGGTACACGGCCATGACCAGCCCGGCGACCAGGACCATGTCGAGGCTCAGCGCCAGGCCGATGTTCTCGTAGCCGGTCAGCACATCGCCCGACAGCGCGCTGGCGATCTTCAGGGTCACCAGCGGCAGCACCGTGCCCGCGCCCATGGCCGCGGCGGTGGCGTAGGCGGCGAACGCCGAGCCGAACAGCAGCACCACGCCGCCCAGCAGGGCGGGGGTGAGCACCGGCAGCGCGACGTAGCGCCAGTATTGCCAGGTGGTCGCGCCGTTGTTGAGCGCCGCCTCGCGCCACTGGGGCCGCAGGCCGTCCAGCGCGGGGGCGATCACCAGCACCATGAGCGGGATCGAGAAGTACAGGTACACCAGCGCGAGCCCCCAGAAGCTGAACAGCGCGCCGGACGGCAGCCCCAGCAGGCCGCTGACCACGCCCGAGTTGCCGAGCGTGGCGACCCAGAAGAAGGCCAGCGGCACCCCGCCGAAGTTGGCCAGCACCCCGGAGGCGGTCAGCACGGCCTCGCGCAGCGCGGCGGAACGGGAGGTCACCACCGCCTGGGCGAGGAAGGCGCCCAGCACCGCGCCGCAGACGGCGACCACGGCCGACAGCTTGACGCTGTTGGCCAGCACGGTCAGGTAGCCGCCCTGCAGCGTCTGGGCCATGGCGCCGGCGCTGGGGGAGCCGTCGACGGTGAAGGCCCCGGCGACCATGGCCACGGCCGGGACGCCGAAGGCCAGCGCGACGAAGGCGAGCAGCGGCAGGGCGCCGAGCCAGCCGCCGGTTCCGGCTGCGCGAGCCATCAGCCCGCGATCGCCGCGTCCCAGGTCTTGGCCAGCGTGTCCTTGGCCTTGGTGACCTGCTCCTCGGTCGGGAACTTCGGCTCGCCCGGCACCGCGGGCAGCTTGTCGGCCAGCGCCTTGTCGATGGTGCCGTCGGCGGTCATCGCCGGCATCAGCACCGGGCGGGCGCCGCCCTTGAGCCACAGGTTCTGCCCCTCGGGGCTGTAGAGGAACTCCATCCACAGCCGCGCGGCGGCCGGGTGCGGCGCGTCCTTGTTGATGGCCTGCGCGTAGTACTGCGCGTAGACGCCGTCGCCGGGCACGACGACCTGGAAGTCCAGGCCCTTGGGGAGGAACTGCTCGCGGTAGCCGGCGTTGAGGTAGTCCCAGTCGATGCTGATCGGCGTCTCGCCCTTCTCCACGGTCGCCGGGGTGGACTCGACCGGGTTGAAGTTGCCCGCCGCCTTGAGCTTCTTGAAGAACTCCACGCCGGGCGCGATGTCGTCGAGCGAGCCGCCGTTGGCCAGCGCCGCGGCCCACACGCCCGCGAAGGCCGCGCCGGCCTTGTTGGGGTTGCCGTTGAGCGAGACCTTGCCCTTGTACTCGGGTTTGAGCAGGTCGGCGAAGGTCTTGGGGCAGGTGCCGACCTTCTTGGCGTCGCAGCCGATGGAGACGTAGCCGCCGTAGTCGTTGACCCACAGGCCGCTCGGCTCCTTCTGGCCTTCGGGGATCTTGTCCCAGGCCTGCACCTTGTAGGGGGCGAACAGGCCCTCCTTGGCGCCGCTGAAGGCGAAGGACTGGCCCAGGTCCAGCACGTCGGGCGCGCGGTCCTGGCCCCTGCGGGTCTTCACCGCGTTGATCTCATCCGCGCTGGAGGCGTCGGGGTTCTCGCTTTCGACCTTGATGCCGTACTTCTTCTCGAAAGTTGAGATGATCTCCCCGTAGTTGGCCCAGTCCGGCGGGAGGGCGATGACGTGGAGGGTGCCTTCCTTCTTGGCCGCCTCGACCAGCTTGTCCATGCCGCCGAGGTCGGCGGCGGAGGTGGCGGTGGCGGCGCTCTTGCCGCCCGCCGCGGACGGCTGGCCCTGCGTGGACGGGGCGGCGCCGCACGCCGCCGTGACAACGGTGAGAGCTGCTATGACGCCTGCAGCGCCGGCGCGAGGTGCGAACACGTCGCCTCCACTCCTTCGGGGTGTGGCTCGAAACCTATGGGAACTTGTACAAACAAGCCAGCCCTAGTTAGTCGCATGAAGATTGCTATTTCATGAACCGGGAGCGCCTGGGATGGTTGCGCGCTATGAACGAATCGCCGCTGAGCTGCGCGACGACATCCTCGGCGGCGCCTACCCGGTCGGCTCCCAGCTGCCCTCCGAGGCCGAGCTCGCCGCGCGCTACTCGGCGGCCCGAGGCACGGTACGGCAGGCGATAGCCGTACTGATCGCGGAAGGCCTGATCGGCTCCCGCCAGGGAGCCCGCCGGGTGGTGCTCGGCAACACGCCCAGCCAGAGCTTCGCCGAGCTGCACAGCTTCGCGCAGTGGGCCAAGGCCAACGGGCTGCGGGTCGGCGGCCGGGTGATCTCGCAGACCCCGCGTGCCGCGCGTGGCGCCGAGGCGGAGCGGCTGGCGTGCGGGGAGGTGCTGGAGGTGCTGCGGCTGCGCACGCTGGAGGGCGAGCCGGTGCTGATCGAGCGCACCGTCTACGCCGGCTGGATCGCCCCGGCCGTCGCCGCGCTCCCGCCCGACTGCGACTCGGTCACCCAGGCGCTGTACGACTCGGTGGGGCTCGTCTTCGCCTACGGCGAGCACCTCATCGACGCGGTGGCGGCCGGCGCCTCGGACGCGCGTCTGCTCGGTGTACGGCGGGGCAGCCCGCTGCTGCGCCAGCGCCGCATCACCACCACCTACGAGGGGCGGCCGGTGGAGTGGTCGGACGACCGCTACCGCGCCGGAAGCGTGACCTTCAGCATCCGCAACTCGATCGGCTCCAACCCGCTCGTCCGGCAGGCAGGCGACTTGCGTTTGGGGGATTAAGAACGTATGTTCGAAAGGTAGTGAGCCAACTGCGCCCGTCTTCCCCCGGGTGGCCCGGTAGCAAGATCACCAGCCACGGGGAGAAGGAGCCTTGAGCAGACTCTACGGCGATCCGATAGAGGTGTGGACCCGAGACGGGGAACCGACCCAGTTCGTCTGGCGCGATCGGCTCTACCTCGTCCGCCGGATTCTCGACCACTGGGTGGTGACCCGCGAGTGGTGGAAGACCGGCGAGGGCGACCCGGGCGAACGCCGGTTCTGGCGCGTCGAGGCCAGCCCCGGCCGCGAGGTCGGCACCTACGAGCTCCGGTTCGACACCGCCGGCGGCGGCTGGCTGCTGCTGAGGGCGTGGGACTGATGACCGCGTTCCCGCACCTCCACGTGGCCTCCGCCTACTCGATGCGGTACGGCGTCGCCTTCCCCTCCGCCCTGGTCGCCCGGGCCGCGGAGCTGGGCATGGACATCCTCGCGCTGACCGACCGCGACGGCCTCTACGGCGCCGTCAAGCACGCCCAGGCCTGCGCCGACGCGGGCATCCGCCCCGTCTTCGGTGTCGACCTCGCGCTGGACGCATCCGACCTCGGGCCGGGCACATCCGGCTTCGGGTCGGGCACGCCCGGCTTCGGACTGGACACGCCGGGCCTCATGTCAGGCACGTCCGGCCTCGGGCCGGGCACGCCGGGCCCGGCCGCATCCCGCCCGCGCACCGGCCCGGACTCCCGCGACCGTGTCACCGTCCTGGCCCGCTCGGGCGGCTGGGCCCGCCTGTGCCGCCTGGTCACCGCCGCCCACCTCACCGCCGGCCGCGGCTCCCCGCGCATCACCCCGGACCTGCTCGCCACCTTCCTCTCAGGTCTTGGCCGGGGCGAGTTCGGCGACGACGACGGCCTGGTGGTCATGCTCGGCCCCCGCTCCGACGTCGGCCGGGCGGTGGCGGAGAGGCGAGACCACCACGCCAGGGCGCTGCTGGCCCGCTGGAAGTCCATCGCCCCCGTGGTCGTCGAGGTGGTCGACCAGTACGGCTACCGCGACGCCTCGACGGCCGTGCGGATGCTCGCGCTGGCCGACGAGCTCGGCGTCCCCGCGGTCCTGACCAACGCCGTGCGGTACCTCAACCCCGCCGACCACCAGGTCGGCGACGTGCTGGACGCGGCCCGCCGGCTCGTCCCTCTGCACCCCCGGCACCTGGACCGCGCCACCTCCCACGCCTACCTCAAGAGCACCAAGGAGATGTGGCAGGTCGCCCGCAAGGTCTGCGGTGCCGACGAGCACCGCGTCGCCCGCCTGCTGCACACCACCAGGCGCCTGGCCGAGGCGTGCGCGACGGACCCGCGGAAGGTCCTGGCGCTCAGGGCGGGGAGGCTGTACCTGCCCGAGATGGACGAGGACCCGGTGCCGCTGCTGCGCGACCGCTGCCACGAGGGCCTGCGCCGGCGGGGCCTGCACCGCGACCCCGAGGCCAGGCGGCGGCTGGAGGAGGAACTGCGGATCATCGAGGGGAAGCGCCTGTCGGGGTACTTCGTCGCTGTCTCCGGCATCACCGGCCTGATCCGCGGCATGGGCGTCCGGTGCGCGATCCGCGGCTCGGGGGCGGGCAGCCTGGTCAACTACCTGATCCGCATCGGCGAGGTGAACCCGCTCGACCACGGCCTGCTGATGGAGCGCTTCCTGTCGGAGGGCCGCATCGGCCTGCCCGACATCGACCTCGACG
This sequence comes from Thermoactinospora rubra, assembly GCF_002093975.1. Lineage (GTDB taxonomy): Bacteria > Actinomycetota > Actinomycetes > Streptosporangiales > Streptosporangiaceae > Nonomuraea > Nonomuraea rubra_A. The sequence goes on from NZ_MSZZ01000063.1 coordinate 43,455, forward strand.
TGGAGTCGGCCCGCCGGCTGGAGGTCTACAGGGCCGTCTTCGACAGGTACGGCGAGGCCCGCGTGGCCTGCGTGTCGATGATGGAGACCTACCGGGCGCGCAGCGCGATCCGCGACGTGGGCGCGGCGATGGGGCTGCCGCCGCACGAGATCGACGCGATCGCCAAGGCGTTCCCGCACATCAGGGCCCGCCAGATCACCGCCTCGCTGCGCGACCTGCCGGAGCTGCGCGAGTCGCGGCTGGGCGAGGCGGGGCTGGAGCGGGTGTTCCGGCTGGCCGAGCGGCTCGACGGGCTGCCCAGGCACATCGCGCTGCACCCGTGCGGCGTGCTCGTGGGCAACGCGGGGCTGAGGGACGTCACCCCGGTGGAGCGCAGCCTGCTGGATTTCCCGATGTCGCAGTTCGACAAGGACGACGTCGAGGAGGCCGGGCTGCTCAAGCTGGACGTGCTCGGCGTGCGCATGCAGTCGGCGATGGCGCACGCGCTGGGCGAGATCGAGCGGGTGGACGGCGTCACGGTCGAGCTGGACGCCCAGCGCGGCGACGACCCCGGCGTCCAGTACGTGCCGCACGACGACCAGGAGACCTACGACATGATCTGCGCCGGCCGTACCATCGGCTGCTTCCAGATCGAGTCGCCCGGCCAGCGCGAGCTGGTGGCCAAGCTGGAGCCGCGGACGATGCACGACCTGATCGTCGACATCTCGCTGTTCCGGCCGGGGCCGGTCAACTCCGACATGGTCACGCCGTACCTGGAGGCCAGGCACGGCTGGCGCATGCCGTCCTATCCCCACGAACGGCTCCGCGACGCGCTGAGGGAGACCCACGGGGTCGTGGTGTTCCACGAGCAGGTGCTCAAGATCATCCAGGTGATGACGGGGCGCGACCTGTCCTTCGCCGAGAAGCTCCGCCGTACCCTCGAGACGCCGCAGGGGCGGCAGAGGGTGCGCAGGACGTTCGTGCCGATGGCGCGGGCGCAGGGGTTCGGCAGGGAGGAGGTGGAGCGGGCCTGGCAGGTGCTGGACGCCTTCGGCGCGTTCGGGTTCTGCAAGGCGCACGCGGCGGCCTTCGCGCTGCCCACCTACCAGTCGGCCTGGCTCAAGCGGCACCACACGGCCGCGTTCTTCGCCGGGGTGCTGACCCACGAGCCCGGCATGTACCCGCAGCGGGTGATCGTCGACGAGGCGCGGCGGTGCGGCGTGGTGATCCTTCCGCTGGACGTCAACAGGTCGGGCAGGCACTGGCAGGTCGAACGGCTCACGCCCGAGCCGCCGATGCGGGTCCGCGTCCGGGCGTCGGACCTGGGGCCGGAGCGCGGTGCGGAAAGACGCGCCTTCAGGCCCGAGGAGATGGGGCGCGGGTATGCGTTGCGTGTCCCGTTCTCGGCCGTCAAGGGGATCAGCGAGGCGGAGGTGGACCGGATGGTGGCCGGCCGGCCGTACACCTCGCTGGCCGACTTCTGGGACAGGGCCAGGCCGTCGCGTCCGATCATGGAGCGGATCGTGCGGGTGGGCGGCTTCGACGCGCTCCACGGCCTGCGTCCGGGCGACGGCGGGCCGCGCTGGCGGCCGGGCCGGCTCACGCGGCGCGACCTCCTCGCCCGGGTGGGGGCGCTGGACCGGGGGCCGGCGGGCGGCGCGGGGGCGGCCCAGATCCCCTTAGGCTTCGCCGAGCGGATCGAGCCGGGCGAGCTGCCGGAGATGACCGAGACGGAGATGGTCGAGGCCGAGCTCGACGTCCTCGGCATCGACCTCACCCGGCACGTCGTCACCTTCCACGACGAGCTGCTCGACGCCCTCGGCGTGGTCCGCGCGAGGGACCTGCCGGCCCGGCGCAACGGCGCCCGGGTGCTGGTCGCCGGCGTCAAGGTGGCCACCCAGACGCCGGCCGTGCGCTCCGGGCAGCGCGTCGTCTTCGTCACCCTCGACGACTCCACCGGCCCGGTCGACCTGACGTTCTTCGAGTCGGCGCAGGGCCGGTGCGCCTCGACGGTGTTCGGCTCGTGGCTCCTGGTCGCGCGCGGCGTGATCAGGCGCACCGGGGCGAGGGCGGTCTCCCTGCGGGCCCTGGACTGCTGGAACCTGGCAGACCTCGACAGGCTGTACCGCGAGCGGGGCGCCGACGCGGTCCGCGCCCTGCTCGACCGCGAGCCGGAGGAGGCCGGAGGCGTGGGCGGCCGCCGGATCGAGTACCCCAACGGCTTCCTGCTCTCGCCGTACTCCGACCTCGGCCCGGCGATCGTCACCCCGCCCCGCCGGCTCTGGCACGCCAGCCCGGGCAGCTCCGGCCCCACCGCCGCCTGACCGCCCCGCCTAGCGGCAAAAGACGGGGTCGCGGTCGGCGCGCACGGCGGCCACGATGTCGGCGGTCGTCGGCATTGTCGCACCGCGCTCCCGCCGCGCCGCCGCCAGCCGCCTCACTTTCCGCATGACCTCGGCGTTGGCCGGACGCCTGGCGATGAGCGTCAGCCGCTGTGCGGCATAGGCCGGCAGGGACATGCCGGCTTCCGCCGCACGCTGCTTCAACGTCTCTATGACGTCGTCGTCGACATCGCGGACATAGATGACTCCGGCCATGCACCCAATGGTGGCAAGGTGCCGGCAGCCTGTCAGGCGGCGCGGCTGAGCGAGCGGTACCGCAGGCGGGCGCGCCCCCGGGCGGTCTGGAGGCGCGTCACCTCGCGGACGGTGGCCGCGCACAGCAGCGCCGCCATGCCCGTGATCGCCAGCTCCCGCGCGCCGATGCCCGTCAGCGTGCCTTCGGAGTCGTCGGCCAGCCGGGCGGCGAGGAGCACCAGCGAGCCGAGCCAGCCGAGCCACCACGCGGCGACGAGCGACAGCCAGCGGACACGCTGGTCGTACGGCGGGCGCGAGCCCTTCCACACCTCGTCCAGGAGGAGGACCGGGGCGACGAGGTTGACGAAGGGGACGAGCCAGGCGGCCAGCACCGGTCCGGCGGTGGCCGCCCGGTCGTTGGCCTGGCGCGCACGCACCAGCCAGGTGAGGTACGCGACCGCGGAGGCGACGGCGGTGCCCGCGACGAGCATCACCAGCACCGCGAAGACGGACACCTGGCCGGCGACCGACTGGGCGGCCTGGCTGTGGGGGGCGCCCTGGAGGGCGGCGATCTGGGCGGCCAGCCGGCTGCCGCGCGTCTCCTCGAAGACGACGAGCGCGGCCAGCGAGGCCACCTGGGCGGCGAGGGTCACGTAGACGGCCAGGGTCGTGAAGCGCACGAATCTCTCCCCCCGCTCCATGCGCTGAGGTGCTGATTGTCATTTATCCCGCCGGGACGGCGGTTAATCGGCTCACCCCTGATCAGCTCACCACGCCGGACTCCCAGGCCCACGCCGCGATCTCCACGCGGTTGCGGGCGCCGAGCTTGGCCTGGACGCTCCCGAGATGGGTCTTGACGGTGGACAGGGAGACGAACAGCTCGGCGGCCACCTCCTGGTTGGTCTTGCCGCGGGCGACCAGCCGTACGACGTCCATCTCGCGGTCGGTCAGCGGCTCGGGGAGCGGCTTGGCCGCCGCGGGCTTGGCCAGGTGCTGCAGCAGGCGGACGGTCACCGACGGCGACACCAGCGCCTCGCCGCTCGCCGCCGCCCTGATCGCCTCGATGAGCAGCGTCGGGCCGCTGTCCTTGAGCAGGAAGCCGGTGGCGCCCGAGCGCAGCGCCCCGTAGACGTACTCGTCGAGGTCGAACGTGGTGACGATCACCACCCGCAGCGGGTTCTCCACGCCGGGGCCGGCCAGCAGGCGGGTCACCTCGATGCCGTCGAGCTTGGGCATGCGGATGTCGAGAAGGCAGACGTCGGGGCGCAGCCGCCGGGCCTCGGCGACGGCCGCCGCGCCGTCGGCCACGGCGGCGACCACCTCGATGTCCGGCTGGGCGTCCAGGATCATCTGGAACCCGGTGCGGACCAGCTCCTGGTCGTCGGCGATGAGAACGCGAATCACAGCCCCCAGCTTAAGATCGGCCGTTCGGCCGACCGCCCCCCGGTCGCGCGGCCGATCCGCGGCGAGGCCGGGCACGCCAGGCTCGGGAGCCATGAACGACGTACTCCAGGGGCGTGCCCTGACGAAGCGGTTCGGCCACACGGTGGCCCTGGACGGGGTGGACATCACGGTCCGCCGGGGCGAGGCGGTGGCCATCATGGGGCCCAGCGGCTCGGGCAAGTCGACCCTGCTGCACTGCCTGGCGGGCATCATGAGGCCGGACTCGGGCGAGGTGTGGCTGATGGGGCAGCGCATCGACACCATGCGCGAGCGGGAGCGCAGCGCGCTGCGGCGCACCCGCTTCGGCTTCGTCTTCCAGTTCGGCCAGCTGCTGCCCGAGCTGCCCGCCGAGGAGAACGTGGCCCTGCCGCTGATGCTGGGCGGGGTGGACAGGGTCCGGGCGGTACGGCAGGCGCGCGAGTGGTTCGGCCCCCTCGGCCTGCACGGCATGGAGGCCCGGCGGCCGGGGGAGCTGTCGGGCGGCCAGGCGCAGCGCGTGGCGATCGCCAGGGCGCTGGTGAGCGGGCCCGCGGTGGTGTTCGCCGACGAGCCGACCGGCGCGCTGGACCAGGCCACCGGGCACGACACCATGCGCCTGCTGGTGGAGGCCACCAAGCACAACGGGGCCGGCCTGGTGGTGGTCACGCACGACCCGAACGTGGCGCGCTTCTGCGACCGGGTCGTCGAGGTGCGCGACGGCCGCCTGACCGGTCAGGCGCAGGGGGTGCCGGCGTGAGGACCGTCGTGTCCCTGAGCTGGCGGCTGCTGCGCGGCGGCGGCCGCCGCGGCATGCTGGGCGCCTGGCTGACGCTGGGCGCGGTGGCCGTCTCCACCGCCCTGCTGCTGTTCGCCGTCGCGGCCAACTTCGCCTTCGAGGCGCGCGCGGACCGGGAGGCGTGGCGCATCCCGGTCGCCGCCGAACAGGGGGCGGTGGCCCTGCAGACGCTGCGGCACGACCACGTCCGCGGCGAGCGGATCGCGGTGGTGGACCTGGCCGCCCTCACCGCGGGCCCGCCCGCGCCGCCCGGCATGGACCGTTCCCCCGGCCGGGCGAGGCGTGGCTGTCGCCCGCGCTGGCCGAGCTGGCCAGGACGCTGCCGGCCGACCAGCTGGCGAGGCGCTACCCGGGCCGGATCCACGTGCTCGGCGAGGAGGCGCTGGTCCACCCGGAGGAGCTCGTCGCGGTCCTCGGCCACGACCCAGGCGACCCGGTCATGTCGCTGGCGGACCCCGGCCGCTCCGGCGCCCCCGCGACCAAGGTCGCCGGCTTCACCGGCACGCACTCCGACACGGCGGTGGGCTACCGCATCCTGGCCCTCGTCGCCAGCGTCCTCATGGTGGTGCCGCTGCTGGTGTTCGGCGGGGCGGCGGCCCGGCTCACGGTGGCCCGCCGCGACCAGCGCCTGGCCGCCCTGCGGCTGGTGGGCGCGACGCCGGGCCAGGTGGTGGCCATGACCGTGGCCGAGGCGGTGATCGTCGCGTTCGCGGGCGCGGCGGCGGGCGTCGCGCTGTACGCGGCGGCCGGGCCGCTGCTGACGCGGGTGGAGATCGGCGGCGGCCCGTGGTTCGCCGCGGACGTGTGGCCGCCCCTGTGGGTGGTCGCCGCCGTCCTGGTGGCCGTGCCGCTGCTGGTGGGCCTGTCGGCGGTGGTGGGCCTGCGCCGGGTCGTGGTCAGCCCGCTCGGCGTGGCCAAGAGGGAGACGCCGCCCGCCATGCGCGCCGTACGGCTGCTCGCCCTGCTGGCCGCGCTGGTCGCGGTGCCGCTGGTGAGCAGGTCCACGAGCGTCACCGTGGTCGTGGCGGCGATCGGGCTGGCCTTCGCCTGCGTGAACCTGGCCGGGCCCTGGGTGGTGGGCCTGATCGGCAGGATCGTCGCCGCCAGGGCCAGGCGGCCCGCCGGGCTGCTGGCCGGCCGGCGGCTCGTCGACGATCCCCGCTCGGCCTGGCGCACGGTGAGCGGGGTGGCGCTCACCGGGTTCGTGGCCGGGTTCCTGGGCCTGCTCAGCCCGAGCGCCTCGCTGCTGGGCTCGCCGGACGGCCACCAGCTGCGGCTGGCCGTCCCCAAGGCCCAGGCGGCGCGGGCGGCCGAGCAGGCGAAGGAACGGCTGGCCGCGGCCGGCGTGCGGGCGACCGTCGAGGCGCGCGGCCACGTGGTGGTCGCGGCGCTCGGCACCGGCGCCGGCCCGGCCACGCTCGACCGGGCCCGCACCGCGCTGGACGGGCTGTCGCCGGGCCACTCGGCCAGCACGGAGCGTGAGGACGACTACGAGGGCATGGTGCTGCTGCGCGACATCGGCACCGGCACCCTCGTCGTGCTCGCGGTGTCCTTCCTGGTGGCGATCACCAGCGCGGGCATCACGGCGGCCTCCTCGGTGCTGGACCGGCGCCAGACCTACGCGCTGCTGCGCCTGGCGGGCACGCCGCTGGAGGTGCTGGACCGGGCCCGCAGGAAGGAGACGCTGATCCCGCTGGCCGTCATGGGCGGCGGCGCCATCGCCTCCGGCATGGTCTGCGCGGTGCCGTTCATGATCGGCGCGATGACCGTGAACGGCCTGCTGACGCTGCTGGCCTGCGTCGCCGTGGGCTTCGGCGGGGTGATCGGGGCCGGGGCGCTGAGCCGTCCGCTGCTGCGTTCGGTGACCGCCGAGCCGTCCCCGCGCCCGGACTAGCTCCACCGCGCCAAGCAGCTAGTCGCGGGCGATGTCTCAGTCCAGGTCTCAGTCCAGGTCCCAGTCCAGCTCGCCCCTGGCCACGACGGGCTTCCAGCGGCGCAGCGGCCGCCCGCTCTCCAGCGCGTCCGCGACGGCCGCCAGCTGGGCGAGGTAGGAGGGCCAGGCGACGTCGCCGTCGAGCCGCAGGCCCTCCTCGTTGAAGTACTCGCCCGTCTTGCCGGTCTGGGCGTCGACGAACAGGTGGCCGCCGTCCACGGCCATGGCGTAGGGGATCAGCCGCCCGTGCCACCACCACGGGTCGGGCGCGATCGAGCCGTCGAGGTAGAGGCCGCACATCATGGCCCACTCCCGGGCGATCTCCCGGACGGGGGCGTAGTCCCACAGCCCGCCGGGGCCGAAGCGGCCGCCGTCGTGGCGCAGCAGCGAGGCGCGCAGGTCGTCGGGGAAGGTCAGGCCCATCCTGGCCTCGGCGCGGGCGATCGCCGAGGGCGAGGCGGGCGGGCGGAGCGAGCGGAGGGTCCTGGGGGCGTGGCGGGCGAGCCAGCGTTCGATGCGCCGCCAGGCGGCGTCCACCTGCGCCGCGACCGCCTTATCCGGATATTTCACGACCGGCGGGCGGCGGGCGGGCTTGCAGCCGATCTCCCGGGCGTCCTTCGGCGACAGCGGGCTCGGCGAGGGCTCCGCGGTTTCCGTGGGGGTCGGGGTCGGGGACGGGCGCGGGGGACCGGCACAGGTCGCGGGCGGCGGCGCCGGGGCGGGCTCGTCCTGCCAGGTCAGCTCGCAGCCCGGCGTCACGGCCGGATACCGTCCGCGCAGCGCCTGCCCGCTCTGCAGCGACCCGGCCACCGCCTCCAGGAGCGCCACGTAGGAGGGCCAGCCCATCGGCCCGTCGTAGCGCACGCGCTCGTTCCACGCTTTCTCGCCGACCCGGCCCGTGCGCGGGTTGACGAACAGCTCGCGGCCCCGCGTGTCGGACGCGAAGGGCACCAGGCTGCCGTGCCAGGTGCCGCGCTCGGGGTCGGCTTCGGCCATCGAGCCCTCGATCACGAGGGTGTGGCAGTTGCCCCACCGCAGCGACTCCGCCGTCATCAGATCGACGGGCGCGTAGCCGGGGAAGAGCAGGGCGCCGTCGTCGGCTCCGTCGTGGCGCAGCAGCGAGGCGTACAGATCATCCGGCAGCCTGCCGTTGTCCTCCTCCCAGCCGGTGATGCGCGCCGCGTCGACGGGATGGCGCAGCTTGCGCAGCGTGACGGAGGCGTGGGCGCCCAGCCAGCGCTCGATCCGATCCCACGCCCGTCCCACGCGGGAGGCGAGCGCCGGATCCGGCGTCCTGGGCGTGGGGGCGGGCGCCGGCTCGTCCGAGTGCTGGATCATCGGGCTCGGGGTGGCCATGACCCGGCGGTCCTCGCCGACGACGACGGGCGTGCAGCCGGCCGCGCGGGCCTGGCCGGGGCTGAGCATCCGCGCCGCCAGGGCGGCTTCCGTCTCGGGGTCGCCGCAGGACATCTCGACGACCTCGCCCATCCCGGCATACGTGCATAGGACGCCTTCGCCGGGTACGGTGGCGCTCGCGGCGGCGCCCGCCGCGATCACCGCGACGGCCAGCGCCATCCGCAGCGCACGTAACACGCCGCCGGATTCTAGCCCCAATGCCGTGTAGTTAAGGTCTGGAGCCGGGCGTCAAGGGTCGG
>NZ_MSZZ01000064.1 GCF_002093975.1 Thermoactinospora rubra
CGGCACAGGCTGAATCCCCGGCATTCATGCCGGGGAGCACGTCAACAGCTGGAGCGACGACATGTGGGACGAGCCGCTCTACCCCCAAGACAAGATCGTGGGCGTGGGCCGGTGTGTACGGGGCTGGGTTCCGTTCGAGGCCCCGAAGACGGCCAAGCCTGTGCGGGTGGTGTACCAGCCGAGCACCGGCCCGATGATGGAGTGGGAACTGAATTGACGTCCTCTCCGGCTTGACTTCCTCCCCGCCTAAAGGCGGGGGAGGAAGTCAACATGCCACGACCTACCGCGACCGCACCGGCTCGCCGTACTCCAGCACATACCGCTCCGCCGATAGCACGATGTCCGCCGTCTGCACCGGCCGGCCCTGCGCATAGCAGGTCCGCTCGATCGCGAAGACGACGCTCCTCGGCGGGATCTTCAGCCCGGCGCACTCCTCGACTTCCCCGGTCCGGGCCTCGACCAGCTCGGTGCAGCCATCGATGACGACGCCGATCGAGAGCATCCTGTCGGCCACGCCGACGTGGGGGCCGTCCTCGGGCATGACGATCGGCGTGCCTCTGGTGAGGGCGAGGGGCTCCCAGCTGGTGGACAGCATGACGGGCTCGTCGTCGCGGCTGTAGACGTAGGCCGTACGGACGACGTCCTCCACACCGGTCGCCTCGGGCAGGGCCAGGCGCTCGCGGATGTCCGACGGGGCGACGGTTGTGCGCGAGTCGTAGGACCAGATCCGGTGCCCCCGCCGCTCCATCTCGTCCGGGCCAGAAGAGCCCGGCATCTCCAGGCGCAGCGTGAAGGCACGGGTCATCTTCTGTCGCGTAGGTCTGCCCCGCACGAAGGTGCCGGCGCCCGCCCTCGCCTCGGCCAGCCCTTCGGCCTTCAGGATCTCGCCGACCCGCAGCGCCACGGTGTTGGAGACACCGTAGTCGCGCATGATCTCCGGCCGCGATGGCAGGCGCGCGCCGGGCGGCAACTCGCCGGAGGCGATCTTCCGGCGGAGGTCGTCGACGATCTGGAGGTACTTCGGGCGCTCATCGGTCACGGGAACAGCTTGACAGGCTGTACCGTCAGGTATCAAGCTAGCGGTACAAGCAATAGCCTGTACCTACAGCTCAGGCGGTGCCCCTGTGTATGACCTGACCCTGCCCCCCAGCCCCGACAGCATCGAGTCCGCCGGCGTCTGGGCGCGCAACATCGCCCTCGCCGAGCGGCCCGACCGCGCCGACGACGCCGAGCGGATCGCCCGCAGCCTCGTCTCCCAGCTCATCCCGCTCACCGGCCTGGGCGACCAGATCCGCGTCGCCATCACGTCCACGGCGGACGGATGGCTGCGGATCGAGGCCCACACCCCCGGCAGGCGGCGCGACCTGCGCGGCGGCCACGAGTACGCGCAGACCAGCGCGGTCACCACCCGCATCGGCTCGCTCGACGGCCCCGAGGGGCACACCGAGTGGGCGGAGCTGCCTCCCCAGCTGGCAGTGACGGCATGACGGTGCTGATCACCTGCCCTGGCCTGCACCTCGCCCGGCCCACCCCCGGCTGGCAGCTCATCACCTGGAACCCCATGATCGACTACGTCGACCGGGTCCGCGTCGTCACCGCCACCTGCTGCTCCTGCGGCAGCGGCCAGCCATACCGCCAGTGCTGCGGTCGCTGACCGCCCACAGCCCCCGGCACGGGCTCATCCCCATAGCCGCCCGTGCCGGGCCGGGCCTCCCGCCCCGGTGACCTCCGTACGGCACCCGGCCCCGTCCCGGGCGCCGAGCGGACCGACACCGGCCCACCCCACCACCGACACGCCCCGGAGCGTCAGATGAGCAAGTCCCGCTGGAGCGACAACTACAAGCTCACCGCCGAAGCCCGCACGTCCGGCCGCTGCTCGCAGTGCGGCAAGCCCTTCCACGAGCGCGCCTGCGGCCCCACCCACGCCGTGGCCGCCGAGCTGTACTACGCCGAGACCAACCGCGGCACGCACTGAACCCGGCCGCGACTCCACCACGACTCCACGAGGAGAGCACCACATGCCCAGCAAGACCATCCCGGCCGACGCCGCCCGCCCCTGCAACCGGCCCGGCTGCGGCGGCACCTGGCGTCCCACCGGCAAGCCCGACTACGACAGCGACGGCTCCGCCCTGGTCGGCCTGAGGTGTGACAGCGGGTGCGGCATGCAGTCCTTCTACTCCTGGATCTGGAAGTAGCCATGCCCGAGCTGCGTAAGTCCCAGATCACCAGGATCGAGAACGCCCGCAGCGAGCTCGCTCGCGCCGAAGCGCGGGGCGCCGATGAAGACGAGATCAAGCGGCTGCGGACCGTCCTGGCGCGGGTCCAGGACAACGCCAGCGACCTCGAACTCAAGGTCGCCTGGCGGCGCATCTACCTCGGCAAGACCCGCGACTGAGCGGCCCCGGCCCGGCGACTGCACCGCCTGGCCGGGGCCTCACCCGACCACCTGCACAACCAGGAGATCGAGCTGATCGCAGTGATATCCCACACGCCCCAACCGGCGCCAGAGAACACCCGTTCGACCGCGCCCGTACCGCCCACGACCGCCCCGGCCCGGCCCAGCGGCGACCGGCACATCCGCGCCGCCACCGTCACCGTCGTGGTCATCCTCGCCGTCGTCGCCTTCTACGTGTCGTACCGCCACCAATACGACCTCGCGCTCGGCTACGGCGAACCCGCCGACACGGCACGCCTGTTCCCGATCACCATCGACGGAATCATCATCACCGCATCGCTGATCATGCTGTACTGCGCCCGCTGGGAAAAACCCGTACCGCGCCTGGCCCGCCTCGCCCTATGGCTCGGCATCGGCGCCACCCTCGCCGCCAACGTGGCACACGGATGGCCCGCCGGATGGGGAGGACGCCTGGTCAGCGCCGCACCCGCAGCGGCACTGGTGATCGCCTACGAGCTGCTGATGTGGCTCATCCGCACCATGCGAGTCGAGACCCCCCAACCCGTCGCCGAGCGGGTGGTGTACCGCGACCGCACGATTGAGATACCCGTCGAGGTCGAGATCCGGCAGGTCCCCGCCGACCGGTTCGAGGCGGCACGCTGGGCCGTCGACGACGCCCTAGCCGCCGGACGCCGCCCGCCCGGCCGCCGCGCCCTGGCGGACCGGTTCGGGCTGGAAACCCGCGAGGCTGTGGAGATCCTCGACCAGGCGGCACAGGACCACGACCGGCAGGCCCGTCCGGAGCCGGGCCCAGACGGCGGGCCTGTGCCGGTCGCCGCCGTCAACGGCACCCCCGGCGCCAGCCGTACCGAGGAGGTGGCCTGATGACCGCCGCCCTCGTCCTCCTGGCCGTCCTCACCATCGTCCTGTCCGCTACCCGCACCACCCGCGGCGCGCTCACCGCGGCCGAGATGTGGCACCTCGCCCACGCGGCCGGCTGGCGCACCCTCACCTACGCCGCGGCCGGACTGTGCGCCGTCGCCGCGCTCGCGCTCGGCGCCGGGCTGGCCGCTCTCCTCGACCTGGCCGTCGAGCTCGGCATGCGGGCCGCCGTCTGCCTGTGGCTCATCTGCGCCGCCGTCTGCTGGCACGTGCGCAGCCTGCGCGGCGAGGTCACCCTCATCCCGCGGACGGTGGCCGCGTGAGCGATGACCTGCCCCGCCTCCGGGTGGTCCGCGGCGACCACGCCCGCGGCCCCGGCGACGAACCCGCACCCGAGAAGGTGCTGCACACCGACACCGCTGGCCGTGCCGAGCTCGCGCTGCCGGAGGAGTACGACGCCGAAACCGTCGAGGACGGCGACGAGGTCGTCACCGACCGGCCCGTGGACATCGACGACGGCGACGAGCCGGTGCTGTACGGCAAGGTCGTCACCCGGCACGACACGGCCCGCGCGCCGATCGTGCCGCTGTGGCTGCGCTCGGCCCGCGAAGCCCGGCAGGTGCTCGCCCACGAGCTGGACCTGGCCTGGTACCGGCTGCGCAAGCATGCCTGGAACAGCCCCAAGTACCTGCTGCGGATCCTGCGGTGGGCGCCGGTCGGCCTGGCCCGCACGCTGGGCGCGTTCTGGCGGTGGGCTTGGTGCAGCGAGCAGGCGCCGCTGCGCAGGCAGCTCGCCCAGCCCGGTGGGGACGTGGCCGCTTACCTGAAGCTGGAGGAGCTGCGCGCCGAGCGGGTCCGCATCCGCCTGCCGATCTTCGCCGCCACGATCGTCGCCTGTGCGGGCGGCACGGCTGCTGCGATCACGCTGGCGCCGCGCGGCTGGCTGCTGCTGGCCGGCCTCGCCGTGGCCGCCGTGCTGGCCCGCGTCGGCCGGCCCGTCGACCGGCCCATCGTGGAGGTGGCCGTCACCATCGAGCGCAAGCGGCGGCTGACCGCGCTGGAGGTGCGCGAGGCGCTGTGCACGCTGGGCATTCCCGGGCTGAAGGACCCTGCCAAGGTCAACTTCCCGGTGGAGATCCACCGCGACGGGCCCGGCCAGCTCGCCCGGGTCAACCTGCCGCGCGGCATCGAGGCCGTGGAGGTGTGCGAACGCCGCGGCAAGCTGTCCTCGGCGCTGCGGCGGCCGGTCGATCAGGTGTGGCCCAAGGGCGGGCCCGACCACGCCGGGCAGCTCGATCTGTGGGTGGGCTATAAGCCGGTGTCGCAGATGACGCCGCCCCGCTGGTCGCTGTTGAGGGACGGCGCCCGCACCAGCGTGTTCGAGCCGATCGAGTTCGGTACCGACCAGCGGCAGAACCCGATCTCCGCACCGTTGTTCGAGCTGAACTGGCTGATCGGAGGCCGGCCAGGCAGCGGCAAGTCGTACTTCGCTCGGGCGGTCGCGCTCGGCGCCGCGCTTGATCCGACCGCCGAGTTCATGATCGCCGAGTTCAAGGGGACCGGCGACTTCATGGACTTCGACGAGGCCGGCCTGTGCTCGTCCTACGTGTGCGGCGTCGATGACGAGGCGTTCGACGAGGCCGCCGACATGCTGGGCTGGCTGCTGGCCGAGTGCGGGCGCCGCGGCAAGCGGATCAAGAGGTATCGGGCGCAGGGCCGTGCCCCTCAGGGCAAGGCCACCCCCGAGCTGGCCGCCGAGCCTGGATCCGGGCTGCATCCGATCGTTGTCGTGTTCGACGAGGTGCACGAGCTGTTCGGTGCCCGCTCGGCGGCGGCCGACGCCGCCGAGCGGATCATCAAGCGCGGCCGGGCGTTGAACATCATCGTCATCCTGGCCACGCAGATCCCCGACAAGGACAGCCTGCCGAAGAACATCACCCGCTGCGCGGCGATGCGCGCCTGCCTGGCGGTGGATGACTACATCGCCAACGACATGATCCTGGGCACCGGTGCCCACAAGCGCGGCGTGACCGCGACGCAGTTCCGCCCGAAGATCGACGCCGGATGGGCGATGGTCACCGGTCTGGAGGAGCCCACCGCCGTCCGGGCCGCCTTCCCCACCGAGGCCGAGGGACGCGCGCTGCTGGCCCGCGCCGTGCAGCTGCGCGGCGGTGTGCTGCCCGGCCGCGATGAGGAACTGCCCAAGCTGGACATCCTGGTCGACGTCGAGCGTGTCTGGCCTGCCGGACGTGGCGGCTTGCAATGGCCGCAGCTCGCCGAGTTGCTGCGGCTGCACCGTCCTGAGCTGTACGGCGAGGACACCGCGGAGACGATCAGCGCCCGCCTGCGCCGTCTCGACGTCCCCTCAGTGGATGTGAAGGCGGACGGCAAGACCTTGAAGGGCTGCCGCAGGGAGGCGGTCGAGGAGGCGCTGAGACGGCGGGAGCTCGGCCATGGGTAGCGCCGACATCTGCCTCCACACCACCCTCCAGGAGGCCATTTCCGGGGGTTGGCGAGGCTGCCGCGACCCGCGACCTTGGCCTGTTTCCGCAGCTCACCATAGGTCGCCCCCCTGGTCGCGGTACCGCGACCTTCATGATCGCGCCGCGACCTCTCAGAAGGAGATCACGTGGAGCAGTTAATCGCGACGGTCACCCCCTACGTCGTCGTCCTCGGCGGCGGCGCCTGGGTCCTGTACAAGCTCGTCGCCTACCCCCTCCGCAAGTGCCCCCGCTGCCGCGGTGGCGGCAACCTGCCGGCGGGTCTGCTGGGCCGGTACCGGCGGTGCGGCCGGTGCGGCGGCACCGGTGAGGTGCGCGGGATGTTCGGCCGCAGGACCTGACCCGGGCGGTGGTTGCGGACGCCCCTTCCGACCGGGAGGCGTGTCCGGAGCCACCGGCTCCACGATCCCCACACACCAGATCAGCAAAGGGAGGAATCCCATGGGGCTTTTCAGCAGCAGCATGACCCCCGAGCAGCTCGCCCAGGCGCGCCAGAAGGCCAAGACCGCCGGCCAGGTGCGGAAGCTCGCCCAGGCCGCGAACGGCCACGGCGTCACCCGCGCGGAGAAGGAGAAGGCCAACAAGCAGCTGGAGCAGATGTACGGCAAGCGCGGCGCAGCCCGGCTGAAGGAGGCCGAGCTGCGGTCCGCCGGCGCCCAGCCGCGCGGCTTGGGCCGGTTCTTCGGCTGAGCGCTGAGGTTGCGGATGCTCCGCCCGCTCCGGCGGGTGGGGTGTCCGGAGCAGAGCGCTCCACCACGAGAGGAGACAACAATGATCAAGATCATCGGTAGCAAGGCGGACCGCGACAAGCTCAAGGCCGCACGTAGGAACCTCCAGCGCGTCAGCGACGAGGAGGTCCGCAAGAACGGCGGCCAGCCGATCAGCGACGACAACGAGCGGTACCGCAAGGCGAACAAGGCCGTGCTCGACGCCGAGCGCAACGTGCCGTTCCTGGGCCGGTGGTAGCCGCGGCCGACAAGCGACCCCAGAACATCAGCGACGAGGAGTGGAAGCGCCTCCAGGAGAAGGCCCGCAGGGCAAACCCGGACCTGGACCACTGGACCCACCCGCAGGCGGCACGCGCCGCCACCCGCCAGCCGGGTCGGCCGGACCCCGCTGTGGGAGCAGGCCGACGTGGACGCCTGGCTGGCCGGCACGTGGAGGCCCGAGAGGGACGAGGTTTGACGTGCATGCGCAGCACGGAGCAGGAGTTCGGCACCACGACCGGCCGCTGACCTTCGCCCCGGCCGCTCTCCGCGGATGGGGCCTCTTTTTGTCTTGCATATCTGACCTATCCAATGCATACTTGTCTTATGCAGAACGCAACGGTTGTGAACCCCCTCGGGATCGACGTCTTCGACACCTCCGGCTACGCGCCGCTGCACGAGGTCCGCGACGAGGACAAGCTCGACGCCATCGCCGACGACATGCGCCGACGTGGCTGGCACGGCCCGCCCCTGGTCGTCATGCGCGACAACCTGAGCTCCCTCACCGGCGTCCACCGCCGCGCCGCCGCCGAACTCGCCGAGCTGGAGGAGATCCCCGGCGTCGAGCTGGCGGACCTGTTCGAGGCGTGCGGCCTGGACATGTGGGAGATCGTCGTCGGCGACGAGAGCCTCGACGACGAGGTGGCCCACAACGACTTTCGGCGCCTGCTCGACTACCTGCCCGAGGACGTCCGCGAGGCGTACGGCCTTGACATGCACTGACATGCCACACCGCCCCCACGACATCTCCTGGCACGAGGAGTTCCTGGCCCAGGTCCGGGACGGGAAATCGTTCAGCGAGGCGATCAAGGACGTGGGGTCAACCAAGCAGACCCTCTACCAGCATTTCCAGGCGTTTCCCGACTTTCGCCAGCAGGCACTGACGTTGCGCCGCACGTCGGGACGCTCCAGGTCTGGTCCTCTACCGTACGTCCACGGCCGAGAAAAACAGCTCGTCGGCCTGGCTATCGCCGGGCTCACGGTGGAGCAGACCGCCTACGTCCTCGGCGTCGCGTACCACACGGTGTACAACTGGTTAAGGCGGCACCCCAAGGCGCAGGCGACCATCAGGGAGAGGCGAGCCGAGCAGGGCCTCCCCAGCACCCGATCCCTCGACTGGCCGGTGGACATCGACGACCTGCTAGAGCTGCTGCGATTGATCGCCTCCGGGCTGGATCTCCGCGCCGCCTGCGGACAGGCCCGCATCCCCGAGCCGACGCTGAAGCGATGGCGGCGCGGCTGGCCACAGGTCGATGCCCTCGTCGTCGCCGCCGCGGCAGACGGCCGACAGCGCGCTATCCGCCCCTACCGGCGGCTGGAATGCCCGGGACGGTACTGCGGCACCAGCACCGGCTACGACTACGGCTGCCGCCGTACGGCCTGCCGAACAGCAGCCGTCACACGAGTCACCCAGCAGCGCGAAAGTGAAAGGAAAACCCGTGAACGACCCGAGTAGCACCCTCGGCTATGAGGCCGAGAAGACCGACGTGGACGCGATCGTCTCCGACGTCCTGGCCAGCCTCGACGACATCACCGACCTTGGCGAACGATACCACCGGCTGACCGCCGAGCAGGCCCTCTATGAGGCCGTCGTACGGCGCCTGGCCGAGCTGCGCGAGGAGACGGTGGCCCGCCTCAACATCGGCGACGGCACCGGCCGCCGCGCTGGCCGGATGAGCTATGAGCAGATCGCGCAGGTGATCGGCAAGAGCCGGGCCGCCGCCCAGCAGATGGTTGAGCGAGGCCGTGCGCGCCTGTAGCCCGGACAGCACGAAGAAGGCCCCCGCCCTCTCCCGAAGGAGAGAGCGGGGGCTTGCGCTTCCCAGGCTCGCTCACACCGTACGTCAAGGCGCGTGCGTCGTGAACCCCGCCGTCTCCGGGTCCGTCGTCGTACCCGCCACGATGGACGCCAGCAGGCTCGCCGCCGCGGCGCCCGCGGCGATCGAGCCCACCGCAGGCCAGGCGACGTCGAGGATGCCGACAGCGCCGGTGCCGATCGTAGCCAGCGCCGAGCTCGCGGCAGCCCGGATCATCCGCTCCAGGGCGTCGCCCCAGAAGTGGCCGGTCAGGAGTCGTCGGGTCGTCATGGTCATCACCTCACGAGAGGTTGTAGGGCCCGGCCAGCCCCTTCGCCGGCCGGGAGTCTGTGTGCGCAGCAGGTAGAGCTGCGCCAATGGGTCGATCACCCGCGCTCGGGCGCAGGGTCGGGGACGTCGAGCCGGACCGTGACGCTCTCGACCGCCGTCTCGATCTCGGTGCGGATCCGCTCGACCAAGGCCTCGACGTCGACCGCGGAATCCCGCCCCGCCAGAGCGTCGACCAGGGCGTCGATCGCGGCAGTCTGCGCCTGGAGCAGCGCGAGCACCTCGGCGCCGCGCTGGTAGCCCACCTTGGAGTAGGCCCAGATCTGCCTGAAGGCGGTCTTGGGGTCGATCCGCTGGCCGGGGGTCAGGATGCCCTCGCGGGCGGCCCACACGTCGTCTGGGACTTCGTGGGTGAGCCGTTCGTAGACGGCGTCGGCGATCTCTTTCGCGGTGGGCATGTCGTCCTCCTCATAGTCGGGGTTCCAGAAACCGGCGATCACGCTCGGGCCGCGCACACGGCGCGCACAGGTGTCAGCGGTGTTGCCCTCGATCGTCACCACGCGGCCGTCGCCGAGGTTCCGCTCGATCAGGCCCACGTGGTCGATCGCACCGATCGTGTTGGTGCCGTCCCAGTCGAAGAACACGATCGCCCCGGGTCGCGCGTACCGGCGGATGTTCTCGGCGGTGCCGGCATGCCAGAGGCCGAGCCGCTGCCCGTCCTGCGCGTGCCACACCGTGTAGGCTCGATCCCCGGCAGGCAGCACGGCGTCGACGTTGTCGGACTCGTGCGCCCAGTGCGTGATGCTCATGTCGCACCACGGCGCGTCCAGGAACTCCTCACCGTGCCGGGAGGCGTACTCGCGGGTGATCGGATTCGGCCGGCCGCTCATGCCCAGATCTGCGCGGGCGGCGGCCAGCATGTCCGCTGCGGTGCCCACGTCAGGCCCCCTCGCCGTAGTACACGCCGTCCTCGCCGGCGGGGCCGTACAGCTCCTGGAGGACCTGCTCCTCGTCGGGCTCGGTCGGCCCCCACTCGTGCCGGTCCACCCCGGCAACGACTAGCTCGGCCTCGCTCTTGTCGCTCGTCATCGCATCCTCTTCCGTTTTCACGTGCTGTCGTCGTCTTCGCTGCTCACCACGGGCACCAGTCCCGCGTCGCGCACTTGCCGCATGAGCCGCGCCACCTGCCGCTGCAACGCGTTGATCTGGCGGGCCTGCCGGTCGATCTCCGCCTGCATCCGCCGCAGCGCCGCCTCGTAGGCTTCCTCGGCCCGCTTGTAGGCGCCTGCCTCGATCTGCCGTATCGCGGCGCGGTCGTCCGCCTCCACCTTGGCCTGGCTCGCTTTCGTCGCCGCGCGGGCCGTGAAGTAGGCCGCGGCGACGGACGCCGCTGCGCCGATCACGGCGACGACGATCGCGGTGTCCATCACAGCCGCCGCGGCTCGGGCCAGGAGGCGATCACGGCGACGAACCCGGCGAACGCCAGCCAGATCACCGCGGCCACGTAGCCGCGAGGGATCTCGCCGAGCAGCCAGCCCGCCAGGTGGAGGGCGCCCCAGCCGACTTTCAGTCCGGAGGCGGCGACGAACGCGAGCCGGTCTTCGGCCATGAACGCCTGGACGAGGCAGACGGCCCCGACCGTGGCCCAGGGGATGGCCCACGCCCACAGGGGCAGCAGCGTGGCCAGGAAGGCGTAGGTGGGGCTGGAGGCCGCCGAGGGCGGGATGGCGACCATGCTGGCCGCGAACACCAGGTCCAGCAGGGCGAAGAACAGCAGCGCGCTGCCCCGGCGCCCGATGCGGGCCCGGACTGCTCGTATCCACCGGACGGCGCTGGTCATGGCATCGGGATGACGGTGATGTCACGGCTGGCGATGTCGGCGGTGTCGGGGTCGGTGCCGTTGCCGACGGCGTACATCGTGCGGGCGTAGTAGCGGCGACCCGGGGTGAGACCCTCCAGCATGGTCACGTGGGACTGGTACTGAAATTCAGTGGATTCTGCCGGGCTGCCGGCGCCTCGCTCGTTGGAGGGCGCGAGGACCTCGGTGCCGCCGGAGTCCTCGAGGAACACCTGCGGGACGATGAACACTCTCTCCCCGGCGGAGTTGTCGCGGAGGCCGCCGCCGACGGTGATGCGGACCCGGCCGCTGGTGGGGGCGATGAAGAACACGCCGATCTCCGGGTTGCCCGCGACGTAGGTGACGCCGGTCGCGGCGATGTTGGTGATCAGCGTGTCGTCGCTGTTGTAGGCGGCCGGGGTGTGGGCGTCCGCGGTGCGGATGTCCTTCCCGACCGTGATGTCCGCCATCGTGTCACCTCCTCGGCTAGGCGCCTGCTGGCGGGGATCAGACGTCTTGGAGGACAGCCGCGCCCGCGAGAGACAGGTAGCCCGCGAGAGACAGGTAGATGGTGCCGACGGTCAGACCCGCGTCCTCCAGGGCGTCCTTGATCTGGCCCATGAGCGTGGCGAACTGGGTCGGATTCATGCCTTCGCCTGAGTTGACCGCTGTGCAGTCGATGCCGACGACGCCGTTGCTGATGCTGAAGATGATCGGCTCCTGGTAGGTCGTGGTTGCCGGGTTGGTCCACTGGTAGGTCATCGGATGTTCCTTCCTGCTGGGTCATGGGAGCGGGGCGACGAGGATTTCCCGCACGGCGATGTCGGCGGTGGTGGTCCCGGCCGGGTCGTCGATGCGGACGTACTTGACGGCCGCCCAGTACTGCTGGCCCGGCGTGAGCCCGTCCAGCACGGACTCGCGGCTGCCGTAATGGAAAGCGGCGGCCTGGTTCTGGGAGCCGTAGCCGCGCTCGGTCACCGACGCCTGGACGATGACCGCGCCCGCGCTGTTGGTGAGCCGTACCTCCGGACTGAGGAAGATCCGATCCGAGCCGGCGCTGTTGCCGAGGCCGCCGCCGACCACCAGCAGTACCCGCCCCGAGGTGGGGGCGATGAACGTCACGGACACTTCGGGCGTGCCGAGGATGTAGCCGGTGTTGGCAGGGTTGTTGATCTGCGTGGAGTCCTGGCTCCAGACGGCGGGTGGGTAGTCCAGCGCGCGGATGGGCTGGCCGGCGTAGTTGCCGCCGAGCGGCAGGGGGCAGACGATCATCTCCCGCACGCCGATGTCCGCCGAGGTGCCCCCGGACACTTTGTGCAGCCCTTGCACGTGGTAGGTGCGGCCCGGCGTCAGCCCCTGAAGGAGGGTGGTTCTGCTGTGGTACTGGTAGTCGGCCGACGCGGAGCCGGAGCCGACGCCGCGCGACCCGACGTCAGCGGCCAGCACGATCGCCCCGGCCGCGCTGTCCTGCCGCACCTGCGGGGCGAAGTGGACGCGGTTGGTGCCGCCGTTGTCCCTCATCCCGGCGCCGACGGTGAGGAGGGCCTGGCCGCTCGTGGGTGCCACGAAGGTGAACGCCAGATCCGGGCTGCCGGCCGCGTAGGCGGTGTTGGCCAGGTTGGCCAGGGCGGTGGAGTCCTGCATCCACACGGCGCGGGGGAAGTCGCCGGCCTTGATGGTGGCTCCGACGAGGGTGTCAGGCACGCGCGTACCTCCCTAGAGTCCGTATCGGCTGACGCGGAACAGCTGCACCTGGGCGCCGCTGGAGTGGGATTTCACGACACCATTGACCGAGCGGATCACCGTGAACGTCTGGGGGCTGGAGGAGCCGCTGATATCCAGCACGGTCATCCGCTCGCCGCCGATCATCAGGTCGAACGGGAACTCCTCGTCATCCGTGGTCCACAGCGGCCCCGCCGAGGTGGCCACCGACAGCGACGTCGCCGTGGTGTTGATGCCGGCGGCGAGGGTGGAGGCGTGCGGCTGGTAGCGGTCCACCAGGTCTTCGGTGGCGACGTTGCGTATCTGGACGGCGTCCACGTACGCCACCACCTGGCCATTCGAGTGCGTGTTGTCGACCTGGAACCTCACCTGGACGTTGTCGATGTCCGCGCTCAGGGCGCCCGTGACGGCGATGCGGGTCCAGGTGTCGGCCGCCGGGATACCGCTCACCGTCGTGGTGGCGAACCCGGTCGCCGAGATCTCGATACTCGTGATCTTCGGGCGTGAGGCGGCCGGGATCCGGACGTAGCAGGAGATGGTGACCACATCACCCGACGTCCCGGTGCCGTCGACGTCCTGCCCCTCCGCGTAGTGCAGCGTCGAGGCGGCCGAGCGGGAGATGGCCAGCGACGCGGTCCCGGCGTACGCCTGGCCGGTGTCACGGGCAATCGACGTGTTGGCCCCCGCGACCCAGCCGGTCGTCGCGGTCTCGAAGTGACCGTTGTTGATCAGGTTGCCCGAGCCGTACACACCCGGCCGGTACGGCGACTCCGGCACACAGTTGAAGGTCAACTGGTGCTCGAAGTTGCCGAGCAACTCGCTGTAGCCGACGACGATCTGGGAGATCGCCTCGGGCGGCAGCCAGGCGGGCAGGCCGGTGATGGCGAGCCGGTCGCCCACCTCGGCCAGCCGCAACGCCTGGGTCAGCGCGCTGTCACCGGCGATCTGCGGGCGGGACAGGTCCACGTGGATCTGGGGGTAGCGGGCTTCGTCGACGGTGCCCAAGTGCAAGCGCCACCCGGCTTGGTCGAACAGGTCGAGGTCGTACTCGACGTTGACCGTTTCGCTGACGTCGTAGCGGCCGACGCCGTTCGGCGGGGCCAGCACGGACAGGGTGCCGGTCTCCTGTACGGCCCGCGCCGAGGATCCTCCCTCGCGGCTGACGGTGACGTCGTTGCGGACGTTCTGGTCGTCGTCGACCGGGTCCAGGGAGTCGGCCAGGTGCTTGCCGCTGTAGGACAGCGCCACCCGCGCCGCCTGGTTGTAGAGGCTGCTCCTGGTCCTGTAGCCGAGGCCGAAGCAGTCGCGCGGCTCGTACAGCAGGCCGCCGTCCGCCTGCGCGCACGCTCTCACCAGGTCCAAGAAGGCGCCGGGGGCCTGGACGCCCATCCGCGTGCTGTCGTCCAGGTCCCCGATCGCCCGGAACGCGATCCCCTCCTCCTCGCACAGACGTTCGATCCGGCGTCCGGCGGTCTCGCCCTTCCACCCGGCGAGCTGCGCGCCCAGGTCGAACAGCGTGGTGACCGCGTTCTGCACGGTCACGTGGCCGATGCTGATGCCGTCGATCCCGCCACCCGGGCTGATGGTGACGGTGCCGATCCGCCCGAGCGTGTTGCCCGCGAGCGTGCCGTTGAAGGTCCCGCCGACGGTGGCGCCGGGCTCCAGCGTGCTGATGCTGTAGTCGATGTCGGCCCCGAACTGGTCCAGCTCGATGCTGACCCGCAGCAGCTCGCCGTTGACGTTGAAGGTGATGTTGCCGGTGGTGAACAGCTGCGTGCCACCGCTATCGAAGCCGCGCAGGCCCAGCGTGCCGCCGGTGCCGTAGAACAGCTCCCAGCGGCGGACGGTGCCGGTGCCGTACAACATCATGATCACTTCGCCGTTTTCGGCGCCGGCGGCGGGGACGTTCATCAGGAAGCGGATCTGGATCAGGCCGCCGGAGGTGTCGTAGCTGGGCACGCTGCCGGTGAAGCTCGCGCCGTTGAGGGTGACGATCGGCAGCGAGCACGCGAACCCCTCGAACGCCGCGAACTCGGGGCTGCCGGTGAAGGTCATGCCGCCGTGCGTCGCCAAACCGGGCCCGGCCAGCTGGGCGCCCTGCTCGTCCTCCAGCGGCCAGTACGCCACGAGCGCGGCGGTGTCGCGCAGGATGGCCCGATACATCGCGCTGCCGTCGACCCTGGCTTGGCCGAGGCGGCGCATGATCCCGGCGGCCTCGATGGGGACGTAGACGTCGGTGCCGGTCTTGTCCCACCTGGACGGCCAGGCGGACACCTCGCCCCAGAACCGGTAGACCTTGTTGGTGATCTCCGCCCCGTTCTGCACCGTCCAGGTACGGCCCGCCGAGTCGGCGAAGCTCGTGGTGCCCGCGGCCAGGTTGCGGAAGTCGGGGCCGGCCACGACGGTGCCGCCGATGCCGTTCCTGACCTCGAATCGGTGCACCTGCCCGGCCATCGCCCCGGTGACGAGGTCCTCCACCATGCCGAGCTCCAGCGCCGCCGTCGACGCGAAGATCGACGTGGTGCCCGACGTGACCACGGGGTCGCCGAGCTGGGCCCACGGCCCGTCCATCGATGGCGCGGTGTAGAACACGACGGTGTGGCCGCCCGCCCCGTTGTTGACGTCAAGGGTCACGCGGAGCGCCTGCCGCCCGGAGGCGGGCGCGGGTACGGGGACGGTGGAGTTGCGGGTGGAGAGGTTGATGTTGCCGCCGTCCGTCGACCAGGAGAAGCTGAGCACCCCGTCGTGGTTCAGCCACCACGTCCAGCTGCGTTGACTGGACGTGTCGTACTTCCCGGCCAGGTCCTGCTCGCGCCGCCACGAGCCGAGCGTCACCTCCAGGCGGACGTCGATGTCGCCCGTGATGTCCAGGCTGGCGTGGTCAGGGGTAGTGATCCGACGTCCGGTGGTGCCGTCCAAAGCGAGGTAGCTGGAGCTGCCGGTCAGGCTGGCGCGGATCTGCGTGTTGCGGCCCAAGATGCCGTAGTACGGCGAGATCGGATTCCGCGGCGAGTATCGGCCGTCCCGGTTGTTGATCGTCGCCGTGAGCCGCGAGGCATCGACGTCGCCGGCCTCGGCGGACCGGCCGCGGGTGACGGTGACCATGCCGTCGCGCCGCTGCACATGGCCGAGCGCGGTGATGCTGGTCCACGTGGAGCCGAGCAGCAGCTCGATGTTGAGCGGTAGCGGGGTCTGGGGGAAGGCCACGGCTCACCTCACCCTCGGCCCAGGACGGCCTGGACGTTTCCGCCGCGGGTGCGGACGGCCTTACGCAGCGGGTCGATGATCAGCTCCCCGAGGGTGGTGGTGCCGATCTGCAACGTGACGTGCAATTCGCGCGGCCCCGACCAGCCACCACCCGCCAGGGCCGCCGCCGACGCCCCCGCCGGCGTCACGTTCGACCCGTACGGCAACCTGACCAGTTCGGCGCCACGCTCCCCGACGAGCGTCCAGCCTCCGGCCGGGCCGCCGCCCGCCTTGCCCTGGGCGGCCTCAACCTTCTTGTTGTAGGCCAGATCCCGCTGCTCTTTGACGAGGATGCCCTTGACCTTGGACGGGACGAGGCCGAGCCGGTCGGCCATCGCCCCGGCCTGCTTGCTGGTGAGGCCGAAGCTGCGGGCCATCGAAATGAACTCGCGTCGCTGCTCGGCCATCTTCTTCGTCACCGCGGTGATGCTGGAGCCCTTCTCCCGCATCGCGATCACGACCTGGTGCGCCGCCTCGGCCAGTCCCAGCAGCGCCGCACGGTTCTCGCGGCCCTTCTCCTTCGTGATGTTGAGGGTCTTGCCGTTCTCCTTCAGCGCCGTCCGGGCGCGGTCCCAGGCTTCCTCGTAGCCCATCAGCGCCCGGGTCTGGCCGAACACGCTGCCGGTGAGCTTGTCGATGCTGTCCCGCAGGGTGACGATCTCCCGCAGGGTGTCGGCGATGTCCCGCAGCGAACCCGCCGCATCGCCCAGCCCACCGCCGCCGCCGACGCCGCCCGGCCGGAACGCCATGCTGACGGAGCCGAACCCGCCGGACATGAGGCTGCGGGTCTGCCCGGCTGGCATCACGCTCGAGCCGTACGGCAACCTGACCAGCTCCGGCCCCTGCTCACCCACCAACGCCGTCGCACCACCCGCCACCCCGCTGCCGGCCACACCGCCCTGGGCGAACCGCCGCATGCCCAGGCCACCACCGAGGCCACCGCCGACGATGCCGCCATGCGCCCGAGCGGTGGCGTACGCGCCCTGGCGCAGGCCGGTGTTGGTGTAGACCGTGTTGCGGACCGTGGTGATGTGGACCGTCTTGTCCCGCAGCGAGTTCAACAGGGCTTTGGCCCGCGCGATCGCGGCCTGGAGCTCGCGGATGTCCCCCCGCAGCTTCGCCCGCTCCGGCCTGGTCAGCTTCGGATCCCGCAGCCGCGCCTTGGCGACCGCCAGCTTGGCCTCCAGATCGGAGATGTTGCCCCGCACCTCGGTCTGCACCGAGTCCGGGACCTTCAGCCACGCCTCGGCCAGCCGCTCCGCCTCGGCCTTGGTGGCACCCGCCGCCCGCAGCGAGGAGATCAGCTCCTTGCGGTAGCGGCCATACGCCGTGGCGATCTTCTCGGTCGAGGCGCCCTCGGCCTGCATGCTCGCGATGCGTTCCTGCGCGGTCCGCGCAATTTCGAGCATGGCCTCCCGGTTGGCCCGCCCCTTCTCGGTGTGGACGTCCAGCGTGCGGCCGTTCTCCTTGATCGACTCGGTGGCGCGGTCGATCGCCTCCTCCACCCGGATCTGCGCCTCAGCCGCGTCCAGCGCCGGGCCCGTCAGCTCCTCCATCTCGGCCGCCAGGTCGCGCAGCCCGGCGGAGGCGTCACGCGCCGAAGAGCTCAGGTCAGAGGTGGCCTGGGCGGCCTGCTTCACCCCCGCGTTGCTGGCGGCAGCCGCATCGGCGGCCTTCCACCGCTCCTCCGCCTCCCGCATCTCATCGGTGTAGATCCCCAGGCTCTTGTAGAAGTCGTGCAGCGACCGCTGGACGTTCTCACCCCAGCTGCGGGTCGTCTCACCGGCCCCCTTCACGGTGGAGGTCAGGCTGTCCCACTCATCAGCCAGAACGCCGAGAGCACGGGTGGCCGCCTCGGCACTGCCCGCGACGAACTCCAGAGCGGCGGCGATGTCGTCGGCGTGCTCCTCCGCCGTGCGGCCGAGGTTCTCCATCGCCCGCTCCAGCGACCCGAAGATCGCCGGACTACGTGCGCTGATCGCGTCCAGCACCGCGCTGAAACCACGCTGCAACGGCACCAGCGCCGGGCCGAGCGAAGCCACCCCGTCCCCGATGGACTGCACGAACCGGTCAACGGCCGGTTTGGCCCCGGCGAAGAAATGCGCCAGATACGGCTGGAGCTGGGCGAACGTACGGCGGGCGACATCGGAGGCGCGGATCGCCGACTCCTCCAGCGGCCGGGCCGCATTCGCCAGACCGGCCCGCACCTCGCGCCCCACGGTGCGCCAGTGGCGGCGCACGGTCTCCGACTGTGCGGCCGACACCACGCCGACCGCCGTCAGCGCACCCCCCACCGCCGCCGTGATCGCCCCGGCCGCGGTGCCCGCGCTCGCCGCCACACCGGCCAGACCGGCACCAACTACGGCGCCGATACCCGGCCCGAGCCGGCCGAAGATGGCCAGGGTGCTGCTGGCGAACCCGGACACGATCCTGGTGCCCCGGTCGGTGCCGTCCTTGATCCCGTCGGCGAGGCCGTCGCCGAGGTCCCGGCCGCCCTTGACGAACCGGTCACGCGCGTCGCGCAGCCGGCCGTCGGCGGTGCGGGCGAGGCCCTGCCCGAGCGCGGCGCCGGCTTCCTGCCCGGCCCGGCCCATGCTGGTTTTGAGCTGGGTCTGGAATCGGCGCACCTCGGACTGGGCAGCGGCCATCCCGGGGCGTGCCCGGTTACTCGCCGTAATGGTGATCTCAACTTCGTTGCTGATGGCTCACCCCTCCTCCCACTCCTCGATGCCGGGCGGCGGCCCGGCCAGCTCCTCGATCTTCAGCAGGCGGATCAGCCCGGCGTCCTCAGCCAGCAGCTGCGAGGGCAGGCATTTGAACCGGTCGCACAGGCCGAGGATCCAGCGCGCCCGACTCAGCTCGCCAGGCTCGGCGACAACGCCTCCATCGGCAGTGACGCCTCCAGGGACGGATCGCCACCGGGCGATGAGCCGTCCAAAGGGGCCGACACTCCGACGAGGGCCTCGGCCCATTGGTCGAGGACCTCGCGCACGAACCGCGGGTCGAGGGCGACGAACTCGTCCGGCGTGCACGGGACCGGCCGGTCGTCTTCGTCGTGCAGGTTCCAGCTGACGAGGTACTTGCCGAACTCCCGGAGCAGCTCCAAGAACTCGGCGCGGCCCTCCGGCGTGGACGTGTCGATGCCGCCGTCGATGATCGGGGCGAGCTGGAAGAACGTCTCCACCGACGATCGCCTAGCCCGGATTTCGAGGCCCTCGAATTCGCCGTCAGCCCATGTGAGTTTGACGGTCCTCGCGCGTGTGTAGCCCATCCGTATTTCCCCTATGCCCAGGTAGGAACATTCCCATCCGCCAAAACCCCGGGCGCCTGGAACGTAAGCGCCCCATCAGCGGCTCTGGTGAGCGCGTAATCCGTGAAAAGGCACTCGTTGGCGAGGGTCTTTCCACCGATGGTGAGGGTGACGGTCCTGTTCACGGACGTGGACGGCACCGTCTTGAGCACGTCGTGCGCCCGGTTGGCGTCGGGATTGAATACCCCGTTCAGTGTGATACTGAAATCGGCGAGAAGCAGAAGCCTCTCCATCGCCGACTTGTCCACGCCCGTAACGTCTTGAACCGCGCGTGGGGTTGCGAACTCGAAATTAGTGACATCATTTCTGATGTCGCGTGCCGTACCGGCGGAATCGTCCACACTCAGTGTGGTCCACGCCAATCCGCTTTGCTTCGGCATGGCCTATCCCCTTTCGATCTGCCGCGCGATGCGGTCCTGATGCTCGGCGAAGTCCTCCACCCAGTCCTCCGCCCGCCGATGCTGGTACGGCTGGCCGCCGAGCGGGTCGCCGCGCCAGTCCCCGCCGCGCACGAGGTACAGCGGCTCGCGTTCGAGCGGCACCTGGTGCGGCTGGAAGCAGGTCTGGCCCGGGGCGAACATGAAGACGGTGAGGCCTTCGGCGTCGCGGTCCTCGACGAACTTCCGGCCGGACTGGCGGCGGATGTAGTGCGCCTGCCGCCGGCCGAGCTCGCTGGTCTCATCCACGAGGGTGCGCCAGCCGTACTCGTACGCCGGGCAGCCGGCCTCCTCGCAGGTGGCGGGCCGCCAGTGCGTCGGCAGCGGCGCGGCCACCTGGTAGGTCTTGAACGCCGCTGCGGGCAGCTGCGGCGTGATGCGGTTGAGCGGCCTCATACTCGTGCCCTTTCTCGTGGCCCGTCGCCGGGTCGCGGCCGGGGCCCGGCCCGGTCGGGGCGGCGTACCTGCCGGTCCGGGCGTGGGAGTTCGGCGACGGTCTGCTCCAAGCGCAGGACGCCGGGCAGGGAGCCGGCGCGGACCAGCCCCGTGTCTGCGGCGACGTACGGCACGCCGGCGTCGTCCCACGCCTCCACGGCGAGGGCGAGCACGGTGTCCTCGCCCTGGCGGTAGAGGGCGACGGTGCCGGTGGTACACGGTGTGAAGGCCATCAGAAGACCACCGAGACGTCGTTGCGGGTCACGGCCACCAGGAACGACAGCGAGCTGAAGCCCCCCGAGGTGGTGGTGACGACACGCAGGTACCGCTCGACCGTCTGCGTGCGCCCGGTCTCGATCCGCTGGCTTGTCGGGCCGGAGGTGACGGTGATGAACGCGCCACCTGCGACGTCGGCCCACGCATCCGCGCCGCCGTTGTCCGACGATTCTTGGATCTTGATGGTGGCGTCGGTCCCGGTGAATGCAGTGACGTGGAGGAAGGCTTGCAGGCCGAAGTTCGTCGACCCGGTGCCGAAGTCCACACTGCTGCCGTTGGTCGCGCCCGTGTCCGTCCGTACGCCGGCGGTGAGGAGGCGGCCCCAGTCGATGCCGTACCCGTTGGCGAGGGCCTGGACGGCGATCGTCAGGCTGCCGTCGGCTGCCCGCGACGGGTCGTAGTTGATCTGCTTGCCCACCATCGACGCGGCCGGCGCGCCCAGGCTGGTGCCGCGGCAGTAGGTGAGGACCTGGTCGGCCGTGGGCAGCAGCGACAGGCGGGAGTGGGCCCGGTTCGGGTCGGGGTTGAAGTAGGCGACGTACTCCAGCGACCCGTCGCGGGCCAGGCCGACCCGCTCATACGCCGACTTGTCGATGCCGGTGGTCTCCTGGGTGCCCGTCAGGCCGCCGCCGATCCGGCCGAGGGAGCCGATGTCCCCCGAGAGGTTGTAGCCCGCCACGAAGAGGCGGTCGCCGAGTCCGGACTCTTTAGGCATTGTCTGCCTCCTCGACGGGGACGAGCGGCCCGTTGGACGGCCCGCGGTGGCGGTGGGTGGCCAGATGCTTCAGGTCCGCGTCCGGGTCGCGGCGGAGCGTCTCGTAGGCGGCGTTGGCGGCCTGCATCACCTGGGTGGGGATCTCGTGCAGGTACACGTCGTTGTGGGTCTGCACGCCGCGGCGGGAGGCGGACAGGATCGGCCGGTGCGTCTCGGCGGCGGCGAGGCTGCGGTACCAGCGGACGACGGTGCCGTCCATCACGGCCGGGGTCACCAGGACGATCACGAGTGCCTCCCGAGGAGCTGGTGGGCGATGGCGGTGGCCGCCGCGATCCACGCCTGACGCTGGGGT
Source organism: Thermoactinospora rubra (assembly GCF_002093975.1). Lineage (GTDB taxonomy): Bacteria > Actinomycetota > Actinomycetes > Streptosporangiales > Streptosporangiaceae > Nonomuraea > Nonomuraea rubra_A. The sequence continues at coordinate 21,179 of NZ_MSZZ01000064.1, forward strand.
TCGGGCAGCTCCCGCCAGGCGGGCATGCTGTTGCCTGCGTGGTTGACCCAGTTCACGTGCTCGCCGTACGCCTCGTAACCGGCGCGGGCGAGATCACGGATCGAGTGCCTGCTCATGGCGCCTGCTCCCACACGTTGTCGACCACCACGGGAACCGTGACGTCGATGATCCGATACAGCTGGTCGCCGTCCCCCATCGGCAGATAGCCGGCCCGAGCGCCCAGCGCGACGCCGTTCGCGCCGAGCAGGTCGACGTAGGCCGCCGCACCACCCAGCTGGAAGTCAGCGGTGAACGCCTCGATGAGGGCGTCGGCGGCGGCCGTCACCTCCGGGTCGATCGCGTCCGGCGGGTCGGCCAGCATTGAGGAGTACAGGCGGACCATGAAGGAGATCCGCGCGCTCGTGGTGGCCAGCCCGGAGCGGGCCGGGATCGCCGCGATGTCCTGCACCCACACCGCAGCGGTCACGCCACGGCCGGGCGCATTGGTCGCCTCGAAGGCATTCACGCGTTCGAACCGGCCCAGCCGCATGGCGTGCGTGACGATCGCGTCAAGGATGCCCTGCACACCGATGCCGTCGGAGGGGGCAGCCAGCTCGATCGCGCCGGCCCGATAGCCCTTGAGGCTGGTGGAGTCCGTGACGGAGGCGAGGATCGCCCTCAGGCCGCCGGAGGTGTAGGTGTGGGTGAAGCTGGTGCCGCTGCCCGAGCTGGTCTGCCCGTCGCCCCAGTCGATGGCGTAGGTGGCGCCGGCGAGGCCCTCGGGGTCGGTGGCGGTGATCGTGGCGGTGACGGTCAGCCCGTCCGCGGTCAGTGACAGGCCGGTGACGGTGGGGGCGGTGCCGCCGGTGCCGCCGGTGATGGTGTAGTCGGCATCGACGGCGTAGAACGTCGAGAACGATGTGTTCGGTGCGGTGGCCGGGGTGGCGTGGAACCGGCCGTTGCCGTGGCTGCTGGACCCGGCCACGAGGACGGCGCGGGAGGCGGGGAAGCACATGCCGCCGTCGGCCGCCGTGTGCGGTGAGGTGACGAACGCGTTGTTGACGATGCCGTAGTTGCCGGACGTCTCGTAGGAGATGACGACCATCTCGCCGGGGTTGAGCGGCAGGGGCGTGCCCAGCAGGTGCGTCGACCAGCCGGGCGGCAGAGCGTCCGTCATCGTGATCGTCGCGAGCAGGTTGCCGGACATGTCCCACACGTGGCCGCGCCGGTTGGTGCGGTTGACGGCGTTGGACGGGGACCAGACGCGGATGCCGTTCAACGTCACGGCCTTGAGGGCGCAGACGACGGAGCCGAGCTCGTAGTCGTTGGCGTCGGTTGCGCCGGTCGGTGTCGCGCCGCTCCAGATGTTGCTCATTGGAGCCTGCCGATGTGGCGGGCGATGACCTGCTCGGCGATGGGCTTGGCTTTCCGGTTCAGGTGCAGGGCGACGCGACGGAAGGTGAAGTAGCCCTCGAACCGGGTGACAGGGCTGTTACGCGATCCGACACCTTCCAACCACGGACCGTATACAACCCTGTTGTCGTACAGGACGTGGGTGGAGGCGAACGCCCGGTCCCGGATCTGCGACTGGTAGAACCCGGTCGGCCGCTTGAGGACGCGGTGCAGGGTGAAGTGGATGTCGCGGAACCCCTGGTCGGCGACCGCGTCGGCGACCTCTTCGGCGATGTCGTCCAGGATCGGCATGGCGCGGCCGTCGAACAGCGGCCCGTCGACCTCGACCTCGGCGTGGATCTCCAGCATGGCTACACCGCCCGAACTCTCGCCTTGCGACCGAAGGCGGCCACCGCGTCCGCCCGCAGCTGCGCCAGCCCCCGCCCGGTCACCTCACGCTGGTTCTCGCCGCTCCCCGCCGTACGCGCGTAGCCGGCCTGCTCGCCGAGCAGCTCGATCAGCGCGAGGCCGACGGCGAGGTCCCGCACCAGCGGGGGGTAGACCTGGCGAGAGACGGCCGCGGCGTTGCTGTGGGTGGCGGCGGTGGTGCCGTACGCGCTGCGAGTCACCGTGAGCGTGCGCAGGGCGTAGATGGTGGAGCCCGAGTGCGTCGCCAGGTTGCTGCCATCCCACGCCCGCCGCACGGTGAGGCTGTTGCCGGCGATGTCGACGATCAGCATCCGCTCGCTGTCGAGGAGGATCACCTCGTCCACGTTGAACGCCGAGCCGTTGGTGACGACGACGGTGACGGCGGTGTTCGACGCGGCCAGGTCGACCTGGAGCGTCTGCCCCGTCGTGAGCATGCTCTTGCCGGTGACCAGCATCCGCTCGCTGTCGACCTTGATCAGGTCGCCGACCCCGACCGCGGAGGAGTCGCTGACGTTGATCGTGGTCGCCGTCGTGGTGGACACCGCGGCGGCCAGCGTTCCCGCCGGGGCGGTGTCATCGCCGTAGTTCCAGGTCCCGGCGATCGAGATGGCCCGCTGGTGGGTGTCACCCGAGGAGAACGCCGCGCTGGAGTCGAGGTCGATCTCCAGCCTGTTGTAGGGCGGCCCGTCGCCGGGGTAGAGGAAGTAGTCCGACGCCGGGATCGTCGTCCCGCCCGCCGTCAGCGTCGAGATGCTGATCAGCTCGTGCTGGTCCAGCCACAACCGCCACGGCCGCGCCCGCTGGCTGTTGGGCCAGTCGAACGTCTTGGTGGCCACCTCGGGATAGAACCTGCGCTTGAGGATGCCGGCGCCGCGGTTGGCGCCGCGGCCACCGTCGATGGCGTCCGAGGCGGATTCGATAGCGCGGTCGATCTGCCGGTGGGTGCGCGCGGTTTCCTTGACGTCCAGCGCTCGCTGGACGTCTTCCCGGGTGCAGTAGCAGACGCGCGTCACCGCCATGGTCAGCCCTGATCCTCACCGGGTGCCTCGGCCTGTCCAGGTCCACCCGTCGAACGGGCAGTGGAGGACCCCGTTCGGCCCTTGGGTGAGCGGCTCCCCGTCGTTTGGGCAGGCTTGCGGCGGCCGGTCCCGCTCGTCGCGGGCGAGCTCGGCTGCTTCTCGGCTGATGTCGAGGAGCTGTTCCCAGGAGATGGCTGCTCACCTTCTTCCTGCTCAACCGGGGGCAGCGCCGTACCGGCGCCGTCGGCCGGCACCTCGTGCTCGTAGCTCGCGCCGCCGTGGCGTGTGATCTTCGGCATGGTGTCCTCCTCGATACGGCCGCGGGCGTGCAGCCCGAGCACCGCGGCGGCCGACCCCTGTTCGGCCCGACGCTCGGAACCGCAGTGGGGGCAGTGGTCCACCCCCACCGCATACGCCGTCGTGCAGTCCAGACAGACCCACAGCATCAGCGCGGCCCCGCCGTCACAGCAGATCGGCCAGGGCCTCGGGAGCCCGCTGCGCGGTCAGGTCGTACACGATCGCCAGCACGCAGCCGAGCTTCCCGGCCGTGGCACCCGGGTCGGTGGAGTTCACGCTGACCCACTGGTAGCCGGCCGACAGCTGCGTGGCCGCCACCTCGATGACGGCGATGACCTGGTTTTCGCCCTCGTCGTCGCCCAGGTCGATCTCCGAGGCGGCGGTCTGGGTGTGCTTGACCCAGGTCTCGTCGTTGTCGAGGGTGGCCTCCCGCTTGGAGTACCAGCGGGTGACCACATCGAGATCCTGTGTGGTGCCGCCGGTGGCGGCGTTGTGCTGCTGCACGTCGAGGTCGACGTCCTCGCCGTTGGTGCCGGCCTGGGCGTAGTAGACGAAGGCGACGCCTTCGCCGTCGCGCAGGTGCACGCGGGTGCCGGTCTGGGCGCCGGTGGACAGGTCGACGGGCGGGATGACGCTGGCGATGTTGAAGAGCCGCCCCAACGCCTCCATGATCGTTCTCCTTTTCTGGTAGGGCCTTGGTCAGGCGGCGAGCTTGACAATCGGGCTGAGCGTCGAGCCGCCGTTCTGCGGCGTGATCGCGGACTGGAGCCACGGCCGGCCGTCGACCCGCTCGATGATGCGGAAGGCGACCTCGTCGGTCTCGAAGTACCGCTCTTCGGACTGGCGGGCCTGCATCGCCTGCCGGTCACCGATCAGGTAGAACCCGAAGTCGACGAAGCTCAGGTCGCCCGCGCTGCCGCTCGCGGGCACCTTCTCGGTGAACACGACGGGGCGGCCGAACAGGGTCATGGGCGGGGAGCCGATGGCCTGCCCGTTGTTCAGCCACAGCGCCGGGGAGGCGATGCCGTCGGTGCCGCGGGTCAGCGCCATCTTCGCCAGGCTCGGGAAGGTGTCGATGCTGGCGAGCCACACCGCCCGGGAGAGGGACTGCGGCAGCATCCGCGCGTACATGTTGACCACGTCGTCGAAGTCGACGGCGTTGCCGCCGCCGGTGCGGGCGACCTCGATGGCCGCCTGGCCCCGTAGCACGCCGAGGGGTTCGCCGACGCCGGTGCCGTTGAGGAACGCGATGTCCTCGAACCAGGCCAGCGCCTCGGGGAACAGCTGGTCGATGAGCGCCGTCAGGCTGATGAGGCTGTCGGCCAGCAGCTCGCTGGGGACCTTGGTGAACGCGGTCAGCTTCTTCGCGTCCAGGACCACGCGCGAGAAGCGGGCCTGCGACTCGGTCAGCGCGGCGCCTTCCTCGGTCCAGTAGCCGACGATGCCGCCGTGCACGGAGTTGGCGTTGCTGGTGGAGTCGATCGCCGGGAACGGCACCCGCAGGCTCTCCATGGGGATCACGCGGGCGCGCGGGCGGACCACTGCGGACTCCAGCGCGACGCGCAGCAACTCCGAGCGGAGCGTCTCGGGGATGAGGAACCCGCCGTCGGACGGCACCGTGCTGCCGAAGTTGCGCAGCTTCTCCAGCTTCTGCGCGACCTCGGGGCTGTTCTTGTCCGGGTTGGACCGCCAGATCGCGTGGAAGTACTCGCCGGAGCTGGCGAACAGGCCGTCCACGCTGGCGCCGATCGCCTTCGGGTTGTACAGGCCCTTCGCCTGGACACCCTTCGGCACCGAGGCGTAGGGGTCGGCCGCCTTGGGGCTCATGTCGAGCCGCTTGACGCCGTCGCCGTCGACGCTGCTGTCCTTGAGGAACGCGGCGAGCCCACGCTGCACCTCGGCGGCGACCTGCCGCTGCAGGACGGTGCCCTCGCCCTGAACCTTCTCGCCGTAGGCGCGGATGAACGCCTGGAGCGTCTCCGTGCTGGCCAGGACCGGCTTGTAGCGGCCGGGGTCGGCCATGAACTCGGCGAGCTCCTCGGCGTTCTTCGGGATCGGGATGTCCTTCGGCAGGACAGGAGTGGTCACGTTGCCTCCCTCAGCTGGGCGAGCAGATCGTCCGCGCTGACCTGCGCGGGGGGTTCCATCAGGTGCGCCACGAGCTCGGCCCACTCGGGGGGCTGCTCGGGGGCTTGCGTACGGCTCCCGGCGGCGGCGCGCAGCGGCTCCACGGGGGCCGTGACGTGAAGGGCAGGCGCCGGGCCGGGCTCGACGGGGGCCGAGGCCGCTACGGGGAGGAACGGCTCGCCCGACGCCGGCGCCTGGTCTGCGGGAGCCGCCGTGGGGTCGTCGGCGTGGTCGTCTTCGTCGGCGGGCAGGTGGTCGCGCAGGTGCCGCTCGATCGTGGCCCGCTCCTCATCGGTCAGGCCCTGGGTCTGCGGCAGGCGGGCGAGAGCGTTGCGGACGCCGTTGACGGACGCGGCCCCGGGCGTGCCGTCGGAGTTGACGAAGTGGTGCGGCAGCTTGCACGCGCTCTTGGGGACCTTGCCGTCCTCGACCTGGTCGCCGTCGTACCAGCCGTACATCGCCCTGGCGGTCGCCACACTCATGGGAGAGGGGAGCTTCTTCTCCTCCGCGCCCGCGTCCCACGTGCCTTCCTTGCTGGCGGTCTCGTGCGGGCCGACCGCCGTCGCCACCACGGCGGCCGGGGCCGGCGCGGGCGCGTTGCGGAACACCGACAGGTCCCAGCGGGCGGTCATCCGCCGGGTGACGTCGTCCGGGTCGTCGCTCCTCGGCGGGACGAGCAGCTCATCCGCCAGACCCGCCTCGACGGCCTCCTCGGCGGTGTACCAGGTCTCCTCCAGCATCCGCTGCCGCCACTCGGCGCGGGTGCCGCCGGCCTTGGCGGCGTAGGCGTCGGCGATGTTGTCGCTGATCTTGTCGAGGATCTCCGCCATCTTGGCCATCTCAGAAGCGGGGCCGACACAGCCGCCACTCGCGTCATGAATCATGACCATCGAGTTGGGGGCGGCGACGACCCGGTCCCCGGCGATCGCGATGACGGAGGCGATGGAGGCGGCCAGGCCCTCGATACGGACGGTCACGGTGGCGGGGTGGGCGCGCAGGGCGTTGGCTATGGCCAACCCCTGGAAGACCGCGCCCCCGGGGGAGTTGACGCGGAGCGTGATCTTGGAGGCGGTGACCTGGTTGAGCTGCTCCACGAACTCATCCGCGTAGATCCCGAACCAGCCGCCGACCTCGTCGAACAGAAGGATCTCGGCCTCATCGCTCCCGGTGTTGCGGAACTCGAACCACTGCCGCGGCTCACGCACCTGGGCCTTGAACCCCGGGGCGGCCAGGTCGGTGGGCAGGGGAATCCACGGCTTCGTCATGATCCACCCCAATGCGGAAGTATGGTGCCCCGGCAGCGGATGGTGCCCAGGCACCCGAAGTAGCCGCCGTGCGGGTAGCTCTCGCGGACTTCTTCGAGGGAGTCGAACCGCTCGCCGTCGATGTCGGCACATTGCACGCATCGGTTGCGGTCGCGGATCTCTACGGCCTCGTACCAGGTCGCGCCCTTGTCTTCTGCCTCGGCGGCTTCGAGTGTGGCGATCTTGCCCTCGTTCTCCGCTGTCCAGATGGCGCCACCGAGCTCGGTCCGCAGCGTCGCATCGGACAGGCTTTCGAGGTGATCGCGCACGCGCTGGGCGACGGTACGGCCGTCCGCGCCCGGCCGCCAGTGCCGCAGGGCTTCACGAGCGGCGGCGATCGCCAGCCCGGCCGCGAGGCTGGCGGCCACCACCGCGGCCGTGGCCGCGAGCCCGGCGGCGAGAGCGCCGGCCACCACGAGCGGGCTGATGGTGACGCCCTGCTCCTCCGCAGCCTGCACCATCCGGTCGCCGGCCGCCGTCGCTTGGGCGGCCATGGCGGCCTCCAGCAGTTCCGCTCCCCTGCTGCTGGAGGCCGCCAGTCCGGACAACCCCGCCATGTTGCCCGCATCCACCAGGGCTTGGATCTGCTGGGCGAGTTCGGCCCGCTGGTCGGCGGACACCTGCTCCCACTCCCGCAGTAGATCTTCGAGGCGGTCTTCCCAGTCTTCCCGCTCCTCCGGCTCTGGCTCGGCGGCGTTGCGGAGGCGGGCGAGCAGGTCCTCCGGCGACGTCGCGGGCGCGGGGGCGGGCGCAGGCTTCGCCGGCTCCTGCCACACGAGCGCGTCGGGCAGCTCCAGCGCCTCCTTGACCGACTCGCCGTCGTAGCCGGCGTCGACGTACAGCTTGGCCGCTGTCGCCTTGCTCGTCAGCGCGGCGGTGGCCGCCTCCTGGTCCTCGGGGACCGGGTCGTCGTAGTCGAATTCGAGGTCCTCGGCGGTGGGTCCGAAGAGGGGGAGGAACTCGTGGTTGAGCGCCTGCCTGATCGCCTCCAGGCGGGGCTTGATCAGCCAGCGGGCGAACATGACCTCGGCGGCTTCCATGTTCGCGCGGTTGGCGTCGTCGACGGTGCCGAGCATCGGCTTGGGGAAGCCGAACGCCTCGCGGATCACCTCGCGGCTGATCTCGCGCAGCTCGGTGAACTGCATGTCCCGCTGGCTGTAGCGGCGGTCCTTCCAGACCAGGCCGCCCTCCAGGATGGCGACGCGGTGGGCAGCGGCGACGCCGCGGTGTTGCTCTTCCCACCGATCCCTGAGCTGGTCGAAGTCGGTGTCGGTGAGGTTGCCGGGCGCCTCGATGATCCCCGAGGGCAGCGCGCTGTTGAGGAAGAAGTTGCGGTTCCACTCCGCCGAATACTTCGTCGCGTCGAGGTCGGCCAGGATCGCCTGCACCGGCCCCATGCCGCGGTAGATGTCCAGCGGGTTCGGCATCCGCAGCTGGATGACCTCATCCAGCTTGAGCGGGACTTTCTCGCCGTCCGGCGAGATGTAGATGTAGCCGGCCAGGAACTCGGTGGGGTGGGGTACCGGGTGCATGCGGTCGGGGCGGACCGGCCACAGCTCCAGCGGGATGGACCGCACGCGGGGGTTACGAGCGACGACCCACCAGGCCTCGCCGACCAAGTCTCTGTGCTGCTGAAATGTCTCGACGAACTCGGCGCACGGCATGAAGGGGTTCGGCTTGCGCCAGATGTCCAGGGCCAGGTGGCTGGTGACCTGGGTCCGGTCCTCGGACTTGCCGGAGGGGGCCTTGCGCCACAGGTGCCAGCCGATCTGGCTGGTGGCGTTCGACAGGCGGTGGACGATCGCGAACAGCGTCCCCACGCTGCCCATGGCGGCCATCTGCGCCTCGCGGTCGGACCGCATCGCCACGGCCTGGCCGAGCCTGCCGAACCGCGAGGTGTACGGCACAGGCGACTTGTTCCGCACGCTACGGACGAGGGTGCCGAGGGGGCTCCTCATCGGCGGTCACCGCCGGACAGCGCCTCCAGTACGAGGAGGCTGATGCCGGCGGCGGCGAGGCCGGCGGCGATGTGGAGGGTCCAGGCGGCGGCGGTGAGCAGGCCGAATCCGGCGGTTGAGAGGGTGAGGGTGCGGATGGTGTGCCAGCGGGGGAGGCGGCGGGCGAGCCAGCGGGCGGCGCGGACGGTGTAGGGGGTGCGCGGGGGGCGGGGTCGGCTGGTGGTGGCGCGCTCGGCCCGGAACGCGTCGAAGACGGCGGTCACGGACGGGTCCGGTGTGGCCAGAGCGTTGCCATACCGCTGATGGTACGCCTGGCGGGAAGATTTCCGGTAGATGGGCCGTCAGGCGGGAAGATTTGTCGTCTGGCGTGGTCGGGGGTGTGGCCGCGCCGTACGGCGGAGCCGCCCCGGGTCAGCTTGTGGGATGAGGGTATTCCCGCAACTTACCAGCCGGTAGGCGTGTCCGGCTCGATGGACGGCACTCACCGGCCGAGGGTACGGATCCGCGGCCGGGAACCCAGATCCCGATGCGCGACCGCGTACCGCAGCGCGTCCATCCCGTGATCGTTCTCCTTCAGCGGCTCTTCCTTCAACGCCCCTCCCGGCTTGATCGCCCACACGTAGCCGGGAAACTCCTCCTCCGTGCACGTCGGCAGCTTCGCCTCCACGAGATCGGCGTCCCGCTCGGCCAGCGCGCCGCGCACGATGAACAGGCGGGGCCGCCCGTCCGGCTGCACCTTCAGCCGGGACTGGACCGCCTGGATGCCGTCGCTCACGGTCTTCTTCGCCGCGGTGGTGGAGATGCCGAGATGCCGCTCCAGGGTCGCCCGGTCCTCGGCGTCGTGGTCGCAGACGACGGCGCGAGGGCGCGGCTCCAGCCACCGGCCGCCCGGGGCCACCAGGCGCAGGATGTCCTTGGCGTGGTCCTCCACCAGCCTGCGCGTGCGGTAGATCTCCCGCACGAGGTACAGCCGGCCGTCCGGGTCCTCACGGTAGTCCTGCCAACAGAAAGGGTTGGTGAACCCGAAGTCGACCGACCACCAGCGGCTCCAGTCCTCCGGCACCGGGAACGGGTCGACGATGTGCACATCCGGCGTGAAGTTCTCGTAGATCACGCCCTCGGCGGCGGCCCAGATGCCGTCCCGGAGGCGGAGCCGCCGCACGCCGGTGAGCGCGTCGAGCTTGGCCATGTAGTCCCGGCCAGCGTCGGTCAGCGTGCCGTCGGCGTTGACGTAGGCGGGGTTGTCGGCGTGCCGCGAGTAGAGCATGACCATCGCGCCCCGGTCGGCGCGCTGCTTGAGGAAATGCGTCGGATGGGCCGGATTACAGGCCGCGACGATCTGCTTGTAGGTCGGGGCCGTACCCCGCAGACGGGAGATCAGAGTCTCCAGCGCGGTCTCGCTGATCTCGGTGGCTTCGTCGATGGAGATCCGGTCGAACTCGGAGCTGAGGAATTTTTCCGGCCGGTCGAGCCCGCCGACGAGGATCGTGGAGCCGTTGGCGTAGCGGTAGGCGGCGGGCTGGCGGGCCGACCCGCCGAACCACCGCACGAGGCCGGCGGCGAGCGCCTGGGCGGCGACGGCCCGTTCGAAGGTGACCAGGGTGGTGCCGGTGAGGGAGGCGTGGGTCTGGCGCACGAGCAGGGCACGTAGGCCGGGTACGGCCAGGCAGCTCAGGTGCAGCTTGAACAGCATCGCCAGGCTCTTACCGGTTCCGGCGGGACCTGCGATCAGGACCTCGGAGGCTCTGCACTCCAGGAGTTGCTTGGCCGCGCCGCGCGGCTCATACCGGATGACGGCGCCGGTCATTGAAGCTGGCTCAGGTCCACGCCGACGATCTCGTACCGGACGCCGCCGTCCACCTCGACCTGCTGCTTGACCGGCGTGTCCAGGCCGAACAGTTTCGCCCGCCGCTCCTCGATGGCCAGGATCGTCTTGATCGCCATCAGCGTCGGCCCGTCGTCCTCGACCGGTTGCCCGTCGAGCCGCACGACCTGGCCGTTGGAGACGGTGATGTGCCGCCGCTGGAGCACCTCATGCGCCTTGCGCAGCAGCTCATCCAGCCGCTCGGCCTGCTCGGCCCGGTACTCGGCGACCTGCTGGGCGGGGATCTCGCGCAGGGTCTGCCAGTAGATCTGATGGGCCCGCTGCCGGGTGACGCCGAGCTGTTCGCCGATCTCCTCGAAGGTCTGGCCTTGGCGTCGGAGGCGCATGACCTCGGCTTTTTGCCGCTGGGTTTCCTCTTTGCGTTGTGGTGAGGTGCCCATTGTCAAGAGCTCCTTACGTCAAGTGACCGGGTCATGGGATGACCTCGATGAGGTCGGTGGTGATCCAGCAGGCGAGGCCTGCGGCGACGAGGTTGATGCGTCCGCCTACGCCGAGGGTGGCCAGGCCGAAGCAGACGAGGCCGGCGATGAGGAGGATCAGGGTGATGATGCGCATGGCTGCTCCCTGGGTTCGGTGTGGGAGCGGCTTCCCTGATCATTCCCTCTCCTCGGGGTTTATGCCCTCGCGGAGGGCTGCCCGCAGTTCGCATGCTGCATGGTTGTAGGCGCTCCACCAGCGGCTTCCGTGGCTTTCGGCGTCTCTCCAGGCGAGGTTGCGTTCGATGATGGCCTGGATGTCTGCGCGTAGCTGGGTGTTCTCGGCTCGGAGCCGTTCCAGTTCTTCGTCTCGTACGGCGACGAGGGCGTCCAGGACGCGGTCTCGGTCTTCGTCTCTTCGCGGGTGCCAGCGTGCGTCCAGAAGCGCTTCGGCGTACCGCTGGCGGAGGTCGTCAGCCACGGCCGGCCTGCCTTTCACACTCGTCGTCGCAGTAGTCCTTGCCACCCGGACGTGCCAGCCTCGCCGGAAGGTCGGCCGGGATGGAGCGGCGAGCCTCCTCCGCCGTCTTGCCCGCAGCCATGAGCGCCGAGCAGTGGTCGCACACGATCGTCACCTCAACCGACATCGGTCCTCTTCTCGGGTAGGGCGGCACGGAGGCGGCCACGTGCGGCGGGGTCGTTGATTCCGCCGAGTCTGCTGGCGATGACCTGTTCAGGGCTGGGTTTGGCCATGGTGGTGATCACCTTTTTCGAGGTCGACGATGCGGAGCGGTGCGAGGGCGGGGTCGTGTTCGACGTGGCCGGTGGGTGTGGTCCACGCGTACCGGGCCGGGCTGATCCTGCGGTGGCCGTCTCGGACGATGCGGAAGCAGCAGCCGCAGGCGCCTTCGGGGACCGGGGGGATGTCGATGGTCACGGTGAGGGGGCCGTACCGGTGGATGCTGCTCATTGCCACTCCTGCGGGTCTATGCCGGCGATCCACGCGCCGAGGCGGTGCCGGGCGTGGTGGATGGCCGCGTGGATGCGCCGGCGGAGCCGCTGGCGCCAGGGGGTTGGGGTGGGGGTGCGGGTGTCGGGGATGAGGCCGAGGTCCATGGCGTCGTCGGCGGGGATCGGGACGTGGACGATCATCTTGTGGGCGGTGAGGTGCCGCCGCTTCCAGGCTTCTTCGAGTTCGCGGGCTTGGGCGTCGGTGAGTGGTTCGATGATCTGGGGTGGTCCTTCGCCTTCGCGGGGTTCGGGCCAGGTGAAGCGGAACGGCATGTCAGGTGTCATGGGGCTTCTCCGATCTGGCGGGCGAGCTTGGCGGCGCGGTCCATGGCGGCCTTGTAGTGGTACGCCTTGGCCTTCTCGCCTGCCGTGTCGATCGCTTCAGCGATCTGCTGGGCGGTCTCTCTCCGTATGTGGGCGGCAAGAAGGGGGTAGGCAGCCTCGACGATCTTCCCTACGTCGTATTCGCTGATGTACTGCCACAACACGGGGTGCGCTTTGACCCGCTCCCAGGCGGCTTCGATGGCTTTCGCTGGGATGTCAGGCATGGTGGGGGCCTTTCTCGATGCCGAGTTCATGTTCGAGTTCGGCGATGCGCTGGGCCTGGGCGGCGTGTTCGGCGCGGAGTTGCTTGTCCGTCTTGGGGAGGCGGCCGTTGACGAGCGCGCCGAGGAGGATGACGGGCCACATGCCGCCGACGAGGAAGCCGAGCATGCGGGCGGCGATCTGGTCGCCGAGGTCGGGTTGGTCGTGGGGTGTGTCGTTGAGGAGGAGGTGGGCGGCTTTGCGGGCGGTGATGACCCAGCCGGTGGCGTAGAGGGCGAGGATGATCCATGTGGTCAAAGGAGGGTCTCCTGTTGGTCGTGGCCGGTGCAGTCGGGGCAGAGGCGTTGGGCCTGGTCGGGTGGGATGGTCTGCCAGAGTTCGGCGGGGTTGGTGAGGTCGAGGCCGCACAGGGTGGTGTCGCCGTCGGCGATGTGCTCCACGGTGTAGAGGCGGCGGGCCGGGGCGACGTAGCGGACGCTCACGGGCTGCCTGCCGGGATCAGCGCTCGGGCCTGGTCGGTCATCTGCTCCAGCTCGCGGACGGCGTCGGGTCCTTCGGCTTCGGCCTGAGCGTGGAGGATCGGGAGGCCGGATTCGATGGAGGCGAGGACTTCGGCGCGGGTGGCTGGCCGACCCTCGGCGTACCAGAGGGTTTCTACAGGCTGGCCGACCTGGAAGAGGATCCCGCCCTGGGCGCGGAAGGGCTTGTAGGAGCGGGTGATCCAGATGAGGGTGACGCCGGGGTTGCGGCGAATCATCGTCCCGGCCGGGTCGCCGGTCTCGGCGGGCAGGTGCCGGTCGCGGCGCGTCATGGCTGGGGTGGTGAGGAACGGGCACGCCTGGGCGGCGTAGACGGCGCAGTCGCGGTGCGAGGGCGGCTCGGCCGAGACGCGGTTGATGGCGCACATCGGGCCGATGACGAACGCCTTCCACGAGCCGAGCGTGCCCCCGCACAGCCAGCACAGGCCGCACCGGACCGCGTCGGCGATCTTCCCAGGGCCGATGACGCGGAAGTCGGGCTGGCCGTCGATCCAGGCGACGAACCACGGCACGGGACGGCCGTGCTTGTCGCGCGGCAGGTGGGCCATGCGGGCGGGGACGGGCGGGCGAAGGTCAGCCACGGCGGCCCCCGAGGAGTTCGCCCAGGAGTTGCCAGACGGTGATGCCGAACCCGACGCCGCGGGCGGTTTCGCGGACGCGTACGCGGGGCTGTGGTGGTCTGTGAGGCTCGTGTGGGGGTGGGGGTGGGGGTGGGTCTGGGGTTGGGTTGGGGGCTTGCGTGGCCCGTGGGGGCTCCTGGGGGGCTCCTGGGGCCTTCCCAGCCGCGAGGGTGTCGCAGACGCGGCAGACCGGCGTGGTGATCTCAGCCGGGAGGACCTGCCAGCCGTCGCCGACCGGCTGGCCGCAGAGGGTCTGCTCGTGGGTGGTGCCGGTGTCGGGGTCGGTGTGGAGCGCTCCGAGGTGGAGGCGGTGGGCGATCGCCCACCGTTGGCCGGGGGCGTGGATGAGGGTGGGGATCATGCGACCCTCTGCGCGGCGATCTCGGCGGCCAGCTGCTCGCGGTCCGCGCGTGTGAGGTAGGCGGTGACCGCGGCGCCGTTGCCGTGGTGGCCTCCGTCGTGGTGGACCGTCACCAGCTCGTGGTCGCCGGGCCCACGGTCACGCCGGAGTGCCTCGGTGAGGGCCCATTCGGCGGTGTCGTGACTCACGTAGGTGACGCTGGTGGACCCGGGGCCGGTGGTGCCTCCGTCTGTGCAGAGGGTCAGCCGGTGCAGGTCGGTGACGCGCAGGTCATCAGACACGGGATCTCCTTTGGATTCGGATTCGGGTCTTGCGGCAGGTGGTGCACTGCTGGGTGATCACCAGGCCGATCTGTTCGACCGTGGCCCAGCGGTGCCGAAGGTGGATCATGGCGGTGTTCGCCACCTCCCGAGCAGCAGCCGGACCAGCAAAAGCGCCGGCCATGCCAGGCCCAGCAGGAAGGCCCCGGTGATGGTGCTGGCCCAGGTCCATACGGTGAGCAGCCCGCCGTCCAGCCCGGGGTTGCGGCGCGCGATGGCGGCCCCACAGCGCGCCGTACACCATGACCGAGGCGGGCCGCTGGTCTGGTTCGGGCCAGAGTGGTGGCTGGGTCATGGCGGGTCGCGTTCCTCGAGGAGATGGCGGGCGAGCTCGACGCCGCGGGAGGCGGAGGCCCGTACCGCCTCGGGGTCGACGTGGCGGGCTATGCGGTGGTGCGGGGGGATCAGCTCACGCGGCGTGGCGTGCCCGTCGACCATGAGCCGCACCAGGCCGACGAGGGCCTGTTCCCAGGTCATGCCGACCGTGTGGGCGGCGGCGAGGGCGGCCCTGACGTCGGGTTCGGGCCAGTCGGGGCGTACGGCGAGGGCGAGGGCGATCAGGACGTCGGTGGCGCGGTGGACGGGCGCGCCGGGGTGGGGCTGCTGTCGGGCCTGGCGGCGGCAGTCGGGGCACATGCCGGGGTTGGCCAGGCCGTGCGGGCAGGCGTTCATGGTCATGTCACCGCCTCGGGATCTTCGGTGCCGCGTAGTACGGCGCGGGGGACGCCGTTGATCTCGACCCAGTCGGCGAGGCCGGCGGCGACGAGACGACCTTCGTGGGGCTGGTCGAGGAGGCGGCCGGAGGCGGTGCGGCAGCCTTCGTAGGGCATGGCGCGGCAGGTGTCCCAGGGGCAGGGAACGCGCATCGCGGCTTGCCGGTGGGGGGCTCGGTAGGGGCCACGGGCCTGGTCGTAGACGCTGCTGGGGGCCGCGCCACGGCCGATGGCGAGGGCCTGGCCGACGGCGTGCCCGTCGGCGATGTCCTTGATCGCGGCGCGTAGCGCCTGCTGATAGGCGCGGGGGTCAGCGGCCAGTTCGGGCGCGGGCTCGGGGATGGGCCGGGCGGCCAGGCGCAGCTCGCGGGCGCGGCGGACGAGGGTCCGCACATCGGCGGGCATGATCCAGTCGCGGCTCTCGCGGTAGTGCTGGATCACCGCGGCGCGGGCCTCGTCGAGGGTGATGTCGTCGAGGGCTTGGGCCCAGGCGATGGCGTCGGCCTCGCCGACGGTGCGCCGGTCGTAGGCGGCGCACACGCCGAGCAGGACGGCCGCTTCCGGTGGCGTCATGGGATGGCTCCTTGGGCGTGTTGGGCTTCGCGTTGGGCGAGGCGGTTGGCGACGTCGAGGGCTTCGGCGACGCGTTGGTCGGTGGTGGACCGGGTGGGGCCTGGTCCGTGCCGGTCTCGGCTCGGCACGGCGTTCATGACCTCGTTGACGACGCTGGACAGCGTGGAGGGGTGCAGACCCTTGGCCGCCCAGGCGGCCAGGCCGCGGCGGAGGTCGGCGGGGTCGATGCCTTCGTCGAGCATGGCTTTCAGGTGCTTGCCGACCTGGGCGATGACGTCGCCGGGGGGCTTTTTCGGGACGTGGTCGATCCACTCGCCGATGAGGGTCTGGGCGGTGATCTCGCCGGCGGGGGGCGCGTCGCGCGGCGGCGGAGCCGCGCCCGCCGGGGGCGGAACGGCAAGGGGTTCCGGGGAAAGGGGAACCACTACTTGCTCACCGTAACTACTCCCCTTTCCCCTGGGCTCGCTCGGATGCTGGTCGGAAGGGGTTGGCGAAGGGGTTCGGGAACCCTTATCACCTGCGGAAACGCCGCTCGTGCCTCGCTGCTCCTGGTCTGGGGTCCCAGGTTGCTGGTGATGGGGTTGCGTGGCCGGATCGGGGTTCTGCCCGACGGTCTCCGGAAGGGGGTCGAAAGGGGGTGTCGAAGGGGTTGGCGAACCCCTTCCGGAAGGGGTAGCCGAAGGGGTAAAGCTGTCCCTTCCCGCGAACTCGGCAAGATCGGAAAGAAGGTCTTCATAGACCCTGCGCAGATCACCCTTCAGCTCCCCAGCCGGGAGACGACGCAGCTCCTCTACCAGCACCGCCTTGATGCCCGGCGAGGACACGGCGCGGATCTGCTCGGCAGCCGCCTTGAAGACGTTGGGCTGGGCATACACCTTGTCCCGGCGGATCAAGGACCGCACCAGCAACTCCTCGGTGTCGTCGTCGATGACGACGAATCGCCGCTCGGCCAGCACCTCCAGGTCGGCACGGACCTGGTCGACGGTCAGGCCGGCGGCACCTTTGGACCAGCGGCGCTCGCGCAACGCGATGACGCCGCAGTGCTGAAGGTCCTGCTGCGAGATGAGGAACATGAACATCCTCTGCGGCCTGGGAGGGAGCGCGAGGAAGTCAGCGTCCGTCCAGATGCATGCGAAAAGCCGGGCATGGCTGCGTGCCACTTACTGCTCCAAGCGCTTGAAGGGATTGGTCTACTCGCGGAGCTGGCTCTGTCTTCGGTGTCCCATCGGTCCCTCCTGTCGCTTGAGTGGAGCTGCGAGATCCATCATATGCCAACGCCATGTGTGGCATTGGCCTACATGCCAAGTTGCGCGTGTGCCATCATGGTGGTAGGCCAACCCGTGAGACCATGAAGGGATGTCCGACCCGATGGGCGAAGTCGTCGCAGCGCGTAAGGCGTACGAACAGGCCCAGGAAGAGGCCCGCGCACTGGTCGAGCGTGCTCGCCTCAACCTCGGCCGCGCGATCGCCGATGCCCGCCGGCAGAACGTGTCGCAGGACGCGATCGCCAAGGAGCTGAAGCTGACTCGCGAACAGGTGCGCCGCTTCCAACGCGAGTACGAAAGCCGAGCAGGCGAGCAGGCGTGACGAGGAGCCCCCACCACCCGTAGGGGCTCCTCCGCATTCCAGGTCGCGCACGTCCCTCCCGCTCCGCCGCCTAGTCGCTCCCACCCGGCGGGGCCTGTCTTCGCAGCCACTCCTCCCCCCGCCGGCGCGTGACGGCGCTGGGACGGCCGGCCCGCAGCCGCTCCCGCTGCGTGTTGCTGATGTCGGCCTGGACCTCGACCTCCCACCAGAGCAGGCCGAGCTGGCGGCGGCGGGCGTCGACGGCGGCGTACAGCTCCAGAGGGGTCAACGGGCACCTCCCATGACGGGCTTCGGGCCGCGCCTCGGGGCACGTCTGGGGGTGGCGGGTGTCGCCCTCCCACACCGCGAGGGCGCAGCAGTACGGCGGCGTCGGGCGGGTCATGGCGCACCGACCGGGATGACGTCGGCCGCGCGGAGCGTGTCCAGCCACGCCATGTCCTCATAGCCGGGCTTGCGCTGCTCCCAGGCGATGTAGACGACGTCCTCCCCGCGCATCTGGCCGAGGCCGACGATGCGCCCGTAGCGGGGGCCGCGCGGGCCGGAGTCGAGGACCCGCTGGCCGACCGTGCGGGGGATCATGGCCGGTCTCCGATCAGGCCGGTCAGCATCTCGTTCCGGGCCCGCAGGGCGGCGTTCTCCGCCTCTACCTTGCCCAGCTGCTTGCACGCCTCATCCCGGTCGGCGCAGGCGTTCTCCAGCGCCAGCGCGGCGGTGCCCAGCTGCCAGCGCAGCCGCCGGATGACGGCCTGCTGGTGGCGGCCGTGCGCCCACCACCACAGGCCCTCCAAGGCGACCAGGGCGACCAGGCCGGCGATGAGGATGAGGGTGTTCATCAGCCGACACCCGCCTCTCGGATCTCGGCGAAGCACGGCTTACACCAGACCGCGAGCCCATCCAGATTGGCGTCGTTGCGGTAGTAGTCCCGCCTCAGGCGGACATGCCGGCAGCGCGGGCACCGCTTGCCACGCTCGCCGGCCTTTCCCGGGGCGACACGGTCCAGCACGTCCCTGGCGAGCTCGCACTCCTCCTCGGGGATGCCGAGCATGTCCAGCAGATCGTCAGGCGCCTCATCCCGAAGCAGGCACGTCAGGGCCGCCTTGACCCGCGCACGCCGGGCGGCCCGCTTGTATGCCTCGTCGGTGGGGATGTAGGTGAGGACCTTCTCCCGCTCCTCGTCGCGGTGCGAGAGCCCCCACGGGGACACCTTGGCCTTGTGGGGGCGACGGCGCGTGTGTGCCGCGCCGTCGATCTGCGGAGTGGCCATCACGGCTCCTTCGCGGGGTTGAGCTCGGTGAGCGCCTGCCGGACGGCGGGGGCCTGGGCGTCAGCTGACTCCTGGGTGGCGGCCACGATCAGGGCGGCGGGCTGGCCGTCGCGCTCCCAGGCGGCGACGCCGTACCCGGCCGCGGTCAACGTGGCGGCGTAGTGGCCGAGGTGCTGGGCGATCGCGGACCGTACGGCCTGGCCGGGCATGGCCTGCCACATCCCGCCCACCTCGCACACCACCAGGAGGTGGTCGCCGGAGTCGACGGGGCGGTGCATCCGGTAGCCGAAGTCGTCCTCCCCGGCGGGCCGGTGGCCGGCCTGGTCGAGGGCCGCGGCGACCTGGTCGCGCAGTGCCGTGAACGGGATCGCCCGGGTGGGGATCACGCCCAGCTTTTCCAGCGTCTCGATGATCACGCTGGTGGCGGTGTGTGCCTCGGCAGGCGAGAGCCGGATCAGCCAGGCGTCGCCGTCGCGGTGGTGCGTTGGGCCGCGGTCGGTATCGGGCACGGTGAACCGGATGACGGTGCGGTTGCGGAGCTCGGCGGCCAGCCGCCGATGCAGGCCCTCGCGGGAGGGGGTGTCCATCAGCGCTCCCCGGCCAGCCGGGCGCTGGCGAGCGCCTGGGGGAACGCGGCCGGCGGCGTGTCGCCGGCCGCGTCGGCGGCCTCGTCGCTGGTAGATGGTCATGTTTCCTCCTGGGAGCGGATGGATGGTGGAGCGGGGTCGAGAGGGGTGCTGGCCGCTGAGTCCCGAACTCCGGCCAGCACCCCTGGCCCGCACGGCGCGGCACCCTCAATGCACGCCGGCGGGCAGCCTGTTACGGGTCGCGGGCGGGCAGGTCCAGATGCCAGTTGAAGGCGGCCAGCCAGCGGATCAGCGACGGCGCCGTCGGCGGCCTGTTCCCGCTCTCCCACTCGCAGATCTGGGACTGCCTGAGGCCGGACGCCGCGGCGACCTCCCGCTGCAACAGGCCTTGGGCCTTCCGCTCGCTGACCAGGAGGGCGGTGAGGTCTGGCAGCGAGGTGACGGCCATGGGCCCGTAGTGGGTGCGCAGGATGAGCTGCCGGTCCAGGGCGTGGGCCCAGGCGATCAGGTGCTGTGCCCGGGGTGCGCTGACGTGGCGTTCCCAGGCCGACAGGGCGGCCCCGGAGACCCCCATCCGGTCGGCTACTTCGCGGAGGCGCAGGCGGCGGCGGTGGCGCTCGATGTAGAGCTGTTCGACCATGGCGGCGACGGTGGCGGTGTCAGCCATGGCTGCCCCCGGTACGGCTCGCGCGGCGCCGAGCGCGCCGAGTTCGGCGGCCGGGCCGGCGGATGTGGAGCCGGCCGCAGGCGCATTCATACGGCTCGCCGTCGCGTGGGTAGGGCTCGTGGCCCGGTTCTGGCGCCTGGAGTTCGGCGTGCGTGGCGTAGCCGGGCAGCAGCGGGTGCGGGCAGTCCAGCACGAACGTCCACTCCTCGCCGGGCCACAGCTGGTCGTGCAGCTCGGCCAGGTGCACGTCGGTCCAGTCCTCCTGCTGCGGCCAGGTTTCGGGGTGCCAGCCGGGCATGAAGACGGGGTAGTCCAGGCCCTCGGCCAGGCGGCGTCCCGACGGGTGGCGGTGGCGTGCCCCGCGCCGGGCGGTGCGGCGGCGGATCAGCACGCCGGCCCCGGCCGCGGCCAGCACGCCCAGGACGGCGCCGTTGATCAGGAGGAGGGCCATGGTCTGATCGGTCATGGTCAGCTCCAGGAGACGGTGCCGGGCATGTGGGTGTCCCAGCGGCTGGTGTGTACGGCCCGGCCGGGGTGGTGGCGGTGACGCCCGCGGTGGTGGCCGCGGCGGCGGAGCCGGGTCCACCAGCGGCGCAGGCCGCTCACGGCCCCGCCTCCTCGTCGCGGTTGCCGATGTCGGCGGTGCTGCTGTCGGGGCTGTCGGGGTTGCAGGTGGGTCCCCAGGCGTGGGTCAGGCCCTTCTCCTCGCGCCAGACGGGGTTGCCGCACCACACGCAGTAGCCGGCGGGCGGGTCGTTGTTGGGGTGTTGCGGGGGCGGCGGCGCCCACATGCCGGTCTGCGGCATGTACGGCTCGGGGCGGGCGGTCTCGGTGTGGCCGAGCCGCTGCCGATACCGGGTGATGGTCGCGTCCAGCTCGGCGCCGAGCGTGTCCTGGGCGTCGATCTCGGCCGCGAGGGCGGCGTCCCTGCGCTCGTACTCCTGGCGGAGGGCGTCACGCTGGCCTTGGTAGCTGGCACGCCGGTCGGCCACGGCCTGCCGCTCCTTCACCGCCTGCTCCAGCAGGCCACGCATGATCTGAGCGGCGTCCTCGGTCAGCGGCGCCGGCGTCATCTCCGAGGTGTAGGGGTGGCTCATGCCGTTCTCTCCAGGTGCAGCTGGCCGGTCAGCTCCGGCAGCACGTCGGCGGTGGTCATGTCGTCGGTGGTGAGCAGCGGCACGACCAGGTCGTAGGCGGCGTCGATCCGGTCGGCGTAGCCGGTGGCGTTGTCGGCCTTGGTGCGCGCCTGGCGGCGGGCGGCCTCCCAGTCCCTTTTGGTCATCACGGCCTGGGCGGCGAACCGGCCGGGCGAGATCTCCAGAACGAGCGGCAGACCGGGCAGCAGCACGAGCTGGGCGGAGTCGAGGCCGGCCATGTCGGCGGCGGCCCGCTTGGTCATCCAGGCGCGAAGCGCTTTGCCGATGTACTCGTCGTAGACGGCATAGACGTGATCGGGGTAGTCGCGGGCGGACTGGAGCCGGATCTGCTGGACGGCCTGCTCTTCGGTGATCTCCTCGTTGAGGATCCGCGCGCCGAAGGCGGCGATCTCCTCCTTGAGCCAGAGGGGAGTTTTCAATGGTGTCTCCGTAGGGGTGCGACGGCCGCCAACGGCCGTTCAGGTTCGGCGTTCATCTCGGTGTCGGGGTCCGAGGTCGGGGTGGGGGTCTCACCGGCGGTTTGAACGCCGCTCTTGAACGGCAGTTCGGTGACCTTCGCGCCCACCTCGCCCCAACGGGTGAGATCGCCGTGAACGGTGCCGACCGACACCCCCAGGTACTCGGCGATCTGCCGAATGGACAGACCCCGCTCCCGCAGACCCGCCACTCGCACCATCCGCCGGTCCCGCTCGGGCCTCTCGTCCTCGCACTGCCGTACCCGGCGGCGGATCTCGCGAGCGAGTACACCGCGGACCCAGTCCATGTCGCGCACCAGCACCAGGTCGGTCAACCGGTCGTAGACGTCCAGCTCATCGCGTCGGCCGGCCTCGATCAGGTAACGCTCGCGAAGCAGCTCGTTCTGGATCTCCAGGAGGAGCTCGCGGCGCCGGTTGATGTACGGACGCTTGGTCACGCGGTCCCTCCCGCGAGGCGCCGCTCGATCTCGGTCTGTGTGATCAGCGCGACGGCCAGCTCGTCAGCCGTGTCGGCGCCTACCGTCATGTCCAGCCCGGCTCGGCGTTCGGCGTTGGACAGGTCGCGCACCAGGCGGCTGGCGTAGCAGCGGGGCCTGTCGCCGTGGCTGGCGGTGCTGACCCAGATGGACCAGGTGTCCTTGTAGGTCTCTTGGAGGTCGGCGAGAGGCTTGGGGAGGGTCTGGCCCGGTTTAGGGTGGATCATGAGTGCTCCTGAGTGGTGCATGGTGCTGGTGGGACTGGTCAGGCCCACGGGCGGTCCCCCGATAGGTCCGCCCGTGGGCGGCGGTCAGAAGGGCGGCTCGGTGGAGATCGGCTGCCACGGGGTGGCGTAGACGGTGCGGCCCCACAACTGCTCCCCGTCGGCGAGCTGCCTGCCGGTGTCGACCCGCATGGGCGGGGCGTCCGGCCCCGGTACGGCGCCGTCGCGGGTGATCGTGTACTCCCACCGCTCGCCGGCGCGTAGCCGCTCCAGCTCGGCGCGGGCCTGGCGCAGCTCGATGATCAGCTGGGGTACGGCGTTCAGGATGAGGGCCGTGCGGAACGCCGCGCCGTCCGTGCTGGGGTCGGTCACGGTGGTGTGCCAGGCGGTCTCGATCTCCTCCAGGTCGATCGGCTCCTCGGGCTCGGGCTCGCCTTCGAGGGGCTCCTCGAAGTCCTCGCGGGTCCAGATCTGGCCGTTCTCGTCTTCGATGATCACTTGGTCCTCCAGGTCAGGGACAGGTGCAGGGGCAGCTGGAGTCGCCGATGCTGTCGGTCGGGCACTGCGAGTTCGGGCCGCCGCACCCGCCGAAGGGGCAGCAGAAGCAGTCCTCGCAGCCGCCCCGGTCGTCGAGGTCGCCCAGGAGCTCCTGCTCCAGCTCCTCGGCGAGGGCCTCGTCCCCCACCATCCGGTCGGTGTACTGGTCGCTCATCAGGTCCTCCTGGCCGAAGCCGGGTCGGTGCGGGCGAGGAATGTCTCGACCACCTCGCGCGGGAACCGCGCGTGCCCGCCGAGGGTGCGCAGGCAGCGCAGGCGGCCGGTCTTGGCCCAGTGGGAGACCGTCTTGGGGCTCACACGGAAGATCCGCGCGACCTCGCCGACGGTGAGCAGGTCGGGCGTGCCGGGCGGCAACTGGTACGGCTCATGCATCGCCGCTGACCCGCACCTTCAGGTGGATGGCCACCTGGCCCGGCTCGTCGCGGCGCGGGAACGCCTTGGACTGGCTGACCACGACGCCGGCGAACGCGGCGCGGGCGATGTAGGCGGTCACGTCGTCGGGGGCGCCGACGACGCGGACGCGGACGACACCGGCCGGCGGGACCGGGGGCGTGGGCTGGCCGCTGTAGCGGCCCCGGGTGGTCACTGGTCCTCCAGCGGCTTGCCGGTCCGGGCGGAGACGGCGACCTTGCCGGGCGTGCGCAGCCGGTAGTAGCGGACCGTCATCGCGCCTCACCGCCGCTCGCGGGCGCGGCGCCGGTGGCCGACTTAGCGTCGGTGGCCGGCTTGGCTTCCTTCCACCGGCGGCGGATCAGGTCGCCGAGGCTGGTCGCGTCGCCGTGCTCGTCGATGACCGCCGCGCCGAGCAGGCCACGCTCCTTCACCTCGCCCGCGAGCGCGGCCAGGTCCTCGCGGGTGGCGTAGGGGTCCACGGCCATGTCGCGGTAGTGCTTGGCGTCGGGGGCGGGCGTGCCGTCGCTGAGCCAGTCGAGGATCTCCTGGGCCAGGTCCGCGCCCGGCTTGGGGATGACCCGGCCGGAGATCTTCGGCGCCCGCGACTTGGTGACGATCAGCGTGTTCTCGTGGTCGAGGTCGCCGACGATGTCGAACTCGTACTCGATGCCCTCGCGCTGCTCGGGCTTCAGGCCGACCTTGCGCGGCACTTTCTTGCCGCGGTGGTCTTCCTCGATCACGTAGTCGGTCTTGGACCGCATGGTGACGATGACGTGGCCCGGGTAGGAGACCAGGGCGTCGATCATCGCCCGCTCCATCGGGCGGGCTTCCTTCCAGCCGCCGAAGGAGTTGCCGTTGTAGCCGCGCCGGGAGGCGGCGTCGACCTGCTCCAGCATGCCGCCGGTGCCCGACCAGAAGTGGGACAGCGAGTCCACCACGACCACGTCGTGGCCCTGCGCGCCGGCGGCGGCGAGGGCCTGGACCAGCGTGGTGGGCTCGAAGCTCTGGAGGTTGAGCCGGGAGAAGGAGAACAAGTCGGAGTACTTCGAGGCGCTGCCGCGCTCGGTGTCGATGACGGCGACCTTGCTGCCGAGCGTGGTGGCCAGGGCGAGCGCGGTGTAGGTCTTGCCGGACCCCGACGGCCCCGTGAGGGCGACGCGGGCCTTGGCCTCTTCCTTAGTGGCTGGGGTGAAGACGAAGTTCATGACACGCCTCCGTCCTGCTGGGCGGCGGCGAGCAGCGCGGGCGGGATGACCCACTCGGTGATCTCGCGCTGCTCTCCCTGCGCGGTGTAGACGGCGATCGTGCGCTTCTCGCACACGCGGTCGGCCCTCAGGTAGAGCTCCACCCCGTAGCCGTGGATGCGGCCCTGGATACGGAGCGCGTAGACGCCGGTTTCCATGTGGAGGAGGGGCGGCTCTTCCATGGCGGCGATGTAGAGCAGCGCATGGGCGACCGCGTCCTCGGTGTCCACGAAGATCAGCTCTTCGCCGCTGCGGCTGCCGTGGTACGGCATCGGCAGGTCGGGGTGGGCCTCCAGCAGGTCGGCCACGGCGCGCAGGCCCTGGATGTAGGCGGTACGGTTGCTCACTGTCCACCGCCTTCACGCAGGTACAGCGTCGAGGTGGCCTGGTGCAGCCGGTCCAGGTTGCGGGTCAGCACGGCGGCGTACCCACGTGCGTCGGTCAGCGCGACCTCCGCGTCGGCCCGCCGGGCGGCCGGGTCGTCGCTGTCGTCGGCCAGCCGCCCGGACTCGGCCCACTCCCGCAGGCGGGTCTCGATCTGGCGGAGCAGCTGGGGCAGGCCGGCGGTTCCCTCGCGCAGGCTGCCGACGAGGGTGTAGACGGTGGAGGGGTGGGGCAGGGCGTCGGGGTGCATGGTGGCGTGGTTGAGGACGCGGACGGCCTCGGCCATGCCGTCGGCGACCTGGCGGGTGTAGTCCGCGCTGGGCGGGTGGTGCGGGTCCAGGTGCAGGTCCATCACGGCTCCACCTCGCCTGCGGGCAGCGTCGCGACCCAGTCGGCGAACCGGTGGCACGGCACGGTCTCGTGCGGGGCGACCGTGAGCACGCCGCCGCCGAGGCGGGGGTCGCCGTCCATCGGCACCCACCGGATCTCGACCACGCCGGGGGTGCTCGCGTCGACCTCGGTGACGCATCCGACCCCGTCGCCCAAGGCGAGCAGGTGCCGGGGCTTGATCGCGGTGGCGTCGATCTCGATGACGGGAAGCGTGATCATTGGGTCGTCGCCTCCTGCGAGGTGGCCAGGGCGATGAGGGTCGCCCGGTCGGTGGCGTCCAGCCGGTCGACGTGGGCGACGATCTCGACCGGGCGGCCGTGGCGGGTGCCGGTCACGCTGATCCGGCCGAACGTGACGAATCCCTGGTGGTAGCCCCACGCCCAGCGGCTGTTGTCGAGGAGCCCCGCCCATGTGTGGAGGGCGTCGGCCACGTCGGTCCAGGTGGCGCCGCGCGGCAGGTGGCCGGCCAGGGTGCCGGTCTCGCCGATGACCCACTGGCGGCAGGGGGCCTGCCGGGCAGCGGGCTCGCCGAGGAGGTCGGCGAGGTAGGCGGCGGCGTGCTGCGCGCCCAGGCCCGGGATGGGGGCGTTCACCGGGTCACCGCCTGGCCGTACTCGGCGGCCTGCGCGGTACGGCGCGCCTGCTCGATGAGCTCGTCGGCCTCCGCGAACACAGCCCGGATGTCGGGGTCCCAGCACTCCTCGCGCACCAGGTCCATCGCGGTGGCCGGGTCGACGCCGTAGGCGGCGGCGAGCATGGCGACCTTCACCTGCGAGACCGCGTGCTGACCACCGGAGTCGAGGCGGTACTCGGCGGCGTAGCCGGCCAGGGCGGCCATCACCGTGGCGATGGGCGGGCAGACGCGGCAGCGCCACAGCCGCCAGGGGCCGGTGTCCTCGTAGGTGACGGTGCCGGCGAGATCGACCACGGCGTCGTCGGCGAAGAGGGTGTTGCAGCGGATGCAGGCGCGGGCTTCGAGGTGGGCGACGGAGACGAGGTCACGCGGGAACGTCTGCGCCGTCTGGGTGGTGTTCGGTGCGATGATGGTCATGAGGCTTCGCGCCCTTTCTTTGTGTGTTGGGTCGGGTGCGGGGTCGGCGGGCTCTGGCCGATGCGGCGGCTGGGGCCCGCAGTCATGCCAGGAGGCGTGCGGGGCCGCTCCTACTCGGTGGCGTTCTCGTAGGTCTCGCGGAACCACTCCAGGGCCTTGGAGCGGCGGATCATGAGGCGCTGGCCTCGCGGGAAGAAGTCCGGCCCTTTGCCCTTCGCGCGCAGGTCACGCAGGGTCTTCACGGGGATGTTGAGGAGCTTGGCGACCTCGTTGAAGTACAGGTAGGGGTCGTCGAGCTCGACGGCGGGGCTGGCCATGGGGTCGTCCTCCGGATCATCGTTGTCCGAATCCTCGGACACGGCGGGGCTGATGAAAAGAGCCTTGGCAGGCACGCCCAGCTCCGAGGCGATGGCGTCGGCCACGGCGGGGCGGCACGTCCGCTGTCCCCTCATGAGCAGGCTGATGAACTGCTTGGACACGCCCACCTGCTCGGCCAGGGTCTTGCCGTTGTGGCCGGCGGCGGTGATGGCGGCGCGGAGCTTGCCTGGTCGTGGGAGCAGTAGGGCGCGTGCCATGTGCTGGATTCCTCACAGTTCCGTTGTCCGATAGCCCGAACAGTACCGAGCGGGGATGACCCGTGTCTAGTGTTGCTGGGTAGATTCTTTTGGAGCTCCCGGCACATACTTACCGGCCGGTTCTGGTTTACTCGCCTTTACTAGTTGACCGGCTTACCGAGCGGGTAGAACTGAGGCGGCCGTTGACGCACCCGACGGCCCCCGACGAAAGAAGGGCACATGCCGACGAGTGGTGGGACTCACGGCAAGACGGACCAGCTCAGCGCATTCGTGCGCACCTATCTGGCCGAGCATGACGAGAGCGAACGAGCGCTGGCGCGCCGGGCCGTGGACCCGATGACAGGGCTCACCCTCCAGCACACCTGGATCAACTCCCTCGCCCACGGCACCATGTCCCGCGCGCCGGAACTGTGGCGGCTGCGCGCTCTGGCGGCCGGCATGAACGTCCCGGTTCAGATGCTGGCGGAGCTGGCCGCGGCTCAATGGCTGGGCGTGGAGGTCGCGGAATTTTCGGTTGGCGGAGGCAGGGACTGGGTGGCCGTGTCGGTTCCCGAGGGATTGTCACCGGAAGAGCGTGCCCGTTTTATCCGCATGGTGGAGGACATAGCACGGCATATGACGAAATAACGGACTGCGACCTTTCGAATACGCAGGTAACAACCTGATTTCCGTTCGCGAACGGCGACAACAAAATACGGACACGTGTGGTCACACTCGGCAGCCTAGGCAACATCCGCCCAGAGAGGCCCGCATGACCCCGTCGCTCCACATCCACCTCGCCGCCCCCGCCGACCTCCTGGCCAGCCGCGTGAACACCCGGTGGTCGAATGGGCAGCTCACCATGTACATCGACCGGACCGGCGTCGACCCGGCCGTCATCCAGCCGCTTCGCGACGTCGGCGAGAAGACCCTGGCGGACCTCGTCCCCCAGATCGACCCGCGGCGCCCGCCGGTCGTGCGCTACTTCCTGGAGCGTGGCATTCCGGGATCGCGTCTGGTGCAGATCGAATTCACGCCGTACCAGGCGGACGTCTACCTCCAGCGCGGACTGCTCCCCCAGGACCTGGCCGACGAACTCGCCGCGCACTCCACTTTCCTGCTGAGCAGAATTCACAATTTGTAGCAGGCCGGAATTCGTTCTGTTCGAGGAGGCCACCATGGCTGGGCACGTCGCCAAACGGTGCAACTGCCGCGACGACAACGGCAGGAAACTCGGCAAGAAATGCCCCCTGCTGGCCAAACGCAGCCACGGCACCTGGTGGGTCCGCTACGAGCTGCCCGCCGGCCCCGACGGCACACGCCGGCGTCCCTGGGCGGGGCCCTACCCGAACGAGACGATCGCCAAGAAGGAACTGACCAGGCTCCTGGCGGAGGCCGAGTCGGGGGCGCCGGTGCCGGACCGGCAGCTCACCGTCCGCCAGTTCCTCCGCGACGTGTGGCTGCCGAGCAAGAAACGGCTCAAGCCGAGCACGCTGCAGTCCTACACCGAGGTCGTCGACCTGTACGCCGACCCGGGCCTGGGCCACCTACGGCTGGCCGACCTGCGCGAGACCCACCTGCACGATCTGTATGAGGCGATAGCGCAGATCAACAACCTGCCCAAGGGGGCCAAGCCGAGCGAGCTGCTGCGCCGGCTGCTGGCCGTCCGGGCGACGGCCGAGTGGCGCGACGGGCGGAACGGCGGGCTGCACTCCTCCCGGCCGATCTCCCCCGCCCGGATCCACCTGGTCCACCGGGTGCTGTCCTCGGCGCTGTCCTACGCCTACCGCACGCGCCGCATCGGCCACGACCCGTCCAAGCACGCCGAACCGCCCCGCGTCGTGCGGCCCAAGCCGATGGTGTGGACCGCCGAGCGGGTGGCCCGCTGGCGGCGCACCGGCGAGGTGCCCGGCCCGGTGATGGTGTGGACCCCGGCCCAGGCCGGGGAGTTCCTCGACTACTGCGAGGAGACGAGCGAGCGGCTGTATCCGCTGTTCCACCTGGTGGCCACCCGCGGGCTGCGCCGCGGCGACATCCAGCGCATGCAGTGGCCCGACCTCGACCTGGAGGCCGGGACGCTGGAGGTGGTGCAGACCGCCGAGGCCGGGCCGAAGACGGAGGCCGGTGTGCGCACCATCGCGCTCGGCGCCGAGAACGTGCGGCTGCTGAAGGCGTGGCGGGCCCAGCAGGCACGCGAGCGGCTGCGTGCCGGCGAGGCGTGGGTGGAGTCGGAGGCGGTGTTCACGCGCCGCAACGGCGAGCCCTTGCGGGAGGAGTTCGCCAGCCAGCGGTTCGAGATCCTCGTGCGGCGGTGCGGGCTGCCGCCGATCCGGTTCCACGATCTGCGGCACAGCGCGGCGACGATGATGCTCGCCGCCGGCGTCGACATGGAGTACATCTCCGAGACGCTCGGCCACGCGCGGCACAGCTTCACGGCGGACACCTACACGAGCGTGCTTCCGGATGTGGCGCAGGAGGCGGCGAACGCGACGATCGCGATCATCCCCCGGCGGGGCCGGAAGAGCGCCGGCTGACGCGATGGTCTGGCAATGGTCTACCAGGCCGGTTTACGATCACTGCCAGACCCCGCGCGCCCTGAGGGATTCGAACCCCCGACCGTCGGATTAGAAGTC
>NZ_MSZZ01000065.1 GCF_002093975.1 Thermoactinospora rubra
CCAACTCGGCCGTACCGACCAAACCCTTCGTCAGCAGGCTCTCAGACGATCGCCGAGGTGGCCCGGAACCGCGTCGAGCCGGTGATCTACATCCGGCTGCACTCCACCGAGGGCCGGATGGACGCATGTCGGGTACTTCCCCCGGATGACCGAGTCGGAGGCGTGGCAGGCAGGCCGGGGAGTGTGGCGGATGAGCGCCGACAAGGCCGCCCGGCAACGCTTCGCGCTCATCGTCGGCGAAGGCGTCGTCCGCGCCGTCGCGCAGGTGACCGGGTTCAGCGTCCACGACGACCGGATCGCCCTGGAGGGTGAGCCGCTGGCGGCCGGACACCCCGTCCGCGACGCCTACCTCGGCGCACTCGACCCCGTCACCAACGGCTCGCAGAACCCGGTCGGCTACTGCGACCTGCCCGAAGAAGCCGCCTACCTGATGCGGCCGTGCCACTGCGGCTGCGCGCAGAACACCGACCGCGACTTCCTGCCCGGCCACGACGTCCGCGCCATGCAGGCCCGCGTCCGCGCCCACTTCGACGGCTCCCCGCTGAAGTTCATCCAGTGGGTCGACGCCAACCTGGCCCTCACGCCCCCCACGGCCGCGGACTCCGCTGCCGCGCCACAGCTCCGGTCCTGACCGGATCTGCTGCAGACGGGCGGATCGGGGACTACCAGCCAGTCGGTGCGCCATCTGCGCGAGCGGATGGCCAAGGCGCGTTCCGCCACGGTCCGGCTGTTCAAGCCGCCGCTTCCGCGGTGAGGCTCACCAGTCGTTGGAGTCGAACGTCTCCGGGTCGTGGCAGGTGGCCCAGACCGCTTCGGCATTGCGGCCCTCCTCCCGATCGCGCCATACCGTGCCATCCACGTAGGCCCGATCGCGCTGCAACGCCGCGATCCGGTTCCGGAGCTTCTGCTCGGCCGCGCTGACCGGCAGTTTCTTCCGCCGGCCCGCCGCCTTGGCGGCCGCGCGGGCCTGATCGAACGGCACCTGCTTGGGCTTCAGCTTCTCCAGCTCGGCGGCGATCTCGTCCAAGACCTGGGCACGCTGGGCGGCGATCTCGCGCAGCTCCGCGAGCACCGCCTTCTCATCAGGGCTGACCTTGGATTCCTTGCGGCTCTGCCGCACACCGGTCCCCGCGAAGATCCGGCTGCGCTGCCGATCGAAGTCGGCCTTCATCTGCTGGAGCGTGTGCGACGGCGCTTCGGCGAGCCACGGGAAGTCTTTCTTGGCTTCGGCCATCTGCCGGGCCTGCTCCACGTAGCCGATGAACGCGCCGCGCTGCCGGTAGGTCCGCCGCGGCGAGCGTGGCCGAGTGCTTGGCCAGCTTCGGACGCTGGCCTACCCGCTCCTTGTCGGTCGCGGTCTCGGCCTTACCGACCAGCTCGGTGGTGACCAGCAGATCCGGCGTCTCCAGGCAATCGTCGACCGCCTTGCCCTCCAGATAGATCACCGTGGCCAGCAACGTGGCAAGCTGGCGGGAGGGCCCATGGCGGCGCAAAACGGTCGCCGTGGCCTGCATGCCGTACCGCGCCAAATCGACCATCCGCCGGTGCGGCACCTCCGGCGGCAGCGGCATCACCCGCAGCCCCACTCCGAGGATCTCCGCAGCGCACTCCAGCGCCTTGTCCAGATTCCTGCCCGAGGGCACCGCCGGGCCCTTGCGCCAGCGCTCCAGGCCCGAGGCCCGCCTGCCCTCGGGCGCCTCCAGCAGCATCTCCAGGATCACCCGCTGCCGCGGCGACAGCACCCCGCGCAGCGTGTCATAGAGACGGTCGGTGGCCTCATCCCGCACCCGGGCGACCAGCCGGGCCAGCCGGGCCAGTGTGATCACACCCGGGAGCAGCACCTTGGTGGTGCGCAGCCACGTCACCCCGTCATAGAAGATCGTCTTCTTGCCGTCGCCGGTGTTCCAGGCCCGCGCGCTCGCCCACACGATGAAATCCGCCTCCGCCTGGGAGAACTCCTTCAGCGCGTATCCCTTGCGGATCGCCTCCTGGTGCTCGAACGGGGTGCTGCGCCGCTGGCTGTACTGGCTGATCTGCGAGACATCCTCGATCCCGAGCTGCTCGCCGAGGTACACCAGCACCTCCTCGGGCACGTCCAGCGGGTCGGTCAGAAAGCGCCCGACGTAACGCGCTGTCGTCAGCTGGAGGGCGAGGCCGAGGCGGGCGTGTGTCCCGCGCCGTTCGGCGATCAGCGCCCGATCCACGTCGTCCAGGTAGAAGAACCGCTCCAGCTCCGCCTGCGACGGAGCACCCGAGAACCGGCCGTAGGCGGCCGCCTCACCATCACTCAAGAACTCAACCGGCATAGCCGCCGAAGGTAGGGCAGGCCAGGCAAGCAGGACGAGCGGAAGATCAAATAGTGAGCTGCGGCTTCTACTAACGGGACTTTTCGTTCGGATGCTCGTCATACCCCCGTTTCGACTGGCCGGCCGCGCGTTAGCCGTACGCCCGTGGAGTTCTGGGGTCTTGACGCGCTGCCGTTTTCTCTGTGCGCCCGCACGCGCCCGCTGAACCCTCGGAATGTCATCCATGACCTTGACCCGCGTCAGGGTGGGACGGCGGCCTAGCGGCATTGGGCGAGCATGGTGGCCTTGTCGGCCGGGGTGACGGGGAGGTCGTACTTGAGCGCGACCTGGGCCCATCGCACGGCGTAGGAGCAGCGGATGCGGCGTTGCGGGGGGAGCCAGGCGGCGGGGCCTGAGCCGTCTTTGGCCTCGTTGGCTTCGCCGTGGACGGGCAGCAGGTTGAGGGGGTCTTGGGCGAAGGCGAGGCGTTTGGGTTTGGGCCAGTGGCGGGCGCCCATGCGCCAGGCGTAGGACAGGGGGATGACGTGGTCGACCTGGATGTCGGAGGGGCGGGTGAGGCGGCGGCCGGTGTAGGGGTCGTCTAAGTGCAGGGCGGTGACGTGGCAGCCGTTTTTGCGCAGGTCGGTGCCGTCGCGGGTGAGGAGGTCGTCGCGGGTGCGGCAGCCGTTGCGGGCGTAGGGGACGCCGGGTGCGGCGTCGGTCCAGTTCTTGCCGTAGTGGCGGCGGGTGTAGCCGGTTTTGGGGCCCATGCGGCGGGTGGGGAGCCGGTGGATGAGGGTGCGGGCGTGGCGGCGGTCGGCGCTGGTGGTGAGGGGGGCCAGGCCGGGGCGGGTGCCGTCGGTGTTGGCCAGGGGGCTGGCGGGGGTGGGGGGGGGGGTGGGGGGGGTGGCTTCGGTGTGGCCGAGGAGCGAGACGATCATGACGGTGCCGGCGAGGAGGGCGATCGCGTCGCGGGTGCTCAAGGGCGCCTCCCTTCAGGCTTGAGTGTCGGTGAGGCGGGGCTGTGCCGTCCAGGGGGCGGGCCGTACCCGCGGATGGACCCGAGGGGAGTTAGCGTGTAATGGTGTAAGCAGGTGGAGGTGGTCATGGCGGATCCTCTCGACGCCTACTCTCAGATCGTCTCCTCGGTGGCCGCGGAGCTGCTGGGCAAGGTGGCGCTGGTGCGGGCCGGGCGGGGCAGCGGGTCGGCGGTGGTGTTCACCGCGGACGGGTTTTTGCTGACCAATGCGCATGTGGTGGGCGGTTCGCGGGCGGGGACGGTGGCTTTCGCCGACGGCAGTTCGGGGGAGTTCACCGTGGTGGGGCGTGACCCGCTGTCGGATCTGGCGGTGATCCGGGCGCAGGTGCCCACGCCGGAGCCGGCCCGGCTGGGGGACAGCGACGAGCTGGTGGTGGGCCAGCTGGTGGTGGCGGTGGGCAATCCTTTGGGGTTGACGGGGTCGGTGACGGCGGGGGTGGTCTCGGGCCTGGGGCGGTCGCTGCCGGCGCGCAGCGGGTCGGCCGTGCGGCTGATCGAGGATGTGATCCAGACCGATGCGGCGCTCAATCCCGGCAATTCCGGCGGGGCGCTGGCTGATGCCCGGGCGCGGGTGGTGGGGATCAACACCGCGGTGGCCGGGATCGGGGTGGGGCTGGCGGTGCCGGTGAACTCCACCACCCGCGCGATCATCGCGGCGTTGATCCGTGACGGGCGGGTGCGGCGGGCGTTTTTGGGGTTGGTGACCTCGCCGGCGCCGCTGCCGGAGCAGCTGCGGCGGCGCACCGGCCAGGCCGAGGCGCTGCGGGTGGTGGAGGTGGTGCCGGGCTCGCCGGCTGAGCGGGCCGGGTTGCGGGCCGGCGATGTGGTGCTCAGCGCGGGCCGCAGGCCGGTGGGGGACGCTCAGAGCCTGCAGCGGCTGATGTTCGCCGAGGCGATCGGGCGGCCGTTGCCGATCACGGTGTATCGCAACGGCGCGCTGGTGGATGTGATCGCCGAGCCGGTGGAGCTGTCGGTTCAGTCCTGAGCGGGCTCGGCGGGAGACTCGGCGGCGGGGTCGGTGGGTTTGTCCGGTTTGATGTAGGTGCCGGTACGGCGGGCCAGCAGTTCCTGCAGCAGGGCCTCCCATTGGGCGCCCACGGCGGCCAGGTCGTAGGACTTGGCGGTCTCCAGCGCGCCGGCGGCCAGGTCGCGGCGCAGGTCCTCATCTTCGATGACCTGGTTGATGGCGGCGGCGAGGTTGTCTTCGGTGCGGGGTTTGACCAGCAGCCCGTCGAACTCGTGGGTGATCATCTCTTTGGGGCCGTGGGGGCTGGCGAAGCTGACCACGGCCAGGCCCTTGGCCATGGCTTCCAGGATCGTCATGGGGAAGCCCTCGTGGCGGGAGCTCATGACGTAGATGGAGGCCTTCTCCAGTTCGGCGCCGACGTCGTCGGTGGGGCCCATGAGGGCGACCTTGCCGTCCAGGCCGAGTTCGGCGATCTGGGCGCGCAGGTTGTCCTCTTGGGGGCCGGCGCCGTAGATGCGCAGTTGCCAGTCCGGGTGGCGGGCGGCGACCTGCTGCCAGGCGTTGATGAGGCGGTGGAAGCCCTTGATGCGGGTCAGGCGGCCCACGGCGACGGCGACTTTGGCGTCGAGTTTGGCCAGGCCGCCGGTCATGGGCGGGATGGCGTTGGGGATGCGGATGAGTTTTTTGGGTTTCTTGGTCAGGGCGTCGCGGTAGTCGCGCAGGTCGGCCTTGGTGAGGGTGACCAGGGCGTCGAAGCGGCGGTAGCGCCAGCGGATGAGCGCCTGGACGCTTTCCGGCTGGGTGCGGTAGGCGACGTGTTCCTGGCCGATGGTGATGACGCCGGGCGGGGTGAGCTGGGCCATGACCAGGTTGAGGCCGGGCCGGGTGGCTATGAGCACGCCGGTGTCCAGCGAGCGCAGGTAGCGGGCCAGCCGGAGGTCGGTCCACAGGGTGAAGCGGTGGTGGGCGCTCTCCTCTTCGGGGATGAGCCGGCTGGGCAGCCGGGACAGGCGGGCGCGCAGGCCGGTGGCGGGGGTGGTGCGGTCGTCCAGGAAGCGGAAGCGCACGCGCGAGTCGATGGGGAAGAAGGGCTGTTCGGCTTCCTTGACCACCGAGACGATCTCGACGTCGTAGCCGCGGGAGGCCAGGTAGCCGGCCTGGTTGAAGATGGTGCGGATGGTGCCTCCCATGCCGTAGGCGTGCAGGATCAGGTAGCGGACCTGCTGGATGGAGGGCGGCGGGGCTTTGCGGGCCCGTCTGCGGTTGATCCCGTTGTACAGGCGCCGGACTGCTGCCTTGCCCTTGCGTGCCATTGCGCGCACCGCTGGAGGCCCCCCTTGTGTCGTGTCCCTCGTCGAACAGCGTGTGGCCGGTGGCGAGCGGTGCTCGCCACCGGCCGTGCCGTGGTTGGCGGGGTGAGCCGTCGTTCCCCGTGGCTGTTGCCCCGCTGTCGCCCTTTTAGACGCCGAATGATCGACTTTGGTTGCATGCGGGCGTACGGCGTGGATGGCGGATTATCCGGCTTGGGGTCCGGGGTTACTGGTCGGCGGGGTTGGCCTGCTGTTTCTTGGCGGCTTTGGTGGCTCTGGATGATTTGATGGCGGCCTTCTTCGCCTTGCCCGACGTGGCGGGCTTACCGGATTTGGTCGGCTTCTTTGTGTGTTCTGGCATGATTCCCCCCGTTGGTGATGATGGCGTCCGAGAGGGACACCGTGGAGGAAATACCCATGATGGGCATTGATGTCGACAAAGTGCGTCAGGAGACCCCGGGGTGCCGGGAGGTCGTGCACCTCAACAGCGCCGGGGCCGCCCTGATGCCCCAGCCGGTCATCGACGCGCTGACCGGTCATCTGGCGCTGGAGGCGCGCATCGGCGGCTATGAGGCCTACGACCGGGCCGAGCAGGCGGTCGAGCGTTTCTACGACGCGGTCGCCGCCTTGATCGGCGCAAATCGGGAGGAGATCGCCTACGCCGAGAACGCCACCCGCGCCTGGGACATGGCCTTCTACGGCATCCGCTTCGCCCCCGGCGAGCGGGTGGTGACCACCACCAGCGAGTACGCCAGCAACGCGATCGCCTTCCTGCAGCGCGGCGTGGAGGTGGAGGTGCTGCCCGACGACGCCTCCGGCCAGCTGTCGCTGGAGGCGCTGCAGGACTCGCTGGCGCGCGGCGGGGTGCGCCTGGTGGCGATCAACCACGTGCCCACCCACAACGGGCTGGTCAACCCGGCCGAGCAGGTGGGGCGGCTGTGCCGGGAGGCCGGCGTGCTGTTCTTGCTGGATGCCTGCCAGTCGGTGGGGCAGCTGCCGGTGGACGTGCGTGCGATCGGCTGCGACATGCTCTCGGCCACCGGCCGCAAGTTCCTGCGCGGGCCGCGCGGCACGGGTTTTCTGTATGTCCGGCGGGAGGTGCTGGGGGAGCTGGAGCCGCCGCTGCTGGACCTGCACGCCGCCACCTGGGTAGGGCCCGACCGTTATGAGGTGCGGCCGGACGCGCGCCGTTTTGAGAACTGGGAGCGCTATGTCGCCGGGCAGATCGCGCTGGGCGTGGCCGCCGACTACGCCGCCGCGCTGGGGATGGAGCGAATCTGGCAGCGCGTAGCGGGGCTGGGGGAGCGGCTGCGCGGGCTGCTGGAGCAGGTGCCGGGGGTACGGGTGCTGGACCGGGGCGCGGTGCGGTGCGGCATCGTGACCTTCACCGTGGCGGGGCGGCAGGCGGGTGAGGTGAAGGCCGCGCTGCGGGCGCGCGGCATCAACGTCAGCGCCACCGACAGCGCCCACCAGCGGCTGGATCCGCACGCGGTGCCCTCGGCCGTGCGGGCCTCGGTCCACTACTACACCACCGAGCGGGAGCTGGAGGTTTTGGCGGAGGCGCTGGCGGGGACGGCGGGCCGGGCCGGCTAGGAACCGGCACCAAGAGATCGAAGACCAGTTCGGTGTGGGGTGAGGTCAAGGCGGCGCAAATACCGGCCCACAGGGAGGCTAATGATCTTCAGTGTTGGGCAGAACGTCGGCACAGAGCTTGCGTTCCGGAGGTGCAGCATGGCCTGGTCGCAGGACGAGGAGCGGCTGCTCGCGCAGATCGAGCAGCACCTCGTCGAGGAGGATCCACGGCTGGTGGCGCGGCTGGAGTCCTTCAACAGGCGAGCCGGGCGCAGCGAGGAACGGGCCCGCGGCGGGCGGCCCCGGGGCAGGCCCCGCCGCTCCACGGTGATCATCCTGGTGAGCTGGCTGCTGATCGCGACGCTGGTGGCGACCCTGCTGGTGATGGTGCTGCGGCACGAGGCGGCGGCCCTGGCCGCCCTGCCGGCGGCGCCCGCGCCGCTGGATGACCACAGCCTGACGCTCACCACCTGACGACCCGGGGCCCGGGGGTGCGGGTCAGGCGTCCAGGGCGCGCAGGAAGTCGGCGGCCACGGGCGCGGCGACCTTGCCGCCTCCGCCGCCGCCCTCCACGATCACCGCGAAGGCCAGGTCGCCCCGGAAGCCCATGAACCAGGCGTGGCTGCCCTGGACGGGGTTGCCGTATTCGGCGGTGCCGGTCTTGCCGCGGGTGCCGGCCGGCAGCCCGGCGTCCTTGGCGGTGCCCTTGGTGACCACGGCGGCCATCATCGGCCGCAGCGCCTGCACCGCTTCCTGCGGCAGGCGGCGCGGCTGGGCCTTTTGCGGGCGGCCCTCCACCAGCGTGGGCGGGCGCCAGGTGCCCTCGGCCACGGCGGCGGCCACCGCGGCCATGCTCAGCGGCGTGGCGATCAGGCGGGCCTGGCCGAAGGAGGCCGCGGCCAGCTCGGCGTCGGAGGCGGCCGGCGGGAAGCTGGGCTGGCGGGCCGGCACGCCGATGGCCAGCGGCTGGTTGAAGCCCACCAGCTCGGCGGCCTGGCGCAGCCGTTCGGCGCCGAGCCGGTCGCGGGCCAGCGGGGCGAAGGTGGTGTTGCAGGAGTGGGCGAAGGCGTCCGACAAGGTCAGCGAGCCGTACTCGGCGTGCTCGGAGTTGCGGATCTTCAGCCCGCCGACGGTGACGTACTTCGGGCAGCCGACCCGGTCGCCGGGCCGCATGCCGGCCTGCAGCAGCCCCAGGGCGGTGACGGCCTTGAAGGTGGAGCCGGGGGCGTACTGGCCGTCCAGGGCGCGGTTCATGTCGCCGCGGTTGTTGACCACCGCCAGCACGCCGCCGGTGGAGGGCTTGAGCGCCACCAGCGAGGCGGGCTTGCCCACCACGCGGATGGCCTGCACGGCGGCGGCGTGGACGCGCGGGTCGATGGTGGTGCGCAGCGGCTCGCCCCGCCGGCCCTCGATGGTCGCCAGCACCTTCTCGCCCAGCCGGATCTCGGTGGTGGGGGTGCCGGCCAGGCGGCGCTGGAAGGTGGCCTGCAGGCCGGCGCGGCCGACCGGGTCGCCGGCCCGGTAGGAGGAGCCGAGGCGGGCCACGT
Organism: Thermoactinospora rubra; assembly: GCF_002093975.1. Lineage (GTDB taxonomy): Bacteria > Actinomycetota > Actinomycetes > Streptosporangiales > Streptosporangiaceae > Nonomuraea > Nonomuraea rubra_A. The sequence goes on from NZ_MSZZ01000065.1 coordinate 8,721, forward strand.
CCTTGGCGGTGGCCTTGTCCAGGAAGCCCACCAGCTGGCCCAGGGAGCTGCCGGGGTCGGCGGTGTCGATGCGGGCGCCGGTGGTATCGGTGATGGGCGCCCGCTGCGGCCAGCGGGTCTTGAGGGAGAAGGCCTGCGCCGCGGAGGTCATGGCCGGGTGCAGCGTGGCCGGCTTCCAGTCGACCTTCCAGTGCCGCTCGTGCACCTTCAGGTCGATGCTGCCGCGGTAGGTCCAGGCGCCCACGTCGGCCAGGGTGTAGGTGGCGGTGTAGGGGACGCTGGCGCGGCCGTCGCCCTCGGCGGCCGCACCGAGGACGATCTTGACGGACTGGACGCCGAGGGCCTTGCGCTGCTGGTCGTAGGCCAGCAGGGACTGCGGGGCGGCCAGCTCGGCGGCCATGGCGGCGGTCTGGCCGCGTTCCCAGGCGGCGGCGAAACGGCGGGCGGTCTCCTGGGGCGTGCCGCGGGTGTGCAGCAGGTAGTAGGCGCCCCCGCCGGCGGCCGCCACCGCCAGCACGCTCGCCCCGGCCACGATCGCGACGGTCCGGCCACGCGCCACTGGTCTTCCCCCTGAGGTGTCGGCAGCGTCCCCGAGCCTAGCGGCTAGGAAGCACCGTTTGTCCGGGCTTTGACGCTTGCGGCGTAGCGGGGCACGTACTCCTGGCCGGACAGCTTCTGGATGGCCGCCATGATCTCGTCGGTGACGCGGCGGCGGTCGCGGGCGTCGGTGTGGCGGCCCTCGAACCGCATCGGCGCGCCGATCTTGATGCCGATGGTGGCCGGGCGGGGCAGGCTGGCGCCGGCCGGCAGCGCCTTGTCGGTGCCCGACAGCGCCACCGGCAGCACCGGCGCGCCGGTCTTGAGGGCCAGCCAGGCCACGCCGACCTTGCCGCGGTACAGCCGCCCGTCGGGCGAGCGGGTGCCTTCGGGGTGGATGCCGAACAGCTCGCCGCGCTCCAGCAGCTCGGCGGCGCCCTCCAGCATCTCCTGCGCCGACAGGGCGCTGTCGCGGTCGATCGGCAGGCTGCCGCCCAGGCGCATGAACCACTGGGAGAGCGGGTTGCCGCTGAAGTACTCGTTTTTGGCGGTGAAGGTCACATGCCGCGGCAGCAGCGTCGGCAGCAGGAAGGAGTCGATGACCGACAGGTGGTTGGCGGCCAGGATCGCCGGACCCTTGGCGGGCACGTGGGCCGCGCCCGACAGGTGCGGCCGCCACATCAGGTGGGCCAGCGGCGCGGCGACGAACTTGACCATCTGATACAGCAACGCGACTTCTCCCGGTGTCGTGGACGGCGCCACCACCTTAAGGCACGCGATACGGCAGGGCCCCACCGGCATGGTGGGGCCCTGCGACGATCAAGGCCGCTGTGGCGGTCGCCTCCTCGGCGAAAGGCACAACACGGCTCCAGCCGAACGGTATTCCGTGAAGGCGGTGATTTGCGGCCCGGGGGACACAGACCACAGCGGCCACTGCACTCTAACGGACATCCGGGGGATGCTATTCCACCCGGGGCCGGCGATTGCCCGTCCTTGGCCGGGCCATTGTCGGGATCCTGGCCGAGCAGACCCGCCTCTAGCTGGGGGTTTGCCGTCCCAACGAGTCCCGGCCCAGCGAGTCGCGGCGCAGTAGCAGGAACTCCCGCTCCTGCACGGTCCCGGCCAGTTCCAGGGCCCTGCCGTACTCGGCCATGGCCTCCTCGGCGCGGCCCAGGCGGCGCAGCAGCTCGGCGCGGGTGGCCGGCAGCAGCCGGTAGCCGGGCAGCTCCAGGCCCGCCAGCAGGTCCAGCCCGGCCTGCGGGCCCTCGGCTTCGGCCACCGCCACCGCCCGGTTGAGCCGCACCACCGCCGAGCCGGTCAGCTCCTCCAGCATGCCGTACAGGGCGGCGATCTGCCGCCAGTCGGTGTCGGCGGCACCGGCCGCGGTGGCGTGCTCGGCGGCGATGGCGGCCTGCAGCAGGTAGGGGCCGGGCGGGCCGGGCCGCAGCAGGGCCAGGGCGCGCTCGATCTCCGGCCGGTGCCAGCGGGAGCGGTCCTGCTCGGCCAGCCGCACCAGCCGGCCGCGGCCGTCGGTACGGGCGTCGCGGCGGGCGTGGTGCAGCATCATCAGCGCCGCCAGCGCCCGCACCTCGCTGTCGGCGGGCATCAGCTCCACCAGCAGGCCGGCCAGGGCGATCGCCTCGGCGGCCAGCTCGCGGCGGATCAGCTGCTCGCCCTCGGTGGCCGCGTACCCCTCGGTGAAGATCAGGTACAGCACGGCCAGCACGCCGTCGCGCCGCTCGGCCAGCTCCGGCCCGGACGGCACCCGGTAGGGGATGCCGGCCTGGCTGATCTTCTTCTTGGCGCGGGTGATCCTGGCGGCCATGGTCGGCTCGCTGACCAGGAACATGCGGGCGATCTGGCGGGTGGTCAGGCCGCCCACGCAGCGCAGCGTCAGCGCCACCCGGGCCTCCATCGCCAGAGCCGGGTGACAGCAGGTGAAGATCAGCCGCAGCCGCTCGTCGGGCAGCTCACCACCGGGCTCCTCGCCGTCGGGTTCGTCGCCGGCTTCCTCGCCGATGATCAGCAGCGGCAGGCGGCGCCGCGCCACGGCCTCGCGCCGCAGCCGGTCCACCGCCCGCCGCCTGGCCGCGGTCAGCAGCCAGGCGGGCGGGTTGGCCGGGACCGGCGGCCAGGCGCGCACCGCCGCGGCGAAGGCGTCCTGCAGCGACTCCTCGGCCAGGTCCAGGTCGCGCAGCTCGGCGGTGAGCAGGGCGAGCAGGCGCGCCCAGTGCTCCCGGTAGGCCTGCTCGACCTGGCTCATCCCCGATCCCCGCCGCTCATCCCCGGCCCGCCGCCCCGGTCCCCGCCGCTCATCCCCGGCCCGCCGCCCCGGTCCCCGCCGCTCATCCCCGGCCCGCCGCCCCGGTCCCCGCCGCTCATCCCCGGCCCGCCGCCCCGGTCCCCGCCGCTCATCCCTGGTACTCCACCACCGGGCGGACCTCGACGATGTCCTCCGGCAGCGCCTTGGCCAGCTCGATCGCCTCATCCAGGTCGCGGGCGGCGATCTCGTAGTAGCCGCCCAGGTGCTCGACGGTCTCGGCGAACGGCCCGTCGGTGACCATCACCTCCCGGTCCTTCTTGCGCACCGTCAACGCCGTGGCCGACGGCTGCAGCGCCTCCCCGCCCAGGTAGGCGTTGCGCTCGCGCAGCAGGGCGGTGTAGTCGCCGTGCGCCTTCATGGCCCGCTCGGCGTCCTCGGGCCCGGCCTGCTCCCAGGCGCTCTCATCGCCGTAGATGAGCAGGGCGTAGCGCACGCCGCCGGGGTTGTCGCCGGGCGGGATGTCCGGCCCGGTGTCCATGACGGGCCGGATCTCCACATCGCCCGGCTGGGCCTTGGCCAGCTCCAGGGCCTCCTGCAGGTCCCTGGCCTCGATCAGCACGTAGCCGGAGATCTGCTCGACGGTCTCGGCGTAGGGGCCGTCGGTGATGAGCACCTGGCCGCCGCTCTTGCGGATGGTGGTGGCGGTGGAGGAGTGGGCCAGCTCGTTGCCGCCCCGCTCGGCCCCCCGCGCGCGCAGCATCGCGGTGTAGGCGCCCCACTGCTCGTAGATCGCCTTGCGCTCCTGCGGCCCGGCCTGCGCCCAGGGCGCCTCGTCCCCGACGCACAGCAACAGATATTTCATGTGTGCCTCCTTTCACCACCATGACGGGCGCCGGGCGAGGGAATCGACAGGGCGCGGAGAAAATCTCGCGGCCGGTCGGCCCAGATCCGGATGATGCTCGCCTGTCCGGTACGGCCCAGCGGCCGGGTGACGGTGACGGGCTCGGCCAGCTCCAGGATGAGGTTGGTCTGGGCGGAGACGACCAGGTCGAGCCGCCCGCCGGCCAGGCGCACCAGCCCGCCGTCGTGGATGGTGTGGCCGCCGCGGGCGGCGGCGATGAGGTGGCGGGGAATGCGCAGGTCAAAGGCGGCGCCGTAGCGGATGCGCACCTCGCCGGGGCCGACCACGTGGGGCCGCACCCGGCAGGCGGCGATCATGCCGGCGATCAGGACGGCGCTGTAGACGTGCAGGACCAGCAGCACCCCTCTCACGGCCGGCCAGGGGACCAGGACGTGCAGCACTCCGCCCTCCACGAGGGTGGCGAAAAGGAACAGCAGCATGGTCGCGCCCTGGCCGCCGGTGTAGGCGAAGGCCTGCTCGCCCGGCCGCACGCCGTGGCGGCGGCGGGCCAGCCAGTAGCCCAGGCTCGCCAGCAGTCTGGCCTCGTGGGCGAGCAGCCGCCGCACCGCGACGGGCACCGCCTGCCGCAGCGCCGCCGCCAGGGCCTCGCGGCGCGACAGCCCGCCGCGGCGGGCGGTCCGCACCAGCCGGGCCAGCACCCAGCATTCGAAGGCCGCCACGAGAAGGATCGCCAGCTCGGCTATGGCCGGCGCCGGGGCGGGCAGCCGCACGCCGGCGGCCGGCAGCGCCAGCACGGCCAGCTCGGCGGGGATCGCGGCGGCCGCCACGATGCGGGCGGCCTTCACGACGCCCTGGTCACCGGCGGTCATCCGTCCTCCCGGCCCGCGGAAGGGCCGGCGGCCCGCCGGGCGGCCAGGTCGAAGACGCGGCGCAGGACCTCCGCCTGCCCGGGGGTCAGATCGGCCAGGAACGCCCGGGCGAAGGAGTGCTCCAGCACCTGCCCGCCGGGCACGTCCGCGCCGGGCGGGACCAGGGCCAGCAGTTCCTCGGCCAGGCCGGGGATGCGCGGGTCGCCGGCCTGGCAGACCTGGTCCAGCATGCCGTACACCCGGTGCACCCGCTCCACGTAGGCCGGGTCGTCGGCCAGCTCGCCCAGCAGGCGGGCCAGCTCGCGCCGGTCGTCGGGGGAGGCGGCGACATCCAGCAGCGCCAGCCACTCCCGCTCGCGGGCCAGCAGCCCGCCGGCCGGGCGGGGCAGGCGGCCGAACAGCTCGGCCATGTCGGGGGAGACCGGGTCGTCCGGATGCAGCTCCTCGCGGGCCAGCAGCTGGGCGATGCGGGCCCGCCGCGCCCGGATCTGTTCCTCCTGGCGGGCCAGGTCGGCCTCCAGCTCCGCCAGCACCTCGCGCAGGTCCCTGCCCCGGTCGTCGGCCAGCACGTCGCGCACCTCCTCCAGCGACAGGCCCAGCTCGCTCAGCCGCCGGATCCTGGCCAGCTCCACCGCGTGGCGCAGGCCGTAGGAGCGGTAGCCGTTGGCCAGGCGTCCGGGCTCGGGCAGCAGCCCCAGGTGGTGGTAGTGGCGTACGGCGCGCGTGGACACCCCGGCCAGCGCGGCGAGTTCTCCGATCCGCATGAGGCCATCAAAGACGTTGACGCCGCGTCAAGGTCAAGCCAGCGGGCGGGGGGCGGGCAGGCGCAGGCGGTCCACGGCCTCGCGGCGGCGTTTTTCCGGGCGCCGGTCATAGCGGGCCGTGGTGGCCGGGGAGGAGTGCCCCACCAGCGCCTGCGCGGTGGCCAGGTCCACCCCGGCGTCCAGCAGCTCGCCGATGAAGGTGCGGCGGAAGTCGTGGGCGGTACGGCGGGGCGCCCCGGCCTGGCCGAGCCGCCGGGTGAGGATGTCGGCGATGCCCTGGCCGCTCAAGGGGCGCGGGCGCAGCGTGCCGGCCTTGGTGAAGGGGCCGAACAGCGGCCCGGGGTGCTCGCCCCGCACCGCCAGCCAGCGCTCCACCAGCCCGACGGCCTCGGCCGTCAGGTACACCAGCCGCTCCTTGTCCCGCTTGCCCCGCACCCGCAGGCTGCGCGCCGCCGGGTCGTAGTCGGCCAGCCGCAGCCCGGCGATCTCCGAGCGGCGGCAGCCGGTGGAGTACAGCACCGCGATGAGCGCCGCGTCGCGCACCCCCGCCGGGGACTCCTCGCACGCCGCCAGCGCCGCCCCGACCACCTCCGGGGGGATGTGGTGGCCGGCCGGCAGCCGCGCCTGCCGTACCGGGGCCAGGTCGGTGGCGCGGGCGTAGTCCTCGGCCGCCAGCAGCCCCAGCCGCCAGGCCTCCTTCAGCACGCGCCGCAGCGCCACCAGGTGCTTGTTGACGTAGGCGGCCGACCAGCCCTGCTCGGTGAGGATCGTGCGGATGCGGACGGTGTGCTCATAGCGCAGCCGGTGCCAGGGCAGGCCGGCGCCGCTCGCGGCGGGGTCGCCGGTGAGGATGCGGGCGATGCGGTCCAGGCAGCCGCGCATGGTACGGCGGGACTCGGGGCTGGTGAGCGAGTCGAGGTAGACGTGGTAGGGGTCGCGGACCGGTTGGGCGGGCAGCGCTGGCAGGCTCACGCCGCCGATCATGCCAGACCGGGCGGCGACAGGCTGCGGTGAACCCGCCGCCGAATCGCGGAACGAACCCTGCCGCGATGGCCTCTAGCGTGGGCGTCATGGATCTCAGGACGCTCAACCGCACCACCCTGCAGCGCCAGCTGCTGCTGCGCCGCTCGGCCATGACGCCGCTGGAGGCGGTGCGCCACCTGGTGGCGCTGCAGGGACAAGAACCCAACCCCCCGTACATCGGCCTGTGGTCGCGGCTGGAGTCCTTCACCCACGAGGAGCTGACCGGCCTGCTGTACGGCAGGCAGGTGGTGCGCTCCTCGCTGCTGCGCGCCACCCAGCACCTGACGGCCGCCGAGGACTACCTGTGGCTGCGGCCGCTGATGGACGCCCCCATGCGGCGCTCGCGGCAGGCGGCCTTCGGCCGGGTCACGCGCGGGCTGGACCTGGAGGAGCTGGCCCGCGTGGCCCGCAAGCACCTGACCGGCCAGACCCTCACCCGGCCCCAGCTGGCCACGCTGCTGGCCGAGCGCTGGCCGCACATCGAGCGCCTGGCGCTGGGCTGGTCGGCCCAGTCGGTGCTGCCGCTGGTGCACGTGCCGCCCAACGGCACCTGGAACCGCTACGGCGCCACCCCCTTCACGCTGGCCGAGGAGTGGCTGGGCCGGCCGCTGGAGGCCGCGCCGCCCGTCGAGCGGCTCGTCACCCGCTACCTGGCCGCCTTCGGCCCGGCCACCGTCATGGACGTGCAGGCCTGGTCGGGCCTGACGCGGCTGCGCGAGGTGATGGAGGCCATGCCGCTGCGCCGCCACGGCAAGCTGTATGACCTGCCCGACGCGCCGCCGGCCGACCCCGACACCCCGGCCCCGGTGCGGTTCCTGCCGTGGTTCGACAACCTCATGGTCGCCTACGCCGACCGCACCAGGGTGATGAGCGACCAGGCGCGGTCCCGGGTGTGCGTCGGCGCGATCGTCTACCCGACCTTCCTGGTGGACGGAACTGTCGGCGGCATCTGGAATATTCACGACGGCGCGCTGCACCTGCTGCCGTTCGACCCGCTGCCCGATGAGACGATGGGAGAGCTGGAGGAGGAAGGCGCGCGCCTGCTCGCCTTCACCGGCATGCAAGGAGCGTCCATCACATGGCACGAGCACGCGAACTGTTCGACGAGCTGGCCGCCGAGCAACTGGCCAGGCCCGAGGTGAGCCTGGGCACGATGCTGCGCGGCGACGGGCTGACAGTGGAGGGCAAGGTATATGCCTTCCTGTCCAAGGGCGAGGGCCTGGTGGTCAAGCTGCCCGCCGAGCGGGTGGCCGAGCTGACCTCGCAGGGCGCCGCCCGCCAGGTCGTCATGGGCGCCCGCACGATGCGCGAGTGGGTGGAGCTGCCGCAGCCGGACGAGACGCTGTGGCGCAGGGCGATGACCGAGGCCGCCGCCTACGTCCGGCAGCTGGCCTCATGAGGGACCTGCGGCTGCTGCCCAAGGCCCACCTGCACACCCACCTGGAGGCCACCGTCCGCCCCGAGACGATCCGCGCGCTGGGCGGCCGGCCGGTGGTGCGCGATCGGCCCTTCGCCGACTTCCGCGAGTTCGGTGAGGAGCGCGGCGCGGTGCGGCGGCTGCTGCGCACGCCCGAGCACTTCCGGCGCATCGCCGAGGAGTTCTGCGCCGACGAGGCCGCCCAGGGCGTGCGGTATGTGGAGGTCACCTTCACCGCCGCCTCCCACGGCGAACGGCTGGGCCAGATGGAGATGCCGCTGGAGGCGGTGCTGGAGGGCCTGGCCGAGGGCTCGGCCCGCCACGGGATTCACACCCGGGTGCTGCTGGACCACTCCCGCCGCCAAAGCGTGGAGCGGCTGTGGCAGACGCTCAAGCTGGCCGTGCGCTATCCGGAGGTGGCCGGGATCGGGCTGGCGGGCGACGAGCGCTACCCGCTGGCGCCCTTCGCCGAGGTGCTCGACGCCGCCCGCGAGGCCGGGGTGCACCTGGTCCACCACGCCGGCGAGGGTGCGGGCCCGGCCAGCGTGCGGGAGGCGCTGGAGCTGGGCCACGCCGAGCGCATCGGCCACGGCTTCCGGGTGCTGGAAGACCCCGAGCTGGTGGCCGGGCTGCGCGAGCGGGGCATCCCGCTGGAGGTGTGCCCGTATTCCAACGTGCTGCTGGGCATGGTGCCCTCCTACGCCGAGCATCCGCTGCCGCGCCTGGTGGAGGCCGGGCTGGCGGTCACGCTCAACACCGACGGCGAGACCACGCTGACGGGGGAGTACGAGCGGGTCAGAGACGTCTTCGGGTACGGCGACGCCGAGCTGGCGGCGCTGGCCAGGGCCGGGGTGGCGGCGAGCTTCGCCTCCGCCGAGCTCAAGGAGCGGCTCCTCGGCGAGATCGACCGGTGGCTGGAGCAGCCGCCCGCGTGAACAGCGGGCCGGTCGCCCAGCCCTCCTGCGATCACCCCGCCCCTACGATGGACAGGATGAAGCACATGCCGACGATCGACGCCTGCGGGAACGCCGCGCGGGAGGCGCCGATCGACGCCGCCGTACGCGCTCATCCGCTGGAGACGGCCGGCGACCGGCAGGCCTGCCGCAGTGCCGCGCGGCGCCACGCGGGGATGCGGGCGGGCCGCCTGTGACCACGCCCCGCCTGGGCGACCAGGTCGCCGCCCGGCTGCGGCAGGCCGGATGCGTCTTCGCCGAAGAAGAGGCCGCCCTGCTGCTGGAGGCCGCCCCCGGCCGCGGCGAGCTGGAGACCATGATCGAGCGCCGCGCCGCCGGCGAGCCGCTGGAACACGTGCTGGGCTGGGCCGAGTTCGGCGGGCTGCGCCTGGCGGTCGAGCCGGGCGTGTTCGTGCCGCGCCGCCGCAGCGAGTTCCTGCTGCGCCACGCCGTCGCCCGCACCGCGCCGGGGGCCGTGGTGGTGGACCTGTGCTGCGGCTCCGGCGCGATCGGCGCCGCGCTGGCCGCCGCCGTCCCCGGCATCGAACTGCACGCCGCCGACCTGGACGAGGCCGCCGTACGCTGCGCCCGCCGCAACCTGGCCGCCTGCGGCGGGCAGGTCCACCGGGGCGACCTGTACGGCGCGCTGCCCGCCGGCTTGCGCGGCCGCATCGACGTGCTGGTGGTCAGCGCCCCCTACGTCCCCACCGGCGCCATCGCGCTGCTGCCCGCCGAAGCACGGCTGCACGAGCCGCACCTGGCCCTGGACGGCGGCGCCGACGGGCTGCAGGTGGTGCGCCGCGTCCTGGCCGGGGCGCACTCCTGGCTGGCTCCCGGCGGCGTGCTGCTGGCCGAGACCGGCCCCCACCAGGCCCACCAAGCGGCCAGGATCGCCGCCGGGCACCACCTGGCCGCACGGGCCCACGTCGAGGACGACCTGGCCGCCGCCGTGGTGGCGACGAAGACCGCGGAGAGGAGGACCCCATGGACCGCTACCTGCTGAGCATCATCCAGCCCGACGGCGACCCGCCGCCCGACGAGCAGCTGCGGGAGGTGATGGACCGCGTCGGCGCGTGGGAGCGGCAGGCCAAGAGCGCCGGCGTGTGGGTGTTCGCCGCCGGGCTGCACCCCGCCGAGCAGGCCACCGTCCTGCGCCCGGCCACCGGCCAGGCCAAGGGCAAGATCATCAGAGAGGAGGTCCTGGCCACCGACGGCCCCTACGCCGAGGGCAAGGAGCACATCGGCGGCTTCACCGTCATCCAGGCGCCCGACCGGCAGGCCGCGCTGGCGTGGGCGGCCGACCTCGCCCGCGCCGTCACCCTGCCGATCGAGGTGCGCCAGATCCACACCTGACGGACGAGTGATGGACATCGAGCAGGTCTTCCGGGAGGAGTACGGCAGGGCCGTGGCGGTCCTGACCCGCGTCTTCGGCGACCTGGACCTGGCCGAGGAGGCCGTGCAGGAGGCCTTCGCCGCCGCGGTGCGGCGCTGGCCGGCCGACGGCATGCCGCCCAGCCCCGCCGGATGGATCATCACCACCGCCCGCCGCCGCGCCATCGACCGGCTGCGGCGCGAGGCCTCCCGCGACGATCGCCACGCCCAGGCCGCCCTCCTGCACGCCCAGGACGACCCCGGCGAGCAGGGCCCGATCCCCGACGACCGGCTGCGGCTGATGTTCACCTGCTGCCATCCGGCGCTGGCGATGCCGGCCCGGGTGGCGCTGACGTTGCGGTTGCTGGGCGGGCTGAGCACCGCCGAGATCGCCCGCGCCTTCCTGGTGCCCGAAGCCACGATGGCCCAACGGCTCGTGCGCGCCAAGGCCAAGATCCGCCAGGCCCGCATCCCCTACCGGGTGCCGGGCCAGGCCGATCTGCCCGAACGGCTGCGGGCCGTCCTGGCCGTCGTCTACCTGATCTTCAACGAGGGATACGCGGCCTCCGCGGGAGAGCGGCTGGTGCGCGAGGAACTGTGCGCCGAGGCGATCCGGCTGGGACGGCTGCTGGCCGAGCTGATGCCCGGCGAGCCGGAGGTGACCGGGCTGCTGGCGCTGATGCTGCTGCAGCACTCCCGCCGCGCCGCCCGCACCGACCACCACGGCCGGCTGGTCCGCCTGGCCGAACAGGACCGCGGCCGCTGGGACCGCGAGATGATCGCCGAAGGGCAGCAGCTGGTACGGCGCTGCCTGCGGCTGGGCCGGCCGGGCCCCTACCAGATCCAGGCGGCCATCGCCGCCGTCCACAGCGACGCCGCCCGGGCCGCCGACACCGACTGGGGCCAGATCCTGCAGCTGTATGACCAGCTGCTGGCCCTCACCCCCACCCCGGTGGTGGCGCTGCACCGGGCCGTGGCCCTCGCCGAGGTCCACGGCCCCCAGGCGGGCCTGGAGGCGGTCGAGGAGCTGGACCTGGACGGCTACCACCTGTTCCACGCCGTCCGCGCCGACCTGCTGCGCCGGCTGGGCCGTACGGCGGAGGCGACCTGCGCCTACCAGGCGGCGCTGGAACGCACCGGCAACGCCGCCGAGCAGGACTTCCTGCGGCGCGCCGCCGCCCAGGCGTGACGGCCCCCGCGTTGACGGTCACTTACGGGCCGGTCACCGCGCCGCGCGGGCGTAGCGGTCGGCCAGGCGGTACAGGTGTGGCGGGTCCAGCACGGTGAAGCCGGCCTCCAGCGCGCCCAGGAAGGCGGCCAGGCCGTGCGGGGACTGCGCGCCGCTCCTCCAGCACGCACGTGCCGTCCCCGCCGGCGTGCAGCAGCCCGGCGGCCGGGGTCAGGCGTCCGGCGAGCGCCCCGGCGGGAGCTCGCCGCCGGGGTCGCTTCTTTGGGCGAGGCGCCGGAGTTGCCCTTCGTGGATGTCGCTCACCCATTCCCAGCCGGGCTTGGCCGATGGGCCGATCCGCGGATCGCCGGGATCCCGGCCGTCACGCAAGGCGCGCACGTACGCCCGATCCAGCTCGATCCGTGCCCGTACCTGGCCGGATCCGCCGGCGGACCCGTGGCCAGGGACGACGACGTCGACGTCGCTCGCCACGCCCTCGAACAACCGCAGCGCGGTGAGGTACTCCTCGATCGCGATGGCGGGGTCTCCGTCGTCGAGCATCGGAACCAGCACATCGGAAAGCATGTCGCCGGCGACGAGAACCCCGCGTTCTTCGATCAACAGCGCCGCATGGCCCGGGGCATGCGCTTGATGCTCGATGATCCGGACCGTGGGGCCATCCCAATGGAACTGCGTCGTCTCGGCGGGCAGGCCGGTGATGAGGCCGAGGAGGTCGAGCGGTACCTGCCCGGCGATTTCCGTCTCCAGCAGGTCGGCGGCGATGCGGTCCTTCGTGCCCGGGTCGGACAGCTGATCCCGGACGGTGGCCGCGCAGCGGGCCGTGCCGTACCGGGGCGCCTCGCCGAGACCGGGGTGCCAGAGCAGGTGATCCCAATCCGGATGCGTGGAAACCCCCGCCACAACGGGCCGGCCCAGCTCGCGCAGGTCGTTCGCGAGGCAGTCCATCTCGGAGCCGGTCACCCCGGGGTCGATGAGCAACACACCGGCCCGGCCCTGCACGGCAACGGCGTTGGTCTGCACGAACTCGCTCTGGTGGACCAGCACACCCTCTGCGACCTGCCTCAGCACGAGCTCGCCTGCTTCGCGTCCTGGATGGCGTAACGATGCATCGTGACGCCATGCTCGAACGATCGCTGCTCGAGCAGGTCGAGGTCGATCGGCACGTCGTAGTCGTCGAACAGCGGCCTGCCGAAGCCGAGGATCGAGGGATGGGTGAACAGCAGCAGCTCGTCGAGAAGCCCCGCCCGCAGCAGCTGCGTCGCGAGCGCAGCGCCGCCCACGCTGATGCTGCCGCCGGTCCCGGCCCGCAGGGCGGCGAGTTGCTCGATCGCGTCGTCCCCGCCGATGATCCGGGTATTGTGATCGGCGCTGCGGCGGGTGCGGGAGACGAGCACCTTGGGCTTGGCTGTCCAGATCTCGCCGTATTCACGCACGAAGTCCGGCAGCGAGGCGTCCTCGCGCGCCCGTGGACAGAACTCCTCCATGACCTCGTAGTAGACCCGGCCCTGGACCATGAGCGCGAGCGCCTGCGTCAGCGCGTTGCACTCGCGGTGCAGTTCCTCGTCGATGCGGAGCCACTCGCCGGCGCCGTTGTCCCCCGGAACTTGCTCGATCCGCAGGTCGAGGGACACCTGCATCGAATAGACGAAGCGGCCCATCATCGCCTCTTCCCAGAGTGATTGTATTTTGCAACTACTATAGGCGGTGCGAAGTACCTGTCAAGGAGGAATCGTGGAACCACGGTCCGGGTGTCCGATCAACGCCGCCGTCGAGGTGCTCGGAGATCGGTGGTCGTTGCTCGTGCTGCGCGACGTCATCTTCGGCGACCGCCGCTACTTTCGGGCGCTGCTCACCGGGTCGATCGAGGGCATCGCGTCGAACATCCTCGCCGACCGCCTCGTGCGGCTCGTCGACGCAGGACTCCTCACCCGCGGCGCCGCCACACGGGGGCAGCGCGCTCGCTACAGCCTCACCGAAGCCGGTATCCAGACTCTTCCGATCATCTACGCCCTCGGCAACTGGGGCCTCGACTGGCGCCCGGGCAGCGCCGAGCTCCGGGCCCGGCAGCAGCTCATGCGCGATGAGGGTCCGGCGTTCATCGAGGAGCTCATGGACGAGCTTCGCGTCCGCCACCTCGGCGCCCCGCCGAAGCCGCACGACGGTCCAGGCCCGTTCGAGCGCCTCGACGCCGCCTACGCCGCGGCCGCCGAGCAGGAACACGCCGATCAACGGTGACGGAACGGCTCCCGCCCTGGCCTTCTCGGGCTCCGGCAGTGTCGCTCAACTTAACGCCGCCCGGTGTGCACCAGCCGGTACGGCGCAGCAGCGCCTGCTCGGCGGCCGCCTCGACCGCCTCGCCGGTGAACTCCAGCGCCACGCCGTCCAGCTCCAGCAGCCGCTGGTACTGCCGGATGAGCGCGTTGCGCGGCTCGGTCAGCACCCGCACCAGGTCGGCGCGCTCCAGCGGGTCGAGGGCGGCGACCACGGGCAGGCGGCCGACCAGCTCGGGGATCAGCCCGAAGCCGATATGGGGACAGGTCGGAGCCTGCCGACGGGGGTGGGAGCGGCGCGGCCAGCCCGGCGTGGCTGCTGACGCTCCAGCACAGATCTACTCATGGGTTAGTAAAAGCCCCAATACTCACCGCTGAGCAGGAAGGGCTGCGCTCTGGCGAGGGAAGACCCGGCCGCCTATAGTCATGTCCATGACTACTCATGGGCTTGACTAGCGATGGCCCTGCGACACGCTGTACTCGCCGCGCTCCTCGACGGCGAGTACAGCGGCTACCAGCTCACCAAGATCTTCGACGTGGGCGTGGCCAACTTCTGGTACGCCGCCCCCCAGCAGCTGTACGCCGAGCTGGCCAAGCTGGAGGCCGACGGCCTGGTCGCCGGACGCGAGGTCGTCCAGCACGGCCGGCCCAACAAGCGCGTCTTCACGGTCACCGAGGCCGGGATCGCCGAGCTGGCCGCCTTCGCCGCGACGCCCGCCAAGCCCCTGCTCATCCGCGAGGACCTGGCCGTCAAGGTCCACGCCGTCGACGTGCTCGACCCCGAGCCGGTGATCGCCCAGCTGCTGGAGCGGGCCGAGCAGGCCGCGGCCAAGCTGGCGCTGTTCGAGAAGATCCTGCTGCGCCTGCGCGGCGACCTGGATGAGGAGACGTTCCTGCGCGAGGGGGAGCGCATCGGGCCGTACCTGTCCTGCCTGGCCGGATGCCGCCTGGAACGGCAGATGCGCGAGTGGTGCCTGCAGACCGCCCGAACCCTCGGCCGGCGCACCGCCCCCACCGGAGCCCCCACCGGAAGGACCAGCCCATGAGCTACGCCCGCTACGTCGCGCTCGGCGACAGCCAGACCGAGGGCCTCGGCGACGGAGACGACGTCGCCGGCCACCGCGGCTGGGCCGACCGCCTCGCCGAGCACCTGGCCCGCGCCAACCCCGGCCTGCTGTACGCCAACCTCGCCGTCCGCGGCCGCCTGGCCGCCCAGGTCCGCGACGAGCAGCTGCCGCTCGCCCTGGAGCTGCGTCCCGACCTGGCCACGGTGATGGCGGGCATGAACGACCTGATCCGCCCCGGCTTCGACGCCGCCCGGGTGGCCGCCGCGCTGGAGGACATGTTCGCGGCCCTGACCGCCGCGGGGACGCGCGTGGTCAGCGTGACCTTCCCCGACCTCGGCGCGATCACCCCGCTGGCCCGCCCGCTCGTGCCCCGGGTGCTCGACCTCAACGCCCGCATCACGGACGCCGCCGCGCGCCACGGTGTCACGCTGATCGACACCTTCCCGCTCACCCTCCTCGCCGACGCCAGGATGTGGAGTAGCGACCGCCTGCACGCCAGCCCCCTGGGGCACGCCCGCTTCGCCGCCGCGGTCGCCCACGCGCTGGACCTGCCCGGCAGCGACGACACCTGGATGAGGCCGCTCCCGCCGCTGCCGGCCTCCTCCGCCTGGCGGGCGGCGGCGGCAGAGCTGCGGTGGCTGGCCGGCTTCGCCGGGCCCTGGATCGGCCGCCGCCTGCGCGGCCGTTCCTCAGGCGACGGCCGTACGGCCAAGCGCCCGCTGCTCACCCCGGTGACCATCGGAAATCCCTAGCGAACCCCGGATCGGCGGCCGTCACCGGCGATGCCCGCGGTGATCGCCACCGGCTCGGCCGCGCGTGGTCACGGGATCAGCAGGGTCTTGCCGGTCGTCGTGCGTTCCTCGATCGCCCGATGCGCCCGCGCGGCCTCGGCCAGCGGATAGGTCTGCCCGATGATCGGCCGCAGCCGGCCGGCCGCCGCGAGGGCGAGCGCCTCCTCGGCCGCCGCCCGGATCTCGGCGGGGCCGGGCACCCCGCCGCTGGGAATCACCCGCACGTGCCCGGGCGGGTCCGTCCAGGAGCCGGAGGCCATGCCGTACACGCTGGCCCTGCCGCCGGGCCGTACGGCGAGCATGCCCTGCGCACCGACCTGGCCGCCGACCCCGTCGAAGACCAGGTCGACGCCGCCTCCGGCCAGCTCGGCGACCTCGCGCTCCCACCCGGGCAGCGAGTAGTCGGCGAAGGCGACGGCGCCCAGCGAGGCGATCAGGTCGCGCTTGCCCGCGCCGCGGGCCGCTCCAATCACCTTCGCCCCCGAGCCGGCGGCCAGCTGCACCAGCAGGCTCCCGACCCCGCCGCCGGCCGCCTCCACCAGCACCCACTCACCCGCCCTGACCTCCGCCCGCCGGTGCAGCAGCACCGCCGTGCGGCCGTCGGCCAGCAGGGCCACCGCCTCGCGCAGCGCCACGCCCGCCGGGACCGGGATGACGTCCTGCGCGCGGGCCACGGCCAGTTCCGCATAGCCGCCTTCCCCGCCGGTCGTGGTCACCACGGTGATTCCGACGAGCGCGGGGTCGGCCTGCGGGCCGACGGCCACGATGCGCCCGCCCACGCCGTTGCCGGGAATCCGGGGCAACGCCGGCCGTTGCCCGGCCGCCGGGCCGCGGCCCGCCCGCACCTGGGTCTCCACGAAGGTGATCCCGGCATACTCCACCGCCACGAGCACCTGGCCGGGCCCCGGCACGGGGTCGGGGACCTCCTGGACTCGCAGCACGTCCGGCCCGCCGAAGCGGTCCATCACCACAGCGCGCACACGTCCTCCTCAGCATTGGGAGCGAATCGCTCCGTTTGAGGAACCTATAACGGAGCGATTCGCTCCGCAAGGAGGTAGGATCGGATCATGAGCCAGCCCAGGCGCCGCGCCCCCCGCCAGGCCGAAGCGGAACGCAACGACCGCGCCCTGCTGCGGGCCGCCAGGGAAGTGCTGGCGGCCGACGGCGCGCACGCCTCGGTGGCCGCCATCGCCACCCGCGCGGGCGTGGGCATCGGCAGCCTCTACCGCCGGTACCGCACCAAGGAGGAGCTCTTCCAGAAACTGGCCGAACTGTCGCTGGACATCTGGAACGAAGCCGCCGAACGGGCCCTGGCCGAGGAGGACCCCTGGGAGGGGCTGGCCGGGTTCATCGCCGCCTGCGCCGAGTCCGGGCACGGGTCGCTCGCCCCGGTCGCCGGGACGATCGAGATCACCGAGGAGATGCGGATCAAGAACGAGCGCTCGGACCGGCTGCTGGCGGCGCTCGTCGAGCGTGCCCATCGGGCGGGAGTGCTCAGGCCGGACGTCACGCCGGTGGACATCTCGCTGCTGATCGAGCAGCTCGGCAGGTCGCCCGTGCTCGACCAGCTCCGCGCCCGGGGACGCGAGGACCTCGTCGAGGCGGCCACGGCCGCCCGCAGGCGCCTGATCGCCATCGCCGTGGACGGCCTGCGCCCCTGCCACGCCCGCCCGCTGCCGGGCGACCCGCCCAGTGACAGGCTCTTCACCGAGCGGTGGAGGCGACCCGCCGGCGAGTGAGCCGCCAGGCCGGGCCTTCATGACGCGCTCCTCGCACCGGCCGGGATCCCCGGTGCGCCGCCGACGCCGCCCCTCTAGGGCCGGGGCAGGACCTTGCCGGCGAACGCCGCGATGAGGTCGGCGACCTGGCGCGGGTGCTTCAGGTCCGCGCCGTGGTCCCGCTTGCGCATGACCATCCGCACGGTGTTCGGCAGCGCACGCTCGACGGCGTCAAGCCGCTTGGCGAGGTGCGCCGGGCTGCGGTCGCCGCCGAGCAGGAAGACCGGGACCTCGATCGTGGCGTAGGCGTCCAGGCGCACGCCGAGGCGGTCCAGCGCTTCGAGGTCGTCGAGCTGGCACGGGACGAGCCCGCGGTAGCGGGGAATCAGAGCGGTGAACGCCCCGGCCAGCCGCGCCTGCCCGGGCGGCAGCCCGACGGTGTCGCGCAGGAACACCGTCAGCGCCCGGCCGGGCCTGCCCGCGGCCAGCGCCGCACGCGCCCGCCTGAGCACCTCGCCCCCCTCGCCCGCCAGGGGCGGCCCGATCACGGCGGCCGGCTCGAAGACCACGCCGCCGGCGAAGCAGGACGGCGCCGCCGCCAGGGCCTCCAGCGCGACCACCCCGCCGGAGGAGTGGCCGTAGACGACGGCGGGCTCCCCGGCGGCCCGCACGACCGCGAGGACGTCCTGGACCTCTTGGGCGACCGAGCACGGCGAGCCCTTCACCGGGTCGGTCTTGAGATCCAGCCGGTACTGCCGGCGGTGCAGCCGAAGCACGCGAAACCGGCCGGACAGGAGCCCGGCGATCCTCCCGCACCGCCGCCCGTCGTCCAGGCCCGGCCCGACCATCACGATCGTGGGGCCCCGGCCCTCGTCGTAGGCGCGGACGTCGGTGCCGTCGGCCGACATCGTCGTGAGCATCGTGGTGAGCATCGTGGTGAGCATCGTGCTCCTCCTGGCGGGTGCAGCGCCCTTAGCAGTGCTAAGTTTTGCTTAGCGCTGCTAAGGTGTCAACGATGCACACGCACAAGCGGCCCCGGCTGACCAGACCGATGCTGATCGAAACGGGGCTGAGGCTCCTGGACGAGGTGGGGCTGGAAGGGCTGACGGTCCGGCGGCTCGCCGCCGAGCTGGGCGTCCGGTCGCCCGCGCTGTACTGGCACGTCCGCACCAAGCAGGAACTGCTCGACGGGATGGCCGACGCGATCATCCGGTCCGCCGGGATGGGGCCGCCCCGCGACGGCGAGAGCTGGCAGGACTGGCTGGCCCGCCGCGCCCGCGCCTACCGGGCCGCCCTGCTCGCCCACCGCGACGGCGCCCGCGTCGTCGTCAGCGCCCGGCAGCTGAGCCCGGAGGCGACCCGGATGTTCAACGACGAGCTGGCCGCGATGGTCGGCTGCGGGTTCACCCCGGTGCTGGCGCTGCGCACCATCACGGCCGTCAGCCACTACGTGACCGGGTTCGTGCTGCAAGAGCAGAGCGTGCCCGGCGAACAGGCCGAAGCGCCGCAGGACCGGCTGGCGGCGCTGGCCGCCCTGCTCGAGGGCGGCGCCTCCGCACCCCTGCTCCTGGCCATCCGCGAGGGCGGCAGCCCCCTTGCCGAAGCCGCCTTCGACCACGGCCTGCGCACCCTGCTCGACGGCACCGCCGCCGCCCTCGCCCGCGGGCCCTCCGATCAGGCGCCGACGTAGGCCGCGAGGTGCCGGCCGGTGAGGGTGGAGCGGGCGGCGACGAGGTCGGCGGGCGTGCCCTCGAAGACGATCCGGCCGCCGTCGTGGCCGGCGCCGGGACCGAGGTCGATGATCCAGTCGGCGTGCGCCATGACCGCCTGGTTGTGCTCGACCACGATGACCGACTTGCCGGAGTCGACGAGCCGGTCCAGCAGCCCGAGCAGCTGCTCGACGTCGGCCAGGTGCAGGCCGGTGGTCGGCTCGTCCAGCACGTAGACGCCGCCCTTCTCGGCCATGTGGGTGGCCAGCTTGAGCCGCTGCCGCTCGCCGCCGGACAGCGTCGTCAGCGGCTGGCCGATGGTGAGGTAGCCGAGCCCGACGTCGACCAGCCGCTCCAGGATCGCGTGCGCGGCCGGCGTGCGCGCCTCGCCCGAGCCGAAGAACTCCACCGCCTCGGTCACCGGCATCGCCAGCACCTCGGCGATGTTGCGGCCGGCGAGCTTGTGCTCCAGCACCGACGCCTCAAACCGCTTGCCCTCGCAGTCCTCGCAGGTGGTGGAGACCCCCGCCATCATCCCCAGGTCGGTGTAGACGACGCCGGCGCCGTTGCAGGTGGGGCAGGCGCCCTCGGAGTTGGCGCTGAACAGCGCCGGCTTGACGCCGTTGGCCTTGGCGAACGCCTTGCGGATCGGGTCCAGCAGCCCGGTGTAGGTGGCCGGGTTGCTGCGCCGCGAGCCGCGGATCGGGGTCTGGTCGATCGACACCACGCCGGCGTCCTTCGGGATCGACCCGTGCACCAGCGAGCTCTTGCCCGACCCGGCGACGCCGGTGACGACGACCAGCACGCCGAGCGGGATGTCGACGTCGACCGACCGCAGGTTGTGCGTGGTGGCGCCGCGGATCTCCAGCTTGCCGGTGGGCGTGCGCACGGTCTGCTTGAGCGTGGCCCGGTCGTCCAGGTGGCGGCCGGTGAGGGTGCCGCTGGCCCGTAGGCCCTCGACGGTGCCCTCGAAGCAGATCGTCCCGCCCGCCGTACCGGCACCCGGGCCGAGATCGACGATGTGGTCGGCGACCGCGATCGTCTCCGGCTCGTGCTCCACGACCAGCACCGTGTTGCCCTTGTCGCGCAGCCGCAGCAGCAGGTCGTTCATCCGCTGGACGTCGTGCGGGTGCAGGCCCGCGGTGGGCTCGTCGAAGACGTAGGTGACGTCGGTGAGCGGGGAGCCGAGGTGGCGGATCATCTTGGTGCGCTGCGCCTCGCCGCCCGACAGCGTGCCCGAGGGCCGCTCCAGCGCCAGGTAGCCGAGCCCGATCTCCACGAAGGAGTCGAGCAGATGCTGCAGCTTGGCCAGCAGCGGCGCCACCGACGGCTCCTCCAGCCCGCGCACCCACTCGGCCAGGTCGCTGATCTGCATCGCGCAGGCGTCGGCGATGCTGATCCCCTTGATCTTCGAGGACCTGGCCGCCTCGTTGAGCCGGGTGCCGTCGCACTCGGGGCAGGTGGTGAAGGTGACGGCCCGGTCGACGAACTCCCTGATGTGGGGCTGCATCGCCTCCCTGTCCTTGGACAGGAACGACTTGTGGATCTTGGGGATCAGCCCCTCGTAGGTGAGGTTGACGCCGTTGACCTTCACCTTGGTGGGCTCCCGGTAGAGGAAGTCCCGCATCTCCTGCTCGGTGAAGTCGCGGATCGGCTTGTGCGGGTCCAGGAAGCCGGACTCGGCGTAGACCTGCACGGTCCAGAAGCTTTCCGACTTCCAGCCGGGGATGGTGAACGCGCCCTCGGCCAGCGACTTGGAGTTGTCGTAAAGCTGGGTCAAGTCGATGTCGGAGACCGTGCCACGGCCTTCGCAGTGCGCGCACATGCCGCCGTGGTAGACGGCGTTGCGCACCACGACCCGCTCACCCTTGCCCTTGTCGACGTTCAGCGCCCCGCTCGCCGTCCGCGTCGGGACGTTGAAGGAGAAGGCGATGGGCGGGCCGATGTGTGGCTGCCCGAGCCGGCTGAACAGGATGCGCAGCAGCGCGTTGGCGTCGGTGGCGGTGCCGACCGTGGAGCGGGGGTCGGCACCCATGCGCTGCTGGTCCACGATGATCGCGGCGGTCAATCCCTCCAGGACGTCGACGTCGGGCCGCGCCAGCGTCGGCATGAAACCCTGCACGAAGGCGCTGTAGGTCTCGTTGATCAGCCGCTGCGACTCCGCGGCGATCGTGTCGAACACCAGTGAGCTCTTGCCCGACCCGGACACGCCGGTGAACACCGTCAGCTGGCGCTTGGGGATCTCGACGTCGACGTTCTTGAGGTTGTTCTCGCGCGCGCCGTGCACGCGGATCACGTCGTGGCTGTCGGAGGCGGGCGGCGCAGGCGACTGCGCGCCCGTCCTCGTGGCCATGGTCATCCTGTCTCCATCCAGTAGGCGAGCCTGGCTCGATCTAACCAGCTTCGACCGACACGTCTGGTTCTTCTTCGCCGGCCGTACGGCTCAGCGCCGCTCCTGGATGCGGATCTGGTTGCCCGCGGGGTCGCGGAAGGCGCAGTCGCGCACGCCGTACGGCTGGTCGGTCGGCTCCTGGACGACCTCGCCGCCGGCCTCCCGGATCCGCTCGAAGGCGGCGTCGAGGTCGGGGGTGGCCAGGACGAGGCTGGCGTAGGTGCCCTTGGCCATCATCTCGGCGATGGTGCGGCGCTCCTCCTCGGTGACGCCGGGGTCGCCCTCCGGCGGGTACAGCACGACGGAGACGCCGGGCTGGCTCTTGGGGCCGACGGTGATCCAGCGCATGCCGCCGTAGCCGACGTCGTTGCGGATCTCGAAGCCGAGGACGTCGCGGTAGAAGGCCAGCGCCACGTCCGGGTCGTCGTGCGGGAGGAAGGTCGCGTGAATGGTGAGTTCCATGGCCGTCACGCTAGAGGCGGCCCGGCCATCCCGGCTTCTCGATTCCTGACCGGTCGGGTCACCTGCTTGGCCACGCACGGCGGCATCCCCGCGGTCGCCCGCGCCGCCTCACGCCGGTACACGCTCGGCGGCACGCCCACCAGCTCGGTGAAGCGCGTGCTGAAGGTGCCCAGCGAGGAGCAGCCGACCGCGAAACACACCTCGGTGACGCTCAGGTCGCCCCGGCGCAGCAGCGCCATCGCGCGCTCGATGCGCCGGGTCATCAGATAGGAGTACGGCGACTCGCCGTAGGCGGCCCGGAACTGCCGGCTCAGATGCCCGGCCGACATGTGCACGCCGCGGGCCAGCGCCTCCACGTCCAGCGGCTGCGCGTACTCCCGGTCGATCCGGTCGCGGACGCGGCGCAGCCGCGCGAGGTCCTTCAGGCGCTGCTCCGAGACGGGTCTGCCGGTCACAGCAGACATCGTATGTCGCTGCCCTGTCAGTGGGGCGGGCGCGCCCGCACCCGGGCCTTGTCACCGTGGGGGCCGAAGATGTGGAGGATCTCGACCGGGCGCTCGCCGCTCGGGCCGAACCAGTGCGGCTCGGCCGTGTCGAACTCGGCCACCTCGCCGGGACGCAGCGTGATCTCGCGCTCCCCGAGCACGAGCAGCAGCTCTCCCGCCAGCACGAACAGCCACTCATAGCCGGCGTGAGTGACGAGCCTGCGCGGGGTGGGCGCGATCACCTGCTTGAAGACCTGCAGGCGGCCCGGGTACTGCGTCAAAGGCACCAGGACGCTTCCGTTGCGGTGCCGCCGCGGGGTCAGGTGGACCCGCGGGTCGCCGGTCGCCGGGGCGGCGATGAGCTGATCGAGCGCGACGCGGTGGGCCCGGGCGATCGGGATGAGCAGTTCGAGGGTCGGGCGCCGTTTGCCGGACTCCAGCCGCGACAGGCCGCTGACCGAGATGCCGGTCGCCGCCGACAGCGCCTGGAGCGTCATGCCGCGGTCACGGCGCAGCGAGCGCAGCCGCGGCCCGATGGCGGTGATCGTCTGCTCCAGTTCGGCGTCCACGCCTCCCAGTGTGGCCCGGCCGGGCCGGTCCTTTGCAGCCTTCGCAAAATTCCTACCCGCCCGGCCCCCGGCGGGCCGACAGTGATGTCCCGTGATGTCCCGCCCCGATGAGATCCGCGAGCACGTACGCCACGAAGGAGCACCCATGGACACCCGGCCCGGCACGCCCAGACGCTGGACGGTGCTGGCGATCTGCGCCCTCAGCCTGTTCCTGGTCGGGCTGGACACGACGATCGTGAACGTCGCCCTGCCGTCGATGGGCGCGAGCCTGCACGTGGGAACCCGCGGCCTGGAATGGACGGTCGACGCCTACACGCTCGTGCTGGCCGGCCTGCTGATCTCCGCCGGCGCGCTGGCCGACCGCATCGGACGGCGACGTGTCTTCCGGCTCGGGCTGGTGGTGTTCGGCGCCGCGTCCGTGGCGTGCGCGCTCGCGCCGGGCATCGGCGTGCTGGTCGCCGCCCGCGCGCTGCAGGGTGCCGGCGCGTCGATGCTCAGCCCGGTCGCGCTCGCGATCGTCGTCAACGTGATGACCGAGCCGAAGCAAAGAGCGCGAGCGATCGGCGTGTGGGCGGCCGTCTTCGGCGTCAGCATGGCCGCCGGGCCCCTCGTGGGCGGCGTTCTGGTCGCCGAGCTCGGCTGGCGGTCGGTGTTCTGGATCAACCTGCCGGTCGTCGCCGTGGCGCTGGTCCTGACCGCGCTCTTCGTGCCGGAGTCACGCGCGCAGCGGCCGCGGCGGCTCGACGGCCCGGGGCAGCTGCTGCTGATCGTCGTGGTCGGCGGTGCGGTCGCCGTGCTGATCGAGGGACCGCACATCGGCTGGGACTCGCCCGCGGCGATCACCGGCTGCCTCGCCGTCGCCGTCGCCCTGGCCGCCTTCGGGTGGGTCGAGTCGCGACGGGCCGAGCCGCTGGTGGATCCCGGGCTCTTTCGCCGGCCGCCCTTCGCCGCCGCCGTCGCCGGCGCCGTGGTGGTGTTCGTCGCCCTCAGCGCGACCCTGCTGCTCACCACCCTGTACCTGCAGCGTGCCAGAGGCATGACCCCGCTGGCCGTCGGGGTCGTCACGCTGCCGATGGCCATCGCCGCGACGGCGTGCGCGCCGCTGTCCGGGATGCTCGTCGGCCGGTACGGCCCGCGCCCGCCGCTGCTGCTCGCCGGGGGGTTCATCACGGCCGGCGGCCTCGGCCTCGTGGGGATCGGCGACGACACCGCCATCGCCCTGCTGTCGCCGGCCTACCTGCTCATCGGCATCGGGTTCGGATTCGCCAACGCGCCGATCACCAACACCGCGGTCGGCGGCCTGCCGCCCGCCCGCGCCGGCGTCGCCGGCGGGATCACCTCCACCGCCCGCCAGCTCGGCTCGGCCCTCGGCGTCGCCCTCGCCGGCGGCATCGTCGCCGACGCCCCGGCCGCGCACCTGGCCACGGCATCACGTCCCGGCTGGCTCCTCGTCGCCGGCTGCGGGCTGCTCGTCCTCGTCGTGGCCCTGGCGGCGCCGGCGGGCGGGCCGCCGGATGACGGCAGGCAGGCGGTGCGGGCGCGGGCAGGCGGGCAGCAGGTGGCGGGCGGCCGCGGGTCGTAGGGTCGGTTGCGTGGACCTGCTCATCCGTAACGCCACGCTGCGCGGCCGCCCGGGCCGCTGGATGCTGGCCGCCGACGACGGCGTGCTGATCGCGGTGGCGGCGGAGGACCGCGACACCGTCACCGAGGCCGTCACCGTGATCGACGCCGAGGGCAACCTGGTGACCGAGCCGTTCGTCGACGCGCACCTGCACCTGGACAAGGTCCACACCCTCGACCTGGCGGGCCCGCGGGCGCTGCAGGCCTACACCCAGGGCAGCATGGGCGCCGCGATGGCGGCGATCGAGGACGCCGCCGCCGTCAAACGCGACCAGACCACCGCGGCCGTCGTCGAGCGGGCCAGGCGGGCGCTGACCGAGTCCGTCCGGCACGGCGTGCGCCGCGTGCAGGCCTTCGCCGACGTGGACCCCGACGCCGGGCTGACCGGCGTGGAGGCACTGCTGGCGCTGCGCGAGGAGGTCCGCGACCGGGTCGAGGTGCGCGTGGTCGCCTTCCCCCAGGACGGCCTGCTGCGCCGGCCGGGCACCGAGGAGCTGATCGTCGAGGCGGTACGGCTGGGCGCCGACGTCGTGGGCGGCATCCCGTGGATCGAGTACACCGACGCCGACGCCGCCGAGCACGTGCGCCGCATGGTGGAGCTTGCCCGCCGTACCGGCAAACGGGTGGCCATGCTGGTGGACGACGCCGGCGATCCGGGCCTGCGCACCACCGAGACGCTCGCCTCGGCGCTGCTGGCCACCGGGGTGCGCGGCAGCGCGCAGCACGCCCGCGCCATGGCCCTCTACCCCGAGCCCTACCTGCGGCGGCTCCTCGGCCTGTGCCGGGCGGCCGGCCTGGGATTCGTCAGCGACCCGCACACCGGGCCGCTGCACCTGCCGGTCTTCGCCCTCGCCGACGCCGGGCTGGCGGTGGCGCTCGGGCAGGACGACATCGAGGACGCCTACTACCCCTTCGGCCGGCACAACCTGCTGGAGGTGGCGTTCCTGGCCGCCCACCTGCTGGACGCCCGCACCGACGCCGCGCTCGACCGGCTCTATGACCTGGTGACCGTGCAGGCGGCCCGCGTGCTCGGCCGGCCCGCGCCCCGCCTGGTCCCCGGGGCGCCCGCCGACCTGGTGGTGCTGGAGGGGCGGACGGTCCGGCAGGCCCTCACCCTGCACGCCC
Organism: Thermoactinospora rubra; assembly: GCF_002093975.1. Classification (GTDB taxonomy): domain Bacteria; phylum Actinomycetota; class Actinomycetes; order Streptosporangiales; family Streptosporangiaceae; genus Nonomuraea; species Nonomuraea rubra_A. The sequence goes on from NZ_MSZZ01000065.1 coordinate 34,177, forward strand.
CGCCGCGCCACGTCGTCGTGGCCGGACGGGAGATCGCGAGCACCCGCACGCGCACGGAGTTCTCCCCGCCTCGCCGGTGACCGCCGGCTCACCCTGCCGGCGTCCGGCCTGAGGACCGCCCGTCCAGGAGGAAGAGCGCCGCCGGGACGAAGACCAGGAAGAAGCCGAAGGTCGGGAACATCACATAGGCGCCGAAGACCGCCCATGCCAGCAGCGTCCAGCCGACGTAGCGGGGGAGCGGGCGGCCTTCGCGGGCCCGCCCCACGGCCAGCAGCCCGAGGAGGATCAGCGGGATCGCGAAGCCGCCGGGCACGGCCCAGAAGGCCAGCTTGGACTCCGGCGCCCCCGGCGACCCCAGGCCTCCGTGCAGGTCCCCGGCCAGCCAGCCCGCCCAGTGCTGCCGGCCCATGGCCGTGCCGAGGGCGCTGTGGCCGAGGCCGATCGCCACGCAGCCCCAGCCGCCCCATGTCGTGAGGGTCGCAGGCTTCGCCCCGGTCCGGGGTGTTGCGGTTGCGCTCATGGTCGCTTCCTTTGAGAGTTCTATGTTGATTGACATAGGCTATATCAATCAGCATTTGTTCTGTCATCGGGCATGCCTGGTTAGATGGCCTGCATGGCCACGCGACGCATCGAGAGGACCCAGGAGAGCCGCCGGCTGCTGGTGGCGGCCGCCGCCGAGCTCTTCGCCGAGAAGGGATACCGGCAGACGAGCTTCGTCGACATCGCCGACAAGGCCGGCATCAGCCGCGGCTCCATCCCCTGGCACTTCGGCAACAAGCTGGGCCTGCTGGAAGCGGTGGTCGAGGACCAGCTGCAGGCCGTGCTGACCAGGTTCGCCAGGTCAGCCGACGAGCCCCCCGGCGACCTGCTGGACCAGGTCGTGGACTTCATCCGCCTGCCCGCCACGCGCCTGTTCATCACCCTGCTCGCCGAGGCCGTGGAGGCCGGCTCGCCGATCCGCGAGCACTACGCGCGGCTCCACGCGGCGCTCCGGCAGAGCGTCCAGGCCCGGATACCGGCCAAGGCGCTGCCCGCGGGAACCAGCCCGGAGGCGTTCACCGTCCTGCTGGTGGGGGCCGTCATCGGCGTCCACGCGCAGTGGCGGGTCGCTCCCGAGGCGGTGGACCTCGAGGCCGTCCGCGCCACGATCCGCGCCCTGACGGACGCCCTTTAGCCCCGCGACGCAGGACCAGCGGCGAAGGACCAGCGGCGAAGGGCCGAGCGACACGCCGGCTCAGCCACTCGCCGTGGCGATGTCCCAGTAAGCGGCGTATCGGCCGCCGCGGCGCAGCAGCTCCTCGTGGGAGCCCTCCTCCACGATCCGGCCGCCGTCCAGGAAGACGATGCGGTCGGCGCGCTGCACGGTCCGCAGCCGGTGCGCCACCATCACCACCGTCCGGCCCGCCATCAGCCGCTCGATCCCCTCGTGGACGGCCGCCTCGTTGACCGGATCCAGCGCGGAGGTCACCTCGTCCAGCAGCACGATCGGCGCGTCCTTCAGCAGCGCCCGCGCGATCGAGACCCGCTGGCGCTCACCGCCCGACAGCAGCGCGCCGCCCTCGCCGACCTTGGCCGCCCATCCGCCGGGCAGGCGCTCGATCACCTCATCCAGCCGCGCCGCGGCCGCCGCCGCCCGCACCTCGGCCTCGCCGGCGTCGGGACGGCCCAGCCGTACGTTCTCCTCGATCGTGCCGTCGAAGAGATAGACGTCCTGGAAGACGACGGCGATCTTCGCCATCAGCGTCTCCGTGCCGATGGCGCGCACGTCCACGCCGCCCACGCGCACGGCGCCCGCGTCCACGTCGTAGAAGCGCGCGAGCAGCTGCAGCAGGGTGCTCTTGCCCGCGCCCGACGGCCCGACCACGGCGAGCCGCCCGCCCTGCGGTACCGCCAGCGACACCTCGTCGATCACCGTGCGGTCGCCGCGCCGGAAGGTGACGGAGCCGAATTCAAGGTCATGGCCGGTCGGCTGGAGCGGTTCGCGGGGCTCCGGCAGCGGCTCGGTGCGCAGCACCGCATCGAGCCTGGCCAGCTCGGAGCGCGCGCCGCGCAGCTTGCCGCCGATGTCCGACAGCGACAGCAGCGGATCGGCACAGCGGGCGGCCAGCACCAGGATCGCCGACACTTCCGCCACGCCGATCGTCCCGCCGAGCGCGAGGTAGGCGCCCAGGACCAGCAACGCCGTGAAGACCGCCTGCACGGTGAGCGTCAGGCCCACCGCGCCGGGCAGCGCCGCCAGCACGGTACGGCGGGAGGCGCGCTGGAGGTCCCGCAGCGAGTCGTCCAGCAGCGTGAAACGCTCGCCGGTCCGGCCGCCGGCCCGCAGCACCGGCTGGGCCTGGAGGAACTCGACGACCCGCTCGGTGGCCTCCTTGTCGCGTTCGTGGCGCTCGGCGTCGGCGGCGGCCGTCCAGCGTGCTGTCCAGATCTGGATCGCCGCCACGACGGGCGCGGCGGCCAGCGCGGCCAGCCCCAGCTGCCAGGTGAAGGCGAGCATCACCGCGACGATCGTCAACGGGGTCACCAGCGCGGAGACGAACGGCGCCAGCAGGTGCGCCATGATGCTCATCGCTTGCAGCAGGCCGCGGCCGGCCATGACCGACACCTCGCCGACCCGGGCCGCGCCGTACCAGCCGAGGGGCAGGCGGGCCAGGTGCTCGCCGAGCCGGTGGTACATGCCGCGCAGCATCGTCGTCCCCACCCGCATGCCGGACAGGTCGCTGAGGTAGCGCAGCACGGCGTAGACCGCGACCGCGGCGGCGAACGCGACCAGGTACGGCCAGGCGTCCGCGGGCGTGGGTCCGAGCAGGGCTCGCAGCACCGGGACCAGCAGGGCGTAGGACAGGCCCTCGGCCACCGCGGTGATCGTCATCAGGGCCACGGTGCGGCGCACGGCCCGGGCGTAGCGGTGTCCCAGCACGCGCAGCAGCATGGGGATCATCGGGGCCGGCCTCCTCGCAGGACAGTTCGGTGGGATTGCCAGAACGCGGCGAACCGTCCGCCTCGTGCCAGCAGCGCGGCGGGCCCGCCGCGCTCGACGATCTCCCCGTTCTCCAGCATCACGACGGTGTCGGCGCCCGTGACCGTCTCCAGCCGGTGGGCGATGAGCAGGATCGTCCGCTCGCCCGCCAGCCGCGCCAGGGCCCGGCGCACCGCCTGCTCGGTCTGCGGGTCGGCGAAGGAGGTCGCCTCATCCAGCACCAGGACGGGCGCGTCGGCGAGCAGGGCGCGGGCGAGCGCGATCCGCTGGGCCTCGCCGCCCGACAGCCCGGCCTCCTCGCCGATCACCGTGTCGTAGCCGCGCGGCAGCTCCAGGATCCGGTCGTGGATGCCGGCCAGCCGGGCGGCGCGCACCACGTCGTCGGGGCCGGCATGCGGTACGGCCAGCGCGATGTTGTCCGCGACCGACGCGCGCAGCAGGTGGACGTCCTGGAAGACGAAGGAGACCATCCGGTACAGCTCCCGGCCGCCGATCTCGCGCAGATCGACGCCGCCCAGGACGACCGAGCCGTGGGTCGGGTCGAAGAACCGCGGCAGCAACCGGACCAGCGTGGACTTCCCGCTTCCCGACGGCCCGACGATCGCGGTGACCGTGCCCGGCTCCAGCACCAGGTCGATCCCGCGCAGCACCTCGTGGCCGTCTTCGTAGGCGAAGCGGACCCCACGCAGCTCCACCCGATGCCCCCGTGGTACGGCAGGCCGCGCGGGTTCCGGCAGCGGCCGCACCGCGAGCACCTCCCGGATCCGGCCGATCGCGCGCCGGGCGGCCTGCACGTCGTCGAAGCCGTGGCCCAGGGCCGCCACCGGAGCGGTCAGCCCCAGTCCGAGCAGCAGGAACGGCAGCAGGTCCGCCGCGGCCATCGAACCGGTCGTGATCAGCGCCGCACCGCCGGCCAGCACGACCAGCAGCACGAACGGCGGCGCCAGCGCCAGCTGCATCCCGGCGGCGACCACGGACATGCCGCGCACCCACCGGGAGAAGACGGCGACGAAATCGTCCACGGCCGACAGGAAGGCGCGGTGGGCGCGCCCGGACCCGCCGAACACCTTGACCACCGCGATGCCCTGCACGAACTCCACGACGGAACCGGCGATCCGCCCCATGGCCGCGTCGAACTCCTGCTGCTCGCGCGTCCTGGCGGGGAGCATCAGCAGGGGAACCAGCGCCATGGCCAGCGCCACCGGGATCAGCGTGATCAACGTGAGCCGCCAGTCGACGGCGAACAGGTAGACCAGCGACACCAGCGGCACCACGAACGCGGAGACCAGCTCGCCGGGGGTGTGGGCGATGAACGGGTGCACGGCGCTCACGTCCTCCCCGACGACCTTGGCCAGCTCGCCGGTACGGCGCCGCGACAGCCAGCCGATCGGCACGCGCCCCAGCCGTGCGGCCAGCTGCCTGCGCAACGTCAGCTGCACCCGGCCGTCGAGAACGTGCCCGAGCCCGGACGAGGCGGCCGTGAACAGCAGCCGCACCAGCAAGCCGGCCGCGCCCGCGAACACGACGAACCAGACGTGACCCTGGTCGAGCAGGCCGGGCGACAGCAGGACGCGGCCCAGCTCGACGACCGCCAGCAGCGGCGCCAGGCCCGCGACGGCGCCGATCACCTGCAGGACGACGACGGCGGCGAAACTCCAGGCATGCGGGCGCAGCAGCCGTGACATGCTCTGTCCCGCCGCGGGCCGCCGCCTCTGGGCCAGGTCGGTGGCGGTCATCGCCGTCCCGTCGTGACCAGGCCCGTGGCCTCACCGTCGGCCCGCCTCTCCAGCTGGCTGCCACGCGGCAGGGTGACGGTCATGATGTCGCTGGGGATGTCCAGCTCGATGCGGTGCCATCGCCCGCGCGGGACGATGGCGGCGGTTCCGGCCGTCAGCCGGATCTCCTCCACCTGTTGGCCCGGCCGCTCCGGGCCGAGGTAGAGGCGTATCTTCCCGATGAGGCAGCACACGAGCTCCTCGGCCTCGGGGTGGACCTCCCAGTGGTCGGCGTGGACGTCGGCGTCGGTCTTCGCGTGGAAGGCCGTCAGCTGCCAGCCGTCCTGGCCGCAGTCCGTCGGTCTCCTCCCGGCGTGGATCGTGCCGCCTTGCTGCAGGCGGATGACGGACGCGGACAGCTCGATCGGGGTGAGGGTCATGCCGAAACGACCTTCCTGCGGTTCAGCTGGTGGAGTCCCGGTCAGTCCCGGGCGTGGATCACGTCGCGGTCGGCGACCTGCTCGGCCCGTGACGGCGGGCTGGTCCGGCGCAGGACGGCGACGGCGATGACGACGGCGGCGAGCAGGAGCACGGCGCCGAGGGTCAGGCCCAGCGCGTATCCCTCGGTGAGAGCCTCGGGCGTGGCGGCCTGGCCGGTGCGGCTGTGCGCGACGGTGCCGAGGGCGGCCAGCCCGAGCGAGGCGCCGATCTGGCGCGAGCTGTTGAGCAGGCCAGAGGCGGTGCCGGTCTCGTGCGGCGCGACGCCGACGGTGGCGATGGAGACGAGCGGTCCCAGGCAGAGCCCGAAGCCGACGCCGGCGACGACCGAGGGCCCCAGGACGTCGGTGACGAAGGCGCCGTCCGGGCTGATCAGGCCGAACCAGGCGAACCCGGCCGCGGTCAGCAGCCCGCCGATGACCAGCAGGGTCCGCGGCGCGAGCCGGTAGCCGAGCTTGACGGCGAGCACGGAGCCGGCGATCACGCCGAGCGCGAGCGGCAGGAACGCGACCCCGGCCGGCGCCGGCCCGATCCCGAGCACTCGTTGCAGGTAGAGGGCCAGGAAATAGAACGACGAGGCCAGGGCCGCGCCGGCCAGCAGGTTGTAGGCGTTCGCGCCGGCGACCGCGCGGTTGGCGAACAGGCCGAGCCGGATCAGCGGTTCGCGGGCCGTGGTCCGCTCGACGTGGACGAACGCGATCAGCAACGCGGCGGCGACCGCCAGGGTCGTCACGGTGACCGGCGAGGTCCACGCATACCGGTCGGTGCGCACGACGCCGAACACCAGCAGCGTCATGCCCGCCGTGGCCAGGACGGCGCCCAGGACGTCCGGGCGGCCGCCGCGCGCCGGGGGAGGACCGGCGGCGACGCCCCGCCAGGCCAGGGCCAGCGCGCACGCGGCCATCGGCACGTTCACGAACATCACCCAGCGCCACCCGGCGTACTCGGTCAGCAGGCCGCCGATCAGGACGCCGAGCGCGGCACCGGCGGCGTTCGTCGCGCTCCAGATTCCGAAGGCCCGGACGCGGGCCCTGCCCGCCGGGAACGTCGTGGTCAGCAGCGCCAGCGCGGCCGGAGCGAGCGCGGCGGCCCCGATGCCCTGCGCGGCGCGGGCGGCCACCAGATGGCCGGGTTCCAGGGCGAAGCCGCCGGCGAGCGAGGCCAGGCCGAACAATCCGAGCCCGAGCAGCAGGACCCGCCTGCGGCCGTACCGGTCGGCGGCCTTGCCGCCCAGCAGGAGCAGCCCGCCGAAGGTGAGCGCGTAGGCGTGGATCACCCAGGTCAGGCCCATCGCGCTGAAGCCGAGGCCGGCGGCGATCCGCGGGAGCCCGACGTTCACGACCGACAGGTCCAGCGACACCATGAACTGCACGACGGCCACCGCGGCGAGGGTGAGCCCCGGCCGGGCGGACGGCTTGACGACCACGCTTGTCATGACCGCCATCGTCGTCCGCCCGCCGCTTTGGGGCGTCACGCGGGCGAAGTCATCCGCGCTACTGCGCCGGGATCAACGACCGGCCGGGCTACGACGCCGGGAGTAGTCCCGCCGCCGGGCGCCCGCGATGACCGGACCAGGAAGCCGCCCAAGGCAAAGGCAGATGACGAGACCAGGAAGCCGTCCAAGGCAGAGGCTGGCTGCTCGCCGCTACCCCCGGCAGGTCCGGGGGCCGACGCTCTGCCCGGCGCCGACGACGGTGACCTGGGCGGGGCCTTGCGGCGCCAGGGCGGCGGCCGTGCACACGATCTGCTCGACGGCCAGCGTGGACAGCTCGCCGGCCGGAGTGGACAGGGTCACCACCACGTGGCCGGGCGGATTGGCGGTCACCGAGAACGGGCCGGCGTCGGGCGGGACGTCGGTGGTCAGTCCGCGCGCCCGTTCCTCCGCGGTGGGCCCGGCCGCCAGCAGCGCGAGCGTGTCCGCGGGGAACATCGGACGACCGGGGGACAGCCGGCCGCCGGGCCGCGTCACCGCGCTGAGCCGGCCGTTCTTCACCAGGTAGAGGGTGGTCGGCGCGAGTGGTGCGACGCCTCCGCTCGGCGGGGCGCCGGCGCCGATGGCGTCGCTGGGGCGCACGCCGCAGCCGGCCACGGCGACCAGCGATACGAGGCCCGCGGCGAGCACGCGGCGGGCGAGCCCGGTCCTCATGCGGGGCCTCCCGTGGTGATCTGCCCGTCCTGATCGTGCGCCCGGCGTGGCAGGCGCAGCGTGAAGACGGCGCCGCCGTCCGGGGCGTTGGTGACGGTGATGTCGCCTCGGTGCAGGCGCGCGTTCTCCCGCGCGATGGCCAGGCCCAGGCCGCTGCCCTCGGACCTGGCCCTGGCCGCGCTGGCCTTGTAGAACCGGTCGAACACGTGCGGCAGCACCGCCGCGTCCAGCCCCGGTCCGTGGTCGCGGACCTCCAGGGCGATCCAGTGCGGGTCGGCGGACAGCCGTACCGACACCGGCGGCTCGCCGTGCCGCAGGGCGTTGCCGACCAGGTTCGCGAGGATGACGTCCACGCGGCGCGGGTCCAGCCGTGCCGTCACCGCGGGCGGCAGTTCGGTGCGCACCCGCTCCGACCAGCCCCGGGTACGCAGGGTGGCGCGCACCAGCTCGGCCACGTCGACCTCGTTCAGCGCGAGGGCCGCAACACCGGAGTCGAACCTGCTGATCTCGATGAGGTCGTTCACCAAAGCGGTGAGGTTGAGCGTCTCCTGGCTGACCAGCCTGGCGGCCCTGCCGGCGGGCTCGGGCAGCCGGGCCGCCTGCTCATCCAGGACGTCGGCGACCGCGGCCAGCGCGGCCAGCGGGGTGCGCAACTCATGCGACACGTCGGCCACGAACCGGCGGGCGTCCGCCTCCATCTCGCGCAGCTGCTTGACGTGCCGTTCCAGCTCCGCGGCGGTGTCGTTGAACGTGCGCGCCACCTCGGCCAGCTCGTCGGAGCCGCGCACCTCGATCCTGGTCCGCAGCTCGCCCTCGCCCAGCAGGCGCGCCGCCCGGCCGAGCTCGCGCACCGGGCGCAGCACGCCACGGGTGGCCAGCGACGCCAGCACGACCGCGAACGCCAGGGCCGCCCCGCCGGTGAGCCAGGCGCGTGCGGCGAGCCCGTCGATGCTGCGCTGTTCGGCAAGCAGGCTGCGCGCGGCGTAGACCTCGATGCCGGACATCCGCGCCGGCCGGTCCCGCTCGGCGACCAGCAACGGCGCGCCGACGATCAGCCAGGGCCTGCCCTGCCACACCACGCGCTGCCACGCGATCTCACCGTCGGCCACCACCCGCCGCAACTCCGGTGAAACCACCCCCAGATCCAAGGCCAGCACCTTCCCGCCCGGCCTCCAGCGCCCCGGCGGGGCGACCGGCGAGCGCGTCTCGCGGTAGACGGCGACCGCGAACTCCACGTTGTTCTGGTCGGGCACGGCGGCGGCGATGTCGCCGAGCTCGTCCGGGCCCGGCGTCGCACTCCGCAACGGGTAGAGCGCCTCCAGGCGGCTTCTCATCGCCTGCACCGTGGCATCCTGGGCCCGCTGCAGGATGTCGTTGCGGGCCTGGACGTACATCCCGCCGGCCACCGCCGTCGCGGTGACCACGCACAGCAGTGCGAAGGCGAACAGCAGCCGGGCATGCAGCCCCAGGCTCGGCCGAGGTGTCACGCGGCTGCTCACACCGGCCCGAACCGGTACCCGAACCCACGCACCGTCTGCACGTAGACGGGCGCCGCCGAGTCGTCCTCGATCTTCGCGCGCAACCGCTGCACGCATGCGTCCACCAGGCGCGAGTCGCCGAAATACCCGTGCTCCCACACCGACTCCAGCAGCTGCTGGCGGCTGTGCACCCGGCCCGGCGCGGCCGACAGCTCAAGCAGCAGGCGCAGCTCGGTCGGGGCGAGGCTGACCGGCACGCCGCGCTTGGCGACCACCAGGGCGGCCCGGTCGATGGTCAGGTCCCCGTGCCGCTCCAGCTCCGCCTGGTCCCGGCCGATCCGCCGCAGCACCGCGCGAATGCGTGCCTCGAGCACCCTGGGCTGCACCGGCTTGACCACGTAGTCGTCGGCGCCCGCCTCCAACCCGGCCACCACGTCCATGTCGTCGCCGCGAGCGGTCAGCATGATGATCGGCACCTCCCCGGCGGCCCTGATGCGGCGGCAGACCTCGAACCCGTCCATGCCGGGCAACATCAGATCGAGCACGACCACGTCGGGAAGGTCCATGCGCAGCCGCTCCAGCCCCTGCTCGCCGGACTCCACCGCGCGCACCCGGTGCCCGTGCAGGGTCAGGGCCAGCTCAAGGCCCTCCCGCACGGCCGGGTCGTCCTCGATCAACAACACTCGCGACACGCCGCCGACTGTCACAGCACGCTCCGTAGCTCGCCCGCCGGTCCACCCCGTCCACTGTCGGCCGGCCACATCCCCGCCTCGTCCGCGCCATGTCATGGTTGTGTCACGGTCGCGCCGACGGCGCCGGCCGTCGACAAACGGTGACATGCGGCGGACAACGCGCGCATATTCGGCGCCAATCGTAGTTCGTCATGAACGAACCACGCACCATCCCACCTCGGCTCCGGGACCGGCTGTACGCCGTGGTCACGCTGGTGCTCGCCGTGCTCCTGCTGCCCGTGGCGTTTCTCCGCCATCCCGGCCGGGCCCGCGAACTGGCCTGCGCCTGGGCGTTGCGGATGCGGTTCCCCGCCGAGGACCTCACCGGGCTCACCGACGGCGCCATGGCGGCGTTCACCGCGGCCCGCACCGAGGCGCTGTGGCGCCACGGCCAGCTCATCGGCCTCACCTCGGGATACCGCGACCCCCTCCTGCAGCAACGGATGTTCGACGAGGAGGTGCGCCGCTCCGGCTCCCCGGCCTCGGCACGCATGCTCGTGTTGCCGCCGGCGGAATCCTCCCACGTCAAGGGCATCGCCCTGGACGTGCGCCCCCACGAAGGCGCGCGCTGGCTGGAGGAACACGGCGCCCGCTACGACCTCTACCGCATCTACGACAACGAGTGGTGGCATTTCGAGTACCGCCCGGAATGCGGCGGCACGCCACCGCGGCGGCTGCCCCACCCCGGCGTGGGCTCCGTCATCGAGAACGGGGGCCACAATTGACGCGCTCCCCGGCCTGAGGCCGGGGATTCAGCCCGTGCCGCGTCATGCGGCACCTCTGCGGCTTCCTGCTTCCTCGCGCCGTGCCGGGGCAGGCCCCGGTCTCACCGGCGCTCCACAGGCGGTTAGCCTGTCCGCCCGCCCGGCGGCCAGGATGTTGATCGCTGCGTTGACGTCCCGGTCGTGGCCCGCCCCGCAGCCGCACTCCCACGACCGGACGGAAAGCGGCATCGACTCGGCGAGCGCCCCGCACGCCGAACACAGCTTCGATGAGGGGAACCAGCGGTCCACCTGCACGAAGGTGCGGCCGTACCGGGCCGCCTTGGACGCCAGCATCCCCACGAACCATCCCCACGAGCGTTGACCAGCCCGCGTCCTGCACGGACTTCGCCGGTTTCGTGCGGGCCAGGCCCTTCACCGACAGGTCCTCCACGACCCCCGCTTGGATGCCCCTATGTTCGTCAAGTGGTCATGCTGGGGCAGAGGCATGATCGGCTGTCGCTGCTTTGATCAAGGCGTGGACCTCGCGGGCGACGTAGCGTTTGAGGCAGCGGATGACCTCTCGCCGGGTCTTGCCCTCGGTGGTGCGCCGTTGCAGGTACTCGCGTGTGCGCTCGTCCCAGCGCAGCCGGGTGAGAACGATGCGGTACAAGGCGGCGTTGGCCTGCCGGTCGCCGCCTCGGTTCAACCGCCGGCGTTGGGACTTGCCGGAGGATGCCTCCACCGGGCTGGTCCCGCACAGGGCGGCGAAGGAGCCCTGCTTCGCCGGCCGTTGCGGATTGTCTCCGGCCGTGACCAGCAGGGCAGCCGCGGTGTCCGGGCCGACGCCTACGCGCTCCAGCAGGGCGGGCACGTGAGGCGGATCACCTCCTCCAGCAACTGCTCCAGGGCGTCGATCTCCTGCGACAGCGACTGGACGCGGGTGGCCAGCAGGCGCAGCACGTAGAGGGTGGCGCTGTCGACGTCCGCGACCGGGCCGACGGCCAGGTCGGCGCAGCGGCGGATCAGGGGTTTGGGTCCCAAGCCGTCGAAGGAGGCTCTCAGAGCGGGGTCGGCGACCACCAGAGCCGCTCGCAGCTGGTTGATCGCCTGGGTTCTGGCCTTGACCGCCGATTCCTTGGCGCGTCGCAGCAGGCAGGCCATCTCGACCGGCCCGTCGCCGGACTTGGGGATGGCGGTGGCCCGGCCCGACAGCACGGCGCGGGCGGCGGCCTCGGCATCCACCTCATCGGACTTGCCCCGCCGGCGGCGGGCGGCCTTGTCGGGCTGGCTGACCTCGAAGACCTCGAAGACCTCGACGCCCTCGGCGGCCAGGACGCGGGCCAGCGCGGCCCCGTAGGAGCCGGTGCACTCCACTCCGGCCCGGCGCAACACGCCGAAGGATCGCGCCCAAGCCAGCAGCTGTTGAGAGCCGTCAGGACCGGTCGGAAAAGCGCGGCTGTCCACCAGGGCACCCATCCCGGTCAGGACCGCGGCGACATGGACGTCCTTGGGCGTGTCGACGCCCAGGACCACCTCCTCCCAGCCCTGGGCGAGGTGGAAAGGCGCGCTGGCGTGGGGCATGCTGGTCATCGAGGTTCCGGCTCCTGCTCGACGTGGGGCTGGCCAGCCGTCGCCGGGGCGGCAGGAGCGGTCAAAACTGTGACGGTGCTTTGGTTGCGGCAAGGCCCCTATCGGGACACGCTCCGACGCCCCGGTGACAGCGAGCACCGCTTCGAAACCCCGGCCGACAGATCCAAGCAAGGACACCACGGTCTGCTCTCGCGCGAGTCAAGCCGAGGCTCGAAGCGGCACACCCTCATCCTCACAGTTCTCGCGGAGGATCCGGGTGGAGAGCTTGTGCGTGAAGTCCCGGCGCGCATCGGCCACCCGAGCGTGCGCGCGGGCGACCTTCACGACGGCTTTCTTCCTGTTGTTCGACCCCTTCGCCGTGCGGGACAGCGCCTGCTGGGCCTTCTTCAACCGGCGTTCGGCGCGGCGCAGGAACCGAGGGTTGTCGATCTTCCGGCCGTCCGACAGCACCGCGAAGTGCCTCAGGCCCACATCGATGCCGACCTCGGATGCGACCGGCGGCAACGTCTCGTCCTGGCTGGTGTGGACGACGAACGACGCGAAGTACCGCCCGGCCGCGTCCTTGATCACCGTCACGGACGATGGATCGGACGGCAGCTCCCACGACCAGCGCACCGCAACGTCGCCGATCTTGGGCGGGCGTGGCTTCCCGCCCTCGGTGATGGCGAACCGGGCGTTCTTGGTGAACCGGAGCGCCTGCCGCCGATCCTTGCGGGACCGCAACCTCGGCGATTCGACCTTCGGCCCCTTGCGCGTGCCGGTGATCGAGGCGAAGAAGGGGGACAGACCAAGTAAGCCAGAAAGGGCTAATAGGGCTGGTCAGAGTCCCTGAGCCTTTTTCATCCTCTCGCGACCTCGTAGTTCTGCAGGACGG
>NZ_MSZZ01000066.1 GCF_002093975.1 Thermoactinospora rubra
CCTCTCCAGTCTCACAGTCCTCAAGCGTTCGGTGGTCTTGTGGGTCAAGGAGGCGATGGGCCGGTGAGCGTGGCGGCCTTCATCTGCTCCCAGAAGACCGACCACGGCATCGACCACGCGACCTCCTGCCGGGCACTGGGGGTCTCGCCATCGTGGTTTTACAAGTGGAAGGGCCGTATCGGCGTGGCGGCGCCGACCGGGCGCGAGCAGCGCCGGGCCCGGCTGGATGAGGAGATCAGACGCCTGTTTGCGGCCTCGGGCGGCACCTACGGCTCGCCGCGGATCACCGATGACCTGCGCGAACTCGGCTGGAAGGTGTCGCCCAACACGGTCGCCGCTCGGATGGTCGAGCTGGGCCTGGCCGGACGCCCGTCGAAGAAGCGCCGATCGCTGACTCGGCAGGGCAAACCAGCGGCCGCGCCGGACCTGGTCGGCCGCCGGTTCACCGCGGTCGCGCCGGATGTGCTGTGGGTTGGCGACGGCACCCAGATCGACACCGACGAGGGGCCGCTCTACCTGGCCACGGTGGAGGACCTGTTCGCCCGACGCCTGCTCGGCTACGCGATGTCCGAGCATCACGACGCCGCCCTGACGGCCGCCTCGCTGCAGATGGCGGTGGCCACCCGCGGCGGGAACGTGGACGGGGTGATCTTCCACTCCGACCGTGGCTCGGAATATACCGCCGCCCGTTACCAGGCCGCATGCCGCACGCATGGGGTGGTGCAGTCGATGGGCCGGGTCGGCTGCGCGCTCGACAACGCCGCGGCCGAGTCGTTCAACAGCACGCTGAAGGTGGAGTTCGTGCACCGCCACCACTTCGCCACCCGGGCCGAGGCCCGCCTGAAGATCGCAACCTGGATCACCGACTTCTACAACACCACGAGGAGGCATAGCGCCAACGACGGGCTGCCGCCTGTCACATTCGAGCGTCAGATGATCGAGAAGAGACAAGCATCAACGGCCCCGCTGAGGGCCGCTGTGGCATAGAACCGTCTCCACGCTTTCAGGGGATTGACAGCCCACATGCGCGGTCGCCTTCCCATCCTTGCGATCACCGCTGTCATCGATCATCAGCACACTCGGGCGTGCGGCGCGGTCACTGAATCGCCCAGCAGCAGCTCCAACGCCGTGCGTTGACCCGCTCGGGATCCCAGCACGACTCGGACAGGAAGTACTGCACCTGTTGCGCCGCCGCACTCTTGGACCCCGACCATCGGCTCCGCGCCGGCCAGCGCCGCAACGGTCTTGTTACGCTCCAAAGGCGCCAGCATCCCGGTCACATACTCCCGGAACCCTCGTCGCTGCCCCACATACGTGAACAGGTCATCAAAGCGAACGGCGTACGCCTCCAGAGGCTCTGGCGCGGGTGGAGGCGGCTTGGGTTTGGTCATCGCCTGGATCCCTGTCTCACAAGCCCGCGACCCACCTTTACCCCGTCAGTTCTTGATCTAACGGACTATCGGTACCGCAGTAACCCCGCCGACGGCCTTCAGCTACTCGGTTTCACAACATGAAAGCGCTTCGGCGTTGGCCGCGGCCGTCGGAGGAAGATTGACGTAGTTGTGGGTGTTTGTCCGGTAATTGAGAACCCTCTTCAAGATCATTTCGCGGGTAATCCGGAAATTGTCGTATCCAGCCTTTATCTTCATCCTGTCGTGAAAGCCGGTTAGAGGAGGTACAGGTTTGCTGTGGGGGCATAGTCGGAATCGCCTTGGGCGGCGACATCCGTTGGTAGAACATCTGCGGGGGACTGCGGAGCTTGCCGCATGGTTCGCGGAGCCGTTTGAGGCTGCGCGGCTGGCGTGGTGGCTCGGGCTTCTGCACGATGTCGGGAAGGCCTCGTGCGCATGGCAGGACCGGCTGCTTGTGGTCGAGGGGACCGGGGAGCGTGTGGGGCTCGATCACAAGATGCTGGGCGTCAAGCTGGCGGCCGAGCTGGGGTTGGGCAAGTTCGCGATGGCCATCCACGGGCATCATGGCGGGCTGACTTCCCCTGAGGATGTCGGTGGGCGGTTGAAGCCTGCGCTGAAGGATGACGCCCAGACGCTGGCGGACGCGCTGCGCAGGTGCGAGCGTTCGCTTCCCGAGCTCGCGGCGCGGGAGCGGGTGCCGTTGCCTGATGGATGGGATACGTGGCAGCAGGCCGAAATGGGGTTGCGGTTGGTTTTCAGCGCCCTGTGCGACGCGGACTATTTGGATACCTCTGCGCATTTTGCGGGACGTAGGTTTCCCGATGTGCGCTCGGACGCCGATTTTCGCGGGTTGCGGGATGGCTTTGAGGCGGCGCGACGCGCGATGCTCGAGGAGCGGCGGGAGTATGGAGCGTCGAAGATGGACGCCCCGCGGGAGAAGGTCTATCAGGCGTGTGTCGCGGCGGCTTCCAAGGCGCCAGGGGTGTATCGGCTCGCGTCTCCCACGGGCTCGGGGAAGACGATCGCCGGGGCTGGCTTTGCCCTGCACCACGCCGCCGAGCACGGCATGAGGCGGGTGATCGTGGCGGTGCCGTTCCTGACCATCACGGAGCAGAACGCCGCCGTGTATCGCAGATTGCTGGACCCCGACGGTCGCGGCGAAGTGGTCTTGGAGCACCACAGCGGGGTGGACTTCGACCGGCCGGGGCAGCGCTGGGCGCGCCTGGCCGCGGAGAACTGGGACGCGCCGTTCGTCATCACGACCATGGTGCGTCTGTTCGAGTCCTTGTTCGACCGGCGCCCGGCGGCGATGCGTCGGCTCCACCGGCTGGCCGGGTCGGTCATCGTGCTGGATGAGATCCAGGCGCTTCCGCATGCGCTGCTGGTTCCGATCCTGGATGCGTTGCGTACCTTGGTCCGGCACTTCAAGGTGACCGTTCTGCTGTCTTCAGCCACGCAACCCGACTTCTGGCACCTGAGCCCGTTCCGGGATCTGCCGGCGTGCGACATCGTCAGCGATGCGACAGCCCTCGTGGGCGAGCTGCGCCGGGTGGAGTTCACGTGGGAGCCCGAGGAGCTGACGATCGCCGAGATGGCCGCTCAAGCGGCCGAGGTCGAGGAGCGGCAGGCCCTGGTGGTGGTCAACACGACGGCCGACGCCAAGGCCGTCTTCGACATCTGGGCGAAGAGTGTGCCAAGAGGGGTCGCCTGGCACCTCTCGACGCGAATGTGCGCGGAGCATCGGCGTCGTGTCCTCACCGAGGTGAACGGACGGCTGATGAAGGGGCTTCCCGTGCTGCTGGTGTCGACGCAGCTCATCGAAGCCGGCGTCGACCTCGACTTCCCGGTGGTGTACCGGGTGCTGGCGCCGGCGGACTCGCTGCTTCAGGCGGCAGGACGGGCGAACCGTGAAGGCAACCTTCCCCGTCCCGGCCGAGTGGTCATCGTACGGCTCAGCGACGGCGGGCAGCCGCCGGCGTACAAGGCCCTGGTAGGAGTGACGCGGACGCACTTCGGCCTCGGCAAGGCCGACCCGGACGACCTGGCCGCGCTCACGGCGTACTACCAGGGCGTCTATGACGCGCTGAATCTGGAGCACCCTGACCACAGGGGCATGAAGATCCAGGAGGCTCGCAAGGTGCTGGACTTCGAGACCGTCGCTTCCGGGCCGCTGGATGTGCGGACGGGGAAGCGCGATCGCAAGCTGGCCTTCCGCATGATCGACAGCAGTGGCGTCACCGTCGTCACTCCCCAGGCCGCCGAGCAACCGGCTGAGGCAGAGGCCTTGATCGACCGGGTTCGGAAAGCTCCTCAGCCGCAACTGGCCGACGTGCGCGCTCTCCAGCCGTACATGACGGCGATCCACATCAGCGCACTACGCAAGCAGGGCGTGACCGCGCTGCTACGCCCCATCCTCGGCGCCCCGGCGGATCCATCGGACCCCTCGGCCTGGGACGGTGTGCTGGCCGAGTGGCTCGGCCATTACGACCCGGACACCGGCATCGACCTCGACCCGCGAACGGAGGAATTCGTGGCATGACGTTAGGGCGAACTCCTATTGCCGCTCCTCGAGACGCGTTTCACGCTCCGTTTCTTAATCGATCTCTACGTGAGGACAAGCAGGCCATCGAACGCCGCGATCTGCTCGACAGTCTGGAGCGCGTCCTGTGCCAGAGAGCGGCGATGGGAATCCGTGATGCTTCGACTAGCGAGGACGAAGATGGCGAGCACCGCGAGAGTCGCAACCGGTCGGACCACGGCCAAGATCGCTGCGGTTGCCAACACAAGGGTGAGTCCAGACATGGCGGGCCACCATGATTCTTCGCCCGACCCTACATTTCATCTAGGTTGACCGAACCACCAAAGAGAGTACGCTCAGCGATACGGCGGTGTCTCGCCCAGTGGTGGATCAAGGATCTTGTCGTGTATCGCCCACTTGGACGAACGGGGCCGAAGGGGCGAGACGCTACACCACTCTGCGGGGTGCCACCTCGTGAACAGCGGCGGCTTGGGCCGCCGAGGGTCTAAATGGTCATCCTAGGTGCCAAGGCGCAAGCCTTAGCAGGGTCGCGGAGGCTGCGACTTCGTTTCGCAGCCCCGCCATCGACTTGTGAGGTCTTTCATGATCGAAAAGGCTCTCTCGCTACCGCGTTCGCGTGATGGGGCACCCCCGGTAGTCGTCCAGGTACGTGGCGATGCGGCGCTGTTCTCCCGACCGGAGATGAAGGCCGAGCGGCTGACCTACCCGGTGATGACGCCCACGGCGGCGCGCGGCGTCCTGGAGGCGATCTTCTGGAAGCCGTACATGAGCTACCGGGTCGTGGCGATCGAGGTGCTCAAGCCCATCCGGCAGTTCACGGTGCGGCGGAACGAGACGCACCGCGTGGTTCCGCTCGAGGCGGCCTTGCGGGGTGAGCGGGTGGACACGGCGGCTCATCGCGATCAGCGCAACGCGGTGTGCCTGCGGGATGTGGCTTACCGCATTCACGCGCACATTGAGGTCAAGCCGGGGGCGAAGCACAACGCGGCCGCCTACCGGGATCAGGTGCGTCGCCGGGTCAGCCGGGGTGCCTGCTTCCACCAGCCGTTCCTCGGCACCAAGGAGTTCAGTGCCGAGTTCGGCGATCCCGACGACACGCCCCGAATCCGGCGTTCGGAGGACCTGGGAGTAATGATTCACACGATCCACTTCGGGCCGCCGGTTCGGATGGAATGGTTCACGGCGCGGCTGGAGGACGGGGTGCTGTACGTGCCCGAGCGCGGCATCGAGGCGCCTGTGCCGAGCGTGGGGGCGTGATGCTCCTCCAGCGTCTGGTGGCGTACGGCCGCGCCGATGAGCATGTCGTACCGGCGTACTACAAGGACAAGCCGGTGCGCTGGGTCCTGGAACTCAGCGAGGACGGCGCTCTTGCCTCACCCGAGCTGATCTCGCTCGCCGATCCGGCCGATCCGCGGTCGAAGAACGGCGCCGTGCACACCGTTCCCTCGATCGTCAAGACGTCGGGCATCGCCCCGACGCTGGCTGTCGACACCCCGGAGTACCTCTTCGGCTGGACCGACGCCACAACCAAGAATCCCGAGCGTGTGGCGCTGATGCATCAGCGCTTTCGCGAACTGGTCGACGCATGGGTCGAGGCCGATCCCTGCGGGCCAGGTCGCCCCCTGCAGCGGTTTCTCGCGGAAGGACATCTGGCTCGTCTCCCCAAGCCTTCGGGATGGTCGCGGGGCGATTTGGTCGCGGTTCGGGTGCAGGGCCGCTTTCTGCACGCCACCGAGTCGGCGCGAGAGTTCTGGGCGAAGGTCGCAGGCTCACGCAAGAGCACGGGCCGGCAGGGGGTGTGCCTGGTCTGCGGGCAGGTGGGGGACCTGTTGGCCACGATTCCGCAGCAGTTGCCGGCCCGGCTTGTGCCCAAGGCAACTCAGAGTGCCTCGTTGGTCAGCATCAACAAGGCCACGCACGGGTTCGCCCTGCAGGAGCAGCTCCTGCACGCGCCCATCTGCGCGCGGTGCGGGTTACTGGCGATGGGGGCGCTGGAGCGTCTCCTGAATGATCAGTGGCACAACATGATCACTGGCCAGGATACCCGGCTGGTCTGGTGGGTGACCGAGGATTCCCCGCTGGACATGGGAGTGCTGACCGATCCTCCCGGACCTCGCGATGTGGCGCGGCGCCTGTCCGATGCGCTCAGAGGGCGGCCCCTGCCTGATGAGGACGACGAGGACGGTGAGGAGTGGGAGCGGTTCTGCGCGCTGGCGATCGGCGGCAACGTTTCCCGGGTGATGGTCCGAGAATGGATCGAGAGCCCGCTGCCGCGCATCGTACGGAACCTGAAGGCGTGGTTCGACGACCACGAGATCGCCGACATGTGGACCGGCGAGCCGCGGCTGTTCGGACCTGGAAGGCTCGTGTACGCCGCGGGCCGCTGGATCCGCGGCAAGGAGCGCCGCGCGGGCGCGTACGCCAAGCTTGGCGCCCCTGGGGCTGATCGGCCCGACGGCCTGTACTGGGGGCTGATGCGCAGCGCGCTGCTGGGCTCGCCCCTGCCGCCCAAGCTGATGGCCCATCTGGTCCACCGGATCAGCACCGACGGCCGCGTGGATGCCGAGCGCGCAGCCCTGCTGCGGCTGGCGCTCCGGCGTCACCGCCACCTTCCGCGAGCGGAAAGAGAGCTGTACATGCCCACGCTGAACCCCGAGAACAACAAGCCCGCCTACCTGTCCGGCCGGATCTTCGCGGTGCTTGAGGACATCCAGCTGTCCGCGGCCCGCGCCAACAAGGAAGAGCCGCCGAACACCACCTTCGCCGACAAGTACTGGGGCCGTGCCAACACCAGTCCCGCAGTCGCCCTACGAGCAGGCGCCGAGAAGTCGCGCGCCTGGCTCAAGCGCATGAACCGCCACAAGCCGAGCTGGGCGGCGAGTGCTCAGTTCCGCCTTGAGAACCTGATGGGCGAACTCGCCCTCGCCGGCGGCCCCCCGCATGGCGCGACGCTCGCCGACAAGACCGCCTTCATCCTCGGCTACTACCAGCAGTGCGCCGAACTCCGCAGTCGGCGTAGCGGCGACAAGCCCGACACCCCCAACCCCGACCCGCAAGGAGAGGCCTCGTGAACCCCCACCTCGACCCGACCGTCCGGCACGACGTCGTGCTCCTCTTCGACGTCACCGACGGCAACCCCAACGGCGATCCGGACGCGGGCAACCAGCCGCGCATCGACGACGAGACCGGCCAGGGCCTGGTCACGGACGTGGCGCTCAAGCGGAAGATTCGCGACGCCGTCCCCGAGCTCAGGCCGGGCGACCCGCGCTACGGGATCTTCGTCGAGGCCGGGCACGCGCTCAACACCCGCATCGAGCAGGCCAAGGCCGCCACCCCCAACGGCAGCGTCGAAGAACGGCAAAACTGGCTGACTGAGCGGTACTTCGACATCCGCATGTTCGGCGCGGTGCTCAGCACCGGACAGAAGGAGGAGAACAAGAAGAGCGCGGGCGCCGGCCAGATCCGCGGCCCCTGGCAGTTCACCTTCGCCCGCAGCCTTGACCCGGTGCTGCCGGTCGACCACGCGATCACCCGCGTCACCCAGACCCGTCCCGAGGACATCGAGAAGGGCGAGACCACCGAGCTGGGCTCCAAGTGGACCGTGCCCTATGGCCTGTACCGTGCCCACGCCTACTACTCGGCCAGCCGCGGCGGCAAGACCAAGGTCACGAGCGAAGACCTGGAAACCCTGTGGACCGTGGTGGCCATGATGTTCGATCACGACCGCTCAGCCGCGCGGGGCCAGATGAAGATGTGCGGCCTCTACGTCTTCAGCCACCCCAACGCCTTCGGCGTCGCCCCCGCTGCGAGCCTGACCGACCGCGTCAAGCTCACCCGCATCGACCCCGACAAGCCCGCCCGCCACCACACTGACTACCAGCGGCACATTGACGCCGACGGTCTGCCCGAAGGAGTCACCCTGTGGCGAGGCGTCGACCTGTGGGCCTGACCGTACCCCCGGGACAGGGAGATGACGAAATCCCCAGCATCCCCCTGTCCGCCCTCGAACACGTCGCCTACTGTCGGCGCCAGGCAGCCCTCATCCACGTCGAGGCGACCTGGACCGAGAGCACGGACACTGTCCGAGGCGACCTCGTCCACAGCGCCGTCGACCTCCCCGGCACCCGGCGCCGCCACGGCCTGGCCTCGATCCGAGCCCTCCCCGTCGCCAGCCGCCAGTACGGCCTCCACGGCGTCTGCGACCTCGTCGAGATCCGCGGAACGACCGCCGCCCCCGTGGAGTACAAGGTTGGCCCCTACAAACTGGACGGTCCTGCCGATCTCCAGGTCGCGGGTCAAGCCGTCTGCCTGATCGAGGCCGGATACGACGTGCCTGTGGGCTACGTTTACTCGGCGGCCTCCCGCCGCCGCCACGAGGTCCCCATCACCGATGAACTGGTCGGTCGCATGCAGAGCGCCGCCGAGGACATGCGCGCCATCCTCGGCGAAGATCGCCTCCCGCTCGCGCACAACGACCGCCGCTGTCGGCGATGCTCTCTACGCGACGATTGCCTGCCCGACGTCACCGCCGCCCCGCTCCCCACCCTTAACCTGTTCGCCCCCCGGCCACTGGGGACATGGCATGACTGAACTCCTTAACACGCTCTACGTCCAAACCCCCGGAACCAGCCTGCATCTGGATGGCGACACCGTCCGCATCGTCCATCCCGACACACCCGGCCGTCGGATCCTGCCCCTGGCCCGCATCGACCACGTCGTACTCTTCGGCGGCGTCACCATCACCGACGACCTGCTCCTGCGCTGCGCCGATGACCGTCGTACCGTGAGCTGGCTGACCGTCAACGGACGCTTCCGCGCCCGCCTCGGTGGCCCCACTGCCGGCAACCCCTTGCTCCGCAAGGCCCAGCACCTGGCACACGAGAACCTGCAGCACCGGCTACGGATCGCTCAGCACATGGTCGCCGGCAAGATCCACAACGCCCGCCAGACACTCCTGCGCGCCGCCCGCGACGCCACCGACCCTCGCCAATCCCGGCTGCGCCACGCCGCCGAACGGCACGCCGACCTTCTTCAGCAGGCCGGCGGCGTTCCCGACATCGACAAGCTCATGGGCATCGAAGGCACCGCCGCCCGCGAGTACTTCGCCGCGCTCCCCGCGATGTGCTCCCTGGCGCCGGACCCCTTCGAACGCAACCGCCGGCCTCCCACCGACCCCGTCAACTGCCTGCTGTCCTTCCTGTACGGAATGCTGCGCGTCGCCGTACACGGAGCCCTCGAACAGGTGGGCCTCGACCCGTACATCGGCTACCTCCATGGCGTCCGCCCGGGAAAGCCCGCACTCGCCCTGGACCTCATGGAAGAGTTCCGGCCCCTCCTCGCGGACCGCGCCGCGCTGACCCTGCTCAACCGCAAAGAAGTCACCGACGGCGACTTCGAGCGACTACCCAACCGCGCACTACGCCTCACCGAAGACGGCCGCCGTACCGTCTTGAACGCCTGGCAACAGAGCCGTAGCCGACTATGGCCCCACGCCCACCTCCGGCGCGACGTCCCCACAGCACTGCTGCCCCTCATCCAAGCCCGTCTCCTGGCCCGCCACCTCCGCGGCGACCTCGACCACTACCTCCCCTGGACCGTGAACTAGTGGACCTCCTCATCACCTACGACGTCGAAACCGTCACCCCCGCAGGCCAAGCCCGCCTACGCCGCGTCGCCAAGATCTGCGAAGCCTACGGACACCGGGTCCAGAAGTCCGTCTTCGAGGTGGTCTGCCGAGAACAGGACAAGCTCAAGCTCGTAGCGGAACTGCACGAGGTCATCGACCCCAAGCTCGACAGCATCCGCATCTATCACCTCCCAGCCCACGCCCTCGACGCTGTTGAACACCTAGGCCGACCACGCGAGGTCGATCCAAGAGGCCCCTTAGTGATCTAGGAACCCCAAATAGACACGCGACACGCCATGTGCTCCAAACCAATAATCGGACAGACGGAGCAACGTTGCTCTGCGAGATTCAAGTGCATCATCACCATTAGTGATAGTCCCTGATCGCAGACCGCAGCACCGGCCCTCCACGGCCGGTGAGGATCGCAACCTGATGGTGATTGTGTCGGCTAGAAGCTCGGGGTCGGAAGCAGCACCGGCCCTCCACGGCCGGTGAGGATCGCAACCCCACCCGGTCGTGCCCCCCTTCCGGCCGGGTGGGGGCAGCACCGGCCCTCCACGGCCGGTGAGGATCGCAACGGTCTGGCGTCGCCATGCGGCGGGGTACATCTGGGCGCAGCACCGGCCCTCCACGGCCGGTGAGGATCGCAACTTGGGGTCGCGGACGTCCTCCACGATGCCCCACCACAGCAGCACCGGCCCTCCACGGCCGGTGAGGATCGCAACACCTCGGGGGCGACGTGGGCGCCCGGGAAGGCTCGCAGCACCGGCCCTCCACGGCCGGTGAGGATCGCAACGCCAGGTAGCCGACCCCGACCGCGTACGGCTGCGACCAGCAGCACCGGCCCTCCACGGCCGGTGAGGATCGCAACCCGCGAATCGGCGAAGGCAGCCGCCAGACGGGTTGTCCGCAGCACCGGCCCTCCACGGCCGGTGAGGATCGCAACTGGTCGTCGTCGACCGGGTCGAGGGAGTCGGCGAGGCAGCACCGGCCCTCCACGGCCGGTGAGGATCGCAACATCAGCCGACCCCCCGCTCTTGGATCTCGGCGAAGCAGCAGCACCGGCCCTCCACGGCCGGTGAGGATCGCAACTGGGGCTGGGTGGGTCTTCGTAACCACTCCTCGGCCCGGCAGCACCGGCCCTCCACGGCCGGTGAGGATCGCAACCTCGGGCGTCATGGTCATGGCTGGTCCTGGTGGTCGGGCAGCACCGGCCCTCCACGGCCGGTGAGGATCGCAACGAATCCGAGCGGAGGGTCCGCAAGGTCCCTCTGACGGCAGCACCGGCCCTCCACGGCCGGTGAGGATCGCAACGACGAGACCATCGGCGCCTGGAGCGACGCCGCTGAGGGCAGCACCGGCCCTCCACGGCCGGTGAGGATCGCAACGTCCGGTACGTACGCGCCAACCTCACCAACATCGGCGGGCAGCACCGGCCCTCCACGGCCGGTGAGGATCGCAACAACCCCGGCGACCGCGTCCCTGTCGAGCACGTCGAGGCAGCACCGGCCCTCCACGGCCGGTGAGGATCGCAACAACGTCCAGGCGTGCACCTGCTCCAGCCCGCCGGGCTGCAGCACCGGCCCTCCACGGCCGGTGAGGATCGCAACACGGCTCTCACACCGGCGCCGCGTGAGGCCGTGCTCGGCAGCACCGGCCCTCCACGGCCGGTGAGGATCGCAACCCCGACACGTACGGCGATGAGGACGGCTGGCGCACGGGCAGCACCGGCCCTCCACGGCCGGTGAGGATCGCAACACCAGCGCACCGCCTGGTTTGTCCGTTGACAGGGGGCAGCACCGGCCCTCCACGGCCGGTGAGGATCGCAACGACTGGAGATCGTGCGCCTCGGTGTACGGCCCGTCCGTACCGCAGCACCGGCCCTCCACGGCCGGTGAGGATCGCAACCAGGCCGTTCTTGCGGATGTCCGCCACCAGCTCGGCGCAGCACCGGCCCTCCACGGCCGGTGAGGATCGCAACGGCACCGGCTTGCCGGTACGGTCGGTGCGCACGAAGGCAGCACCGGCCCTCCACGGCCGGTGAGGATCGCAACGACAAGCCCACCGACGAGAGCGTGGCCTCCTCGACGGCAGCACCGGCCCTCCACGGCCGGTGAGGATCGCAACCAGGAGATCTGCCTCCGGACGGGTGTCCGCGCGGCCGTGCAGCACCGGCCCTCCACGGCCGGTGAGGATCGCAACCTGTCCAAGCCGAGCCGCGCCGACATGCCGCTCCCACCTGCAGCACCGGCCCTCCACGGCCGGTGAGGATCGCAACAGGTGGATGGCCACCTGGTGGACGCGGACCTTGCCGTCGCAGCACCGGCCCTCCACGGCCGGTGAGGATCGCAACCTCGACCCCGCTCCACCATCCATCCGCTCCCAGGAGGGCAGCACCGGCCCTCCACGGCCGGTGAGGATCGCAACATGATTCGCGAGACTGGTGCGCGGCCGGTCATCGTTATCAAGCAGCACCGGCCCTCCACGGCCGGTGAGGATCGCAACAGGTGGATGGCCACCTGGCCCGGCTCGTCGCGGCGCGGGGCAGCACCGGCCCTCCACGGCCGGTGAGGATCGCAACAGGTGGATGGCCACCTGGCCCGGCTCGTCGCGGCGCGGGGCAGCACCGGCCCTCCACGGCCGGTGAGGATCGCAACGGCGAGCGGCTGCGACAGGCGGAGTCGGACCGGCGGGCAGCACCGGCCCTCCACGGCCGGTGAGGATCGCAACCAGCTGGACCTGCGCTTCAGACATCGGAACGGCTCTCCTGCAGCACCGGCCCTCCACGGCCGGTGAGGATCGCAACGAGACCGAGGCCGCCGGCGTCGCCCGCGTCTACAGGCAGCACCGGCCCTCCACGGCCGGTGAGGATCGCAACGAGACCGAGGCCGCCGGCGTCGCCCGCGTCTACAGGCAGCACCGGCCCTCCACGGCCGGTGAGGATCGCAACTTCCTGCCAGCGGGCCGGATCGACGGCCTGGGCGGCGGCAGCACCGGCCCTCCACGGCCGGTGAGGATCGCAACTTTTCGGGGCGGATGGTGCTCACCGCGTTGAAGCGGTATGAGCAGCACCGGCCCTCCACGGCCGGTGAGGATCGCAACTCACTACAGACCAGGTGGACGTTGTCCACCCACAAGGCAGCACCGGCCCTCCACGGCCGGTGAGGATCGCAACGGGATCGTCACTCATAGTGAGCTCCTGCGGTGATGGCAGCACCGGCCCTCCACGGCCGGTGAGGATCGCAACCTGCAGTACGCCCTCGCCCATGAGGAGCCATTTCGCCAAGCAGCACCGGCCCTCCACGGCCGGTGAGGATCGCAACGCTGGGGGGTGTCGGGTCGCTCTCCCAACACCACCAAGCAGCACCGGCCCTCCACGGCCGGTGAGGATCGCAACGTCAACTCCATGGCCGACCTGTTCCACAAGGCGGTGCAGCACCGGCCCTCCACGGCCGGTGAGGATCGCAACAAGGCGGACGGCTCCACGGTGCGGATCGACCCGGAAAGCAGCACCGGCCCTCCACGGCCGGTGAGGATCGCAACTAAGGGGAAGGTCGGGGTTCGAGTCCCCGGCGACGCAGCAGCACCGGCCCTCCACGGCCGGTGAGGATCGCAACGAGGTGAACCGCGCGCTGTTGCGGCAGGTGACCGAGGCAGCACCGGCCCTCCACGGCCGGTGAGGATCGCAACGGTTGGCGGTGGGGCGTGTACGGACTGGAGATCGAAGCAGCACCGGCCCTCCACGGCCGGTGAGGATCGCAACGTGTGCGACGCTCAGGGGACGCCCGCGACGATCGGGGCAGCACCGGCCCTCCACGGCCGGTGAGGATCGCAACGCCTGGGCGCGGCCCCGGTTGTGCTCGACCATGCCGTGGCAGCACCGGCCCTCCACGGCCGGTGAGGATCGCAACCATCGAGGAGCTCACGGAGCTGCTGGGCGTCGGCGCCAGCAGCACCGGCCCTCCACGGCCGGTGAGGATCGCAACCTCTGGTCATCCCGCCTCCTTCGTAGCGATCCGGTGACAGCAGCACCGGCCCTCCACGGCCGGTGAGGATCGCAACTTCCAGGTGGCCACGACCTGGTCGCCGTGCTTGGGCAGCACCGGCCCTCCACGGCCGGTGAGGATCGCAACACGAGGCGAGGGCGGCGGGCCGGGCGGGTGGCCCTCGCAGCACCGGCCCTCCACGGCCGGTGAGGATCGCAACTTCGGCATGCCGAGCTGGTGTGAGCTGATGCTCCGCAGCAGCACCGGCCCTCCACGGCCGGTGAGGATCGCAACACCAGCGCCCTGGAGCAAGTCGGCCTGGTCGGCGTGGATGCAGCACCGGCCCTCCACGGCCGGTGAGGATCGCAACCCGTGGCGCCGCCCGCGCTGTCCGGACCAGCTCGGTGCAGCACCGGCCCTCCACGGCCGGTGAGGATCGCAACCGCTCGATGCGCGCCTGGCGCAGCATCGCCGCCAACGCAGCACCGGCCCTCCACGGCCGGTGAGGATCGCAACACCGGCGGATCCGGCAGGGACACCTCCGGCAGCTTGGGCAGCACCGGCCCTCCACGGCCGGTGAGGATCGCAACGATCACCACGTGCGTGGGCGCGTCGTCGACCGTCGCGGCAGCACCGGCCCTCCACGGCCGGTGAGGATCGCAACGACACGCCTGGCCTCACCCCGATCGGGACGGCCGACTAGCAGCACCGGCCCTCCACGGCCGGTGAGGATCGCAACTCCGCGATGGTGAACGCCGTACCGGAGGTGCCGCCCGGCAGCACCGGCCCTCCACGGCCGGTGAGGATCGCAACGACTCGGGCGGCACCCAGCTGTTCACCACCGGCAACATGCAGCACCGGCCCTCCACGGCCGGTGAGGATCGCAACGCCGGGTGGTGTCGCTGTTCACCGACGAGCGGGAGGCAGCACCGGCCCTCCACGGCCGGTGAGGATCGCAACCTCGAATGGAGCATTGTGGAGCAGTGTGAACCATGACGGCAGCACCGGCCCTCCACGGTCGGTGAGGATCGCAACAGGCCGCCGGGCAGGAGGCGCTGGCTGCGGAGTTGGGCAGCACCGGCCCTCCACGGCCGGTGAGGATCGCAACGTCCACCCCCACACGCCGATCGGGCTGATGGTCCGCGCAGCACCGGCCCTCCACGGCCGGTGAGGATCGCAACGCCCCCACCTCCGGGCTGGCGACGACGAGCGTGCGGGGCAGCACCGGCCCTCTACGGCCGGTGAGGATCGCAACGCTCCAGTTCGGGGCGCCGACGGCACAGGGACACGCCTGGCCGGGCCACGTCCTCCCCACGCCCGTGGGGTGAGCCGACGCTCTGGGTGAAGTGGCAAATGTTGGCGGCCATAGGACCAGATCACTCGTTCTTGTTGATCCGTACGCGCTGCGCACGCTATGAAGCGCCCGACTATGGCCGGTATTGGTGGTTATGGCCAGGAGATTTGCCCTTTCGTGATCAAGGTGAGGGCGTGTCGCCTCGAGCTCAAAGCGGTCTTGCTGGCAATCCTGAGAAATCTGGCAGCGCGAGCGCGCCGGTCTCTCGCAGGCGTGCCCTCTACTCGGTTTGGAGTGATAGGGACGTTGGGTGAAGAAGTGGCGCACATCGACAGGCAATCCGATACGATCAGGCGCGCTGGCTGCCGGGTGGGTTTCGCGGCGGTGGCTGTCGGAGTCATCGTTGGTGCCGCCATCCTGAGCTCGGCTCCTGCGGATGCGGCCGTGGATCGGCGCGGGTGTCCCGACTTGAAGGGTGCGGCGGCCGCGACGTTCGACGAGAACAAGCTGTGCAGGAACGTCGGCCAGCAGATGGGCGAGAACGGGCGGGTGGACTGGGGCAAGGCGCTCAGGGAATCCGCCCGCCACCAGGCCTCGCCTGAGAGCACAACCAGCCCAGCCGACAACAGCGCGGCAAAGCGTACGACCAAGCCGCTACCGACGCCTGATGCTGTCCGGCCCGTGAGCCCACCCCATCGCAGGACGCGACCGGAAAGGCCGGTCGTGCCTTCCGACGCCTTTGGGAGCAGCCGTAAGGCGGATATTGAACGGTGGTTCAACGATCCCACGGCTGATCACGGACGACGGAACAAACCAGCAGCCCCACCCGGGGCCACCCGCTCAGAGCGGGAAACGTCAGCCCGGACCACCGTGACACCGCCTGCCACGACACCCACCGCACCGGACCCCCACGGCCAGCGGGTTGCCCCGGCGACGCCGGCCGTCCAGAAGCCGACCGACGAATCCATCGACGCGTTCCCAGCAGGTGTGTGGGAGCGGTCCTCGGGGGTGATAGGCGGTGCTGTGGGGGTCGCTGTCGTGCTCCTGCTGGGCGTCTGGGCGCTGGCGAACCGAGTGAATCTCGCGATAGCCGCATCCGCAGGGGTACGGCGTCGCGCTCGAAGAGCGCACTCCACGATGCCGCCACTCTCGCCGGAGCCCACGCATCAGCCCGTGATGGCTACCTTGGGCGCCAAGGACGGCACGCCCGTTGCGATCGACCTGACGCGTACGCGCGGGCTGCGCTTGCTGGGGCACGGCGCGCAGGCCGCCGAGCGTGCCTTGCTGGCCCAGCTGCTGGTCAAGGCGGGCCGCGGCGACTGTCGCGTCATCGCCACCCAGGAAAATCTCCACCGGCTGCTCGGAACCGAGATCGCATCCCGCATCGGCGGGATCGCCGGGCTGTACGTCGCCGCCTCGGCCGAAGACGCGCTCAACCAACTGGGCGCCGAACTCGTCCAACGGTCGCGGGAGGTGGACGAGGACCGAACCTCTCGGGAGAGGACGCTGATGCCGTTGGTGTGCTTCCTCGACCCAGGCGAGCACCGGGAGCGGCTGAAGGCGGATCTCGGCCTGGGAGCCTCCCGCGCGGTCGGCGCCGTCGTCCTGGGCGACTGGCCCCACGGGACAACCCTGACGATCAACAGTGACGGCGTAGTGGCGGATGCCGTCGGCCTGAGCTGCGACGGCTTGATGAACCTCCAGGTGGATCGCCTCCAGGAGGCCGACGTTGCCGACCGGCTGGCCGCCATCATCCCGGCCACAAGCAAACAGCCCACGGCCGCAGAAAAGCTACCCGACCGGCAGGACGCGACGGTGCCCGGTCCCCGGCCCGTCGTTCCGAGCGGCCCGCCTGGCCTCATCCGGCTGATCGGCCGGTACGAGGTCAGCGGGCCAGCCGGAGCCTGCGGCGTCCAGGCCGCCGACATGAGGGCGCTGCTGGCGCTCCTGGCCGAAAACCGCACCACCCTGGTCACCCAGGCGGTGATCGAGGACAAGCTGTGGGACGGGGAGCCGCCTTCCCGTCACCGGTTCAAGGTGCTGGTGAAGGCGACGCGCGGCAAGCTGTGCGACGCGCTGGGACTGCCGTCCAGCCAGGGCACGGCCGTGATCCGCAACACCGGCGGGTACGGCTACGCGATCAACCCGGAGTTGTTCACCTGCGATGTGTGGCAGCTCCGGGACCTGCTGACCAAGGCCGCCGCGCTCGCCGACGCCGACAAGGCCGCGGCGCTGGAAGCAGCGGTCGATCTCTACGTGGGACCCTATCTTCCCGACCTGCCGTACGGCTGGGCACACCACGACGCCCGCAACCTCGTCCGGGATGTCGTCCAGGCGCTGAGCCAGCTCGCCACCCTCGCGGACACTCGAGAAAGAGGTGTGGCCTACCTGGAGCGGGCCACCGGCATCGACCCGGCTGCTGAACATCTCTATCGTGCGCGGATGCACGCCTATACCGACCTCGGCCAGCTCACCGCCATCCACAACTGCTACGACCAGCTGGTAGAAGTGCTCAAGGAGCGTGGCCGCAGGCCCGAGGCGCAAACTGTCCAGCTCTATCGGCGACTGACGGACCCGAATTGACCTGCATCGCAGCAGATCCATCGCTGAGATGCCGACGGTCAGCAGCCGAGGCCAGCGATGACACTGCCCCTCGGCCAGGTCAGGACTCCTCATCCACCTTGATCAAAGTACCGGTGGGGCCACGTTCGTAGCGGCGGGCCTCGTTCTTGACCATCTTGGCCTCCACCGCCGACGCAAGGTCGATGCCGGACATCTCCGCAATGCTGGTGAGGAAGAGCAGGACGTCGGCGAGTTCCTCCCCGAGCGTCTCGGGATGCTTGCGGGCTGCCTCGAACGCTTCGGCCAGCTCGCCGTGAGCGAGGGCGAACTCCAGCGGCAGATCAGTCGTGTTGAACCCCTTGGCCAGCTTGTTCTCCCAGGTCCGCTTCTGGATGTCTCGGAGGTGCACCGATTCTCCTGTGGCCGTGGAGCCGCACGTGCTCCGTGAGGACGCGAACGGCTGTGAGCCTAGCGGCCGTGACCTCACGCGGCAGAGGAATCCGCATTGTCCACGGTGAGGACCTCCACATGTCGGGCCAGATCCGAGAACACCACAAAGTATCGGGCGACGACCGCGCGAAGCTCGTCAAGGGTGGGTGCCGCTCCGTCGCGGGCGAGCAGGCGGGCATGGATGTGTTCGGGTGTGGCGTGCAGATGGACGAGCACGCCGTGGCGCGTGTTCACCATGCTCAGCAGCTCGGCGACCTGCGCCGAGGTGAGGCGGCAGCGGCCATGCAGTAAAGGGCCGTAGACCAGCTCGCTCACGAAGCTGCGATCCATGACCAGACGGCCGGGCAGGGTCAGAATGGATCGGTGGCGCTGGAAGAGATCCGTCCCCTCGGGCGTGCGGTCGGCATGCACCCGCTGGTAGCCGTACCCGGTGGCCAGGGCCGCGGCGTAGGTCGTCTTGCCCACGCCGTCGCACCCCTCCAGAATGATCACCTCGTAGCGGTCAGCCCACATGGCAAGGTCGGCTGGCATCAGACCTCCAGGTGTTTGACGAGTTCGTCCAGGTCGCTGAAGGTGCCGGTCAGGCCGTACTGGATCATGAGGTTGCGGTAGTTGGGCTCGCGGCCGTGGGCGAAGGTCCACCAGCAGCCGGGTTCGGGGGCGTAGACGGGGCGGCCGGTGGCGGTGCAGGCGCCGATGACCAGCGCGGCGCCGGGCGGTGTCTCGGGTCCGCGGAGGTCCACCACGGCCAGGTTCGCCTGCCCCAGGGCCGACCAGTCGCGGACGGCTGCCAGCGAGGCGAACCGTCCGGCGCGGTACACAGTGAAGCCGTGAACATGCAGCGCATCGGCGACACGGCCGGTCCAGTCGTCGGCCCCGTAGGGAGAAGGCTCTAGGTAGGCGAGCCTTCGGCTGGTGGGAGGCGGCAGGGCGGGGCCTGGCATCAGTGAACCTGTCAAGGCGAGGGCTGTCTCGGTGGCCGCCGCGGTGACGGCGTGCAGGTTCTGGACGATGAAGCGCTCGAACCGGTCGCCCCCGCCGGCCGAGGGGCCCAGGCGCGGGACGGAGACGACGCGGCTGACGACGTGCTGGAGCAGGGGGTCGGGGAAGAGCAGCCGCAGCGTCGTGCCGGCGGTGGGCCCGTAGGTCTGGAAGTCGGTGGTGACGGCGATGACGGGAACGCCCCGGCTGGCGGCGTAGCCGATCTCCATGCACACGCCGTCGTCGAGGCTGGGGCCGTGCAGGATGGCCACCATGGCGTCGATGTGGGCGAGGCGTTCGCTGTCCAGCTCGAACAGGCGTCGGCCCTTGCACGGATGGCTGAGGTTCTCCTCGTCGGTGTCGCAGAAGGGAAGGAACACGGCGTCCTGCCCGAAACGGCGGGCGATGTGGTGCGCGACGTAGGCCGCCAGGGCACGGTCATGGGCGGCGAACAGGCGGTGAGCCACGTAGTAGAGCGCCACGGCGGAGCCTTTCTGCGGTCACGGGGGTTCATAGAGCAGGCCGGGACAACGCGTCTGGCGGGTGGCCGCGGCGACAGCCGCCGCCAGCGCGTCCGGCTCAGAAGTTCCCTGAAGGATTTCCGCGAGGAAGGTGCCGGCCAGCGTGTCCCCGGCGCCGGTCACCTCGACGACCGGGCCGCCGGCTGGCGTTTCGGAGCCGACCACCTGGCCGCGGCGGAGCAGGGTCACCTTGCGTGGTCCGTCGGAGACGACCACGTGGGTCAGCTCGAGGCCGTTCAGGAGCCGGTATTCGGCGGCGTTGACGAACACCACCTCGGCGTACGGCAAAGCCGACGCGGCGGCCTTGATCTGCTCTGTGGCAGAGGCGAGATGGAAGTCGAGGCTGAAGCGCCGCCTCATCGCCACCAGACGGTCCAGGACCTGGCCGACAGCCAAGGGACGACGGCAGCACACGTGCCAGTGGTCGCATTCCGACTGGCTGAGCACGGCGAGCGCGTGCGAGGTGAGTGCCGTGGCCACGCCGTACGCGGCGGTCAACCCGCTGACCTGGCCGTCGGCGTCGTAGGTGATGTCGAACCGGCAGGAAGGACCGGCGACGCGAGCCACATGGGACAGATCGAACCCCTCGGGCCGGGGGGTAGCCCGTAAGGAGGCGAGATCGTCGCCGATCACCGCGACGGGGCGAGCGGTCACGCCTGCTGCGGCTGCGGCCAGGGCGACGTGCAACGCGGCCCCGCCGACTAGCGTGTAGGTGCGGCCATCCGGGTACCGGGTGGTGTCGATCGAGATGTTGCCGATGACGCCGAGGACGGTCACCTGCCTACCTCCATCGTCGGTGCGGTGGGTGGTCGCAGTCGAGCACGGTGGGGCAGACGGGCCTGTTGCGGCACACTCTCGGGCTGGCGGGTGGGTTGAGGAACAGGCGCTTGAAATAGATCAGGACCAGGTGCAGCCACCACGTGGGGACCCTCTGGGAGGGAATCGTGACCCTGTGCCCGCGGGCGGTGACGAGGTCCCGATACCGGGAGGCGTCGGCGGCGGCACACGCCTCCAGCAGGAGCCTCATGCGCTCGTGGGCGAGTGCCCCTCTACCCACTTCCATGCCGAGCAGGGGAGCGAGCTTGCTCACCATGCCGGAGTCCACGGGGATGACCCCGCAGTGGTAGCCGCGGGCGTAGAGGGCGGCGCACTGGGCGACCTTGTAGGAGGCGCCCCGTACTTCGGCGGCGAAGGTCTGGATGAACGCGTCAACCGGCATGTCGAGCAGGCGCCGGCCGAGGGCTCGCGAGGTGGCGAGGAAGGTCTCCAGGGACCGCAGGTAGCGGACACGTGTGTCGACCAGGCCGAGCGGACGGACGAGGTCGGTGACCTCGTGGTCGTGGAGGGCAGTCAGGGCGTCCCAGCCGTAAGCGTCGGCCTTTTTCACGACATCGGCATAGACGCCGACCATGGCGTACGACACGCGGGTGCTCCATCCAGCCACGAGCATCCGAATCCGCCAGTCGTCCACGTGCAGGGGCCACCACTGGTTGGTGTCGTGGTTGGCCTCGACCGCCGCCTTCACCTCCTCCTGCGCGCTGGCGGCCGAGACCAGGTCGTACAGGCGTGGAGCCAGGTCGCGCGTCTCATCGGTCGGGTTCACAGGCGCTCCTGAAGGGCGTGCAGGGCGATGGCGGCGTTCGAGGAGGTCACGAACCGTCCCAGCCGCCGCCGCAGGATCTTGATGGTGGTACGGGTGGACCAGCCCGTGCAGGACAGTACGACCGCGTCCGCCTGCCGTACCGCCTCCTTGCCCAATCGGTCCACGAGCGCGACCTGTTGGTTGAGGGTGACGTCGGCGTACCCGTCGGTCAGGCCGAGGCTCGCCGAGCCGGTGACGGTGATGCCGCGCTCGGCGAACCGGGTGGCCTCGGCTTGGGTGACCTCATGGGGGTACGGCGTGGCCAGCGCGACCTTCCGCACGCCGTACGCGCGGAGCTGTTCCAGGATCGCGTCGAACGCGCTGACCACGCGCACCGGCGTACTGGCCGTGATGTCCGCGAGGCGGTCGAGATGGGTGAAGGCGGCTGAGGTGCACGCCAGGTACACCTGGGTGAGCGGGAGCCGGGAGAGCTGGTGGAGCGCCTCCGGGACGGCCTCGATCAACCCGGACAGGAAGTCCTCGTCCAGCGCCGTGCCGCCGTGAGCGGGCACCAGCCGGGCGTAGTGCCAGATCGTCAGGCCGCGTCCCCACTGCGGCAGTTCGGCCTCGACGACCTGGTTGGCCCAGGGCACCAGCACCCCGCGATGCTCAGGCGCCTGCTGGAGCGTCATCGCGTTCTCCGTAGACGTAGCGGGGCGCGTGGCCGGTGATGGTCATGTCGGCGACCTCGTACAGCGGGCGGATGGTGCCGCGCTCCACGACCTGGATCGGGTAGGAGCCGAGGCGCCGGTGCCAGGTGCCGCGGCTGGTGACGAAGAAGGAGTGCAGATTCGTGATCCTGCGGCCGGTGGGGTAGACCCGCTGCTTCATCGGCTGGTCGAAGATGTGGTCGATGTCGGCCTTCCAGCTTGTGAAGTGTTCGGCCGAGGGGAGCGGTTCCTGCTCCTGCAGCGCGGCCAGCGGGGTGCCGGGGTAGGCGCGGGCCTGCCGTACGTTGACGCGGTGGCAGAGCAGCCCCGCGTCGAGGACTCGGGTCAGCCCGGCGAGGTTCTCGTAGTGGGTGCGGTGGGTCTCGCCCGGCAGGCCGTAGATCAGGTTGAGGCCGGGCAGCAACATGCTCAGCCCGCCGGGGCCGACGCGGGCGCCTGCCTCGTTCACGTGCTCGACGGCCCGGACTAGGATGTCGGGCGTGCAGGTGAGGTTGTTGCGCTTGATGACCGCCGGGTCGAAGGACTCGATGCCCATCGGCGCGCAGTTGCCCTCGCTGCAGTACGTGGCGACCAGGTGGGCGATCTTCGCTCCCGTCGGCGAGGCCACGGCGAGCGGGTCGGCGTTGTCGATGTGCAGCGTCGCCAGCTCGGGAGCAGCCGACTCGCGGATGCCGGCGAGCAACCTCTCGATCGCCCCGGCATCGCGGTTCAGGTAGGAGAAGAAGCAGGTCTGCTGGCCGAGCCGGAAGTGCCGCACTCCGGCGGCATGCAGCGCGGCCACCTCGGCGAGAACGTCCTCGACCGGCCGGAAGTCCACCACGGGAGCCTTGACCGGCTCGTTGCAGAAGTCGCAGAACCGGCGCCGGGTACAGCCCCGATACAGCTCGATCTCGGCGACGGGCGTCCAGCACAACTGGCCGACCAGGTCACGGAAGTCGACGCGGTCGGCGGCCAGCCGCTCGTACGGCGCCGCTTGGCGCGTTCCAGAGGCGATGTCGGCAGAGGCGAGCGTGTGCGTGTGGACGGCGTCGAACAACCCGGCGTAGGC
Source organism: Thermoactinospora rubra (assembly GCF_002093975.1). GTDB lineage: Bacteria > Actinomycetota > Actinomycetes > Streptosporangiales > Streptosporangiaceae > Nonomuraea > Nonomuraea rubra_A. Next base: position 22,733 of record NZ_MSZZ01000066.1, read on the forward strand.
GGCGGGGTCGGCCAGGGCGTAGGACGCCAGGGGGCCGAGAAGGACGCGACGGCCGCGCGTGCACGCCAGCGCCCGCCCGATCTCCTCGGCCGAGCCGTTCTGCGCCTGGAGATGAACCGACGGGACCGCGTCCCCGGCGATCACCACGGTCAGAGCCGCGTCGCCGAGCAGGCGTAGGGCATCCTCCCTGTTCACGGTCGCCGAATAGGTGAGCCGGTCCGACAGCGGGGGCTGCTCGTACGGTCGGCCGCCGTTCAAACACCAGCGGACGTCGTCGATCGTGAGATAGGCGACCCGGGCGCCGGGGTGAGCGGTACGGAGCGCGCTGTAGGCCATGCGGGCGTAGGTGGACAGGTACGGCGGGACCCCTAACCCGGAGGGCTCCACGGTGTAGCAGTCCAGGATCACCAGGGTGGTGCGCGATGTTGTGCTCATGTGCACTCCAATCGTCAGCGTGCCCTCTCGGGACGGGGCTCGTCTGCTCTTGGTTCTCGCTCGCTTGTAGGTCTTCCCGCTCCGGCGCGGATGGGAAGCATGACCGCGTGACGCCGCTCAGGGGAGCTTTCCGCGGTGCTCGGGTGGCACGTTGTCCGCACCTGCATGGGAAGCGGCAGGGGACTGGTCGGCTGCTTGGCCGGGGGATACTCCCAGGGGAAGACGACCCAGTCGGCAACGTCCCAGACATACAGGTCTGGCACGCCGTCCTCGGCATCGGTATGGCGGCACAGGGCGGCGGTGCGGATCATGCTCCGGGGTTCGGCCAGCGAGCGCAGCGCAGCGGTGACGGCGGCCAGGGTGGCGCCGCTGCCGCAGATGTCACCCACGACCAGGAACGGACCCGTCAACGGCTCGACCCGGCTCAACGCCTGCAGGGAACCCAGGTCGCAGGCGATTTCGCCGGAGGTGTCGTGCTTGGCTGTCACGATGACGACCCGGGCGTCCACCTGCGTGCCGATCGCGTAGGCGGGGAGGCTTCCGCCGGTTCCCACGCCGACGACGAGCCGCACCTCACCCAGGTGGTCGCGGGCGGCGCGGGCCAGGAGCCGCGTGGCGGCCTGGAAGGCATCCGGGGTGAGTCGCCAGAGGCGCTGGCGGGTGAAGGCGTGTCTCATGCGGAACCGTCCGGATCGGTCAGGCCGAGGTCGGCTGCCCTTCCTACGGGGTGTGAGAGGGCCAGGATCTGATGGCGGGTGGCCACCCTGCGCGCGGCTGTCTCCACATCCGAGACGGGTGCATAGGCGTACTCGCGCCACCGGTCACCAGGACCGCTGTAGCGGCCGGTCCACCAGCTGAAGGAGTGTCCGTCGCACCAGATGACCAGTCCAGAACGGAGGTGCAGCAGGGCCACCTCGGTTCCTTCGACAAGGTCGGCGACGATGTCGAACTCGGCCAGGCGCTCCTGAAGCTGCCGGGCCGCGACGCCTGCCGTCGGTGGGGCGGCTGGTCGACGGGTGTGGAGGAGGGGGATCGTCATGGTGGCCTCGATGGGGTGCGACGGTGGTGGAGCCCACGACCCCGACAGAGGTCGGCGCACCAGTGGACAACCCCTCTGCCGTCTGGTGGTCGCCTTTCGAGCCGGGGCCGTGGGGGGCGGACCTGGCAGATCTCGTCCTGCCGGTCATCGGGGGGTGGGTGACGCGGCGGGAAGGGCGAGCGAGACCTGCCAGCGCTTTCGGGCGTGGGCGCGACATCACGAAGCCTGCTCCCGGTCATGAGCCGCCATGGCGAGTTGGACGATCTCGGCGAGCGGGCCGGGTAGCGGGCGCTGGACGAGCGCGCGGTAGTGCTCGGCGAGGCGCGCGGCCGCCGTTGCGGCGGTCCGCGCGTACGTCCACAGGGCGCTACCCCGCGTGCTCGGGTCGGGTGAGCGCCACACGATGGTCCGCCCGTCTGTGAAGGCCACCAGGTAGGGCCACAGCGAGCACACCGCCCGGTGCTCGTCACCCATCACGTGGGAGGGGACGTTCAGCCACTCCAGCTCGGCCTGCAGCTCGCACGCCATGGCAAGGGCCGAGGCAACGTTGGGCAGGCGCTCGGCGGAACAGAAGGGATACACGGCTCGGGCTCCTCATGGGGGTCGCGGTGCCGTACAAGCAAGCTGACGCCAGTAAAGGGCCTGAGTGATGGGGTGGTCACCCCGTGTGGCGACATGCTTTCTATGCATGGCATGCCTGCACTGACCTGCGTCTTTACCGCCACGGGGCGCGGTTCTATGTCGCCAGGACGGTCACTGTCCGTTTTGTTCGGTTGCGGAACCGGTACGCGATCAACGACTCTGCCACCAGAGCGCCTCAGCCCAGGGAGCCTCGTGATGAGCGGATGGAGCAAGAGGGACGTCAATCGGCTACGAACCCAGATGGCCAGTCAGGGCCGCGGGGTGGAGGAGATCGCCGAAGAGCTGCGACACCTGTGTCGATGCTCGCGCCTGGCGGCTTACCGCATGGCACACGGCCTCAGCCAACCCGAGGTCGTCGAGCGATACCGGCAGCACGCGCCGACGTCGTTCATGGACCAACCGCTGCTGTCGAGGTTGGAGGTTTTCCCAGCGGCCGGGTCACGTGCTCCTCTCGCTACTCAGATCATCACGCTCGCCAGCCTGTACGGCACCACGCCGCTCCGGCTGCTCGACCCCGCAGCGCTTGATCGGCTTGACCCGTCGGAACGGGACGTCCTGATCCGCTGCAACGCGGCTTTCACCACCACTCCGGCCGCCCCTACCGGGGAGGCCCTCGCACCAACGACACGGGCACGGCAACTGGTCCAGGCACCAGCATCCGACAGCCTGCAGAAGGAGGTAGAAATGGCCGCACGCCGGGCGTTGCGGTTCGCCGTCACTGCCGAGGGCAGCAACATCGGCCCCGAGACACTGGACCAACTACGCGCCGAGGTCGTCCGTCTGGCGCTCGCCTATCCCCAACAACCCCTGACCGCTCTGCTGGGCGACTTGATCGACCTGCAGGATGTTGCCTTCCGCCTGTTGGAGGGTCGGCAGCGTCCTGTGGAAGCCGCCGAGATGTACCTGCTCGCCGGCGTCATCAGTGGCATGCTCGCCAAGGCGAGTCACGATCTGGGCGACCCGCATTCGGCCATGACGCAGGCCCGTACCTCCTGGGTGTGCGCCGACAACGCCGGCCACGACGGGCTGCGTGCCTGGACACGTGGGCTGCAGTCGATGATCGCCTACTGGGCGGGCTGGCCGCACGAGGCCATCCGCTACGCCGAACTCGGTGCGGACGTCGCCGCACGTACCCGGGGCACCGCCGCCGTCTGGTTGTCGGCCCAGGAGGCCCGGGTATGGGCTGTGCTCGGCAACACCGACGATGCCCAGGCTGCGATCCAGCGGGCAAGCGACGCACGCGATCGCGTCGAGCCTGACGACCTGGACGCCTTGGGCGGCATCATGACCTTCCCACGGCCGCGGCAGCTCTACTACGCCGCCGACACGCACGTCTGGCTACCCGGACAGGAGCAGGAAGCCGATCGGATGGCCGCTGAGGCGCTCGCAGCCTACGGTGAGGCCAACCCGCAGGAACGTTCGTTCAGCGACGAGGCGGGTGCTCGCGCGGACCAGGCACTGGCCAGGACGGTGATGGGCGATCTGGACGGTGCCGCCGAGGCGCTGCGGCCTGTCCTGGACCTTCCCATTGATCAGCGGATCGGTGGCATCGTCGCCAGCGTGATGCGCGTGCATGCGGCCTTGCGCACCAGGACCTACCAGAGCGCTCCGGTGGCCCGTCGCCTCCAGCAGGAGATTGAAGCCTACGGGCAGGTTCCGGCTCGCGCCGCGCTGCCACGGGGCCGTTAAGGTCAGCAACTATGCGCCCTGTCCTGCTCACGGGTCCGCGGGTCTTGCTGCGGGAGTTCACGGCTGAGGATGTTGACGCCCTCACCGAGATCTACGGTGACCCGAAGGTCACCGAGCACATGTCCTTCGAGCCTCGGACCCGTGAGCAGGTGGCCGCCACCATCGCCGGGGTGATGCAGGCCGCACAGGCTGAGCCGCGGATTGAGTACTCGCTGGCTGGCGTTCTCCGGGATGGTCGGTTGATTGCTTTCGCCCGGCTGGCGGTGGACACCCAGCATCCGGGCCAGAGCAGCGCGCAGATCGGTTTCGCGCTGCGCGCGGACCGGTGGGGACAGGGGCTGGGGACCGAGGTGGTGCGGCTGCTGCTTCACCTGGGCTTCGACGAGCTGGGGCTGTATCGGATCTGGGGTGCGCGGAGCCCGCACAACCTTGCTTCTGCGCACCTCATGGCCAAGCTCGGCATGGTCGAGGAAGGCCGGATACGAGGGCACCTGCGGGTGCGTGGGCAATGGCGGGACTCCATCGTGCATTCGATCCTGCGCCCGGAGTGGAATGACGCCGAAACAGAATCCGGGGGAAGCAGTCAGCGAAACGCGCGCCCGTAGCGACCATCAGCCCGGCCTGATATTCGCGTAAGTTTCGCGGCCTTGACCTCTCCTGTCGAGTCGAGCGTTCATTGGTGTTCGATCCGCCCGTGTCATCCGGGCCGCGATGCGGCGACGGGCGGCGAGACCAGGAAGGACACTCGAGAAATGGGGAAAGGAAACTGGAGCTACGGCTCCGCCGCGCAATGGTTGCAGGGCCCCGATCCGATGACGTGGCGCAGGACCTACTCCGGGCGGCTCGACCAGGTCCCGGTGGCGCGGCAGTTCGCCGTGTCGCTGTTCGCCGGGTCCGGGCATGAGGGGGAGGTCGCCTTCATCGTCACCGAGCTGGCGTCCAACGCGGTCCGGCACACCCGATCGGGATCGTACGGCGGGTGGTTCGGCCTGGAACTGGTCTACGCCGAGGTGGCCTACATCGGGGTCACCGACCTCGGAGGCGGGCCTCGTCCGACCGTGCTTCCCGAAAGCGATCAGCTCGAGCAGGGGCGGGGGTTGCGGGCGGTTTCCGCGCTGGCCGTAGCCATCGGGATCCACGGCAATCCGGCGTACGGTCACACCGTCTGGGCCGACCTCGACCTGCGCACAACGGCGGTTCCCAAGCACGACCTCGCGGTGATGCTCGCAGGGTGAGGGCCCAGCCTGACGGTAACAGGCTGGCCCCTCAGGAGCCAGGATAGGGCTCATCCGGCCAGGGCTCTGGCCGTTTTCTGGAACAGAAACGGCCAGAGCCTCCTTGTCTGCCAGGCGGGCCATCCCCTGCAGGAGGTATGCGGGTCCGGGCCCGTCGGTGATCCGTTGATGCCCAGGCGATGGGGTACATGCTCAATCAATACCCCCCGCCAGTATCGTTGTCGCAGGCCAGGGCGCTGCACAGGCTGGCGAAACGCCTGGGCTCGCCTACGAAGGCGACCGCAAGGGCGTAGCGGTGTGTGGGTGGGGAGCCGGTCCCGTACTCCGTAATTCGAGTCGTTGTATTAGTAACCGAGCTTCTATTCTGGCTAAATGATGAATGGAATTGTTGTCCGGAGGGCGCTAGGATTTGATAGGCATCATTCGCCCGGCGTGTGACAAAATCAAAAGCCTGCCGCGATGGACGCATCGCCGAGGGCGGCATTGTTAGGTGAGCCTCTCCAGTCGTTTTGGCAATTAAAAATCATCGCGTCGGGGTTGATGTGGCGCGGGTATCGAGAAATGGTGGTATCACGGCACCGAAAAACCGGTGATGAAAATCCGTCACCGGCCCACACGAAAGGAAAAGAAAATGGCCGCGACAACCACCCTCACCGACACCGCCCCGGCCACCGTCACGCCCGCCGAGGCCGTGTGGAACGCCGTACTGGCCAACCCCGGCGCGACGGTTACCGTCATCGCGGACGCGGCGGGTGTCACCCGGACGGCGGCCAAGACCGAACTGGCGGCCCTGGCCGAGGCCGGTCGGGTCACGCGCGTCCCGGGCGGACAGGGGGACAACGGCCGCCGCCTGCCGGACACGTGGGTTCCGGCCACCGCCACGGACACGACTGACACACCGGACGTGGACGCGGACGGGGGCTCCGACGAGGCCAGCGCTCCGCCGTCCGGGCCGATGACCGTGGTGTCGCCCGACACTATCGCCGAGGCTATGCGGATCATGGCTGAGGAGGCCGAACGGCGGGCGGCGGCCGAGGCGGAACTCCAGCAGCGCCTGGCCGAAGAGGAGGCGCGGCGGGCCAAGATCCTGGCGGAACTGGAGAAGGCCCGCACCACGGAGAACACCCGCCGTGCGCTGGCTGACCTGCTGGCGGCGGTGACGTCCACCTACGCGGCGGTGGTGGCGGGGGACGACGCCGCGACGACGGCCGGGCTGGAGCTGATCTTCGCCGGTACCGAATCGGTCCGGGCGGCGACCGGTGCCGCTCCGGCTCGCGCCACGCGGACCCGTACGGGCAACGGCGGGGGTAGCGGGTTCCGAGCGGGCCGGGCTGCGCCCCGCCCGTTGCGGCCGGAGGTGATCGCGCACCTGCGCGCGCACCCCAACGCCGATTTCACCCCGGGTGAGATCGCCAGGGTCCTCGACCGGTCATCCGGCGCGGTCGCCAACGCGCTCGACACGCTGGTCAAGAGCGGTGAGGCGGTCATGACCGGTGAGCGCCCTGCCCGCTACCGGCTGGCCCCGGCCGCTCAAGCCGGTACGGACGGGGACGCGCCCGCCGCCGACACATCGGCCACGGACGGGACCGTGGGCGCGGTCGCGGCCGGATAGCGACCCGGGGTGGCATCCCGGGCCGGATGCCACCCCGGGCGGCCGTCGCCCCGTGTGGTGACGGCATGGGGGCGGGACCCGTGCGGGTCCCGCCCCTGCCCGTCTACGGGTACGGCACACGCGGCACCGGCACGCCGTGTGGCTCGCCCACCACCGAAGCCCTGCCGTACAGCGCGGCACCGGCACGCGGGGCTCGCCCCCTGTCCACGCGGGTGGCCGACGGCCGTTCCGGATGCCGCTGCCCGCCGTACGTGACGGTGGCTGGCACGCCCCGGGCCATGCCAGCCACGGCCACCCGGCACGCCGCGCCGGGGTGGGCAGCCCTGACGGAACCCGCCACCGGCTACCCGGGCGGTGTCGCCCCATCCCGCGCGGGCGCTGCGATGTGGCGACCGCGACCGTGCCTGGCGCGAAACGGTTCCCATCCCGCGCGGATGTAGCGATGCGCGGGCCGGGCACGGACGCCGTCCTCCAGCGGACCCCTCGGAAATTACTGTCAGTTCGATGCCATAACGGTAGGTGGCCAGTAAGGTGGTGTCGCCACTGGGCCGTGGGGGCGGGGCGTGAAGATTCACCTTCGCGCCCCAGGTCACTGCGCCCACGGGCGGGCGTAGCCGACGAGGCCAGACCGGTCACCGATGGGGCTGATGCGGACGGGCAACCCGGTGCGCGGCGCTTCGACCATGCGGCCGTCGCCGAGGACGATGCCGACGTGCCCTGGGGCGGCGGCGGTGCCGAGGGCGCCTTTGAAGAACACCAGGTCACCGGGCGCGACGGTCCCGGCCGGGACGTGCGGCAGGGTCCGCCATTGTTCCTGTGAGGTGCGGGGGAGGAGAACCCCGGCCTGGTACCAGGCGTAGCGGGTCAGGCCGCTGCAGTCGAACCCCACGATCCCGGCCCCGCGACCGAACCCTTCGGTCGGGCCGGACAACCCGCCGCCGCCCCAGGCGTACGGCGTGCCGACCCACCGCAGGGCGGCCCGGACGGCGATGGCCGCCCGTCCTGACGCGACGACGGGTATGCCTGCGCACGGGATGCCATCCCGGGCGTAGGCGGCGGCACAGTCCATGACCTTCTTCACGTACCAGTCGGCATGGTTGTAGGCGTAGATCGCGCGTTCCATGTCGGCCGGTGCGCCGTTGGCCCGCAGCAGGCGTGCGGCGGCCGGGATGGCATCGGCCGGATCGTAGACGTCCCGTCGGCCGTCGCCGTTGCCGTCCACCCCGTACCTCTGCCAGGTTCCGGGCATGAACTGCATGGGTCCGGCCGCCCCGGCCGGGTTGGTTCCGGCCCGGATGCCCGCCCCCGGTCCTCGGCCGTGGTCGGATTCCACCGCGCCGATCGCGGCCAGCACCGGCCACGGCAGGCCGTACTCGGTCCCGGCCTTCACATACAACGCGAGGTAGTCGGCCGGGATCTGGGCGGTCGCCGCCGGAACGGGTCCCGGGTGACAGGCGGCGACGCCGGGGGCGGCCGTACCGGACATCCCGCCGATCACTCCGAGAAAGACCGCCAGCACCATCACCGCGACGGCGGCGACCGCGATGACCAGGGCCATCAGGCGCGCGGCCGGTCGGGTGCGTCCCACGCGTGCGCCAGGGCGGCCAACCGGCGGCGCGGTCCGGTCACCCCGACCGGGAGCCATACGGCACCGGCCGGGCCGTCCACCGACGACGGCGGGGTGTGGACGGCGGTGGCCACCGGGACCGGGGGCGTGCCCAGCGCCTTGCGGAGGTTGGCCTCACGGGCGGGGGTGGGCAGCCAGAACAGGACGGGCGTGGGGATGCCGGTGGACTCGGCCAGGGCGAGGTACCCCTCCAGTTTGGCCGCGACGCGGGACAGGGCGTAGCTGCCGGTGTCGTGCTCAAGAAAGAAGTCCACCTCGACCGGCCGGCCTTCGGGTCCGGCCTCGACCCAGCGGCCGAAGGCGTCGGGCCGGGCGTGATCACCCCACAGGCGGGCGCAGCGGTGTTCGTGCCACCACTCGGCCAGGGCGGTGCCGTCACGGCGTCGGCGCGCGTAGGCGTGCAGGCGGACGAAGAAGTCGTTCACCCCGATCTGGTGGCCGAGGCGCTGGGACAGGAAGAAGGCGATGGTCTTGTCCTGCCGGTACTTCAGGTCCTTGACCTCGATGCCGCGTTGGGCGGCGATGATGTGGGCACCGGCCGGGCCGAGGGCCCAGTGGTAGGGGTGGGTGCCCTGCTGGGCCTGTGGCCGGAAGCGGGTCAGCGCGTCGAACCGGTGGAGGATGGCCAGGCGGGGACGGGCGGCGCTGAGGCTGTGGAAGAACAGGGCGGCCAACTGGTCGGTGGTCAGCACGCGGTGTTCCCAGACCAGGTCGAGGATGGCGCGGTCTCGCTCGGTCAGCCGGTCGAGCAGGTCGAGGAGGAGGGTGGCGGGCACCTTCTGCCGCCGGGTGCCGGACGCGGTCGGGCGGGTCATGGGCTCTCCTTGGCGAAGGGATTCCTACGGGTGTCGATGGGCGCGCTGGATCGGGGCCGCTGACTTGGGGCGGATTGCGGAGCGGTGAAGCGCTGCCGCGATGCCGTACGGATCGCCTCCTGGCGGCCGGGGATGGGCTCGGGCAGGGGCCGGGTACGGAAGGTGAAGGCCGCAGTCGGCGCGTTGCCGCTGATGATGCGCCCGGCCGCCTGGTAGGCGCCCAGGTGCGCCAGGTCGTGCGGGGTGAGCAGAGGCGCCATGTGGTGGGCCAGATCGCGGGCGTCCTCGGGGGAGATGGCGAAGTACACCTTGTTGCGGGCGTCGGCCGAGATCGCTTCGCGCAGGTCCTTGGGCAGCTGGGACAGGTGCTGGTGGGCCAGGACCAGGGAGAGGCGGTAGGCGCGGGCTTCGGCCAGGATATCGGAGATGCTGCCGGGCAGGTTGAGGAAGTTGTGCGCCTCGTCCACGTAGATGGCCGCGTCCGGCCGGTCGTGCTCGGCGAGGTGGGCGCGTGGGGTGACGGCCTGCCAGGCGTGGGCGAGCAGCAGTGACCCCAGCAGGCGGGCGGCGTCCTCGCCGAGCACACCCTTGGGCAGGCGGGCCAGGATCAGGCCGCCGGTGTCGAGCAGGCGTCCCAGGTGGACGGTGGAGGCGGTGCCGGACAGGGCGTCGCGGACGAAGGGGCGCAGCAGGACCGCTCGCAGCTTGTTCATGACCGGGCTGATCACGGCCGCGCGGGCGGCCGGGGACAGCTCCTCGTAGCCGGACCAGAAGCCTTTCAGCAGTTCGTCGTTGAGCCGGTCGGTGATGCGCTGGCGGAAGGCGGAGTCGGTGAGGAGCTGGGGCACCTCGGCCAGGGAGGCCCGGTTGCCCTTCACGCGGGTGAGGGTCAGGCAGGCCGAGCGCATCAGATCGTCCAGCCGGGGTCCCCAGGCGGAGGAGAAGCAGCGGCGGAAGGTGGTGACGATCGACTCGACCGCGAACTGCGGGTCCGGCCCGGCCAGCACGTTGACGCACGGCGGCGGCCCAGGCTCGGAGGGGTCGAAGACCACTGTCCGGCCGATGGCGCGCTCGGGAAGCCGCTCCAGGACGTCGGTGACCAGGTCACCTTTGGGATCGATGACGAGCGCGCCCCGTCCGGCGTGCGCGTCGGCCAGGATCAGGTTGGCCAGGAAGGTGGACTTGCCGACGCCGGTCTGGCCGAGCACGTGCAGGTGCTGGCGTGCCCCGGCGACCGACAACGCGACCGGCCGGGGATGTCCGGCCTCGGCGTCGCCCAGCACCCGCACCGGCCCGTCGCTGAAGCTGTCAGTGGGTACGGCGGGCGAAGGGGCGACCGGGCAGGCTCCGGCCCGGCTGACCCCTGGGGCGCCGGGATCGTAGGGCAGGTGGGCGAGCGCGGCCAGTTCGGGCACCGACAGCAGATAGCCCCTGGCCAGGCGGCGCGCCGCCATCTGGGCAGCTGGGAACCGGAGCCGCCTGCGGCGCAGGAACTGGTGGCCAGAGGAGAACAGCGCGAAGGTGGCGGCGATCCGATGGGCGTGGCCGCGCAGCCATCCCTGCGCCTCGGCCCGACGCTGTGTGGCTACGGCGTAGCAGATCTGCACCTCAAACCGCGGCTGACCGGCCTTGCCGAGGATCGCCCGCACCTGCTCGGCCCGCTCCGGATGCAGGCGAGTCAGCTCACCGGCAGATCCGGTCATGCCGGGAGTTAGCAGATCGAACACCATGCCCGCAAACCCGGCCGAGCCGCCGCCCTGCAGAGCCGACGCGGCCCGATAGGCGCGGTGGAGCCGCCGCCCGACAACGGGCCGAGCCAGGATCTGGACAGCGGCATACTCACCCCCGCCCAGACCGGAGACCGCGCCGAGCAGCGCCCGCAACGGATCGGCCTGGTGCTCACACGCGAGCGGGAAATGCTCCGGCCGCGCCAGCACCAACCGCCCTCCAGCCGAGGCCGCCTCGCACGGAATCGGAGGTACGGCGGGGCCGGTGCTGACCGTCGCCCCGGGCCAGGCCGAACGGACCGCCTTCTCTACCACGCCGGGCGGTACGGTGCCCGGCACCCACACCTGGATGCGCAGCCCGGAGGCGTCGGCGACGTACTCGAAGGCGATGTGCGGCTGGCCGAACAGCACACGCTTCCACCACGGCGCGGCTAGACCGACCAGATGCCGCCACCAGGCGGCGGCGCTGGTCGCCTCCACACTCGGAGGCACCGCGACGTGGACCAACCGTGCGCCGTGGCACAGGCGACGGTGCCGCCACCGCCACACCCCGGCACGCACGGCCGCCCACGCTGTTGCCGTACCGAACACGACAGCGACGGCGGTCGGGCCGTACCGGAGGGGAACCCCGATGCCACCCAGGTCGGGGAACACCGCGTTGACCAGGTCCTCCCAGAACCTGATCAGCTCCTCCCAGGAGTCACCGGCATCCGACAGGGGGACGACGGGAAGGCTCACCGCGGCTCTCCCGCCAGTTCGGCCGGGTCGGTGGTGGCCAGATCGTGCTCGAACTCGCTGGCCTGGGCGACGAACGCCGCCCGGTCCCCGGCCTCGCCCCCGCACAGCAGGCCCTCGCCCCGCTCGGCGGACAGCAGGAACGCCCGCTCGCCCCCGGTGAGGCCGAAGGCGTCGGCGACCTGGTCGATGACCTGGGGTGCCTGGCGCAGCAGGATCTGGGTGGCGGCGTTGGCGACGACCGCGCGGCCCAGATCGGAGCCGAGCAGGTCGGCGGCGTCCTGGGTCACCACCGCCAACCCCGCCCAGTGCTTGCGAGCCGATTTGGCCAGCCGATACAGGAACCTGGCGCCCTCAACCTGCTGCATCAGAGTCCACGCCTCGTCCACCACCACGAGGCGACGCCGCCGCTCGGCCGGGTGGGAGACCCGTCGCCAGATCGCATCCAGCGCGAGTAGCATCCCCACCGGCCGGACCTCATCGGCCAGGTCCCGCAGCGAGAAGACGATCAGATGCCCCTCGGGCCGGGTGGTGGTCGGGGCGGCGAACAGACCCCGATAGGAGCCGGTGACGTACGGCGCGAGCCGGGCCGCCAACGCAGCGGCCTCGGCGGACTCGGCTTGGTCGAGCCGGGCGGTCAGGTCGGCCAGGACCGGCGCCGTACGCTTCCAGGTGCGCGGGTCGGAGGTGATGCCCGTGGCCGCGTAGGTGTCGATCACCGCCCGGTCGAGCACCGCCCGCGTGGTGGGGTCGAGCGGCTCGCCGAGCATGGTGGAAATCAGCGTGTGCAGGAACAGCGCCCGCCGGGTGAGGGTGTCCTCGCCCTGCGCGTCCGGCAGGTCGAAGGGGTTGACGCACACCCCGGGCGTGCCGAGCCCGATGTGGGTGCCGCCGACCGCGTGCGCCAGGCGCCGGTACTCGTCTTCTGGGTCGATCACGGCGATCTCGACGCCCTGGTACAGCAGCCGCAGTACCTCCAGCTTGGTGAGGTAGGACTTGCCGGCGCCGGAGCGGGCGATGGTGACGGAGTTGTGGTTGTCCTGGGCGAAGCGGTCCCACAGCACCACCCCGGCGGAGAACAGGTTCAGCCCGTACAGCACTGGCACCTCCCCCAGTCGGGGGTGCAGGTCGGGGGAGGTGAACGGGAAGGCGGCGGCCAGGGCCGCGGTGTCGAAGGTACGGCGCAGCCGCAGCGTGTCGCTGGCCAGCGGCAGCGTCGCGGTCCAGCCCTGCAGGGCGCGGAAGGTGGTGGGGTGGGCATCCAGCAGCAGCGAGGCCGCCAGGCCGCGCACCCGCTGCATCTCGGCTTCCAGGCTGTCTTCGTCGGGCGCGTGGACGGTCAGGTACAGGCCCACCCGGAACAGCCGCCCGTGCCCGCGCGCCAGCGAGGCGGCCAGCTCGGCCGCGTCGTCGGCGGCGGCCTCGGCCGCGAAGTCGGTCAGCCGTCCGTGTTCGGCGTCCGCGCGGGAGGTGGACTCCAGCCGGGCGAGCTGGCGGCGGAGCCGTTGCGCGGCCACCAGGGGCGGGATCGGCTCGATGTGCAGGGACACGTCCAGGTGGCCCGGGTAGGTGAGCAGGGGCTCCAGCCACCCCGCGCCGACTTCTCGCGGGTAGCCGGACACGGCGAAGGAGGCGCACACGCCGCCGGGCAACTCCACCGACCGGGCGGTGACCCGCAGCGCGGCAGGTGCGGGCACGTTCGTCGGCTGATCCGTGGAGGATGTCATCGTCGAGGTGCCTCCTTCGGCTGGCGGGCGGTGATGAGGTCATCCGGCCGGGCCAGGCCGGAAAGCGGCGCCTCGGCGGGGGACAGCGCCTCGGTGAGGACCTGGACGCAGGCGTCGGCGTCCAGCACGTATGCGGTGATGCCGAGCGCGGCCAGCGCGCGGACGGCTTCCTCGGCCCGGCGCAGCACCACGGCCGCCCCGGCCTCCCGCCTGGCCCGCCGTGAGCGGGGGCGGCTGGCCGTCTGGCCGGGAAGGTCGTCGCGGAGCACCAGGAGGACTTCGCGCACCAGCAGCTCGCGCGAGTCGTTCAACGCGGCCAGGAACGCGGCGTGCTCGCGTGCGGCCCGTTCCAGCGCCGGGTCGGCCAGGGCCGAGGCGGCGTGGCTGACGTGTTCGACGAGCGCGGACAGGTCAGCGGCCCGGGCGCGTACCAGGATCTGCACCGGCGCGTCCAGGGAGTTGAGCCATCGCCCGAAGGACGCGACTAGTGCGGCCTGTTCGGCGGCCGTCCGCAGCGCGAAGGGGAGAGTCCCGGTCCGCACCAGGACGGCGGTCCCGCCGTCGGCCAGGTCCATGACGCCGTCGTCGCGGACCGCCCGCACCGGCAGCCGCAACGGCGCCGGAAGCCGCCCGCGCACCCGGCACCAGGCCGGAGGCGGCAGGACGCCTTCCGGCGCCGACACCTGATGCTTTGGCGCGCGCAGGTAGGCCAGACCGGCCAGGATGAACCGGTCCAGGCTCATCCCGTCCCGGCGGGCGATCGCGAGCACGATGCCCCCGGCGACGAGAGGGACCAGGGCAGCCGCGAGCACCGGGAGCGGCATCCAGGGCGAGGCCACCAGATAGATCCATGCGGCGACCAGCCCGGTCCCGGCGAGGACGACCAGCTGGCGGGCCGCCAGACCATAAACGATCTTGTCTGGTTGGTCGACGTCGGCCGGGATCTTCGCAGTCCACGGCTCGCCGTCCGGATGACTCATCGCCGCTCCTTCGTCGTGCGCGGCGGCTTGGCTCTCCGCACCGGCTCCAGCCGGACGGCGGTCCCCAGCCGGTTGGCGCCACCGGCAGCGCGCAGGCGGCTCATCACCTGGCCGGTCCTGAGCACCACCCGCCGGGTGATCGGCACCTTCACCGTGACGGCCTGGGCGCGCGGCCGGGGCGGGGTGTTATCGACGCCTCTTCTGGAGGCGGGGCGTGGGGCCGAGACCTGGGAGATCCGCGGTGTCCGTGGCGATGCCGCGGGTGGAGCCGAGGGGGAGGAACCGTTGGCGCCTGGCGGCTGCTGTGTTGGTGCGGCGCGAGGGCGTGGGCCGTAGCCGGTGTGGTAGCCGCCCGCAGGACGTCCGTGGTGGTGCCCGCCGTGTCCGGCCGGGCCGTACGGGTGCCTTCCGGGTGTGTGTCGAGGCCGCCCGCCGTGAGGTCCGCCACCCAGAAGACCGGGGCCGCCCCCGCCGGGGCCACCGGGACCGCCGCCTGGACCGCCGAAGCCACCAGAACCCGAACCGCCCGGGCCGCAACCGGCTCGCCCGCCCCGGCCGCGCCGTCCGCTGCGGACCGTACGGCCGACCGCGCCCAGAGCCGTACCAACAGTACGGTAGATCAGGAAGGTCTTGATGAGCTGGCCGAGCATGCGGGGCTGCGCGTTGCGCCAGATCGTCCGGGCGACCCAGGCCGGGATACGGATCATCATCCACAGCAGGCAAATGATCAGCAGCAGGTCGATCGCATCCGCCTTGGTGGCCGGCATCCCGGCAAAGGCGGCACTGTGCTCGGGCCGGCTGAACAACACTCGCAAGGCGGTGACGAACACCAGGCTCTGGCACACCTGGATGGCGAGCATCCCGGTGATCGCGCGCCACCACAGCTTGGCCAGCCCTTCGGTCTGTGGCAGCGCGTGGAACATCAGCGCGAGCGGCGCGGCGGCGATGAGCACCATCGTGATCGCCAGGCGGACGATGTAGATGAAGCCGACGATGACGGCCAGGATGATGGCCACCAGCGCCAGCAGCACGAAGAAGGCCCCGACCGTCTGGATCGACGCCTTGATCCCGTTGGCCAGGGTGTCCGCCGCGGCGGCAGGATCGATCTGGCGTCCGCCGTCGGCGAGGAACGCCCGCGCCAGCCCGTTGGCGAAGGAGATCCCGTACCCGATCAGCGGCAGGCTCAGGTTGACAGCCAGGAACGCCAGCACCACACGGGGCAGCAGATCCTTGACGGTGAGCTCGCCGGGCAGCGACTGCCCAGCCATCAGCAGCACCCCGGCCAGGGTGACCAGCAGCACGAAACAGGTGTTGGCGATCACCCGGGAAGTGCCCCACACCTCGCGCGGACGCCGCATCTCCGCCGAGTCGATCTCGGGAGTGCCGAAGATGGTCGCGGACAGCAGCCGGAACACCGGCCTGCGCGCGGACTCCACCAGGTCCCTGAACCAGCCGGTGACCGCCTCCTTGGCCATGCAGGCCAGGTCGAGCACGCCGCAGGCGCTGTCGGAGGCAGGCGTGGGAGGAGGCAGGTGACCGAATCGGGTCAGCGGCACCCACTGGCCCGGCGCCTGTTCGCACAACACCTCCGGCGTCGCCATCCCCGGCGCGGACACCACCTTCGTCCGGCCCGGGCAGGAGGTGAGCTGCGGCGTCGGGACCGGCGAGGGTGAAGGCGGGACGGTCGCGGCGCGGGCGGCGGAGATCCCCATAGCCAGCAACCCGGCGGCGAGCACTACCAGCAGGGCGAGGAGCACCGGCACCCGGAGGCGGGGACTCATGTCAGGCCCCCACGATCTGGCGCAGCAGCCGCACCAACACCGGGGCCAGTACGGCGACGCCGTACCCCAGCGCCGCGTACCGCAGCGTCTTCTTGGCCGCCTCCACCTCGCCGGGGTCGCCACCGGCCAGGATGTAGCGGACGCCGCCGATGGTGGCGAACAGCGTCGCCAGCCCGACGAGCAGTCCCACGATGACGTTGCGCAGGTTGGTGATGACCTGCTCCAGCGAGGCGGCGGCGAGCAGCCGCGTGCTGGCCTCGGCGATGCCCGGGACGGCGAGTGTGACGGCCACGCACCCGGCCGTCCACACGGCCGTGGCGATGAGGCGCCGGGTGAGGCTCACTTCGGGTCGTGGCCGGATGCGGAACAGGCCACGCCAGGGCGGCCGAGGACGATGCCCAGTCACGGCAGGAACCTCCACAAAGGATCGGGACACTGGGGCGAGAAGCGGGAGCGGCCGGGCCACGGGTGTCCTCCTCAAGGCACTCGTGTGGTCGGCGGATGCGGCGGGGACCGGGTGGATCGACCGGCCCGAGCCGTCCCGTGATCTCGTTGGGCGGCTATGAAGCACCCGGCGGCAGGTGAGAACCGGAAAGGCAGCCGGTGATGTTTGCCGAGACTTGGCCGTCGCGGATCGCCTGGGCCAGGCGCGTCTCGGCGGCCTTGCGCATCTTGCGCAGCCGGTCTTCTGGGACGCTGCGGGCGGCGGCGTAGGCGCGCAACGTCACCCCTTCCAGCCGCGTCGCGTTGATGAGCGCGGCGGCGGCCGGAGTGATGACCTTGGCGCGTACCGCCTCGGCGAGCACCTCGATCGGATCGACCGCCGAGCCGACGCAGGTCATGGCCAGGTCGGCGGGGTACGGCTGGGCCTGGCGCGATTCGCGGTCCCGGACACGCAGCGCGGCCTTGCGCGCCCACCACAGCAGCCGGGTGGCGATCCGCTGGCTCTGGACATCGACCCGGCGCAGTTGGGCGACAAACTCGGTCAGCAGCTCCGAGACGATGTCGTCGGCCAGAAAGGCGGGGCTGGTGCGGATCACCCGGGCGGCGATGTTCTTCAGCCCCGGCATGGCCACCCCGACGCACCCAACCACCCAGGCCGGATCGCCGGTGTGGGCGCGTCGTACCAGCTCGGCCCAGGCCGCGTCCTTGAGCGTGTCGGTCGCGGCCGGGGCCAGCAGCAGCCTTCGCAGCTCGGCGAGATCGACCAAGCGGGCGGGAAGCCCGCGCCCGATGAGCCGCCCGTCGACCGCGAGCGGGTGGGGTCCGGTGGTGAGCAGGCGGAAGCTGGCCTCGGCGGCGGACAGCGCGTTACCTGAGCAGGCGGCACTCTGGCGGTGGGTCATGACGGCTCCCGAAGGTCGTGGCGGGATCGATCGCCGTCAGGTGTGCACCACCGGATGAACGGATCAGGGACAACCCAGGAACGATCCGGGAGGGCAGGCGCGTGTACGGAGTCGCGCCGAAGTTTGTCCAAAACGGTCTGACCTGCGGAAACCGCTTGGAGTGGGTGGGAAGGGGCGAGGTGCGTAAAGCTCGGGTAGACGCCGGAAAGCGGCTTTGACCTGGCCGAATAGCAGAGTCGGGAGAACTCGGTAATAGTGCGATCAACAAGTGCGGCACGCCGGAGACACGGTGAGCTTCGCCGGTGTTGACGGTCAAGGTTCTTGCAACGGCTGCGGGTACCTGTGCGTCCCTGGGATGTGGAGTTCGAGGATTTCGTCCGTGCCCGCGGACCGGCGCTGTTGCGGTATGGCCTGGTGTTGACGGGCAACGCCGACGACGCCGCCGACCTGGTCCAGGAGGCGTTACTCAAGCTGAGCTCCTCCTGGCGGCGGGTCCGCAACAAGGACGATCCCGAGGGCTACATCCGGACGATCATGGCCAGGCAGCACGTGAGCTGGTGGCGCAGGCGGCGGCGGGAACAGCTCACCGACGAGGTCCCGTCCCCGGTCCGTGAGGACGAGCACGACTTGCGCGAGATCTGGCAGCGCCTGCGCGCCCTGCCGCCCAAGCAGCGCGCCGTGCTGGTGCTGCGCTACTACGAGCAGCTTGCCGACGATGAGATCGCGGCGATCCTCGGCGTCTCGCCGGCGACCGTCCGCAGTCAGGCCTCACGCGGGCTGGCCACGTTGCGCATCAGGGCACAGGCGCTCATCGGGAGATGGTGATGAGGACCGAGGAAGAACTGGCCAGGGTCCTGCGGACGATCGCGGAGCGGGCCGAGCATGTGGATCTGCTGTCCGGCGTGGTGGCCAAGCGGCGCCACCGTAGGCGGTTGAGGGCGCGCGTGGCGCTGGCATCGGCCTGCGTGACCATCCTGGGGTGGGGCGCGGCGGCCTGGTGGCCTTCACCGCCCCGGCCGGTGGTGGGTACGGCAGCGCCGGCAGCGACGGTCGACCAGGTGTGGCCGCGGGCCGTGTTCACCATGCCGGGACGGTATCGGCCCTTGGCGGCGATCAGTGCCACGGAGCTGCTGGTATGGGGCGAGCAAGGGACGATCGAGGTCTACGACGCCACCACCAGGCGCTTCACCGTGGTGGCCCGCCTTCCCCAAGCTCCGCGGGACGTGGCTGTCGGCAGCGATCGGGTGGCCTGGCTGGCGGAGGATTACGTGTGGGTCGCACCCTTGCGCGGCCGTGGGGCGGCCCGAAGGGTCGGGCCGGTCAAGGGAACCAGTGTCGATCGGGTCACACTCGCGGGCGACCATGTCGCCTGGTCCTCCCCGCTGGATGGCGTGTGGCGCATGAAGGTCGATGGCGGAGCTCCTGAGAAGGTGGCCAAGGGGCTACAACTGCTGGACTGGCCGTGGGCGATCGACGAGCCTCTCGATATCCGGACCAATCCCACCAGGGTCGTCAACCTGGAGACCGGGCGAACCTTCAGGATCACACCGGCGCGGGGGGTGGAGGGGCTGCGCTGTGGACCCACCTGGTGCCTGGGGATGCGGGATGACGACTCGGTCGTGCAGCGGATCGACGGGAGCCAGGTGCGTGTCCGTCAGGGGCTCCGCGGTCATCCGTACAGAGACTATCCGTACAAGGACCGGTTCTTCAGCGGCGGCATGGCGATCTATGACGCCCAAGCGGACCGGATGGTTCCCTTCCAGGCTGCCGACGGGGGGTGGTCGGAAGGGCAGGGCGTCATCTTCTGGCGGCAGAGCGGCCAGCTGCGCGGGGTGAACCTGGCCGCCGTTCCCCCGGCTCAGTAGCGCGGGAGCTTCCGACCCCGAGGCGGGGTTGCGCGTGGGCGGCGTCGGCCTTCCCCGGATGCTCCGCGTCCTTCCGTTGCTGACTGGCCTGGGAAGACGAGGGGAGGGAACAGGAAGGGTGTCGGATTTTGCCGGGCCTTTGCAGGGTCGGTGTTCCGAAACGCTCCGAGTGTGAGTGCTTCATAGGCGCATGGGGATCGGGTGATCGTCTCGGGTCACCCCACGATGAACAACACGCCTTCCCGCACGGATCGGCGGCTGGTGCCGATGACGGTGTGGCTGTGCTCCGACTCCGACACTGAAGATTCCGGACTGGAACGCCACGCCACAACGGGCGCACCCGCCGCCCCCGACCCCAAGAGCCGGATCTGCTCGCGGCACTGGCAGGCGGTCGGGCGCGAACTCGCCCGGCATCTGATCACCTCCTGCACCGTGGAGGAGGAGGTGGTGGTCGACGCCTTCGCCACGGGCGAGGCCGTGTCGGCGACCGCAGCCGCCCTGGGCCGGCGAGCGGTGGCCCCGGTGCCGCACTTCCCGCTCGCCCAGCATCTCAGCGCCTGGCTACGCACCAACTTGGATCATCAGCAGCGTGCGAGAGTCGCGTTGCGGCCCTGCCGCCCGGACCAGATGGCGCGCGGGCTGGCCGACCATCTGGGCAGGGTGGCTTTGGTGATCGCGGCGCCGCCGCCGTATGAGGTCGGTGGGCGGCTGTTGAGCCAGCGGCCCACACCAGCCTGTCCCGCCTGCCAGGCTCACCCGTGGATGCTGGAACACCACCAGCTCGGCGCGTTCCTGGCCGCGGCCTGGCAGGTGCTGCGCCCGGGCGGGTACCTGGCCTTGGTCACCAACGCGCGCCGCCAGGACAACGGCCGCCTGCTCGACCCGGCACCCGCCCTCATCCGGCAGGCCAGCGTGCTGGGGTTTCGCTACCTGCAGCATGTGATCGCCCTGCGGGTGCCGATCGAGGGCGACACCCTCGTCATCCAGGCCCACCCCACCAACTTCGCCGAACTCCAAGACGCGCGGTCCGGGGCGTTGCCGCCCGTGGTGTCGGTGCACGCGGATGTGTGCCTGCTGGTCAAGCCGTGGGGCCATGCCAGCCGGGGTGGTGCCCGATGAGCCACTGCTCCGCGCCTCGTCATGGCCGTGTCCTGGCCTCGGTGCTGGCCACAGCCCAGCAGCCCTCCGCCGTCCAGCGCCAGGGCCGGTATGTGCCCGAGTCGATGCGGCACCCGGCCAAGATGCTCCCGGCCATCGCCGCGCAGGTCATCGACGCCTTCACCCGCCCCGGCGAGCTGGTGCTGGATCCGATGTGCGGGATCGGCACCACCCTGGTGGAGGCCATCCACCTGGGACGTGATGCCGCCGGTATGGAGTACGAGCCCGATTTCGTGCGCCTGACGGCGCAAAACCTCCTGCATGCCCGTGCCCAGGGCGCCACCGGGCAGGCGCGGCTCGTCGGCGGAGATGCCCGCAACATCGCCACCGTGTACGGCGCGCTGGCCGGTCGGGTGGCGTTGGTGCTCACCTCGCCGCCGTACGGCTCGCACACCCACGGGCATGTCCGCTCTGGCGACGGCCGGGTGGAGAAGTGGAACCAGCGTTACAGCCGCGATCCGGCCAACCTGGCCCATCGCAGCCTGGGCGAGCTGCTGGAGGGTTTCGGCCAGATCCTCACGGGATGCGTCACGCTGTTGCAGCCGTCCGGGGTGGTCGCGGTCACCGTCCGGCCCATCCGGATGGGTGGCGAGCTGGTGGACCTGCCCGGCCGCGTCATCGAGGTCGCCGAGCGGGCAGGTCTGGTGTTGACCGACCGGCTGGCGGCGCTGCTGTGCGGCATCCGGGACGGCCGTCTGGTGACCCGGGCGTCGTTCTTCCAGATCCTGTGCGCGCGAGAAGCACGCCGAGCGGGCATCGCCGCCTGCACCACCGCCCATGAGGACCTGCTGGTCTTCCAGGCTGCCCGCGACCTGGACGGAGATCCGCGATGAACACGCGCCAGCCAGGCCGTCCCCGATGGCCGGGACTCCGCCTGGGTCGGGATCGAGTCGCCGAGCTGCTGGACCGCCTCCAGCTCGGCGCCTGCCTCGCCTGCGGCCGGGCGACCTATCGCACCCGCCGCCACGCCCGCCACGCCGCCCGCATCGCCGCCCCCGGCGTCAGGCTGCGCGCCTGCCGGTGCGGGGAGTTCTGGCACCTGGCCGCCCCCGCCGGCCGTCCGCCATGGACGGCATGGCCGGTCACCGTCTGCGCGCTCCGATCACCAGCCAGATCCGGCCTTGACCTTCGCGCCGAAGACGAGCGGTCATATTGGGGCCGCCACGGCGGCGGTCCCCGGCCCCGGGCCAGGGATCGGCGGCGGGAGCACACCGGCACGCCTCGGGGCGAGCGGTGACCGGCCAGGAGACCGATCAGGAGACGACACCGCGCGTGGCCGTCCCGGCCGAGCCGCTCCGGCTCACCCCCGGCGCGGCCCGCGTGCTGCTGCGCATCTTGGTCAAAGCCGCCGCCCGACGACGCCAATCGGAGACGACCATTCAGGGAGAGTGTCAGTGGAGGACCGGCAGCCCGCCATCCGTTTCGCCTTCTACGGACGGGTCTCGACCGAGGACAACCAGGACCCCGAAGCCTCCCGTGCCTGGCAGCTCGGCCGAGCCCGGGCGCTGATCGAACCGCGTGGCGGTCAGATCGTCGCCGAGTACTTCGATGTGGACAAGTCCCGTTCGATCCCCTGGTCCAGACGCCCATATGCGGCAGCTCTCATCGAGGAGTTGAAGGACCCGGGCCGGGGCTTCGACGCGGTGGTGATCGGGGAGCCGCACCGGGCTTTCTACGGCAACCAGTACAGCCTCACCTTTCCGATCTTCGAGCACTTCGGGATTCCGCTGTGGGTGCCGGAGGTGGGCGGGCCGATTGACCCGGCGAACGAAGCCCACGACATGATCATGGGCGTCTTCGGTGGCCTGTCCAAGGGTGAACGCAACCGCATCAAGATCCGGGTCCGGGCCGCGATGAGCGCCATCACCGCCACCGAGGGCCGCTATCTGGGCGGGCGGCCACCGTACGGTTACATGCTGGTGGACGTCGGCCCGCACCCCAACCCGGCCAAGGCCGCCGACGGCAAGCGGCTGCGCAAGCTGGCCGCACACCCGGTCCACGCGCTGATCGTCAAGTGGATCTTCGCCGAGTTCATCAAGGGCAGGGGCATGTATGACCTGGCCGAGGATCTCACCCGCCAGGGAATCTTGTCACCGTCGGCGAGCGATCCGGAGCGTAACCGTCACCGCCGCCAGATCGCTTGGTCCAAGTCGGCCGTACGGGTCATTCTCACCAACCCGCGCTACACCGGCCGCCAGGTGTGGAACAAGCAGCGCAAGACCGAGGTCCTCCTCGACATCGACGACGTGGCGCTGGGCTACACCACCAAGATGCGCTGGAACGATCCTGGCGCCTGGATCTGGTCTGAGCACGAGGTCCACGACGCCCTGGTGTCACTGGAGGACTTCCACCGCGCTCAACAGATCCTCGCCTCTCGCGGGCGGGGTCCAGCCACGCACAAGCCCCACCGCACTCGTACCAACCGCGCCTACGTTTTTCGGGGCGTGCTGTTTTGCGGCTACTGCGAACGCCGGATGCAGGGGAACTGGAACAACAAGCAGGCCTACTACCGCTGCCGGTTCCCCGACGAGTACGCCCTGGTCAACAACATCGTCCACCCCAAGGTCGTCTACCTGCGCGAGGCTGAGATTCTCAAGCCCATCGACCAATGGCTGCAAACCGCGTTCGGACCCGACCGCATCCAGTCCGTCATCCACGCCCTGACCGCCTGCACTCCAGACACCGACGAGGCCGCCAGGACTGACCTCACCAAGAAGATCACAGCCTGTGACCGCAAACTCACCCAGTACCGCGCCGCCCTGGATGCCGGGGCCGACCCCGTCGAGGTCACGCGATGGATCAACGAGACCAAGCAGGAGCGCGCCCGGCTGGAAGGCGATCTGCGCACGACCCCCCGCCAGCAGCGCCTCAGCCAGGAGGAGATCATCGAGCTGCTCCAGCGGGTTGGCGATCTGGCTCAAGCGGTCGTGGCCGCCGACCCCGGCGACAAGGCTGAGCTGTACAAGCAGCTCGGCCTGAAGATGACCTACTACCCCCAGAGACAGCTAGTGGAGGCTAAGCGGCATTCCAGAAGTTCCGCTTGTAACCGGCGGGCAGC
>NZ_MSZZ01000067.1 GCF_002093975.1 Thermoactinospora rubra
ATCATGATGTGGCCAGCGGCTTCCGCACGAGGATGAAAAAGGTTCTAGGTACCGCACGGCGCGACAGCAGTTGAGCGGGATTGGGCTCGGGCATCGGATCGCCAAACAGTGCAGCCAGTAGAACCCGCGCGGCGACGTGTGTGAGGTTGACCGGTACGCCTTGGGCAAAGCGCTCATGCATCACTTTCAGGACGTGCTCGACCGTGGGCACCTCACCGGGCGCGTGATACAGATTTCGGGTCCGAGGCTGGTGCGAGCGACGATCCTGTTTCGGCATCTGCCAGTTCTCGATCGGCGGTTGGCCGGTCAACGGCTGGATTAGGACTCGCGCCGAGTAGCTGTCGAGATTGAGGGCCTGGCCGACGGCGATGCAGTCACGCACATACTGTGCGACTGATTCAAGATTCCGCGCCCGGCGCCGTGCTCGGTGGTGTTCGGCCATCAAGCGGTTAACGGTAGCCTCGTCAGCACCGGTCAGGTCCGGCGGCGGGATGTCCCACGGCCGCTTCACACTCCGGTTATTGCTTTCCGTCGATGTTGTCGACGAGCTGGCCACGTCCGTACCGCCGTTGTCTGCGGAGGTCATGGTCACTGAAGGTACCCAGAACCCTGACTACTGAGAGGGCAATTTCCGCAAGTTTTCTCAACGAGTACTGCCCGCTGTGCCGACGGGGCTACACAACGCCAACAATGAGCCCTTTTCATCCGTGGCTCAGCTCGTAGTTTTGCAGGACGGCGATGGCCTTGCAGAGCTGACCGGCCTTGCGGGGACAGCGGCGCAGCTTCCGGAGGATGCGCCAGTTTTTGAGCTGCGCGTTCGCGCGTTCACCGGGACCGCGTAGGCGGGCATGGGCACGATTGGCCTGCTTCTGGGAAACGGGCTTGTTCGTGCCCTTGTACGGTGTGACGATCGGCCCCTCGGCTCCCTGATAGCCCTTGTCGGCCAGGGTGAGGATGCCGGCGCGCTCCAGTGCGCGCAGGATGCCCCACAGCCGGGCCGCGGTCAGATCATGGGTCTTGCCCGGCAGGGCGCCGGAGGTCCAGATGATCGTACCGTCGGGGGAGGCGATGACCTGGATGTTCATCCCGTGGATGCGGTGCTTGGCCGAGGAGAAAGGCCGGTCGGCCGTGACCCGGTCGGTGTGGACGAGCATGCCGTCCAGCACCAGGTAGTGCGCTCCATCTCGGGTGGCCGGCGTAAGGCCCGCTCCAGCTGGGGCGAGCGGCCCTTCAGCAGGCCGATGGTCTCCTCCACATACCGCCAGGCCGTGGCCGGCGAGACGCCGAACCCGGCGCCTAACTCCGTGAAGGTCTCGCCCTTGCGCAGGTAGACCAGCACCAGCAGGGCCTGCTGGCCGGGGTTGAGCTGCCGCCACAGCGAGCCGATCGCCTTGCGGTGCCGCCGGATGATCCCGGCCACGTAGTTCAGCGTTGAACGCGACACATCGACCGCGGCACGATAGAACAACATCCAAGACCCCTGGTGTTGGCGGGCAAATTGTGGCGATCAACCCGTCTACCGGGGGTTTCTTCATGCGGTCAGGCGAACGGCCACGCCGCGATCATGCTGTGACCTGCAAGCCTCCGACGGATGTAGGGTCGGGAGCTGGCGCGGTGGCGTCTCCTGGCGGTAGGGCTCGGGGCCTGTCTTCCGCCGGTTTCCCGGTCGGCCGTGCTCTCCCCGATGACCATGGCCAGGTTCGTGGCTCCGTTTCCAGCTCCCGCCGCATCGAACCGGGCATGCGGTTCTCCCGCACCCGGCTCACCGACGTCGTTCACCGACGGCATTCGGCCTCTCCCGCCAGGGCTTGCCCGCCCTGGGTGCAACAGTGATTCCATACAAGCTGATCAGCCCGAGGTCCGGTGGCCGGGAGTTGAGCAGTACCCGCCAGCCGAACGCCATGCTGCGACGGTGACGTCGGCGCATGAACTGCGCCAGCCGCCACTGCGCATACCGTCTGATCGTGCTGAGGCGCTGGGCCGAATGTCCGTAACGGAAATAGGCGGCCCAACCGCGAAGGAAGGCGTTCAGCCTGTCCAC
This sequence comes from Thermoactinospora rubra, assembly GCF_002093975.1. Classification (GTDB taxonomy): domain Bacteria; phylum Actinomycetota; class Actinomycetes; order Streptosporangiales; family Streptosporangiaceae; genus Nonomuraea; species Nonomuraea rubra_A. The sequence continues at coordinate 2,042 of NZ_MSZZ01000067.1, forward strand.
GATCGCCTCCGGCCACAACAGCATCCACCGCCGGGAGGTGATCTCCCGGATCCGATCGCGGGCATGCTGCATGGCCTTGTCCGCGGGCCAGCGAGCCAGGAACGTCACCTTCGGCTTGCCCCGATCTCCCCGGGAGCGCACCAGGCGGTGATGAAAGCCCAGGAAATCAAAGCCGTCACCACCAACTTCCAGGTGGATGATGCGGGTCTTGGCCGCCTTCGGCTCCAGGCCGAGTTCGGCCAGCAGCTCGGCCAGCCGGGCCAGCGCCCGTTCGGCCTGGCTGCGTGACCAGCACATCACGACCACGTCGTCGGCGAACCGCACCATCACCCCATCCGCGCCGTCCCACGCCCGATCCACTCGGTGCAGGTAGACGTTGCAGAGCAAGGGTGAGACCGGACCGCCCTGCGGGGTTCCGGTGACCGGCCGCCGCACCTGACCGTCCTGCATCGCCCCCGCGCGCAGGATCGCGCGCAGCAGCGTGAGCACCGACTGGTCACAGACGCGTTCCTCGATCGCGTGCATCAACTTCTCGTGCGGAATCGCCGAAAAGCAGTCGGCGATGTCCGTCTCGACCACCCACCGGCGGCCCCGCGCGCACTCCTCCACGAGCACCTGCAGGGCGTCGTGCGCCGACCGCTTCGGCCGGAAGCCGAAGGAGCAGTCGGCCATGTCGGCCTCGAAGACCGGCTCGAGCACGATCTTCATGGCCGCCTGCACAATCCGATCGCGAACAGCGGGAATCGACAACGGGCGATACTGATCCTTCAGCCCCGGCTTCGGGATCAGGACTCTCCGCGCCGGCAGCGGCCGATACCGCCGCTCCCGCAGTTCGGCGGCCACCTCGTCCAGGAGCCGGTCGACTCCGTACTCCTCGACCTGGGCCACCGTGGTCTTGTCGATGCCCGGTGCGCCGTTGTTGGTGCGCACCGCAACCCACGCGCGCTGCAGCACGTCTCTGCGGAAGACCTTGCCCGCAGCGCGTGGAACCTCCGTCCGGGATCAGCCTTGGCCGCCCGGTAAAGCGCATGCTGCAGGGCACGGACCGGATCACGCGGAACCCGTGGTTCCCGCGATCCCTTCGCGGCGGGACTAGCCTGACCGGCACTCACCGGGCCCCTCCCTGGTCAGTCACTGCGCATCGACGAAGCAGCGGCCCTTCCCTCACCGCCGGTTCTGTTGTCCGGTCGGCTCGATCGGTACTACGGCCGCCTCCGACGCCCACCCGGCTCGTCGCCCACTTCCCGGCTTCGACCGGTTATAGGACGCGATGCTCCGGCAACACCTATATGTCCGCAGGTTGCCGGGCCGGGGAGGGCCTCCCCAGTTCCCGCCGCCACTGTCGATGCGTTCCGCGCCCCATACGCCGGGGAGTCCTTGACGGCTGCGCTTCCAGGCTCTTCACCGCGTCCATGGCCTTCGCCCCGGTTTCGAGAGGCTCGGCACTCCCTTGTCCCGCCCAAAGGGCGGGCTGAGTAACGACGCCGCAGGCTTCGCTTCATGCTACGGACCGCACCGTCGCTCCCCCATGAACAGGGCCTTTGACGCTGGGCTTCGACCCCGCCCGTTTCCAGACGAGACCGCCAGCCTGCTACCGGGCCTCCTGGCAGCTACCCGGACCGGACTTCCACCGGCAAGCGACGACGAGCTTACGAACAACAAGATGAGCCGCTATGTCACGGCTTCACCTCCTGTTCTGCTGGGCGCACGAAAAGGGCTCACTCATCACGCTCGCCGACGCCGTAGTGGCGGAGAAGAGGCCGGACGGCAAGGTCAAGCTGCACCAGCTCCACAGCCCTGGGCGGAGCGGGGCGACGGCGGGCACGCTGTGGGGGGCCTGATCGGTATGCTGTTCCTCGTGCCGCTGCTCGGCATGGCGATGGGAGCGGCGGCCGGCGCCGCCGCGGGGGCGGCGAAGCCGGCTCGCGCTCGGGCTGACCGTCAACGTCGCCGTCTTCGTCCTGGTGCGCTGTGGGTCGGCGAGCCGCTGCTCAGACTGCTGGGCATCAGCACCGCCGCGCTGACCACCACCGGAGGCATCGCCCTGGCTTATGCGTCCATCCCGCTGATGCGCGGCAAGGCGGACGCGGTCGAGGAGCTGGAGAAGCTCCAGGAACAGGAGAGGCACGGCGTCGCGCCGCCCGCGGATCCGCCGCCGGATCTCAAGTCGATCCTGTTCACCCCGCTCAGCTTCCCGTTGACCGTCGGCGGCACCACCTTCGCCTTCGGCGTCGCCGCCTCGGCGGAGGCGAACACCGTGGGCGAGAAGCTCGCGTTGTCCGTGGCCGCCCTGTGCTTCGCCGCGGTCACCGGGCTGATGCTCTACCTGTCCGGTCACGTCCAGCGCCGCATCTCGCTCAAGGGCACGATGGTCCTGGACCGCGCGCGGGAATCCTGCTGACCGCGATCGCCGTCATCCTGCTGACCAACGGCTTCACCGATCTGGTCGCCGCCCGCCTCGGCCAACGAACGGATTCCCGGCCCCCTACCGGGGCGCCGCCGTACCGCACAAAGCAGACAGCTCTTCCCGCAGCAGGGCGACGAGGTCCGGCAAGTCGGTCAGAGCGTCGGGATCGGCGATGACGCTGATTATCACCGTTCCGGCGTAGGACAGCACCGCGAAGGTGACGGGCATGTTGCCGTTCTCCGAGACGGGCATCGCGACGATCTCCCGGATCGCCGACCCGCCGAGTGCCATGACCTGCTCCGGGCCACGGACGTTGGTCACCAGCGTGTGCATGAAGCGCTGGCGCGCCATCCAAAAGCGGTGCCAGCCGAGCCGGGCAAGCCACCGGAAGACGGGACCGAACAGGGCGATCAGCGACGGGCGCGCCGCGGCGGCCTTGGCCCGCGTGACGACGGCGGCGGTCCGTGCGAGCCGCAGCCCGCAGTCCCCGGTGGCCGGGATGGTGACCAGGACCGGGTTGATCTTGTTACCGAGGTGCCAGGTGTCAGTGGCGCGCCGCAGGGCGACCGGCATCATGACGGCGAACTCCTCGACCGATTCGCCACGGGCCGCCAGCAGCCGGTGCAGCGCGCCGGTCACCACGGTGAGGACGGCGTCGTTGAGCGTGCCGCCGTGCCGGTGCGCGGCCCCCTTCAGCTCCGCCAGGCCGACCCTGGCGAGGTGGACCTCACGCCTGGCGCCCGTCGGCCGGGTGAGGGAGCAGCGGCGGGCGGCGGCAAGCCGGGACGCCTCACCCGAGCGCAGCGCGGCGCGCAGCTCACGCAGCCAGCCCGGCAGTCGTGACAGGCTCCGCACCCGGTCGCGGACGGCGTCGGCGACCAGCTCCCCCACCGTGGGAGGCCGTCGGGGGGACACGTCGGCCGCCTCCGGGCAGTCGTCCAACAGCCCGGCCAGGACGGCCAGGCCGCCCAGCCCGTCGGTCAGCACGTGGTCGACCACGAGCACCAGCGCCACGTCTCCCCTGGCCAGGCCGGTCACGAAGACGGCCGACCACAGCGGCCGATCCTGCGGCAGGGGCCGGGTCACGATAGCGGCGGCCAGATCCAGCAGCGCCCGCTCGTCGCCGGGCGCGGGACAGATCGCATGCCACACGTGACGGCGGCCGTCGAAGGCCGGGCCGTCCAGCCACACCGGGCGGCCGCAGCCGGGCGGGACCGGCGTCAGGCGCTGGCGCAGGCGCGGGATGCGCCCGGCGCGTTCAGCCAGCAGGCGCTCGGCGGCCTCCAGGTCGAAACCGCGTCCGTCGAGGAGGAGCACGGCGCCCATCTGCTGCGGCACCCGTCCCCGGGCGCTGATCGCCCGCGTCGCCAGGTCGGCCGGCGTCGCCCGCTCGATCGTCTGTCGCATGTCGCCACCTCTTGGGACCACACTCCCGCCGCGGTGATGAGCCCGGCAGGGCCGAACGGAAGGGACTTTCGGCACTCAGGCGCGTATCCGGGTGCCCGCCGTACCGGCCACCACGTCCTCCAGCTCGCTCAGCGCGCCGATCGCCGCGGGTCTGCCGGTCCGCTCGGCGAAGCGGCACGCGCCCTCGACCTTCGGCCGCATGGAGCCCGCGGCGAAGTCGGCGGGGTCCAGTTCGGCAGGCGTGGCGGTGCGGATGGGACGCTCGTGGCCGGTGCCGTAGCCGTCGATCACGTACGGCACGTCGGTGAGGATGACGAGCAGGTCGGCCTTGATCTCCTCGGCGAGCAGCGCGGCGACGAGGTCCTTGTCGACCACCGCCTCCACGCCCGACCGGTCCGCCAGCACCGGGACCCCGCCTCCTCCACCGGCGACCACCACGCAGCCGCCGTCCAGCAGCCTCGTGATCACCGGCAGCTCGACGACCTCCAGCGGACGCGGCGAGGGCACCACGCGGCGCCAGCCGTACCGCTCCTGCCGCAGCGTCCAGCCGGTGAGCGCCCTGGCCTCCTCGTCGGTGTAGTACGGCCCGACGGGCTTGGTCGGCCGCGCGAAGGCGGGGTCGTCCCCGTCGACCACGACCTGGGTGATCAGCGCGGCCACCAGGGTGCCGGGCAGGTGGCGGCCGAGTCCCTGGGCCAGCCAGTAGCCGATCATGCCCTGGGTCTCGGCCACCAGCGTGTCCAGCGGGTAGCCGCGCTCCAGGGTGGGGTCGCGCTCGCTCTCCTCGGCCAGCAGCCCCACCTGCGGGCCGTTGCCGTGCACGATGAGGAGCTCATACCATACGGCGAGACCCGCCAGGTCCCGTGTGACGGCCGCGACGTTGCGGATCTGGGTGGCGGCATCCGCGCGCTCTCCCCGGCGGAGCAGCGCGTTGCCGCCGATCGCGACGACGATCCTCATATCGACCTCATATCGACCCGGCCAGCTTCCCGGTCAGCAGGGCTTCCAGGACGGCCTGCGCCACGGGCAGCCGGTTGGCCGCCTGACGGAACACCACCGACGCGGGGCCGTCCATCACCTCGGCGGTGACCTCCTCGCCGCGGTGGGCGGGCAGGCAGTGCATGAAGACCGCGTGCGGCGCGGCGGCGGCCATCAGCTCGGGGGTGACGCGGTAGGGCTCCAGGGCCGCGGTGCGGGCGGCGCGTTCCTCCTCCGGGTCGCCCATGGACATCCAGACATCGGTGTAGACGACATCGGCCTCCTTGACGGCCTCGAACGGGTCGGCCGTCGTGACCATGCCGGCGGGCGCGCAGGCCGGCGGGGTCGCCACGGCCACGGTCATCCCGGCCAGCGTGGCGGCCTGCGTCAGGCTCGTGGCCACATTGTTGGCCGCGCCGACGTAGGCGATCTTGCGGCCCCGCAGGTCGCCGAAGTGCTCCCGGATCGTCATCAGGTCGGTGATCGCCTGCATCGGATGGTGGCCGTCGGTGAGCGCGTTGACGACCGGCACCTCGGGAGAGCGGGCGAACGCCTCCACGTCGGCGTCGCGGTAGGTGCGGATGACGACCGCGGCGGCGTAGGAGGACACCACGCGGGCCGTGTCGCCGATCGTCTCGCCCCGCCCGAGCTGCAGCTCGCCCGAGCCGACCGTCAGCGGGACGCCGCCCAGCCGTACCACGGCGGTCTCGGTGGAGATGCGCGTGCGGGTGGAGGGCTTGGCGAAGTACAGCAGCACAGTGCGGCCCTTGAGCAGCTTGCGCGCGGCGGTGGGGTGATGCTTGAAGTGCTCGGCGCGGTCCAGCAGGTAGTCCAGGTCCTGCCGGTGGAGGTCGCCGACGCGCAGCAGGTGTCTCACAGGGGGCTCCTTTCGATGGGGCAGCTCATGCACCGGGGACCGCCCCGGCCCCGGCCGAGCTCGGCGCCGCTGATGGTGATGACCTCGATGCCGTGCTTGCGCAGCATCGTGTTGGTGGTGACGTTGCGCTCGTAGGCCACGACGACGCCGGGAGCGACGGCCAGCACGTTGGTGCCGTCGTCCCACTGCTCGCGCTCGGCGGACCACACGTCCTGCTCGGCGCGCATGACCGTGACCGGGCCGATGGCGGAGAACAGCTCGTCGTTCTCGCGGACCCTCAGACCCGGGGTGAGCGTGAAGGACCGCAGCGGCGGCAGCTCGGGATAGACCACGAAGACGTCGCGGTCGACCATGGTCATGACCGTGTCCAGATGCATGAAGGCCCGTTTGCGCGGCAGCGCGGCGGCGATCACGCGCTCGGCGGCGCCCGCCTCGAACAGCGCGCGGGCGAGGATCTCGATGGCCTGCGGCGTGGTGCGCTCGCTCATCCCGATCAGGACGGTGCCCTCACCGACGACGTGAATGTCGCCGCCCTCGATGGTGGCCCGTTCGTCCTGGTACCAGACGGGCATCCGGCCGCGGAACAGCGGGTGGAAGGTGTAGACGGCCTCGACGTGCACGGTCTCGCGGCGGCGCGCGGGCTTGGCCATCGGGTGCAGCGACACGCCCTCGCCGATCCAGGCGGAGGCGTCGCGGGTGAACAGGTGGTTGGGCAGCGGCGGCAGCACGAAGTCGTTCGCGGCCAGCTCGGCCAGGCGCAGGCTGTCGGCGGCCAGAGCCAGCTCGCGCTTGGTGAGGCCGCCGACCAGGTGCTCGGCCAGGACGTCAGCGGACATGCCGTCCAGGACCGCACGGAGCGGAGAGAGCAGCGCCGGGCCGAACGCGGCCTCGGTGACGGTGCGGTCCAGCACCCATGCGCGGGCCTCGTCGTCCTTGAGCGTCTCGGCCAGCAGATCTCCGAACAGGTGGACCGTCGTGCCACGCTCCCGGAGGGCGTCGGCGAAGGCGTCGTGCTCCTGCCGAGCCCGCCGTACCCACAGCACGTCGTCGAACAGCAGCTCGTCGCAGTTACTCGGGGTCAGCCGCTTCAGTTCCAGCCCGGGCCGGTGCAGGATGACCTGCCGCAGCGTGCCGACCTCGCTGCCCACGTGGAGGGAGGTCATGCCGCCGTCCTCTCTGCCTCGGCGGGCTGGCGCCGCTCGCGGTACTTCAGCCACACGTAGACGGGGATGCCGGCGATCAGCAGCAGCGACCCCTTGTAGACGACCTCGTAGCCGGACCCGGCGATCGTCCACAGCGAGTAGGCGAAGGCGAGCACCGCGATCGTGCCGTCGACGGCCAGGCGCCGTCCGGCGAACCGGTCCCGGTCGGTCAGCGCGAGCATGAGCTGCGCCATTGCCGAGTAGGCGTAGGGGATGAGCGTGGTGAGCGTGGCCAGCAGGATCACGAAGTTGAACTGCTCGACCAGGCCGGCGTTGTAGTTCAGCAGCATCAGCCCGGTGATCAGGACGCTGGAGACCACCAGGCCCACAGCCGGCGTGCCCCAGCGGGTGACCTTGGTGAAGACCCGAGGGAACAGGCCGTCGCGGGCCGCGGCCAGCGGCACCTGTCCCTGGAGCAGGATCCAGCCGTTGAGCGCGCCGAAGGCGCTGACGATCGCCCCGATCGCGACCGCGGTGCCCGCCCAGCCGCCGAACATGGCCGCGCGGCGTCCGCGAACGGCGCCGTGGAGTTCACCAACGTCTCGCGCGGCACGGCGGCGAACACCGCGACGGTGCCCAGGATGTAGACGGCGGCGGTGACGATCGTGCCGATGACCGTGGCGCGTGGGATGGTGCGTTCCGGGTCGCGCACGTCCTCGGCGGGAACGGTGGCCGACTCGATGCCGATGAACGCCCACAGCGTCAGCGAAGCGGCGGCGGTCACCGCCCCGAAGGCGCTCTGGTCGCTGGGGTTGAAGGGGGTGAAATCGCCCGCGTCGATGAAGAACGGCGCGGCGATGGCCAGCGCGACCAGCGGCAGCAGCTTGGCGATGGTGGTGACGAGCTGGACGAGGCCGCCCTGCCGTACCCCTCGGATGTTGACGGCGGTCAGCGCCCAGATGGCGGCCAGCGCCACGGCGGCGGCGAGCACCGCGGTGTCGCCCAGCGCGGGCCAGAAGTAGCCGAGGTAGCTGACGAACGCCACCGCGATGGCGGCGTTGCCCGCCCACACGGCGATCCAGTAGCCCCAGGCGGTCTGGAAGCCGACGAAGTCGCCGAAGGCGCGGCGGGCGTAGGCGTACGGCCCGCCCGTCTTGGGGTAGGCGCGGCCGAGCCGGGCGAACACGAGCGCGAGCAGCAGCGCGCCGGTGGCGGTGAGGATCCAGGCCAGCAGGCTCGCGGAGCCGAAGGCGGCCAGGGAGGTGAGCTGTCGGCGCACAGCCCCGGCGCCGCATACCGCTGTCCAGAGGTCCAAGGTCCTCGCGTCTTCGGGCCCTTGGGCAGATCACCCGGGGCACCGGCGAGTGCCAGGGTGATCTCATGAACACACCGTTGCTGACCGCCGCCCAGGAGGTCGAGCTCGCCAAACGCATCGAAGCCGGGCTGTATGCCCGCCATCTGCTGGACCAGGGCGCCACTGACCCCGACCTGGAGCCCGATCTGCAGGCCGTCGCCGCCGACGGCCTGGCCGCCAAAGACCACATGGTCATGGCGAACCTCCGCCTGGTGGTCTCCATCGCAAGGCGGTATGCCGGGCGCGGGTCACCGCTCGCCGACGTCATCCAGGACGGCAACGTGGGACTGGTGGAGGCGGTCGAGCGGTTCGACCACTGGCGGGGCAACCGGTTCTCCACCTGCGCCACCTGATGGATACGCAAGGCCATCCAGACCGGGCTGGAACGCGTGGGGACCATCCGGGTGCCGCGCCACCCGGCTCCCGTGGTCTGGCTGGAGAACGTCAAGGCGGGCTGCGTCAGCCTTGATGTGCCCGTGGGCGAGCACCCGCAGACCACCACGCTGGGCGAGCTGCTGGAGGACACCGAGGCCCCCACCGTCGAGCAGATCGTGGAGCGCCGCGCCCTGGGCGCGGCACTAGCCCCGATCCTCGACCGGCTCGCCCCCCGCCAGGCGTTGATCATGCGGCTCCGGTACGGCCTGGACGGCCGCGGGCAGCGCACCCACAGCCAGATCGCCGACCGTGTGGGGCTGACCCGGCAATGGGTGCGCTCGCTGGAGCGCGACTCGCTCGCGCGGCTGCGCGAGGACCCCGACCTCGGCCTGCTCGCCGGCTGAGATCGGGGTCCGATCGGGGGTCCATCGCCCCGCCCTTCCGGGACTTTCGGCACTTCACCGCCCGTACGCGGGCGCGAAGGCTGGTGCCGAGAGAAGGAGACGGCCATGAACGGACCGTGGGATGACTGGAACCACATGGGCGGCGCCGGATGGTTGTGGGGCGGCCTGACGATGGTGATCGTGCTGGCGGTGATCGCCCTGGTGATCTGGGCGGCCATCCGCGCGGGCATCGGCGCGGGCATCGGCGCGGGCATCGGCGGCCCGTCCAGGACGGGGGAGATCGACCGGGCGCGGGCGATGCTCGCCGAAAGGTACGCCCGCGGGGAGATCTCGACCGAGGAGTACGAGGACAGACTGAGCCACCTCGGCCGCGCCGGCTGACGCCGGCCGGCTCGGTACGGGGGCCGATCGGCGCGCCACGTGAGGACTTTCGGCTCCTGCCCGGCCGCCCGGCCGATGGTGCCCTGGACCATATGGACACCTATCCCGTACGCGTCGAGGCTCGCCTGGACGAGCCGCTGAACCGTGGCCTGTGGCTGGTCAAGTGGCTGCTGGCCACCCCCCATTACGTCGTGCTGACGTTCCTCTGGATCGCCTTCTGCGTGCTGACCGTGGTCGCCTTCTTCGCCATCCTGTTCACCGGCGTCTATCCGAGGGCGCTGTTCGACTTCAACGTGGGCGTGCTGCGATGGACGTGGCGGGTGGCCTTCTACACCTACGGCGCCCTGGGCACCGATCGCTACCCGCCCTTCACCCTGGGATCCGCGCCCGACTACCCCGCCACGCTCGACGTCGACTACCCCGAGCGGCTGTCGCGCGGGCTGGTGCTGGTCAAGTGGTGGCTGCTGGCCCTCCCCCACTACCTGGTCGTCGCCGTCTTCACCAGCGGCGGCGCCCTGTCGTGGCGGGACAGCGCCGGCGTGCTGTACACGCTCGACTGGGGCGGGCTGATCGGCCTGCTGGTGCTGATCGCCGCCGTCGCCCTGCTGTTCACCGGCCGCTACCCGCGGGGCCTGTTCGACCTCGTCGTCGGGCTGAACCGGTGGGCGCTGCGCGTGGCCGCCTACGCCACGCTCATGACCGACGCCTACCCGCCCTTCCGCCTCGACCTGCGCGAGACGCCGCCCACGCCGGCGGCCCCTCCGCCGCGGCCCGCCGTACGGTATGGCGCCGGGTCGATCGTGGCGATCGTGACGGGAACGGTGCTGGCCTTCGCCGCGATCGGCGGGGTGGCCACCGGCGTCGCGGCCGTGGCGGCCGACCGGGCACGCGACGCCAAGGGGTTCGTCGGCACCGACGGCTTCCTGGTCAGCACGCCGACGCACGCGCTGGCCGCCGAGGACGTCGACGTCGCCGAGGGGGCCTGGTTCCTGCGCCGCCTGGTCGGCCAGGTCCGCATCGACGCCGAGGCGATCGACGACCCGCTGTTCGTCGGCATCGCCCCGCAGGAGGACGCCGCCGCCTACCTGGCCCGGACGAGCCACGAGGCGCTGCGCCCGGAGGGCGCCGACCGGACCGACCGGCAGCCCGGCGGGGCCCCAGCGCAGCCGCCGACCGCCGAACCGTTCTGGGTGGCCCAGGTCTCCGGCCCGGGATCGCAGAGTCTCGTGTGGGATGTCCAGCCGGGCGACTGGGCACTCGTCGTCATGAACGCCGACGGCTCCCCCGGCGTGTCGGCCGAGCTCCGCGTCGCCGGCACGCTGCCCTGGCTGTCCCGCCTGGCGGCGGCGTCCTTCGTCCTGGCCGGCGTGCTGCTGCTGGCGGGCGCGGCTCTGATCGTGCTGGGCGTACGGCTCGGCACCCGTCATGACGTCCCCGTGGAGGTGTCACGATGATCATCGTCGGTGTCGACGGCTCCGCCGCGTCGATGCGGGCCGTCGAGTGGGCGGCCCGGGAGGCGGCGCTGCGCGGGCAGCCCCTGAAGATCCTGCACGCCGCGCTCCGCTGGGAGCACCACCTTCCGCTGGTGCCGCAACCGCCCCGGTGGGACGCGGAGCTGGCGGTCGCCGCCCAGCGGATGCTGGACCACGCGGCATCCCGCGCGCGCGAGTTCTGTTCCGACGTGGCAGCCGAGATCGCCGACGGCGGGGCGGCCGACGTCCTGCTGGCCGCCTCCAGGGACGCCGCGATGGTCGCGGTCGGCAGCAGGGGCCGGGGCGGCTTCGCGGAGCTCCTGCTCGGCTCGGTGGGACGCCGGCTCGTCGATCGGGCCTCCTGCCCCGTGGCGATCGTCCGCAACCAGCACGCGCCCACGGGTGAGGTCGCCGTCGGCGTGACCGGGTCGGCGGACGAGGACGCCGTGCTGACCTTCGCCTTCGAGGAGGCCCAGCTGAGGGGCTCGACGTTGCGTGCCGTGCATGCCTGGACGCATCCGGCGACCCGGGCGCCCGGCGACATGCAGCCCCTGGTCTACGACGTCGAGGGCATCGGCCAGGAGGAGACCCGCCTGCTCGCCGAACGGCTGGCGGGCCGGCGGGAGAAGTACCCGGATGTCGGCCTCGTCGAGGACGTCGTGCATGAGCATCCGGGCCGGGCGCTCATCCGCGCCTCGGCCCAGGCCGACCTGGTCGTGGCCGGCACGCGCCGGGGACTGCTCGGCCCCGGGACCGTCACCCATGCCGTGACGCACCACGCCGTCGCGCCGGTGGTCGCCGTGCCGTACTGACCTGTCACTGACCTGTCGCCTGGAGACGCAACTCGCATGGACGCACAACGGTGTCGCCGGCACCCCTTGCCTCTCGGCTCTTGGCGCATCTGACGGAGGCCCCTCCGGGGAGGGACCTCCTGAACCTCGCCACACCCGGTCGCCTCACCTGATCACCTCGTGCAGGTCGCGCTCGGGCCGCCTGCCGGCCCGCTCCTCGACCGGGGTGACCGCATGCCGTACCGTCGCGGCCAGCCAGAGGAGGATCACGGTCACGACCAGCACGGTCAGGGCGATCTCAAGCCCTGTGACCAGCGCGACACCGCAGCCCCCAGCGCGACGACCCCCAGCGTGCCGGTCAGGACCACGTAGACGTGCCTCTCCGTCGAGCGGGGCTCGGTCAAAGCGTCGCCCCTGCTCATGGCACATCCGCCGACGATCCCAAGGAGCAGGACGGCGCCGGCCGTGCCGCGCACGCTTCCGAGCAGCGGCAGCTGGGCGCCCTGGAGGAATGCGACGTAGAGCGCGACGATGGTGCCCGTGACCGCCGCCGCCACGGCGTCCTTCCATGTCAGTCTCATCGTCTCCACCTCCTTTCTCCCTTCGAGCGTCTCTCGCCGGGCTCCTCCCGGGCAGGGCCGAAGGACCGCCGGCGGGAGCAGAAGGTCCCCGGTCTCGATGACCTCCACCTCGCCTGCGAACCAGGTCCTCTGAGACGCCGAACCGCGCTGACGGCGCGAGGACCAACGACCCGCGACTGGAGGAGGGACGGCCCTGCCGCCCGGGATCGCCAGGCGAGACCGTGGAGCCGGAGGCGAGAACCATGAACCTGGCACTGGCGAGCGCATGGATCATCGGCCTGTCACCCTGCATCCCGGCGACGCCGGTCGCGGAGAGCCCGCTCGCCGCACCGGCCACCGTGGACGCCGGCCAGGCTCGGGCGACCTTACGGCAGGGCGACAGCGGCGCGGATGTGCTGGCGCTCCAGCGGCGGCTGGCCACGCTGGGCTACTGGACGGGCCCGGCGGACGGGCGCTTCGGGCCGCTCACCAAGCAGGCGGTGTACGCGGTGCAGAAGGCCGCCGGGCTGGCCCACGACGGGATCGCCGGCCCCAGGACGTGGAGCGCCATCGACCGCGGCGTCCGGCCCCCGGCGTACACCACCGCGGGCAAGCGGCTGGAGGTGGACCTCCGCAGGCAGCTCCTGATCCTGGCCGAGGACGGGAAAGTGCGGACGGTGTTCAACACCTCCACCGGCAACGGGGCCACCTACAGCGTCGGCGGGGTGGTCAAGCGAGCGGTCACCCCACGCGGGACCTACAAGGTCTACCGGCAGGTCGACGGCTGGGACAAAGGGCCGCTCGGCTCGCTGTACCGGCCCCGGTACTTCAACGGCGGCATCGCCGTCCACGGCTACGGCTCCGTGCCGCCCTATCCGGCCTCCCACGGCTGCGTGCGGGTGAGCATCGCCGCGATGGACTGGATCTGGGCGAGTTCGTGGCTCAAGGTGGGCCACGTCGTCGTGGTGCACTGACGCGTTCAGGCCAGGGGGCGGCACGTGGCGTGCCCGTCCTTCGCCGTGACGGCCAGCCAGGTCCCGCGGTGCAGGATCGGCAGCCGGATCCGGCCCAGCCGGTCCGGCACCAGGGGGTTGAGGCGGATGCCGTCCCGCTCCGGCTCGATCCCGGCATAGCAGCGCTGCAGCAGGTCCAGCGTGCCGCCCATGGCGCCCAGGTGGATGCCCTCGGCCGTGGTGCCGTCCTGGACGTCCTTGATGTCGCCGGCGAGCGCCTCGACGAAGAAGCGCCAGGATGCGGCCCGGTCCGATCGGGACAGCACCCAGGAGTGGACGACCGCGCTCAGCGTGGACCCGTGGCTGGTGCGCTCCAGGTAGTAGTGGACGGTGCGCGGGATCAGGCCGGGTTCGGCCGGGTAACCGAGCCGGCGCAGGATGGCCAGCAGTTCCTCGGCGGTCAGCAGGTAGAACAGCATGAGCACGTCGGCCTGCTTGGACGCGCGGTAGTGGTTGACGTCGTCGCCGTCGGCCTCCATCGCCCGGTCCAGGCGGCGCACGCCCCGGTACCGCTCCCAGTCCAGTTCGGGCAGCTCGGCGTAGCCGGTGAACTGGCTGATGACGCCGTCGTGGAAGTCGACGCGCATGCGGCGGGTGATGTCCTCCCAGCGGGTCAGCTCCTCGGCGGACACCCCGAGATCGGGCGTCATCTCGGCGACCTCGCGGGCGCGCATGAGCAGCCACACGGTCATGACGTTGGTGTAGGCGTTGTTGTCCAGGCCGGGAGCGCCCGTGTGGTACTCGTCGGGGCCCATCACGCCGTGGATCTCGTAGCGGCCCGAGTCCGGCTCCAGCCGGGCCAGGGAGGCGAAGCAGCGGGCGATCTCGATCAGCAGCTCGGCGGCGAAGCCGGGCAGCTCGCCGGTCGCCAGGTAGTGGTGCCAGACGTTGTAGGCGATGGCCAGGCCGACGTGGCGTTGCAGGTGGGAGTGGTCGGGCAGCCAGCGCCCCGAAGCGGGGTTGAGGTGGAAGGTCTGGGTCTGTTCCCGCCCGTCGCTGGCGCTCTGCCAGGGGAACAGCGCGCCCTCCAGCCCGGCGGCGCGGGCCGCGGCCCTGGCTTCGGGCAGCCTTCGCCAGCGATAGCGCAGCAGGCCGAGAGCCACCTCGGGGAGGCGCAGGTCGAGCCACGGCAGGACGAAGACCTCGTCCCAGAAGACGTGCCCACGGTAGGCCTCGCCGTGCAGGCCCCGCGCCGGCACGCCGACGTCGAGGTCGGCGGTGTGCGGGGACAGCGTCTGCAGCAGGTGGAAGATGTGCAGGTGGACGATCTGGGCGAGCTCCGGGTCGTCCAGCTCGATGCCGGTCCGCTCCCACAGCCGCTTCCATGCCGCTCGATGTGCCTCCAGCAGCGTTCCGAAGCCGGGTGCCAGCCGTACGGCTCGCCAGGCGGCGGTGAGGGGGTCGTGGACGGCGTGGTGGCGAGAGGTGATCAGGGCCGCCACCTTGGCCGTCGTCACCGGCACGCCCTGGGCGATATCGATGGTGCGCTCGTCGGCGATCCACGCCGGTTCCTGTGACACCCGGCGTCCGCGCGGGCCGCCGTCGAGCCGCGCCGCCAGCGCCACCGTGATCCCCGAAGCGCGGGTGCGGGCGGTGAGCCAGACGAGGTCGTCCTCCTCGCCGGACTCCTGGCCGGTCAGGTGGTCGCCGCGCAGCTCGCGGTAGCGGGCGACGCCGCTGTTGGTCACCGTGCCGTCCAGGGCCGAGCGCACGCGAAGCGGCCCCGACCAGTTCTCCGCGGTGACGGTGGTCGCCAGCGCGGCCAGGCGCGGGTCGGCCATGGACACCAGGCGGCGCTGCCGCAAGGAGGTGATCCTGCCCTCGCGGTCGCGCCAGCGGACCAGCCGGTGCAGCACGCCCTCGCGCATGTCGAGCTCCTGCCGGTAGTCCAGCAGCTCCTCCCGCTCGGGGGCGAACCAGTCCGACCCCGGTGTGGCGCAGGTGAAGGGCAGCCAGTCGGGCAGGTTGACCATGTCCTCGTTGGTCACCGTACGGCCGGCGACCACCGAGTCCAGCCGGTCGTAGCAGCCCGCGGCGTAGGTGCCGGGCGTGCGCAGGGCACCCTCGGGGGTGGCGCCGCGCGTGGCGAACACCCCGTTGCCCAGCGTGCACAGCGCCTCGCGCAGCCCCTCGGAGGCGGGGTCGTAGCCCTCGTACAGCAGCGTCCAGGGGTTCATCGCGCCATCACCGGCACGCGGCCGGTCACCGTGAGCTCGTCCAGGTCACGCACGACGATGTCCGCGGCGGCCGATGCCAGCAGGCCCGTGCCGCCGCGGTCGACGCCCACCACGAGCCCGAAGCCGCCGCGGCGTCCCGCCTGGACGCCGGCGAGCGCGTCCTCCACGACCGCGACCCGGCCCGGTGGCAGGCCGAGCCGGCGTGCCGCCTCCAGGAACAGGGCGGGGTCCGGCTTGCCGGGCAGGGCGAGCCTGGCGCTGTCGTTGCCGTCCACGAGAGCGTCGAACAGGTGCGCCAGCCCCGCCGAGGCGATGATCGCGCCGCAGTGGCGGCTGGCCGAGACGACCGCGGTACGGCTGCCGCGCCGCCGCAGCTCGCGCAGCAGCGCCACGGTGGAGGGGAAGGCGGCCACGCCGTACCGGCTGACCTGTTCCATGAACAGGGCGTCCTTGGCCCGGCCCAGCCCGTGCACGGTCGGCGTGCCGGGCGCGTCGTCCGGGCCGCCCTCGGGCAGGGTGATGCCGCGCGAGGCCAGGAACGTGCGCACGCCGTCCAAGCGGGAGCGGCCGTCGACGTAGCGGAGGTAGTCGGCGCGGATGTCGAAGGGCGGCAGGTCACGGGCGCGCAGGAAGGCGTCGAACGTCTGCTTCCACGCCGCCGCGTGTACCCGTGCGGTGTCGGTGACCACGCCGTCGGTGTCGAAGACGACTCCGTGGATCCGCGTCAGGTCGAGGGAGGGCATGCCTCGACGCTAGAACCGGCGGCACTGGCGGGCCACGGCCGTTCGTCCCGGGAGGAAGGACGAAGGTCCCGGCGGGCCTGCCCCGAACGGCTCTGCCGCGCGTCGCCCCGCTGAGGGACGGTGAAGGCCCCACAGGTAGAGGAGCAGCCATGTCCGCGGTGATCATGGAAGGACATCGTGACCGCGACGGCGGCAGCGTGTCGGTGCTGGGTTTCGACCCGGCCACCGGCGGGCGGGCCTACCGGGAGCGCATCGGGATCGTCCTGCAGGAGGCGGGGTTCGAGGAGGAGTTCTCCGTCGCGGAGCTGGTGCGGCTGTACGCCGGCTTCTACCCCCGCCACCGCGACCCCGACGAGGTGATCGACCAGGTCGGCCTGTCCGGCAAGCGGACCGCCCGGGTCCGCACGCTGTCCGGCGGGCAGCGGCGGCGCCTGGACCTGGCGCTCGGCCTGGTCGGACGGCCCGAGCTGCTGTTCCTCGACGAGCCCACCACCGGCTTCGACCCCTCCGCGCGGCACCACGCCTGGGAGCTCATCGACGGCCTGCGCGCCCTCGGCACCACGATCCTGCTGACCACCCACTACATGGACGAGGCGCAGCACCTGGCCGACCGCGTGGCGGTGCTGCGTGACGGACGGCTGGCCGCCATCGGCACGCCCGACACGCTGGGCGGGGCGCAGCGCGGCAGCGTGCTGTCCTTCCGCCTGCCCGACGGCGCCGTCCTGGCCGACCTGCCCGCGCTGACCGGCGAGATCGAGGCGCATGGGGCGGCGGTAGCCGTACGGACCTCGGACACGCTTTGCTACATGATCGCCCGAGCTGAGCTCGGGCGATTACTTCTTTCCGGACGGGTTCGTACGTCAGCTGCAGCCCGAGCTGGCCGTAGACCTCGGCCTTGTCCATCGGATCGGCGCTGTGCAGGGCTCTGCGTACGTCTCCGAGCATGGCCGTCATGGCGGCGATCTCCTCCTCCGTGAGCCGTTTGGGGATGGCACTGATCAGCTGATCCAGGCGCATCTGCTCGACCTTCCGCTTGGCTTCCGTCTCGGCGATCCACCCGGCGACCACCGCCGGATCGCTCCCCGCATCCACGAGGGCTCGATAGGCGGCGAGCTTGCGTTCGCACGCGGCCACCGCCTGGCGAGCAGCCTCGACCGCCACCAGGCGATGGTCATCGGCCAGCTGTGCCTCCGTCATGGCGCGGATCGTGTCCGGGAGATGCGCGGGATCGAACACCGTGGCCAGCCACGCATCCAGCGGCTCGACGATCAGCTCTTCCCGGACGTAGACCGAGCGCGGGTGGTCGAGCTTGTTGGCCTGCGCGTACTGGCTGGGGAAGACGCACCGGTAGTGCGGCTTGCCGTTGTTCCAGCTGCCCTGCATGCGCCGCTCGCAGACACCGCAGAACAGCAGGCCGCGGAAGATGTACGGCCGAGGCGTCCGGCGGGGCTTGCGACTTTCCTGGGCGCGTCTGTCCTGGGCGCGACCGTCGTTCTGTCCAGCGTACGGCCTCGAAGCAAGTCCACCGTGGATCTCGACGAGCTCAGCGGCTATTTCAGGGACCGATGCCGTGCAGTCGTGAGCATTCCCTACGATCCACATCTTGAAGAAGACTCGGAGCTCGATCTCGACCGGCTCGCGAAGGAGACACGGGACGCGTATCTGATGCTGGCGGCAACTGTTGGCGACACGTTCGGCGGATCACATCGCCGCCAACCGGCCGCTTGAGGCGGTCGCGCATCGAAGCAGCATCAGGCTCCCGGGAGCAGCTGTCTGTGCCCGTAGATTTGGCGCGACATAGGACTTACGGCAGCATGCGAGGGCTGACTGCCTCGGGCGCTCGTGCTTGGAACAGGTGGCCGGAGGGGGCGCACCTCCTCCGGCCACCTGAGCTCTCCTACCTGAACCGCCGCAACCTGAGGCTGTTGCTCACCACGAACACGCTGGAGAACGCCATCGCCGCCCCGGCGATCATCGGGTTGAGCAGCCCCATGGCCGCCAGCGGCAGGGCCGCCACGTTGTAGGCGAACGCCCAGAACAGGTTGCCCTTGATGGTGCGCAGCGTGCGCCGCGCCAGCCGGATCGCGTCGGCCGCCACCCGCAGGTCGCCGCGCACCAGCGTCAGGTCGGAGGCCTCGATCGCCACGTCGGTGCCGGTGCCCATGGCCAGCCCCAGGTCGGCCTGGGCCAGCGCCGCGGCGTCGTTGACGCCGTCGCCGACCATGGCCACACTCTTCCCCTCGGCCT
Organism: Thermoactinospora rubra; assembly: GCF_002093975.1. Lineage (GTDB taxonomy): Bacteria > Actinomycetota > Actinomycetes > Streptosporangiales > Streptosporangiaceae > Nonomuraea > Nonomuraea rubra_A. The sequence goes on from NZ_MSZZ01000067.1 coordinate 20,370, forward strand.
GCAGCCTCTTGACCACGGCCACCTTGTCGGCCGGCAGCACCTCGGCGATCACGTTCTCGGGGGCGATGCCGACCTGCTCCGCCACCGAGTGGGCCACGGCCTGGTGGTCGCCGGTGAGCAGCACCGGGGTCAGCCCCAGGGCACGCAGCTGGGCGATCGCCTCGGCGGAGGTCGGCTTGATCACGTCGGCCACGACCAGCACGCCGCGGGCCTTGCCGTCCCAGCCGACCGCGACCGCCGTACGGCCGGCCGCCTGCGCCTCCTCCACGACGCGCTCCAGGTCCGCGGGCAGGTGCTGCGACCACTCGGCCAGCAGCTTGGGCCGGCCGACCAGCACCGCGTGCCCCTCGACGATGCCTTGGACGCCCAGCCCCTCGACGTTGGCGAAGTCCTCCACGGCGGCGGTGGACTGCGCGGCCCGCGCGACGGCCCGCGCGATCGGGTGCTCGGAGGCGTGCTCCAGCGCTCCGGCCAGGCGCAGCACCTCCTGCTCGGCCTCGCCCTCGGCCACGTGGACCTCGACCAGGCTCATGCGGCCCTCGGTGACCGTGCCGGTCTTGTCCAGCACGATCGTGTCGATCCTGCGGGTCGACTCCAGCACCTCCGGGCCCTTGATGAGGATGCCGAGCTGGGCCCCGCGCCCGGTACCGACCAGCAGCGCGGTGGGGGTGGCCAGGCCCAGCGCGCACGGGCAGGCGATGATCAGCACGGCCACCGCCGCGGTGAAGGCCGCCGCCGCGCCCGCGCCGGTGCCGAGCCAGAAGCCCAGCGTGCCGGCCGACAGGGCGATCACGATGGGCACGAAGACGCCCGAGATGCGGTCGGCCAGGCGCTGCACCTCGGCCTTGCCGGTCTGGGCCTGCTCCACCAGTCTGGCCATCTGGGCCAGCTGGGTGTCGGCGCCGACGCGGGTGGCGCGCACGACCAGCCGGCCGCCCGCGTTGACGGTGGCGCCGGTGACCGCGTCGCCGGGCCGTACCTCCACCGGGACCGACTCGCCGGTCAGCATCGAGGCGTCGATGGCCGAGGTGCCCTCCTCCACCACGCCGTCGGTGGCGATCTTCTCGCCGGGCCGCACCAGGAAACGGTCGCCTGCTTTCAGCTGCTCGACCGGCACGCGCCTGCCGTCGGCCAGCTCCACGTCCTTGGCGCCGAGCTCCAGCAGCGCCCGCAACGCCGCGCCCGCGCGGCGCTTGGAGCGGGCCTCGAAGTAGCGCCCGGCCAGGATGAAGGCCGTCACCCCGGCCGCCGCCTCCAGGTAGATGTTGCCCGAGCCGTCGGTCGGCTCGATCGTCAGCTCGAACGGATGGGTCATCCCGGGCGTGCCGGCCGTGCCGAAGAACAGCGCCCACAGCGACCAGCCCAGCGCGGCGAGGGTGCCGAGCGAGACCAGCGTGTCCATGGTGGCGGCGCCGTGGCGCAGATTGGTCCACGCGGCCTTGTGGAAGGGCCAGCCCGCGTACACCACGACCGGCGCGGCCAGCGTCAGCGACAGCCACTGCCAGTTGGTGAACTGCAGCGCCGGGATCATCGCCATCGCGACGACTGGAATGCTCAGCACCAGTGACGTGATGAGCCGGTGGCGGAGCGGGCGAAGCTCGTCGTCCGGCCCGGTCTGCCCGGTCTCCGGCCCGGTCTCGGGCTTGGGCGGCTCGGGCAGCGCGGCGGTGTAGCCGGCCGCCTCCACGGTGGCGATCAGCCGCCCCGGGTCCAGATCGGCGGGGAAGGGGACCTTTGCCTTCTCGGTGGCGTAGTTGACCGTCGCGGGCACCCCGGCGAGCTTGTTGAGCTGGCGCTCGATGCGGTTGGCGCAGGACGCGCAGGTCATGCCGCCGATCGACAGCTCGACGCTGCCCCGGGGGCTGCCCTGTGGCCGCTCGTCGGTGATGGGGGACATCACCTCTCCTTTCGCTCGCGTCCCGCGGTCAGTGGGTGTGGTCGCCGTGCCCGTCGCCGTGCCCGTCGCCGTGGCCGTCGCCGTCCGGCGTCTCGCCGGGCTTGTCCGGGCCCGGCTGCTCGGGGAGGGTCACGCCGCCGGCCGTCACGGTGAAGTCGGCGGTGCGCACCTCGCCCTCGTGCTGGAAGTCCAGGAACAGCCGGTAGGCGCCCCGGCTGGGCACCTCGGTGTGGAAGACGATCTGTGGCCCGGCGGTCGCGCTCTCCTCGGGGTGGACGTGCAGGTAGGCCAGGTCGCCGGCGCGCAGGGCCACCAGGTGGCCGTAGGCCCCGAGGTAGGGCTCGAGGTCGGTGACCGGCTTGCCGTCCTTGGTCACGGTGAGGGTGAGCGTGCTGGAGCGGCCCGGCGTCAGCTCGCCGTCGAGCTTGACCTCATAACCGTCCACCTTGGCGGTACGGCCGGCCGCGGGCAGCGCCTTCGGCTTGTAGTCGCCCGCCACGAGCAGGTCGGCGCCCAGCGTCAGCGGGCTGCCGCCGGTGGGGGCGAAGTCGGCGAAGGCCCGGTAGGCGCCCGGCTTCGGCAGGGTGAGCCTGACGCTCCACACCCCGCCACCGGCCTCGTCCGGGTGCAGGTGCCAGAAGCCGGCCAGGTCCCGGGAGACCACGATGAAGTGGAGCTTCTTGTCGTGCTGGACCTGGTAGTCGGTGACCGGCTCGCCGTCGGGCCCGGTCACGGTGAACCGGAAGTCGGTCGGCTCGCCGGGCTTGAGTGCGCCGGTGAGCGGGGTGAGGGTGTAGCCGTTCTGGGACACCTGAAGCCCTCCGGGGGTATCGCCGGAGCCTTGTTGTGCCGGCTCCGTGTGCTGGACATGGCCGTCGGTTGCCTGAGCGGCGTGGCCGCCGGTTGCCTGAGCGGCATGGCCGCTGCTGGACTGGGCGGCATGGCCCGGTTTGGCGGGGGCCGGGCCGACTTCGCCCGCAGCGGTGCCGATGCCGAAGGCACCGCCGAAGATCACGGCGAGTCCGAGGGCGTAGGCGCCGAGCTTGGCCGCCGTGTTCACGCCGAGCTCACCACCTCATACCCGGCCTCCTCGACCGCGGCGGCGATCTTCGCCGGGTCGACCGGGCTCTCGCTGTCGACGGTCAGCAGCCCGCTGGCCAGGTCGACCTCGACGCCGGTGACGCCGGGCACCTCGCCGACCTCCTCCTTCACCGAGCTGACGCAGTGGCCGCAGGTCATGCCCTTCACGGTGTAGGTCGCGGTGGCCATATCAATCTCTCCTTCGGAAAATCTCGGCATTGTTCAGGAACGGACGAGTCGCGCGATGGCGTCGGAGGCCTCCTTGACCTTGGCCTCGGCCTCCGGGCCGCCCTTGAGGGTGGCCTCGGCGACGCAGTGGGCCAGGTGCTCCTCCAGCAGCGAGAGCGCGAAGGACCGCAGGGCACTGGTGGCCGCCGACACCTGGGTCAGGATGTCGATGCAGTACTTGTCGTCCTCGACCATCCGCTGCAGGCCGCGAACCTGCCCTTCGATCCGGCGCAGCCGCCGGAGGTGGTCTTGTGTGCTGTTGCTGTATCCGGCCATGTCCCCGGTTCCCCTCGGTGCTGGTGCCCACTATAACACCATACCCCCCTATAGTATTCCCAGGACAGGGATCGGCCCTGTCCCGGGAATGTCTCTACGCCCGGGCGGGCTCCGGCTCTTCCTGTGCGACCGCCCTCGGCTTGCGCATGAACAGCAGCGCCAGCGCGGCACCGGCGACGGCCACGAGGGCAGCACCCACGAACGCCGCGCCGAAGCCGTCGGTGAGCTCGGTCGGGTTGCCCAGCTCGGCGGCTCCCTGGGACATGGCCACGGCGGTCATGACCGCCAGCCCCAGCGCCGATCCCACGTTGTAGGTGGTGTTGACGATGCCGGAGGCCAGCCCGGCCTCCTCCGGCCGGGCGCCGGACATGGCCGACATCATGGCCGGGATGTAGGCCAGCGACATGCCCACCGCGGCGATCAGGCTGGCGGGCAGCACGTCCACGGCGAACGAGCCGTCGGGCCGGGCGAACGACAGCCCCGCGACACCGGCCGCGAGGACCAGCAGGCCGAGCACGATGAGCGGCTTGGCGCCGAAGCGGCCGAGCAGCCGAGCGGTGATGCCGACCATGAAGATCATGATCGCCACAGTCATCGGGAGCAGCGCCGCGCCGCTGGCGAAGGCGCCGTAGCCGAGGACCTGCTGCAGGTAGAGGTTGAGGAAGTACCACATCGGGATCCACGCCGCGCCCAGCAGCGCCATCGCCAGGTTCGACGCCGCCAGGCCGGGAGCACGCCAGATCGACAGCGGCATCAGCGGCTGGCGGACCGTGCGCTGGACGATGAGGAACAGCCCCAGCAGGGCCGCGCCGGCGAGGGCGGCGATCCAGTTCAGGTCGACGATGGCGTAGACGATCAGGGCCACGCCCGCGGTGACCGCGATGGCGCCCAGCACATCCACCGAGCCACGCCTGGCTTGCGTGGCCGGTAGCAGAGCCGGTACGGCCAGCAGGGTAAGCACGCCGATCGGGATGTAGACGATGAACACCCACGGCCAGCTCAGGTACTCGGTGATGACGCCACCGAGGAAGACCCCGGCGGTGCCGCCCGCCGGAGCGGCCGCGCCGTACAGGGACATCGCCTTGCCCAGCTCCCGCTGGTCATGGCCGAAGAGCATCATCAGCAACGTCATCGCCGCGGGGGCGATGAGCGCGCCGCCCACGCCCTGGATGCCCCGGCCCAGGATCTCCACCCACGCGGCGCTCGCCACGGCGGCGACGACCGAGCCGGCGACGAGGATGCCCCAGCCGGCGGCGAAGACCTTGCGGGCGCCGAGCAGGTCGGACAACCGGCCGCCCAGCAGGAGCAGGCCTCCGAAGGCGACGACGTAGGCGTTGAAGACCCACTGCAGGCCGCCGGGCGTGAAGCCGAGGTCGCGCTGCATGTCGGGCAACGCGACGCCGATGATGGACGTGTCCATGATGACCATGAACTGCGCGGCGGCGAGCACGATGAGTGCCCACCAGCGGCGCGGGTTTGCGGCGTTCATGCCGTCCTCCTTGTCCTCGCATCCGCCACTGCGGCGAGGATGCGATGTCGGGGTGAATGAGGAACCCAGATGGCGAACTCAGGTGGTGACCGCCTCGAGGGCGTCGCGCGCGGCGATGCCGCGCTTGAGGCGGATCAACTCCTTGGGAGCGTTGACCGCGACGGCTCCCACCAGCACACCGCCCTTGAGGAAGGCCACGGCGAAGCGGTCCTCGCCGGGCGAGCCGGCCACGACCCGCTCCTCATCCGCGAGGTACGGCAGGCCGGCGGTCTGGATGCGCGCGCCGTGCACGTGGGTGGAGAACGACGGCACCTCGGCGTAGGGCCGGGCGTCGTCAGGGCCGGCGAGGAGATTGCGCGCGGCGACACCGCCCTGGTCGTTGGCGTTGGACCAGTGCTCGATACGCACCAGCGCCCCGCCGTACAGGCCGTGTGACCAGCGAGCGACGTCGCCCGCGGCGACCACGGCAGCCATCCCCTCGGCGAACAGCGTGCCGGTGCACACCACGCCGTCATCGAGCTTGAGGCCGCTGTCCTGCAGCCATTCGGTGTTCGGCACGACGCCCATGGCGGCCACGACGAGGTCCGCCGGTAGCGACCGTCCGTCGGCCAGCCGTACCGCGGTGACGCGATCTCCGCCCTCGAAGGCGGCAACACGCACCCCGGAGAGCAGCTCGACGCCGTGCTTGGCGTGGTGGGCCGCGAGCCAGCGCGCCGCGTGCCGGCCCAGCGTGCCGAGCATCGGGTACGGCCCGGCGTCCACCAAGGTCACCGCCAGTCCCAGCCGGCGAGCGGTGGAGGCCACCTCGCCGCCGATGAATCCGCCGCCGACCACCACCAGCCGCTCGTGCCCCGCGCGGAGGTCGGCGCGTAGAGCGAGCGCGTCGTCGAGGGTGCGGAGGGTGTGGACTCCTGCGGGCTGCCGGTCGAGCCTCCGTGGCCGGGCACCCGTCGCGATGACGAGCCCGTCGAAGGCGATCTCCGCGCCGTCGTCCAGGACGATCACCTGATCGGCTAGCGCAGGGCCGCGGCTCGCCTGCCACGCAGCCATCCCTCGCCGAGGTCCTCCGATCCGGGCAGCGACACGTCGTCGTCACCGTCCAGCACGCTCTTGGACAGGGGTGGACGGCTGTACGGCAGGCGCGCCTCGGCCCCGATCAGCGTGACGTCGCCGGCGAATCCTTCGCCCCGCAGGGCCTGGACGGCTCGCAGGCCGGCGAGGGAGGCGCCGACGACGGCGATCCGGTTCAGCTCTCTCATGGCCCAGGAAGATACCCATAGGGGGTATATTCGTCTACGTGATTTATCTCACATATACCCCCATGAGGTATATCTTGATGGGGGCTGATGAGGAACCTAGAGTCTCCTCCCAGGAGAACCCCGTAGGGGTATGAGGAGGAATCATGAGCACGAGCAGCTACACGGTGTCGGGCATGACGTGTGGCCACTGCGTTGGCACCGTGAAGTCCGAGATCGGCAAGGTTGCCGGCGTCACCGCTGTAGACGTGGACCTCGCTACCGGCAAAGTGACCGTCACAGGCACTGGGCCCGTCGACGACACCCTGATCCAGAACGCCGTCGAGAACGCGGGCTACGAGCTCACGCGCAGCTGATCTTGATGGGCGCTCCGATAGGCCGCTCCCTCATGCAAGACAGGGAGCGGCCTATCCGGATGCGATACGGGGGTAGGGATCCTTACCCATACGATGCAGCCGTCTACGGCGTCAAAGAGTTGTCCAAGAGCGAGGCGCCCATGGCGCCGCTGGTCGGCCATCCTGGTCGGCCGGCCTTCGGCGTGTGGTGGCACCGCCGCCATTGCCACTGCATTCGCGGTGGTACGGCTCCGCCATGTCCTGCCCACCGGCCGGGCGACACCGGCCTCCGCCCGACGGTGATCAGCCGAGCACCACTCCTACGACTACCCTTAGTAGGCTGACAGCCGTGAGAGGGCTCCAGCGGTCTTGCGTGAGAGCTGTCGTGGCGGCGGCTGTGGCGTTCCTCGCCACGGCCTGCTCAGGGCAGCCGCAGAATGCCACCCCCAGTCCGGACGACCCGGGCATAGGGCACATCCATGGGCTCGGCATCGATCCCGCCGACGGAACGCTGTACATCGCCGGGCACTACGGCTTGTTCCAGGTCCGTTCGACTTCGACGGCCACCAGGGTCGCCGACCGGATCCAGGACCACATGGGCTTCACCGTGATCGGTCCCAACACCTTTCTGGCCAGCGGCCATCCCGGAGCGCACGACATGGCCGCCGGCGGCGCTCCCCACCTGGGGCTGATCCGCACCACCGATGCCGGCGTCACCTGGACCACCGTGTCGGAGTCGGGGACCGCCGACTTCCACGCTCTCCAACCCGCCGGAACCGTCCTGTACGCCTACGACAGCCAGACCTCTCGCGTACGGCGCAGCACCGACGAGGGACGTACCTGGATCCAGGGCGCCTAGGCCCGAGTGATCGACCTGGCAGGCAACGCCGGCCAACCTGATCGCGTCTACGCCACCACGCCCGATGGCCTGCAGGTCAGCGACGACGGTGGCGTGAGCTTCAAGACGGTTCCCGGAGCACCGCTGATGTCCCACGTGGACTCGCCGGTGAAGGACATGCTGATCGGAGTCGGCGCCGAGGGCCAGGTCCATGTCAGCAGGGACGCCGGGAAGTCGTGGCTGGCCGTGGCAAAGCTGCCGGGACCGGCCGCAGCCTTCACGGCCGTCGACAGCGCGACGCTGCTGGTGGCGCTCGAGGACGGCACCGTCATGGAGTCGAAGAACGGCGGCACCGACTTCTCCGTCGCCTACCGTCCCGCCACCGGGTGAAACCGAAGCCAGGACGTGATGAGCCTGGCTTCCGATCGGTCCCGAGCTCGTCGTGCGGGGCACCCGGCGATTGGCCGTGCCGGAGACGGGAGCATCCCGCCCGTGACCACACCCTCAGGAACGAGTGGTGGCGCCAGGATGTCCGGCACCACCACTCCTCCGGATCAGAGCCGGTCGAGGATCTTCTGCAGCTGCTCGACCTCGGCCTGCTGCGTCGTCTCGATGGTCTTGGCCAGCGCCTTGGCCTCCGGGTTGGCCCCCTGCGCCTGTTCGGTCCTGGCCATCTCGATCGCCCCGTTGTGGTGGGCGATCATCAGCCGGGCGAACAGCCGGTCGAACTCCGTCCCCTTGGCCGCCCCCAGGTTGTGCATGTCGCCCTCGCCCATCATCCCGGGCATGTCGTGACCCATGTGGTCGGCCATCTCCGGCTTGCCCCAGGCCTTGAGCCAGCCGCGCAGCGTCGCGATCTCGGGGTCCTGCGCGGCCTTGATCCTGGCGGCGAGGTCCTTGATCTCCGCGTCGGCGGCACGGGTCTCGGCCAGCTCGGCCATCTCGACCGCCTGCTCGTGATGCGGGATCATCATCTGCGCGAACGTCACGTCGGCGTCGTTGAACGCCGCGCCGGGCTGCTCGGTGGTCGCCGTGGCAGCCGGGGCGCCGGTCGCGCTCATGTCACTCCCGGCCGTGGAGTCCCCACCACCGCAGGCGGCCAGGAGCACGACGGCTCCTGCCCCCGCAGCCACGGTCAGCGCGAGCCTGCGGATGCCGAATCCCTTGTCAACCATGTCGATTGCTTGCTTTCTCTCGATTTCCGGCTAGGGCTGTGCCGCGGACAACGCTTCGACGGCTGCCCGCGGAGGGAATCGGCCTATATGCGCAGAACCGAGAGCTCAGCCAGCCGTGCCGCCACCTTCTTCGGCGGCGGTCTGGCCGTCCGGTCTGACCGGGGGAAGCCGGAGAATGGCGCGAGCAGCAGATGGCGCCGGATGCGCCCTGCGACGGCGATGAGCCACAACACCAGGAATGATGCCATGATCGCCACGCAGACATCCGTAGGGTCGAGCATGGGCGTGTCACTACCGGGCGGAACGGTGTGGGAGGTCTGGGCGTGCTGCGGCATGCCATGTCCGCCGATGCTGTGATCGCCGCGGACGTGCCCGAGAGAGTGCATGCACGCGATGCCGAAGGCGAGTACGACCACGACGAACCAGCGCGACACCTTCGCGTGCACCCCTCCGGTCACCTCCCTCGACCACCACTCCTCCTGCCCAATGTAGTAGGTCGTCACCGCGCCTGACCGGCTGCCCCACTCACACGTTGCGGATCTGCCTCTCTGTGCGTTGCTGGCGCCGGTATGCCCTACGAAGATTCATCGTTTCTGGACGCCCGCTACGCGGTCCCAGGTAATCGGCCTGCACGCTCGACCCACCGGACAGGGACTCACATCGGGCACTCCTGGGGCGGCTTCGCCGTACGGCCGGCTGAGCTACATCCACTACCGCCGCACTGCCCACCGCGAGAACACACCACGCTGAACGCCGGCCATTCCCTCCGCGACGACCGGGCGCAAGAAGCCTACGACCTGCTCATGCCGTTCCTCGACGAGTCATGATCCGTCGAGTCGAGGCGTACGAGCGGAGGCCGGGACCTGGTCCCGGCCTCCGCTCTGCCACATCAGCCCAACGCGCTGATCAGGTCGCGGCAGGCGCGCTCGCAGTCGCGGCAGGCCTGGGCGCAGATCGCGCAGTGGTGGTGCTTGGTGTGCCGCTCGCACTCCTCCGCGCACGACTTGCAGGCCTGGGCGCACGCCTCCAGCATCGCGCGGGTGAGGTTGGCGTCGTAGCCGGTGTGCCGCGACAGCAGGCGGGCGGTGGTCTGGCAGATGTCGGCGCAGTCGAGGTCGGTGCGGATGCACTTGACCAGGTCGGCGACCATGTCCTCGCTCAGGCAGGCGTCGGCGCAGGCCGTACACGCCTGGGCACATCGCAGGCATTCCTCGATGCACTTGGTGAGCTTGGCCTGGTCGACGCGGCCGAGATCCTTCGGGTACGCGGAGAGCATCTCCGCGACTTGCAGCGTCATGTCGCCTCCTCGCTTCCGCGGGTGTCAGCGGACCTCGACCGCCCTACCCCGCCGGGGTGGGCAGTAACGAATGTCCGTAGTAAGAGTCAGGCGACACCCCATCGCAGCCAGTGCTGGAGCGCTCCCGCGACGAGTTGCACGGCGATGGCGGCGCCGAGCAACCCCATCACGCGAGTGACCAGGTTGAGGCCGTTGTCCTTGAGCAGCCGGCCGATCCCCGCCGAGAAGCGCAGCGTCAGCCAGGTGACCAGCAGCGCGGCGGCCATGGCGAGCGCGACGGCGGCGATCTCCGCGCCGTCGTCGGCCTTCTCCATGTACAGCATGGTCGCCGCGATCGCGCCGGGCCCCGCGAGCATCGGCGTGCCGAGCGGAACGAACGCCACCGCGCCGCTCTCGGCGTCCGCGCGGTTCCGCGCGCAGTCGGCCTTGAGCAGGTCCAGCGCGATCAGCGCGAGCAGCGCCCCTCCGGCGACCTGGAGGGCCTGGAGCGAGATGCCCAGGGCATCGAGCAGCTGGTTGCCGAGCACCGCGAACACCGCCACGATGCCCGCCGCGACCAGCACCGACACCCGGGCGGTACGGCGGCGCGCGGCCGGGCTCTGGTGGCGGGTGAGCGTGAGGAAGACGGGAATCGCGGCGAGGGGATCGAAGATGACGAGAAGCGTGACGAAGGCCTGCGTGAACAGGGCGATGGACATGACTCGAACCTCACGGGCGGATGGAGGATCCCGCCCGCCGGCACGCAGCTAGGCGGACGGGCTGGACCGGGACGCCGCGGTCCCGCAAGGCACGGTCCAGCGCAGCCACACCGTGAAGCCACGCCCCTGCTCGTTCATGCCCGCGCCAACTCCTCCGCTGTCCTCACTATTCCCGAACTCAACAAGCTACTATGGAGCGTAGTTGGTTAGGCGAACGCGGCCAGAGTCGCCTCGACTCGGCGAGAGGGCCGGCATCCGCCCCTGAGGTGCCGGGCCCTCGCTCGCCTCTCATCGCCCGGAGCACAGGCGACGGGCTTTCGCGATCACGGCTTCGGCGAACTCCAGGACATCGCGCCGCCGAGCCTGCGGTGTCCGGTACAACGACTGCCTGCTGAGGTGCTCCCATCAGCCCGGCCGTTGCGCCCGACAGCGTCGGGCAGGCACGGTCTTGTTGCCGGACGCGCAGGCACTCGTTGATGATGCGGTGCCACGGCTCAGGAAAGGCACCAAGCGCATGGCGGCAGGCCCCTTCCTTGGAGGTGATGCCTCCGGTTGCCAGGGTGTAGTGGATGCGGCAGACCCCCGAAACGATCCAGAGCGCCCCGTAGGGCGTCATGGTCGCCAGGCCCCACATGCTGCGAGACTGCGACGCCCGGTCGAGGAGCCGACGCCAGTACTGGTCGAGATTCCGATCACACCAGCTCTTCAGGGCTTCCACGTCGATCCAGATGTCCAGGTCCGTTGGCTGGGGCCCTCGGCACGCCACTCCATGCCACGCGAGCGTGTGCCAGGTCACGGGGTTCGGCGGGCCGCTCCCTTCCGCGGTGAAGCGGTGCTCATGGCAGCCGGGTCGAGAACCAGCGGCGGCGGGATCTCTGTGAAGATCGTCCCAGGTGACGTAGACGCCGTCGAAGAAGGGCTTCGGCCACTGCCGCGACAAGCGCGTATGCGCACGCTCCAACGCAGCCGTCGCCGCCTCGTCGAGCGGTCCACCGGCGACGGCGACGAAGTCGATGTCGCTGGTGCGTGGCCGGAAGTCGCCCAGAGCCACGGAGCCTTCCAGGTACAGCCCCTCGACCAGCCCGGATGCCTCGGCGTCGACCAGGTGCAGATAGCTGTCGACGATACCCTGCACCGTGCCCGGAACCGCCATGGCTGAAGACGATGCCATGCCACGGGCCTCCCAGTCACGCGATTCTGGGAGGCCCATGCCGCTATGCGGCCTTCTCGGCCGGTTCCAGGCCCACGAGGAGGTTGAAGGCACCGGTCAGCAGGTTGAGCGCGACCAGCCCGACGATCTCGGCGATGACCCGGTCGCTCCACCCGTGGGCCCGCAGTTCCGCGACGTCTTCATCGGTGATCGAGGACGGTTCGGCGAGGACCCGCACGGCCACCCCGATGAGAGCCGCTTCGCGCGCGTCGGTGGACGTCCCCTGACGGGCCAGGGCGATGTCGCTCTCGCTCAGCCCGGCCGCGCGGGCGGCCCTGGCGTGCGCCTGCAGGCAGTACCCGCAGCCGATCCACTCCTGAACGGCCAGTGAGACCTTCTCGCTGACGGCGCGGGGGAGCTTGATCCGCTTCATCGCCCGCGAGAAGTCCAGGTAGCCCTGGAGCAGCGCCGGGGAGTGGGCCATGGTGGCGACCATGTCGCCGACGCTGCCCCTCCGCTCGATGATGTCCTCCAGCAGCGCGCGGGACTTCTCGGGTGCGTCGGCGGGGTCTAGGGCGGCCAGGCGTCGCATGTGTCCTCCTTCATCCATGCCTTTTATACCATACCCCCCTTCCGTATATTCCCTCGCCGGAGCCTGCCGTACCCGGTCAGGCCTTTCGGCTTGTAGACGGCCAGCACCGTTGCGGCGAGCAGGAGCAGGAGGGCGAGGACCGCATGCAGTCCGGGAGAGGGGTTGCGCACGGCACCCAGATCGGAGGCCGGGTCGGCGGCCACCTCTGCCATGGCGGCGAAGGTTCTGGTGTACATGAGCAGGACGACGGTGGCGAAGAGGGTGATCAGCAGCTTGAGCACCACCCAGTAGTGCCGCAACAGCCCCCAGGTCGTCAGCAGTGATTGGAGGATCCCGGTCAGCAGCGAGGCGAGCGCCAGCGGCATCAGAACCCACCAGGCCAACGGCTCCATCGCCAGGTATGCCCCGCGGACCGTGCCCGCGTCCTCGGCCGCGAGCCCCAGGACGGCGAGGCCGAGGACGCAGCCGATCGCGCCCATCCAGCCGACCGTCACCGTGATGTGCGCGGTGAGCAGCAGCTTGCGGACGCTGGGCCCGACGGTCATCTGGACAGGACCGTCGTAGGAACGCCGAGGGACATGTGGCGGCCGGGCCCGTGCTCGCCACCACTGAGAAGCATGACGGCCACGGCCGCCGCCACGACCAGTAGCGCGACGACGATCGCGACCTTCACCCATCGAGGCATGCCATCAGTGACTCGATCGTTCATGAGGCCACTTTTTCAATACATCATGTCTACGTCAATGGGCAGTGTGTCTCTCTATCGACACGGTGTAGCCTCGGGAGGGTGCCGAAGCTGTGGACCGCGTCGATCGAGGCTCACCGCCGTGAGGTGCGTGATGCGATCATCGACAGTGCGGCGGCGCTCGTGGCCGAGGGCGGGCTGCGGTCGGTGACGATGTCGCGCATCGCCGAACGCACCGGCATCGGCCGCGCGACGCTCTACAGGTACTTCTCCGACGTCGAGTCCATCCTGCTGGCCTGGCACGAGCGGCAGATCGCCGGTCATCTGGAGCATCTGACGCGGTTGAAGGACCAGCCGGGCGGGGCAGGCGAGCGACTCAAGGCGGTGCTGCACGCCTATGCCCTCATCGCCCGCGAGACGCGCGGCCACCACGACACGGATCTGGTCGCCTTCCTCCACCACGACGAGCAGGTCGCCCGCGCCCGGCACCGGCTACACGACCTGGTCCGGGACCTGATCGCCGCGGGTGCCGAGGCCGGCGAGCTGCGGGACGACGTGCCGCCGGAGGAGCTGACCGCGTACTGCCTCAACGCCCTCGCAGCCGCCGGCGGCCTGGCATCGCAGGACGCCGTCCAGCGGCTGGTCAGGGTCACGTGGGCAGGGCTGCTTCCACCCGCTCAGTCCGGTCAGTGAGAAGCGGCGCCGCCGGCCAACGTGCGGCGGTAGGCGGCGATGCGGTCCTCCACGCTGTCGAGGCAGCAGCTGGCGCACGTGATCGCCTCAGCGGAGGTGTAGTACAGGCAGCAGGTCTTGCGGAGGTAGAACAGGCCTTCCCGATCGCCTTCGCGCAACCGCACCATGTCGCCGAGCCGATCCAGCCCGCCGGTGGAGGCGGCCAGGAACTCCTGGTAGGCGTGCTCGAGCCGGTCCACGTCGCCGCCGCGCCGGCTGGCGATGCTGAAGGCGGCCGCGCAGCCCTGCGCGATGCCGCCGCCCAGCTGCCGCATCCCGGCGCGGGTCCGCACCCGCATGGCCCGCGCCAGCGGGAACAGGTGCTCCTCCAGGATCCAGGCCACCAGGGTGTCCACCGGTTCACGCACGACGGCCGGCTGGCGCAGGCCCACGGCCTCGAAACCGTGGCGGGGTGACAGCCGGATGGCCACGTTGGCAGGCCGCATGTCGAGGACGACCCCCTCCAGCGCCCACGCCAGCACGGCCGAGGCGGTGACCGTACCCGCGTAGACCGCCATGACGGTCAGGGCGGTCGCATGGGCGGACACGTGACCGCTGGCGACACGCTCGGCCTCCAGCACCCGGCCCAGGTCCTCAGACGCGGGGTCGAGCAGACGCTCGCACGCGATCCAGTCCAGCCGGGGATCCAGCTCCCGCTCCAGGCGGAACCGCTCACCATAGGACTCCAGACGTCGCAACAGGCTCTCGGCGTCAAGGCAGACGTCCGGCACGCTGGCTCCTCCGGGGATGGGAAACGGCTCGGGGACCGCCGCAGGAGCATACCCCTGCAGAGTAACTCACACCCGAGAGCGGCTTTCCCGGCCACGGCGCTCTGACGGCGTGAGGCTGACGGACGTGTCCCTTGCGCGAGTTCGGGAGGCCTCAAGCGGAACGTAACAGACGAACTACACGACGCCTCGACTTAGCGCGGGGCCTGTGTGGCCCCTGGCGGGCCACCATCGTCGGTAGCCTTATCGGCCACATGATCGGACTCCCTGCCAGGTCGGGCGAGCGTGGTCTCGCTGAGCCGATCTTGAGTGCCTGTCGTGAACAGTTGTGCATTCAGCAGGCGTCTGCCGGCGACCTCGCCACGTGATCACCTCGCCTGGTGGCGGGACACGGTCAGTGTCAGCGGCGCATCTCACGTCTTCCCGTACCCGAGCAGGGTCATCATGCCGGACTCCGCGTGGTAGACGTTGTGGCAGTGGATCCTCCGCAGCCCCGGGTTGTCGGCGTGGAACTCCGTCTCCAGCGTGGTATGCGGCAGCACGATCGCGGTGTCCTTGCAGATGCCGGTTTCGGGTTAGGGCGAAGGTGTGGCCGCGCGGGTGCATAGGATGCCACATCAT
Source organism: Thermoactinospora rubra (assembly GCF_002093975.1). Lineage (GTDB taxonomy): Bacteria > Actinomycetota > Actinomycetes > Streptosporangiales > Streptosporangiaceae > Nonomuraea > Nonomuraea rubra_A. The sequence goes on from NZ_MSZZ01000067.1 coordinate 35,447, forward strand.
GGTGCGATTGACGAGGGACATGCCGACCCGTTCCCCTTCCCGCACCGCAGAGATGGCCTCCGGTCGTACTTCCTGCCGGTTGAGCTGACGAATGCCATGGACGGGTGACGACGGGACACGGCCGGCGGGTCCGGACCGGCCGAATCGAGGTGGCGCTGCGCGGCTGGTCCGCCCCGTTCACCGGTGTCTCGCCATGTCCTCGCCGACGAGTCCGTAAACGATCAGTGGGGCGCCGATCACGAGGAGGATCGTGCTGAGGATGAGCATGAAGTGGTCGCCGGGGCCGGCCGAGGCCTTGCTGAGCAGGCCCGCCCCCGCGGCGAGCACTCCCATCAGGAGCCATCCGGTCTTCACGTCGTCCTTACCTCAGTCACTTCAGTCACGGCGACGGCGCGATCCACGTGCCGACCGCCTCGCGCGGCAGCCCGCCGATACGCAGCTCGACCGTGGCGCCGGAGGGGATCGGGGTGGCGTAGGCCAGGGTGCCCGTCCGGTGATGGCCGCCGGGGGCCGATCCGGTCCAGGTCGCGCCGCCGGCAGGGGCTCCGTTGACGAGGAGCCGGGCGGCGGCCGGGTCGGAGTTCAGCTCGACGGTGTGGGTGTCGAGCGTGATCTGGAACCGGGCGCCGGTGCTGTCCAGGGACAGCGGGGTCATCCTCACCTCGACCTCGCCCGCTTGCACGGTGCGGGTGGCCAGGGCTCTGGGCGCCGGATCGGCGCTGTCGCGGCTCGCCAGCCACCACCAGCCCGCGGCCACGATGATGACCAGCGCGAGCGCCGGCAGGCCATAACGGTGGGTCAGGAATGTACGCATGCGAGACCGTCCGCGGGAATCGGGGTACGCCGCAGGCGGCGGAAGGCCACCGCGACGCCCAGAGCGTTGACGAGGATGCCGATGATCATGATCGGCAGGCGGAACTCGGTGAGGAAGACCGCGGCGCCGGAAGCGGCGGCGATGGGCGCCAGATCCGCGAGGTGATGGGCGCAGCAGGCCACCATGCCGGCGGCGGAGGCGCCGGCGCCGGTCCCGGCCACGCCGCCCGCGGCGGCCAGCAGCCTGTGGCGGCGGCGCAGCTCGGCCAACAGGGCGACCTGGGTGCCGAAGCCGCCGATGATCAGCGTAAGCCAGGGCCAGTCGGTCGCGGTCTGGTCCGCTAGATGCTCCAGGCCGCCGGCGATGCCCACGACCACGGCGTAGAAGGCGGCAAGCAGCCCGGCGGCGACAGCCCCGGCGCGCACGCTGGTACGGCTCAGGCGGTTCATGGTTTCTCCCCCGATCGGGTGAGCTCGTGGTGGGCGCGGCGCCTGGGGATGAAGGCGAGGATGCGGGCACGCCACTGCTCGTCGCAGCGGGCTGCGATCAGCCGGAAACCCGCACCGATCAGCATGTAGCCGGCCAGGTGGAATGGGCCGAGACGGGGGTCGCCGCTCCATCCGATGAGGTCGTTCCACAGGTGCCCGCCCTCGTGAGTGCCGGGAATCGTGGCGCCGAGGGCGAACAGCGCGGTGTTGAGGATCACCAGCGGCCACAGGCCGTGTGCCGCGTCAGCCATTGCCCGTCACCCTCTCGGCGAAGCTCCGTCACCTCCCTTGATACTGCACAGGCCACCACACTTTCTCCTATGGTCCATAGGACATGGTCTTTGGGACTTTCGTACCGTCTATGGAGGCCGTTGTGCCGTAAACCCCCAGGGGGAATCGGAGCACGCTAGGTCATAGAACCTACGTGTCATCGTAGGTTGGCGCGCGCCGGAATCGTCCACAGGACAGCGGCAAGGAGGCCGAGATGGTGAAGCAACATATGGCCCTGGCAGCCGTGGCCGTCGTGATCGCAGGGGTGGCGGTCGCGGCCGGAGCTCCTTTCGGCACCGTTCTGCTGGTGGTCCTCCTGCTCGGCTGCCCGCTGATGATGCTGATGATGATGCGCGGCATGGGCGGTCACGGTACCGGCCCGTCAGACGAGTCAGACGAGGCCGACGAGGCGGCCCAGCGCATCACCAAGCGGACCGATGAGTCATGAGCACCGGCGACTGGGTCGTCATCGCGCTTTCCGCGAGCATGCTGGCGGCCCTGGCCTGGTACTTCTTCGGGCCGCGCCGTAGCCGCCCGGCCGAGGTGCGCCAGGGCACGCAGGAGGCCGAGATCGTCGTTCGCGGAGGTTACGCGCCGGACGTGATCCGGGTACGGCAGGGCGTTCCGGTGCGGCTGATCTTCGACCGGCGCGAGAGCGGGGAGTGCACCTCCCGGGTCGTCTTCCCCGACTTCGGCATCAGCCGGCCGCTGCCCGCCTTCGCCAAAAGCGTCGTCGAGCTGGACCCCCAGCGCGCCGGAGAGTACGGCTTCGCCTGCGGGATGAACATGATCCACGGCCGGCTGGTCGTCGAGCCGGCCGAGCACGACGGAGCCGGCAGCCCCACGCCCGCGCCGTCGGCACCCCGGCTCGCCGAGCCGCCGCAGGACACCGAGCTGCTGCGGGACAGCGAGGCAGCCGAGCGGCGTACCGAGATCAGGGACTTGTCGTGGCGGGTGCTCGTGGGGGCGGTGCTGACCCTGCCGGTGGCCTTCGCGGTCATGGCCCATGAACTGTTCGGCGCCACCTGGCTGCCGGAGGCACTGCTGAACCGGTGGCTGCAGCTGGCCCTGATCACACCGGTGATGGTCTACACCGGCCGGCCGATCCACAGAGTCGGCTGGCTGGCCCTGCGGCACCGCTCGGCGGAGATGAACAGCCTGATCACGCTGGGCACGACCGCCGCCTACGGCTACAGCCTGCTGGTCACCCTCGCCCCCGGCATGGTGCCCGAGCAGGCGCGTGACGTCTACTACGAGGCGGTCGGGGTCATCCTGACCTTGATCCTGCTCGGCCGGTTGCTGGAGGCGCGCGCCAAGGCGGGCACCGGCGAGGCGATACGCAAGCTGATCGGCCTGCAGGCCAGAACCGCACGCGTCGTCCGCGACGGCGACGAGGCCGAGATCCCGGTCGACCAGGTACGGCCCGGCGACGTGGTCGTCGTGCGGCCCGGCGAGAAGGTCCCGGTCGACGGCACGATCCTGCAGGGGCGCTCGACGCTGGACGAGTCCATGGTGACCGGGGAGTCGATCCCGGTGGACAAGGGTCCGGGCGACCCGGTGGTCGGCGCGACCGTGAACCAGACCGGGTCGTTCACCTTCCGCGCAGAGAAGGTCGGCGCGGAGACGGTGCTCGCCCAGATCATCCGCCTGGTGCAGGCCGCGCAGGCCTCCCGCGCGCCGATCCAGCGGCTGGCCGACCTGGTCTCCGGCTACTTCGTCCCGGCGGTCATCGCCATCGCGGTCGTCACCTTCGCCGTGTGGTTCGTGGCCGGCCCCGCGCCCGCGCTGACGCTCGCGCTGGTGGCGGCGGTAGCCGTACTGATCATCGCCTGCCCGTGCGCGCTGGGCCTGGCCACCCCGTTGTCCATCATGGTCGGCACCGGCAAGGGCGCCCAGGCCGGCATCCTGATCCGCGACGCGCAGGCGCTGGAGACCGCCCACAAGCTGGAGGCGATCGTCCTGGACAAGACCGGCACGATCACCCGCGGGCAGCCCACGCTCACCGACGTCGAACCGCACGGCCTCTGGACAGCCGACGAGGTTCTCCGTCTGGCGGCGGGAGCCGAGCGCGTCTCCGAGCACCCGCTCGGCCAGGCGGTGGTGGAGGGGGCCGGAGAGCGGAAGCTGGCACTGGCCGATCCGGAGGACTTCGACTCAGTCACCGGACAAGGGATCATCGCGGCCGTGGAGGGCCGTCGCGTGCTGGTCGGCGGCACGCGCCTGCTCAACGCGCACGGGATCGACACCCGGGATCTCGCGGAATCCGTCGATCGGCTGGCCCGCGCGGGCCGTACTCCGATCATGGTCGCCGTCGACGGGGAGCCTGCCGGGGTGCTGGGCGTCGCGGATACCGTCAAGGAGGACTCGGCCGCCGCGGTCGCCGCCCTCCAGTCGTTGGGCCTGCGGGTCATCATGATCACCGGGGACAATCGGCGCACCGCCGAGGCCATCGCCCGCCAGGTCGGCATCACGCAGGCACTGGCCGAGGTGCTCCCCGACCGCAAGGCCGCCGAGGTCGCCCGCCTCCAGGACCAGGGTCTGCGGACCGGCATGGTCGGTGACGGGATCAACGACGCCCCGGCGCTGGCCCAGGCCGACGTCGGGTTCGCCATCGGCACCGGCACGGACGTGGCCATCGAGGCCTCCGACATCACGCTCATCTCCGGCGCGCTGGGCGGGGTGGTGACGGCGGTACGGCTGTCGCGGGCGACCATGCGCAACATCCGCCAGAACCTGTTCCTGGCCTTCGTCTACAACGTGGTCGGCATCCCCGTCGCGGCCGGGGTCCTGTACCCCTTCCTCGGAATACGGCTGAGCCCCATCATCGCCGCCGCGGCCATGGCCCTGTCCTCCCTGTCGGTGGTGGGCAACGCCAACCGGCTGCGCCGCTTCACCCCGCCGCCCCTCCCACCCGCACCCCGGATCCCGGCGGACCTGCCGGTCACCGTCGAAACCCCCGCCGAGCCGACGCCGGCCATCGATCCGGTATGCGGGATGCGGGTCGATCCGCAGACCGCCGCCTCGGCCGAGCGGGACGGCGTCACCTACTGGTTCTGCTCCACCGGGTGCCGCGACGCCTTTGCCGCCGGGACCGCCCATACCCGGGCTGGGACCCATGGCGGCGAAACCAGAGCTCAAAGCCCCTGACCCACCATACCCCCGGCCGTATGCCTGGACGTGATGGACCACCCGCGAAGGGGATGTTCGAGATGATCGCATCGATCGGCTGGGCGGCGTTCTTCTCAATGATCGGCGGCGGACGCCACGGACGCGTTACCGCCCGGACCACCACTGCGAGACCGGCGAGCGGCTGACCGTGTCGGGACACGGTCGCCCCGGAAGAGGAGGACATGCGCCAGGTACCCTGGCCCGGCGGACGATCCAAGCGCACCCGGGACGTTTCCTGGGCGCAGCCGGCGCGGTCGCGGTCTCCATCACGCTGATCGCCCTGGTGAGCGGGCTGTGGAGCGGCCTGCTCGGGCAAATCACCCGTTGCGAGGACTCCTCCGGCGGCCGGCTGCTCGTCGTCTCGCCCGGCACCCGGACCCTGGTCTCGGATGCGACCCTGCCCAAATCGACGGTGACAACCGTCCGCGCCACCGCCGACGCCCTTCTGCCGGCACCCGGCACCACGGCATTCGTCCTGGCCGGCACGGACCGGCCGGACGCCACGGCCGCCGCGCTCCGATAAAGGACCTGTTGGTGATCGACCAGGCCGAGCTGGCCGCGTCCAAGAGCCCGTCGGAAACAATCGCCAGCCGTGCGAGAGCGGCTCCTCACCCCCGAGAGGTCGCCGAGTGGCGACGGCGGGACGAGCACTGGCGACTTGCGTCCCGGGTTCCCCTGACGTCACGCGGAAGCAGGCGGTTCGGGGAGCCTCACCGTGACGCGACGGAGGAATACCCTACGGGGCTATGGCATTATCTCGTACACCAGTGTTCAACTTAGCGAGGATGTCATGACCCACCCCGCCCTCTCCGCCCATCACGCCCCGCCGGACCCGCGCCGCTGGCAGGCGCTGGCGCTGATCAGCGTCGCCCAGTTCATGCTGATCCTCGACGTCACCGTCATCAACGTCGCCCTGCCCGACATCGGCACCGACCTCGGCCTCGGCCGTACCACCCTCACCTGGGCGGTCACCGCCTACACGCTGCTGTTCGGGGGCCTGATGCTGCTCGGCGGCAAGCTGGCCGACACCTTCGGCGCCCGGCGCCTGATGCTCGCCGGGCTCGCCCTGTTCACGCTCGCCTCGCTCGCCACGGGGCTGGCCTCCAACGCCGCCCTGCTCATCGGGGGCCGCGCCGCCCAGGGCGTCGGCGCCGCGCTGCTGTCCCCCGCCGCGCTGGCCACCGTCACCACGATCTTCCACGGCCCGGAGCGCAACAGGGCCCTGGGCGTGTGGGCCGCGCTGGGCGGCGCCGGCTCGGCCGTGGGCGTGCTGCTCGGCGGCGCCCTGACCGCCGGGCCCGGATGGCGCTGGGTGTTCTTCGTCAACGTCCCCGTCGGCATCGCCGTCCTGGCCGCCCTCCCCGCCGTGCTGCGCGGCGGTACCGCGGGCCGTACCGCCCAGCACACGACGGCCCAGCACACGACGGCCCAGCACACGACGGCACGGCGGATCGACCTGCCGGGCGCGCTGCTGGTCACCGCGGCCACCGGATCGCTCGTCTACGGCCTGGTCAGCGCGGGCGAGACCGGCTGGACCGGTGCGGCCACGCTGGTCCCGCTCGCGGCGGCGGCCGTGCTGTACGGCGCCTTCGCCCTGGTGGAGCGCGCGGTGAGCGCGCCGCTGATGCACCCGCGGACGCTCACCCGCCGCCCCGTGCTCGCCGGCGCGTTCCTCATGCTGGTGGCCACCGGCCTGCTCATCGGGCTGTTCTTCGTCGGCTCGTTCTACCTGCAGCACCTGCGCGGCCACAGCGCGCTGACCACGGGACTGCTGTTCCTGCCGGTCGCGATCGGCACCGGCGTCGGCGCCCACGTGGCCGGCCGCCTCGTCACCCGCCTGGGTGGCCGGCCGCCCGCGGTGCTCGGCCTGCTCCTGGCCGCCGGGGGCGGCTGGCTGCTGACCGGGCTGACGCCCGACGCCGACGTCTACACGGCCCTGCTGCCCGGCCTGGTGCTCGCCTCGGCCGGGCTGGGCGCGGTGTTCGTCTCCGCCACCACGACGGCGCTGGCCCTGGTGCCCCACGGCGAGGCGGGGCTCGCCTCGGGCCTGGTGAACACCTTCCACGAGCTGGGCGGCGCCGTCGGCGTCGCGGCGATCTCCACGATCGCGGCCGCCGGCCTCGCCCAAAACGGCGTCATCACCGGCTTCACCAGCGCCTTCTGGGCGGTCACCGGCATCGCCGGCATCGCGGCGCTCCTCGCCCTGGTGCTGGTGCCGCCCGGCAGGCTCCCCGAGCTCGAGGGCCCCCACGTCCACTGAGGGGAAGGGCCGTAAGCTCGCTCTTATGACCAGCAGGACGTCGACGCGACGTTCGCCCCGCCGCGCGGACGCCGAGCGCAACATCGCCGCGATCGTGTCGGCGGGGCTGCGCCTGCTCAGCGCCGATCCCAACGTCAGCGTGGCCGACATCGCCCAGGCTGCCGGGGTGGGCCGGGTCACCCTCTACGGCCACTTCCCCTCCCGCGAGGCCCTGGTGGAGGCCGTGCTCGGCCACGCGATCGAGCTGGCCGACGCGATCCTGGACGACGAGCGGCTCGCCGGCCTGCCCGCGCCCGAGGCGATGACGCGGCTCATCGAGTCCTCCTGGGAGATCCTCGACCGGCATCGCCGCCTGTTCACCGCCGCGGACCGGGTGCTGCCCGGCGAGCGCATCCGCGCCCACCACGACCGCACGCTGCAGCGCGTGGAGGAGCTGATCGTGCGCGGGCGGGACAGCGGCGACTTCCGCACCGACCTGCCGGTGTCCTGGCTGGTGACGACGTTCTACAGCATCCTGCACAGCGCCGCGCAGGAGATCGAGGCCGGGCGCCTGCGGCGACAGGACGCGGCGCCCGTGCTCACCGCGACCCTGCTGTCGGTGCTCACCGGCGCCGGACCGGACGCGCGCACTCCTTGAGCGCTTTTGCGGCACGGCATCGAGCCGCTCGCGTATTCGAGTCGCTTCTACGATGACGGGTAGCATGAACTCGATGCCCGGTGAGAGGAGGGGCCGCGCGGTGCGCGTTTTGGGAGACCTGGAATCCACGATTATGGATCGCATGTGGTCCTACCGTCGGCCCGCGTCGGTCCGGGACGTTCTTGAGGACCTGCGCCGCGATCGGGAGATCGCCTACACGACCGTGATGACCGTCATGGACAAGCTCCACAAGAAAGGCCTCCTCAGAAGGCAGGCACTGGGCAAGGCCTACATCTATGAACCCGTGCTCACGAAAGAGGCGTTCACCGCCCAGCAGATGCGCGAGACGCTGGCCAATAGCGGTAACCAGGCCGCCACGTTGGTGCATTTCCTGGAGCGGCTCACTCCCGAGGAGTCGGCGGCTTTGGAGGCCGCGCTCAGGGTCTACCCGCCGCGGGGTCTCGGCTCGTGATCGCCGGGGTGCTGGCGGTGTACGCCGTCCTCGCGACGACGCTGCTGCCGCGACTGCTGATCAGGGCACGTTGGGCGGACCGCGCTCCCCGGCTCGCGATCACTCTGTGGCTGGCGGCCTGCACCTCTGCCATCGCCTCCGCGGCCCTGTCGGCGGTGGCGGCGGCCATACCACCCGACGCGATCGGCCACAGCCTGGCCAGCCTCATCGAGGCCTGCTTCGCCATGCTCGACGACGGGGTTGATCTCGGGACGATGTCCGCGGGATCTTGGCTGGTTCTCCTCAGTGGAGGCCTTGTCGTGGCGCGTGCCGCATACGGCGTGGGAGCGGTCATGTTCACCGCCTGGCGGGAGCGCCGGCGGCATGCCGAGATGTTGCGCATCCTCGGTCGTCGTGACCACGAGCTCGATGCGATCGTTCTGGAGTACGGCGAGCCGCTGGCTTACTGTCTGCCTGGCCGCCAGGCCAAGACCGTGGTCACCACCGCCGCGTTGCAGGCGTTGACTCCCGAACACCTCGCCGCGGTCCTCGCCCACGAGCGTGCGCACCTTCGGGGACGGCACCACCTCGTGCTGGCGTTGGCCGATGGCCTCGACCGCGCATTCCCGGGAGTGCCGCTGTTCTCCAGGGCCAAGGAGGAGGTCGTCCGTCTGGTGGAGCTGCGTGCGGACGACGTCGCGGCCCACCGCCATCCGCGCGTCCACATCGCGGCGGCGCTGGTGAGCCTTGCCACCGGTCGAGCACCGGCCTTCGCGCTCGGTGCCGGAGGAGAGAACGCTCTTACCCGGGTGCGTCGCATGCTCCGCCCCGCCGTACCGCTGGGTCAGCGCGAGAAGCTGGCGGGTGTCACCGCGGTCGGCGTACTGCTGGCGGGTCCCGCAGTGGTGATGCTGTTTCCCGGGCTGACCGCCCTCATCGCCCACCACTGCCACGACTTGTTCGTCTTCTAGCTGCGCCGTTGGCCCTGCGACGCCCAGCCGGCGCCCCACGTTCGCCCGGAACCCTGTGCATGACTGTCGATCCCTACGAGCAACACAAGTACGCGGCGACGCTGAACCGTCTGCCGGCCCGTCGGTTCCGCAGGATCTTGGACGTCGGATGCAGCAAAGGGACGTTCACGTATCTCGCAGCTCGGGCGTATCCCGATGCCGAGGTCATCGGGGTGGACACCTCCGAGCGGGCCCTGCACAGAGCCCGGGTCCGCAGCGGACACCTCAGGCCGGCCCCACGGTTCCTCCTGCTGGACATGCTGACCCAGGCGCCTGCCGGTCTCTTCGACCTCGTCTTCTGCTCCGAGGTTCTCTACTACTGGGGACGGGAAAGCCGTTTGCGGCAAGAGGTGAGCAGCTGGCAGGCATCCTGGAACCCGGCGGGCTTGTCGTGCTCGTGCACCCCTGGCCGGACGCGCGGACGCTCCACCGGCCCTTCACGATGATCCCCGCTTTCCGCCAGGTGGACGAGCATGTAGCCGAGCATGACGGACACGCCTTCGCCGTCACCATATGCGAGCGTGCAGGCGACAAAGCTTGATCGCCGGGTATTGCGAGGCATCGGCGGTGAGAGGCGATCGACGAAGCCATGCGGGCTGACGAGCCACCGTGAGCGGGGACGTCGTGCCGTCCCCGCTCACGAGGTCATGGGATTCTCGCGTCAGGCCGTGTTCGGCAGCTCGTCGGCGTATACGGGGTAGCCGTAGCCGACGACCTGCGATGTGGGCCGCACCCTCCGCTCGACCCTGCCGTTCCCGGTGTTGCCCTCGATGGTCGTGATCGTGCCGTCGCGGTTGACCTTCTTCACGATGCCCATGTGGTCGATGCCGCCGATGCTCTTGCCGCCCTTCCAGTCGTAGTACACGACCGCGCCCGGCTTGGGCTTCTGCCCCCAGCGCTTGTTGGCCTTGAACCACCGGGCCCAGGCGACGGTGTAGGCGTCCCAGCCGACGGTAGGCCGGATGCCGGCCTGCTCCCCGACCCAGGAGACGAACATGGCGCACCACGGGGCGTTGGCATACGCCCTAGCGATCTTTGGTCGTGAAGTTCTGGACGTTTGTGTCAAGTT
>NZ_MSZZ01000068.1 GCF_002093975.1 Thermoactinospora rubra
CCATTCTGCATAGGTGTGACGGTTGGAATCCCCCGCCTTCAGGCGAGGGAGGATGTCAAACCCGCTCCAGGATGGTGGCGTTGGCCAGGCCGCCCGCCTCGCACATGGTCTGCAGGGCGTAGCGGGCGCCGCGCTGCCGCATGGCGTTGACGAGGGTCGTCATGATCCGCGCCCCGCTCGCGCCCAGCGGGTGGCCGATGGCGATGGCGCCGCCGTTGACGTTGACCTTGGCCGGGTCGGCGCCGGTCTCCTGCAGCCAGGCCAGCACCACGCTGGCGAAGGCCTCGTTGACCTCGAACAGGTCGATGTCCTCCAGGCGCAGCCCGGCGCGGCGCAGCACCTTCTCGGTGGCGGGGATGACACCGGTCAGCATGAGCAGGGGGTCGGAGCCGGTGACGGCGAAGCTGTGCAGGCGGGCCAGCGGGCGCAGCTCCAGCCGGGCCGCCATCTCGCTCGTGGTGATCAGCACGGCCGCCGCGCCGTCGTTGGTGGGGCTGGAGTTGCCGGCGGTGACCGACCACTCGATCTGGGGGAAGCGCTCGGCGTAGCCGGGGTCGGCGAAGGCGGGCCTGAGGGCGGCGAGGGCCTCCATCGTGGTGCCGGGCCGTACGGACTCGTCCCTGTCGTGGGAGCCGACCGGCACCAGCTCGTCGGCGAACAGCCCGGCCTCGTGCGCGGCGGCCGCCTTGGCGTGGGAGGACAGGGCGAAGGCGTCCATCTGCTCGCGGCTGATGGACCACTTGGCGGCGATGAGCTCGGCGCTGATGCCCTGCGGGACCAGGCCCTCGGGAAAGCGGGCGGCGAGGGCGGGGCCGAAGGGGTCGGCGCCGGGCGGGACGTTGGACCACATGGGGACGCGGCTCATGGACTCCACGCCGCAGGCGATCACCAGGTCGTAGGCGCCGGACATGACGCCCTGGGCGGCGAAGTGGACGGCCTGCTGGGAGGAGCCGCACTGGCGGTCCACGGTGACGGCCGGGACGGTCTCGGGGAACCCGGCGGCCAGCCACGCCAGGCGGGTGGTGTTCATGGCCTGCTCGGCGACCTGGTCGACGCAGCCGCCGATCACGTCGTCGACGGCCTGCGGGTCCACGCCGCCGCGCTCGACCAGGGCGCGCAGGGTGTGGGCGAGCAGGTCCACCGGATGGACCGGGTGGAGCGCCCCGGTGGGCTTGCCCTTGCCGGTCGGCGTGCGCACGGCTTCCACGATGACCGCGTCTCGCATCGTGACCTCCAGTCAGTTGGAAAACTGGATGTAGTCTAGCTCTGTGGGTTTGGAAATCCAACGTAGGCTGGGGCCATGGCTCGCCCCTGCTCGATCGCCGAGGCCCTGACCGTGATCGGCGAGAAGTACTCGCTGCTCGTCCTGCGCGAGGTGTTCCTGGGCGTGCGCCGCTTCGAGGCGATGGCACGCAACATCGGCGCGCCCCGCGACATCCTGGCCGCCCGGCTGAAGCGCCTGGTGGAGGCCGGCATCCTGGAGAAGGTCCCCTACAGCGAGCGGCCGCCGCGCTACGAGTACCGGCCCACGAAGGCCGGGCTGGACCTGCAGCCGGTCCTGCACATGCTGCGCCAGTGGGGCGACCGCCACCTGGTGGACCGGCCCGCGATGGTGGTCGAGCACCGGTGTGGCGCGGTCCTGGAGGCGGTCGTGACGTGCGCGCACTGCGGCGAGCCGGTCGAGGCCGGCTCGTGTACGGCCCGCGTCGAGGCCCCCGGCTGGAGCCTCGCCGGGCCGACCGCGTAGGGCCTGTCAGGGCTTGTGGAGCACCACGACGCCGTCGCGCTCGAAGACCTTCCGGTAGCCCTCGGCGAGGAGCTGCTCGACCCGCTGCGCCTGCGCCTCCAGCGAGCCGAACGGGAACTCCCAGCGCTGGGTGTCGGCCACCACCCAGGGTGCGGGGTGGTTGGAGTGCGGCATCCACAGCAGCACCGTGGCGCGGCCGGTGAGCGCGGGCCCGGCGTAGTTGACCGCCTCGACGAGGGCCCCGTCGGGCACCTTGGCGACCGCCTCGCGGGCCGCGGCGACCTTGACCGGGTCGCCCCGGTAGAACTCGCGGTCGTAGAGCTGGTCGAAGGCGAAGCGCGGGACCAGCGTGAGCGCCACGGCCAGCACGCCGGTCGCCCATGCCAGTCGCAGCGCCGGGTCGTTCTCGCGGCCCAGCCACCGCAGCAGCCGGGCCAGGCCGTCGACCCCGGCGCAGAAGAGGATCACCACGGTGAAGGCGTTGTACTGGTAGTCGGCCTGCCACCACGGCTCCCGGTCGCTCAGCATGCGCTCCAGCACGTGCGGCAGGGCCATGAGCGACAGCGGCGACAGCAGGCACAGCAGCAGCGTCGGCCACACCAGCAGGACGATCGTGTCGACCTTCGCCTCGGCGCTGAAGGGCAGCAGCAGCGTGCCGAGGGGGTCCTTGAGCATGGCCACGATCGCGCTCCCGGCGTCGGGGCCGAGGTGGTGGTAGGCCCAGAAGTCCTCCTGGCTGCCGCCCGCGGCCGGGATGAGCACCGAGCGCACCAGGACCGTGTAGGCCAGGCCGACGCCGGTCACGCCGAGCCCCCGCCAGCGGTCGCCGGTGACCAGCAGGTACAGGCCGAAGCCCGCCACCATGAGCCCCATGTCCTCCTTGACCAGGAGGAGACCCACCATCGCCGCATATGTCGGTATATATCGCCCGGCGTGGTAGCGCTCGATCATGATCGCCGTCAGCACGGGGACGAACATCACCTCGTGCGCGTCGAAGTTGACCGCCTGGGCGACCGGCCACGACAGCGCGTAGGCCACCGAGACGAGGTAGGCGGGAGCCGTACCGAGGACCCTGCGGGTGTACATCCACAGGAACGGGATCGCGGCGGCGAACAGCAGTGCCTGGGCGACGATGAGCGAGGCCGGGCCGTCGTGGATCCAGTAGAACGGCGCGAGCAGCGCGTAGATGGGGGAGAAGTGGTCGGCGACCTGGAGGTAGTCCAGCCCCCTGTTGTGCCAGACGCCGATGGAGGGGGCGTGGGGGGCGCTGAACCTGGCGTAGTTGCGCACCGCCTGGTCGACGATGACCAGGTCGAAGGTCGTGGCGCGGAACGTCGCGAGCTTGACCAGACCCAGCAGGGAGTACAGCGCCGCGGCCAGCAGGGCGGTCAGGCCGACCCAGAGGCGGTGCGGGGCGGCTCCGGTCGTCGTCACGGAGATCAAGCGTAGGCGACCGCCGCACCCGGCTGCCCCCCCGACAGCCGGTGCGGCGGTCGCCTGGTCATCAGCTGCAGGCGCTAATGATCTTGGTCTGGAAGCTCTGCACCTTGGCCATGGCGTCGTTCATGCCGCTGGGGTTCGCGGCGTCGACCTTCATGCCGTCCATGGCGCCGGCCAGGTCGTTCACCGCGGCGGCGAGCTCCCCGTCGTGCTTGGCGGCCAGGGCCCTGAGCTTGTCGGCGGCCTCCTTGCCGCTCTTCTCCATGGCCTCGGCGGCCTTCTGCGGGTCGCTCATCGAGGCGGTCAGCGAGGTGCTGTAGGCGGACATGATCTCGGTGACCTCTTTGCTGACCGCGTTGCAGTCGACGGCCTGGCCGAAGGCTCCGCACCCGGTGGTGAGGCCGGCGAGAACGAGGGCGGCGGCCGCGAGGCCGATCTTGATCTTCATTGGGGGTGAGTCCTTCTTCACGAGATTTGCGATGAAGGGACATTATTGACCATCACTTGATCCACGCTTTCACTTCACCAACATCGGCATGGCGATCCTGGGTACGACAAGGACATGGTCCAGGGTCAGACGCAACAGCCGTCGTTGAAGCGCGTCATCGGCCGCAAGGTGCTCCTGCTCTTCGTGGTCGGCGACATCCTCGGGGCGGGCATCTACGCGCTGGTCGGCAAGGTCGCGGGGCACGTCGGCGGCGCTTTGTGGCTGCCGTTCCTCGTGGCGTTCGTGCTGGCGGCGCTCACCGCCACCTCCTACGCCGAGCTCGTCGGCAAGTACCCGCACGCGGCGGGCGCGGCGCTGTACACCAACAAGGCATTCAAGATCCCGTTCGTCACGTTCCTGGTGGCGTTCACCGTGATGATGAGCGGCATCACCTCGGCGAGCGCGGCGGCCCGCGCCTTCGGCGGACGCTACCTGGCCGAGTTCGTGACGCTGCCCGTGGTGGTGGGCGCGTTCATCTTCCTGGCGCTCGTCACGATCGTGAACTTCATCGGCATCTCGGAGTCGGTGAAGGTCAACGTCGCGCTGACCCTCATCGAGGCGTTCGGCCTGCTGGTGATCGTCGCGATCGGCCTCTACGCGCTGTTCACCGGCGACGGCGAGCCGGGCAGGGCGCTGGAGTTCCATCCGGCCACCGGCGCGGTGCTCGGCGTGCTGGGCGGCACGGCCCTGGCCTTCTACGCGCTGCTGGGCTTCGAGGACTCGGTCAACCTCGCCGAGGAGGCCAAAGACCCGCAGCGCGACTTCCCGCGGGCCCTCTTCGGCGGCCTCATCGTGGCCTCCCTCATCTACATGGCCGTGGCCTTCACCGCCACCATGCTGGTCGACACCCAGACCCTCATGGCCTCCTCCGGCCCGCTGCTGGAGGTCGTCAAGGTCGCGGGCCTGGCCTTCCCGCCCAAGCTGTTCGCCGCCATAGCGCTGCTGGCCGTCGGCAACACCGCCCTGATCAACATGATCATGGCGTCCCGGCTGGTGTACGGCATGGCGCGGCAGCGCATCATCCCGCCGGTCTTCGGCGTCGTGCACCCCACCCGGGCCACGCCGTGGGTGTCCATCGTCTTCACGGTGGCCATCGCGGCCGTCCTGGTCGTCACCGCGGCCGACATCACCCCGCTGGCCGACACCACCGTGCTGCTGCTCCTGCTGGTGTTCTCCCTGGTGAACGTCTGCGTGCTGGTGCTGCGCAGGGAGCGCGTCGAGCACGACCACTACCGGGCGCCGACCTGGGCGCCCGCCCTCGGCGCGGTGGTCTGCCTGTTCCTCGCCCTGCCGGTCACCGGCCGCTCGGGGGAGGTCTACCTGCGCGCGGCCATCCTGGTGGGCATCGGCGTGGCGCTGTGGGTGGTCAACCGGCTCATCGTCGGCAAGGTGACGGAGATCGACCCGGCGAAGATCACCGATTAGGCGCGAGGCGGTGGCGTAGCAGAGACCGTGAGCGTCAGGAAGGCCGGCGTCCTCGTCGCGGGCGCGGGCATCGCCGGGCTCGCCGTGGCGCGGGCGCTGCCGGGCCGCGACGTGCGGGTCTTCGAGGAGGCTCCTGAGCCGCGCACCTCCGGAGGGTCGGTGACGCTGTGGCCGGCGGGCGTGGCCATCCTGCGCGAGCTCGGCGTGGACCCCGCGGCCTCGGGCCGCCGCCTGACCGCCATGAGCTCCTACGGCGCGCGGGGCCGCAAGCTGTTCCGCATCGACCTGCGGCGGGCCGAGCGGGCCTACGGCCACCCGTCGGTGCACGTCGCCCGCAGCGAGCTGATCGAGCAGCTCACCGACGGCCTGCGGGTCGAGTACGGCGCGGCCGTCTCGGCCGTGGAGCCGGACCGGGCGCGGCTGCGGCTGGCCGACGGCCGCGCCGTGGACGGCGACGTGCTGGTGGGCGCGGACGGCCGCCGGTCCGTGGTGCGCGACGCCGTCTGGGGCGACGACCCGGCCCGGCTCAGCGGCTGGGTGACCTGGCAGGGCTACGTCGAGGGGGCCGACGGGGAGGAGGTCACGCTGATCGTCGGCCCGGAGGGGCTGTGCGGCCTGGCGCCCGCCGGCCGGGACCGGCTGCTGTGGTGGTTCGACGTCCGCTCGGCGCCGGGCGAGCCGCTCTGGGCCGGCGACCCCGACCCGGTCGGCGCCATCAGGGAGCGCTTCGCCGGGTACGCCGGCCCGGTCCCCGGCGTCCTCGCGGCGCTGGAGGAGGCCGAGTTCTTCCCCCACTACCGGCACGCCGTCCCCGGCGTGTGGGGCAGGGGGCCGACGACGCTGGCCGGGGACGCCGCGCACAGCATGCCGCCGGCCATGGCCCAGGGCGCCAACCAGGCCCTCGAGGACGCCTGGGCGCTCGCCCGGTCGCTGGAGGACCTGCGCTCCTACGAGCGGGCGCGGGCCCGCGTCGTCCGCAGGCCCGCCAGGCTGGCCGCGACGGAGCTCACCGGCCGGCTGCGGCTGCCCGCGCCCGACGCCCTCGTCACCGGCTGCTACGTGCGGTGGCTGCGGTACGCCAGCAGCTACCTGGCGGCGGCGCGCCAGCGCTGAGAGGCGGCCTCCGGGCCCCGGGTAAGTGCGCAGGTCAGGCCGGTTCACGAAGGACTGTCTCCCCCACCGGGGGGCAGGAGGGGTAACGTGGCGCTGATGATGGCCGAGCCGTTCGTGCATCCCGCGCTCTACTACAGGGGTGAGCGGGAGTACGCGGTTGCCACGACCGCGTTCATCCGCGAGGGGCTCGAGGCGGGGGAGCCGGTCGCGGTGGCGGTCCCGCGGCCCAACCTCAAGCTGATCCAGGCCGAGCTCGGCCCCGACGCCGAGCGCGTGCGGATGCTGGACATGTGGCAGGCCGGGCGCAACCCCGGGCGCATCATCCCGGCCGTGCTGCGCGACTTCGCCGACCGCCACCCCGGCAGGCGGGTGCGCATCATCGGCGAGCCCATCTGGCCCGGCCGCACCGCCGCCGAGCTGCCGGCCTGCGGGCAGCACGAGGCGCTGATCAACCTCGCCTTCGCCGGCCGCCAGGTGACCATCCTGTGCCCCTACGACGCCGACGGGCTCGATCCGGCCGTGCTGGAGGAGTCCGAGCGCACCCATCCCGAGCTGTGGGGGCGCGAGCGGACCGCGGGCTACGCGCCGCTGACCGTCGTCGACGGCCACAACCGCCCCCTTCCCGAGCCCGAGCGGGCCGACATGCTCCGCTTCGACCGATCCAACCTGGCCGACGCCCGCGAGCTGGCCGCCGGGCGGGCCGACAGGCTGGGGTTCGAGCGGACCAGGATCGACGACATCCGCCTGGTCATCGCCGAGCTGGGGGCCAACAGCCTCGACCACGGCGGCGGCTCAGGCACGCTGCGGGTGTGGGTCGAGGAGGACCGGCTGGTGTGCGAGGTGGCCGACAGCGGGCACATCACCGACCCGCTCGCCGGACGCCGGCCCGTCGACCCCCGCAAGGCCGGCTCGCGGGGGCTGCTGATCGTCAACCTGCTCAGCGACCTGGTCAGGATCCACACCCGCGAGGGGCTGACCGTGGTGCGGACCTACTTCGACGTGCCGGTGACAGACGTGCCGGTCATGGATGCGCAGGCATCGGGGGAACCCTGACCGACCCTGAGGGGGACAGCCCTACCAGGGTCGTCGTCTTCGCAGGTCAGGCCGGATGGCCGTCCGAAGGTCGTAAGGGATTCATAAGGCAGGATCAGGGACGATCTCCGATGTCCCGAGGTCGCCGGTTGGCGACCTTTGAGGCATGAAGGGATTGCTCGCCAGTGGGTTCGCCGCCATCGGCACCGGGACAGGCGCCATGCTCACGCTCCACACCGGCGCGGGGCTGGACCCGGTGCACACCTTGATCAGCGAGTACGCCTTCCACTCCATCGGCTGGCTGCTGCCCACCTCGCTCACCCTGTTCGCCGTCGGATCGGCGCTCATCGCCGCGGCGCTGGCGCGCGGCGGCGCCGACCGCAGGGTGGTGCTGCTGGTCGCGGCGTGGGGGGCGTGCATGTTCCTGATCGGCGCCTTCCCGACCGACCGGCCCGGCGTGCCGCTGTCGCTGTCGGGCGGCATCCACCGCTACGCCGCCTTCGCCGCGTTCCTCGCCATGCCGGTCGCCGGGCTGCTGCTCGCCCGCGCCCGTACCCGCTTCGCCAGGGGCCTGAAGGTGCTCAGCCTGGCCGCCCTGGCCGCCCTGCTGCTGGTGGTCGTGCCGTACGTGGTCAGGATGGCAGGCGTGCCGCTCAGCAACGCCGACATCCCGGCGGGCGTGACCCAGCGCGTGGTCGTCGTGACCGAGCTCGGGCTGCTGGCCCTGGTCGGCCTGTCCATGCTGCGCGTTCCCCGGTCGCGGGTGGCCCGCCGTACCGCCTGGGTAGAGGCGTGACATGACGATACTGATCGCTTACGACGGGTCCGACGACGCCAAGGCCGCCATCGGCTTCGCGGGCGGCCTGGCCAAGGGGCAGCGTGCCGTGGTGCTGACCGTGGGCGAGCGGCCCGCCCCCTCCGCGATGCTGGCCCCGGCGGGCCTGATGGTGCCGGTCGACACCACGGCCCAGGACGAGGCGGTACGGCAGGCGCTGACCCGGCTCGCCGAGCAGGGCGCCGAGCTGGCCAGGCAGGCCGGGCTGGAGGCGACCGCCCGCTACGAGGACAGCGTGTCCGCCGTGTGGTCGACCATCGTGGACGTCGCCGACGAGCTGGACGCCACGCTGATCGTGACCGGGACGCGCGGCCTGGGCGGCGTCCGGTCGCTGCTGCTGGGCAGCACCTCCGACCGGGTGCTGCACCACGCCAGGCGGCCGGTGCTCGTCGTGCCCGCTCCGGAGTGAGCCCGCCCGCCCGGGCGTGTGCGAGGATGACGCGGTGACCGAGTTCCGCATCGGCGAGGCCGCCTCCCTGCTGGGCGTGAGCCCCGACACGGTGCGCAGGTGGATCGACGCCGGGCGGCTGAGCGCCGGGCGCGACGAGCACGGCCACCGCGTCATCCCGGGCAAGGACCTGGCCGCCTTCGCCAGATCCCAGGTGGACACCGAGACCGGGTGGGGCCTGTCCTCGGCGCGCAACCGCTTCCGCGGCATCGTCACCGACGTGGTCAAGGACACCGTGATGGCGCAGGTCGAGATCGCCGCCGGGCCGTTCCGCGTGGTGTCGCTCATGAGCCGGCAGGCCTGCGACGAGCTGGGCCTGGAGCCAGGTGTCGTCGCCGTGGCCGTGGTGAAGTCCACCAACGTGGTGGTCGAGCTCGCCGGGTGATCGTTCACCCGGACGTCACCCGGGTGCGGCACAGTGGCGGCTGTCCGGAGTCCGGCGGTGAGGGGGGGAGCGGTGGCGGGCACGCTGGCCAGAAGGCTGGGAACGGGCGACGCGGTCTTCGTCGGGCTGTCGGCGATGATCGGGGCGGGCGTCTTCGCGGCCTACGGCCCGGCGGCCCGGTCGGCGGGGCCGTGGCTGCTCGCCTCGCTGGCGCTGGCCGCCGTGGTCGCCTACTGCAACGCGACCTCGTCCGCGCGGCTGGCGGCCCTGTATCCGGAGTCCGGCGGCACCTACGTGTACGGCACGCGGCGGCTGGGGCACTTCTGGGGGTATCTGGCGGGGTGGGGCTTCGTCGTCGGCAAGACGGCCTCGTGCGCGGCGATGGCGCTGACGTTCGGCGCCTACGTCGCACCGGAGCTGGCGCGGCCCCTCGCGGCCGGGGCCGTCGTCGCGCTCACGGCGCTCAACCTGCTCGGCGTCCAGCGCTCCGCCCTGGCGGCCCGCGTCATGGTGGTCTTCGTGCTGGCCGTCCTGGCGACCGTCGTGGCCGCCGCCGTCCTGAACCCCGGGCTCGAACCTGGGCTCCGGTACTCCGGCGGCGAGGTGGACGCCTGGGGCGTGCTCCAGGGCGCGGGCCTGCTGTTCTTCGCCTTCGCCGGCTACGCCCGCGTGGCCACCATGGGCGAGGAGGTGCGCGACCCCGCGCGGACCATCCCCCGGGCCATCACCATCGCCCTGTTCGTCACCCTGGCCGTCTACGCCCTCGTCGGCTACAGCGCGCTGACCGTCCTGGGCCCGCACCGCCTGGGGGCCTCGCAGGTCCCCCTCGCCGACCTCGCCCGCGAGACCGGGATCGGCTGGCTGCCGCTCCTGGTCACCGCCGGGGCGGCCGTCGCCTCCCTGGGCGCGCTGCTCGCGCTGATCCTCGGCGTCTCCCGCACCGTGCTGGCCATGGCCCGCCGCCGCGACCTGCCGGCCGTCCTCGACGCCGTCCACCCCGTCCGCAAGGTCCCGCATCGCGCCGAACTGGCCGTCGCCCTGGCCGTCGTCGCCCTCGTCCTGCTCGCCGACCTGCGCGGTGCGATCGGCTTCTCCTCCTTCGGCGTCCTGCTGTACTACGCGGTGGCCAACGCCTCGGCCTTCACGCTCACCCGCGAGGAGGGCGCCCCCGCCAAGGCCGTCCCGGTGCTCGGCGTCGTCCTGTGCGTCGGCCTGGCCTTCACCCTCCCTGTCGCCTCGGTGCTGGCCGGGCTGGCCGTCTTCGCCGTGGGCGTCCTGGCGTGGCTGCTCAAGCGCTAGCATGGAGATCTCCCCGTCGATGGTCCGGGCGCACCGCCAAGCGCCCTTCGCATGAAGACTCCAGCGGAAGGAATCCGCCCCCGCGCATGAGCGGGATCAGCGTCCGCACCCGCCGAGACCTGCGTGCCCAGCGGCGCCGCCGCCCGCCCTCCTGCCTCGGCCACCTCATCGCCGCACCCCTGTGGCCCATGCACGGCGCCAACCTCGGCACGCTGCTGCGCACCTGCGACGCCGTGGGCGCGTGCCTGGCCGTACCCCGGCTGCCCTGGGTGCCGGAGGCGCTGGCCAAGGGCAACACGCTGCGGCACCGGGCCTGCGTCCACTGGGTCCGGCCGCTGCCCTGGCTCGCCGAGTGCCGCGAGCGAGGCCACCACGTCCTCGGCGTCGAGCTGGCCGAGGAGGCGGTACGGCTGGCCGGCCTGCCCATGGCGCGGCGGCCGACGGTCGTGGTGCTCGGCCACGAGGCGCACGGCATCCCGGCCGAGGCGCTCGACCTGCTCGACGCCGCCGTGGAGATCCCCATGATCGGCACCGGGGCCAGCCTCAACGTCGCCGTCGCCGGCTCGCTCGTGCTGTACAAGCTCGCCGGCTTCGCCTGAGGCGCTATCCTTGATCCCATGACGACGGCCCAGAAGACCCACCTGGTGATGATGGCCCCGTAGGGGCCCTTCGCCGTCGTCGTCGAGCACAAGAGGCCCTGCGAGCCGGGGCCTCTCCTCGTGCGCGGGGCCCCGTGGGAGGCACCCGATGTACATCACCACGACCATCCCCTACGTCAACGCGCGCCCGCACCTCGGCTTCGCCCTGGAGATCGTCCAGGCCGACGTCCTGGCCCGGCACCACCGGCGGCGCGGCGAGCCGGTGCGCTTCCAGACCGGCACCGACGACAACTCCCTCAAGAACGTCCTGGCCGCCGAGGCCGCCGGGATCGGTGTCCGCGAGCTGGTCGACCGCAACGCCCGGGCCTTCGAGGACCTGCGCGGCGTGCTCGACCTCAGCTTCGACTCCTTCATCAGGACCAGCGCCGACCCGCGCCACCGCGAGGGCGTCCACCGCCTCTGGAAGGCCACCGAGCACGACCTGTACACCAGGCACTACGAGGGCCTGTACTGCGTGGGCTGCGAGCAGTTCTACCCCGCCGGGCCCTGCCCCGACGGGCACGAGGCGCCGCTCCAGCACGTCTCGGAGCGCAACTGGTTCTTCCGGCTCTCCCGCTACCGGGACGCCCTGCTGGACCTCGTCGAGACCGGCAAGCTGCGGATCGAGCCGGCCGTGCGGCGCAACGAGGTGCTGGCCTTCCTGCGGTCCGGGATCGAGGACATCAGCATCTCGCGCAGCGCCGAACGCGCACGCGGCTGGGGCATCCCGGTACCCGGCGACCCGTCCCAGGTGATCTACGTCTGGTGGGACGCCCTGGCCAACTACGTGACCGGCCTGGAGGACTACGAGCGGTGGTGGGTGCGCGAGCCGCGCAAGACGCACCTGGTCGGCAAGGGCGTCATCCGCTTCCACGCCGTCTACTGGCCCGCGCTGCTGCTGTCGGCGGGCCTGCCGCTGCCCACCGAGATCGTCGTGCACGACTACCTGACGATCGGCGGGCGCAAGATCAGCAAGTCGGGCGGGGCGAGCGCGGATCCGGCGGCCCTGGTCGCCGCCCACGGCTCCGACGCGGTCCGCTGGTGGCTGCTGCGGGAGCCGCCGAAGGTGGGAGATGTGGACTTCACCGAGGAACGGCTGATCGCCCGGCACGACGAGGACCTGGCCAACGGCGTCGGCAACCTGGTCAACCGCGTCGTCACGCTGGTGCGCCGCCGTCTGGACGGCCTGGTCCCCGAGCCGGGGGAGACGCTGCCCGCCTGCGCGGAGGCCGGGGAGCGGGTCCACGAGGCGCTGGAGGACTTCGACTTCCGGCGCGCCACGGCGGCGGTGTGGGCGATCGTGACCGAGGCCAACGCCTTCGCCGAGCGCGCCCAGCCGTGGAAGCAGCCCGACCCCTCGGCCTCGCTCGGCACGCTCGTCGCGGCCTGCCGTACGCTCGCCGTCCAGCTCGAACCCTTCCTGCCGCGTGCGGCGGCGCGCGTGCACGCGCAGGTGGACGGGGTACGGCTGCCGCGCCCCGAGTCGCTGTTTCCGCGCCTGGGGCGTTGACTCGGCCGGTACGGCGGGCCTACCGTACGCCAAACCGACCAGCCGGTATGGAGGCCAGCATGCCGACCGTCAACACCGTCCGCGGACCCGTCGACGTCGACGCCCTGGGACAGACGCTCATGCACGAGCACGTCTTCGTCCTGGCGACCGAGCACCTGGACAACTACGGCAAGGGCGCGTGGTGGGACGAGGAGGCCCGGGTCGCCGACGCCGTCGAGAAGCTGAGGGCGCTCGCCGCCAAGGGCGTGACGACGATCGCCGACCCGACGGTCTGGGGCCTGGGCCGGTACATCCCGCGCATCCAGCGGATCAACGAGCAGGTGCCGGAGCTGAACATCATCCCGGCCACCGGCCTGTACAGCTACGACGAGGTCCCGCACCAGTACGAGCATCGCGGGCCCGGGCTGCTGGTCGACATGCCCGAGCCGATGGTCGACGACTTCGTGCGCGACCTGACCGAAGGCATCGCCGACACCGGGGTCAAGGCCGCCTTCCTCAAGTGCGTGGTCGAGCAGAAGGGCCTGACCCCGGGCGTCGAGCGGATCTGCCGCGCCGTCGCCCAGGCCCACCTGCGCACCGGCGCGCCCATCACCGTCCACACCAACTCCTTCACCCAGAGCGGCCTGCTCGCCCTGGACTTCTTCGCAAAGGAGGGCGTCGACCTCACCAAGGTCGTCGTGGGCCACGCGGGCGACTCCAACGACCTGGACTACCTCATGCGGATGGCCGACACCGGCGCGATCCTCGGCATGGACCGCTTCGGGCTCGACCTGTACAACCCCACGCCGCAGCGGGTGGCGACGATCGCGGCGCTGTGCGAGCGCGGCTACGCCGACCGGATCGTGCTGAGCCACGACGCCGCCTGCTTCATGGACTACTTCGGCGGAGCGTGGGAGGAGACCCGCCAGACGGCCGCACCCAACTGGCGCTACGATCACATACACGACGACGTGCTCCCCGCACTGCGCGCCTCGGGTGTGAGCGACGAGCAGATCGACCAGATGCTGGTGGTCACTCCGAGGCGATACTTCTCGTAGCCGTCGGGCCTGGAGGAGTCCGTGACCTCGGAACAACAGACCATGTCGATCAGCCTCGGGCTCCAGGGGCCCTGCATAGTGGCCCGCCTGTCTGGAGACTTCGACTTCGCCTCCTCCGCCGAGGTGCGCGAGCGGGTCACCAAGGCGCTCGACCTCAGCCAGCCGCCCATGCTGGTGGTCGACCTGCAGGCGGTCGAGGTCTGCGACTCCTCCGGGCTGTCGGTGCTGGTCTACCTGCACAAGGCGGTCACCGCCTCGGGCGGGCGCATGCTGCTGTCGGGGCTGCAGGGCCGGGTCAAGCACCTGTTCGAGATCACCTCGCTGGACCGCTTCTTCGACATCCGCCCCACCGCCGAGCTGGCCATCGCCGAACTCGGCGATCCCCAGGAGCATTCGCCGCCGCCTGCGGGGTAGACGCGATGCATGTCCGACGCGCTGGGCGACTACCTGAGGGAGATCGGCAGGACCCGCCTGCTGACCGCCGCCGAGGAGGTCGACCTGGCCCGGCGGATCGAGGCCGGCCTGTACGCCGACCACCTGCTGCGCCACGGACCCCACTCCGCCGAGCTGGAGCGCGTGCGCCGGGACGGCCTGGCCGCCAAGGACCGGCTGATCCGGGCCAACCTCCGGCTCGTCGTGGCCGCCGCCAAGCGCTACGCCCACCGCGGGCTGCCCCTGCTCGACGTCATCCAGGAAGGCAACCTCGGCCTCATCCGCGCCGTGGAGAAGTTCGACTACGCGCGCGGGTACAAGTTCTCCACCTACGCGATGTGGTGGATCCGCCAGGCCATCGAGCGGGGGCTGAACGACAAGAGCCGCACCGTGCGGCTGCCGGTCCACGTCGCGGAGACCGTCTCGCGGCTCACCAGGGTCGAACGCCGGCTGCTGACCGACCTGGGGCGGGAGCCGCGTGACGACGAGCTGGCCGCCGCGGTCGGCCGCAGTCCGGACGAGATCGCGTGGCTGCGCCGGCTGGCGCAGGAGACCCTCAGCCTCGACCTGCCGGTCGGGGAGCACGGGGAGAGCCGGATCGGCGACCTCATCGTCGACGACGACGGGCCGCACGTGCCGGAGCTGATGGAGCAGCAGGCGCTGGGGTCGCAGGTGCGCCGGCTGGTACGGCTGCTGCCGCCCCGGGAGGCGTACATCGTCACGGCGAGGTACGGCCTGGCGGGCGGCCCGGCGCAGACGTATCGGGAGATCGCGGACACGATGGGGCTCACGCGGGAGCGCATCCGGCAGCTGGAGAAGCAGGCTTTGAAGCGGTTGCGCGAGCGCCGGGACCTGACGGCTTGGGCGTCGTGAGCGTCACCGGCGCATGGCGCGCATGGCGGATGGCCGCTGACGCGGTCGAACGGTCACCGGCGCACGATGGACGGCCACCGATGCACGTCGCACGGTCACCAACGCCGTTGTCGGCCGTCGTCGGCCTGGCCGGTCGCCTGGACCGGCTGCCTTCGTGCCGGTGCGGTCACAGCGTGAAGGCGTCCACGCTCGTCGGAGAAGTCAGCCAGCGATGATCATCAGCCGGCGGTGATCATCAGCGCCAGGCCAATGAGAACCACCACCGGGACGAGCCAGACCACGACCTCGGCGGCGAATTCCTTGTACATCGTCTTCGGTCTCCTTCGGGTGCCACGTGGATGTCCCCGAGCAGCATACCGGCCGCCGCGTGCCGTCCCTGCCTTGGGCTACGCGATACCCCTGGTCAGAACCACGGCACACCACCCACTGTGGGACAAATCACCCACCATCGGTAGGTGAACGCCCGTCGGTGACCGTGCGGGAAGCGGGCGCCACGCCGCCGCGGCGGCCAGCGTGACGGAAGGCTCCCGCCTCAGCAGGTCGGGGACAGGGCGTGGCCGGAGCCGCAAGCCTGTGCCCCGGCTCTCCCGCCTCGGGAAGCCAGGTCCCCGAGACACGCCCAGTGCTTCTTCTCCCAGTCCTCTCCCCGGGAAGCCGGTTACCGGTTGCCGTCGCCCGTCAGCCCGGCGCGGCGGAGTGCTTCGGCCATGGCGCCCGTGGGGGCGGGGCGGTCCTGGCGGCGCTGGTCGCCGCGGCGCTGCCCGCTGCCGCGCTCACCACGCTGGGAGCGGTCGGCACGCGCGCCCCCGCGCTCGCCCTGACGCCCGTTGCCGCCGCGGTCGGAGCGGGAGCCGTTGCGCTGGTCGCCCGCGCGGGGACGGTCTCCTCCACCCTGGACGTCGTCCTCCAACCGCAACGTCAGCGAGATCCGCTTGCGCGGGATGTCGACGTCGAGCACCTTGACGCGGACGATGTCGCCCGGCTTGACGACGTCGCGGGGATCCCTGACGAAGTGGTTGGACATCGCCGAGACGTGGACGAGGCCGTCCTGGTGGACGCCGACGTCGACGAAGGCGCCGAAGGCCGCCACGTTGGTGACCACGCCCTCGAGGACCATGCCCGGCTCCAGGTCGGAGATCTTCTCGACCCCCTCCTTGAACGAGGCCGTCCGGAACGCCGGACGAGGGTCGCGCCCCGGCTTCTCGAGCTCGCGGAGGATGTCGGTGACGGTCGGCAGGCCGAACTGGTCGTCGACGAAGTCGGCCGGCTTGAGGCTGCGCAGCACCGCCGTGTTGCCGATCAGCGACTTGAGGTCGGTCTTGGCCGAGGCCAGGATGCGGCGCACCACGGGGTAGGCCTCCGGGTGGACGGCCGAGGAGTCGAGCGGGTCGTCGCCGCCCTGGATGCGCAGGAAGCCCGCGCACTGCTCGAACGCCTTGGGGCCGAGCCGGGGGACCTCCTTGAGCGCGGCGCGGGTGCGGAAGGGGCCGTGCGCCTCGCGGTGCTGGACGATGTTGTCGGCCAGCATCGCCCCGATGCCGGACACGCGGGTGAGCAGCGGCGCGGAGGCCGTGTTGACGTCGACGCCGACGGCGTTGACCGCGTCCTCGACCACCGCGTCGAGCGAGCGCGACAGCTTGGTCTCCGAGACGTCGTGCTGATACTGCCCCACGCCGATCGACTTGGGGTCGATCTTGACCAGCTCGGCCAGCGGGTCCTGCAGCCGCCGCGCGATCGACACCGCGCCGCGCAGGGAGACGTCGAGGTCGGGCAGCTCCTGCGAGGCATACGGCGAAGCGGAGTACACCGACGCGCCCGCCTCGGACACCACGACCTTGGTGAGGTGCGGCATGTGCTTGACCAGCTCCCCGGCGAGCTTGTCGGTCTCGCGGGAGGCCGTGCCGTTGCCGATGGCGACGAGCTCCACGCCGTGCCTCTGCGCCAGCGCCCCCAGCACGGCCAGCGACTGGTCCCACTGGCGCTTGGGCTCGTGGGGGTAGATCGTGGCGGTCTCCAGGACCTTGCCGGTGGCGTCGACGACCGCCACCTTCACGCCCGTGCGCAGGCCCGGGTCGAGCCCCATCGTCACGCGGGCCCCGGCGGGGGCGGCGAGCAGCAGGTCTTTGAGGTTGGCGGCGAAGACGCGGACCGCCTCGTCCTCGGCCCCCTGCCACAGCCGCATCCGCAGGTCGATCCCGAGGTGGACCAGGATGCGGGTGCGCCAGGCCCACCGCACCGTGTCGGCCAGCCAGCGGTCGGCGGGCCGCCCCCGGTCGGAGATCCCGAAGCGGGCCGCGATGCGCGTCTCGTAGACCTCGCCGTCCTCCGGCTCCAGCGTGACGGAGAGGACCTCCTCCTTCTCCCCGCGGAAGATGGCCAGGATGCGGTGCGAGGGCAGCTTGGTGAACGGCTCGGCGAAGTCGAAGTAGTCGCTGAACTTGGCGCCCGCCTCCTCCTTGCCCTCGCGGACCTTCGAGACCAGCCGCCCGTGCGCCCACATGTGCTCGCGCAGCTCGCCGATCAGGTCGGCGTCTTCGGCGAAGCGCTCGATGAGGATCGCGCGGGCGCCCTCCAGCGCCGCCGCCGCGTCGGCCAGGCCCTCCACGACGTACGGCTCGGCCGCGGCCACGGGGTCCAGGCCAGGATCGGTCAGCAGGGCGTCGGCCAGCGGCTCCAGCCCCAGCTCCCGGGCGATCTGCGCCTTGGTGCGGCGCTTGGGCTTGTAGGGCAGGTAGATGTCCTCGAGCCTGGCCTTGGTGTCGGCGGCGAGGATCTGCTCCCGCAGCTCGTCGGTGAGCTTGCCCTGGGACTCGATGGACTCCAGGATGGCGGCGCGCCGCTCGTCCAGCTCCCGCAGGTAGCGCAGGCGCTCTTCCAGCGTGCGCAGCTGCGCGTCGTCCAGGCCGCCCGTGGCCTCCTTGCGGTAGCGGGCGATGAACGGCACGGTCGCCCCGCCGTCGAGCAGGTCGACGGCCGCCGCCACCTGCCCCTCGCGCACGCCGAGCTCGTCCGCGATCCGCTGCTGGATTGAGAGCACCATTCCGCCTTTCGAAGGTCCTTCCCCAAGGTCCTGCGCGGTCAATTGTGCAGGACACGGCGGCCCCTCACGACCGGAGTCCCCAAGCCTGTGGACAACCGGCCCGGCGCTCAGCCGTCCTGCACGACCCCGCCGAGCATGACCAGCGTGCGCGGCGGATGGGTCACCACCGCCTCGGCCGCGCTCCCGGCGGGCACGACGACCAGGTCCGCCCGGTCGCCCTCGGCCAGGCCGTACCCCGGCAGCCCCAGTGCCCGGGCCCCGCCGTAGGTCGCCGCCTCCAGGGCCAGCTCGATGTCCTCGTCCCTGCGGAACGTGCTGCGGTAGGCCACATGCATCGCCCGCTCCAGCATGTCGCCGCTGCCGTACGGTCCCCACAGGTCGCGGATCCCGTCATGGCCGCAGGCGACGACCACGCCCGCCGCCCGCAGCTTCTTGATCGGCGGCACCGGGAAGCTGTAGACCGCCGCGGTCGCCACCGCCACCCCGGCCTCGGCCATGCCCTCGGCGAGGCGGTCCTGCGTGCTCGCGTCGATCTGGCCGAAGGCGTAGGCGTGGCTCACCGTCACCCGGCCGCCCAGCCCGAGCGCCTTCGTCCGCTCGATGATCAGCTCCAGCTCCCAGGCGCCCAGCGTCCCGCCGTCGTGCAGGTGGATGTCCACGGAGGCGCCGTACCGCGAGGCCAGATCGAAGACGAGGTCCAGGTGCCGCAAGGGGTCGCGGTCGACGCCCGCCGGGTCCAGGCCGCCGATCGCCGCCACCCCGCTCTTCAGCGCCTCCTCCAGCAGCTCGGCGGTCCCCGGGTTGGTCAGGATCCCGTGCTGCGGGAAGGCGACCTGCTGGACGTCCATGCCGGTCGCCTCGGCCGCCTCCATGACGGCTTCGACGCCGCGCAACCCCACGCCGGGGTCGACGTCGGTGTGGGTCCTGACGTGGGCGGTGCCGTACGACCTCATGGTCCGCAGCAGCGCCGAGACGCGCTCGACGCTGGGCACGCCGAGCTCGCCGCGCCTGGCCAGGTCGTTGGCGATGCGCCCGGCGAGGGTGTCGTCGGCGGAGTGCGGCACCCACGGCCCGCCGTACAGCGTCTTGTCGAGGTGGCAGTGCGCCTCGACCAGCCCGGGCAGGACGAGCCGCCCCTCGATGTCGACGACCCGGCCGGCGGTCAGGCCGGGGCCGATCCCGGCGATGCGGCCGTCGCGGACCAGGATGTCGGCGGGCGAGTCCAGGCCCCAGGGCCGGCCGCCGCGCAGGAGCACGTCCGTCATGGACGCACCCTAGACGGCGCCCTCCACGGCCGGAAGCCCTCCGATCGGCGCGGCGGCGTGGCCCCTGCGGCAGACCCACGAGCCGCGCTCGGCGTGCAGGCCCAGGCCGTGCTCCGGGCAGACCGGCCACGCCGTCCACAGCTCCTCGGCGACCATGTCCTGCGCCGCGTCGGCGACCTCGGTCACGGGATCCGCGCCGTGGAAGGCGAGCGTCCAGGACGCCGTGCGATCGCCGTACGCCACGCGCGGCTCCCCGTCCTCGAACGCCTTCAGCCGCAACCCGCCGGGTACGCCCGTGGCCCGCATGTCGCGTTCGACGACCTCCATGGCGGCCAGCCAGGCCCGGTAGCCGCCGGTCAGCTCCCCGCCGAGCCGCTCGACGTCCGCGGCCGACAGCTCCGCCGTCCGCCGCTCCATGGCCTCCCGTACGGCGGGGCCGTCCCACCCCAGCTCGGCGAGCGCGCACGCCAGCTCGACCACGGTCTCCGCGCTCGCCTCGCCGGCCGCCACCTCGCGGGCGAGCTCGAGGTAGGAACGCACGCCCCGTCACGCCCTCCGCGCCGCGAACAGCTCCAGATGGTGGCAGCTCGGGCAGCGGTAGGCCTCGATCTCCCACTTGGGGCGGCCCATCAGCCGCGCCCCGCCGAAGATCCCCCGCTCCAGCGCCCCCTGGACCCAGCGGGCGAAACCCCGCGACGCCTCGCCGAAGTCGCCGACGAATCCCGGCTCCAGCCCGCCCTCACCGCAGTGCGTGCACCTCATGTCCGGCATCTCGTGATCGTAGAACGGCGGTTCAGGAGGCCGCCAGCTTCAGCCCGAAGCCGATAAGCACCACGCCGGTGGCGCGCTCGATCCACCGGCGCCTGGCGAGCAGGGCCTTCATGCCGCCGACCGTCCAGGCGACCAGCGACAGCCACGCGACGCTGAGGGCGGCGTGGAGGGTGGCGTAGAGGAGGGTCAGGCGAAGACGGGGGCGCCGTCCGGGACGAACTGGGGGAGCAGGCTCAGGTAGAAGACCAGGAGCTTGGGGTTGAGGAGGTTGGTGGACAGGCCGGTCGTCACGGCGCGCCGGGCGGACCGGGGCGTGGTGGTCTCCTCTGGCGCGTCGTGCGTCCTGCGGGCCGGCCACAGGGCCTTGACGCCCATGACGACCAGCCAGGCCGCCCCGGCGACGCGCAGGACGTCGTAGGCGACGGGGGAGGCGGCCACCAGGGCGGAGACGCCCGCCGCGGTGAGTACTCCCCACACGAGCAGGCCGGCGCCGATGCCGAGGCTGGTCAGCACGGCGAGGCGCCGGTTCGCGCCGTTGACGGCCGTGCGCATGACCAGGGCGGTGTCGGGGCCGGGAGTGATCGTCAGGATGATCGCGGCGGCGAGGAAGGCGAGGATCACGATCGCCAGGCTAGCCATCGGGGTGTGGCGCGACCAACCTGTTTGTCCGGATTCGGGCAAGCCTCGCCGCCGTTCCTTCCCACCGGCCTGCACGTGAAGGCCCGTCGGGGTGCAGGAAGGTGCGGGGAGGGGTGGAGGCCGGTTGGGTGCAGGAGGAGGGCCAGAGGTAAGGTCCGTCAGACCGCAGGGAGAGGGCGGGGTGGGCACGGGGCGTAGCCGGAGGAAACGGGGCGGAATCCGGGATTCAGACCGTGTTGGTGAGGCGGGGTGATCCCTCTAGCGCGGCACGATCAAATGTGCTTGGTTTTGACGGGACATGGAACTCACAGAGGCTGACATCCCGGCACTGGCACGAGGCTGCGCCGTGCTGGGGACGGGTGGCGGAGGCGACGTGCGCACCGGGTCGCTGGCGGCCGTCAGGGCGATACGCGACCACGGCCCGGTGCCCCTGGTCGCCCTGGCCGACCTGCCCGGCGACACGCTGATCGTCCCCCTGTCCGGCATCGGCGCCCCCACGGTGAGCCACGAGATGCCCCACGGCGAGCACGAGCCCAAGCGCATCGCCGAGGAGGTCGAACGGCTCTTCGGCCGCCCGCCGGGAGCCGTCATGTCCTCCGAGATCGGCGGGTCCAACGGCGTCGCGCCGGTCGCCTGGGCCGCCCAGCTGGGCCTGCCGCTGCTCGACGCCGACGCCATGGGCCGTGCCTTCCCCGAGGTCCAGATGGTGTCCATGTACGTCGCAGGCCTGCCCGCCGACCTGGTCGTCATGGCCGACGTGGTCGGCAACGTAGTCACGATCCGCCCCGTCGACGGCCTGTGGTCCGAGCGCCTGGCCCGCGCGGCCTGCGTGGCCTCCGGGTCGAGCGCGCTCATGGCCGACTACGTGCTCACCGCCGCACGGGCCCGCGGCGTGGTCATCGAGGGCACCGTCACACGCGCCCTGTCCATCGGCCGGGCCACGCAGGACACGGCGGACCCGCTGGGCGCCCTGCGTGACACCCTCGGCGCCGTCCGCCTGATCACCGGCAAGCTCGTCGACGTCGACCGGCGCACCACCGGCGGGTTCGTCAGGGGCTCGGCCACGATCGAGGGCACCGGCGCCGACCGGGGCCGCCGCCTGGTCGTCGAGCTCCAGAACGAGAACCTCGTCGCCGTCGAGGACGGCCGGGTCAGGGCGATGGTCCCCGACCTGATCGCCGTCGTGGACACCCAGACGGCCACCGCGATCCAGACCGAGGCCCTGCGGTACGGCCAGCGCGTCGCGGTGCTCGCCTGGCCCTGCGACCCCCTGTGGCGCACCCCGCGCGGCCTGGAGGTCGCCGGTCCCCGCGCCTTCGGCTACGACCTGGAGTACCAGCCGATATGAGCGGTCTGCGCATCGGCATCGACGTCGGCGGCACCAACACCGACGCCGTGGTCCTCGACGCGGGCGACCGGCTGCTCGCCAAGGCCAAGCGGCCGACCACGCCCGAGGTGACCGGCGGCCTGCGCGCCGCGCTCGACGCCGTGCTGGCCGAGCTGGACGACAGGCGCAGGGCCGAGGTCTCCCGCGTCATGCTCGGCACGACCCACGCCACCAACGCCATCCTGGAGCGCGAGAACCTGGGCCGCGTGGCCGTCGTCCGGCTGGGCGCGCCGGCCACGACGTCGGTGCCGCCGCTGTCGGACTGGCCGGAGGACCTGCGCAAGGCCGTCAGCGCCGGTGAGGCCGTCCTGCCGGGTGGGTTCTTCGTCGACGGCCGCCCGATCACGCCGCTGGACTCCGGCGCCGTGCGCCGCTTCCTGGACGGCGTGCGGGCCGACGCCGTCGCGGTCACCGGCGTGTTCAGCCCCGCGGGCGCCGAGCAGGAGGCCGAGGTCGGCGAGCTGGTCGCGCGGGAGTACGGCCTGCCGGTCAGCCTCAGCCACGAGCTGGGCTGGCTCGGCCTGCTGGAGCGCGAGAACGCGACCGTGCTCAACGCCTGCCTGTACGGCGTGGCCGCCCGGGTGACGGCGGCCCTGACCGAGGCGCTGCGCGAGCGCGGGCTGGCGGCCCGGCCGTACCTGGCGCAGAACGACGGGACGCTGATGACGCTGGAGCACGCCGCGCGGCTGCCGGTGTCGACGATCGGGTCGGGACCGGCCAACTCCCTGCGCGGGGCCGCGTTCCTGTCCGGGGTGGCCGACGCGGTCGTGGCGGACGTGGGCGGCACGTCCACCGACCTCGGGGTGCTCGTGGGCGGGTTCCCGCGCGAGTCGTCGGCCGCGACGGAGATCGGCGGCGTGCTGACCAACTTCCGCATGCCGGACATCCTGTCCATCGCGCTCGGCGGCGGCAGCGTGGTCCGCGACGGGTCGGTGGGGCCGGACTCGGTCGGCTACCGCATCACCGAGGAGGCGCTGGTGTGCGGGGGCGGCACCATGACGCTCACCGACGCCGCCGTCCACGCGGGACGCACCGCCGGGGTGCCGCCCGCCTGGCCGGAACGCCTGGCCGGCCTGCCCCTGCGGCACGAGACCCTGCGCGCCGCCCTCGCGCTGGCCGACGAGATGGTCGAGGACGCCGTCGACCGCATGACGCTGGGCCGCGCCGACCGGCCGCTGGTGGCCGTGGGCGGCGGCGCGTTCCTGCTGCCCGACCGGATCCTCGGCGTGAGCAGGGTGGTCAGGCCCCCGCACGCCGAGGTGGCCAACGCGGTCGGCGCGGCGATCGCCCTCGCGAGCGGCCGAGTCGATACGATCTTGCCTGCGGGCGAAAGCCGGGCGAAGGCCATCGAATCGGCCAAGGAGCAGGCGGCCGCGAAAGCCGTACGCGCCGGGGCGGATCCCGCCCAGGTCGAGATCGTCGACCTGCAGGAGATCCCGCTCAGCTACCTGTCGGAGCCCGCGGTGCGGTTGCACGTCAAGGCAGCCGGGCCCCTGGCCCGGTGACAAGTGAAAGGACCCCCATGCGCTGGCTGAAGGGATTAGCCGTAGCCGGCGCCGTCGCGCTGGCCGCGTCCGCGTGCGCGGGCGGTCAGGTGCGCGGCGCCGACCGGACGGCGACGCCGGCCTCCACGACCACTCCGGGCGCGACGCAGCAGGCCACGGAGAACGCCTCCACCTTCGTCTACGCCCCCAACCTCGAGGTGGTCACCGACTGGGACCCCGCGACCTCGTACTCCAACGAGATCATGGCGATGGCCAACATCTACGAGGGGCTCACCAGGTACAACGCGCAGACGCAGAAGCCCGAGCCGCGCCTGGCCACCGAGTGGACCTCGGCCGACGACGGCAAGGAGTGGACCTTCAAGCTGCGCGAGGGCGTGAAGTTCCACACCGGCGCGACCCTCACCTCGCAGATCGCCAAGCAGGCCATCGAGCGGACCATCAAGGCGGGCGGCGGGGCCGCCTACATCTGGGGCGCGGTCGACAAGATCGAGACGCCGGACCCGCTGACGCTGAAGTTCACGCTCAAGTACGCCTCGCCGCTGGACCTGATCGCCTCCTCCGGCTACGCCGCCTACATCTACGACCCCGCCGGGGTGGACAAGGACGGCAAGAAGGACGGCGGCACCGGCCCCTACACCATCGACCAGTGGCAGAAGGGCAAGGAGACCGAGCTCACGCTCAAGGCGTTCGAGGACTACTGGGGCGGCTGGAAGCCCCAGCAGTACAAGAAGATCGCCTTCCGCGTCACCCCGGAGATCAACACGGCCTGGCAGCTGCTGCAGAGCGGCGAGGTGACGTTCGTCCCGCGGCTGAACCCGCAGCTGTTCGAGAAGGCCGCGACGACCCCGGCCGTCCAGACCTCCAAGGCGTCTTCGTTCCAGAACCTGCTCGTGCTGTTCAACACCGAGACCCTGCCCCTGGAGGTACGGCAGGCGCTGCAGTACGCGATCGACTACGACGGCCTGGTGGCGGCGCTGAAGGGCGCGGGCGTCAAGGCCAGCGGGCTGGTGCCGCAGGGCCTGCTGGGCCACGTGCCGGGCCGCGAGCCCAGGCAGGACCTGGCCAAGGCCCAGGAGCTGCTGGAGCGGGCCGGCTTCGGCCCCGACAAGCCCGAGCTGGTCCTCGACCTCACCTACGCCCAGGGCGACGAGGACCAGAAGCTGCTGGTCACCCTGCTGAGCGCGGCGCTGAAGAAGCTGAACGTGACGTTGCGCGCCAAGCCCATGCAGTGGAACGCGCAGTGGGACCAGGCCAAGGCCAAGGACCCGGCCAAGCGCCAGGACGTCTTCGTCATGTACTGGTACCCGGACTATCCGGACCCGTACTCCTGGTTCGTCAACGTCTTCAGGAGCAAGGAGACGCCGGACTTCAACCTCTCCTACCTGAAGGACGCCGAGATCGACAAGATGATCGACGCGCTCCCCGCGCTGACCGCGACCGATCCCGCCGCGGCGCAGGCCTCCTACGCCGAGCTGCAGAAGAAGATCATCGACGAGCGGGCCGCGGTGGCGGTGCCGTACGTGCAGACCTACCAGCGGGCGCTCGCCGCGGGCGTGCAGGGGTACGTCGACAACCCGGCCTACCCGAACGTGGTGTTCTTCTACGATCTGGCCCCCAGTCCCTGATGACGCGGTACCTGACCCGCCGGCTCGGCCAGGCGCTCCTGGTCGTGGCCGGCGTGGTCGCGCTCACCTTCGTGATCATGCGGCTGGTGCCCGGCGATCCGGCGGTCGCCTACGCCGGGCCCCGGGCGTCGGAGGAGCAGCTGGCCGAGGCGCGGCGGCGGTTCGGGCTGGACGAGCCGGTGTACGTCCAGCTGTGGACCTACCTGCGGGACCTGCTGTCCGGCGACTGGGGGACCAGCCTGCACACTCGCCGACCGGTGCTGGACGATCTGTACCTGGCCTTCCCGGCGTCGCTGGAGCTGGTCGGGGCCGCGCTGGCGGTGGCCGTCGTGGCAGGCGTGCCGGCGGGCGTGCTCGCCGCCCGCTACAAGACGAAATTTCCAGACTTTTCGGTCAGGGTGACGTCGATGCTGGCCGTCTCCGTCCCCGTGTTCTGGCTGGCGCTCGCCCTCCAGACCGTGCTCGCCAGCGGCCTGGGCTGGTTCCCGGTCGCGGGGGAGTACGACTCCCGCCTCGACGTCACCAGCCCGCTCACGCTGTGGACCAACATCACCGTCGTGGACGCGCTCATCACCGGCAACTGGCCCATCCTCACCAGCACGCTGCACCACCTCGTGCTGCCCGCCCTGGTCGTGGCCGCCTACCCGGCCGGGGTGATCGCCCAGCTCACGCGCGCCACGCTCATCGAGGAGGCGAGCCAGGACCACGCCCGCCTCGAACGCGCCCTCGGCTTCGGCGAGACCGCGATCCTCACGCGCTTCGCCCTGCGGCCCGCCCTCGGCCCGGTGCTGTCGCTCATCGCCCTCGTCTTCGCCTACTCGCTCGTCAACGCCTTCCTCGTCGAGGCCGTCTTCAACTGGCCGGGGCTGGGCCGCTACGCCGCCGAGTCGATCCGCTCGCTGGACACCCCCGCCATCGCGGGCGTCACGCTGCTGGTGGCCGTGGTGTACGTGCTGGCCAACCTCGTCGTCGACCTCCTGCAGGCCGTCGTGGACCCCCGGGTGAGGGCCCGATGAGCCGGCCGATCTCGCCCAGGTCCGCGCCGCCCGAGCCCGGACCGCCCGAGCAGGCGCCGCTGCGCCGTACCCTGCCCAGGGTCCCGGACCGCTTCGCCGTGGCGGGGGTCGTGCTGCTCGCGCTCATCACGCTGGCCGCCCTGCTGGCCCCCTGGCTCGCGCCGTACCCGGAGGACCACCTCGACCCCGTCAACGCCCTCCGGCCGCCGAGCGCCGAGCACTGGCTCGGCACCGACGAGGTCGGCCGCGACGTGCTCAGCAGGATCCTGTACGGCGCGCAGACGTCCCTGCTGATCGCGGCGGCCGTGCTGGGCGCCTCCTCGGTCGTGGGCGTGACGCTGGGCGTCGTCGCCGGGTACGCCGGAGGCTGGCTGCGGGACGTGATCATGCGGATCACCGACGTGTTCCTGGCCTTCCCCGCCCTGCTGCTGTCGGTGGCGCTCGCGGTGGTGCTGCATCCCAGCGTCGCCACGGTCATCGTGGCGATCGCCGTCACCTGGTGGCCCTGGTACACCCGCCTGGCGGCCTCGACGGCCGCCTCCGTCGCCACCCGCCCCTACGTCGACGCTGCCCGCTGCCTGGGGGTGCCCGCTCCGCTGATCGTCCTGCGGCACGTCCTGCCCAACTCGCTCACCCCCGTCCTGGTCCAGCTGTCGCTGGACGCGGGCGGGGTGATCCTCACCGCCGCCGCCCTGTCCTACCTCGGGCTGGGCGCCCAGGACCCGACGGCGGAATGGGGGCTGATGGTCCAGCTGGGCCAGTCCCGCTTCACCACCAACTGGTGGCTGGCCGCCTTCCCCGGCCTGGCGATCCTGCTGACCGCCTTCGCCTGCAACGTGCTGGGCGAGGGCCTGCGCAACGCGCTCGACCCCCGGAGGACGGTCCGATGATCCACGCGCGTGGCCTGGAGGTCCGGTACGGCACGCGGACCGTCGCCAGCGTTCCCGAGCTGGACGTCGGCGCCGGGGAGTGCGTGGCGATCGTGGGGGAGAGCGGGTCGGGCAAGTCCAGCACGCTCATGGCCCTGCTCGGCCTCGCCGAGGGCGCGCAGGTCTCCGGCGAGGTCTACGTCTGCGGCGTGGACGTGCTGAACGCCACCCCGCGGCGGCTGCGCGAGCTCAGGGGCGCCAAGGCCGCGCTGGTCATGCAGTCGCCCCAGGCGGCGCTGTGCCCGACCACCAGGCTCGGCACGCTGATGCTGCGGGCGCTGCGGCTGCACGGCATCGGACGGGACGAGAGCCCCGGACGCTGGCAGGCCTGGCCGAGCGCAGAACAGGCCGGGCAGCGGACCGGGCAGCGGGCCCGGCAGTGGGCCTGGCCGAGCGCCGGGCGGATGCGCCACCGCATGGCCGAGGCGATGCGGGCGGTGCTGCTGGACCCCGTGCTGCTGTCGCGCTACCCGCACGAGGTCTCCGGCGGCCAGGCCCAGCGCTTCGCCATCGCGCTGGCGATCGCGCTAGGCGCCAAGGTCATCCTGGCCGACGAGCCGACCAGCGCCCTGGACGTGACCGTGCAGGCCGAGGTGATCGGCGTGCTGCGCCGCCTGCGCGAGACGCGGGGCCTGGGCCTGCTGCTCGTCTCGCACGACCTGGCCCTGGTCTCGACGATCGCCGACCGCGTGGTGGTGATGAAAGACGGGCGGGTCGTGGACAGCGCCCCCTTCGCCGAGCTGAGCCATCCCTACAGCCGCGAGCTGCTGGAGGCCGTCCTGTGAGCGCCGGGCCGCCGATCCTCGGCGCCGAGCGGCTCACCCTGGGGTACGGCGGGGCGGCTGTGGTCCACGACGTCACCTTCGGCG
The DNA here is from genome assembly GCF_002093975.1 of Thermoactinospora rubra. GTDB lineage: Bacteria > Actinomycetota > Actinomycetes > Streptosporangiales > Streptosporangiaceae > Nonomuraea > Nonomuraea rubra_A. The sequence continues at coordinate 27,748 of NZ_MSZZ01000068.1, forward strand.
TGACCGAGGGCGGGGTCGGCCTCATCGGGGAGAGCGGCTCGGGCAAGACCACCATCGCCCGCGCCCTGCTGGGGCTGCTGACCCCGCTCGGGGGCGAGGTGCGGTACGGCGGGCAGAACCTGAAATATGCAGATAAGAGGGCGTTCCGGAGGGATGTCCAGCCGGTCTTCCAGGCCGAGTCGCTCGACCCCCGGATGCGGGTCGGCCGGTCCATCGCCGAGGGGCTGCCCAGGAGCGAGCGGTCCCGCGTGCCCGAGCTGATGGAGCAGGTCGGCCTCGACCCCTCGCTGGCCCGCCGCCGGCCGCACGAGCTGTCCGGGGGCCAGCGCCAGCGCGTCGTCATCGCCCGTGCCCTGGCGGTCCGCCCCCGGCTCCTCATCCTGGACGAGCCGACCAGCGCCCTGGACGTGACCGTGCAGGCGAAGATCCTCGACCTGCTCGCGGGCCTTGCCACCGAACGGCTGCTGATCAGCCACAACCTCGCCGTCGTCGCGCGGCTGTGCCGTACCTCCCACGTGCTGTTCGCGGGGCGCGTCGTCGAGTCGGGGCCGACGCGGGAGCTGCTGGAGCGGCCCGCGCACCCCTACACCAGGGCGTTGCGCGACGCCGTGCCCAAGATCGGCGGCCGGCCGCCGGTCGCGACCGGCGTCGAGGCGCGCCCGGCCGAGACCGGCTGCCCCTACCGGCTGCGCTGCCCGCTGACCGTGCCCGAGTGCGCCGAGCGGCCTCCGCTGCGGGACCTGGAGGGACCGGGGGGACGGCAGGTCGCCTGCCACCGGGCGGAGGACCAGCTCAGTCTGTGAGCTTGCGGATGGTGTCGGCCATGTCGGCGGAGAAGCGGGCCAGCAGCTCCGACAGCTGGGCGCGGTCCTCCTCCGACCAGTTCGCCAGCGCCTCGCCGAACCAGCCGGAGGTGACCTCCCGGCACCGCCGCGTGACCTCGTAGCCCTCGGGGGTGAGGGCGATCAGCCAGGCGCGGCCGTCGGCGGGGTCCTGCACCCGGCTGACCAGGCCCCGGCGCTCCAGGGCCGCGACGTTCCTGGTCACGTGGGGACCCTCCACCTGCATCCCTTCGGCGATCGCGCCGATCCTGCGCGGCTCACCCGCCTCGAACAGGTACGTGAGGATGTGGAGGGACGGCTTGTCCAGCGGCTGCCCGACCGCCTCGGCGAGCCGCCGCGAGGCCTTGCCCCGGTCGAGCGCGCGGATGAGCAGGCGCATCGACTCCACGGTGCGCGCGAGATCGGCGTCCATGTTGATTACCTAACTTAGGTATGTATATTGTCGTCCCTGTTACTTACCTAAGTTACCTAAAGGAGTCGTGATGGCGGTATCCGCTGTCCTGCCCGAGGTTCCCCGGAAGACCCGCGGCCCCTGGCCCATGGTGGTGACGCTGGCCTTCTCGGCCTCGACCGCCGCCCTGCAGACCTCGGCCGTGCTGCCCATGCTGGGCATCCTCCAGCATGACCTGCGCGTGTCGATCCTGGCGGCCAGCTGGACGCTGACCATCAGCCTGCTGGTGGGCGCGGTGGCGACGCCCTTGCTATCCCGGTTCGGCGACATGTACGGCAGGCGCCGCGTGATCCTGGCCGCCCTGCTCCTGCTGGTCGCCGGCTCGGTGATGGGGGCGCTGGCCGGCTCCCTGGCATGGCTCATCGCGGCCCGCGTCCTGCAGGGGTTCTCGGCCGCGCTCGTGCCGCTGTCCATCGGCGTCGCCCGCGAGGTGCTGCCGCGCAACCAGCTGCCCACCGGCATCGGCGTGCTGAGCGCCACCATGGGCATCGGGTCCGGCGCCGGCATGATCCTGGCCGGGCTGGTGGGCGGCGACTTCCGCGCGGTGTTCTGGACCATCGGGGCCGTCGGGCTGATCGCCACCGTGCTGGTCGCGGTCCTGGTGGACTCCTCCGTGCCGGAGGTCAAGGGCCGTCCCGACCTCCTGGGCGCGGCGCTGCTGACCACGGCGCTGATCGCCCTGTTGCTGGCCGTCACCCAGGGCAGGGCGTGGGGGTGGACCTCGCCCGCCGTGCTGTCGCTGGTCGCGGTCGCGGCCGCGGGGCTGGCGACCTGGACGGCCGTCGAGCGCCGGGCGCCCGAGCCGCTGGTGGAGCTGCCGATGCTGACCCACCGCGGCACTGTCGGCGCGTCGATCTCCTCGGCGCTGCTGGGCTTCGCCTTCTTCGGCTTCTTCACCGGGCTGGCCTCCTACGCCCGCGCCCGTTTCGCCGCCTCCACCCTGGAGGTCGGGCTCTACCTGGTGCCCGCGACCGTGTTCATGCTCGTCCTGTCGCTGTACGCCGGGCGGCTGACGCGGCGGTTCTCGGCCTCCTCCCTGGTCGGCACGGGGTCGGCGGTGGTGGCCCTGGGCCTGGTGTGGCTCATCGTCTCCCACGACCACCCGGCGGACCTCTACGTGGCCAGCTCGCTGCTGGGCCTGGGCCTGGGGATCGGCTACGCCGCCCTGGGCACGATGGCGGTCGAGCACGTCGACCCGGCCAAGACCGCGGTGGCCGCCGGGGTGAACGCCCTGGTCCGCGTGGTGGGCGGCGCGGTCGCCGGAGCCGTGGTGGCCGCGATCCTGGCGGCCCGGCCCGACGTGGCCGGCTACGAGTGGACCTTCGCGGTCTGCGCGGTGGCGGGACTGGTGGGCGCCGTGGTGGCCTTCGCCTTCGGCCGGCTCAACCGGCGCCCCGCTACAGCGCCCGCAGGCCGCTGATGACGTCGAGCAGCACCTCAGGAGCCGGCACGGGCGGCGGCACCTCGACCTTGACCAGCTCCTTGGCGTGCAGGTCGCCGACCAGGACCCGCACCACGCCGATGGGCAGGCCCAGCTCCGCCGCCACGTCGACCAGGCGGGTGGGCTTGATGCACTTCTGCAGGATGATCAGGTGCTCCGGGCCCAGCCCGCCGGGCGGGGAGAAGCCGCCCAGGGTGGTGATGACGGCGATGAGGTCGATGGCCTCGCTCGCGGGCACGGTGCGGCCGCGGGTCAGCAGGTAGGCCGGGACGATGGGACCGGCGTCCTCGTCCAGCCAGCGCTCGTCAGTCATTGACCCCGTCCAGCTCTCGCACCTTCACCGGATCGGCCGGGGTCGGGGTGATCACGTGTTCAGCGGGGATCAACACGATCGCGGTGGTCCCTCCATATGGTGAACCGCGCAACGTCACGCGGATGTGGTGCCTGGCCGCCAGCCGCGCCACGACGAACAGGCCCAGCCGGTCGCTGTTGAGCGCGTCGAACTCCGGCATGCTGGCCAGGCGGTCGTTGAATTCGGACAACTCGGCCTCGCTCATCCCGAGCCCGCGGTCCTCCACGACCACCGCGAACCCGCGGGCGGCCTGCTCGCCGCGCACCGTGACCATGGTATGCGGCGGGGAGAACACGGTGGCGTTCTCGATGAGTTCGGCGATCAGGTGGATGACGTCGGCGACCACGGGACCCTTGAGGCTGAGGCCGGGCATCGGCTCCACGCTCACCCGCGTGTAGTCCTCGACCTCGGCCGCCGCGCCCCGCACGACGTCGATGAGCGGCACCGGCTTGCTCCAGGCGCGGCCGGGCGCCGCTCCGGACAGGATGATCAGGCCCTCGGCGTGCCTGCGCATCCTGGTCGTCAGGTGGTCCAGGCGGAACAGGTCGTCCAGCGTGCCGGGCTCGGTGGCCCGGTGCTGCATGCTCTCCAGCTGGATGCGCTGGCGGTGCAGCAGCGACTGGCTGCGCCTGGCCAGGTTGCGGAAGACCTGGCGGAACCCCTCGCGCAGCTGCGCCTGGCCGACCGCGGCCTCCACGGCGGTGCTCTGCACGGCGGCGAAGGCCCGGCCCACGTCCTCGATCTCGACGGTGCTGCTGCGCACCTCGATGTCGGGCACCTCGACCTCGGCGCCCACCTCGGCGCCGTCGCGCAGCCTGGCCACGACCTGCGGCAGCCGTTCCCTGGCCACCTCCAGCGCCGCCTGCCTGAGCTCGGCCAGCTCCCGCGACAGGCGGGCCGCCTGCCGCAGCGAGATGACGATCGAGACGATGACCAGCACCAGCGCCAGGCCGCCGAGGACCGCCGCGCGCACGATCACGGCGTCGGCCACCGGCTCGGCCTGCTCGGCGAGCATGGCGCTGGCGTCCATCTCCGCCTCGTCGAACTGCCTGACCAGCTCCTGGCTCGTGGCCGCCCAGCCCGCCGGGGTACGGCCCGCGGCGATCTGCTCCTCCATGATGCGCAGCCGCTGGTAGGCGGGGGAGGAGATGATCCCCACCTGGATGGCACGCAGCCGCGGGTCCAGGTCGCCGAGGGACATGTCGATCAGGTAGCGGCGGTTGCCCACGATCTGGGTGAAGGCCGTGCGCTCGGCCTCGGTTGTGGCCCCGGCGGCGATCGCCTGCTCCCTGGTCAGCAGCTCCTTGGCGTACCCGAGGTTGATGACCAGGCGGGACTGCTCGTAGATGGGGATGTCGTCGATCAGGGCGACCCTGCGGTGCAGGCCGAACAGGGCGTCGGCGATGGCGTCGTAGTGCTCGATGGTGGCGAACCTGTCCACCACCCGCGCGTCGACCTCGGCCCTGATGGCCTCCAGCCGCGCCAGCTGCGTGTGCACGGCCCTCACCTGCTCCTGGATGGCCGGCGAGGCGTCGGCGGAGCGCGCCGACAGCCGCAGGAAGCCCTCACGGGCCTTGTCGGTCTGCAGCCGCTGGGACAGGAAGGCGGTGACCTGCGGCTGACGGCCGCCGCGCAGCAGCCGCACCGCCGCCAGGCGCTCGCGTTGCAGCTCGTCCAGCAGCTCGTAGGCGGGCAGGCGCAGGTTCGTCCACAAGATCTTGTACTGCCGCAGCTCCAGGCTGTCGTTGGCCATCACCGCGGCGATGACGCCCCACAGGATGAGCATGGACATGATCGGGACGAGGAGCAGCCCAATGATCTTCGCGCGGATCGTTCGGCTGCGGCCCATGGCACCTCGCTCCGGGTCCGGATCCTCCCCCGGATGGCCCTGAAAACAACGCGAAGAGAATAGCAAAACGGATCTTCCGAAGTCCCTACTTTTCCGGCTTTTTCCGGGCTTCTCCGGGGATCCTGCGATAGGTTGCCGCTCACGATGAACCCCTTCGTCAAGCGCCTCGCCGCCCTCTCGATCGGGCTCGTGCTCGCGCTCGGCCCGACCGGGTGCGCCGGCGCGCCCGCCCCCGGCACGGCCACGCTCACCGCCTCGCCCAGGCCCGCCGAGTTCGTGTACGGCAGGACGCTCGAAGTGGTCACCGAATGGGATCCCGCCCGCGCCTACTCCAGCGAGGTCGTCGCCCTCCACAACATCTACGAGACGCTCACCGTCTGGAACCCCGTGGCCAGGAAGGTCGCCCCGCGCCTGGCCACCTCCTGGCACTCCTCGGCCGACGGCCGGACCTGGACGTTCACGCTGCGGCGGGGCGTGCGCTTCCACACCGGCCGCCTGATGGACGCCGCCGCGGTCAAGCAGGCCATCGAGCGGACCATCGCCTCCAAGAGCGCGCCCTCCTACATCTGGGACGCCGTGGAGACCATCCGGGCCGACAACCCCTCCACGGTCACCTTCACCCTGAAGTACGCCGCCCCGCTCGACCGCATCGCCTCCGCCACCTACGCGGCGTTCGTCTACGACCCCGCCGGGGTGGACCAGGCGGGCAGGAGGGACGGCGGCACCGGCCCCTACACCATCGAGCTGTGGCGCAAAGGGGCGGCCGACGAGCTGACGCTCAAGGCGTTCCCCGGCTACTGGGGCGGCTGGGACCGCCCCCACTACACCAAGGTCCGCTTCCACGTCAGCGCCAGCCACCGGGAACACTGGCGGCGGCTGCTGCGCGGCGAGACCACGTTCGTCTGGCGCTTCGGCAGGAGCCTGCAGGCCAGGGCCGCCGCCACCGGGGGGCTGCGCACCACCCGCAGGCCGTCGTACGCCACCCTGATGATGCTGTTCAACACCGCGAGCGGCCCGATGGCCGACGTCCGGGTGCGCAAGGCCGTCCAGCACGCCGTCGACTACGAAGGCGTCCTCAGGGCGCTGCACGAGAACGTCTCACCGGCCAGCGGGATCATCCCCGAGGGGCTGCCCGGCCACCAGCGGGGCAGGACCCCGCGCCAGGACCTCCAGCGCGCCGCCGAGCTGCTGGCCCGCGCCGGGTACGGCCCGCAGGGCAGGCCGCTGCGGCTCACCCTCACCTACGCCGCCGGCGACGCCGACCAGCGGCTGCTGGCCGAACGGCTGGCCGCCACCCTGAGCACGCTCAACGTCACGCTGGTGGCCAGGGCCATGCCGTGGCTCAAGCAGTGGGAGCGGGGCAAGCGGCGCGGCCAGGACATCTTCGTCATGTACTGGTGGCCCGACTACGCCGACGCCTACTCCTACTTCGCCTCGATGTTCCGCAGCGCCGACCCGCCCTCCTTCAACCTGACCTACCTGAAGGACCAGGGGGTCGACGCCGTCATCGACTCCCTGCCGCGGCTCAGCGTCACCGACCCCAAAGCGGCCGAACGGGCCTACGCCCAGCTCACCAGCACACTGCTGGACGTGCGGGCGGTCGCCGCGGTGCCGTGGGTGGTCACCTACCGCCGTGCCTACGCGGCGGGGGTCCAGGGCTACCACGACAACCCGGCCTACCCCGACGTCGTCTTCGTCTACGAGCTGCGGCCCTCGGCCTGAGCCCGCTCGACCCGCTCGCGCAGCCGTACCCTGACCTCCTCGGGGGTGTAGGCGCGGCGCCGCCGCTCCGCCCGGGCGATCGCCACGCCCGTGGCCGCCACCCCCGCGACCCCGGCCAGGCCGAGGATCTTCCACCAACGCACACGCATGCGCCTACGCTAGCGATGTGCTGACCCTTGACGAAGCCGTCGACCTGACACGGACCGGCGATCTGTGGGTGTTCAGAGGCCGCTCGGTGCCCGACCGGGCCATCCAGACCGTGACCAACAGCCCCGTCAACCACGTGGGCATGGCCATCGTGGCGGAGGACCTGCCGTCCATGATGTGGCACGCCGAGCTGGGCAAGTCGCTGCCCGACCTGTGGTCGGGCACGCACCACAGGGGCGTGCAGCTGCACGACCTGCGGGCCGCGGTGCTGGTCTGGGGCCGCAGGTACGGCCAGCGGGCCTGGCTGCGCCAGCTCGACCCGGTGGCCACGCGCGAGATGGAGGACGCCGCGCTGCGCACCGTCGCCCGGCTCGACGGCACGCCCTTCCCGTCCACCGCCCGGCTGGCCGCGCGCTGGGCCCGCGGCCGGCTGCCGCAGCTGCGCCGCCCGCCCCGCGAGCGCGTGCTGGAGAGCGCCTACTGCGCCGAGGTCGTGGGCATCACCTACGAGGCGATGGGGCTGCTGCCGGCCGGGCGGCGCTCGGCCTGGTACGACCCCGGACGCTTCTGGAGCGGCGACGACCTGGAGCTGCTGGACGGCTACAAGCTCGGCAACGAGATCACGGTCCGGCTGCCCTAAAGCGACTTCAGCAGCTCGCCCAGCGCGGTGCGGTCGTTCACCCCCGTCTTCTCGTAGACCGCGGCGAGCGTGTTGGCCACCGTGCGGACCGACAGGAACAGCCGCGCGGCGATGTCGCGGTTGGTGAGCCCCTGCGCCGCCAGCAGGGCGATCTCGCGCTGACGCGGCGTCAGGTCGGGCATGTCGAGGTCCACCAGCGCGATCGTCCTGGCCCCCTGGCACCGCCTGGCCAGCCGCCAGGCCCTCGTCTCGGCGGCCCGGGCGGCGCGCTGCCGTCCCTCCCGCCGGTGGGCGGCCGCGGCCTGCGCGCCGGCCTCCGCCGCGTAGAGGAGGAAGCCCAGGCGCTCGAAGTCACGGGACACGGCGTCGAGCGCGGCACCGTCGCGGGCGTGCGCGTGCCGTACCAGAACCGGGATCAGATCGCCCTCGGCGGGCAGCGCGGCGAGGCGGCCGGCCACCAGGTCGGGGCGACCCAGCCGGACCACGTCGTGCAGCGTCGGCGGCAGGTCGCAGGGCAGGCCCTCCTCGGCGAGCTCCAGCGCCGCGCGGACCGCGCCCGCGATGTCACCGCGCGCCGCGAGCGTCCAGATCCTCGCCCGGCGCAGCGGCACCACCACCGGCGGGCCGACGGGCATGCCGACCGTCTCCGCCCTGGCCAGGGCCGCCTCGGCGGCGTCGGCCTCGCCGAGCAGGGCGTGCGCGTGGGCCAGCTCGCCCAGGCACAGCCCCGCGAACACGCTGCGGCCCCGCAGCCGGGAGACGGCGTGGCGGGCGCGGTCCAGCGAGTCCGCCACGCGGCCGCGGAGCCTGAGCGCCTGCGCCTCGATCGAGCCGAACATGATGGTCACGCGGGGCCAGGAGCCGAAGTCCTCATCCAGCCGGTACCCGGTGGCGATGTAGCGGTCGGCGGCGTCCAGGTCGCCGGCCAGCAGGTACGCCTGGGCCGCCGCCTCGTAGACGGCCGAGCTCATGCTGGGCAGCCGGTGCGGCTCCTTGGCCAGCTCGGCTGTCGCGGCGTCCACCGCGGCGAGGCACTCGGCCAGCCGCGCCTCGGTGTAGCGGAGGCGGGTCAGGATCGAGGCGCCCGCCAGGACCGCGCGGCGGTCGGCGAACTCGCCCAGGCTCTCCCACCGGGCCCGTGCCGCCTCCAGGTCGCCGGCGAAGAGGTCCAGCGCGGCCCGGGTGCCGCGGACCCCTTGCAGGGCCGGCGCTCCGGCGGCGGCGCGCTGGACCTCGTCCATGACGGCGAACGCGGCCTCGACCCGGCCCAGGCCCCAGAACAGGTTGAACGCGCGGTGCGCGCCGCAGTGCGTCCGCTGCTCCTCGTCCATGTCCATGGCCCACGCGCGGGCGAAGGCCTCCTCGGCCTCGTCGTGGCGGTCGGCGTAGAACAGCACGGCACCCAACGAGGTCAGGGCGGGCGCCCCGCCGCCGGCCTCGACGGCGGCGCGCGCCAGCCGGGCCGCCAGGTCCAGGTCCCGCACCACCCTCGCCCGGTCGGAGGCGGCCAGCAACAGGCCGGGATCGGCCGGCACGCCGCTGTCGAGCCGCCACACCGCCACCCGCAGCACGTCCTCGCGGCGGCGCAGCCCGGTCTCGGTGACCGCGTCGGCCAGCCTGCGCATCAGCGCGCGCGCGAGCGCAGGACGCCGCAGCCCGACCGGATCACCTCGCCGTAGAGCGGGTGCGCCAGCCGTACCCGCAGCCGCCTGCCGTCCTGCTCCACGGCCACCAGCTGGCGGTCCTCCAGCCGCTCCACCGCCTCCTCCGCCGACAGCCGCGCCAGCAGGTCGGCGCCCAGCGGCTCGCCGTACGCCAGGAACTCCAGCACTTCCCGCTCGTCGCCGGTCACCCGGCCGATGCGCGAGGCGATCGTGTCGCGCAGCGAGGGCGTCATGGACCACGTGCCGCGCCACCGCCACACCTCGCCCGCCCGCTCCATGGCGCCCGACAGCACCAGTTCGCGGACGTAGAGGGCGTTGCCGCCGCTCACCCGCCACATCCTGGCCGTCGCCGCCGGGTCGACGCTGCCGCCCAGCGCGCGGGCGAGCAGCTCGCCCGTCTCCGTCTCGGTGAGCGGCCCGAGGTCGAGGCGGGGCAGCAGGTCGTCCTTCCACAGGGCCCGCACCGCGTCCGGCGCGTCGGTCTGGGTGCGGACCGTCGCGACCACCGTGGTACGGCGGTGCGTCACGAGGTGGTGCAGCAGGGCGGCGGAGGCGGAGTCGAGCAGGTGGGCGTCGTCGACGACGAGCAGGGGAGCGGTGATCGCGGCGGCCGCCCAGCCCAGCGGGTTGCCCTCCGGGGGCTCCTCGGGCAGGAGCGGCGCGAACGCGCCCAACGGGAGCTCGGCCGCGGCCTCGGTGGCGCGCACCCACGCGGGCTGCCGTGCGTCCGCCTGCCCGTTCACCGCCTCGGCGACCAGGCGGCTCTTGCCGGCTCCCGGCGGTCCCGCGACGACGATCCCGCGCTCAGCCGACCTGATCGCCGCCAGCTCGCTGACGCGCCCGGAGAAAGGCCACACACTTGAGTATGGCGTACTCATGCGATCTTGTCCCGCGAAACGGCATCGTCAGGGCATGGACACGCAGACTGCCGGGAGCGCTGGCATGCAGATCACGGGAAGCCTGAGCATGCGGGAGGCCGTGCGGGCATGCGTCGGCGACCCGCGGGCCGACATCGCCTCCTACCGGGTCGAGTCCATGGCCTTCCAGGCGCTGGCGACGGACTCGCTCGACCGGGTCAGCGGGGAGACCACGGACGGGACGCCCTGGTCGATGGTCGTCAAGCGCCTGCGGTCCATGCGGCACTGGCCGGACGTGCACCTCGTGCCGGAAGCCGTCCGGGACAGGACGATCGAGCGCTTCCCCTGGCGCGCCGAGGCCGACCTCTACCTCGATCCGCCCGCCCTGCCCGAGGGCCTGCGGCTGCCGCGCGTGTACCTCGTGGAGGACCTGGGCGACGACCGCCTCGCGCTGTGGCTGGAGGACGTGCGCGAGGTCGCGGACTGCTGGGACCTCGGCCGCTACCGGCGCGCCGCCCGCCTGCTCGGCGAGCTCGCCGCCTCGCGCCCCGGCGACGGCCTCGACGAGGGCCTGCACGCCTACCTCGACGGGCCGGTCACCGGCGTCTTCATCCCCACGCTGCGCGACCCGGGATTCTGGCGCCACCCCCTGGTCGCCGCCGTCGCCGACCCGCTGCTGCAGTGCGACCTGCTCGCGCTGGCCGACCGGGTGGCGGAGTTCGTGGCCGTCGTCGAAGAGCTGCCTCGTTTCCGCGGGCACGGCGACGCCAGCCCCTCCAACCTGCTCGTGCCCGCCGACGGGTCGGCCGAGTTCGTCGCCATCGACTGGAGCTGGCCGTACCCCACCGCCCTCGGCTTCGACCTCGGGCAGCTGCTGTGCGGGCGCGCCCACGCGGGTGTCCTGGACCCGGCCGACCTGCCGGTCGTGCACGAGGCGATCCTGGCCGCCTACGCCGAGGCGTTCCCCGGCCTGGCGGTCCAGGACGTGTGGACCGGCTACGTGGCCTCGCTCGTGCTGCGCAGCGCCTGGACGGCGCTGCCGTTCGAGATGCTGGGCCAGGAGGACACGCCGGCGCTGCGCGAGCTGTTCGCCAAGCGGGCCGGTCTCGCGCGGTTCATCGTCGACCTGGGGCGGAGCCTCTCCACTCGCGGATGACCTCCTCCACGTCGAACGGCACCAGCGCCACGGGCGGGCCGTCGACGCCCTTCCTGATCGCCTCGCGGATCCTGGCGTTGATGTCCTCGACGATCCGCCGCGCCTCGGCCTCCGTCCTGGCCCCGCGCGCCTCCCGCAGGGCCTCCTCGGCGTCCTTGCGCAGCTGGAGCGACGGCGGGAGGGGGAAGGACAGGCCCTCGGCCTCGAGCTTCTGCTTGATCCACCAGTTCTCGTCGTAGGGGCGGTCCGCGCCGGGGATCGGCTTGCCCGCGCCAGGCAGGTTGTCGAACTCGCCGCGTTCGGCGGCCTCGCGGATCTGCCTGTCGATCCAGGACTCGAAGGGCATGCCGGGCGGCTTGCGTTCCGTCATGTGATCTCCTCTGCGACGGGCTTACCAGCGTAATCGGCGGGTGGTGGGGGCGGCGGGGTGGGTCAGGACCGCCGGCAGAGCAGTGCCGCTGTCGTGATCGCGGTCGCCGCGGCGGCCAGCGACACCTTCCGCGCCAGCCGTACGGCACGCCTGATGTCCCGCACCTCGGGTTTCGGGCCGTCGCCCATCTCCGGGCGATGCTCCACCCGCGTGCCGTACACGTTGGCGCCGCCCAGGGTGAGGCCCAGCGCCCCGGCGAACGCGGCCTCGCACCGGCCGGCGTTCGGGCTGGGGTGGCGGTGGCCGTCCCTCAGCAGTACGGCGAGCGCGCCCCCGCGGTCGGGGCCCACCAGGACGGTCAGCAGGCCGGTGAGCCTGGCCGGGAGGTAGTTGGCCGCGTCGTCGAGCCTCGCCGCGGCCCAGCCGAAGCGCTCGTAGCGGGGGGAGCGGTGGCCGACCATGGCGTCCAGCGTGTTGATCGCGCGGTAGGCGAGCAGGCCGGGGACGCCGGCGAGCGCGCCCCAGAACAGGGGCGCGACCACGGCGTCGGAGGTGTTCTCGGCGAGGGACTCGATGGTCGCGCGGGCCAGCTCGGGGGCGTCGAGAGCGGACGGGTCGCGGCCGCACAGGTGGGGCAGGCGCTTCCTGGCGGCGTCGAGGTCCCCGGCCTCCAGGCGGTCCGCCATGGCGGCGCCTTCGCGGGCCAGCGTCGTGCCGCCGAGGACGGCCCAGGTCGCGGCGGCGGTGAGCAGCGTTCGGGCGACGGCCGCCTTGGTGGTCTGGGGGTGGCGCCTGGCGAGTGCCCGTTCGGTGGCCGCGCCGAGGGCGGCGGATCCTGCGACGAGGATGGCCACGTGGGCGACGCCCCGGGGGCGGGCGTCGCCGTACAGCCTGCGCTCCAGGGCGGCGGCGGCTCGGCCGAAGAGCGCGACGGGGTGGCCGCGGCGGGGGTCGGCGAAGACGGCGTCGAGGACGACGCCGAGGGCGAGACCGGCGGCACGGGACAGGTGGGGCACGGGGCTCATCTTGGTACACGGCGTGGGGAGGGCGTGTCGCGGGTCGCGCCTCGCGTGATCTGGGTGGCGGGTCGGCCGGATGGCCGAGCCGGTCAGGTGACGGATCCGGTCAGATCAGGGCGGTGCGCAGGTCGTCCTCGTGCGCGTCGAGCCAGGCGGCGGCGCGGCGGATGCGCTGGCCCGCGCCGTTCGCCCACATGCGGGCCCAGCTGCCGCCCTCGCTCGCCCTGGCGCGCATGACCGTGTAGGAGCGGTGCAGGCGCAGCCGCGCCACGTCGAGGAGGCGGCGGCGGTCGCGGGGGGCCAGGCCGTACGCCTCGCAGAAGAGCCGCAGCCGGGCGCCGACGTCGACCTGGCGGAGGAGGGGGTCGCGGTCGACCGGGTCGGCGATGGGGGCCCAGTGGCGGAGCGTGGTGGCGATGTCGAACAGCCTGGTGGTCGGGCGGGCGAGGTCGAAGTCGATCAAGGCGACGGGGGTGCGGTCGCGAAAAATCGTGTTTTCGGGGGTGATGTCGCAATGCCCGATGACGTCGGCCGGCGCGTCGTCGTTGGAGCCGATCGCCCAGCCGTCCGGGTCGAGGGGGAACCCCCTGGTCGCCTCGTGGAACTCGCGGACCAGCGCGGCCAGCCGTACCAAAGCCTCGTCGGTGGCCGACGCGGCCGTCAGCCCCGCCGTACCGGGAATGAAGGTCAGGATCTCGCGGCCCTGGGCGTCCGTGCCGACCACCCGCGGGGCGCCCTGGAAGCCGGCGTGCTCCAGGTGGCGGAGGAGGGCGTGGACCTTGGCGGTGTGGGGGCCGGTCGGGCGGCGTACCGTGTCGCCGATGCGCACGACGCCCTCGGTCGCGTGCCCGCCCGGCAGCGGGACCTCGGGGGCGAGCGTCGTGACCATGACAGAGGAGCTTAGACGGCAGGCCGGTGCTCTCGCCTGGTGTTTTTGAGGGATATGGCGGAAGTTTTGTGGCGGTCGGATGGGGTGGGCCGTTGATCGGCCGGGTCCGGTGGCTCTCGGCGGGGCATCCTCCGGCCGTCGCTTCGGCGCCTCATAGCTGGTGATTCGGATCGTGAGGCAGTCCGGCGGCGATCCGCCGGTGCCAGTCCCGCCACGTCTCAAGCCCCTCGAACGAGCCGTCGCGGATGTCCTCGATCAGGCGGGCCACCCACTCGCGCTCGGCTCGGCGCAGCATGGTCACATACTCGGACTCGATGAGCAGCAGCCTGGTCAACCCCCTCTTGGCGGCCAGTTCGCGCATGGCCTCCGAGGCGTGCAGGAACTCGTCGAGCCGTGCCCTGCGCTCCTCCAGGAGCCTGACCGCCTCCTCCGGCTCGAGCACGCCCAGCAGGGACAGTCCCGCCTCGAAGCCGGTGTACTCCCTGGCCGGGGCCGCGATCAGCTCGCTCAGCCAGTCCTCGAGCTCGAGCTTGCCCGCGCCGGTGATCTCGTAGATCGTGCGCTCCGGTCGGCGCCCGTCCCTGACGACCTCCTTGACCTGAATGAGCCCGCGCTTCTCCAGGCTCTGGACGACCGAGTACAGCGTGCCGTAGTTGAGCTTGATGCTGTCCTCTTTGTGCCGCTCGCGCATGGTGGCGGCCATGTCGTAGGGGTGGGTCGGGCGCTCGTACAGCAGGGCGAGGACGGCCAGCGCGAGGGGGTTGCTGCGGGCTCGGGTGGACATGGGCGACCTCCATTACTCGATGTCGAGTATTACGGTGGAGGACATTCACCGCAAACCTGGGCTGGTCGCGGGCCTCCGGGTAGAAGGAACCCTCACCGGGAGGGACAAACCCTCACCCGAGGCGGGCGGGAGCGGGTGAGGGTGGGCTTACATTCGCAAGCGCGCAGGTGCGCGACCGTGCGACCTGCGCAGGCGAGGGATGCGGCGCCGCACGGCCCGGCGGCTGACCGGTTCTTCCGGGATGCTCCGGCCGTGCGGCACGTTTCGCGGCGCGGCACGTTTCGCGCGCCTGCGACACGCAGAGGCCCTCACCCGGGCACGCCTCGCCACGGCTCGCAAACGAGCGCAAAATGGAAGACAGCGAGGGATTTGTCGGGCGAGGGGCCTTTTGTGAACGTGGGAACCCCGGCCATGCCCTCCACCGCACGCGACGACCTCGCCGCCATGCTCGACGTGCTCGTCTACGAGAACGTCCTGCTGCTGTGGAGCCATGGACCTCACGACACGTACGTCCTCGTCTCCCACGACGGCGACACGATGAACCTCACCGAGGACCAGGCGGGCATGTGGGCGCTGGGCGCCTTCGCCGTCTTCCTGGCCTTCGTGGACCAGGGGCGCATCACGCCGCGCATGCCCGGCCGATGAGGTGTGCGGCCGTGTTGGTGGATCGGCGGCGGTCCGGTTCGTGAGCGGTCGCGGGATCATGCACAATGGGGCGGGAGCGCCCTTAGCTCAGCTGGATAGAGCATCGGACTTCTAATCCGACGGTCGGGGGTTCGAATCCCTCAGG
>NZ_KZ084339.1 GCF_002093975.1 Thermoactinospora rubra
GCCGGTGAAGAAGCCGCCGAGGGCGTTCTCGCCGGTGCCCTTGAGGAAGCCGGTGGTGGGGCTGCCGCCGTTGATCCACGCCTTGGCGGCGGGGGTGGCGAAGCCGAGGCCGAAGGCCTTGTCCAGGAACGCCCACAGGAAGATCCAGCCGAGCGCGATGCGGGCGATGGCCCACACGTAGTCCACCGGGCGCGTCGTCGTGGTGTGGGGGACGGGGGCGGTGACGGGCTTTGCGTGGATGGCGGTCATCGGTGGTCTCCTTGTCTGTCTGCCTTCCATCCCACCGTTTCCGCGCCTTGGCCCGTAGTGCCGGAGNTCGATCGGGGCCTCCTCGGTGAGGCGCGCAGGCGGGACGACGACGCTCATGCCGCGCTTCCGATCGCGGCCGCCATGGGCCGTACCACCGCGACCGGGCAGCGCGATCCGTGCAGGACGCCGCGGCTGACCGATCCCAGCAGGGCCGAGCTCAGCGGTCCGCGTCCGCGGGAGCCGACCACGACCAGGTCGGCCGCGGCCGAGGCCCGGCAGATCGCCTCCACCGCGCCACCCGGCACGACCTGCTCGATCACCCGCACCCGCGGATGCCGGTCCCGCCAGCGCTGCAGCACCAGCACCGCGCGGTGCCGCGCCGCCTCGAACAGCTCATCGAAGATCGGATCGGCGCCGAGGACGAACGGCGAGATCGCCGGCGGCTGCCAGGCGTGCACCGCCCGCAGCCGCGCGCCACGCCGGTCGGCCTCGGCGAACGCGAACCGCAACGCCGCCGCGGCATGCTCGTCGAACCCCACCGCGATCTCGCCCCGCTCCCGGACCGGCAGATCGTGGACGACCACCACCGGGCAGCCGGCGTTGGCCGCGAGCGCGGCGCTGACCGAGCCGATCCGCCCCCGGGAGAACCGCCCATAACCCCTGCTCCCGAGCACCAGCGCCACCGCCTCAGCGGCCTCCGCGCGCAGCACCTCGGCGACGACGCCCGTGCGCAGCACGGTGCCGGTCGGCAGGTACGGCTGCCGCCTGCGAGCCAGCGCCTCGGCCTCGCGCAGCACCGAGGCGCTGTAGTCCTCCAGCGACTCGTAGACGGCCAGGGCCTGGCGCAGCGGGATGTCGTAGGCGTAGACGCCGGCCACGTGCACGATCCGCAGCGGCAGATCCCTGCGCACCGCCTCGTCGGCCGCCCAGCGCACCGCGTTGCTTGCGGCGGGCGAGCCGTCCACGCCGACGGTGATGTGTCCGTTCATGCGGCCATGGAATCCCGGGAGACGGTGTGATCACCGCGGTCCAACGGCCCCGATGCACGGGACCAACGGCCCGACAGGTCGCATCGCAGCGCCGCCGTCGCGAACACGGCGCCCACCAGCTAGTCGCGCAGGCCGACGGCGGTAGGTGTGTCCGCGGGCCGATCGTCCAGATCCTCGAACTCGGTGATCTTGTCAAGCTCGGTGCCCATCGAAATGTTCGTCACCCGTTCGAGGATCACTTCGACGACAACCGGCACGCGGTACTCGGTCATGAGTTTGACGGCCTCGGCGAACGCCGGAGCGAGGAGTTCCGGCTCATGGACCCGGATCGCCTTGCAGCCGAGACCCTCGGCCACCTTGACGTGGTCCACGCCGTACCCTCCCAGCTCAGGCGTGTTCACGTTGTCGAACGCGAGCTGGACGCAGTAATCCATGTCGAAGACGCGCTGTGCTTGCCGGATCAGCCCCAGGTAGGAGTTGTTCAGGACGACATGGATGTACGGCAGGCTGAACTGCGCTCCGACGGCGAGTTCCTCGATCAGGAACTGGAAGTCGTAGTCACCGGACACCGCCACGACCGTGGCGTCGGGGTCGGCGGCGACGACGCCGAGCGCCGCAGGGGCGGTCCAGCCCAGCGGTCCGGCCTGACCGCAGTTGATCCACGCTCGCGGCCGGTAGACGTGCAGGAACTGAGCGGCGGCGATCTGTGAGAGCCCGATCGCGCTCACGTAACGCACCTCGCGGCCGAAGGAGCGGTTCATCTCCTGGTAGACCCGCTGCGGTTTGATGGGGACGTCGTCGAAGTCCGTGCGCCGGTGCAGGGTCCGTTTGCGGGCGACGCACTCCTCCACCCAGTCCGTGTAGTCCGGTAGCGCGCCGGATTCGCGGTGCTCGCGCGCCACCTCGATGAACTTCTCCAACGCGGCCTTGGCGTCCGAGACGATCCCGAAGTCCGGGGGGAACACCCGGCCGATCTGGGTGGGTTCGATGTCCACGTGCACGAACGTGCGGCCCTTGCGGTAGGTGTCCAGACCGCCGGTGTGGCGGTTGGCCCACCGGTTGCCGATGCCCAGGACGAAGTCGGCAGCCAGCAGTGTGGCGTTGCCGTACCGGTGCGAGGTCTGCAGGCCCGCCATGCCGGCCATCAGCCGATGGTCGTCCGGTATGGTCCCCCAGCCCATCAGCGTCGGGATGACCGGCACGCCGAGCAGCTCGGCGAACTCCACCAGCAGGTCCGCGGCATCGGCGTTCACGATGCCGCCGCCCGCCACGATGACGGGGCGCCGAGCCGCCATGAGCATCGCCAGCGCCTTCTCGGCCTGCGCCCGGGTCGCGGCCGGCTTGTAGACCGGCAGCGGCCCGTACGTGTCGATGTCGAATTCGATCTCGCCCATCTGCACGTCGAAGGGCAGGTCGACGAGGACCGGGCCGGGCCTGCCCGAGCGCATCAGGTGGAACGCCTGCTGGAAGACTCCGGGCACCTGCGCCGGCTCGAGCACCGTCGTCGCCATCTTGGCGACCGGAGCGGCGATCGAGCTGATGTCGACGGCTTGGAAATCCTCCTTGTGCAGCCGTGAGACCGGGGCCTGACCGGTGATGCACAGGATCGGGATCGAATCGGCCCAGGCGGAATACAACCCTGTGATCATGTCGGTGCCCGCCGGGCCGCTGGTGCCGACGCAGACGCCGATGTTCCCGGGAGCCGCCCGCGTGTATCCCTCGGCCATGTGGGAGGCTCCCTCCACGTGCCGGGCCAGCACGTGAGCGATGCCACCATCGTCGCGCATCGCCGAATAGAACGGATTGATGGCCGCGCCCGGCACGCCGAACGCCTGTGTGATCCCCTCGCGGCGAAGGATGGCCACGGCCGCGTCCACTGCTCGCATCCGAGGCATGCGCTCACCTCTCCTGGTTCGTCGTGGCCCTGCCGGAGAGCTGCTCCACCAGCAGCAGCAGGGCGCCATGGTCGAGGTCGCCGTGCCCCTGTGCCCGGAGCGAGGCGATCAGCTCGCCGGCGAGCGTTCCGAGCGGGATGGCGACGCCTGCCTTCCGGGCGGCGGCGCGCACGATGCCCATGTCCTTGTGGTGCAGGTCGATCCGGAAGCCGGGCTTGAAGTCGCGGGCGAGCATGGCCGCGGCTTTGTGGTCGAGAACCGCGTTGCCGGCGAGCCCGCCGGCGAGCACCTCCACGGCGGCATGGGTGTCGACGGCGCATGCCTCCAAGAACACCAGCGCCTCGGCGACGAGTTCGATGATCCCGGCCACGAGGAGCTGGTTGGCGGCCTTGACCGTTTGGCCCGCGCCGTTCGGGCCGACGTGGACGACGGTCTTGCCGAGCTGCTCCAAGATCGGCCTCGCTTCCTGGACGTCGGCGGCCTCTCCGCCGACCATGATCGACAGCGCCGCCTCGACGGCTCCCCTCTCGCCACCGCTCACGGGGGCGTCCAGCGCTCGCCGGCCGGCCGAAACGGCGGCACGCGCAAGGCGTTCGGCCGTGTCGGGCATGATCGTCGAGCAGTCGATGTGCAGGGTGCCGGGCTGGGATGCGGCGTAGATCCCGTGCTCGCCCAGCGCGACGGCCTCGACGTCAGGGCCGTCCGGGAGCATGGTGATGATGACGTCCGCCTCGGTCACCGCCTCGGTCACTCCGGCGGCGCCTCGCCCGCCGCGCTCGATGAGGGTGTCGACGGCGGGCCGGGAGCGGTTGTAGCCGATGACGTCGTAGCCGGCCCGCACCAGGTTGGCGGCCATGGGGCCGCCCATGATGCCCAGGCCGATGAAGGCGATGGTGGTCATGGGATTCCTCGTATGCCGGAAGGCCCACGCCTGGGCCGCGGGGTCAGTGCAGGGTGTCGTGTGAGGTATGGAGCGGATTGCCCCGAGCGCGCCACTCCCGTGGCAGCCAGTCGAAGGCTCGCGCGGTGTCGGTGAGAGGTTTGTATTCCAGGCCGATCCGGCCCCGGTAGCCTGCGGTCACCAGAGCGTGGAAGAGCCGATCGAAGTCGATCGCTCCGGTGCCGGGCTCGTTCCGGCCTGGGCAGTCGGCGATCTGGACGTGGCCGATGCGGTCGCCGTATGTGGCGATGACCTCGTCCGCGCGTTCGCCGTTGGCGGTCAGATGGTAGAAGTCGGCGAGCAGGCCGAGGTTGCCCACGCCCGTCGAGGTCCGCACTTTGTCAAGGACCGTGATGGCGTCCGCTGCGGTCGTGAGCGGGTAGCGGGGCGCGCCGCTGAGCGGCTCGACGAGGACGGTCGCGCCGATGCCGGCGACAGTCTGGGCCGCGAGGGCCAGGTTCTCCATCGCCACATCGTCCTGTTCCGCGGGATCGGTGCCGGGAAGCCGGTTACCGTACAGCGCGTTGTAGAGCGGGACGTCCAGTTGGGCGCCGATCTCGGTGGCGATCGCCACGCTGTAGCGGAACTCGCGCTGCCGGTCCGGCAACGAGACCAGGCCGCGGTCGCCGCCGGGCATGTCGCCGGCGGCGAAGTTCAGCCCCGACAGCTCGACTCCGGCGTCACGTATCGCCCGGATGAAGCGGTCCACGTCGGAGTCGGCAGGCACCGCGGTCTCGAAAGGCCACCAGAATTCGACCGCGTCGAACCCTGCGGCCCTCGCGGCGGCGGGCCGCGCCAGGAGCGGCAACTCGGCGAACAGGATCGAGCAGTTCACCGCATAGGGCAGCGGGTGCTCCATTGGTCCTCCCCTGTGTCGGTGGGTAGGCGCACCGTCAGGTGTGCGGCGTGTCGATGCCGAGCGGGGCCGCCGAGGGCACGGGGGCAGTGGTACGGCTCCAATGTCGGGAGCCGAGCCAGCAGGCCAGCGCGATCACGATCAGCGCCGCCTCCGCCAGGAGGTACCTGGCCTCCTGCATGACCAGGGCGAGTCCGGTGAAGGCGATCACCACGATGGGCGGCAGTGGCCACAGCGGCATCCGGTACGGCCGCGGCTCCCCTCGCTGGCTGATCCGGCTCCACAACGCGGCCAGGCCGATGCACAGGTAGACCGCCGCGATCACCGCTCCGGCGAAGATGATGAGGAAGTCCAGGGCGGAGGTGAAGACGAGCACCGCGGCCGGCACGGCGAGCAGCACCACGCCCGCGGCCGGTGAGCGGAACCGGTTGAGGCGGGACAGCGAGTCGTTGACCTGCCTGGGCCAGATCCTGTCACGTCCGGTGGTGTAGGCGACGCGCCCGAAGTACATCAGCAGCGACAGCATCGCGTTGAACAGGGCGATCACCGCACCCATGTCGACGATCACTCGCGCGCTGGTGCCCAGCGACTGCTCGACCGAGTAGACCACGGGCGCGGGCGCGGAGAAGAATTCCCGCAAGTCGGGCGCGGCGATGACGGCGGCGGTAAGCGGCACGACGATCAGGACACAGGCCAGGATCGCGGAGATGACCACCGCTCGGGCGATGGCCCGTTCCCCGCCTTTGAGCTCCTCGGCGAAGCCGAGCGCCGCGTCGTATCCGTTGATGACGTTGAAGGCGGGTGCGAGGGTGGCCAGCATGACCGCCACGCCCACGGCGGCGAGCTGCCCGTCTGAGATCATGGTGGGTTGCAGCGTGACGTCCGCGAGCGATTGTCTGGGATGGGACAGCGCCGCGGCCGTGATGACGCCGAGGACGATGACCTCCACCACCACCATGACGGCGGTGGCCCAGGCGCCCACCTCCACCTTCGTCAGCGCGATGCCGACCGCGACCGCGAGCAGGATCACCGCCACCACGGGAGCCGGCGCCGTCAGGCCCGGGAACAGGTCCTTGAGGAACCCGACCATGCCGAGCGCGATGCTGGCCGGGATGACGATCCCCTGGATGAGGTAGTTGAACGTGGTCACCCAGGCGAAAGGCGCCGGGAGCACGCGCCGGACGAGCGAGTACATGCCCCCGGCGAGTGGATACATGGCCGCCAGTTCGGCGAGGCAGAAGGCGATCAGCAGGACGACGACCGACAGGATCAGGTTCGCGCCGATCGCGAAGGTACCGCCGACCAGGAAGACTCCTGCGGACAGGAAGAGAACGGCCATGGTGGGTGAGACATCGGCCATGGCGAGTCCGACAACTTCCCAGACTTTCAGCCGCCGTGCGAGTTGCTGCTGGTATCCGAGCTGTTCGAGGCGGGACTCGGATGACTTTCCCGCTGTCGGGTCGTGCATGGCGGGAGCTCCTTCATGGGCGCGTGGGCATGTCGTGTTCAGGTGGATCAGGCGCCGGCCGCGGTGCCGATGCTTCCGATCGGAAAGCAGGTGGTCCTGCCGCCGTCGGCGACCAGATGGGTGCCGGTGATGTATCCGGCTCGGTGGGAGAGCAGGAAGACGACCGCTTCGGCGATCTCCACGGGGTCGGCGATGCGTTTCATCGCGACCGTCGCCTCGTTCTCCGCGAGCTCGGCGTCAGGGTCCGCGGCGCCGTCGAACTCACGCAGGAACATGGGTGTCCGGGTGGTCCCAGGGCAGATCGCGTTGACCCGGATGCCCCAGGACGCCAGCTCCGCTGCGGCGCTGCGGGTCATGGCCAAGATGCCGCCCTTGGTGGCGGTATAGGCGACGTAGCCTGCTTGCCCCATGAGCGCCAGCTCCGAGGCCGTGTTGACCACCGCGCCGCGACCGCGGGGCTTCATCACGCGGGCCGCTTCGCGCAGGACGTGGAACGCTCCGGACAGGTTGGTCGCGAGTTGCCGCTGCCACAGCTCATCGGTGGTCTCGGTGAGCGGTGCCACGATCGAGATGCCGGCGTTGTTGTGCACCGCGTCGATCGGGCCGAGCTCCGTCTCCACCCGCTCGAAGGCCGAGCGTACGGCCTGCGAGTCGCTGACGTCGGCTGCCACGGCCAGGGTACGGCCGCCGTGCGCCGCGCAGCGCACCTCCGCCGTGTTCAGATCATCGCCGGGGAGCGAGACCAGCGCCACCGACGCCCCTTCGCGTGCCAGCACCTCGGCGGTGGCCAGACCGATTCCGGAGGCGGCGCCGGTAACCAGCGCGACCCGGCCGTCCATCAGCGCCATGTCAGTCACTCCCCGTCTCTCGTGCCCAGTGGGTGCTCTCCTCGCGAGCCGCGTAGCCGATCGGCTCGGGCCGGACATCCACGGCGGGATCGGCGTGGACCCGCTCTGCGACCTCGGCCGCGGTGAGGATCGCGACGTCGCCGTAGTCGATCGCCGTCCCGATCAGCTCGCGCAGCGCCTCCACCCGTGACGGGCGGCCGGACAGGAACGGATGCGCGCACAGCACGAACAGGCAGCCGTAGCGGCGCATCGCCGCGAGTTCCAGGCTCCAGACCTCCAGCGCTCTGCGGGGGGATTCCACCGCCTGGCCCAGCCTTGGATCGGGCAGGAATGCATACTGGGGGAAGTCGTCGGTCAGCCAGTGCGGGGGGAGCTCCGCGATCCGCCCCGACGGGGTGTCGATGAGGTAGGGACGGTCGTCGTCCATGAGGGTCGACTGGTAGCGGAAGCCGTGCTCGGCCAGCAACGCCGCCGTGCGCACGCTCGGGGACGACAGCGGGCTGCGGTGGCCCACCGGATGGACGCCGAGCCGTTCCAGTGCCCGCAGGCCGCGCTCGAAGTCACGTCGCTCCTCATCCCGCGACATCAGCACGAGCTTCTCGTGGGCGTAGGAATGATGTGCGATCTCATGCCCGGCGGCGGCGATGCGTTCGACGACGTCCGGCCACCCTTCGGCGCTGCGCCCGGGAACGAAGAAGGTGGCCCGCACACCGAACTCGGCCAGCAGATCGAGTATCCGGGGCACCCCCACACGGGGACCGTAGGCTTGATGGGACAGAGCGCCGATGTGGGTCACATACCGCGAGCCCTCGGCGAGCACGCAGGACTCCGCGTCCACGTCGAAGCTCAGCACCATCGCGGCCGCGGCGCCGGACAGCCAGCCTGTCCCGGGTGTTCCGGTCGGTTGCGTCGTCATGGTGCCGTCCTGGTCCGCATCCAGGCGACGGTGGCGCGCAGTCCGTCCTCCAGCGACCACTGCGGCCGGTAGTCCAGGTCCTTGTCGGCGGAGGAGATGTCGAACGGGCCCTGCCGGTCCCACTGGGGCAGATGGCCGCCGCCCAGGCAGATGTCCGCCTCCGGGATGAGAGCCTTGATGAGGTCCGCGGCCTGCGCCAGGGTCACCCTCGAACCGCCGGTGATGTTGTAGACGTGCTGCCTGGGCGCCCGCGCCACCGAAGCAAGGCGTGCCGCCGCCGCGACGTCCCGGGCGAAGACGAACTGGAAGGGATGATCCCCGCCATGATCGAGGCGGAAGGGAACGCCGCGTACCGCGCTCTGCAGCATGTCGCCGAGCACGCTGGGCATCCACAGGCCCGGGCCGTACACCTCGGTGATCCGCAGGGAGACGACCTCGACGCCGTACAGGTCGCGATAGACCTTGCCGAGCAGCTCCCCCGCCACTTTCGTGACGCCGTAGGGCGTCGTCGGCTCCGGCTTGGCGTCCTCGCCGACCACCATGCCCTCGTCCAGGTTGCCGTAGGCGCATTCGGAGGAGAAGTTCACGATCCGTCGCACCTGAGCCATCCGGGCGGCTTCGAAAACGCCCAACGTGCCGTCGACATTGGCCGCGAAGGTGGTGACGGGCAGATCGATGGACACACCGGGGTGGCTCATGCCGGCGGTGTGGACGATGCGGTCAACCGAGTTCTCCGTCAACGCCCGCACGAGCCTGGGCAGGTCGAAAAGCTCGCCCTGAACAGCGACCACGCCCGGGCGGTCGTCGACGGTGAAGTCCCGGTTGTAGCTGACGACACGCTCGCCCTCCTCCACCAGCAGGTCCACGAGGTGTCTCCCGATGAAGCCACGCCCCCCTGTGACGAGAGTGGTCATCTTGCTTGTCCTTTCATCGGTCGCAGATCGTCGATGGACTTCGTCACCAGTGCGGATAGATCTCGGGATCCGCCTGGACGGGCTCGAGCTTGCGGCTGTCCAGCGTCCGGTCGGCGAGGACTGCGGAGCACAACTGCTCGCCCGTGCGGAACTCGACGTCACCGCGATCCAGCACCGTCTCGATCAGCGTGCGGAGGTTGCGGGCGCGCCCAGGTCGTCCGGACAGGAACGAGTGCGCGGTGAGCTGGAAGAGACCGCCCCACTCGCGCATCCCGTCCAGCTCCGCCGTCCACAGCGCCAAGGCCTTGTCCGGCGGCTCGATGACGTAGCCGAGATGCGGTTCGGGAAGGTAGGCGTACTGCTCCCAGTCGTCCAATGACCAGTGCGCCGGCAACTCCACCAGCGGGCCGTGCTCCGTCTCGATGACGTACGGCGTGTCGTCGTCCATCAAGCTGGTGTCGTAGGAAAGCCCGAACTCCCGCGCCAGCCCGGCGGATCGCCACGTGGCGGCCCACATGGGAGACCGGTAGCCGGAGGGCCGGATGCCGAGACGGTCCAGCGCCTCCAGACCGCGCTCGAACTCCATGCGCTCCTCGGAAGGGCGCAGCCCTGTCGACGGGCGATGGCTGTAACTGTGATGGGCGATCTCGTGTCCACGCTCGGCGATCCGCGTGACAGGCTCAGGCCACCGTTCGGCGACCAGCCCCGGCACGAAGAAGGTGGCCTTGATGCCGAACTCGTCCAGGATCCCCAGCAGGCGGGGCAGGCCTTTGCGCAGGTCGTATGCCTGGTGCGACATGGCCATCGCGTGCTCCGCGTAACGCCGCCCGGCCGCCAGGACCGGTGTCTCGGCGTCCACCGCGAATGTCAGCAGAGCGATCGCCGCGGCACCGCCTCGCCAGCTCCGCTCGTCGCCGGCCGCAGCATGATCTTCTGCGGAGATGCTCATCTGGAGGCGCTCCTCGTCGGTCGTGTGATGTAAGACACTCTGCGCAGCGAGAAGGACCTGCGACAACGGACACACTGTCAAAGCAGTCGCGGCCTGCGTGTGACACTGTGCCTATGGCAGTGACGCTGGCTGAAGTCCTCGATCATCCGCTGGTCAAGGCGGCGAGCCCGCAACTGCTGAGCGGTGAAGGGTGGCTCGATCGCCCGGTGCGATGGGTCCACTCGGCCGACCTCTACGAGATCGCTCCCCTGCTCCGCGGCGACGAGGTGCTCCTGACCAACGGCGTCGGCCTGGTCGGTGTGGACGGCAAGGGCCGCCGCCGCTACGTCCGGCAGCTCGCGCAACGCGGAATCGCGGCGCTGCTGTTCGAAATCGGCCGGCCCTTCACCGAAGTGCCCGACGACATGGCCGACGAGGCACGCCGGTTCAACCTCCCCCTGGTGGTCCTGCAACCGGTGCTCAGGTTCACCGAGGTGGCCGAAGCCATCAACAGCATGGTCATCGACCGTTCCATCACCAGACTGCGCCATGCCGACGAGATCTCGCGCACCCTGTCCGAGACCCTTGCGCGAGGGGCCGCCCTCCCGGAGATCGTCGAGCGGATTCGCACCCTGGCGGGAAGCTGGATCACGCTCCATGACGGCTACAACCGCCTCGTCGCCTCCGCCGGCCCTGTGCCGGAGGACCGATCCACAGGTACGGTCACCGCCCCGATCATGGTGGAGGCGACGACATGGGGCTATCTCACCATCGGCACGGCCGCCGTTCCCGAACTGCTCCTCGAAGCCCTTCTCGAACGGGCACCGGCCGTGCTCGCGCTCGCCCTCGTCCGGCACCAGCCGGGCGCCGCCAGCTCGCTGCGACTACGGCAGCTCCTCGTCGGGCAGCTGCTGGAAGGGCAGCATGTCGAGGAGCACGTCCTGCAGGACCGGCTGCGCGCCAGCGGCTTGCCGCTGTCCGGCCACCCCTATACATGCCTGGTCGTCGACCGCACCAGGATCGCCAACTCCGTCAACCTTCTGGAAGGGATCGTGCGTGCCTGCGGCCGGGGGGTGGTCGGCGTGTCGCAGGACATCGCCTGCGCGGTCATCGCCGGCGGGAAGGAGACGACCGCCGCAGAGTTGTGCTCCGATACGCGCGCCAAACTGACGGCTGCCGTATCAACCCACGCCGAGACCTGCATCTCGATCGGCCCCGGCACGCGCAACGCCATGGACCTGCCGTACAGCATGCGCCAGGCACAGCTCACGCTGCGGCTGGCGCAGCAGCTCCACCACGACAACGCCATCGCCTCAGCGCAGGAGCTGGCCGCCGAGCGGTTGCTGTACGCCCATGGCGACCGTTCAGAGCTGCGACGATTCGTCGACGAGCAACTCGGGCCGCTCCTTGCCGAAGACGCTCAGCGGGGCACGGCACTGGTCGCGACCCTGGCCGCGTTCCTCGATTGCGGAGGCTCCAAGGCCCGCACCGCGCAGTGCCTCCACATGCGTCGTCAGTCGCTCTACTACCGGCTGAACCGTGTCGGCGCGCTCCTTCCCGTCGACATCGACGACCCCACACAGTGGCCGACTCTGGCCATGGCGTTGAAGGCGCTCCGGCTCCTGGAGGGGACCGTTCCCGATACCCGGTTGTGACGTCAGACGGGAGAGGCCGGGCGGCAACACCGGCAACACCGGCAACGCCACAGGCCCGTATACCTCGGTGGAGGCGATCATGCGGGTGGCCCAGGAGGCCGAGCGCTTGGGCTATGGAGCGGTCTGGACCCACGAACCTTTCGAGACGTTGAGCTGCGTGGCCGCGTGGACGAAGTGGCCGCGTGGACGAACCGGATCTTCAGCCTGTCATGACGCTCCGGTAGTGCGTGGTCAGCCGGCCCCCGTCATCGAGGATGTGGAAGGCGACCGCGGGTGGTTGATCGAGGTGGACGTAGTCTTCGGCGTGCGCGCGGCGTTCCCAGGGAAGACGGAGCGTGGAGACGACTCCCGGCGCCACCAGCAGCGGCCGTCCGGCGAAGGTGGTGGCCGCCGCCGTATGGGCATGCCCGCACAGGAAGGCCCTGAGGTTGGGGTGGCGGTCCGCCAATGCGGCGAGCCGTTCGGCTCCGAACTGGCGGATGCCGTCGATGAAGGGTTCGTGGAGCAGGGCCGGCGGGTGGTGGAAGCCGACCAGGACCGGCGTCGAGCGACGGGTCTGGTCCAGCAGGTCCTCCAGCCACGTCAGAGTCTCCTCCTCCAGCATGCCCTCGCCCTTGCCCGGCACCGAGGAGTCACACAGCGCGATGACGGCGTCGCCGAACCGGCGTGCCTGGTTGATCGGCGCGGTCGATTCCGGCTGGTGGAGGAGGAATCGCCGGAACGCCGCGCGGTCGTCGTGGTTGCCGGGGCAGACCATGACCGGGTGCCGGGAGGAGAGGAGAGCGCGGGCCTTCTGGTACTCGGTAGGCAGGGCGTGGTCGGCGACGTCGCCGGTGACCACGACGGCGTCCAGGTCATAGGGGAGATCGTCGAGGTACTTCATGACGGCCTCGGTGCGCTCCATGCTGCGCGCCTCGCCGTCGACATGGGTGTCACTGAGATGAGCGATCACGATCAACGCGGTGGTCCCTTCGATGTGGCGGCGGCTGCGGACAGAGGTCCGTCACCCCGGCATGCTCGCCGTGCCTGCGTGTCCGGGTCGCCGTGATCCGAGCCTAGGTCGCGACCGGACCAGAGATAAGATCCGGTTTCATGCCACTTTTTTGGTCCAGTTCGGGGCGCGACCTGCATCTCGACGTCGATCCGACATCGGCGCGGCGGGCAGGCCTGGAGTCCGCCCTGCGGGCGGCCATCGGGGAGGGACGGCTTCCGGCCGGGACGCTCCTGCCGTCCACGCGCGCCCTCGCTCAGGAACTCGGCCTGTCGCGGGGCACCGTCACCGCCGCCTACAACCAGCTGGTCGAGGAAGGCTTCCTGGCCACGCGCCCGGGGTCGGGCACCAGGGTGGCCGCGTTGCCAGGGCGTGCTCCGGTCTCTGTACGGCCCGGCTCGCCACCGCCTCCTCCCCCTCACGACCTTCGCCCGGGGCTCCCGGACGTCAGCGCCTTTCCCGTCCGCGCCTGGCTCGCCTCGACCCGCCGCGTCCTCACCGGCGCCCGACCGGAGATCTTCGGCGCCGGGGACCCGCAGGGCCGGATGGAGCTTCGGCACGCGCTCGCCGGCTACCTCGCTCGCGCCCGCGGCGTGACCGCGACCGCCGACCAGATCGTGATCACCTCCGGCTCCTACCAGAGCATGAGTCTGATCGCCGGTGTGCTGGCCGCGCGCGGTGCCACGGCCGTAGCCATGGAGGACCCCGGCCACAATGGCTTCCGGCAGGTCGTCCAACGCGCCGGGATCACCGCCCTTCCTCTGCCGGTGGACTCCCACGGCGCCCGGGTCGAGTTCCTGACGCACGACGCCGGCGCGGCGTTCCTCACCCCCGCCCACCACTATCCGACCGGCGTACCGCTTCACCCGAGCCGCCGCCAGGCACTATGCGGCTGGGCCCGCTCCACCGGCGGCATGATCGTCGAAGACGACTACGACGGCGAGTTCCGCTACGACCGCCAACCGGTCGGCGCCCTCCAGGGACTCGCCCCCGACCACGTCGTCTACTGCGGCACCGCCTCCAAAACCCTGGCCCCGGCTTTGCGCCTGGCCTGGATGGTCCTGCCGCCCCACCTGGTGGAGGAGGCCGTACGTGCCAAGCACGAGGCCGACCAGTACACCGAGACCCTTCACCAGCTGGTCCTGGCCGACCTGCTCACGACCTATGCCTACGACCGCCACGTCCGCGCCGCCCGG
The DNA here is from genome assembly GCF_002093975.1 of Thermoactinospora rubra. GTDB lineage: Bacteria > Actinomycetota > Actinomycetes > Streptosporangiales > Streptosporangiaceae > Nonomuraea > Nonomuraea rubra_A. Next base: position 13,846 of record NZ_KZ084339.1, read on the forward strand.
GCACGCTACCGCCGTCGCCATCGGCTCCTGCTCGACCGCATCGCCACCGTTCCCGGCCTCACCGCCCGCGGCGTCCCCGCAGGCCTGCAGATCCTGGTCACCCTCCCCGACACCGGCCCCGCCGAGCACGAGATCCTGGACCGCTGCGCCCGGCACGGCGTCGCGATCCGCGGCCTCACCGAACTCCACCACGACCCCGCCGACTCCCCCCAAGGCCTCCTCATCGGCTTCGCCGCCCCGTCGGACCGCGCCTACCCGGCCGCCCTCCACGCCTTGTTCGCCATCCTGAAGTCGGCGCCGGCCTGATGCTCCATTTCCTCGTAGCAGTCACTGCCGCGGGAGGGCGCCGGCCGGGGCCGTATCATGCTGCTCGGACATGGCATTGCCGAGCAACCGTCCAGAGAACAAGTCCCCGACCGTGGCCAAACCTTTCCGGTCCGGTCTCCACGCTCCGCGGGGAAGCGCACTCAGAAGTGTCCGCACAAGGCGGAGACGCGCCGAGATCGTGTCCCGCTGAAGGTATCGCTCACGTGAGCCTAAGCCCGACGACGCCGAGAACGATGAACGCCAGGCACGCGAGCCGCATCGGCGTCGCGCTCTCCCCCAGCACAAGAATGCCCGCCAAGGCGACGCCGACCGCGCCCAGCCCGACCCATACGGCATACGCCGTACCCACCGGCAGGTCCCGGAGCGCCAGCGCCAGCAGGGCGAAGCTGGCGGTCGCCGCGGACACGCCGAGGATCGCCGGCCAGGGCCGGGTAAAGCCGGCCGATCGCTCCAGAGCCAGAGCCCAGACGATCTCCAGGAGCGCCGCCGAGAGGAGCAGCAGCCAGGCCATCGCTACGCCACCGCGCCGGCGTCGACGACCAGTGAGGCGCCGGTGATGTTGCGACCGCCCTCGCCTGCGAGGTGGACCACGGTCGCGGCGATGTCCTCCGGAGCGCAGTACCTGCCGAGCGCGGTGTAGCGGCGCTCTTCCTCGGCGTCCGGCCCGTCCGCCGGGTTCATCTCGGTGTCCGTGGACCCCGGATGCACCAGGTTGACCGTGATGCCGCGCGGGCCGAGGTCTCTGGCGAGCCCCTTGGTCAGCCCGACCAGCGCCGCCTTGCTCATCGCATACAGCGTCCAGCCGGGGTACGGCACGCGTTCGACCAAGCTGCTACCGATGCTGACGATCCGCCCACCGGGCCGCATGACAGACACTGCCGCCTGGGACAGCACGAAGGCCGCACGCGCGTGGATCGCCATGGTGCGGTCGAGTTCCTCGACCGTGACGTCCTCGAAGGGGCCGTAGGGCGCGACGCCCGCGTTGTTCACCAGGATGTCCAGCCCGCCGAAGGCGGTCGCGGCCTGCCGTACCGCCTCCCGCAGCGCGTCCACGTCGCCGGCCTCGGCGGGTACGGCAAGCGCCCGGACTCCCATGGCGGTCAGTTCGCCGGCCACGGCCTTGGCGCGATCCTCGGCCCGGGCGTAGGTGATCGCGACGTTGGCGCCCTCGCGCGCCAGGCCCCTCGCGATCGCGGCGCCGATGCCGCGGCTGCCGCCGGTGACCAGAGCGGCCTTGCCGTCCAGCTGTCCCATGGATCCCCCTCAGGCGGAATGCGTTCCGGATAAAGTTACCCGGAACGCATTCCGCTTGTCTACGCCACTAGGCTGGCCGCGTGACTCGGGAGCGGGCCGACGCCGTCAGGAACCGGGCGAAGATCCTCGCCGCGGCGGGCGCCATCGTGGCCACGCGCGGCGTCGACGGGCTGACGATGGCCGACGTCGCCGCGGCCTCCGGCGTCGGCGTCGGCACCCTCTACCGCCGCTTCGGCGACCGTTCCGGCCTGGTGCACGCGCTGATCGACGCCCGGGAGCGCGACTTCCAGGAGGCGTTCATCTCGGGCCCGCCTCCCCTGGGCCCCGGTGCCCCGCCCGCCGACCGCGTCCGCGCATTCCTCCACGCGCTGGTCGATCGCACGCTCGCCCAGCTGGAGCTGCTTCTCGCGGCCGAGACCGCGGGGCCGTACGCGCGCTTCGGCGGCGCCTACGACGCCTACCACCGGCACCTGAGCATGCTGATCGGCCAGGCGCGACCCGACCTCGACGCCGCTTTCACGGCCGACGCGCTGCTCGCGCCCCTGGCGGCGAACCTCATCTCGCACCGCCGCCGCGACGCTCGGACGATCAAGGCCGGGATCGACGGATTGCTGGGCGGACTGCTGGAAGCCGCCCCTTCGCCCTGATCGCCCGGGGTTCGGCCCGGCCGTTCGGACCCGTCGCAAAGGCGGCGAGGACGAGGTTTCTACAGGGCGAGGGTTTCCAGGTTCACGGCGTCGGCCATGGCCTGGGCGCCTTTGTCGTTGAGGTGCATGCCGTCGCCGCTGTCCAGGGCGGGGTGAATGTAGTCGGGGTCTTCGGGGTTCTCGACGGCCTGGGCCACGTCGAAGACGGCGTCGAACGTGTCGGTGGTGCGGATCCAGTCGTTCACCTCGCGCCGGGCGGCGAGGCCCTCGGGGGTGCTGACCCCGGGGTAGGCGGCGCCCGCGAAGGGGCCGATGGTGGCGGCGAGAATCCTCAGGCCGGCCTCGTGGGCGCGGTGGGCCAGGGCCTTGAAGCCCTCGATGAGGGCGTCGGAGGTGACCGGAGGCTCGCCGGACATGCCGGGGAGGCCGAGGTCGTTGATGCCGAAGTGCACCAGGACGTGGGTCACGCCGGGAACCGAGAGGACGTCGCGGTCGAAGCGCGCCAGCGCGTGCTCGCCGACCTCGTCCCGCAGCAGGCGGTTTCCGGCGATGCCCTGGTTCACGACCCATCCCCGCGTGAGGCGCCGGTTGAGGAAGTCCACGGAGCGGTTGTTCGCGCCGGTCGTGGAGCCGACCCCTTCGAACCAGGAGTCGCCGAACGCCACGGCGATCGCGGTGCCGTCCGGGACGAGCACGTCGACGCCCGAGACGTAGAATCTGGCTTCAACCTGCTCGGCGTCAGGGAGCGCGGGAGACGCGACGTGGTTGCTGCGGGCTATGTGAGCGACCTCCATGGGCCTGTGGGAATAGGTGGCCGGCCCTGTCTCCTCCGGGAGATAGAGGCTGAGGACCAGGTCGGCGCCGCGGGCGACGGGCAGATCGACCGGATCGCTCACGGCCTCTCGTCCCGGCGGGATGGTGAGCCTTTCGGCGCCGTCGAAGGTGAGGGCGGCCTGCCCGTGCTCGGTGGCGGCCCTCGCGGCGGCGATGGTCAAGGGGGTGCGACCGTAACGGTTCGTCAGGCGTACGCGGAGGCGTTCTCCGCCGCCGGCCATGTGGAGCACCTGACGCACCGTCTGGTCGGCGAAGCCGCGCGGTTCGGTGAACTGGATCCGCTCGTAGGGACTGATCACCGCGGAGCGGAAGCCGGCTGTCCAGATCATGCTCGTTCCATTCGTTGCTATAGGGCGTGTCGGTGAATGCTGAAGTCGGCGAGGCGGTCAGGGCTTGAGCACGTAGCGGCCGCGCACCCCGCCCTTGGCCATGGCCCGGTGGGCCTCGGCGACCCGGTCCAGCGGCATGACGGCGTGCACCCGGGTCGGCAGCTCGCCGGCCGCGGCGCGGGCGAGCAGGCCGCCCAGCCGAGCACCGTCGGGACGTGTGACGACGACCTGCACGGTGATCCCCCGCTCCGCGGCCGGCTTGGCGCTCGGCTGGACGCCGACGAAGATCCCGCCGTCGCGGACCAGGGCGAGGCCCTGCTCCTGCAGTGCCGCGCCGTCGGCGACCGCGTCCCAGCCGGGCTCCGCGTGCGTGGTGAACTCCGCACCGAGACCGCGGACGAACTCCTCGTCCTCGGCTCTGGCCAGACCGGTCACCTGCCAGCCGCGATCCCGCGCGAGCGAGACGACGTACCCCCCGACCGCGCCGGCCGCCCCGGTCACCAGCAGCCGGTCGCCGTCGCTCGGCGCGTCACCGAGGAGATCGACGATCTGGGCGGCGGCCAGCCCGTTGAGCGGCACCGTCGACGCCGCGGTCAGGTCCAGCCCGTCGGGAACGACGGCGACGTCGCAGGCGCGCACGACGAGCTGTTCGGCGTAGGTGCCGAAGTCGCGGTCGAAGCCGTCCACGAGGCCGGCGACCCGGGCGCCGGGCGCCAGGTCCACGCCTGGGCCGGCGGCGACGACGGTCCCGGCGAAGTCCCAGCCCAGGCCGGTGCGCTCGGGCTGGTTGACCAGCCCCATGGCGTGGAAGAGGCCGCGGGCGACCGCGAGGTCGACGGGGTTGACCGGCGCGGCGGCGATCCTCACCCGGACCTCGCCGGGCCCGGGCTCGACGACGGGGACGTCGACGATCTCAATCGAGTCGGGTCCGCTCGGGGTGCGGACGGCGGCCATGCGGAAAGTAGGGATGCTCACGGTTTCGCTCCTCGTTGCTTGTGTTCAACGGAGACATGCATCACTATGGACAGGTAGCTCTCCAGTGGGAAGTACGCACTTCGAAGTGCGTAAGTTGCTCCCTGGTAGGAAGGAGCGGTCGATGCCAACGAGGACGGCAGCCCAGAGACGGGCACAAGCGAAGGTGGACTACGACGCTTTCCTGGCGAACTGCCCAAGCCGCCAGTTGCTCGACCGGATCTCCGACAAGTGGGTCGCGCTGATCCTGGCCGCGCTCGGCAGCGACGGCCCGCACCCGTCGGGAGGCGGCTGCGCCGGTGAGCCGCGGTCGATGCGCTACTCCGAGCTGTCCCGCAGGCTGGCCGGGGTCAGCCAGAAGATGCTCACCCAGACGCTGCGCTCCCTTGAGCGCGACGGGCTGATCACCCGCACCGTGACGCCGACGGTGCCGGTCACGGTCACGTACGAGCTGACCGACCTCGGGCGCTCGCTCCACCAGGTGATGTACGGCATCAAGGCGTGGGCCGAGGCGCACATGGACGAGGTGCTCGCCAATCGCGAGGAGTACGACGCCCGCATGGCCTGAACGCTCACCGCCGGCCAACCAGGTGATCACTTGGCGCCGGATGTCTGGCAGAGTTGCCTACGTAGATACACAAATACGAATCAGGGGAAATTGTGCAGGAAAATGGGCGCTCTGCCGTACCCGGAGTGAACACCGGCATCCCCAACGGAGCCCGCATCTACGACTACATGCTGGGCGGCAAGGACAACTTCGAGGCCGACCGCCAGGCCGCCGAGGCCATGCTGGCGCAGAACCCGCAGGCGTCGCAGACCGCCCGCGACAACCGGGCCTTCCTCGGGCGCGCTGTCCGCTATCTGGTGGAAGAGGCCGGCATCCGCCAGTTCCTCGACATCGGCACCGGGCTGCCCACCCAGCAGAACGTGCACGAGGTGGCCCAGGCCTGCGCGCCCGGAGTCCGGGTCGTCTACGTCGACCACGATCCCATGGTGGTGATCCACGCCAGGGCACTGCTGGCCACCGATGACGACGTCAAGGTGGTGGAGGCGGACCTGCGCAGGCCGCGCGACGTGCTCGACAACCCGATCACCCGTGGGCTGCTCGACTTCGAGCAGCCGGTGGCGGTGCTCATGGCCGCGATCCTGCACTTCGTGTCCGACGAGGAGGACCCGGGAGCGATCCTGGCCGAGTACCGGCGGGCACTGGCGCCGGGCAGCCACCTGCTCATCTCGCACACGGCCGACGAGTCCCCCGAGCATGTCATGGCGACGGCCAAGCAGGGGTTCCGGCTGGCGGGCAGCCCGCTGACGCCGCGCAAGCGCTCGGACATCGCCGCCTTCTTCGGCGACTTCGAGCTGGTCGAGCCCGGCCTCACCGACGTGCGGAGCTGGCGGGCACCGCAGGCCGACCTGCCGGCTCTGCCATGGGTGATCGTGGGCGGGGTGGGCCGCAAGCCATAGGCGGCGCCCATGCGTCACTTCCGGTCGCCGCCGACGTCGTCTCCCGATCGACCTGGGTGTCGCCAACCGGCGGGCCGGTGCGGTGCGAGCACGGCCTCGACCTGCTCACGCATCCAGTCGGCGAGCGTGCCCTCGCGGTGGATCGCCCAGCCGATCATGGCGCCGTGGTACGTGGTCTCGACGAGCGTCGCGAGCGTCGCCACGTCGGTGCCGGCGCGCAGCTCGCCCACATCGAGCGCGGCGCTCAGGTCACGCTCGACGCGGGCGCGGACCTCTCGTGCTCCGCGGAGCGTCTCGGCGTGGAAGTCGGGATCGGCGAGGTCGAGCTGGAGCATCGCGACCGAATTGGCCATCAGCTCCGGCGTGGCGACGCTGCCGACGGCATGGACGAGGCCCTCGACGATACGCGCGAGCGGCGAGGTGGCCGTCGAGCGGTCCAGGGCGTCGACCCAGAGGTCGACGCTCCGCTTGTCGGCCGCGAGCAGGAGGTCGCGCTTGGTCCCGAAGCGCTGGACGAGCGTCGCGGCCGACAGCCCCACCTCCGCGGCGACCGCGGCGAAGGTCAAGCGCGCCGGGCCGATGCGGTGGGCGAGGTCGCGGACGGCGTCGAGGATCGCCTCGTCACTGACGGTCCGTGGGCGCGGCATCACATGGGGGCGGGCATGCCGCTGGTCAGGGTCCACCGGCGGGCCTCGAGATCGACGGCGCCCCAGTCGGGCCGGGTGCCGTCGGCGTCCTGAAGGTCGTACTCGCGCATGAGCTCCCACGATCCCAGGCACCTGCCGCTGAACCGATCCCGGCCGGGGTCGGCCGCCAGCGCGGCGATCCCGCGGGCGAGCAGGTGCGGCGTCTCGGAGTGCTCGAAGTACGGGACGCTCTGGGCCCGCTCGCGCCATGTGTCCTCGGTGACGCCGAAGTAGTCGAGCATCGACTCCGACCGCAGCCAGCCGGGCGTGACGGTCAGGGCCGTCACGCCGTACGGCTTGAGCTCGTGCGCCAGGCCCAGGCCCATCCGGACGACCGCCGCCTTGACGAGGTCGTAGGACATGTTCGCGCGGTAGGGCACATCGCCCTTGCCGTCACCCACCTCGATCACCAGGCCACCCGTCCCCTCCAGCATGAGGGGGATCGCGAGGTGGCTCGTGATCAGGTGCGTCTCGATCCCGTTGCGCAGGACGCCGAGCGTCACGTCGAGCGGGTGCTCCCACACCGGCTTGTCCCACTGCAGGAACGGGTCTCCGCCCCATATGTCATTGACCAGGATGTCCAGCCGCCCGTGGTCGTCGCGGATGCGATCCACGAGCTTGGCGACGTCGCCGGCGTCGGTGTGGTCGCAGCGGACGGCGATGCCTTCGCCGCCGGCGGCCGTGACGAGCTCGGCCGTGTCCTCGATCGTCTCGGGGCGATTCATGGGAGAGCGTCCGGACCGCGTGGAGCGGCCGGTGCCGTAGACGGTGGCGCCGAGCGCTCCGAGCTCGATGGCGGTGGCGCGGCCGCAGCCGCGGGTGGCGCCGGCGACGAGGGCGACCTTGCCGGCGAGGGGACGTTGTTCGCTGAGCATGCCCCCATCATAAATGAATGAACGTTTATAAATATCCGCTCCATGTTTCACGTGCAATCTGCACACCCGGACCCATGCGAACCTCACGATGAGGTCGTGCCGGCGGCACTGGTCGCGTCACCGCAGGTCAAAGGAGACTCGACACGTCAATGCGGTACATCCCGGACCCCGGTCCGGCCGGCCTCCCGGAGGTCACCATGCGAGCCACCGAGCGGCGGATCCCCATGGAGCAGCCCGCCGCCCCCCAGCGCGCCGGCAGCCGCCGGAGGTGGCAGCGCTTCGCGCGGCACTACCTGGAGATGGTCGTGGCGATGCTGGCCGGCATGGTCGTGCTCGGCGGGGCGCTGCGCATGGTCCTGGGGATGGCGGGCGTGCCGTACTCCATGGAGCGGTACCCGGCGCTGACCATCCTGGAGATGGGACTGACCATGACGGTGGCCATGTGCGCCTGGATGCGGGTCCGGCGCCACGGCTGGGCCGGCACCCTGGAGATGGGCGCCGTCATGCTGGCGCCCGCGATCGTCTTGGTTCCGCTGGTGTGGCTGGACGTGCTGGGCGCCGGGACGGCGATGACGCTGGAGCACGTGGTGATGTTCCCGGCCATGCTGGCCGTCATGCTGCGCCGCCGGAACGAGTACATGGCGCACGCGGCCCACGGCCGGAGCGGGCGCGCCATGCGGACACTCGGGCGCGGCGCGGCCATTGCGGTCGCCTTCCTGCTGCTCCCGGGCGTCGCCTTTGCGACGGGTTCGACCTCGTACGAGGCCAGCCGGTACGCCCGGCCGGAGGTCGCGCCCGGCGTGGCGGCGACGCCGCCGGCGCACGACCCCGCCAAACCCACCGCCGTGGTCCTCGTCGGCAACCACGGCGCGAACGTCGCCGACACGCTCGCCCCCTACGAGGTCCTGGCCACCACCGGAGCGTTCAACGTCTACACGGTGGCGCCGGAACGTCGCCCGGCGACCCTGCTCGGCGGGCTGGACCTGATCCCCGATCTCAGCTTCGCCGAGTTGCGGCAGCGGCTGGGAGGTGCGACGCCGGACGTCGTCATCGTGCCGGAGATGCCGGCCGACGAGACCGGCGACGCCCAGGTGACCTCATGGCTGCGGGAGACCGCGCCCGGCGACGGGCTGATGGTGAGCGTGTGCACCGGCGCCCGGCTGCTCGCCAAGGCCGGCCTGCTCGACGGCCGCGACGCGACCTCGCACTGGTACCGGCTCTCCGGGCTCCAGCAGGACTACCCCCGGGTGAACTGGCGGCGCGGGACCCGCTACCTGGACGGCGGCGACGTGATCACCACCGGCGGGCTGCTGTCCTCGATCGACGGGACCCTGCGGGTGATCGAGCGGCTGGTGGGCCGCGACGCCGCCGCCGCGGCCGCCCGGGCCGTCGGGTGGCGGTACTACTCCCCCGGGACCGCCGCGCCCCTGCCCCTGTCACGGCTCACCCCGGCCGACGCCGTCCTGCACGTGCTCAACATCGGCTTCCGCGCCGACGCCACCACCGTGGGCGTGGTGCTCACCGACGGCGTGGGCGAGCTGGAGCTGGCCGCGGCGTTCGCTCCGTACGGCGAGGTCAAGTCCGCCCGGACCCTCGCGGTCACGGCCGGCGCGGGCAGCATCCGCTCCCGCCACGGCCTGACCTTCGTACCGCGGGCCGACCTGAACCGGGACGCTGCCGGCCAGGTCGACCGGCTGCTGGTGCCCGGCGCGGTCGCGGCGGCCGCTCCCGATCCCGGCGTCGCCGCCGCCGGTCGGCGCGCCGGCGTACCCGTGACCTACCTGCACCGGCAGCCGGGTTTCGCGTTCGACGAGTCGCTGCGGGAGATGGCCCGGACCATGGACGTGCCCACGGCGCGGTGGACCGCCAAGATCCTCGAATACTCCGCCGCCGAGCTCGAGCTTTCCGGCCCGCGGTGGCCGTGGACGCCCACCGCGCGCCCGGTCCTCCTCGGTCTGGCCGGGGTGGCCGGGCTGGGCGCCGCCCTCCTCCTGCTACGGCGGGCGCGCGCCCGCCGCTCGTGAGCCGCGGCCCCCGGCTGTCCGCGCCGCCGTCCACCCCGGCCCGGGGGTGGACGGCGGCTTCGGCCGTATGACCCCCTCGGCGGCGAGAAGTCTCGGTGACCTGGGCCGACCGTATACTCGCTGGATCCGGCGCGCCGTCGCCCGCGTCGCTGAGGAGGCAGCAGGTGGTTCGCGTTCTGGTCGCCGAGGACATGCGCATCCTGCGCGACACGCTGGTGGCCGTTCTCGGCCTCGAGGACGACCTGGAAGTGGTCGCCGAAGTGGCCTCCGGCGACCGCATCGTGCCCGAGGCGCTGGAGCACCGCCCCGACGTGGCCGTGGTGGACATCGACCTGCCGGTCGTGGACGGGCTCACCGCAGCCGCCGAGCTGCACCGGCGGCTGCCCGCCTGCCGCGTCCTGATCCTGACCGGCCTGGGCCAGCCCGGTCACCTGCACCGCGCGCTCGCCGCGCACGTGTCCGGGTTCATGCTCAAGGACGCGCCGTCGGACGAGCTGGTCGCGGCGATACGCCAGATCGCGTCGGGTGGCCGCGTGTTCGACCCGAAGCTGGCGGTGGCCGCGCTGGAGACCGGCCGCAATCCGCTCTCGCCACGCGAGAGCGAGGTGCTCAAGCGCCATGCGGCCGGCGCCTCCGCAAGCGAGATCGCGGCGGCCATGCATCTGTCCTATGGAACGGTGCGCAACTACCTGGCCTCGGCGGTCACCAAGCTGGGCGCCCGCAACCGCGTGGACGCGGCCCGCATCGCCCGCGAGGCCGGCTGGCTGTGAGCCCGGCCGTCGGCGGTCCCGCCGCATTCTGCATGCCCGAAGCGGTGCAACATGCACGGCGAGCCGATGCCGGGAGCACTGGCGGGCGGCGCGCGGCGATGCCGAGACTGAGGCAATGAGCACCACGGTCCTGATCGCCGAGGACATCGACGTTGTACGCGACACGCTGGTCGCTCTCCTGGAACTGGAGGACGACCTGGAGGTGGTCGCCCAGGTCGCCTCCGGCGACCGCATCGTGTCCGCCGCGCTCCGGCATCGCCCCGACGTGGCCGTGGTGGACATCGATCTGCCCGTCGTGGACGGGCTCACCGCAGCCGCCGAGCTGCACCGGCGGCTGCCCGCCTGCCGCGTCCTGATCGTGACCGGCCTCGCCGGGCCGGACAACGTGGACCGTGCGCTGGCCGCCGGGGCGTCCGGGTTCATGCTCAAGGACGGCCCGGCCGACGGTCTCATCGACGCCGTCCGCAGAGTCGCCCGCGGGGAGCGCGTCTTCGCCTACCCCATGCGCTGACGCCGCCTCCGCCGCCACGTCCCGCGCGTTCTCCGACGTTGGCGGGGTGTATGACATGATTTTCCGTATCCTCGGGGAACACGGGAGCTGTGCCTCATGCCACCAGATGGGCAAGCCGGTGCTCGGGAGGATCCGCCGGCGAAGGAGTCGACGCGGGGCGCGTCGTTGCGAATGTGGCGTGAGCGTGCGCTGCTGACCCAGGAGCAGCTGGCCGCGCGGACGGGGCTCAACGTCCGCACCATCCGCCGGTTGGAGTCCGGTGAGCTGCGGCGGGCGCGTAGCGCATCGGTGCGGGCGCTGGCCGAAGCGCTCGACCTGAACGCCGCGGAGGTGGAGACCCTGACGCGCGCGCTGAGCACGAACCCGGAACCCTCTCGTCCGACGCGGACGACGCCCCGGCAACTGCCGACGGATGTGGCCGCGTTCGTGGGCCGGGGACGGGAACTGTCCATGCTGACCGAGACCGGCGACGCGGGCACGATTCAGATCATCGCCATCGACGGCATGGCGGGGGTCGGCAAGACCGCGCTGGCCGTCCATGCCGCGCACCGGCTGGCCTCCCGCTTTCCCGACGGCGACCTGTTCGTCGACCTGCAGGGCTACACCGAGGGCATGGCCGCGGCGGATCCGGCCGACGCGCTGGCCCGCGTCCTGGAGGTGCTGGGCGTCCCCGGCGAGTCGATTCCCCAGCATCTCGACGACCGGGCGGCGCTGTATCGCAGCCTGCTCGCCAGCCGGAAGATGCTGATCGTTCTGGACAACGCCACGGACGAGGCGCAGGTGCGACCGCTGCTGCCGGGGGCGGGAAGCTGCCTGGTACTGGTCACCAGCCGCCGGCGGCTGGTCGGCCTGGACGACGCCCGCCTGGTGTCGGTGGACATCCTGCCGCTCGCGGACGCGATCGCGCTGTTCACCGGCACCGCCGGGCAGGAACGGGTCGCGGACGCGCCGCATGGGGCGCTGGCCGAGGTGGTACGGCGCTGCGGACTGCTGCCGCTGGCGATCCGCCTGGCCGCGGCCCGGCTCAAGGCCCACCCTGCCTGGAGCGTGGCACACCTGCTGGAGCGGCTGGAGGAACAGCGGAGACTGCTGAGCGAGCTGCGCGCCGGACAGCGGAGCGTCACCGCCGCGCTCAACATGTCCTACCAGGAGCTGGCCCCTGCCGAGCGGCGGGCCTACCGGCTCCTGGGGCTGCACGCCGGCGCGGACATCCCGCGCGACGCGGCCGCCGCGCTGCTGGGCGCCACCGTGGCTCGGACCGACCTGTTCCTGGACCGGTTGCTGGAGGCGCATCTGCTGCAGGAACCGGTGGCCGGGCGGTACCGCTTCCACGACCTGATCCGCGCCCACGCCGCCGCGACGGCCATCGAGGAGGAGCCGGAAGCGGACCGGCGCGCCGCGCTGGCCCGGCTCCTGGACCACTACGGCCAGGCCGCCTCAACGGCGATGGACCGCCTCTACCCCTACGAAGCGGACACGCGCCCGCGCTCCGGCACCGGCTCCATGCCCGACGCGGCGGCGGCCGCCGCGTGGCTGGACGCGGAGCTGGCCAACCTGCTCTCCCTCGCCCAGCACGCCGCCGAGCACGGCTTCCCCGGACACGTCCAGCACCTGTCCACCACCTTGCACCGGTGCCTGCGCACCCGCGGCCGCTACGCCGAAGCCGAGACCCTCCACACGCGGGCGCTGTCCGCCGCCCGCGCCGCCGCGGATCGGACGAGCGAGATGGAGGCGCTGCTGGGACTCGTCGAGATCCGCCGTATCCAAGGCCGCTACGACCAGGCCGTCGAGGACGGCACACTGGCCCTGGACATCGCCCGCGCCATCGGCCACCGCTCCGGCGAGCTCCGCGCGCTCAACAGCCTCGCCGCCACCCACATCGGCCGCGAACAGCGCGGTCTGGCCGCCGCCGACGTCGCGGAGGCGCTGCGGATCGCCCGGGAGATCGGCCACCGCACCGGCGAGCTGGACGCGCTGATCATCTCCGGCAACGTTCACCGGGCGATGGGCGAGAACCGGCAGGGCGCCACGTACCTCACGGAGGCGCTGCGTATCGCCCGGGAGATCGGCCACCGCACCGCCGAACTGCGTGCGCTGATCGGCCTCGGCTACATCCATCTCCGGCAGGGCGAGCTCACGTCGGCCGCCGAGTTCTTCACCCAATCCCTGAGCCTGGCCAGGGACACCGAGCACCGGGTGGGCGAGCTCAGCAGCCGCAACGCGCTCGGCCACGTACACCGCCTCCAGAGACGGCATGAGCAGGCCGGCGACTGCTACCGGCAGGTCGCCTGCCTCGCGCGCGAGATCGGCAACCGCAACTGGCAGTTCGAGGCCGTCTACGGCATGGGCCGCCTGCACCACGACCGTGGCCGCTACGAAGAGGCGCTCGACAGCCACCGCCAGGCGCTCGGCCTGGCCACGGAGCTTTGCCAGGCAAGCGACCAGGCCCGCGCCCACGACGGCCTCGCCCACGCCTACGCCGCGCTCGGCGAGCCCGCCCGGGCCCGCCATCATTGGACCCAGGCCCTGACCCTGCTGACCTCGCTGGGCATCGAGCGGATGGACGAGGACGGAGTCGACATGGCGAGCATCCGCACCCACCTCGCCGCGAGCTGAAGCCGATCTGACGCCGATCTGTCACAGCCGCCTGGGCTCGGTGTCCATCACTTCCATGATCCGCCACCGACCGTGTGCCGTGACGGGCACGGACGGGGTGGCATATGTCCGGTGAATGCCCTGTTGCCGACCTGGACATTTCCCTGTTTCGAAAGCCAGGGTCTAGACCGTGTGCGCCCCGGAGAGCCGGGCGTGGAGCGGACTTCGGCCTTACCTGCCGAGGTCTTCCACGCAGGGCGCGCCGCCTTCCCATCTGAAAGGGCATATTTCCGCATGATGACTTCGATGACGTCCGTACGCCACAGGATGACTCTCGGGTTCGCGTTGGCGGTGGCCGCCACGCTGCTGTCCGGCACCGCCGGCCCGGCGTCTGCCGCCGCGGAACCCGAATCTGCCGCGGGTACGAGAACGGCCGTCCGCGTCAAGGTCTCCGAGTTCGTCACCAACGACGGCGGCTACTTCTACACCGCGAACGAGACGGAGAAGCAGCGGGCCCTCTCCTACGGGTGGCGGCTCACTCAGACCCCGATGTACTACATCTCCAGCGCGCCCTTCCCCGGCGGCAAGCCGCTGTACCGGCTGCGGTGGCTGAAGAAGGCCTCGTACATCGTCTCCACGCAGGAATCCGAACGCGACAAACTGGTGGCCTCCGGCCAGTTCCGCTACGAGGGCCGGCTCGGCTACGCGCCAGCCAGCCGGGAAGCCGGCGGTGACGTGCAGATCTGGCGCCTTTCCAGCAACAGCAGGTGGCGACTGGCCACCGAGGCGCACAAGGACAGCATCCTGGTCAAGGAGCCGGGCTGGCACCTCGACGGCCGCGTGTACTTCCAGTTCAAGAGCCCCAGCTGACGGCTTCGAGCTGGCCCGTCCGTGGGCGGTGTCGAACTCGATCGTCGTTGACAGGCCAATGAGGCGAGTCCTGCGGATCCGGCGTGGCGCCATCCCATGGGCCGGATCCGCGCGTGTGTCCATCCCGCACCGCTGCCCACGGCCGGCAGGCCGGCGCGCATCGATCAAGCCAGGGTCAAGACCGCGGCGACACCCCCACGACAAGCGTCTGACCAGGCACGACAGCACGACCCAGCGACATGCCGCGGCAGTGTTCCCAGCGGCGGGCATGAGATCTCGGCCGGTGACCGGATGGACCTGATCGGGATCCCACGCCGTTCCAAGGATGACGACGCCTACGCCGACGACCGCGGAGCGCTCATGGCGCCCGCGCTGGCCAGAGCGATCGTCGCCGCGGTGTTCTGCGGCTTCGCCGGGATCGCGCTGATGTGGGTGCTCCACTCTGGCGCCGGCATCGGCGGGATCCTGCTGGCCGTCGCGCTCCTGGCCGGTCTGCTGGGCCTGCAGTACTTCTACTTCGGCCGGCCGGGCACGGATCTGCACTCGCCCGCGTCCTACGTCGCGCTCGCGGCGCAGGCATGCCTGTCCTACCTTCCGCTGCTCCTGTTCGGGCAGTCCTGGGTCAGCCAGCCTTCCTTCCTGGCGGGCAGCGTGCTGCTGGTTCTCCCGCTGCGGGTGGCCTGGCTCGCGTACGCCGGTGTGGTGGCGAGCACAGGATTCCTGCAGTTCCTGATCAATGGCGCGTTGCTCGACACCGCCTACATCGTGGTGAACACGGCGACGGCCGGTCTGGCCGTCTATGGGCTGATCCGTCTGGCCCATCTTGTCACCGCGCTGTACGAGGCCCGCCATGAGCTGGCGAACACCGCGGTCGCCCACGAGCGGCTACGACTCGCCCGAGACCTGCACGATCTGCTCGGGCGGAGCCTGTCGGCGATCGCCCTGAAGGGGGCGCTGGCCCTGCGGCTGCTGCCGGGCGACCCGGTGCGGGCCGAGCAGGAGCTTTCGGGGATGCTGGAGACATCCCGGCGAGCCCTGACCGATGTGCGGTCGATCGCCCGGGCGTACCGGGAGATCCCTCTCGACGACGAGACGGGGACGCTCGCGTCGATGCTCGCGTCGTCCCAGGTCGAACTGCGCACGGACCTCGACTACCGTGAGCTCGCGCCGAACACGCGGGGAGCTCTCTCCGCCGTTCTGCGCGAAGGTGTCGCCTCCATGCTGCGACATCATGAGACGGGACGTTGCGAGATCGTCCTGCAGCTGCAGGGCGACGAGGTCTCGGTCGAGATCCTCGGCAACGGGGCGGGTGCCGTGCCGGCGGGCGCGGGTGGCGGCCTCGATGCCCTCTCCGCGTTGGTGTCGAAGGTGGAGGGCGAGCTCAGCGCCGGGGTGGCCGCCGATGGACGGTTCCGCCTGCACGTGGTGCTTCCGATGCGCGCAAGGCCCATGCAACGCCCCGCCGGAGACGTCGTTGACGAGCCTGGCGCGTCCATCCCTCACATCGCGACCAAACTCGCCGGCGCGCTTCTCGCCGCCGTCCTCGTCGGACTGTTCGTGCAGGCTGTGCTGCGCCCGCTGTACGGAACCCAGGAGCTCCGGGAGATCGGCCTGGCCACCGGATACCTGCTGGCCGCGCTGGCACTGCAGCTGGCCTGCTTCAGCCGGCCCGGCCTCCCACCCCGCCCGCCGGTGACCTACCTGCTGCTGGGCCTGCAAGCCGTCGTGGTCTACCTGCCGATGGCGCAACTCCACGCACCCTGGGCCGGATTGCAGGGCTTCCTGGCCGGCAGCGCACTGCTGGTGCTGCGGCCCGCCATCGGCTGGAGCGTGTTCGGCGCGGTCGCGATCACCGTCGCCTGGGCGCAGGCCGAATTCGCCGGCAGCAGGCTGCTCACCGGAGACATCGCGCAAATCCTGATCACGATCGACATCGGCCTGGTCGTCTACGGCCTGACCCGGATGGCGCGCACGGTGCGCCAGCTGCGGGCCGCCCGGCAACGGCTGGCCGAGGTCGCGCTGGCCGAAGAACGGCTGCGATTCGCGCGGGACCTGCACGACCTGCTCGGGCTGAGCCTGTCGGCGATCACCCTGAAGAGCGACCTGGCCCACCGGCTGATCCCACGCGACCCGGCCCGCGCCCGCACCGTGCTGGCCCAGGTGCTGGAGCTCTGCCGCCACGCCCTGGCCGACGTCCGCTCGGTGGCCGGCGACCACCGCGCCCTGTCCCTGCCCGAGGAGTGCCGCACCGCCGAATCCCTGCTGACCGCCGCCGGCCTGCAGGTGCGGATCACCCTCGACCACGGCGACCTGCCCGCCACGGTCGCCACCGTCCTGGCCACCGTGCTGCGCGAGGGCGTCACCAACGTGCTCCGGCACAGTACCGGCACCCGCTGCGACATCACCATCCGCCGCAACCAGGCCGAGGTCTTCCTGCACATGACCAACGACGGAGCGACCGCACCGGCACAGGCCGATCACCACGGCAGCGGCATCCGCAACATGGCCGACCGCGTCGCCGTGCTCGGCGGCACACTCACCGCCAGGCACCAAGGCGACGGCCGATTCGAACTGCAAGCCCGCATCCCCCTCAGCGGCCAGAGCACCCTGACCGGTGGAGGTCTCGACCGCCCGGCCCACGGAGCCGCCGAGTCCACTGCCGCTCCAGACCTGCCTTGAACTCATCGGCCGGCACTGGATGTCACCGGCTCTCCCGAGCCGTCGTCAGGTCCTTCTCATAGCGGCGTGAAGGGACCGGAACCGTTCCACTCTCCGTCTGCGCCAGGTAGTCGATCGCTCCAGCGTCGTGCCAGCCGTGGCGGGTGTAGAAGCGGCGGGCGCGGGCGTTGCCGGCGACCACGGCGAGCCACGCCCGGCCGAATCGGCTGGCGATCGTCTCCTCGCCGTGCCGCAGGAGGGCCGCCGCGACGCCGGTTCCACGAGCCGGCGCGGCCACATAGAGCTGTTCGATCTCGTCGTCGATGACCGTGACGAACCCAACCACCTCGGCGTCGATCGTGGCCACCGTGGTCACGCCGATCCGGGCCGGAACCCGTTCGCGGAAATCGGCAGGCCGGCGATGGTGGTAAAGGGCCTCGGGCACCTGGCCGAGATGGCCGTCAACCCAACCGCGATGCCAGATCGTGGCGATGGCTTCGACGTCGTCGGCCGTCGCGGGCCTCAGGGACAGCACTGCTCCGCTTCTCCTTACTCATCGACTACTCATCGACTACTCATCGACACTCATCGACACTCATCGGCGCCAGGGGATGGAAGATCTCCAACCAGGCGAGCGAGCCATCCGGGGTGTGGTCTCGTCCAGGATCAGAGATAACCAGCTCGATACTCAAGCTGTGCGAGTGCATGAGAACGCCGCTGCTATGGCTTGGCCTTCACCCACACTGTGGTGTCGGGAGGGATCAGCCGGCCTTCGATCGGGGCACTGGGCAGAAGAACCTCGGCGTCCTCCTCCATGAGGAGCCGGCCGTGGCCGAAGTTCACGAGGCACCGCAGACCGGTTCCCCACTCGAATCCGAACCACGACCCGTCGTCCGGTCCGTACAGCTTCGGTGAGGCCGCCGACCCGGCGTCGTGAAACGGCGGCGTCCGGTGATTCGCCGGGCGGTGTTCCCGGCGGATGCGGAGTGCGGTCCGGTAGAGCGTCAGCATCGAGGCGGGATCGTCGTACTGCGCCGCCACGGTATGCGCCGCCCAGCCCTCCGGCGGGGGAAGCCAGCAGTCCTCGGGTGCGGCGTCGCTGAATCCATACGGCGCGCGACTACCCCGCCACGGCATGGGGATCCGGCAACCGTCCCGGCCGCGATTGGTATGTCCGGATCGCTCCCACAGCGGATCGCGCAGCCGTTCGTCTGGCAAATCGACTTGCGGGAGGCCCAGCTCTTCTCCTTGGTAGACGTAGGCCGCTCCGGGCAGTGCCAGCATCAGGAGGGCCGCGGCCCGGGCCCGGCGTATGCCTGTCGGGCCGCCGCCGTACCGGGTCACCGGGCGGACCGCGTCGTGGCTGGACAGTACCCAGGTGACAGGGGCGCCTGCGACGGCCATGGCGGCGGTGGAGTCCTCGATGACGCGGCGCATCGCCTTGCCGTCCCATGGGCATTCCAGGAAGGCGAAGTTGAAGCATTGGTGCATCTCGCCGGGCCTGACGTAGCGGGCCAGCCGTTCGGGATCGAAGACGGCGGCCTCGGCGACCAGCAGGCGCTCCTCGGGCGGCACGGCGCCGGGGCGGGCCGGGTGGCTTTCGAGCAGGGCGCGCCACCGCCGGAAGAGGGGGTGCAGCTCCTCCCGGTCGTAGTAGGGCATCAGGTGGTTGCGCGTGACGTCCTGGTGCTGGTCCGAGCTGGCATCCGGCAGGCCGGGATCCTTGAACAGCGCGTGTGCCACATCCACGCGGAAGCCGTCCACGCCGTGATCGAGCCAGAAGCGCATGATGCGGTCGAACTCCTCGACGACCTCCGGCTCCCGCCAGTTCAGGTCGGGCTGCTCCGGTGCGTGCAGGTGGAGGTACCACTCGCCGGGCTCCGCGGCCGGGCCGGGGACCCTGGTCCAGGCGGGTCCGCCGAAGGCGGAGCGCCAGTCGTTGGGTGGTGCCGCGCCGCTCGGCCCCGTCCGGGGCGGAAGAGGTACCGCCGCCTGGGGGCGGATCCCGGGGCGGCGGCCAGCGCCTGGCGAAACCACGGGTGCGCGCTGGAGGTGTGGTTGGGGACCAGGTCGATCACCACCTTGAGGCCGAGCCCGTGCGCTCTGGTCACCAGGGCGTCGAAGT
Organism: Thermoactinospora rubra; assembly: GCF_002093975.1. Taxonomy (GTDB): domain Bacteria; phylum Actinomycetota; class Actinomycetes; order Streptosporangiales; family Streptosporangiaceae; genus Nonomuraea; species Nonomuraea rubra_A. The sequence continues at coordinate 32,787 of NZ_KZ084339.1, forward strand.
CCGCGAGCGTGCCCAGCTCGGGTGCCACGGCGGTGTGGTCGACGATGTCGTAGCCGCCGTCGGCGAGCGGAGAGGGGTAGAACGGTGTGATCCAGACCGCGTCCACGCCCAGCGTTTTGAGGTGCTCCAGCTCCAGGGTGATACCAGGCAGGTCGCCGATGCCGTCACCGTTGCCGTCGCGGAAGGAGCGCGGGTAGACCTCGTAGCAGACCGCATCCCGCCACCATGGGATCCGGTGGCCTGCGGAATCCGTCATGCCGTGCGGTCCAGCCGCGCCACGCCGATGCGGGTGTCTGCCATGCCGTAGAAGACGTAGTGCACACCCTCGATCTCCTCGATGGCCGTGGGGAACACGACGTTCGGCACGGTGCCCGACCGCTCCTCGGCGGCCTCGGGTGTCAGCAGTGGCTCCGTGGTGCGGTCCAGCACGCGGGACGGGTCGGCGGGATCGAGGATCATCGCGCCGGCCGCGTACCTGACTTTCTGCTGCTGCGGGGAGAACGCGACCTCGATGCTTCCCGAGACACCGTGGTGGAGGAGGAGCCACCCTTCGGGCACCCTTATCGGTGCCGGCCCCGCGCCGATCTTCAGCTCCTCCCAGTCATGGAGCGACAGCGCGACCAGGCGGTGCCCGCGTGGCCGCGCCAGGGCGGTGATGTCCTTCTCCACCTCGTGAGCGGGGATGTAGGAGATCCAGATGCCGGGACGTTCATCCTCGATCCCGGCCGGCAGGTGCACGCCCTCGCCCGGGCGGATCCAGCCGAGGTCCCACATCGGCCGGTGCAGGAGGGCGTAGCACGGTTCGCCGTGCGGGCCGGGGACCGGCTCGGGGAAGTACACGACGTCCTTGTTGGGGAACAGGTTGAGGTCGGTGTCCAGGTCTGGCTCATAGGCGAACTGGAGGGGCCCCAGGCGCTCCCAGTGAACGAGATCGTCCGAGACCGCCAAGGCCGGTTTGGGACCGAGCGGGCCGTACGCCACGTAGGTCATCACATACCGCCCCAGGCGGGCCATCCACGTCGTACGGGGGTCCTCGACACCGGCGTTGGCCAGGCCGCGTTCCCAACCCGCGTCGGGGGCGAGCACGACGCCGCGGCGCTCGACCGCCACCGGCACCCCGTCGTCGAGGACCACCTCGGCCAGGCCCACCCTGGAGACGTTGCCGCGGGCCACCAGCCGCGGCAGCAGGTACAGCCGTCCCTCGCGAGTCCAGCCGGAGGCCGGGTTGAGCACTCCCTCGGCTTCGAGCGGATCTCCCGAGCGTGGGCTCATGACGACGCCGAGGCGGGTCATCGTGTAGGGGATGGTCACCCTTTGACTCCTGTTCCGATGTTGGTCGAGACGAAATGACGCTGAAAGGCGATGAACAGCCCGATGACGGGCGCGGCGAGGACGCAGGCGCCCGCCAGCACCGCGCCGTAGGGGTTGGCCGCTCGGGCGGCGACGTTGCTGATGTAGTTGGCCAGGGAGACCGCCAGCGGCTGCATGTCCGCCTGCTTGGTGATGAGGAAGGGCCACAGGAACTCGTTCCACGGGCCGATGAACGTGAGCAGGACGGCGGTCAGCAGTGCCGGGCGGACGAGGGGCAGCGCCACCGACCACAGCAGGCGCAGTTCCCCGGCGCCGTCGATGTGCGCGGCGTCGAACAGCTCTTTGGGCAGTTGGAGGAAGAACTGCCGGAAGACGAAGACCGCCGTGGAGTTGATCGCGAACGGCAGGACCATGCCGAGGTGTGAGTCGGCCAGGCCGTACCCGCGGACGATCAGCACGTAGAGAGGGATGAGCAGCAGCTGGAAGGGGACCACCTGCACGAGCAGGAGGATCGCGAACATCGTGCCGCGCCCGCGGAAGCGCAGGCGAGCCAATGCATAGCCGGCGAGCACGCCGAACACGACGGTGCAGGCGACGACCGCTCCGGTGAAGATGCCGGAGTTCAGCAAGGAAGTGGCGAGGTTCACCTCCTCGTTGATCTCCCGGTAGTTCTCCAGCGTCAGCTTGCCGGGCGAGGGCACGAGGCCGGCCATGGAGGTGTCCGGCTCGGCCTGCAGCGAGCCGATGAACATGTAGTAGAAGGGGAACAGGAACGCCAGCGCGCCCATCCCCAGCAGGATCAACCGGCGCATCTCAGCGCACCTCCAGCAGACGGCGGCTGAGCCATGACAGGGCGATCACCATGATCACCAGGAGTACGCCGATGGCCGCGGCCATCCCCGGCAGGCCCTGCTCGATGCCGCGCTGGTACATGAGAAGGACGGGCGAAGCAGAGGCGCCGTTCGGACCGCCGCCGCCCGTCAGCAGGTACGGCTCGGTGAACAGGTTGGCCCCCGTGATCGTCGCCAGCACCACCACGAGAAGGGTGGCCGGCCGCAGGGCGGGGACGGTGACGGATCTGAACCGCCGCCAGCGCGTGGCGCCGTCCACGGCGGCGGCCTCGTACAGCTCCCGCGGCACATTCTGCAGGCCGGCGAGGTAGAGGAGGATGAAGAAGCCGAGCTGCTTCCAGGCGACGAACACCGCGATGAGCGGCATGGCCAGCGCCTCGTTGACAAGCCACGACGGTTCCGGCGCGAGCGGCCCGAGCAGCCGGTTCACCAGGCCGCCCTCGGAGAACAGGAACAGCCAGACGCCCACCACCGCGACGCTGGCGGTCACGTAGGGGACGTAGAAGGCGACCCGCAGGAACGTGCGGGCGTGGATCGCGCGGTTCAGCGCGACGGCCAGGCCCATGGCGAGCACCACGGTCAGCGGCACGTTGATGAGGAGGAACACGCCGACGTTGAGGAACGCCCGCCGTACGGCCGGGTCCGTCAGGGCCGCGACGTAGTTGCCCACCCCGACGAACGGCCGATCCACCCGCGCGCCCGGAGCGGCGAAGAAGTAGTCGTGGAAGCTCATCCAGACGGCGAACCCGAAGGGGTAGGCGAACACCGCCGCGACGTAGACGGCGTAGGGCGCGATCAGCGCCAGCCCCACGGGTTGCGGTCCGGCCAGAGACGCCAGCCGGCGCCGCGCGCTCGCCACCGCCATCATGCCTGGCGAGCCAAGGCGTCGATCTTGTCCCGCGCGGCCTTGAACGCTTCGGCCGGCGGCGTGGTGCCGAAGATCACCGCACTGGAGTAGGCGTCACGGAACGTCTGCCAGATCGTGATGGAGTTCGGCACGTTCGGCACTTCGACGGTTCTGGCCGCTTGATCGGCGAAAGTCACGTAGTCGGGGTTCTTGGCGAAGTAGTCGCCGTAAGTGGCGGGCAGGTTCTGGCGCAGGGGCATCTGCCCGGTGGCCTCCAGCAACGCCCCGTCCTGCTCCTTGCTGGTGGCGAACTTCAGCACGTCCCATGCGGTCGCGCGGTTCCGGCACGCGGAGTACATCGCCACGTTCTTGGCATCGCTGAACGTCTTCACCGACGCGGCGGGTTTGCCCGTCGAGGTGGGGAGGGGCGCCACGCCCCAGTCGATCTTCTCCCCGTAGACGGCCACGGCCCACGGGCCGACGATCGACATCGCCGCCTTGCCGTCGGCGAAAGCGTCGCCGTTGTACTTCTCCTTGGGCGCGAGCTTCTCGTCGTAGAGCGTCTTCCAGAACGCCGCGACGCGGTGTCCCTCAGGGGAGTCGAACTGCGCCTTCCCGCCCTCGACCAGCTGCTTGCCATCCGTCTCCGCGGCGAACAGCGGGTAGAAGTCGAACCACGACTGGAAGAACTCCCCGCTGGGTGCCGGATAGATGGCCGCCTCCGCCGCTCCGCTGGAGACCAGCTTCCTGCTCGTGGCCAGGAACTCCTCATACGTCGACAGCGGAGGATTCTCGCTGTCGATGCCCGCCTTCTTGAAGACCTCCTTGTTGTAGAAGATCATGACGGGGTTGGACTTCCACGGCAGCTGGTAGTACTTGCCGTCAGGCGACTTGTACTGCGTCGCCGCCTGCCCGGTGCGCGCCTCGATGTAGGAGGCGCCGTCGGCGAAGTCGCTCAGCGGCACCAGGCCGCCCTGCTTCTGGAACTGCGGGACCGCGGCGGGAGCGGTGTTGAACACCAGGCACGGCGCGTTGCCCGCCGTGATGGCCGCGCTGATGACCTCCTCTGAGGTCTTCCCGGCGGGGATCTCCTCGACGGTGATCTTCTGATCGGCGTGGGCCTTGTTCCAGGCCTCGGCCATGGCCGTACCCCAGGCCACCTCTTCCTTGTTGTTGGAAAGCCAGATCTTGATCGGCCCGCGCGCGGACGGTGCCGTGTCCTGTGCACCTCCGTCCACCCCACAGGCCGCGGTTGTGCCGGCGATCAGAAGAAGCAGAGCGGCGTATTTCTTCATTGGTGTTCCTTTGGCGTTGGTTCCGTTGGCTGTCCGCTCAACTGGGCGGAGCGGTCGAGCCGCGCAGGACGAGACGGGTCGGCGGGAGCTCGACATCGGCGACCTCCTCGCCCTCGATGAGGTCGAGGAGCACGGCCGTGGCGCGTTTGCCCCAGCCGAAGGCGTTCGTGGCCACCGTGGTCAGGGGCGGGTGCATGTAGGCGGCCAGCTCGCAGTCGTCGAATCCGGTCACCGACAGGTCCTCGGGCACCGACAGGCCCATGGCCCTGGCCGCTGTCTGCCCCGCGATGGCCATGAGGTCGTTGGCGTAGACGATGGCCGTCGGGCGCGGGTGCCCGGCCAGCAGTTCCCGGGTCGCGGCCGCGCCTCCGGCGGCCGAGAAATCCGATTCGACGACGGGACCCGGCGGAAGGCCGGCCTCGGCGAGCGCCTGGCGCCACGCACGCGCCCGCCCGGCCCCATGCAGAAACCGCGAAGGGCCCGACACATGCGCGATGCGGGTATGGCCGAGCTCCACCAGATGCCGGACCGCCGCTGCGATTCCCGGCCCGTCGTCGAGGCATACGGCGGGGAAAGGGGAACGGACATCCGGCCGGTTGAGCGTCACGGCGGGAAGGCCCACCTCGGCCAGCAGTTGAAGCCGCGGGTCGGCGTGACGGAGATCGCTGAGGAACACGCCGTCCACCCGCCCACCCCGCGCGAGGTTGCGATAGGCGTCCGCCTCGGCCTGTCCAGGACGCACCACCTGCAACACCAGCGTGTACTCCCGCTCGGCGAGGACCGCCTCCACCCCCGCGATGAAGGCCGGGAAGAACGGATCCGCCTCCAGCAGACGCGGCGGCCTCGCGATCACCAGGCCCAGCGCGAACGCCCTGGAGGCGGCGAGCGACCTGCCACGCCTGTCGGGTTGCCAGTTGAGCTCGGCGGCGGCGGACAGGATGCGCTCGCGGGTGTCCTGGCTGATGCCGGGCCGGTTGTTCAAGGTCAGGGAGACCGCGCCCTTGCTGACACCCGCCCGTCGGGCAACGTCGGCGATGGTGGGCTTCTTCTTCGGCACGCTACCCTCCGTTGTTAAACCGGTTTAACTATTGAACCGGTTTAACGAAGATGTCAAGAGGGTCGGCCGATCGAGGGTCACGGATGATCGTCGCCGTGGTGTTCTGCGGCTTCGGCGGAATCGCGCTGGCGTACGTGGTGGCCTCGGGGAAGAGCGCCGGCGAGATCGTGCCGGCCGTCGCCTGCCTGCCGAGTCCGCTGAGCCTGCAGTACTTCTACTCCGGCCGGCCGGGCACGGGAGTCGTGCGGTTCTCGATCACCGGCGTGGCGCACGACGTCGTCTACATTCTGCGGGTCACCACGGCCCTGCACCCGATCATCCTCCCAGCCGGACTCCACCTCCGGCTGGGAGATCTCGATTGCTCGGCACAGTCCTAGGCCACGTGCCAGCGGCAGATCTTCTTGGAGAAGACGGTCGCTCCGATACGCCGGTAGAAGCGCTGCGCCGGCACGTTGGCCTCGGCGACCTCCCACCGGATCACCCGCCCGGCGGCCTTCTCCGCGAGCGTGCGCATCAGCTGTTCGCCGACGCCCTCGCCGCGCTCCCCGGCGCGCACGTACAGGTCGTCCAGCGCGAGGTACTCCTGGCCGGTCCACAGGCTGACCCGCTCGACCCAGGACACGTAGCCGATCGCCCTGCCCTCCCGCTCGGCGATCAGGTAGCCGACCTCGGGGCGGGCGAGCAGCTCCGCCAGACGGCCGAGGCTCACCTTCACCTCCCCGCCCTGGTTCTGGTAGTCGCCCAGCTCACGCATCATCGTGAGCAAGGTCGCGGCGTCATCGGCCGTTGCGGCGCGTATGGCGGTCATGGCGGGCCTCATCTCGTCGTCGTTTCCGCGCCGGCCTGCTCGGCGGTGGCCGCCGGCCGTCCGGTCGGTGGTACGTGCCGGAGCCTGACGACCGCCAGGACCGCGGCCGCGGCGGCGATTCCGGCGGAGACGGCGGCGGCGACGTTGAGCCCGCCGGTGAACGCCTCACGGGCCGGGGCGAGCAGCGCGGCACCCAGGTCAGCGGGGAGGTGCTGGGCCGCCGACACCGCGCCGCCGAGGCTGTCGCGGCTCGCGGCGGCGGCCTCGGGCGGCAGCCCGGCCGGGAGCGCTCCGCCGGCTTCCGCGCGGTAGACGGCGGCGGCGACGCTGCCGATGATCGCGATGCCGAGCGAGATGCCGAGATCGCTGCAGGTCGTGGCGAGCCCGGAGGCCGCCCCCGCCTTCTGCGGCGGCGCCGAGCCGACGACCAGATCGGTCGTCAGCGCCATGGACGGCGCGACGGCCGGGTAGAGCACGATGAAGCCGGCGATCAGCAAAGGCAACCCGTCGACGCTGCCGACCTGGGTGAGCATGAGGTAGCCGACTACCTGGACGGCGAGCCCGGCCGCGATGAGGAAGCCCGGGCGCATACGGCGCACCAGGACGGGCGAGAGCGTGGAGACGACCACGAGCAGGGCCGCGCCCGGCAGCACCCACAGGCCCGCCTGCAGCGGCGAGAGCCCTTCCACGAGCTGCAGATGCTGGGTGAACAGCAGGTAGACGCCGCCGAGCGCGGTCGCGGCGAGCAGGAAGACGCCCAGCGCGCCGCTGATCGTCGGGTTGGCGAACAGCCGTACGTCGAGAAGCGGCTCGGCCTGGCGCAACTGGCGGACGACGAACCAGGCGCCGAACACCAGCCCGATCGCGATGGCGGCCAGCGGGAGCGTGAGCGGCTGCTCCTTGGACAGTTCCTTGACGCCGTAGACGATCGGCAGCAGGGTCGCCAGCGACAGCACCACGCTGATCAGGTCCAGCCGGCCCGCCGCGGGATTGCGGTGGTCGGGCAGCAACAGCGCCGCGCCGATCAGCACCACCACCATGACCGGCACCGCGATCAGGAAGGCCGCGCGCCAGGAAAACGCCTCCAGCAGCACCCCGCCGACCAGCGGGCCGACGGCGGTTCCGACGGAGATGCCGCCCGCCCAGACGCCGACGGCGATGCCGCGCTGTCGCGGATCGGTGAACGTGGCGAAGATCAGGCCCAGGGTGGCGGGCATCTGGGTCGCCGCCGCGACGCCCAGGACGGCCCGCCACAGGATCATCAGGCCGGGGTCGGAGGTGTTGGCCGCGATCAGCGAGACGACGGCGAAGACTGCCGCGCCCGCCACCAGCAGCCTGCGGTGGCCGATCCGGTCGCCCAGCGTGCCCATGGTGACCAGGAGCCCGGCCATGAGGAAGCCGTAGATGTCGATGATCCAGAGAGTTTGCGTGCTGCTCGGCCGAAGGTCCGCGACCAGCTCGGGAATGGCCAGGAACAGGACGGTGAGCATCATGAACAGCAGCATCGCGGGCAGTGCCAGTACGACCAGGCTGAGCCAGAGCCTGAGCCCGGCGCGCCGGCCGGCGTCGATCTCCTCGGAGTGCATGAGGAAGTCCTTTCATCTGCCGACTGCCGCTCCGGGCCTTTGGGTGCGGGCCGCGCGCCGAGCGGCTTGTCTGCCGCCGAGTCTGGTTCGGTCCGGGCGGACGCCACCAGTGCCGCGGGCACGAGCTCGGCGTGCGATCCGCACCTCAGCCGGTGTGCATTCTGCAGGGACCGGGGTGGATGGCCGGCCGCCTCATCGGCCGGCCCGCTGGAAGATCGTGATCAGGATGCCCTCACCGACCGTCCTCGATTCGGTGGGGCGGGTGCTGGGCGAGGTTTCGCAGTTGGGGGGCGAGCACCTCGGCGGTGGTGGTGTGGTTGTCCCCCGGTACGGCCCGCAGGGTCGCGGTCGGCAGCAGGCCGGCCAGTGCCCGC
>NZ_MSZZ01000071.1 GCF_002093975.1 Thermoactinospora rubra
CAGCTCGCCGCCCTCGTGGATGGAGCCGGGCGTCTCGGGGGCCACGTGGCTGGGCACGCCGCCGGGGAAGGAGAACTGGCGGAACAGCCGCCGCATGCCCACCGCATCCTGGGAGATGTCCGGATATTTCTCGCTATAGGTGCCCTCCAGCCAGGCGTGCGCCACGGCCGCCGGGCCGCCGTGCCCGGGCCCGGCGATGTAGATCATGTCCTGGTCGCGCTCGGCGATGACCCGGTTGAGGTGGGCGAAGCAGAAGGTCAGCCCCGGCGTGGTGCCCCAGTGGCCCAGCAGCCGCGGCTTGATGTGCTCGGGCCGCAGCGGCTCGGCGAGCAGGGGATTGTCCAGCAGGTAGATCTGCCCGATGGAGAGGTAGTTGGCGGCGCGCCAGTAGGCGTCGATCCTGTCCATGCCGTCCATACGTGTCGGTTCCATGCTCGTCAGCCTCTCCTGGGCCTGGCCCATCGGGTAGAGACCTTGGTCCCTACCCCGCCAGGGCGAAGACCGTCCGTGCGGCGCCCTGTCCGAACGGAGGACAAAGGTCCCGAGCGGCAGAGTCCAACGACTGTGTCAGCCGATGTGCCCCGCGTCCAGACTGGGTTCCACATGTTGCCCAGGACGGGGAGGCAGGAGATGTCCCGTCAGATCGCCATCGGTTACCAGGCGCCGTTCACCTCCGACCTGGAGGCGAGAGTGCGAGTGCTGGAGGCCAGGCTCGCACACCTGACAGAGCTGGTCGAAGCCATGACCCGGGCTGTCGAGCAGAAGCCGTAGCACGTCCTGTGCTCGGCACGCAGCGCTGCGGAATCAGCGGTAGATCGCCTGGTCGACGTGGAACCAGATGAACTCATCCCCCGACCAGGAACAGCGGGCCTCGACCGGGATCGTGAACCCGTCGTAGGTGCCCTCTTCCGTGAAGGTCGCGCGGAAGTCCTCATCGTGCCCGTCGTGCCATCGCCGCAGGCTCACCGACTCCAGCACACCCTCCGGCCCGACCTCAAGGGTCACGTCATGCTCGGCCACCCGGGCGCCCACCTGCCGGTCGTCCACGGCCTTCCACACGATGGCCGGGTCCAGGGCGACCGCCGGAACCAGCACGAACTCGGCCGCCAGCCGCCCCGCCGCGCTCCTGGCCACATCGTCGTCCCGTGCCGACAGCACCGGCACCAGGTCCAGCACCCGCCAGCGCATCTCCCCCACACCCCGGCGGTAGCGGTCGAACCCGTGCACCGGCAGCGGCCCGAACCAGGCGCGGGCCGCCCACACATACCCCGCCGGGGGCGCGAGCACCTGGTGCGCGCGGAAGGAGCGCCACGCCGAGCCGATCCGGATCGCGCCGTGGCTGTCCAGCACGACGGCCCGCCGCAACGGCGTACCGGGGCGGATGGCGTGCCGGAGCCAGCGCCGCGCGGGCTCAGGCAGGTGACCGAGGTTGCCGGGATCGAACGGCGCCGGGTCGCGGGTCTGGACCTGGAGGTCATGCCAGTCGCTCCGGGCCTCCTCGGTGAGGTGCGCAGGCGGGATGACGACGCTCATGCCGCGCTTCCGATCGCGGCCGCCATGGGCCGTACCACCGCGACCGGGCAGCGCGAGCCGTGCAGCACGCCGCGGCTGACCGATCCCAGCAGGGCCGAGCTCAGCGGTCCGCGCCCGCGGGAGCCGACCACGACCAGGTCGGCCGCGGCCGAGGCCCGGCAGATCGCCTCCACCGCGCCACCCGGCACGATCTGCTCGATCACCCGCACCCGCGGATGCCGGTCCCGCCAGCGCTGCAGCACCAGCACCGCGCGGTGCCGCGCCGCCTCGAACAGCTCATCGAAGATCGGATCGGCGCCGAGGACGAACGGCGAGATCGCCGGCGGCTGCCAGGCGTGCACCGCCCGCAGCCGCGCGCCGCGCCGGTCAGCCTCGGCGAACGCGAACCGCAACGCCGCCGCCGAACACTCGTCGAACCCCACCGCGATCTCGCCCCGCTCCCGGACCGGCAGGTCGTGGACGACCACCACCGGGCATGGGGCATGCCCGGCCAGCGCCGCGCTCACCGAGCCGATCCGCCCCCGGGAGAACCGCCCATAACCCCTGCTCCCGAGCACCAGCGCCACCGCGTCCTCAGCTTCGGCGCGCAGCACCTCGGCGACGACGCCCTTGCGGAGCACGGTGTCCACGGGCAGGAATGGCTGCCGCCTGCGGGCCAGTGCCTCGGCCTCGCGCAGCACCGAGGCACTGTAGTCCTCCAGCGACTCGTAGACGGCGACCGCCTGGCGCAGCGGGATGTCGTAGGCGTAGACGCCGGCCACGTGCACGATCCGCAGCGCCAGATCCCTGCGCACCGCCTCGTCGGCCGCCCACCGCACCGCGTTACTCGCGGCGGGCGAGCCGTCCACGCCGACGGTGATGTGTCCGTTCATCCTCGCGCTCCCTTCCCCTCCATGGAATCCCGGGAGGCGGCATGATCACCGCGGTCGAACGGCCCCGATGCACGGGACCAACGGCCCAACACGTCACACAGCGGCGGCGTGACCAGCACGGCGGCCCCTGCCATGGCCCAGCCCAGCGGCGGGAGCGGTGCCAACGCCAGCAGCACCCCCAGCGGCGGCACCAGCGTCATCACGGCCTGCAGCGCCGCCGTTGCGAGCACCGCGATCATGACCGCCCGCCCGTGCCACCAGCCGTGCTCGAAGGTCCAGCGCCGGGCGCGGGCCACGTAGGCAAGGGTGAGCCGGGCGAACACCAGCGTCAGCACCGCCTGGGTGCGCACCTGCTCCTCACTCCAGCTCAGCCGCCGGGCGACCTCCACGGCGGCGAACACCAGCGCGCCGACGATGAGCGCGCGGACCGCGATCACGCCCAGGACCCGGCCCGACAGCAGCCCGTCCCGGCGCGGTGCGCCGCTCAGCGGGTCCCCGGCGGGCCGGTCCACGCCCAGCGCGATGGCCGGGATGCCGTCCAGCACCAGGTTGATCCACAGCAGCTGCACCGGCAGCAGCGGGATGACCAGGTCCGGCCAGGCGAACAGGCCCACCAGCACCAGGAAGATCTCCGCCAGGTTACCGGTCAGCAGGTAGCCGATCATGGAGGCGACGTTGTGGTGCAACCTGCGTCCCTCCCGCACGCCGGTGACGATGGTGCCCAGCTCGCCGTTGGTGACCACCACAGCGGCCGCCTCGCGCGCCACGTCGGTGCCCTCGTCCCCGGCCATGGCCACCCCGACGTCGGCCTGCCGCAGCGCGGGAGCGTCGTTGACGCCGTCGCCGGTCATCGCGACCACCTCACCGGCCTCGCGCAGCGAGCGGACCAGCTCCAGCTTGGTGGCCGGGTCGACGCGGGCCAGCACGCCGGCCTGCCGCAGCCGCTCGCCGCGGTCCGGCCCGTCCAGCCCGTCCAGCCCGTCCAGCCCGTCGCCGGTGACCACCGGATCGGGGTGGATGCCCACGTCCTCAGCGACCGCGCGGGCGGTGTCGGCGTGGTCGCCGGTCACCATGATCACGCGGATGCCGGCGCGGCGGCAGGCGGCTACCGCCTTGCGCGCCGAGGGCCGGATCTCGTCGCTCAACCCCACCAGGCCGACCGGCTGGAGTCCGTCGGCGTCCAGGTCGTCGGTGGGCTTCTCGGCGACCGCCAGCACGCGCAGCCCGCTTCCGGCCAGCTCCGGTACGGCCCGCGCCAGCCGCAGCGTCTCCTCGGTCTGGACGCAGCGGGCCAGCACCACCTCCGGCGCGCCCTTGACCGTCAGCAGAGGCCCTGCCTCGGTCTGGGTGACGACGGCCATGGAGCGGGTCTCGGGGTCGAACGGCCGCGTGGCCAGCCGCGGCTCGCCGAGCCGTACGCCACGGCCTTCCGCGGCGGCGCGCAGGGCCACATCGACCGCGTCGCCGAGCCCGTCACGAGAGTCGTTGCAGCGCAGCACGGCCCGCCACAGGCCGGCCCCGTCCCCCGCGCCACCGGTCGCCCGGTGGTCGGTCACCGCCAGCCGCCCGGTGGTCAGCGTGCCGGTCTTATCGGAGGCGATGACCGTGGTCGCCCCCAACGCCTGAATGGCCGACAACCGGCGGACGATCACCCCGAGCTTGGCCATCCGCTGCGACCCCAGCGCCAGCGCGGTGGTCACCGCCGCCGCCATGCTCTCCGGGACGGCGGCGATCGCCAGCGCCACACCGGCCAGCGCCAGGTCCAGCAGCCCGATGCCGCCCCGCGTCAGGCCCAGCACCACCATGACCACGCCGGCGACGACGGCGAGGATGCCGATGCGCCGCGACACCTGGGCCAGCTCCACCTCCAGCGGGCCCTTCACCCGGCCGCCCAGCGAGGCGGCGATGCGGCCGATCTGGGTAGCCGCGCCGGTCCGCTCCACCAGCGCCACGCCGGAGCCGCGGACCACCAGCGTCCCGGCGAACAGTTGCCCGTCGCGGTCGCCCAGCGGCCCTTCCGCCTGCCCGTCCGGGCTCTTGCCCGCCGACCGCGACTCGCCGGTCAGCATCGCCTCGTCGGTGGCGAGCGAGTCGGCCTCCAGCACGCGGGCGTCGGCGGGCACCCGGTCCCCGGCGGCCACCTCGATGACATCCCCGGGCACCACCTCGGCGGCCGGAATCCGCCGGACCATGCCGTCGCGGCGGACCTTGGCCATCGGTGCGGTCAGGCTGCGCAGCGCCCGCACCGCCTGCTCGGCCTTGACCTCCTGGCTCACCCCGATGACCACGTTGACCAGCAGGATGGCCAGAATCGCGGCACCTTCGGGGATCTCGTGCAGCACGCCGAGGGTGACGCCGGCGGCGACCAGCAGCAGGATCGACAAGGGGTCGGCCAGGTGCCGCGCCACCCTGGCGGGCAGAGAGGGCGGCTTGGGCTGGGGCAGCTCGTTACGTCCGTGCTCGGCCAGCAGCCGCTCGGCCTCCCGCTCGCTCAGGCCATGGGTGATGACGTCCATGGCTCCACTAGATCATCGCCGGGTCATCGCCTTCTGGGGCCGAAGGGCCCTTCCTCGAAGGACCTTCGTCGCCCGCAGGGTCGACCTGAACCCGCTCACGGCCCACCGCGCTGGCGCGCATGAAAGCGCTGAGCCGGGTGCATTGTGGCCTTCAGGCGTCCGACCGGACATTTTGTCGCTGTCGACCGGCGTGAACCGGTCGCCCGGCACCACGATGTCAGCGGCGGATCGAACCAGGCCGTGCACACGGTTGCCCCGGAGGAGCGCGACGTGGAAGCCCAAGAGCTCACCCGGCTCGCCGGATCATGTGGAGGAGTCCGCCTCAGCGCAACCAGGGCCAGGCAGCGGCTCCTGGTCGTCGTCCGGGTCAGGTTCACTCTCCAAACCCGCCGCCGTCGCGGCATCCGGGTCCGCGTCCGCGGTCTCGTCGGTCTCCGCTGAAGGGGGGTCATTCGTATCTACCGAACTCTCATCGTTCTCGTCCGCGAGAGTAGGCAGAACGTACTCTTGCGCGAGGCCGGCCAGGTGCAGCGGCAAGGGCAGGCTGAGCGCCTCAGGGTAATCGGGCGGTTGGCGAAGCTGGTGTACGGCAAGCGCGAGGGACTCCGGATCGTCCCCTGTCCCGCCCGTCTGATGGCATCCCAGGATCGCGATCTCGACGAGACCCGGGTTCCACCCGGGCTTGTCGGTGTCGATGGTGAGTTCGCCCTTGCGGTTGCCGGCGCGCAACGGGCGAGGTGCAAGTTTGTCGGCCTCGACGGCAGAGCTCTTGAACTGCGCCGGTTTGGGAGTCGTGCTCCAGAAGACACGACCGGAACCACCTTCCTGGGACACCCACAGGTGGGATGGCAAGCCATTCGGTCCATCCCCTGGGTGGATGCCCCACCACTGGGCGGTTTCGCGGCCCTGCGCCGTCCGCACCCGCACGAGCCTGAGATCCGGATCCAGGCGGCGTGGCAGCGCGTGCCCATCCCGGATGCGGTCGGGCTCGATGTGGCCATCCTGCAGCCAGGTCCAGTGCGATCGGGCGTTCTGGGCGTGCGCGAGCAGCATCGTGGGGGTGCCGCGCAGGGTGGGGCGGATCTTCTGCAGCCATTCCTCAGTTTCGCGGCGCTGCTCTTCCCGGCTGCGGCGCCAGCTTCCTCGCCCGCCGGCGGACGGGGACTCAGGGGCCGGTCTGGTGACTTCCGCGAGGCGGGTCAGCCTCAGAAGCAGTGACGGGTACGGTATCCACGCGCCCGCTCCCTGGTCGGCTTCCGGGTCCCAGCCCTCGACCCGTGCAAGGCCGCTGCCGGGGTGCTGTGGGGTGACCTTGACGGCGACGGGAACATAGGTTGCCCATCGGTTCCGCGTGGTCCGGTTCTTCCTGACCAGCCATATCGCCACGTAGCGGAGCCCTTCCGGCAGGTGGTCGCTCAGCCCGGGTTCGGGGTGCACTCGCGCGCCGAGCTGGCGCAGACCGTCGTCCCAGGCCATCAACGCTCGGTGAGCCAGGTTCTTGAGCGAGTTGTACCGTCCCACCTTCTTGGGGACGGCCAGGAACTGGGTAACCAGGCCGGCTTCGGCGAAGCCGAGCCTGAGCGCGAACTTCGGATCGTGGTCGGCGGTTTGGAAGTCCGCACGCCGGTCCAGCTCCACCAAGGCCAGCCCCGGCGCTTGGTCTGCGACGTCGGCGGCCAGCCAGGAGGCCGCGGCGACTCGGCGCGCACGTACGGCATCCGTGATGGCGGCAGAGGTGTGTCTGACGCCCTCAGGAAGGGGTAGCCCCCCGGCAAGACCACCGGCCAGCTTGATGCAGCGCACCCGCACGGTGAGCTCGGCCGCCTGCCACTCCAGGACGACTGGAGCGCCGGGCCGGGCGTGCTCGTAGTCTGCCTCGGTGAACTCGCCGCCGTCACCCTTGAGACCGAGATGCCCGACGAGCGCGGCCACGGCCGCTCTGCGCAACTCCGCGGTCTGCCAGAGCAGCCGCACCTCCAGGACCGGCAGGCTCTCCAGATCGGGAGCGGGGCGCAAGCAGGAGACGGCGAACGCGACGCCGGCGCGGCGTTCCGCAGCCCGGCGGGCCTCTTCCTGCTCCTTGTCCTCCTTCTTCACCGTGGAGGGCGGAGCATTGAACGGCCGCGAATCGGCTCGCCGGCTGCGAACCAGAGGAGCCGCGCAGCGCATGCTGTCCGGCAGTGCCTGTGCGGCCCATTCTGCGAGCTCGGAACGCTGATGGGACATGAGGCCCGCCTTGACCTCGTGTGCCCCCATGGCGGTGCTGTAGACGATGCCCGCACGTAGCTCGCCCGCCACCCAGCTGGCCGGCGCCGAAAGGACCTCATCCGCGTCCGGGAACGGCTCGGACAGGGAGATGCCCTGAAGCATCTGGGCGGGTCCGCCTCGTACCCAGTCTGATGTCCACTCCTCTCTCTCCTTGTCCCATCGGCGTTCCAGGCGTGCGATCGCATACCGTTCGCTGTGCGGCGTGCCCGCCAGAAACGGCACTCGCGGCCGCAGCAGAACGCTTGTCCTGCGGCGATACGGCAGGTGAACCCTGCCGGTCCTCGCGTTGACTCGTGTCGCCCAGCGTCGAATGCCGGAGTGCAGATGGAAGCGGGGCAACGGGTCGAACGGAACGGTGTGCAGGGTGATGTTGAGAACCACCGAGTACCACCAGGTTTCGTCGCCCGCTTCGAAGGGGAGCGGCTGAGAGACCAGTTCCGCTCCCCTGTCACGTGGACCGCGCGAGACGGCGCGGAACTTGAGCACACCGGCGTCGTGCTTGTACGGGCCGAGCGCGAGGATGCGCCTGGCCAGCCAGTCGGTGCTGAGCGTGAACTGGTGCGGGAGCGGCGCGGCCGTACCACCGGACGTTGGGGGGCAACTGATCAGCTCCGCCTCAACCGGTTCCCAAGCGGGTGGGTTGGCGGCGATCTGTGCCCGGACTTCATGGAGCAGCGCCCGATATTCGGGCTCGGGGCGCAGATCGCCCAGCCATCTGTTCACCAGTGCGCCGAATACGGCCTGGGGCAGCGGATCGGGGACGTCCGCTGAGACGTAGAGCCAGTAAGCACGCCCGTCGTCGGCCCGGTGGAAGGGACGTGGCATGACCAGGATGTCGGGCGCGAAGGCCTGGAGAACCTGCTCGAAGCGATGGGTGGGCACGGTGCGGTACCGTTCGGCGTCCGCAGGCCGGTCCGCGTTGCAGAGGTCCAGGACGGCATCGCGCCAGTCCTCGGGAAAGGGCATCGCTCTGTAGCGGGCGACGTGGGAGACGTCCCTGCCGAGGGGAAGCCAGGACGCCGTGCGGATCCTCTCGTAGTTGACGGCCATGATGCTCCTCAGCGGTGATGTTCGATGGCGGACAGGGCGTTGTAGAAGGGGCGGTAGAGCATGCGAGCCACGGCCGGGTCCGCCGGGTCTGGGAAGTTCTCGGGGTTCGCGTCAGGGCCGAGATAAGACGCCAGGATGGAGCGAAGGGCTGCCAGGAGACCGTCCATCTCGGGTACCGGTCCGGTGTATCCCGGTGCGAGGGCCCGGGCCAGCCGCGGGGCGAAGCTGGCGTCGACGAAGACCACTCTGGCGGGCACGCCACCTCTGACCAGGCGGCCGATCACCTGCCACATGGTGACCAGCTGGTCCCAGGCGAAGGCCTTCTTCTCCCACTGTGACAGCCGCGAGTACACGTAGCGGCGCGACAGCAGGCGGCGCCACTCCTGCCTGGCCTCGTGCCGGAAGTCGAGTCCGGCGCGGTCGAGTCCAGAAGCCTCGGCCACCAGCTCGGCGAAGGTCGCGGGCCCCTCGCGGTGGTCTTGGCGCCCGCACCCGTGGACGAAGCGGCAGGCCCAGTCGTTCACCGCGAACACGGCCAGCGCCAGGTCGTCGGGACGAGGGTGTGGACGGGCGAGGAACAACGCGGTCCCGAAGGCGGCATTGCGCTGGGCGTTGAGGATGTTGTGCCCGCGTTCGACCGCCATCAGCGGGGCGACGAGCAGTTCGGCGTCCCAGTCCTCGGCGAACATGGCCAGGTCTCCGCGGCGGAGGAAGGCGGCTTGGTCGGCTTCCAGGGTGCCCACGCCGCGAACGGCGTGGTCGAGATCGGCGTCATCGGCGGCCAGCACCCGCACCCGGCCTTTCCAACGTTCCAAGCCGTGCAGCGTATTCGCGACGGTGGCGGCCTCCTTGTAGCTGCCGACCAGCAGGATGGCCCGGCGGCGGTTGTCGTCCTCCACCAGGGCCAGCTCCTGCTCCAGCGGGCTGGCGCTGCCCCCGCGCCCAGGGCTTCCCAGCCTGAGGGCGAGTGTTCGAGCGGCCGCGGGGCGGACTTTGGGGTCGACGCCGGACAGGCGAAGCGGCTGTTGCTCCTCGTCATAGAGAAAGCGGGTGGCGAACCGCGACCTCTCGACCGCCTCCATTGAGCGCTTGGACGGCTTCAGCACAGCCCCCACAGGCGCCAGTACGTGAGCCCGTGTCGATGCTCCCGCCCAGCTGGTCCCGGACATCAGCACCACGTGCGGGCCCAGCCGTCCGGCCCCGGGGTCGGCCCCCAGCTTGTGCAGGGAAAGCAGGAGCTCACGCCCGACTCCCGCGCAGCGAAAGAAGCGCAAGGTGCCGCTGTGGCGACCGTCTTCGTCACGTTCTCGCTCATCCGGCAGGTACTGGAAGCCGAGGACGTTGCCCATGGGCGACTCCGGGATGACCGGGGCATAGTCCAGGGGCGGCCGACGGGCGAGTTCGTTGCCGCTGGTATCCAGCCGTAGTGCCGCTTCCACCTGGGGCCACAGGAACGTCAGGCGGTCCAGCCTCTGGTGAAGCGCCGACAGCACCAGCATGAACTCCAGCTGCCGGCAGTTCCGATCGCGCCAGGCGGCGTCCCGTGCCGGGGCCGGCGTGCCTTCGATCAGGCGGTCCAGCAGGGTGCCGACCCGCGCACGGGTGCGGGTGGCGGACAGTGTGTGGAGAAGATCACGGGTGAGGTCGACCAGTTGGTCGGTGAGCGTGCCGTAGGGGCCGTTGCCGCCGAGTGGATCGTCGCGGAACGCGTCGAGAATGGCTGTGAGGCGTCCCCGCTGGACGTCGGTGGTCGGTGTGTCGGCAGGCTCGGGGCGGTCCTCCTCGTAAGCCTCATACAGCTGCCTTTCATCCTGCACGCTCTCCTCGGAACCAGGCTCTCGGTGCCGTTCGTCCAGCCAGTCGGCCAGGAGCTTCTCCTGGAGCGTCCATGGGCTGAAGTAGTCGATGTCCGCCCACTGCCGTAGCTCCTCATCGGAGATCAGCAGCCGATAGAGCCGGTCCGTCGCTGCGGAGACCACGGTCAACGCCGAGTTCCATCTGTCGATTTCATGATCGGTGAGTGGCAGCCGGCCCTTGCGGGACAGCTCCTCGATCTTGTGCGTGTGCAGCTGGTCCAGCCATGACTCGGGTCCTGGGGAGACAAGGGTCGCGGAGGGGGCGAAGATGCCGTCCAGCTGCATCTGTACGGCATCGGCCTCGTCGACGACGACGATGTCGCTGAGCAGGCAGGCGAGCTCGAGATGGCGCACCCGCTCATCGTTCAGGTGCCTGGGAACACGGCTCTGGACCAGGCTCGCCGGATTGGCGACCCAGATCTTCGTGGCCACGAGATTGCGAGCGGCTCGGTGCCGTGGGCATCGCGCCCAGATTGGACAGCCGTATGGGGAGCCGTGGAGTTCGCCGTCGTCCTGTCGAGGTTCTTCGGCGTGTTCCCCGGGCCGGTACGGCTCGGGAAGGACGGTCTCCGGCCCGATGTTTCCCCGCTCGCCGGATGCCTCCGGATACAGCCCTGTGCATGGCGCGTCGGCGTACCGCAACGGCTGGATGGCCTCGGTTCCCCGCAGGGCGTCGACGACGCAGGCCGTACTGAGGTCGTCGAAGCCCGCGGCGTCGTGGTCCAGGAGGTTGTCCAGGCCGCGTGCGGCGAGCCGCCGGTGCAACCGCTGCACGTGGACCTCGCGGGTCGTCGAGCCCAGCACAGGCACCGCGGGCAGCTCCAATGCATTCAGCAGCTCGCACAGCCGTAGCTGCTCGGCGACATCACCCACGACCAGCGTGGTCCGGAGTCCTCGGCGGGCCGCCCAGACCGCCACCAGCGTCATCAGGGTGCTCTTGCCGGCTCCCACCATGCCGGCCAGGTGCAGCAGTCCATCGAGGCGTAGTTCGTCGCTGTCGGTGAAGCCCCGTCCGTCGGCGTCGCGTGGAGCGATGTGGAGTTCGGCGAGCCGATCCTCCCAGTTCCCCGGCCGTTCCACCTCCGCCTTCCGCTCTTCCTCGTCCATCCAGCGTGCGGTGTCCTTCAGTGCGGAACGGGTGAGCGTGATCGGCTCACCGCCACCTGGTCTCCCGGCGGCCAGATCGTGGCCGGGCGGAGGGTCGAAGGTCAGCGTTGCCGGAATGGTGACGGAGCTGCGTCGACGGCGTTCCGTGAAGGAGCTGCGCCCAGGCGGGGCGAGCGGGAGCGGTTCGCGCTGGAAGTCGGGAAGCCGCGACAGCGCGTCGTCATAGACCGACTGGCGGTCGAAGGCGATGGTGGGGGTCAGCCGCCCGATCGGTCCTTGGCCGGTCGGAACGTCGTAAGCACGAAGCCTGTCCGGCACCAGCCGGTACATGTCCAGGGCTTCGTGCCACGAACGCCGCCGGCGCAGGGTCCACAGCAGGTGGCGTGCGGCGCTGAGCATCGCCTCATGTTCCTGGTTCCAGGCCAGCCCGGCCGCCTTGGCGAAGGGGTAACCGCCGAGCAGGGTGTAGGCACCTTCGGCAGGCTCGTCGGGAGCCATCCGTTCCAAGAGCCGGAGTGCGAGTTCGACCTGGCACACCTGTGCCGGTTTGACACCCGCCAACTCCGGCGGGAGTCCGCTCCAGACACGCTGAAGTTCACGGCTGACGGGCCGGTGCCAGCGTTCACGGTCACGCATGGGAGGCCTTCCTGGACGTGCGCAGCCGACGGCGGGCTTGACTGACGAGCTGGGTGTGGGTGAGCAGAGGGAGACCTCGGGCGTGCGGCGGGCGATTCCGCTCGTAGGTGGAGACGTAGCCTTGCCTGGCCGCGATGCGGTGATCGGGCACGACCCAGAAGGCCTCGTCGTAGGGGGGCTCGTGTGGCAGCTGATGGGCAGAACGTCCCAGGAACACCGGGTGTGCCCAGTCCTTCACGTCGATGGCCCAGCGCCACCCGTCGGGGAAGGTGACCAGCAGGTCGTAGGCGTCGTATCCGGGCCACATGCGCACCTGGAGTCCCAATGCCGACAGCTCGGCTTCCAAAGCGGCCTCGGCGCGCCCGGGTCCGGTGACGAACTGGCGGACAGGCCGCTCCAACTGGAACACCTCGCCCTCGTCGTCACGCAGCAGGCGACGACCCACCGGTGGTGGTCCCTGGCTGCGGCAACGATCGCGCTCACACCACCACTCACCGCCTCGCACGGGCGTGAGCAGGGTGAGACAGCGCGAGCAGGCGACGAATTCGCCGTGGCGCAGGTAGCTGTCCGGAACGGGGAGGTAGATACGCCGGATCAACTCGTGCACCGGAGCCAGGACCATGTCGTTCAGGACCTGGAAACTCTCCGCAGCGGTAAGGACGGGCCGGTTGACGAGCAACCCGCGAAAAGCCGTGTACGCTTCCGGCTCGCCGTACTCCCGGCACAGCCGCAACGCTGCCCGGATGATCTCCCGATCGCGGAAGACGAGCGCGGAGTCACCGACGCGCTCGGCCCACTCGTGGCACAGTTCCGTGGGACGTCCCGAATCGGGATCCAACAGCCTGTCGTCCGGACCGACGGCGTCGGCGGGCCAGTCAACGGGCCAGTCGATGAGTGGAAATTCCCTGCACCAGGCAAGGAGTTCGACGAGGCTCGCGGGGGGCAAGGCGCCTTTGAGCAGGCAGGCGAGAACGACACGGTCCAGGGCCCGTTGTGCCTCCGGGGGGTAGGGCAGGGTGAAGGAGCCGAGATCGGTCCTGGCCTCGAGGGCGAGCAAGGCGCCCGCCACGGTACGGATGAGCGGTATCCCGGCGTGAGCGGCCCAGTCCGTGGCCGGGGACGGGAGGTCTTCGGCTTCGACGGTCACCGGTGAGCCTCCATCGCATCGTCTCGACGTACCTGACACCATCGTTGGACCTCGCACTCGGAGCAGTGTTCGCCAGGTGTGGCGGCGTACTCTTCGTCGGCCGCCCAGCCGGCGGCAAGGTACGTGATGACGGTGCGTGCCTGGTCCACAGTGGTCTCGTCGAACGGGTCGATCTCCTCGCACGCCGATCCATCCTCCCGCAACAGCTCCAGCTCGATGCGCGAGTGGCGCGGGTCGCCGCCCAGGACCCCAGAGGCCATCATGAGTACGGCCAGCGCCAGCTGGGGATACGTGCGCAGCAGCGGTCGTCCTCCCCAGGAGCGGGTCTTGGCGGTCTTGGTCTCGCGCCACACCCATCCGCCGCGCTCGGTGTACAACAGATCGGGATCCGCGATGACGACCACGTCGGCTGTGGAATCGTAGGCAGCCAGGCGCCACTGGGAACGAACCGTCGCGTCAGGCGGCAATCCGTCCAAAGGGCAGTGGGCGCGATGCCGGCGGAGCATCGCCAGGGCAGGTGCCGCTTCCTCTCCCGCGAGCCCAGGGAGGCTCGCGGGAAGGGGGAGTTCCCGGCAGGGGATCCTCGGTTGCCGCCGATGGCGTTCGTTCAGCCAGGAGTCGACCGCCCGGCCCCTCCGAATCGCCTCGTTCTCGGCACGGCCGTCTCGGATGTTCAGCGTCCGGGTCAGGTGGAAACGCGCCGGACACGATTCATAGCAGCGAAGGTCGGAGGCCGAGAGGCTACGGCGCTTGCGCGGGCGGGCGGGTGCGGGGACACCGAGCAGCCCAGGCACCTCGCGGATGGCAGTGCAGGCAGAAAGACCTTCGCAGGCTAGGCAGTCCGAGCCGGGACGCAGAGTCCGGCCGTCGACGACTGCGGCGTATCTGGGCTTGGCCAGGCGGGCGAAGCGATCCGTGGCCTCATAGGCGTCCCAGTCCGCCAGAACCTCAACGCTGCCGTCGCCCAGGCCAACGGCCACGACTCGAACACGCTCGGGCCTGACCACATCGTGATCGAGCTGCTTATACCGTTGCCTGTAGGGGGCCCGTGCCGGAACACCTGTCGCCGTCACCGCCGCGGCGGCTGCGATCTCCACAGCCGATCGGTCCTTGTTGGCGGCTCCTATGGAGGGAATCCAGATCTCCCTGAGCCGCCCGTCGCCGGTGGCGTATCGACGCCCCCACACAGTTCGCTCGTACTGCGTGATGCCTCTGGCGTCGGGCTCGCGCAGCCGGTCGATGCTCACCCATTCCGCGGCCACCGGGAAGGTGGGCGCATGTCCGGAGGCGACCCTCGCAGCCTCTTCCTGGGCACGCGCGGCGAGGTAGACGGAAGTCGCCTCACGCGCCCACTCGGCATGCATGGGGTGGCAGTTTCGCGCATGCCGGGAATCGCGCTGTGCGGCCTCCAATGCCTGGCCGTGATGCTCGACGGCGTCGAGCATGCCCTGCACCGGCTTGAAGAAGAAGTCTTCCACGGGCTTCCGGCGAGGCCGTCTTTCGTCTCGCAGGAGCTGCCGTGCTCGCAAAGCCCGCCCGGAGGCGCAGGCGTCCTGCTCCTCCCGCAACAAGGGCAAACCTATCCTCACCACGTCGGCTGTCCCCGTGACGCCGTGCGGGACCGAGAGCTTGCTCATGGAGGATCTCCTGACCGTCGAACAGGTGGCTCCCCAAGAGAAGCGGATGGTGTGAACTAAGTCAAGCGATGGATGTATTCTGCTGCCCTAGATCCTTAAGTGTGTACACTGCGTCGTACATAGGTGGGGGTACCAGTGGGGCCAGGAGACGTGCTCGCGGACAGGTTCCGCATCACCGAGCTCCCCAAGGGCGGCGGCATGGCGACCGTATGGCCGGCCGAAGACCTGGTCACGGGTCAGCCGGTCGTGGTCAAGATTCTCGGCCGGGACCTGTGGAGCGGACTTTCGCTGCCTGCCGCCGACGCCCACCGCCTCCGCAGCGAACTGTTCAAACGCTTCGAGCGGGAACGCCAGATGCTCCAAAGTCTAGGCGGATCCGGCATACCGCGCCTGCTCCACCACGAATTCCGATGCGGCGAACCGTGCCTCGTCATGGAGCGCGTCATCGGGAAGGACCTGCGCGAGTTCCTCAACACGAACCGCCCCTCGCTGGTCGCGTCCGCTGCGATCACGGTCCAGATCCTGGAGACGCTCCAGCGCGTGCACGCCGCGGGCGTCATTCATCGCGACCTCAAACCGGCCAACGTCGTCCTCGCGAACGACGGATCCGTGTACCTCATCGATTTCGGCATCGCCCTCCCCACCGATCCGGAGGCCACGCGGCATACCCTGCACGGCCCGACGCCGGGAAGCATCGGATACAAGGCGCCGGAGCTCATCCGAGGTGTGAAGAACCCCCAGCCGGCCGCCGACGTCTACGGCGTGGGCTGCATGTTGTTCCAGTTCCTCACCGGGCGTCAGGTCTTCGAGGACCTCCCAGACCGGAGCATCGAGGACCAGCATCGCAACGACCCGCCGCCGCGTCTCGACCCTGTGCGGCACTCCGTTCCCGCCGACGTGGCCGAGCTGATCTGGACCATGCTGGCCAAGGATCCGCGCGACCGTCCCGCACCGGCGGCGGCCCTCGATGTCCTGCGTCGCCATCTCCCGAAGCCCGGCGACCCCGCACCCTCGCCCAGACTGGATCCGGACCCGACGCTGCCCTTCCGGCGTGTGGAACCTCGGGGCCCGGCGCCTGCTGGTCCTCCCGCGCCCGTTCGGCGCCGCCCGCCGGTGCGGCGCCGCCGCATCCCGAGCCGTCGCGCGTTCGCGGATCTTCTGGATGCCGCGGAGCGAGCCCTGGAGATGCACGACCTCGACGGCGTGCCCGAGCAGGTCTCGGCCGAGCTGGCCGACGCGCAGGAGTCATGGGGACCGCGTGACGAACTCGTCGTGCGAGGGCGTCTGGTCCGCGCCGATCTCGCCCGGATCAAAGGAGACTGGCCAGGCGCGGGCTCGCAGTACCGCTCGGTGGAACGAGACCTGCGAGGAACCACGGACGTGGCACTCGTCCCCCTCCTCCTGGAGGCCCGCCTTGGGGCAGCCGAGTGTCTGGTTCCCGACGAGGGGAACGCCAAAGGGGCCTACGGAATCTGGGAAGCTGTGATCAAGCAGCTGAACGGCTTGCCGGTCGCATCCCCCAAGCTCATAGGACGGTGCCGGGAGTTCGCCGACGAGCTCCGCGATTGGGGTTACCAGGTCGACGGGCTGCTGGAGGACCTTCCATGACCGTCGAACGTCACTCAGGCATCAGGCGCCCGTTGCCCAGCAGCTCCGACAGCGTCCGGCCCAGTTCCGCGCCGACCGAGCTCACCTCGGCGACCGCGCGCTCGAAATCCACGAGGCGGCGGTGTGCCTCGCCGTACCGGCGCTGCTCCGCCATCGGCAGGCGAAGCACCTTCAAGCGGCGCACGTCGATGCGCGAGGCCGCCGTCGCGCGCGTTCCGGCCTGGCGGGCGTTGGACTGCGTCCGTAGGCACGCCGCCAGGAACCACGGGTCAAGGCGCTCCAGATCGGGTCGAAGGCGATACAGATGCGGGCCCAGCACCACCGGAGCCGAACTGTCCACCCATACCGCGAACTCGGCCACAGTTCCGGCAACCACCACGTCATGAGAAGAGGTCACGGTGATCCTTCCCTCCTCCTCCAACCGCTCCACCTCTTCAAGCGACATCCATGACTGCGGCGTCCGGCCCCCCTTCAGGTCGGGCAGATGAAGGACGGGAATCCCGTCGGCGGGACGATCTCCCCGCCGCAGGTGCTCTCCCGCAATCGCTTGCCCAACCGCTATCGAAAGCGCATCGGCCTGCTCCAGTTCCGAGACCGTCACCGTCATGAGGTCGTCTGGCTCCCGAACGGCCGACAGACCACGGAGGGCACATCCCAAGTCCCGAGCCGCCTGCATGGCCGCATCGAACCGGCCCCACGATCGCCGCAGCGTGAGGAGCGATGCGGCCGAGCTGGACGGGAGGTATCGAGCCGGTGTGAGATCGGTCTCCTCGCCGAGGAGTTCCACGATCGGCATCCGCACGCTGCCTTCCGGGGCCTCCCCCCGCAGGGCGGCGAGAATCCGGCCGCGTATCCCGGCCCAGTCCACCGCGTGCGTCCGGTCGTTGGACGGCGCATCACGCAGATCTGCCGTGTCCACCATGAGCACCGACATGTCGGCAACTTGCTTCTTAGGCGGATGCAGGATCCACAGCTGAAGGCCGATTCCATACGGTGGCGAGCTTCCGGGAGGCAAGGCGATGACCGCACGCAGCGCCCCCGCACGCAGCAACGAGGCCCGGATGCGGCGCCCTGCACGGCGAAAGGCCACCCCCGGAGGCAGCAGCACGACGCCGACGCCGCCCTCCCCCAGGGCGGACACGACGTGCTGAACCCAGGCAAGCTCCGGTTCCGTACGCGGAGGCTGCCCGAACACCCATCGACGATCCGTGGCGAGCTCGGAGTGACCCCAGTCCCGGTCGTTGGTCGGCGGACTGCACAAGATCACATCTGCTGCGACCTCGGCGAGCTGGTCGGCTCGCAACGTGTCGGCCGCTCTCACGGTCACCTCGGCAGTCGTTTCCAGGGCAAGGCGCGCCTGCGCCAGACATGCGAGTACCGGGTCGCGATCCTGGCCATACAGGCGCAAAGGAGCTCTCTCTGACCACCGTTGTGCACCCGCCAGCAGCAAGCCGCCGGTACCGCAAGCGGGATCTAGAACGGTTTCGATCGTCTGGGGGCCCGCCACTTCGGCGATCTCCGCCATGAGCGCCGCCAATGGACCTGCTGTGGTGACAATCTGGCGGACATGAGTACCGTGCCAGCGGTCCAAGAGGAAACGGAAGGTCCGCAGATTCCCCTCTCGCTGGGCCACCGCAAGTGTTCGGTCCAACAGCGACCGCTCGCCGGCATCCAGTTCTCCTGAAGTCAGCTCAAGAGAGCCGGTGCCACCGTTCGCGTCGTCTGCACCGATCAAGGCACCGAACGCGGCGATGATCCGACCCATGCGATCCCGGTCAGCCAAGACGTCATACTCCGGCCACAGTCGCTCCAGCGCCCCAGCCGAAGAGCCGCCCTTGCCGTGCGCATCCAGCCAAGCCTCGACTTCCGACAGGGAAAACTGTGGGCTGGCATCCGTTCCTCCCACCGGCGCAGGGAAGTCCCGGTGGCGACGGCGCCAGTTGCTGACCGCTGCTCGTCCCACTCCCGAGATACGCGCGATCTCGGCGAGCGTCACGACAACCGACCCGCCTTGCTTTTCGGGCGGCCTGCCACGCACCATTGCGAACCCCTCAAAAGGCATGAGTGTTGACTGAGTTTTCAGTCTAGCTATGTCCGCACAGGTTAGAGCTTCGCATGCCGTCTGCCTGCCACGCCGTATTGGATAGACCGTGGTGTCATGTCCCGCGACCTGGACCTGCGGACGCTGTGACCGTTTCGGGAACGTTGCGTCCAGCCGTACAGCAGTGAGCAGATCCTTGGCTTCATGCGCCCTGGCCTTGCTGTGGCATCTGCCGATGTTGTTCGCCTGTGAGAACAACCTCTACGGCACGAGCACCGCGTTCGTCCGCGCCCAGGCGGAGACCCACCCGGCTTCGCCTACAACATGGCAGTCTGGCCGGTGGACGAGATGGTGGGCACGACGTGTGCGGTCACAGCAGCGTGCACGTCGATCAACCGGGGGCACACCAGCGCCTCCACGGAACCCGGAGCGGTTCAGTACGCAGATCTCCGAACCTTCCGGACGAAACCGGCGGTGCCGTTGGACGTGACCACGTCACGGGCTCTCACGGGCTGATGATTAGCCAGGAGTCAATGTCTGACTACCCAAGTTCACCGGCGAGTCCTGCATTCTTGACCCAGCGACCCCACCTGGCGCTCCTGGAGAACTGCGCCGCGATCGCCTTCCCTGAAGGGAGGGCGCCGTCCGGAAGACGGTTTGCCTGCGCCCACCGCCAGGCCGTCCTGCGAAGGTCCACAGCTTCGTGGTCGTGCAGCCGAAGGTGGTCTGAGGCTACTCCTGCCTCATCCTCGTCCGGTTCAGCGGACTTCACCGTAGTCTCGTCGTCTCCTGGTTTGGCTGAGACTCGACGGATTTGCGCCATGAGCAGTTCATAGCTACCGATCAAAGCCGCGGAAGGCCAGGCAGCGATAATGCGGCCGATAACGCTGGGCTCGGCTACGGCGACATTCGCGCCAAGGCTGGCCAGGCTACCGGTGATCAGAAGAATCCAAGCCAAGGCTCCGCCGCGTGAGCCGTATCGATTGGCTAGGAGGATCGACATCGAAGCGACCACGATAGTGCCATCGACCGCGAGCGGAATGAGCACCGCCGCCAGGTGGTCTTCACCGTGGCGCAGGCAGAGTTCATGCATATGTCGAAAGGAGACGACGGCGGCGATCCCCGCCAGCAGGCCGACGCCTGCGATGGTCGTGCGCTGGATCCGACGTACTGCGCGAGTGCTTGGCTCCACGTCGACTCACCCCTCCCCACCAGGGAGAACGATGGTGGTGGAAGCGGCGAAGGGCATGTACGTATCGAGAGTGTCGCCCCTCGGACACACTTTGCTACATGATCGCCCGAGCTGAGCTCGGGCGATTACTTCTTTCCGGGCAGGCTCGTACGTCAGGCGCAGCCCGAGCTGGCCGTAGACCTCGGCCTTGTCCACCGGATCGGCGCTGCGCAGGGCTCTGCGTATGTCTCCGAGCATGGCTGTCATGGCAGCGAATCCTCCTCCGTGAGCCGTTTGGGGATGGCACTGATCAGCTGATCCAGGCGCATCTGCTCGACCTTCCGCTTGGCTTCCGTCTCGGTGATCCATCCGGCGACCACCGCTGGATCGCTCCCCGCATCCACGAGGGCTCGATAGGCGGTGAGCTTTGCGTTCGCACTCGGCTACCGCCTGGCGAGCGGCCTCGACCGCCACGAGGCGATGGTCATCGGCCAGCTGCGCGTCGGCCATGGCGCGGATCGTGTCCGGGAGATGCGCGGGGTCGAACACCGTGGCCAGCCACTCATCCAGCGGCTCAACGGTCAGCTCTTCCCTGACATAACCGAGCGCGGGTGGTCGAGCTTGTTGGCCTGCGCGTACTGGCTGGGGAAGACGCATCGGTAGTGCGGCTTGCCGTTGTTCCAGCTGCCCTGCATGCGCCGCTCGCAGACACCGCAGAACAGCAGGCCGCGGAAGATGTACGGCCGAGGCGTCCGGCGGGGCTTGCGGCTGTCTTGCGCGCGTCCGGGGACGGCCAGGAGCGCCTGCACCTGGTTGAAGGTCTCCTCATCCACCAGCGCTTCGTGGGCCTGCCGTTCGGACCAGACCCAGTGGTCGGGATTATTCCAGCGCAGCTTGGTCATGTGGCCGAGGCCGACGTCGTTGAGAGCAATCGTCAAGACCTGTGGATCAAGATCTTTAAGCGGCGATCGATTGGTCCTCGATGGCCGGTGATTCCTCGGGCCGCTCGACGAGCTTGCCCTTGACGAACGTGGCCCCGGCGCGGACCAGGGCGACGAGATGAGGCGCGTTGACCGCGCGCCAGCGCTTCTGCGCCGACTCGATCAGCTTGAACGCCATCGCGAGCCCGGCCGCGCGCGAGCCAGGCCCCTTGGTCACCTTGGTGCGGTGCCGGACGGTGGCAAACGTCGACTCGATCGGGTTGGTCGTGCGCAGGTGTACCCAATGTTCGGCGGGATAGTCGTAGAAGGCGAGCAGTTCGTCCAGGTCATCGACGACCTTGGCCACGGCCTTGGGGTACTTGGCGCCGTAGGCGGCCTGGAAGTCCTTGACCGCGGCCAGGGCGTGGTCCTTGTCCTCGGCGTTCCAGATCTCGGCCAGGGCCTTCTTGGCGGCCGGGTGGGCCGACTTGGGTAGCGCCCCGAGCACATTAGCGATCTTGTGAAACCAGCATCTCTGGGCTCTGGTCTGCGCAAACACCTCGCCCAGCACCGACCAGAAGCCGAGCGCACCATCACCGACCGCCAGCACCGGCGCCCGCATACCTCTACGCTTGCAGTCGCGCAGCAGGTCAGCCCACGACTCGGCAGACTCGCGGTAGCCGTCGGCGAGGGCGAGGAGCTCCTTGCGGCCGTCGGCGCGCACCCCGATCATCACCAGCAGGCGCAGCCTGTGCTCTTCCAGCCGGATGTTGACGTGCACGCCGTCGGCCCACAGGAAGACGTAGTCGACGCCGGACAGGTCACGCTCGGCGAAGGCGCGCTGCTCGGCCTTCCATGTCTCGGTCAGGCGGGTGATGACCGACGCGGACAGGCCCGCCGGGCCTTCGACAGGGAGGACCGCGAGGATCTCGGCCGGCGTGCCCCGCTGGTGGGTCTCCTGCCGCTGCGGCTGCTCCGGGCCCTGCGCCGGCGAAGGGCCTGAGGGCTTGAAGCGGCGCCGGCGCCGGGTGCCTCAAGGCAGCACCGAGGCCAGGTCCTTCGGCATGGCGGCTTTCACATCCTCCCACTCGCCATCGGTGATGTGCCTGCGCAGCGCCTGCAGCACCGTCTTCACCAGGATCTCCGTGTCTCCCTCGTAGAAGGCGGTGTCGCCGCGGACGCGGTCGAGGAACTCGTCGCGGCCGACCTTCACCGGCACGACGCTGGGACGCCAGCCGTCGAAGTAGACGCCCCGGATCAGCAAGGGCAACTGGGCGGCGAGCTGCGCGCTCTCCTCCACCGTCAACCGGTCACGCAGAGCGTGGAGAACCGCACGCAGGGCCGTGTAGGAGTGGTCGCGAGCCCAGCCGTGAGCCTCCTCGATCTCTCGCAGGACGCGGTTCGTCTTGTCGACCGTACGGTTGAACGGCGCATAACCGGTCTCCGCCATCTCATCAGCTCCTTCGCTTCTTCTCCGGTGGATACGCGGTCTTCTCCGGTGGATACGCGGCCGCGGACGCCACTTCCGAGACTGGTCCGGGTGCTTCTCGGGCCACATCCCCGATACGTGCGGTCCTCGTCCGACGGCCACCTCCGGAACGTCCCGATCAGCGGAGTCGTAGCTGGGAGTTTCGGGCTAAAGATCTCCGCGCATTTGAGATTCGGCGCACCCTTAGGGGTAAGCGCTCCATGGTGAGGGGCGAGATGCGGGGTCGCGAAGCGGCATGGCGAGAGGCATGCGGCCTGCTCCGGTCGGTTGAGGCGGGCGAGAGTGGGACCCTGCTGGTCGACGGCAAGCCCGGCATCGGCAAGACGCGGCTGCTGACCGAGACCACCGCCGCGGCGTCCGCGCGTGGAATCACCGTGCTGGAGGGCAGCGCGGAGGAGCTGGGCGAGTTCGTCCCCTGCGGCGTGCTGTTCGACGTCCTGGCGCTGCGCCCGGAGCCGGGGGCCGACTCAGGCGACGTCCCGGTCGGCGTGGAGTGGCGGGCGCGGGCGCTGGAACGCCTGAGGATGGGCTTCGAGTGGCGTGCGACGGGGCCGACGCTGGCTGTCCTCGACGACCTGCACTGGGCGGGCCAGGCGACGCTGATCGCCCTGCGCACCCTCCATCATGATCTCGTCCGCTACCCCATCGGCTGGCTGCTGAGCCGCTCGACCACCGTGAGGCAGCGCAATCCCACCACCTCCCTGTTCGACCTGCTGGAGCGGGGCGGCGCCACGCGGGTGACCCTCGGCCCGCTGCCCGCGGACGCGGTCATGGCGATGACGACCGAGGCGCTGGGGGCGCCGCCGGAGCCGCCGATGGTGGAGCTCGTGGCCGCCGCCGGCGGCAATCCCCTGCTGATCACCGAGCTGCTCGCCGGGCTGCGCGATGAGGGTCTGCTCACCGCCGTCGGCCATGCGACCGGCCTGTCGTACGCGCACGTCCCCGACCGGTTCCGGATGGTGGTACGGCGGTGGATCGACGCCCTCAGCGCCGGTGCCCGGAACCTGATCGAGACAGCCGCGGTGCTGGGCCCGACCTTCACCCCGCAGGAGGTGGCGTCGCTGCTCGGCAGCACGCCGGCGGCGCTGCTGCCCCTGGTGGAGGAGTCCATGGCGGCGGGACTGCTGGCCGTCACCGCCCACGGCCTGGCCTTCCGCCAGGAGTTGCTCGGGCTGGTCGTGGCCGCGCAGGTCCCCCAGCCGGTGCGGCGCGCGCTTCTCACCCAGGTGACAGGAAGCGCTCATTCCCCGCCGGGCAGGTCACAGTTCGACGCGCGCATCGACACGACCCTCACCTCCATCGACACGGCGGTCGCAGCGGGACGCCTCGAGGAGGCCGAGCACGCGGCCCGCGGACATCTCACCGGCGACGGTTCCGCACAGGACCTCGCTGAGGCGCGCTGCGTGATGTCGGACATCATGTGCCTGACCGGGCGGCTCGACGAGGCCGTCCGGGAGGCCGAGACGGCCCTGGCCATGCCTGGACTGACCGCCGGCCTGCGCGACCGGGCGAGCGTGGCGTGGCTGTCCGCCATGAACCAGGTCGGGGAGGGCGGCGCATCGGCGCGCGCGCACGCGCACGACATCGTCGAGGAGGGCTCCCGGCACAGTACGGCGGCGACGGTCGCGGCCCTGATGACGCTCGCGGCGGCCGAGCGGGACGAGGGCAGGATGTCCGGCGCGCTGGCGTTCGCCGAGGACGCGCGGCGGCTGAGCGGCGCCGAACCGGTGACGCACCCCTACGACTCCGGCCTGGTCTCCGCCAGGATGCTCATCGACCTGGGCATGCTGGACGAGGCTGCGACGATCCTGCGGGACACGCGCGAGGAGATGTCCCTGCGCGGCCATCTGGCGTGGGCCTCCGACGCCGACGTCCTGGAGGCCCGTGCGGAGTTCATCGCGGGCCGCCTGGACAGCGCGGTCACCGCAGCCGACCGGGCCATGGGCCTCGCCACCCAGCTCGGCACGCCCCTGTCCGCGGCGGCTGCGGGCACCGTGCTGGCCGCCGTCGCGTTGCGGCGCGGCAACCTGCGGGCGGCGCTACGGCACCTCGCCGACATGCCCCCGCCCGACTTCGACGGTCGCACCCGGCACGCGCTACTGACAGCGCAGATCGCGGAGATGCGTGACGGCCCCCGCAGCGCGATGGCGCTGATCTCCGACCTTTCGGGCCCGCTCGGTGGCCGGCGGGTGGTGTTCGCCATGGAGCCGACGGCGAGCGCGTGGATGGTCCGCGTGGCCCTCGCCGTGGAAGACCGACCGGCCGCCGAGGCGGTCGGCGCCGTAGCGGAGTCCCTCAGCCAGGCCAACCCGGAGTTCCCCGCGCTGGTGGCGGCTGCCGAGCACGCCCGGGGCTTGCTCGACGGCGACCGCGACCTGCTGAGCCGGGCCGCCGAACGGACGCCGGACGTCTGGGCGCGGGCCTCGGCCACGGAGGACCTCGCGGTGGTGCTCATCGCGGCCGACCTGCGTAAGGAGGCGGTGCGACGCCTGGAGCTGGCGCTGGAGGTCTACCAAGGCATCGGCTCCGTCAGGGACTCGGCGCGGGTGCGCCACCGGCTGCGCGGCATGGGCGTGCGTCACCGGCACTGGAGCTACGCCGAACGGCCGGTCGCCGGCTGGGACAGCCTCACCGAGACCGAGCACCACATCTCGCTGCTGGTCGCCGACGGATGGACAAACAAGCACATCGCCGCGCAGATGTTCGTCAGTGTGCACACCGTCGCCTTCCACCTCAGGCACATCTACCGGAAGCTGCACATCAACTCGCGTGTCGAGCTCACCCGCCTCGTGGCGGCGGAGGAACACGACGACGCCGGCCCGCCCGCCTGACGAAGCGGGGGCCGGCGACCGGACTACACATCTGGGGGATGTGGCCGCAAAACGCCGCGACAAGCCTCGAAAGTGTCGGATTCCCGTCGAGGAGGCTCGCCATGGCTTTGCTCGTCACGCGCCGCAGAGGCGGCGACGTCATCCCCACCCGCGAGTTCGAGGACGTGTACGACCGGCTGGGACAGCTCATGAACGCCGTCCTCGGGGGCCTCGCCGAGGGCGGGGACGGAGGTGTCTGGGTGCCCATGGCGGACGTGTCGGAGACCGAGGACTCCTACATCGTCGAGGTGGACGTCCCCGGCGCGCGCAAGGACCAGCTCGACGTCCAGCTCTCCGAGCGGGAGCTGATCGTCACGGGACGTATCGAGGAGCAGGAGCGCGAACGCCGGCACCGCAAGACGCGCCGGACCGGCCAGTTCGAACTGCGCACCGTGCTTCCGGGAGACGTCGACGCGGAGCGGGTCGAGGCACACCTGTCCGACGGCGTGCTCACCGTCACCATCCCCAAGGCGCGGGCCGCCAAGCCCCGCCACATCGAAGTATCCGCATGACAGCGAAGGAGAAGGGGGAGCCGTGTCCGTCGCACCGTCGAGCCCTTTCACCACCGGTCGTGAGTCCATCGCCAGCTATCGAACCTACGAGGAGGCGCAGAGAGCCGTCGATTACCTGTCCGACCACGGATTCCCCGTGGCGGGGACGCTGATCGTCGGCGGGGGGCTGCGCTCCGTGGAGCGCGTGGTCTCCCGCATG
Source organism: Thermoactinospora rubra (assembly GCF_002093975.1). Taxonomy (GTDB): domain Bacteria; phylum Actinomycetota; class Actinomycetes; order Streptosporangiales; family Streptosporangiaceae; genus Nonomuraea; species Nonomuraea rubra_A. The sequence continues at coordinate 25,433 of NZ_MSZZ01000071.1, forward strand.
ACCACCGCACGCGCGGCCGCGTACGGCGCCGCGTCCGGCGCCTGGTTCGGCCTGCTCGTCGGCCTGTTCGTGGGCGTCTTCGCCCCGACCGCCTGGCACATGCTGACCCTGGTGCTCTGGGGGCTGCTGTGGGGCGCCGTCGCCGGGGCCGTCTACGGCCTGATCTCCCATGCGGTCCAGGGCGGCCGGCGTGACTTCGTCTCGGAGAGCGGCCTGGTCGCCGACAAGTACGAGGTCCTCGTCGAGTCCGAGCATGCGCCGAGGGCCCGGGAACTACTCGCGAAACTGAACGGCTAGCGCGCGGAGAACGTGCCAAGGAGGAGCCAGCGATGGCCAAGGCAGTCGGTATCGATCTCGGCACGACCAACTCGGTGATCGCCGCCACGGAGGACGGCCATCCCGCGGTCATACCCAACGCGGAGGGCTCGCGGACGACGCCCTCCGTGGTGGCGTTCACCGACCAGGGAGAACGGCTGGTGGGCCTGCTCGCGCGCCGCCAGGCCATCCTCAATCCGAAGGGCACCATCTACTCGGCCAAGCGCTTCATCGGCCGCCGGTACGACGAGGTCAAGAGCGAGATCAACGCGGTGTCGTTCGACGTGGTCGAGGGGCCGGGGGGAGCGGTACGCTTCCAGGTCCGCGACAAGCAGTACGCGCCGGAGGAGGTCTCCGCGCTCGTGCTGCGCAAGCTCGCCGCCGACGCGGCGAAGTACCTGGGCGAGAAGGTGACCGAGGCGGTCATCACGGTCCCGGCCTACTTCAACGACGCCCAACGCCAGGCCACCAAGGACGCGGGGCGCATCGCCGGCCTCGAGGTCCTGCGGATCATCAACGAACCGACCGCCGCGGCGCTGGCCTACGGGATGGACAAGAAGACCAACGAGACCGTGCTGGTCTTCGACCTGGGCGGCGGCACGTTCGACGTGAGCATCCTGGACATCGGCGAGGGTGTTATCGAGGTCCGCGCCACCTCCGGCGACGGGCACCTGGGTGGTGACGACTTCGACCGCAGAATCGTCGACCACCTGGCCGACGAGTTCCAGAAGGAGCAGGGCATCGACCTGCGCCGCGACCCGCAGGCCCTGCAACGGCTGTTCGAGGCGGCCGAGAAGGCCAAGGTGGAGCTGTCCGAGGTCAGCCAGACCACGATCAGTCTGCCGTTCATCACGGCGGACGCCTCGGGGCCGAAGCACCTCAACACCACGCTCATGCGCTCCACGTTCGAGCAGATCACCGCCGACCTGGTGGAGCGCTGCGTCCACCCCGTCGAGCAGGCGATGCAGGACGCGAAGCTACGGCCCGCGGACATCGACGAGGTCATCCTCGTCGGCGGGTCCACCCGCATGCCGGCCGTGCAGAGCCTCGTGCGCAGGCTCACCGGCGGCAAGGACCCGAACATGACGGTGAACCCGGACGAGGTCGTGGCCATCGGCGCGGCGATCCAGGCCGGCATCATCAAGGGCGAGGTCGAGGACGTCGTCCTGCTCGACGTCACGCCGCTCTCGCTCGGCGTGGAAACGCTCGGCGGCCTCATGACCAAGGTCATCGAGCGCAACACGACGATCCCCGCCCGCCGGACGGAGGTCTTCAGCACGGCCGAGGACAACCAGACCGCCGTGGACATCGTGATCCTGCAGGGAGAGCGCGAGCGCGCCGCCGACAACCGGGTGCTCGGACGCTTCCGGCTGGAGAACATCCGGCCCGCGCCGCGAGGGGTGCCGCAGATCGAGGTCACCTTCGACATCGACGCCAACGGCATCCTCAACGTCACCGCCCGGGACAAGGACACCGGCGCGGAGCAGCGGATCACCATCAGCGAGACCTCCAACCTGGACAAGTCGGAGATCGAGCGGATGATCCAGGACGCCGAGCGGCACCGCGACGAGGACGTCCGGCTGCGGGAGACCGTCGACGCGCGCAATGAGCTGGACTCGGTCGCCTACCAGGTGGAGCGCCGGCTGGCCGAACTCGGCGACGCGGTGCCCGTCCATGAGAAGGCACGGGCCGAGCAGCTTGTCCAGGACGCCCGTCAGGCGATCAAGGAGGAGGCGCCGATCGAGCGGCTGCGCGCGCTCAGCGGCGAGCTCCAGCAGATCTACCACGGGCTGGGCGCCGTGAGCGCGGGTGCCGGCACGGGACGGCCGGAGAACGGCACTGTGCCGCAGGGCGAAGGAGGCCGCGCAGCGGGCGGCGATGACGAGGACGTCATCGACGCCGAGTTCACTACGTCGGACTCGGAGTGAGACGGACTCCCCGTGCGGCGAACCGTGTGCCATGGAGGCCATGAGCACCTCGGAGGGACATGAACGGCCACGAAGACGCCCCGCGCGCCGGTCAGGGCGCCGAGGCCCCGGTGAGACCCGGGCAGGCGGAGGCGCCCGCACCCGATGCCCCGACGTCGCCCGCCGACACGGACGCGAAGCTGGCCGAGCTGGAGGACCGCTGGCTACGCGCCGTCGCTGACCTGGACAATCTGCGCAAACGCATCGCCCGTGACGCCGAGCGGGTCCGAGCCGAGGAGCGGGACAGGGTGGCGGCCGCATGGCTGCCCGTCCTGGACAATCTGGAGCGCGCGCTCCACCACGCCGCCGAGGGAGGCGACGGGGCCGACGGCGGCGCGGACCCGGTCGTCGACGGGGTGCGGGCGGTCCGCGACCAGGCGGTCGAGGTGCTGTCGCGCCTCGGCTACCGCCGCAACGACGAGACCGGTGTGCCCTTCGATCCCGCGCGGCACGAGGCGATGGCCACCACGCCGCGCGACGACGTCCCCCCGAACACGGTCGTCCAGGTGGTGCGGCCGGGTTACGGGGACGAGCGGCGGCAGTTGCGTCCCGCGGTGGTGGTCGTCTCCAGGTCGGCGGAGTGATGGCCCCCCGGCGCGACTTCTACGAGGTGCTCGGCGTCAGCAGGAACGCCGACGCCGACGAGATCCAGCGGGCCTACCGCAAGCTGGTACGCGCCTACCACCCCGACGTCAACAAGGACCCCGTGGCGGAGGACCGGTTCAAGGAGATCTCGGAGGCGTACTCCGTACTGTCCGACCCCGAGACGCGCCGCCGGTACGACGCGTTCGGCCACGACTTCCGCCAGGTGCCGCCCGACGTGGACCCGGCGCAGTGGGCTCGCTCCCGCGCCGGGGCGCGCGCGGGCGGGGGCCGGCGCTCGGCCCGGGCCGAGGACATCGGCTTCGGCGGGGGCGAGGACATCGGCATCGACCTGGACGACCTGCTCGGTGGCATGTTCGGCGGCCGCGGCAGGCGGCGGTGGGGGCCCATGCCCGGCGCCGACCAGGAGGCGGAGATCACGGTCACCGTCGAGGAGGCGTACAACGGAGGGCGTCGCACGCTCACGCTGCCGGGCGGGCGGCAGGTGGACGTCACGATCCCCAAGGGGGTCACGAACGGGCAGCGCATCAGGCTGGCCGGCCAGGGCGGGCAGGGCAGCGAGGGCGCGAACCGGGGCGACCTCTACCTCATCGTGCAGATCGCCGACCACCCCCGCTACCGTGTCGAGGGTCGCGACATCCACGCCTTCCTGCCGCTCGCCCCGTGGGAGGCGGCGTTGGGCGCCACGATCTCCCTCGACACTCCGGGCGGCGAGGCGAAGCTGAAGGTGCCGCCGGGCACCTCGTCGGGACGCCGGTTGCGGCTGCGCGGGCGCGGGCTGCCCGCTCGGCGCGGCGAGTCCGGTGACTTCTACGCCGAGGTGCGGATCATGGTGCCGCCCCGGCTCACCGACGAGGAACGCCGCCTGTTCGAGCAGCTCGCCGCCGCGTCGACCTTCGACCCCAGGAGACGTTCATGACCTACGCGATCGTCCGCCCGGTCCGGCTCGACCTGGAGTCGTTCGCCCGGGCCACCGGGCTGCACCCGCAGACCATCAGCCGGCTGGTGGCGCTCGGCCTGCTCGAACCGGTCAGGGACGCGGGCGGGCGGCTGTGCTTCCCTCCCTCCCAGGTGGCGGAGGCGGCACGGATACAGCGGCTGCACGAGGGCCTGACGATCAACTACGCCGCCATCGGCCTGGTCATCGACCTGCTCGATCGGATCGGGGAGCTGGAGGCCGCCCTGAGACAGCGCTCGCGACGACACTAAGGGGACTGGAGTGGATCCGAACCGGATGACGCAGAAATCGCAGGAGGCACTGCACGACGCCCAGACCAAGGCGTTGCGCTTCGGGCACACCGAGATCGATGGCGAGCATCTCCTGCTGGCCCTGCTCGACCAGCCCGAGGGAATCGCCCCCCGGCTGCTGGAGCAGACGGGCGTCGACACCGATCGCCTGCGCGCGGACCTGGAGCAGGAGCTGTCACGCAGGCCGCGGGTCAGCGGCCCGGGCGCCGGGCCCGGCCAGGTCTTCGTCACGCAGCGCCTGTCGCGGCTGCTCGACGCCGCCGAACGGGAGGCGAGTCGGCTCAAGGACGAGTACGTCTCCGTCGAGCACCTGCTGCTGGCCCTGATCGACGAGGGGTCCGAGGCCGCGTCCGGACGGCTCCTGCACGGCCAGGGGGTGAGCCGGGACCGGTTCCTGCAGGCGCTCACCGCCATCCGGGGCAACCAGCGGGTGACCTCGGCCATGCCGGAGGTGGCCTACGAGGCGCTGGAGAAGTACGGGCGCGACCTGGTCGCCGAGGCCCGCGCGGACAAGCTCGACCCGGTGATCGGCCGGGACACGGAGATCCGCCGCGTGATCCAGATCCTCTCGCGCAAGACGAAGAACAACCCGGTGCTGATCGGCGATCCCGGCGTCGGCAAGACGGCCATCGTCGAGGGGCTGGCCCAGCGGATCGTTCGCAGCGACGTCCCCGAGGGGCTGCGCGACAAGACCATCTTCAGCCTGGACATGGGCGCGCTCGTGGCCGGCGCCAAGTACCGGGGCGAGTTCGAGGAGCGGCTGAAGGCCGTGCTGAACGAGGTCAAGGCGGCCGAGGGTCGGATCCTGCTGTTCGTCGACGAGCTGCACACCGTGGTCGGGGCCGGCGCCACCGAGGGCGCCATGGACGCCGGCAACATGCTCAAGCCGATGCTGGCCCGCGGCGAGCTGCACATGATCGGCGCGACGACCGTGCAGGAGTACCGCAAGCACATCGAGAAGGACGCCGCCCTGGAGCGGCGCTTCCAGCCGGTGCTGGTGGACGAGCCATCGGTCGAGGACGCCCTGTCGATCCTGCGGGGGCTGCGCGAGCGGCTGGAGGTCTTCCACGGCGTGAAGATCCAGGACAGCGCCCTGGTCGCCGCCGTGACGCTGAGCCACCGCTACATCTCCGACCGGTTCCTGCCCGACAAGGCGATCGACCTGGTCGACGAGGCGTGCGCCATGATCCGCACCGAGATCGACTCCATGCCGGCCGAGCTGGACGAGCTGACCAGGCGCGTCATGCGGCTGGAGATCGAGGAGGCCGCGCTGGCCAAGGAGGAGGACCCCTCCAGCCAGGCGCGCCTAGCCGACCTGCGCAAGGAGCTGGCCGACCTGCGCGCCGAGGCCGACGCGATGCGGGCGCAGTGGGAGGCCGAGCGCTCGGCGCTGCGCAAGGTCCAGGCGCTGCGACAGGAGCTGGAGGCCGTACGGCGGGAGGCCGAGCAGGCCGAGCGCGACTACGACCTCAACCGGGCCGCCGAACTGCGTCACGGCAGGCTCCCCGAGCTGGAGCGGCGGCTGAAGGCCGAGGAGGAGCGGCTGTACTCCCGCCAGCACGGGCGGCGGCTGCTGCGCGAGGTGGTGACGGAGGAGGAGATCGCCTCCATCGTGTCCCGCTGGACCGGCATCCCCGTCTCACGCCTGAAGGAGGGCGAGCGAGAGAAGCTGCTGCGGCTGGACGAGATCCTGCACGAGCGCGTCATCGGGCAGGACGAGGCCGTGATGCTCGTGGCCGACGCGATCATCCGCGCCCGCTCCGGCATCAAGGACCCCCGGCGGCCCATCGGGTCGTTCCTCTTCCTCGGGCCGACCGGCGTCGGCAAGACCGAGTTGGCCCGCTCGCTCGCGGAGGCGCTCTTCGACACCGAGGACAACATGGTCCGCATCGACATGAGCGAGTACCAGGAGCGGCACACGGTCAGCCGGCTCGTCGGCGCCCCTCCCGGGTACATCGGCTACGAGGAGGGCGGCCAGCTCACCGAGGCGGTGCGGCGCAAGCCGTACTCGGTGGTGCTCTTCGACGAGATCGAGAAGGCGCACGCCGACGTGTTCAACACGCTGCTGCAGGTGCTCGACGACGGGCGGCTGACCGACGCGCAGGGCCGCACGGTCGACTTCCGCAACACCGTGATCATCATGACGTCGAACATCGGCTCGCAGCACCTGCTTGACGGCGTCACGCCGGACGGCGAGATCAAGCCCGACGGGCGCGCCCGGGTGATGGCCGAGCTGCGCGGGCACTTCCGTCCGGAGTTCCTCAACCGGGTCGACGACATCGTGCTGTTCAAGCCGCTGACCGAGGCCGAGATCGAGCAGATCGTCGACCTCATGTTCAACGACATCAGGAAGCGGCTGGCCGACCGGCGGCTCACCCTGGAGGTCACGGAGGACGCGCGCAGGCTCATCGCCAGTGAGGGCTACGACCCGGTCTACGGCGCCAGGCCGCTGCGCCGCTTCATCGCGCGCGAGGTCGAGACCAGGATCGGGCGCGCCCTGCTCGCCGGTGACGTCCCGGACGGCTCGACCGTCCTGATCGACGTCGAGAAGGACGAGCTGGCCGTCACGTTCCGCCCGCCGCCGGAGGGCTGACATGTCGGGATCGCTGGTGAACTGCCCGAACTGCGGCAGGAAGAACAGAGTGCCGGCGGCGTCCGAGGGCGTGCCCCGCTGCGGGAACTGCCACCGGCCGCTGCCGTGGGTGGCGGACGCGTCCGACGACACGTTCGCCGCCGTCGCCGAGGGGTCGGACCTGCCGGTGATCGTCGACTTCTGGGCCGCGTGGTGCGGGCCGTGCCGGATGGTCACTCCCGTGCTGGAGGATCTCGCCCGCGAGCTGGCGGGCCGGATCAAGCTCGTCAAGGTCGACGTGGACGCGTCGCCGTCGCTCGCGCGGCGCTTCGAGGTCCAGCACATCCCGACGCTGATGATTCTGCGGCACGGCCAGGTCGCGGCGCGGCGCGCGGGCGCCGCCCCGGCCGCCGAGCTGCGCGTGTGGGTGGAGAACGCCACGGCGAAGGCACGCCCATGAGCACGGCGCCGCACGCCACCGCGCCCGAGACCCCGGACCTGCACGGTGCCTATCCCCGGCTCGACGACCAGCAGATCGCCGCGCTGACGAAGCGGGGCCGGCGCCGGTCCGTCTCGCCCGGCGACATCCTGTTCAGGGAGGGTGACCAGGTCGGCGAGTTCCTCGTCGTCCTGAGCGGCAAGGTCGCCATGGTCGAGTCGTACGGAGACGGGGATCCGGACGACGACGCCCAGCGCGGCGACGGGAAGCAGGTGCTCGCCGGCAACCGCACCATCGCGGTCCACGGCACTGGCCGGTTCCTCGGCGAGCTCAGTCTGCTCACCGGGCAGGCGAGCTTCGTCACCGCCGTGGTCCTGGAGCCGGGCGAGGTGCTCGCCGTGCCGGCCGACGAGGTGCGCATGCTCGTGGCGGGTGACCAGGCGCTGGGGGACCTCATCCTGCGGGCGTACCTGGCCCGGCGGACCCTGCTGATCCGGCTGGGCGCGGGATTCCGCATCATCGGCTCGCGCTACTCCGCCGAGGCCCGCCGGCTCTGCGAGTTCGCCGCGCGCAACCGCCTGCCGCACCGCTGGATCGACCTGGAGGCGGACGAAGAGGCCGACCGGCTCCTGCGCCAGCTCGGCATCACCCCCCAGGAGACCCCGGTCGTGATCTGGCACAGCCGCCGTGTGCTGCGCAACCCGACGGTCGCCGAACTGGCCGAGACCATCGGGCTGCCCACCCCGGCGGACGGTGATGCCGTGTGCGACCTGGTTATCGTGGGCGCGGGCCCGGGCGGGCTCGCGGCGGCGGTCTACGCCGCCTCCGAGGGCCTGTCCACGATCGTGCTCGACGCCGTCGCCGCGGGCGGCCAGGCGAGCACGTCGTCCCGTATCGAGAACTACCTGGGCTTCCCCTCGGGGATCTCGGGCGCAGAGCTGGCCGAGCGGGCCGCGTTCCAAGCGGGCAAGTTCGGCGCCCGCCTGACCGTCCCGGCGGAGGCGACCGCTTTGGAGCCCCACGACGGCTACTACGGCGTAGTCGTCAGCGGGCAGGACACCGTGAACGGCCACGTCGTGATCATCGCGACCGGCGCCCGCTACCGGAGGCTGAACGTCCCGAGGTTGGAGGAGTTCGAGGGGGCCGGCGTCTACTACGCGGCGACGCCGTTCGAGCTGCGCATGTGCCGCGGGGAGCCGGTGGTGATCGTGGGCGGCGGCAACTCGGCCGGTCAGGCAGCGCTGTTCCTCGCGGAGAGCGCGTCGGGGGTGCGGATGCTCGTGCGCGGCGACGACCTGCGCTCGAGCATGTCGCGTTACCTCGCCGACGAGGTCGAACGGGCTCCCGGCGTCGAGATCCTGTACCGGACCGAGGTCCGCGAACTTCTCGGGGAGCAGGCGCTGCGGGCCGTCCGCGCCGAGAACACGCGGACGGGCGAGAGCTTCGAGATCGAGACGCGGACACTGTTCGTCTTCATCGGCGCCGACCCGCACACGAAGTGGCTGGAGGGCGTCGTCCCGCTCGACGACCGGGGCTTCGTCGTCGCGGGCAAGGGTGTGTTCCCTCCGGCGCAGGGCTGGGACTCGCTCCCGCCGACGTCTCTCCCATTGGAAACCGAGCGCCTCGGCGTCTTCGCCGTGGGCGATGTCCGCAGCGGGTCGGTCAAGCGGGTCGCGTCCGCGGTCGGGGAGGGGGCCATGGCCGTGCGCCTGGTCCACGAAAGGTTCACCGCAGACCAACGACGGGGAAGGTGATGATCCACATGCCGCTGATCGGAGTCTCCAGGTTCGAGCGCTTCTTTCGTGCCGCCGCGGGCATCGACGTGGACAAGGAGGACCTCAAGCGCTACAACGACTTCCTCAACCAGAAGCTGTACGACATGCTGGTCGTCAGCGAGGCCGCCGCGAAGGCGAACCGACGCGACATCATCGAGCCGTGGGACCTGCCGATCACCAAGGGCCTGCAGGAGTGCATGCACCACTTCCGCGACATGGACGAGGAGCTCGACCTCGCCGCCATCCTGGAGGAGCTCACCGCGCTGCCCCCGCTCGACCTGTCGCTCAGCGAGGAGAGCGAGTCCCGGCTGCCCATGGTCGTGGGTGGGCTGTCCGTGGCGCTCGCCCGGGCCTTCAAGATCGTGGAGCCTGAGGTGAAGAACCCGGCGAGCGAGCAGTGGGAGCGCATGATCCGCCTGTTCGGCCTGCTCCTGTGACGCGGCGTTAGTTGGTCCGCGCGGTCGTGCACGGGCCGCCTGCTGTGAACCCCGTGCGCGCCAAAGCCGCGTGGTGACCGTGGACGAGAGCGCCCCACCTCGTCGCCCAGTTGCCGCCCTGATCACCAGCCTGACCATTGGCCTGGTCACTGGTGTTCGGCGACACACCAGTCGTGGAGCCGTGGATACGGACGCGCCACCATCCAGAGCACCCGTGACGGCATGTGACTACGGGTTATCGCCATGCGAGGTGTCGGCTACGCACCCGCGCGGGGGCGATGCCAACATCGGCCCCCGACGCACATAGGTCGCCATCACTTCACGTTCGGGAACATGATCGCCTCGCGTAGCCCATCGGTGGCCCGGCTCATGGTGGCTGGGTCGTTCGCACGCGCCATGCCGTACGGCCGGGCCGGTTGGCTCGCATACGCGCGTCGGGCCGCCCGCACGTTCGTGGCAATGGGAGCCGCCGGGAACGGTCACCGGCCGCCCCAGCGTTCGTTTCGTGCCGACGCCGATAGGGCGGGACCCGCACGGGTCCCGCCCTACGCCGTCACATATGGGTGATAGCCGCGCCGTGGGGTGGCACCGGCTACCGGGGCACCCCGGCCGCTATCCGGCCGCAGCCGCACCCATGCCGTCGTCCGTGGCGGGGGTGCCGGATGCGGCCGCGTCCCCGTCCGTACCGGCCGGGGCCAGCCGGTAGCGGGCAGGGCGCTCACCGGTCATGACCGCCTCACCGCTCTTGACCAGCGTGTCGAGCGCGTTGGCGACCGCGCCGGATGACCGGTCGAGGACCCTGGCGATCTCACCCGGGGTGAAATCGGCGTTGGGGTGCGCGCGCAGGTGCGCGATCACCTCCGGCCGCAGCGGGCGGGGCGCGGCCCGACCCGCCCGGAACCCACTACCCCCGCCGTTGCCCGTATGGGTCCGCGTGGCGCGAGCCGGGGCGGCACCGGTCGCCGCCCGGACCGATTCGGTACCGGCGAAGATCAGCTCCAGTCCGGCCGTCGTCGCGGCGTCGTCACCCGCCACCACTGCCGCGTAGGTGGATGTCACCGCCGCAAGCAGGTCAGCCAGCGCACGGCGGGTGTTTTCCGTGGTGCGGGCCTTCTCCAGTTCCGCCAGGATTTTGGCTCGCCGCGCCTCCTCCTCGGCCAGGCGCTGCTGGAGTTCCGCCTCGGCCGCCGCCCGCCGTTCGGCCTCCTCGGCCATGATCCGCATAGCCTCGGCGATGGTGTCGGGGGACACCGTGACCTTCGGCTCGGACGTCGGATCGCTGGCCTCGTCGGTGTTTTCGCCCGCGTCGCCGTCGGATGCGTCGACCATGGCTGCGTCCGCAGCCGGAAGGACCGGGGCCCACGTGTCGGGCAGGCGGCGGCCGTTGTCCCCGTGCCCGCCGGGGACGCACGTGACCCGCCCGGCGTCGGCCAGCGCCGCCAGTTCGGCCTTCACCACCGCGCGCGTGACGCCCGCTGCTTCAGCGATCGCCGGCAGTGTCGCGCCCGGGTTCGCCGCGACGGCGTTCCACACCGCCTCTGCGGGGGTGTCCGGGGTGACGTCCGAGACGGGCGCGTTAGTGGCGTGCCCGGCCGGGACGGTCGTGGTGGTCGTAGTGGTCATTTCGCGGCTCCTTTTCATCCGCACCGGCGGCGTTTTCGCGCCGGTATTTCGTTGCCGTGATACCACTATTTCTCGACGCCGGGAAAGTCGCAACCCCGACCGCGATAATTTTAGTCACCGAAACGGCTGGAGACACTTTCCTAACTCGCTACCGCAATGACACGATGACGACACCACCGACCGCAGAACATCTCGCAAAAACAACCCTTCCATGCGATAGGAAGGCACAATATGAAGCGCAATCCCTTCCTCATTCATGTAGGCGATAACATTGGATTAGCAAGACGTTCTTCCGACAGCAGGCAGCGGCTACCTCCACCACCGCAAGCGGACACACTTGGAGTCGCCCTGCATGGGTGAGGCTGGGCGTTGCGAGCCGCCTCACAGGCGTTCCAGCAGCGCCACAGGTTCCCCATAGGGGTATCGCTTAAGGAACGGGCCTAACATCTAGGTATCAACGGATCAACAACAGATCCTGTGCACTCATACCCGGCTCTGTAGAGACAGTTCTCTTCTATCTGCACAAGCCGCGCACTTCCCAACATAGAAAGGGCCCTGCCCACGTGTGTTGAGTCGTGGGCAGGGCCGCAACGCCAGGACTTGCACTATCCTGACTGCGAGGGGCCAGCCTGTTAGTGGCAGGCTGGGCCCTCACCTTGCCAGCATCACCGCCAGGTCATGCTTCGGAGCCACCGTTGGGCGCAGGTCGACGTCGGCCCAGACGGTGTGACCGTACGCCGGGTTGCCGTGGATACCCATTGCGACGGCCAGAGCGGAGACCGCCCGCAGTCCCCGTCCCTGCTCGAGTTGATCGCTCTCGGGAAGCACCGTCGGACGGGACCTACCTCCGAGATCGGTCACGCCGATGTAGGCGAGATCGGCGTGGACCAGCTCCAGGCCGAACCAGCCACCGTACTCTCCTGATCGCGTGTGCCGAACCGCGTTGGACGCCAGCTCGGTGACGATGAAGGCGATCTCGCCTTCATGCCCGGACCCGGCGAACAGCGAGACGGCGAACTGCCGAGCTACCGGGACTTGATCGAGCCGTCCCGAGTACGTCCTGCGCCACGCCATTGGCTCGGAGCCCCGAAGCCATTCAGCCGCGGAGCCATAGCTCCAGCTTCCTCGTCCCATTTCTTCTGTTTCCTTCCTGACGTTTCCGCCCGCCGCCGCAATACGGCCCGGATGATACGAGCGGTTCGGATATCCATGAACGCCCGACTCTGCCCGGAAGGTCAAGTCACGGTGGGGCAACTCACTCTATTGACCACCCTCAAATGCCATACAGGTCAGCATTTGTGATAGCTCATCGAATTAAATCGATCGCAAGACTGAAGGCGCAATCATGCCTTGCTCTCGTATTAGCGAATAAGTGATCAAGATAGACGTGATGTAAAGTGACGAACCAAGAGTAGGTCGAGGCTACAGGGATACCGAAGAACTACTACAGACGCGTCGATCATCGAGCGAACCAGTAGCCATAAATTGGAAGGGCGCCATGCTCCGGATGCGATAGATTCCATTGCCTATTAGATCGGATTTATTCCGAGCTTGATTCTCCAAGGCTGCTGGCCAAACTGTCTTTTCGTCCCATATGAAGTTATAGAGCATCTGGATCGAACCAATCTCATGGCGGCATAGGTCAACGCCGCACAGGTCTCTAGTGGCGATCTCGTTATTTGCCTTTGGAATATGGGGTAGATCTATCGCCAGATCGCTGGCCCACGACAGGCAGCGCCCCAGAGCGATAACGAGAGCGCGAAGGAGAGCGCTAATGTATCCCTCGAGAAGGGTATCGTTTGTTTCAGTGGGTGACATTGTGGCTGCAAGAGCACGCGCAACTGCCACATTGAGCAAATGAACAAGGTCCTCAACATCTTCGAAGTTGTCCGCACATGCCTTTACGAAGGCAAGTCGAAGCGCCGAAGACACAGATGCAAGAATTTCTGAATCGGGCGCAATCTTAACGAGGCTCTCAGTGAGAACTTCTGCTCGATAAAGTTCTCCAAGGATGCGTCGGAGTCGTATACGGGCCATGAATGGCTGTAGTGCCGCCAGCGATTTATCTGGACGTATACCAAGGAGCCTGCCCAACAGGACATTGACATCAGTGCTGTTTTTAACTGTGGATGTTAGGGTAGCGCTCGCTGAAGCCAGTATATGGTCGAGTTGCTCGTCGCTCATTGGTGTTATATTGTGGCCGTGGTCAGGTCTGGTCACTGAGGATCCTTCTCGCCGAATGAATGGATTTGCAGATAGATCTTGAGAGCCGCACGTGCTCGCTTGACAAGGTCACGTACCTGTTGCTCCGTCATCCCGAGCTGATCAGCAATAGCAGCATGTGTAAAATCGTCTAGGCGGTAGGCCATTGCCAATCGCTGATCCCATGGAAGAGCCTGTAGGGCAGCGCGTACATCGGACTCTAGAGCAACCTGTTCGGTCCAATCACTGCTTACCCGGTCGTGCCCCGGTTGATCAAGGTCGAGTGGGATGGTCAGTATCTGGCGGCGCCGTTGGCCACGCGGTCGGGCGAGGGCACGAAGCGCAACGGTGCGTATCCACGCTCGTGGCTCACGAACCGCGATCCACCTGGAGGGATGATTGATCAGTAGCCTCCAGGCGTCAATGAAGGCTTCTTGCGCTGCATCTTCGCTGTCCTCATGGGATGCTCCACATCGCAAAAGGAAGACTTTAAGCGAGTGGTATTCGTGTTCCGCAAACGATACGAAGGCAGCGCGTACTGCACGATGAGTGCTTGCTGCTGGACTGAGTATCGGTGGTTCTGGAGGCTGGTCGCTCATCGATCCGAACCCGTTACCTGCCTGTCTGAGATATTGGACAGGATGCTGACTAGCTCTCGAACGAGACGCCGCTGGCAGCGAGCATTCAACCAAGCGCTCGCTAAAGTGGTGACGACGCTAACGCATGCCGTGCAAACGCTTATGAGAAGAGTTGGATCCATGTGATGCGCTCCCTCTGGGGGTATACATGCATGTTGGGTCTACACAGGGAAGTGGCGCCAGAGAGCATGATCGGGACGCGAAGCGTTGGGCTCGAGTTGATTTTTCTGCGATTGAGGTACTGGTTCTTGTCTCAGAGTGGTAAGAACCTCCCGGCCTAGCTGACCTTTTAGGCACTAATCGCCACATTCGGAACTATCGGCATAAATTGGTAGATTGCGGATGTGGAGCTCACATGCAGGCACGAAAGCGGCCATCAGGCGTACGCACAGTGCGGTGGCAAGCAAGTTTCAGTCCCGGCCTCAGTAACCAGCCACCACGAGGCGAGCAATCGTCAAGACCTGTGGATCAAGATCTTTTAGGCGGCTC
>NZ_KZ084340.1 GCF_002093975.1 Thermoactinospora rubra
ATCATGATGTGGCCAGCGGCTTCCGCACGAGGATGAAAAAGGTTCCCTGATGGCCGCTGACGTGTGACCGTCTGCGTTGGCTTGGTTGCGGTTTGGTGAAGGCTGGGGTGCATTTTGATCATCTGCCGATATGGTGTGCGGGTTCTGGAGGCGATCGTCCAGGAAGGGCTCGCCAGCGACATCGATCGAGCGGACCGCCTACCCGCAGTTCAAACGCCTGACTTCGGCGCGGGTGCTGCACGTGTTCTTCACCCCGACAGTCGATGAGATCGACTGGGCTCAAGAGCTTGCCAGGAGTCCGCAGACGCTGTTCGCGCTGGTGCTGGCGCTAAAGTGCTTTCAGAAGATGGCGCGCTTTCCTGCCGGCAGGAGATCCCCGAGGTCGTCGTCGACCACGTGCGGCGCTGCCTGGGCCTGGCCGACGATGTCGAACCCGACCACGGAGCCACGAGCACCGCCAGTGGCACCGCAAGCAGATCCGAACGCGTCACGGCGTGACCTACGACAAAGAGCGGGCGCGTGCCATCGCGGCCGAGGCCATCACTGAGGCGGCGCGGGCCAAGAACAACCCGCCGGATCTGATCAACGTGGCGTTGGAACGCCTGATCGAGGCCTCACTGGAGTTGCCGGGGTTCACCACGCTGGACGAGATGGCCTCCATGATCCGGGCCCGGGTCAACGCACAGATTTTCGCCCAGGTCGTGAAGTATCTGGACGAGATTGACGCCCTCGGTGACACCTGGGAATGGCTGGAAGGTCGAGACATACAACGGGTTCTCCCAGTGGCTGGGGTTCGGCAACCACGGCGTGATCGCCGACAACGACCCCGAAGAGCAGGAGAAGTTGATCAAGCTCAATACTCTGCGGGCTACCTCGTGATCTTCCACAATGCCCTGGACCTCATGGACGTGGTGCGCACCCTGGTGGCCGAGGGGTGGACCATCACCGCTGATGAGCTCGGAGCGCTGTCACCCTACCTGCGCGCCCACATCCGCCGTTTCGGCGCCTACGCCACGGACGAGATCGCCGAGGAGCCGGCGGCGTTCAACCCTGATCTCAAGGAGATCGACTTCACCGACGTTGACCTGGCCGCCTGACGGTGCCGCCTCGGCTGGTGGGGCCACCGGCTGGCCCGAGCAGATGCACCTCGACCGCGTCGGCGTAGGTTTCGGGCCGATCGTGCCCGAGTGGGATCACGTCGGCGGCGATCAGGCTCACGCGTGCACCCCTCCCTGTCTGCCGCAGTAAATGCGTACACCTCGATCGTGATCGCTGGCGTGGGTGATCCAGCTCAGGATGGCACGGCCCGGGCGGCTGCCGCAGTAAATCCGGTATTTACTGCGATAGCAATGCGGGAAGGCTCAGGCCTGTTGTGAGGGGCCGGGATGCGAGGTGCGTGGTGAGCAGCGCTCGACTGATCTCCGTCCAACCGGATCAGGCCCGGTGTTAGCGGGCGAGGGGAATGCGGAATACGAAGCACGCGCCGCCGATCGCCGAGTCTTCGATGTGCAGAGTGCCGCGGTGATCTGAGGCGATGTCGCGCGCGATGGCCAGCCCTAGGCCGGGACCGCCGCGGTCGCGGCTGCGGACGGTGTCCAGCCGGGCGAAGTTCCTAAATACGCGTTCGCGGTCGGCTGGGGCAATTCCCTCGCCGTCACCGGTCACGGCCAGCTCAGCATGTTCGCCTGTGCGGCGCAGGCGAACCTCCACCATGTGGGCGGCGTGACGCCGGGCATTGTCGAGCAAGTTGACGAACAACCGGGCTATAGGGCCCGGGGCCGCCTTCACGGTCACCGCGGGGTCGAGGTCGAGTCGCAGGTGGCACCGGTCGGGCCGGCGAGCTGCCTCTGTCTTGACCAGTTCGGTCAGGTCCACCTCCTCGAGAACTCTCTCGGTGTCGGGCTGCGGCCGGGCCAGAAGGAGGAGATCATTGATGATGTTCTCCAGCCGATCGAGGTCACCCATGACGTGGTCCAGGAGGTCGGGCAGGTCGACGTCGTCGGGATACAGCCGCGCCGCCTCCACTTGCAGGCGCAGGCCGGCGATCGGGGTACGGAGCTCGTGCGAGGCGTCAGCGGCGAACTGACGCTGCCGGTCGACCAGCTGTTCCACGCGCGTTTTCGCCTCCGTCAGCTGTTGGTTCCGATCCTGCAGTTCGTTGGCGGGGCGCAGCCTTCCGCCTCCATCGTGTGTCCGTGCGCGTCCACCTTCCCCGCCCGCGAACCGGCCTGCTGTCGCGTGGTAAGGAATGCGGTCACGTCCTCGACCAGGTGGAGGAACAGCCGCACCGCTCCGTCCGGGTCGAGGACGGGGGTGTTGATCGCGCTCCAGTACCGTTCCTCGAACATGTCCGCACTGCCGGACACCGGCATGGCGGTCTTGTGCGGAACCATGACGTCGGACTGTGCGGTGGCCCGGACCCGGCAGAGTGAGGCTTCGAGGTTCCGCAGCGCGCGGATCTCATCGGGATCGGCGGGGTTACGGGGAAACGGTTCGAAGAGATACCGGCCCAGCAATTCCTCCCGCTGCAGTCCGCAGGCGTCGGCGTATGCCTGGTTGACGGCCACAATGGTCAGATCCAGCGTCATGACCAGGCACGGGCTCGGAATGGCCGCGAACACGGCGGCGTAGTCAACGCTGGATATCATCACGTTCCCTCTCCGTTATGCCGCGCGATCAAGGATCCATGGCCTCGTCCGAGCATCTGCCTCGCTCGCATGCTTGCCAGACGGGCTGGTCCCGCGAGGGGAAGCCGCAGCACGAAGCAAGCTCCGCCCGGTGCGGACTCCCTGGCGTGGAGGGTGCCCATGTGCGCCTGGGCGATGTCGCGGGCGATCGCCAGACCGAGGCCGGTGCCTTTGTGGTCGAGGCGGCGTGCGGCATCCAGGCGGGTGAAGCGTTGGAAGATCCGTTCCCGCTCGGACTCCGCGATCCCTTCTCCGTCGTCGGCTACCGTCACCTCGGCGCTGTCGCCCACGCGGCTCACCCTGACCTCGACCATCCGCTGGGCGTGCCGTTGGGCGTTGTCGAGCAGGTTGGTGAGCAGCCGGGCGATCCGGATTGGGACGGCCTGGACCATCACGCCCGGTTGAAGCAAGAGCTGGACCGCGAGACGGTCGGCCCGGCGGGAGACCTCGTCCCGGACCAGTTCTGCGAGGTCGACCTGCTGCGCCTCCATGGGAGGGCCCGCCTCTATTGCGCCAAGGCTCCGCAGGTCGGTGAGGATCGCATCCAACCGGTCGACGTCTCTCAGCGCCCTGGCGAGCAGGTGGTGGAGATCGGTCTGGTCGGGATACAGGAGGGCCTCCTCCAGCCCCGCGCGCAGTCCCGCGACGGCGGAGCGCATCTCGTGCGAGGCGTCGGAGGCGAACTGCCGATTCTTCCGGAGCTCCTGCTCCAGCTCTCTGAGCATGTCGGGGACGATCGGGATCGTCGCGGCTCGGCCCTCACAGAGCGAATGTGGATCCTTACAGTCGTGCCGGACTGTCAGGCACGTGATCGCGGCCGATCCCTTCTCTCGATCAGATTCGGCGGAATCGGGGCTGTGAGCTTGCATATTCACGGGCAAGCCGCTGCCGCACACCGCGCATCCTCCGGGTGCAGTGCTGCGCGCTCCCCGGAAGGCGTACAGGTCGGTGATGTCCATGCCCAAGTCCTGGCGGGCGATTGGGGAATTGGGGTGAGACATGTCGCTGTCGTTTCTCTTCGGCGCTCGGAACTGCGATGAAGGTCGAGGCCCGCGNCATTAGGGAACGAGGATGAGGCGGATCGGGTCGCCGATCTTGTGCTCCAGCCGGTGGATGGCGTCGGCGGCGTCGGCGAGCGGGATGTGGTCGGTGATGGAGGGGGCCAGGTCGAGTCGGCCGCCTGCGGCCAGCCGCACCAGCTCGGAGACGGACTCGGGGAAGCCGCCGTAGTGGCCGCGTACCTGCTTGCGCATGTAATTGAAGGTCAGGCCTTCGCTGATGGTGAACGGCTTGGGGGTGATGCCGACCAGGATGAGAGCTCCATCGAGGCCGAGCACTGCGGCGGCCTGCTCGCGGACGGCGGGCACGCCGGCGCAGTCGAAGGCGAAGTCCAGGCCGCGTCCGGCGGTGGCCGCACGTACCTGGTCGGCGAAGTCATCGGCAGCCGGGTCGAGGGCGATGTCCGCTCCGAAGGCCAGAGCGCGGTCCCGGGCGCCGGGCAGCGGGTCGACGGCGATGATCGGGGCGGCGCCGACCAGGCGGGCGACGCGGACGCTGTGCGCGCCCACTCCGCCCACGCCCCACACGCCCACGGCCTGCGCCGGGCGCACCCCGGCGGTGGCTACGACGGCGGCGTAGGAGGTGGAGACCGCGTCCGGGATGATCGAGGCCTGGTCGAACGGCAGCTCGTCGGGGATGGGGATGAGGGTGTCCTCGCGGGCGATGGCGTACTCGGCCCAGCCGCCGTCGTAGTCGATGCCCCGGGTGCGGACCTGGGTGCAGGGGCGGCGGCGGGCGCAGTCCGCGCACTGCTCGCAGCTCTGTCCGGCCTCCAGGGTGACGCGGGTGCCCACGGTCAGGCCCCGCTTGAGGCCCGGGCCGAGGGTGTGAATCACCCCGGAGACCTCGTGGCCGACTGTGACAGCGTCGGAGGTGGCGAACAGAGGAGGCAGGGTACCGTCGATCAGGTGGACGTCCGACAGGCAGACGCCTGCGGCCTTGACCTCGACGAGTACCTCGCCCGGGCCGGGCACGGGGACGGGAACCTCCTCCACGAGGAACTTCCTGCTGTCCAGGTGGAAGCGTCCGGCGAGCATGGTGTTCATGGTGATCTCACTTTCTTGACAGGGGTTGGACGGTTGGTGCCGTGCGCCCGGCGTGCAGCCGAGGGCGGGGCTTTCGGGCTCGTCCGTCTGGCTGACCCGATTCGGGGGCGGTGGACGGGGATCAGGCGAAGACGTCCTGCTGGTAGCGGCCGTCTGCCTCGAGTTGGTCGACCCACTGCCGGGCGGTTTCGTCGTCGCTGCCGGTGTGGCCGCGGTGGATGGCGGCGAGTGCTTCACGTACGGCGGGCGCCATGCGGCGGCCGTCGCCGCAGACGTAGACGTACGCGCCGTCTTCGAGCGCCTGCCAGACCGTGTCGGCCTCGGCGATGAGGGCGTCTTGGACGAACCGTGCCGGGTGACCGGCCACCGCGGAGAAGGCGGTGTGCACCTGCGCGATCCCGGTCTGCTCCCAGGCGTCCATCTCCTCGCGGTAGAACCAGTCGTGCTCCGGGTGGCGGCAGCCGACGAAGACCTGGGACGGGCCCACCTTCGTGCCGTTCGCGTGCTGCCAGGCGCGCTCCTCCAGGAAGCCGCGCAGCGGTGCGATGCCGGTGCCGGGCCCGATGAGGACGAGCGGTGTGGCGGGGTCGGCGGGCGGCGCGAAGGCAGGAGAGGGCACGCGCACGTAACCGTAGAAGACATCTCCGGGCTTGAGTCGTCCCAGGTACTGGGAGCACAGGCCGCGGTAGGCGCCGTTGCCCGACAGTGCGGGGCCTTCGACGAGGCCGACGGTCAGCCGGACCTGGCGCGGGTGGGCCAGCGGGGATGAGGAGATGGAGTAGAAGCGGGGGCGGATGGGCCCCATCATGTCGAGGAACACCGCCAGCGGCAGTTCGACGGCGGGGAAGCGCTCCAGGAGATCGAGCACCGAGACCCGCTTGCCGAGGATCTCCTTCTGGTAGCGCTCGTCGGCCTCCTCGGTGTCGGCCGTGTAGGCCTCCA
Source organism: Thermoactinospora rubra (assembly GCF_002093975.1). Classification (GTDB taxonomy): domain Bacteria; phylum Actinomycetota; class Actinomycetes; order Streptosporangiales; family Streptosporangiaceae; genus Nonomuraea; species Nonomuraea rubra_A. The sequence continues at coordinate 5,735 of NZ_KZ084340.1, forward strand.
GCTGCGGCTTGGTCCAGGGGCACGGGGTGTGCTCGGCCAGGATGCGCATCTGCGTGCGGGTGGCCACCTCCTGCAGCTCGATGAACTCGGTGAGTAGCAGTCCGGCGGTGACGGGCGTGCCCACCGGCAGGTGCGTCCTGCCGCCGCCGGGCTGGTCGAGCCGGAGTACCTGGTCGTGCTCGACGCCGAGCCTCGTCAGCGCGCGCTCGACCAGCGCCGGCTCGTTCTTGGCGAAGACGGCCAGGTGGTTGCCGGTGGCGTAGGTGACGCCCTCGGGCAGCTCGACGATGATGGACCTCGCCGAGGGGCGCGGCGGCTCGATGCTGAAGTCCCACAGCCCGGCCGGGTCGCCTACGAGTTCCTCGTTGGCGACCACGGTCAGCGGGTAGGCCTGTTCGGAGACGATCGCGGGGCGCACGTCCGCCTCGGTGAGCAGCCGCACCTGGTAGCGTGGCCCGCCCGCGTCGGAGGTGTCGGCGGCGTACTCCTCGGCCAGGGTGGCCCACAGGGTGTTCATCCAGCGGCTGGCCATGCCGTCGAAGTCACCGGCGGCATCCGCCACGCCCCGCTCGATGACCGGGGTGGCGCCGGCGGCCAGCAGGGCGGCCTCGATCCGCTTGGGGAACGCCTGGTAGGTCGCCACCCACTGGGTGTTGCCGGCGCCCAGCAGCGCGAAGCGCACGTTGGACAGCGAGCCCTCGGGCAGCCCGGCGGCGATCAGGTCGTCGAAGCGCTGGGCGTTGTCGGGCGCCTTGCCGTTGTAGCTGGCGGCGACCACGACGAGCAGGCCCTCGGTGGGCAGGTTGTCGCCCAGCTCATCCAGGCTGAGCAAGGTGGTGCCGAACCCGGACCGCTCGCCGCGGTCGGCGATCGTGCGCGCCAGGTCCTCGCAGCTGCCGAGGCTGGAGCCGTAGGCGACGGTCAGGTTCACACCGACACCGCTGACCGCTGTCTGCGCCTGCGTGTCGGCGGTCTGCAGGTCCGCGGCGCCGAAGACGGTGCGCTCGTGCTCCTGACGCCGACGGACGATCAGCTCGAAGTCACCGGGCTTGCGCGTCAGCGCCTCCCGGACGTCCATCTTGTAGTCGTTGACGTCGGAGAACTTGAACTTCTGCAATACCAGCGCGAGGGCCAGACGGGCCTCGGTGAGCGCGAACTGCCGGCCGATGCAGGCACGCACGCCGTTGCCGAACGGCTTGTAGGCGTGCGGGTGGTGCTGGGCACGGTTCTCCGGCAGCCACCGGTCGATGTCGAACTCGTCCGGACGCTCCCACGCCTTGGGGTGGGTGTGCAGCGGGCCCTCGAGGATGTTGACCTGTGTGCCCTTCTTGAGCTGGTAGCGGCCGCCGATGACGGTGTCCTCCAGCGGCGCCTTGCCGATCATCGGGATGGGAGCCCACAGGCGCAGCGTCTCGTCCAGGACCCGCGGGATGACATCCAGCCGCATGATCGTGTCGTAGTCCGGGACCGTGTCACCGGGCATCAGCCGGTCCACCTCGGCGTAGGCCTGGGCCAGGACATGCGGGTTGCGCATCAGCGAGTACGTGGCGAACGACAGCAGACCGCTGGTGGTCTCATGACCGGCGATCAGGAACGTCAGCACCTGGTCCCGGACGTTGTCGTCGTCCAGCCGCCTGCCGGTCTCCGGGTCGACAGCCTCCAACATCAGGCCCAGCAGGTCATCCTCACCGGTGCCCTTCCCCTCGCGGCGTTCCTTGATCACGCTCTCGACCAGGTCCTGCATCAGCCGGATGTTGTCGCGGTACTTCCGGTCGTCCGCCTTGCGGAGCTTGGTCATCATCGGCAGCTCCTGCGAGCGCCGCAGCGACTCCACCAGCGCGCCCAGCAGCGCCTTGAGGAAGGGATGCAGCTCCTCCTTCTCGAAGGACCGAAACCGGTAGCCGAACCCCGACAGGGCGATGGTGTCCAGCGTCAGCCGGGTGTAGTCGTCGGTGATGTTGACCGGCTGCCCCTCCCGGCGCTCCCACTTGCCCGCCAGGTTCTGGGCGATCTCCAGCATCTGCCCGTAATAAGCCTTCATGGCCCGCTGGCTGAACGCCGGCAGCAGGACACGGTGCGCCATACCCCACTCCTGTTCGTGCTGGTGGGCCGTGAACAGGCCCGCCCCCGCGAAGTCCCGGACGTGCTGCAGCGGCGTCTTGTCGATCTGCTTGAAGAACCGCGTCTCGTCGCAGACCTCGGCCACCAGGTCCGGGTCGTAGACGAAGACCTGTTCGATGCCGGCGATGTTCATGCCGTAGATGCCCTCGGGGAACTGCTTGGACAGCTCCCCGAAGTACTCGACCGGGTTGGTGTCGGGGATCTGCGGCGTGTGGCCGAGCAGGGGGATCCCGCGCGGGGACGGTATGGGGCGAGGGCCAGTGGTGGTGAGCTGGTCGGTCATGGGTTTCCTCCATCGGGAAGGGGAGGCTGCGGCAGCAGGGCGCTCGCCGCGCGGTGTGGACTTGTGTTCTCAGCCGAGGCCGCACTCCTCTTGGCCGCAATGGCGTTGCCGACCTGGTGCGACGCTCGAGCGTGCTGGTGTTAGGCACGTCCGCTGGGCGGCGGCCACGGTGACGGCCTCGCTGTGCTCTGTCCGGGGTCCTGTCCTGTATGACGATATCGTCAGTTATGTATAGTATCGTCATTAATGCGATGATTCGTCATATCGATGGTGAGGATTTCGTCACTTTTGACGGAAGTGCGCAACAGTGGATCGAGGACAGCAGTGACAGGAGTGAGATGGCCGACGCCACACCGAGCCCCCGGCGAAGGCGCGCACCCGCGCCGCGCTCATCCACGCGGCCCAGACCTTCAGCACCGACGACAAGACCAACGTGGCGATCCTGGAGCTCACCCAGGCCGCCGACGTGGGCATGGGCTCGTTCTGCAACCACTTCTCCAGCAAGGCCGAACTCTTTCACGCCGCCGTGGAAGACGCCCTGGACCGGCACGGCGCGGCGCTGGATGAGCTCACCGCGGCATGGACGAACCCAGTCGAGGTTTCTCAGAGCCGTCCAGCGCGGTCCAACTCGCGACGCTAACAAGTCCTTTCTGCGCATCCGCCGGCGGCGGGGCGGTGGCGATCGCGGTGTCCGCGGTGCGGGTCATCTCCACCACGATGGGCATCTGCGACAGGTTCACGCTTCCGCGCCCGCTGCGTAGCTGCCGATCAGGCTGGAGGAATGGCGGGCCAACGCCGAGACGGTCCGCGGGACCCCCGCCGTCCAGGCCGCCTACGCCGAACGCGGCGTCGCTGACATGTCGGCCATACAAATCGTCCTCTGGCCAGCACCTTTGGGTTGCCTGCGGACCAAGAGGGCCGCAGAAGGCTGAGCCGCTGCGTCGCGCACGTGAGGACAGGCCCGGCGACAACGCCTACGCCCACCCCATCGAGAACCTCGTCACGCTGCTCGATCGCGACACCGGCGAGAGCGTCGAACTCCAGGACGGCGGGTCGGAGTCCTCGATGATTCACGCCCCCAGCCCGACCTTTGACCGGCAGACTCTAGGCGGCGGTGCCGCCTCGGGGCCGGTCGTCCGGCTCGGGCAAGGGCCGTCGGCAGATTTCGCGGGCCTGGTCGGCGGGGACGCCGAACAGGCGCAGCAGGTCCTCGGTGATCTGGTCGGTGGCCTGGGCATCGTCGCGGTCGGGCTGGTCGTGCAGCAGTTGACCAAGGGATAGCGTGGTGCCGGCCGCGACCGTCAGGGCCAGCTCCGTGTCGGCCACGGTGAATCGTCCAGCCTGGACGGCGGCCTGGATATCGCGCCGGGCGCGGGGGACCACTCCTCGCTCCTCCGAGCGGGTCAGGGCCAGGCCACGGTTCAGCAGGACTTTGCTCAGTTCGGGATGGCGGCGGTGCAGGCGGCCGGTGAGCCGGAAGCTTTGCGCGAAGGTCTCCGCCGGGTCGTCCAGGTCGAGGGTCAGTTCGTCGAGCAGGGCGCCATGGCGGTCGAGGGCGTCTTCCACGGCGGCGTGGAAGAGCTCGGCCTTGCCGGAGAAGTGGTTGTAGAACGAGCCCATGCCCACGTCCGCGGCCTGAGTGATCTCCAGGATCGCCACGTCCGACCTTCCTGCCGCCATGAAGGCCTGAGCCGCGCGGATCAGCGCGGCGCGGGTGCGTGCCTTACGTCGATCCAGGCGGCTGGACGCCACGCCGGCCGTGTCGGCCATGCTTTTGCCCGCCTCTTCCGGACGCTGTGCGGCGCTCGCCTTACGCCAGAGTGACGAAATCGTCAGCGCTACATGTTGACGATACACTCATAAATGACGATAGTGTCAACGATGTGGAGGAGGTGGCCCGTGATCGATCACCATGACCCGCACACCGGCCTGCACAGTGAGCAGGGCTCCTTGAAGGGCGAGCATTCGGGCAGGGCGGTCAACCCGATCATCAAGGTGCACGATCTGGCCTGGCTGGAGTTCTGCAAACCGGATCTGGAGCGCGCGGAGGCGTTCGCGCACGCCTTCGGATTCACCACGGCGCTGCGTACCGCGGACGAACTCCACCTGCGCGGCACCGACGCCGGTAGCCCGTGCGTGCTCATCCGCAAGGGAACCCGGTCGAAGTTCATCGGTCCGGCTTTCAAGGCGGCCGACCCCAGCGACGTGCTCCGGCTCGCGCAGACCACCGGACGGAAGGCTGCGCCACTGCCGGAGAGCTTGGGCGGGCTCACCGTCGAGCTGACCGATCCGAGCGGCAACCGCGTGCAGGTCGTCTCGGGCACGCACGACCTGGCCACGCTGCCCGGCCAGGTGCCGCTCACGTTCAACTTCGGCCATGACACGGCGCGGACCAACGCCACCCAGAGACCGCCGCGCGAACCGGCCAAGGTACAGCGGCTCGGCCACGTGGTCCTGCAGACCACCCGCTACCTCGAGACGCTGAACTGGTATCTGCATCACCTAGGCCTGATCGTCAGCGACTTCCTCTACTACCCGGGGCAGCGCGAACGCGGGCCGGTGATGAGTTTCATCCGCTGCGACCGCGGCATGACGCCCACCGACCATCACACGCTCGCGATGACCCTCGGCCCGGTCAACCGCTACGTGCACTCGGCCTATCAAGTCGCCGACCTCGACTCGCTGGCCGCCGGCGGCCAGTACCTGCTCCAGGAGGGCTACCGGCGGTCGTGGGGGATCGGCCGGCACATCCAGGGCAGCCAGATCTTCGACTACTGGCGCGACCCCGACGGCTTCCTGGTCGAGCACTTCAGCGACGGCGATCTGTTCGACTGCACGCTCGAGCCCGGCTGGGCGCCCATGACCGCCTCCGGGCTGGCCCAATGGGGGCCTCCGGCCAGCAAGGACTTCCTCGGCCTGGCACCCGGCCGGGAGTTGCTGCGCGAACTGTCCGGGATCGTCCGCGCGCTGCGCGAGGACAACGAATTCGACCTGCACCGCCTTCGCGGCCTGCTGAAAGTAGCGACCTCATGAGCACCTCCATCCTTCGCACCGCCGACGCCTGGTGGGTGGCCACACCTGCCGGCGCCGCCAAGGTGAACACCCAGGCCACCACCACCGGACAGCTGCTGGCCGACCGGCAGGCGATCGCCGCGGCCGCCACGAGCTCCGACACTGTGGCCGTCGACAGCCTCACCCTGCACTCGCCGGTCACGGCGCCCTGCCGGGTTGTCGCGCAGATGACGAACTTCGCCTCACACGTCAAGGACGTGGGCATGGATCCCGCCGCCGTGCCGCTTACCTTCTTCCGCAAGTCCTCCGGCTCGATCAGCGGACCCTACGACGAGGTCATCCGGCCCTCCGGCGTGCGGCTGCTGGATTACGAGGTGGAGATCGGGCTCGTCATCGGCCGGGAGATGCCCGTCGGCACCACGGTCACCGCCGACAACCTCGCCGACTGCGTCGCGGGCCTGGTCGTCACCAACGATATCTCCGCCCGCGACCTGCAGCTGGTCAAGACCCAGTTCTACGAGTCGAAGTCCTACCCCACCTTCACTCCGGTCGGCCCCGCCCTGGTGCTGCTGGAGCCTGGCGAGTTCAAGCGGTTCACCGACCTGCGGTTGCGGCTGTGGGTCAACGGGGAGCTCCGGCAGAACATGACGGTCGCCGACATGATCTACCAGCCGCTCCAGGCGTTGCAGGCGCTGACCCGCTTCCAGCGCCTGGACGTCGGTGACCTGGTTTTGACGGGGACCCCTGTCGGCACGGCGCTCAGCGCGCCGCCCAAGCCGATCGAGGTCCTCGCTTCGCTGCTGCCGCCCGCGGTCAAGTGGAAACTCTTCTTCGAACGCCAGTCCGCCAATCCCAAGTACCTGCAGGACGGCGATGTCATCGAGGCCGGCGTGGCCACCGACGACGGAGGGATCGACCTGGGGACCCAGCGCACGGTGGTGAGGTACGCACCATGACGCACCACACTCAGGGCGACCGCCCTCTGGTCTTGGCGCCGGAAGACCTGGCGCTGGTGGAGGCGGTGCCGCTGGCCGAGCGGGACCTGCCCGCCTCCACGTACGAGCTGCTGTACCGCACGGCTACCGCCACCCCGCAGGCGCCCGCCTTGCACCTGCTCGGTGAAGGCGAGGAGGTCACCTGGAGCTACGGCGAACTGCTGGCCCGCGTCCACCAGGCCGCCAACCTCTTCACCAGCCTGGGGCTGGCACCGGGCGGAACGGTAGGGCTGCTGCTGCCCAACACCGGCCACACCTACGCCGCCCTGCTAGGCGCCCAGGCTGTCGGCATCGCCAACCCGGTCAACCCGATGCTGGCCGACAATCACATCATCGACATCTTCACCCTCACCCAGGCCGAGATCCTCGTCGTGGCGGGATCCCGGATGAACCCGGGGCTGTGGGAGAAGGCGCTACGCGTGGTCGAGGGACTGCCGCGCGTGCGCGCGCTGCTGGTGGTGGGCGACGACGCTGCCACCGATGCCATCGACGGCCCTCGTGGCGGTGGCGACTTCGAACGGCTCGCGGCCGAGCAGCCAGGCGACCGGCTGATCTCTCACCATCGGCCCCGCCCGCAGGATCTGGCCGCCTACTTCCACACAGGCGGCACCACCGGCACTCCGAAGATCGCCCCGCACACGCATGCCATGGAGGTCTACATGGCATGGGCGCTCGGCTGTTCCGGCACCTACGCGGGCGGCGACGCCGTGGCGCTGGCCGGGCTGCCGCTGTTCCACGTCAACGCCGTGCACGTCACCGGGCTGGCGCCGTTCATGCATGGCGCGAGCGTGGTGAGTCTCGGCCCCCTCGGCTACCGCGACAAAACGCTCATGGCCGACTTCTGGCGCATCGTCGAGCGCTACCGGGTCACCGCCTTCTCGGCCGTGCCCACCGTGTACGCGAACCTGCCGCCAGTGCCCGACGGAGTGGACATCTCCAGCCTGCGCGCCGGTGCGGTCGGCGCCGCCCCACTTCCGGCCCGGGTCCGCGCCGACTTCGAGCAGGCGGTCAAGGTGCCGATGCTGGAGGGCTACGGGCTGACCGAGGCGACCTGTGCCAGCGCCGTGACCCCGGCCTTCGCGCCCCGGGCCGGGTCGGTCGGGCTGCGCCTGCCGTACCAGCAGATCAAGGCCGTCACCGTGGACGGCGACGACCGGCCGACCGGCGACTGCCCGCCCGGGCAGACCGGGGTGCTGGCCATCAGCGGACCGGCCGTCTTCCCCGGCTACCTGAGGCCGGACGGGCCCGACCCAGTCGGGAAGATCTTCGACGGCTGGCTGATCACCGGCGACCTCGGGCACGTGGACGCCGACGGCTACGTCTATCTGACCGGGCGGGCCAAGGACCTCATCATCCGCGGCGGCCACAACATCGACCCGCGCCCCATCGAGGAGTCGCTGCTGGCGCACCCCGCCGTGAGCGGCGCCGCCGTCGTGGGACGCCCCGACCCCCACTCCGGCGAGGTCCCCGTCGCCTACGTGACCGTCACGACCCCGGCCGGCGAAGACGACCTGCTGGCCTGGGCCCGGGCGAACGCCCCCGAACCGGCCGCCGCCCCCAAAGCCGTGCACATCATCGCATCCCTGCCCACCACGACCGTCGGCAAGCTCTACAAACCCGAACTGGTCGCCGACTCCGTCCGCCGCCTCGTCCAGGAGCTCAGCCCTGAGGGCGGGTTCGACGTCGTCCTGGAAGACGGGCGGCCGATAGTCCTGATCGGGCCGGATGCGGAGCTGGCCGCCGCGCTCGACCGTTACCCCCTCCGCTACCGGCTGGTGACCTCATGATCGATCCTGTTGTCCGTGACTTCCTCGCTCGGCATCCGGCGGGCGTGCTGGCCACCACCCGGCCCGACGGCGGGGTGCGGCAGTCAGTGGTCTACTTCGCCCTGGACGGCGACCGCCTGCTCATCTCCACCGAACCCGGCCGAGCCAAGGCCAGGGACGTGCAACGCAGCGGGCGCGCCTCCCTGTGTGTGATCGGCGCGTCTGCGCCGTACCCGTCAGTGACGCTGGAAGGCGCCGCCGCCCTCCGGACCACCGGCATCGGGCCGGACACCGCCCGTGTCGTGTCCCGCATCGGCGGCCAGAGCGTCGAGCCGCTGAGCGACGCGGAGCTGGCCGCCATGAACCGCGTCATCCTCGAGATCATCGTCGAGCGCGTCTACGGCGCCAGCTATCTCCAGGGCACATCATGAGCGACCACCGCCCGTCGCACACCGCTTCGGCGGTCGTCATCATCGGCGCGGGCCCCACCGGACTCACCGCTGCGACCCTGCTTGGCCAGTACGGCGTCGAGTGCCTGGTGTTCGAGCGATGGGAGTCGATCTATCCGGGGCCCCGCGCCGTCGCCCTCGACGACGAGGTCTACCGGATCCTGGCGCGCCTCGGTGTCCGGGACGAGTTCGCCGCGATCTCCTGGCCGCACCGCGGCCTGCGACTGGTCGATGCGACCTTGCGGGTACTGGCGGAGTTCCGACGCGACGGCGTCGGCAGGCACGGCTACCCCCAGGGGGTGATGTTCGACCAGCCGGAGCTGGAGGCGCTCCTCCGCCGGAATCTGAAACAGTATGGAACCGTCACCCTTCGCGGAGGCATCGAGGTCAACGCGCTGGCCCAGGACGGCAGCGGGGTCCGGGTCGACGTCACCGACCGTGCAACGGGCCGCCGGGATTCGGTCCGCGCCGCGTACGTCCTGGGCTGCGACGGCGCCAACAGCGTGACCAGGGCCTCGATCGGCGCCGTCATGCGGGACCTGAAGTTCACCCAGCACTGGCTCGTCGTCGACGTGGACACCGACGCCGACCTCGGCCAATGGAACGGCGTGCACCAGGTCTGCGACCCGGTCCGCCCCTCGACCTACATGCGGCTCGCAAAGACCCGCTACCGCTGGGAATTCCGGCTGGCGCCCGGCGAAACCGCTGACGACTACACCGAGATGACCCGCCTGCATCCGTTGATCTCGCCGTGGACCAAGGGAATTCCTGTCGAGAAGCTGGAAATCGTCCGCGCGGCGGGCTACGTCTCTCGCGCGCAGGTCGCCGACCGGTGGCGCCAGGGCCGGGTGTTCCTCCTCGGCGACGCCGCCCACCTCACCCCGCCCTTCATCGGCCAGGGCATGGGAGCCGGGCTGCGCGATGCGATGAACCTCGCCTGGAAACTCGCCGGCGTGCTCGGCGGCACCCTGCCCGAGACCGTACTCGACACCTACCAGATCGAACGCAAGTCACACGCTCGCACCCTGATCGGCCAGGCAAGACTGCTCGGCACCGCGATGACGGCGGGCGGCGGGCTGGGCAACGTCATCCGCCACGTCGTGGCTCCGCGGCTGCACCTCGTGCCCGGCCTCAAGCAACAGGTCGAGCACAGCCAGACACCTGCGCTGCGCCGGTCAGACCTGGTGGTGCGGCCACCCCTGCGCCGCACCCTCGCGGGCACGCTGTGCCCGAACACGATCCTCGACGACGGCCGTCGTTTCGACGACGTGGCCGCGGGCCGGTTCACGATCGTCACGGCCACCGAGCCGTCCACCCCGCAACGAGCCGAAATCGAGCGGTGCGGAGCGGTGCTCATCGCTGCCCGGCCGGGCAGCGAGCTCCACCGATGGCTGAGGAAAGGTCGCGCACACGCAGTCCTGGTGCGCCCCGACGGCACGGTGCAGCGCGCCGGGCATGATCCGCTGGCGCTTGCCGCGAGCCTGCCCCGGGCCTCGGCGGCCGACTGACAGCAACCGGGCGTTGCCCTCGGGAACGAGCGGCCTGGTGCCTCATGAGCGCACCAGTCGCTTGATGATGATGCTCACGCGTGGGGGGTGATGACCGCGCGTCCTTGGATCTTGCCGTCGCGCAGGAGCTGGTATGCCTCGCCAGCACGTTCCAAGGGGAAGTGGTCGACCAGCATCTTGATAGTTCGGAGATGGAGCCCAGTAGGGCGAGGCGACCGCGCACTCGTGCGGCGGGCTCGAGAAGTTGACAGGTAGGGCTCCGCCGCCGAGACCGGCGATGCTCAGGTGGCCAAGCACCCGGGCCACCTGAGCAGTCCGGGTGCCTGCATGATGTGCAGATCGGAGTGGCAGGCACCGGCGCCCGCGACCTTCACCAGGACCTGCCCCGGCCCGGGCTCGGGGACCGGCACCTCGCGCAGCTCGGGCGGTTGTTGCCATTCGACGAGTTGAAAAGCACGCATAGCGGATCCTTGCGCAGGCAACGTCAGTCGCGGATCCCGTCGATGTCGACCAGGACGTGGCGCGGGCCGCGGAAGATCTGGTTGTGCCGGTACGGCGGCAGGTCCTCGACGAGCCGCGGGTTCTGCACGCGGCGGACGAACTCACCGACCGCGACCTGGACCTCGAGCCGAGCGAGCGGAGCGCCAACGACTCATGACCGGCTCACGTGCCATCACCAGGCACTGCTACTGGGTGGCATTGGGAGAAGCCGGTCCAGCTCGGGCAGGGGACGTTGGCAGATTTGGTGGGCTTCGTCGGCGGGGATGCCGAAGGCGCGCAGCAGGTCTTCGGCGATCTGGTCGGTGGCCTGGGCGTCGTCGCGGCCGGGCTGGGTATGGAGCAGTTGGCCGAGGCATAGTGTGGCGCCTGCGGCCATCACGAGTGCGAGCTCGGGGTCGCCCACGGTGAAGCGCCCGGCTTGGATGCCGGCCTGGATGTCGCGTCGGGTACGCGGGGCGAGGCCGCGCTCGGAGGTGGCCAGGGCCACACCGGTGTTGAGCATGACCTTGCTGAGCTGGGGATGGCGCCGGTGCAGGCGTCCGGTCAGCCGGAAGCTGCAGGCGAAGATCTCAGCCGGGTCGTCCATGCCGCGGGTGAGCTCATCCAGCGCCGCGCCGTGCCGGTCCAGGGCGTCTTCCACGGCGGCGTGGAAGAGTTCTTCCTTGCTGGAGAAGTGGTTGTAGAACGACCCCATGCCCACGTCGGCGGCCTGGGTGAGCTCCAGGATCGCCACGTTGGTCTTGCCGTCGGCGATGAAGGTCTGGGCCGCGTGGATGAGCGCGGCGCGGGTGCGCGCCTTGCGCCGATCCAGGCGGCTCGGTGCGGCGTCGGCCATCTGGTCCCACTCCTGTCGCTGCTGTCCCGGACCCACTGTAGCGCGGTTCGTCAAGAGTGACGAACCGCTCACCATCGATTTGACGATTCCGTCATATATGACGCTAATGTACATAGCGCACGTAGGTGACGATATGGTCATAATCGGAATGCCAGATACAGGGAAGGATCGGGCGATGGGTGGCGAGGCGCTCTACCGCCGCTGTACGGCGTCTAACCCAGTGACTCCTCCGCTCCCTGAAGGGAGCGGCTTCTCGCTAAGAGGTCCTAACAGAAAGATCAGCGGACGAGGCGTCGCCAGCAGATGATCGCTGCTGCGAGCGTCATGAAGGCTTCGTGGATGTCGTCGCGGATCTCCCAGCGGATGCGCAAGCGGCGAAACCAGTGCAGCAGTGCGATCGTCCTCTCGACCACCCACCGGTGAACGCCCAGTCCGGAGCCGTGTGGGGTGCCGCGCCGGGCGATGATGGGCTTGATGCCGGTGCGCCAGACCAGACGGCGGTACGTGTCGTGATCATAGCCTCGGTCGGCGTACAGGCAGTCGGGCCGCTGACGTGGCCGGCCGACGCGTCCGCGTACCGGCGAGATGGCCTTGATCAGGGGCATGAGCTGGGTGACGTCGTTGCGGTGGCCGCCGGTCAGACTGACGGCCAAACTGACGGCCACGGGGATGCCTCCGCCTTCGGTGATGAGGTGGTGTTTCGAGCCCGGCTTGGCGCGGTCGACCGGGCTCGGGCCGGTTTTGGGCCGCCCTTGAGCGCCCGGACGTGGGAGCTGTCGATCACCGCCTTGGACCAGTCGAGCTGACCGGCTGCGTGCAACTCGGTGAGCAGGAGCTGGTGCGGCCGGTGCCAGAGGCCCGCCTGATGCCCGTCGCGCAGCCGCCGCCAGCAGGTCATCCCCGAGCCGAAGCCCAGCTCCTGAGGCAGGAACTCCCACGGGATCGCGGTGTAGAGCACGAACACGATGCCCGGCAACGCCAGCCGATCATCCAGCCGCTTGCGTCCGGGATGGCGTCGGCGCCGCTCCACCTTCGGCAGCAGCGGCTCGATCCGCTCCCACAACCTGTCCGACACAATCCACGGCAGTTGCTCGCCCTTTTTCACACGAAGATCAACGACCAGCAGCGTCACAGGACACGACCTAGATCATTTTGTTAGGACCTCTAAAGCCGCCGGTCCCCTCGAGAGGTTCTGATGGCCCAGTGACCGCGACCCGGAATGCTCGAACGGCGGGCGGAGCCCTGCGCCGTCGCCCCTTCTCCACGCGTGACCACTCCGGACCTGCCGGCGCTCAGGCCAGCGGTGCTGGGCAGCCAGTGGCGCGCATCACCGCAGTCAATCGATCGACACCCTGGTGGGGAGCACGCCCGCACACCCACCAATCCGACAGACAGGGAGGCGGATCCCATCATGCCCGCAATCACCGACACCACCGCAGCAAGTCCCGGGCACGCGGTCACGGCGCTGCTGAAAGAATACGACGCCCTGAAGGCGGAGGAGCGGCAGCGGATCGGCGTGCGCGGCCAATTGCTGAACGCCACGCTCACCGCAGTCGCCGGCATCATCACTATCACCACAACCGTTGGCCGGATGGGGTTGCTGTTGCTGCTGCCGCTGGCCACCACCGTGCTGGGCTGGGCCTACGTCGCCAACGATCACAAGATCACGGCCATTGGGCGGTACGTCCACAACCAACTGGGACCGCGTCTGGTCGGCCTCGTCGAGGACGGCTTCAGTGACATCGACATGTTCAAATGGGAGAAATACCACCGCGAGGATCCACTCCGCCTCTCCCGCAAGCGGCTACAACTGGTGGTGGACCTGGTCGCGTTCTGCGCGCCCCCGCTGAGCGCCCTTACCCTGCTCTGGCTGCTGGGCCCGCACACTCCAATAATCCTGATCGGCTCGGCCGCCGCGCTGGCCGCAGTGGCGCTCCTGGCGACCCAGATCATCCGCTACGCGGACGTAGCCGGACCCGTACAGCCGACATGATCGGACGGCCGTCTCCGTCTTCCTGGGCCAGGGTTGCGGTGCCGAGGCTGGAGAGCAGCGCGCCGCGTGCGATGTTGGGAGAGGCCGAGGCTCGTCAGTAGCCCTTGTTCGTCCACGTCCAAGACCTGATCAGCAGGAGGGACTCTTCGACGGCTGTTAACCAGCCCTATTAGCCCTTTCCGGCTTACTTGGTCTGCCCCCCTTCCCACCGTCCAGAGGCTGAAGACCTGCACCCTCAACATCGCAGCGGATCGGCTACTCGTTGCGGGAGACACGCCGTACCGCGCGCGGGCCGAATGGTGCCCACGCCAATGGCCCAGATCCGCTGGGCGATCTGGCCGGCCAGGTGTTGATCCGGAAGGTGTCGGTGCGCGGCTCGAATGAGCCAGGATGCCGCCGTAAGGTCGGGCGCCCAGCGGGTCGGGCTCCTCGGTGAGCGCGAGAACCTGTCGACCGTGGCGAGGCGCAGGCCCAGGGGCGGCGCGGGCCCAGGAGCAGCGAGATTCCTGGGCTCGACACGACGGGCGGGCGGGAGGGCTATCCGGCCGTGCCGAAGATGGTGGCGATCATGCCGCGGACGGCGGTGAACTGGTCGTCCGGCAGGTCGCCCACCTTGCTCTTGAGCCGGATGGCCGCCACGGTGCTGATGCGGTCGATCATCGCGGCGCGGCCCTCGCCGACGTCGACCACGAACGCGGTCAGGGCGTGTGCCACGTCGGCCGCTTCGACGTGCGCGGTGAGCACGTTGTCGCCGTACAGGGTGTGGTAGAAGTCGCCGGAGACGATCAGACGGACTTCGTCCCGGTCGCCGAGCTGGACGGTCCACAGCTCGCCGAATCGGTGGCTCACGCGGCCCCACCCGAGCGGCGCTCGTCGGCGGCCCGCGTGACGTCTTCGGTGACGATGCGCTCATCTGCCTCTTGGGTGACGACGGCGCCGGCGCCGTACACCGCGGCGCGGGCGGCCGGCGTGTGGCTGGCGGCGAGTTCGCGGAGGGCGCCGCGCGCGAGGACAGCCGAGACGCTCAGCCCCTGTTCCTCGGCATGCTTGCGCACGGCGTTGAGGATCCACGCGTCCATGCTGACTGATGTCTTCTCCATAGCCATACCGCGAGTGTAGCCGCGCGGTATTACTCATGGTAGGAATTCGGCAGCATACAAATCAGCGGTCGCGACGGACAGGCTCGCCGGTGGCCCGGTCGAATGTGGCCAGGAACGGCAGTCCGTGACGGGGCGGGATGCGATGGTCGGTGGAGGGCGCGATCCCGGTTCGGGGGGCCAGCCTCGCTGGCCCGATGCGGTGCTCGCGCGGAGGCCGGTGCCTTGCGGGGTGAGTGGTGCGGGCTGGAGCGGTCGTGCACGACCTCGGCGCCCAACTGCCGGTAGCGGTTAGCTCAGCGTGCGGCGGTGGTGTGGCTGAACTGGAAACGTTCGGCGGCATGTCGTAGCGGCCAGCCATCCTCGACGACGCACCGGGCCAGGCGCAGCAGACCTAGCCACGGCGTATGGTGCCACTGAGGACTTGCTCGCGGAGGATGTCCGCATGGCCGCAGTGCTGGGCCAGTTCACGCAGCATGTGCAGGTAGACCCAGCGCAGTGGCAGCGGGCCCCGGCGGTTGCCCCGAACGAGGTCATCTAGTGTCAGCTCCGCCGCGGCCTGACGGGAGGCCGCGCAGGCCTCCTGGTAGGCCCGCTGGACGGAGGCGATCGTGTCGCCGTCGTCGAGATCAAACGACTCATCGGGCGAGTCGGGAATGCCGATCTCGGTGCGGGATCGGCATGTGATCGCCTCGTCGAACCAGACCTTCTCGACGAACGTGGCGTGCTTGACCAGGCCCAGCAGCGTGGTCTTGGACGTGACCAGCGATCGGCGCGCCTGCTCCTCGGTCAGCCCGTTCAAGCTGTCGTTCAGCGCGGATCGATGCTCATCGAGGAACGCCTCGAACTGATCGCGGAGCGCTGCGTGGAAGACGGCGGGTTCCGACGACGACCGGATGACCATGATCGCAAGGATAGCCCCCTCCACCCGACTCGCGCGTCGCAGGGGGACTCCGCCTCCGTAGCAGGGATGCCAGCTGCTATGTGGCTTGAGCAGGATTATGTGACCGTTGTTCGTAGTCGATCGGGCTCATCTGGCCCGAGGCCAAGTTCCTGCGGTGTGATATGGAGCGGCCCAATCGGAAAAGGGTGCGGCTCCTTTGGAGGGAGTGCAAATCTGCTGTAGTCCTGGGAGTTCGCTAATCAGCTCGGATAACCCTTTGCCGGCTTCCTGGGGCTGGCGTACGCGCCCGCCGCCGCCTGGCTCTGGATCGTCGCGCTCGGCGTCGGCCACGGCGGCCTGTTCACCCTCGTGCTGACCCTGCCCGTGGTGGCCAGCCGTGACCCAGGCGAGGCGGGCCGGATCAGCGCCATGGCCTTCTTCGTCGGCTACGCCTGCGCGGCACTGGCCCCGCTGCTGGTGGGCGCGCTGCGTGATGCCCATGGTGACTTCCGGCTCGCCTTCGGCCTGCTGGGCGCCCTCGGCCTGCTGATGCTCGCCCCCATCGCCCGCCTCAACACACCCGCCAAGCCCTGACCACGCTCGCCAGAGCCAGCTGCACGCTCAAGACCTGAGCTCGGACCCCCGCATCCGGCAAGCAGGAATCGCGCCATGTGCCGACTTCCCCGTCCGGCCCTCAACGAGCTCAGGCGACCGCAGCACGCCATGCGACCAGATGCAGGAGCTGCGAGAACAGTGCAAACGCAGGCTCGTGGCTCTTCCACTCCGCGCGGCCGAGGTTCGTCGTGGCTCAAACTTCGCGGGTGACAGCTGTAAGGCGAAGTGTCGCCGGGGCTGGTTTCGTGTCAGGGGATCCGGGGTGGGCGCGGTGCCTGCTGCGTGTGGTGGTCCAGCAAGCGGGTGAGCAACTGCACGAACTGGTCCCGTTCGGCAGGGGCCAGCGGGGCGAGCAGCTGGTCGTGGAGGTCGTCCAAGACCTTGTCGAGGCGGCGCAGGTGCCGGCGACCTTGGGCGGTGATCGTGATGACGTTGCGGCGGCGGTCGTCGGGATCCGGTGCCCGCCCGACGAGGCCGCGCTCGGCCAGTTCGTTGAGGACGCCCACCATGTCGCTGCGGTAGATACCGGCGCGTCGGCTCAGCGTCGCCTGGCTGCCCGGGCCGTGCTCCTGCAACGAGGCCAGCACGGCGTAGTGCCACTTGTGGGCGTCGGCCTGGGCCAGCCCCTCGTTTATCAGCCGGTCCGACTGCGCGGACATCTGTGATAGCAGACGACTGGCCCGTCGGCGCAGCCTGTCCGGCGTCTTGATCTCGCCGTGGTGGGGCATGTCCGCGGCTTCGGCTCTCCTGGTCATGAAGCCGATCCTACCGGGTTGCGTTAGTCGCACTAACGATGTACCTTCGTTCGTGACAGAAACGTTAGTGAAGCGAACGTTAGTTAAGGAAACGGATTGGAAGGTCATCATGACAACCGAAGCCCAGACCTTCAGTACCGCGCTCATCGGCCAGACCGAGAAGGCGCTCAACGCGATCCTGGACCGGCAGCTCGCCGGGACCGGCATCACCGAGCCCCAGTGGGTGACCCTCACGCTGACCGTGCTCGGCGGCGGGACCATCGACCGGGCCGAACTCATCCACCGGGTCAGCGGCGCCACACACTTCAGCCAGGCGTCGGCGGCCGAACGCATCGCCGAACTGACCGCGGCAGGGTTCCTGCGCGACGGCGGGGATGGCCGCGTCCAGGTCACCGACAAAGGGCACAGGCGCTGGACGCAGGTCCGCGCCGCGATCGGCCCGATCACCCAGGGACTGTGGGGCGACCTGCCGGCCGAGGACCTGGCCGCCGCAGGCCGCGTCCTGAGCACCGTCCTGGGCAGGGCCAACGCGGTGCTGGCCGCCCCCTGAACCCTTTACTCCTCGAAACCCGCCCACCCGGCATGAAGACAACATCGCCGCCCTGCAGAACGAAAGAGGCAGTCATGTCCACGGACACTTCGATCGCCGACCTGATCACCCGCTTCGCGCTCCTGCTCGACGAGAAGCGGTGGGAGGACGCGGGCACCGTCTTCGCCGACGATGTGGCCGTGCACTCGCCCCGCGGGGGCCAACTCCACGGGATCGACAAGGTCGTCGACTTCATGCGCCAGAGCGAGGTCGAAGGGCAGGACACCCAGCACACGACCACCGACCTCCTGGTGGACGTCGACGGCGACCAGGCGGCCGTCTCGGCGAACTCGACCGTGTACTACTACCGCGATGGCCAGGCACCCCACTTCACCGGCGGCCTGCGACAGCACTTCACCGCAGCCCGGACGCCGGCAGGCTGGCGTCTGCGCGAGGTGCGGATCACGCCCGCCTGGACACGCGAGAACTGATCTATGCCGCAAGCGATCCGGAACATTTGCCCGGAAAGTGAGAGGGGGCCGCATCGCAACGGTGCGGCCCCCTCTCACTGCGTCAGCAGTTCTTGTAGTCGTAGCGGCTGCTGTTGCACAAACACGAGTGGACGAGCCGGCCTCGGGCGTTGCGGAGGTAGCCGGTGTCCTTGCTCTGGTTCCAGAGCATTCATCAAAGAAATCTAGAAACCCAATCCGACTGGCGCATCAGACCCATATCCTGATCTTGAAACGACCCCTGTATCAAAGTCAGCTAGAGCCATTCGTTGATCGCAGCGATGAGGATTGTGGCTTCGTAACGTACGGCGAGCTTGTCGTATCTGGTGGCCGCAGCGCGATGGCGTTTGAGCCGGTTGATGCCGCACTCAACGGCGTGACGCTGCTTGTAGATCTCACGGTCGAATGCGGGTGGCCGGCCGCCTTTGGAGCCCTTGGCATGGCGGCTGGCGTCCTGGTCAGTCTTGCTGGGGATGGTGGCCTTGATGCCACGCCGCCGGAGATGCGCGCGGTTGCCCCGGGAGGTGTACGCCTTGTCGGCCAAGACCCGATCGGGCGGGTCCGGGGCCGTCCATCGCCCAGGCGGGGCACCCGGATCGCCCGCGCGGCGATCGGATGGGACGGAGCTCGGGTGCGGGCTGGCTGGTGGTCAAGGACCTTCTCCCTCTTGTGATGATTCGTCAGTTATGGACGACGGCCGTCACCTTTGCAATGACTCTCATGTCGCAGTGAGGAATTCGTCACTGCTGACGGATCCCACTACAGTGGAGGGCGCACCACAGCCCACGGGAGACAGACAGATGGCCGACGCCGCACCGACCCGCCTGGACCGGCGCAAGGCTCGCACCCGCGCCGCGCTCATCCACGCCGCCCAGACCTTCATCGCCGACGGCAGGACCAGCGCGGCGATCCTGGACCTCACCCAGGCCGCCGACGTCGGCATGGGCTCCTTCTACAATCACTTCTCCAGCAAGGACGAGCTCTTCCGGGCCGCCGTGGAAGACGCCCTTGATCGGCATGGCGCAGTCCTGGACGAACTGACCCGCGACATGACCGACCCCGCCGAGGTCTTCGCCTGCAGTTTCCGGCTCACCGGACGCCTGCACCGCCGCCGCCCCCAGCTCAGCAAGGTCCTGCTTAACACCGGTCCGGCCATCGCCACCTCCGCACACGGCATCGCCCCGCGCGCCCGGCGCGACATCCACGCCGGCGTCCGGACCGGCCGCTTCACCGTCGCCGATCCCGAACTCGCCTTCGTGATCGCCGCGGGCGCCGCCCTGTGCCTCGGCCAGCTCCTGCACACCGAGCCCGACCGCGACGACGCCCAGGCCACCGACCAGATCACCGAAGACCTCCTGCGTACCTTCGGCGCCCCCGCCGATGAGGCGCACGAGATCTCGCGGCGTCCCCTGCCGGACCTCGACCGGCTTCTCCCTCACGCCGTCACATAGCGCAGCCCGTCAGCACTCACCCCTGGATGTGTACCGTCCCACAACCGGACCGCCGTATGGGACTGACCCACGCCTCTCCAAATCCCTCCAAAGTGTCCCTTTTGCAGGTCGGAGCGCGACATACGGTTGGAGAGTGCAGGGGCTACCCTTCCCGGCGGCCGCCTTCCGAGCGTCACGATGGTCACCATCGGTGGTCAACTCGGCATCTTCACCGCACCGTGGAGGTGGGTGCTCAGAGCGGCAAGCGACATGATGCAGCACAGTGGAGGAGGGAACCTTGCAACGACTCGAGAGCCTGCAACAGCGCCTCACGGTGGCAAGGTCGGCCGTGGAGGCCGCCGCCGGCGAGTCCCGTGAGCAGCTCGTCAAGCGCATCGACCAGGCGCAGACCGATCTGGCCCAAGCCGGCAAAGAGTCCCGGGAAAGGGCCGACCAGGCCGCCGCTGACGCCCGGAGCAAGCGGGCGCAGCTGAAGGCCGATCCGGCGCCAAGATGGACGACATCAAGGCCCGGATCGAGGAGCGCAACCGGCAGGTGGACGCCAAGCTCGCCGCTGGCAAGGCGGACTGGGCCGAGGCCGACGCGGCCGACGCGGTCGACGCGGTCGACTTCGCCGAGTGGGCGATCGACAATGCGGAGCTGGCCATTCTGAACGCGATCGACGCCCGCGCCTACGCGGACCGGCTCGCCAGGGCGGCGGGCTCCTAGCCGGAGCTCGACGGACTGCGGCATCCTGCACCTGGTCGACAGGCGCCGCCCGGACGCCGCGCACGCACCGAGAAGGGCAGCGGTCGTGGCGGCAATCGCCTCCGGTTGCCGGCCGAGGTGCAGGCGCAGGTACGCGCGCTGGATCAGGCGGTGTTCGACGCCGTGGCCGAGACCCGGACGCCGAGTCTCGACCGGTTCTTCGTCGGCGTGTCCCGATCGGTCGACCACTCACGGTTGTGGCTGCTGATGGCCGCCGTGGTCGCCCTGGTCGCCCTGGTGGACGGCAGTCGCGGCCGGCGGGCGGCAGGTCTCGGTGTGCTGGCCATCGGCTCGGCCTCGGCGGTCACGAACGCGGCTCTCAAGCCGCTGGCCGGCAGACGGCGGCCCACCCCGTCGGGCCACCGCGCGGTGCTGGGGTCGCGCCGGGTCCGGCGGCCGGTGTCGGCGTCGTTCCCGTCGGGGCACACGGCGTCGGCGTTCGCGTTCGCGGCGGCGATGGGCGAGACGGAGCCGTGGACCTGGCTCCCGCTGCACGCCGCGGCGGGAGCGGTCGGCTATGCGCGGGTGCACACCGGGATGCACTATCCATCCGACGTCGCGGCCGGCGCCTTGATCGGCGCGCTGTGCGGCTGGACCGTGCGGCGGGTGGCCGCGCGTGTGCCGGCCGGTTCCTGCCCGAGGAGGCGGGCGCCGGCCTTCCCCTGGTGGTGATCCCCGCGGGCACGCGCAACCACTTCGCCCGCGATCTCGGCCTCGACCTCGGCGATCCCGCCCGGGCTCTGGAGGCCCTGCGCGACGGTGAACCGGTCCGGGTCGACCTGGGCGTGGTCGACTCACACGTCTTCGTCAACAACGTCTCGTTCGGCATCTACGCCGAGGCCCTGCTGGAGCCCGAGTACCGGGAGGCGAAGGCACGCACCCTGGCCGCGATCGCCCCCCAATACCTCAAGGGTCAGCAGTGGGTCGAGGCGAGCGTGGAGGCTCCCGGAGAGAGGATCGAGCACCCGCAGGTGGTGCTGGTGTCGAACAACGCCTACCACCTCAGCACGCCGCGCCACCTCGGGCGCCGGTTCACGCTCGACTCGGGGCTGCTCGGCGCGATCGTGTTCAAACGCCTGGCCGGGCCGCCACCGCCGGACCTGTTCGTACGCCTGCGTCGCGACCTGCGCCGGCACGCCACCGCGCGCTCGACCGAGACCGGCATCGTCGCCTGGGCGGCTGCCCAGGTCCGCCTGGACGGGCCCGCGGGGCGCCTCCCGGCCGGGATCGACGGGGAAGCAGTGGAGCTCCGCCTGCCCGCGACGTGCGACATCCGGCCGGGCGCCCTGCGGCTCCTGCTGCCGCGCCGACGACCCGGAGTACCGCAGAGCCGTTGATCTCATAGTCCCCAGCATCTTTTCCCTGGCCGTGGTTGTAGGGATGAAAATCGGGGGCGGAAAATCGGCTTTGTGGCGGGTCGGCCCGGCGCACCTCGGTGCCGATGCCATCGAGTGCGGACCGGAGCCCCGCGACGTGGCCGGATGGCAACTTCGATGGCCGGACGAGCGAGGACGGAGGGGGCTGTCCATGCGTATCGTCGTGGACCTGAACCGGTGCCAGGGATACGCGCAGTGCGTGTACCTGGCTCACGAGGTCTTCAGGCTGACCGGCACGGAGGCGCTCACCTACGACCCAAACCCCGACGACGCACGACGGCTGCAGGTGGAGCGGGCCGCCGCGGCCTGCCCGGTGCAGGCGATCATGATCGACCGCTTGGACGGCGCGGAGCGGGGTGCGCGGTCATGACCCTGGTGGCGACGCTCGCCGAGCTGGTGAGTGACTTCAGGGCCAACGGCCGGATCGTGATCGTCGGTGCCTCCCTGGCGGGGCTGCGGGCCGCCGAAGCCCTGCGCGAGGAGGGCTTCAGCGGGTCCTTGACCATCATCGGGGACGAGCCGTACGAGCCCTACGACCGTCCCCCGCTGTCCAAACAGGTCCTCAAGGGCTGGATGCCGGCCGAGCACACCCTGCTGCCCCGCTTCCGGGAAGTGGACGCGCAATGGCGGCTCGGAGTCGCCGCCACCGGCCTGGACCGCGTCGCCAGACAAGTACGCCTGGCCGACGGCGACCAGATCCCGTACCACCGGCTGCTGATCGCCACGGGCACCCGCGCGCGGCCGTGGCCCAACCCGGCCGAGGCCGCCCTGGAGGGAGTCTTCGCGCTGCGCTCGCGAGACGACGCCGCGCGGCTGCAACAGGCGCTGGCCACGCGACCGTCGCGGGTGCTGGTCATCGGCGGCGGGTTCATCGGCTCGGAGGTGGCCTCCGTCTGCCGGGAACTCGACATCCCGGTGACCCTCACCGAGCGGGGCCCGGCTCCCCTGGTCGGGGCGCTGGGCGGGGTGATCGGCGAAATCGCCGCGCAGATGCAGCGCGACCACGGCGTGGACCTGCGCTGCGGGGTGAGCGTGTCGTCGCTGGAGGGCGACGCGGCCGGACATGTCCGGCGCGCCCGGCTCTCGGACGGGACAACCATCGAGGTCGACGTGGTGCTCGCCGCGCTGGGGTCGATCCGTAACGTGGAATGGCTGCAGGGCTCCGGGCTGGCGGCCGGTCCCTGGGGAGTCGGCTGCGACGCCGGTGGCCGGGCGTTCGACATCAACGGCGTGGTGACCGACAGCGTCTACGTGGCGGGCGACGTGGCGCGCATGCCGCACGTGCTGTACGAGTACCAGTTCCTCGCGATGGAGCACTGGGACAACGCCGTCTTCGGCGCCGAGGTGGCGGCCCACAACATGGTGAACCTCGAACCCCACTACCGGCCGCATCTGCTGCTGCCCGGCTTCTGGTCCGGCCAGTTCGGCGTCAACATCAAGTCCGTCGGCGTGCCGCCGTTCGGTGACGAGATCATCTTCACGCAGGGATCGGTCAAGGACCGCAGTTTCGCGGCGGCCTACGGCCGCCGCGGCCGCATCGTCGCCGCCGTCACCTTCGACCACGGCAAATGGCTGGAGTACTACGCGCGGCTGATCGAACAGTCGGCTCCGTTCCCGCCCCCGCCGCCGGGCTGGGACCGGCCGGACATCATGAAGCCGGTGCCTGCCGAGTTCCCGGCGCCGGGGGTGCCGACGGCGATCCCCGACGTCGTCCTGACCGGCCACGACCCGAACGAGCGCAGGGCCGAGTTCCGGCCCCGAGGCCACTGACGCGCCTTTCGGTATCAGGTGGGCGGCACAGCGGGAAGGAGAGGAACAGCATGGCCGAGGAGACACCCTGGCAGCAGGCGCTGCGCTACGCCAACCGCGCCAACCCGTACCCCTTCTACACCGAGCTCCGCAAGACCCCGGTGGCGCGGCAGCCGGACGGCACCTACGTCGTCAGCACCTACCGGGAGATCGTCACGCTGCTCCACGACCCCCGCGTCAGCTCCGATGTCCGCAAGCTCCCATCCCGTGCCCCCGCCCCGGCCGCGGCGGAACCGGGGGCCGAGCCGATCACCGAGGCCGTCATCGAACTGGAGCCGAACATCATCACCTGCGACCCGCCCGAGCACGATCACGACCGCCGCATGATGACGCGGCACTTCTTCGGCCCGGCCGACGCCCCGCACCAGATCTCCGACCTCGAGCCCGACATCCGCCGCATCGTCGCCGGCCTTCTGGACGGGATGCGGGGCAAGACCCGGATCGACGTCGTCGACGAGTTCGCCTACCCGCTGCCGGTGACCCTCATCTGCAAGATCCTGGGCGTGCCGCTGGAGGACGAACCGCGCTTCCATGCCTGGATCGAGACCGCCCTGGACGCTCTCGACTTCGGCCCGGAGGCGGCCTCCGAGGAGATGCGGAGCCGGCTGGCGGGCGCGCGCCGGAGCGTGAAGGAGCTCGCGCAGTTCATGGCCGGGCTGCTCGAGCAGTACGCCGAGCGGCCCGGCCCCGGCATGCTCTCGGCGATGGTGCACGACGGCGGCCCGGACGGGCGCATGTCCAAGGGCGTGCTCGCCAGCAACGCCGTGCTCCTGCTGTTCGCCGGGCACGAGACCACGGTCAATCTGATCGCCCACAGCGTGCTCACCCTGCTGCGGCACCCCGAGGCGCTGGAGGAGCTGCGCCGCCGCCCCGAGCTGATCGTGCCCGCGGTGGAGGAGCTGCTGCGGTTCGAGTCGTCGGTCCAGTTCTGGCACACCCGCTCCGCCGTCGAGGACATCGACATCGCGGGCACCACCATCCCCGCGGGCTCGCCAATCTTCCTGGTGTACGGGTCGGCGAACCGTGACCCGCAACGGTTCGAAAACCCCGACCAGCTCGACCTCCAACGCCCCGACAACCAGCACCTGGGCTTCAGCCAGGGCATCCACTACTGCTTCGGCGCTCCGCTCGCCCGGCTGGAGGTGCAGGTTGCAGTCGATGAGTTCGTCCGCCGCGTGGAGAATCCCCGGCTCGTCACCGACCCGCCGCCCTACCGCCACAACCAGATCTTCCGCGGCCCGCGCCACGTCCTGGTCGACATCGACGGGATCCGCGACTGACCAAGTATGCGCACAAGGATCGCTATGCGGGCTTTTCAACTCGTCGAATGGCAAGAACCGCCCGAGCTGCGCGAGGTGCCGGTGCCCGAGCCCGGCCCGGGACAGGTCCTGGTGAAGGTCGGGGGTGCCGGGGCCTGCCACTCCGATCTGCACATCATGCAGGCACCTGCGCCCCCAATCGGCGCGAGGCTGCCCTTCACGCTCGGCCATGAGAATGCCGGCTGGGTGGAGACGCCGGGACCAGGCGTCACCGGGTTCGCGCCCGGAGACCCTGTGCTCGTCTACGGCCCCTGGGGTTGCGGCCTGTGCGCCAACTGCCGGGAGGGCAGGGAGAACTACTGCGAGAAGACCGCCGGAATGGGCGGGGGCCTGGGTGGTCACGACGGCGGTATGGCGGAGTACCTGCTGGTCCCGGCGTCACGATTCCTGATCCCGCTGGAAACCCTCGATCCCCGCGAGGCCGCGCCGCTCAGCGACGCCGGGCTGACCAGCTACCACGCCGTCAAGCGGTCGCTGCACCTGCTGGGGCCTGGCTCGACCGCGGTCGTGATCGGGGCGGGCGCTCTGGGCCAGATGGCCATCCAGATTCTGCGCACACTCAGCGCGGCGACCACCGTCGTCGCCGTGGACACCGCAGCCGACAAGCTGGAGATCGCCAGGCGCATGGGCGCGGACGAAGGCCTGCTGTCCGGCGACGGGGCGATCACGCGGATCAAGGACATCACGCGGGGGCAGGGCGCTCAGCTCGTGCTGGACATGGTCGGCGTGGATTCGACTCTGCAGATGGCTGCTCAAGTGGCGCGGGTGCTCGGTCACTTGACCGTCGTCGGCCTCGGTGGCGGAGCCCTGCCCGTCAACTTCTCCAGCCCGCCGCACGAGTGTTCGGTCACCTCGCCCTACTGGGGCTCCATCCCCGAACTCATGGAAGTGATCACCCTTGCCCGGCAGCAGAAGATCAAGATGCTGGTCGAGCACTTCCCTTTGGAGCGCGCCGGCGAGGCCTACCAGCTCCTGCACGACGGCAAGATCCAAGGACGCGCGGTCATCAACCCCCACGCGTGAGCACGGGATTCACCACCTCAGTCGCCGGGGCCGGTACCCGTTCGCCAACCGGGCCGCCATGAGGCGACGCGCTTCGTCAACGACATGCCCTGTGATGGGGCCTCGTCGGCGAGGATGCCGAAGGTGCGCAGGAGGTTTTCGGTGATCTGGTCGGTGGCCTGGACGTCGTCGCGGTCGGGTTGGGTGTGCAGGAGCTGGCCGAGGCACAGGGTGGTGCCCGCGGCGATGGTGAAGGCGAGCTCGCCGGCCGGCCTTGCAGCCGGCGATGAAGGTCTGGGTGGCCTGGATGAGCTCGGCGCGGGTGCGCATCCTGCGCCGCTCCAGGCTGCTCGGTGAAGCGACGGCCATCCGCTCTCACTCGGGGCTGACGGAATCCTCACTTCTCTTTAGACATCTCATTACAATTGTGACGATAATCTACATAAGTGACGATAACATCAGAACCGTAATGGATCATAACTTTTGGAAGGAGGTGGCCGTGGCCAGACACTCCAGATGTGCGCCGCCGTGCCGTACGGTCACCTGACTGTGCCATTTGGAGAGGAACGACGCGGCGACTAAACAATGATCACTTGGCCTCCTCGACGCTCATGGTTGTGGAATCATCTACGAGCCGACAGCCACGCCGTCCGAGGAGCGGGCCTGCGCCAAGGCGGCCGTGGCGCGCCGTCCGCCCAGATCCATGAGGCCCCTCGCGAGCTAATCCCGCTGACTACAGGCGCTGTCCTCTACCACCGCATACTCCGCGCCAACCCGGCAAGTCTCCAATCGTGCCGCACGCGGCCGGACTTGATCGGCGCCTGCCTCGTACCTGACTGGACGGCCCTTACCCGAAACCTCGCTCGAACGGCAGAGCGCAGCGCGGTTGCCCTTCCCCACAGTGCGCCTTCCGGACCGCCCGCGATCGGGTCGGGCCGCCTGAACGCCATCGAGGCGCGCATCAACGCAGTCAAGCGACCAAGACAACCCCGCAGGGAGCGCGCCCACGCATCCCACAAATCCGACAGATCCGGGAGGCAGATTCCATCATGCCCGCAACCACCGACACCACGGCAGTAAGCCTCGAACACGCCGTCAAGGCGCTGCTGAGTGAATACGACGCGCTGAAGGCCGAAGAGCGGCAGCGGATCGGCGCCCGCAGCCAATTGCTGTACGCCACGCTCACCGCAGTCGCCGGCATCAGCACTGTCACTACAACCGTGGGCCGACTGGAACTGCTGTTGCTGCTGCCGCTGGCCGCCACAGTGCTGGGCTGGGCCTACGTCATGAACGACCACAAGATCAGCGCCATTGGGCGCTACGTCCGCGGCCGACTGGCGCCGCACCTGGGGGGCCTCGTCGACGACGGCTCCAGTGACATCGACATGTTCAGGTGGGAGAAATACCACCGAGAGGATCCACTCCGCCCCTCTCGCAAGCGGCTACAACTGGCGGTGGACCTGGCCGCGTTCTGCGCGCCCTCGCTGACCGCCCTCACCCTCCTCTGGCTGCTGGGCCCCCACACTCCACTGGTCCGGATCGGCTCGGCCGCCGCGCTGGCCGCAGTGATGATCCTGGCGACCCAGATCATCCGCTACGCGGACGTAGCCGGTCCCGCACAGCGGACATGATCAAGGCCGCCTGCGTCTCCCCGTGGCCTCTCTTCGCCGCCTTCAATACTGGCACGCGGCTCCGACGCGCTGCACGCCGCGTCGCCCGTCTGCAGGGTGCCGTGACGCAACCGCCGGGACACATCTGGGCTCGGGGTCGGCTGGCGCGGGTGTCAGGCAGGCTTGTTGCACCTTGATGGAGAGGTGTCGGGACCCGCGCAGCAACGGCGTTGGCAGGTAGGGCGACGGATCCTAGGCCATGAGTGGGATGGCGAGGCAGGGGGGCAGCGCGCCGCGTGCGATGTGGGTTTCAATGGCCTGAGGCGAGCACGATTACTAGGGACGCGCCTTTGGGAGAGGCTGAGGCTCGTCGGTAGCCCGTGTTGGCCCACGTCCAAGAGCCGATCAGCAGGACGGACTCTCCGACGGTTGTTGACCGGGCCTATTAGCCCTTTCCGGCTTACTTGGTCTGCCCCCCAAGAAGTTGCGGTAGGCGGTGTTCAGATCCGCCAGGGTCTGCTGTAACACCACCGCCGAGACCTCGCCCAGCCAGGAGCGTTCCGGCGTCTTCTTCGCCTCGGTGATGACCTGCTTGGACAACTCGCCGTCCGAGAGGTACGGCAAGCCCCGCTCGTATGCGTCCTGCCTGGCGCGCAGCCCGTCGTTGAACACCGTCCGGGCGCACCCGAACGCCCGCGCCAGCGCCTGGCGCTGGCGCGGTGTCGGGTAGCGGCGGAGGTTGTACCGAAGCTGCACGCCATGATCCCAGCCTTGGTTTATGGCCGAGTATGGAGACATCAGAACTGGTAGGCACTGCGTTTTCGTCCTGCATGCTCACTTGGTTTTCGTGACCAAGTTCCGGCATCGGGTGTTCGCCGGAGTCCACCTGGAGCGCCTGGAGCAGATCATGCGGGCGGTGTGCGCGGACTTCGAGTGCGAGCTGGCCGAGTTCAACGGCGCGAGCAGCCACGTCCACCTGCTGGTGAACTTCCCGCCGAAGGTCGCGCTGTCCCGCCTGGTCAACTCCCTCAAAGGGGTGTCCTCCCGGCGGATGCGCGCCGAGTTCCCCGAACTTGCCCGTCACTACTACCGGGTGAACAAGCTGTGGTCGGGTTCCTACTTCGCCGGATCGGTGGGCGGCGCACCGCTCAGCGTCCTGCGCCAGTACATCGAGCAGCAAAACCGCCCGTTATGAGCCGGGTAGACGCCGGATCGCCTGGGGCGATCCGGCTTCCCTGCCCCGCTACGCGGGAGAGTACGCTTCACCCCCGGCCTGAGGGCCGGAGCATCGCGGACGAACCCGGTAGCCCAGGCCCGCGGAGGTCGCGCGCCCGCGATGACGAGACCCGGTCACGCCGCGGGTCGCGGCCGTGCGCCGAGCGTGCTCACCGCCGCGGCCAGGGCGGCGACCCCTTCGGCGATGCGGTTCTCGCTCAGGTGGGAGTAGCCGAGGATGAGGCCCTGGCGGCCCGGCCTGGCCAGCCGGTACGGCTCCACGCCGGCAACGTGGACGCCGTGCTCGGCCGCCGCCGCGACCACCTCCTGCTCCCGCAGGCCGTCCGGGAGCCAGGCCACGACGTGCAGGCCGGCCGCGATGCCGGCGGGCTCGAAGCCGGGCAGGTGCTCGGCCAGCCGGGCGAGCAGGACGTCGCGGCGGTGGCGGTAGACGGGGCGCATGCGGCGCAGGTGGCGGTCGAACTCGCCGCGCAGCAGGAAGTCGGCGAAGGCGAGCTGGTCGATGGCCGGCGAGCCGCGGTCGGCCAGCAGCTTGGCGTCGGCGACCGCGTCGGCCAGGTGCGGGGGCAGCACGAGCCAGCCGAGGCGAAGTCCGGGGGCGAGGGTCTTGCTGACGGAGCCCGCGTAGGCGACCGCGTCGGGGGCCAGGCCCTGGATGGCGCCGATGGGGGCGCGGTCATAGCGGTACTCCACATCGTAGTCGTCCTCCAGGATGACCGCGCCCCGCTTCCGAGCCCAGCGCACCACGGCCGTGCGCGCCCGGGCGGGCAGCACGCCGCCCAGCGGCCACTGGTGGGACGGGGTGAGGACGACCAGGTCGGCGTCGCTGCGTTCGAGGGCGGCCGGGTCGATGCCCTCGCCGGTGACCGGCAGGCCCACGACCTCGAGCCCGTGCAGGCGGGCCAGCGGCCGGATGTCGTCGTCGGCCGAGGGGTCCTCCACGGCGATCCTGCGGGCGCCGCGCTGGGCCAGCACGCTGGTGATGAGCGCGGCCGCCTGGCCGAAGCCGCTGGTGATGAGCACCCGCGAGGGATGGGCCGAGGTGCCGCGGGCGCGGTTGAGGTAGTCGGCCAGGGCGGTGCGCAGCTCGGGCAGGCCGTACCCGTCGAGGTAGTTGAGCCGGTCATGCGGCGCTTCGGTGAGCACGCGCCGCAGCGAGCGCAGCCAGGCCGCGCGGGGGAAGCGTGCCGGGTCGGTACGGCCGTAGCCGAAGTCGATCCGCGGGGCCGCGGGCTGCGGCGGCGCGGGGGCGGGGGAGGGCTCCTCTGGTCCGGCGGCGACGCGGGTGTAGGAACCGGGGGTGCTGGCGAGGTAGCCCTCGGCGATCAGCTGATCGTAGGCCTCGACCACGACCCCACGGGAGACGCCGAGCTCGGTGGCGAGCCGGCGGGAGGAGGGCAGCGAGGCGCCCTGGCGCAGGCGGCCCGCGCGGATGCCGGCACGCAGGGCCGTCTCGATCTGCCGGTGCAGCGGTACGGCGCCGGCTCGGTCGAGCTCGATCAGCAGGTCGTGGACCAGGCTGGAGTTCACCGCGCTCACCGTCGCAGGCTAGCGGGCGCCGGGCCGTACGGCTGTATGGCTCATCCGGCGACGAAGGCGCCCACGGAGGCCGCGCACAGCAGCAGCCCGGCCGCGTGCGCCGGGTTGGTCCGCTCCCGCAGCACCAGGGCGGCCAGGGCGACGGTGAAGGCGGGGTAGAGGGAGGTGATGACAGCCGAGATCGCGAGCGTTCCCTCACGGGTGGAGAAGGTGTACAGCAGCGTCGCGCCCACGCCCAGGACCCCGGGCCAGATCGCCGTCCACGGCGGTCGCGTGCCCGTGGCGCCGGACGCGGCCCGCCTGCCGGTCACCACGGCAGACTCGGCTCGCCCGCCGGCCACCACTGCGGACACGGTCCGCCTGCCGGCCACCACGACGGCGGCCAGGACGGCCGCGCCGACCAGCTGGCTCGCGGCCACCGGCCACAGGCCGGATGCGTCCCCGGCCCGGTCCAGGCAGACGAACAGGGCGGCGAAGCCGAACCCGGCCAGCAGCCCCTCGCCCACACCCCCGCCGCCCCGCGCGCCCGACTGCGAGGACACCAGCCAGATACCGGGGATGGCCAGCCCGACGCCGAGGACGGCGAGCACGGTGAACCGCTGGCCCGACAGCAGGTCGATCGGGATCGGGATCCCCGCCGCCCCCACGGCGGACAGGGGCCCGGCCACGTTCATCCGTCCCCGGGACAGGCCGCGGTAGAGGGCAAGGGTGCCCACGGCCCCGCCCAGCCCGGCGCCCATTCCCCACAGGACGGCGCTCCAGCCGGGCCGCGAGCTCACCGCGAGGGCGGCGGCCAGGGCGCCGGCCGCGGCGGCGGACTGGCCGACGAGCCCGACCAGCGCGTAATGGGTGCGGCGGGACAGCAGCCCGCCCAGGAAGTCCGAGGCGCCGTACAGGGCCGCGGCGGCCAGTGCCAACAGGATCGCTGCCTGCATCGGTGCTCACCTGCCCACGCGGTAGGAGAGGTGGAAGGCGTTCGGGCCGGCCAGCGCACTCACCGGCTCCAGCGTGCCGGTGAAGCCAGGGCCGAACAGGGCGGTGCCGAAGGGCGCCTCCACGGTGACGCCGGGGCCGGCGACGTATCCGTCCAGCGACGGGCTGATGTCCACGATGGTCCGTCCCACGATCTTGTCCTCTCAGGGGCCTGCCGTCTTGTTGATCTCATCCTCGAAGCGAACCGGCTCTTCCGACAGGACCGATTGCGTGCCGTACATCAGGACCGATTGCTGAATCAGCCGGAGGCCCTGCTGTTCCGCAGGGGGCCGCTGGCCAGGTTCGCCCTCATCGATGCGAAGCCCCTGATCTCGGGTGACGTCATCCTGTCCTACCGGCCTACGGCGTGACGCGGCTCACCAGCAGATCCGCCGCGATGCGCGCGGGGCGGCACAGCGTCTGGCCGTGCACGCGGAAGAGCTCGTCGCGGGAGTCGAAGCGGCCCAGGTCCGCCAGCACGTGCCCGGACAGGTCGCAGGAGGGGCAGGCGGTGCCGTCCCAGTCCACCGCCGTGGTGGCGACGGCCTCGAAGAGGGTCTGCGGTCCGGCGTTGGTGAACGGCTCTCCGCACCGCGTGCCGTACAGCTCCGAGACCGCGATCCACTGATCGTCCACCAGGAACTCCGGCCAGGCCGGCACCACCTCGCGGGGCAGGAGGGCGCGGAGGCGGGGCAGGCGCCGCTCCCAGAAGCGGCCCTCGACCAGCAGTCCCCTGACGCGCGTGGCGATGCCGTGCGAGCGGGCCACGGCCTCCAGGACGGCCATGCGCTGGCTGCAGGAACCCCGGCCTCTGGCGAGGGTGACCGAGACCGGTTGCGCCTCGTTCATCGCATACACCGGCCGGAGGAGCGTGCCGATCAGGCGATGCGCGTCCCGGAGCAGGCCCGGGCCCGTCACCTGGGCCGCCACGGCGGCCACGCGCGGATGACGCCAGTCGAGGATGGGCGTCGGCTCCACACCGCCGGAGGACCGGCGCGACGGGTCCGGGACTCGACACCCGCGCGGCGAAAGCAACCGCGAGATCACTCGGCCACGATACCGGCGAAGCGGCTTCACAGATCCCAGCGAGGCTCGTCGAGCAGCAGCAGGGTGGCGCCCGACAGCTCCAGGAGCAGGATCTGGAGCCTGGCCTGCCGGCCGCCGGAGAGGGTCTCGAACGGCTGGGCACCGCCCGGGCGAGGTCGTAGCGGGCCGGCGCCGCCATGGCGTCGTTGCGTTCCAGGGCGTGGCCGGTCATGACGATCTCGGCGAGGGTACGGCTCGGCGAGGGTACGGCCGTGCAGGTCGGGACGGGTGTGGGTCTGGGTGAACAGACCGGGGCGCACCCGGGCGCCGAGCCGTACCTCGCCGGTGTGCGACGGGCTCCTCGGCGAGCAGGCGGAAGAAGTGCGACTTGCCGGTGCGGCCCCCGGCCGGCCGCATGCGGATGCGCCGGGCGGCTTGGGGGCACGCTCGGGCAGCCCGGCTTCCTCGAAGCGCGCCGGCCGGGTGACGGCCGCCCGGCAGGCGCCGGAGATCCGCCGAGGCCCTGCTGCGCCGCCTGGCCTACCACCACCCGCGGAGGGCGTGAACCGGCTCCGGCCGGGAAAACCGTGCGGCGCGCATCGCCTTGACCCTCACGTCACGAGAGGCCGGACGCTGACGTCATGCATGCCTTGGCGGCTCCCGGGATCGATCACGAGATCTATCCCATGCCCATGTTCGTGACCTTCACCGTCACCGATCCGGCCGTCTCGGCCCGCTGGTACGAAGCCGCGGGATTCGTGGTCCTGGCGACCCTGCCGGGCCCGGACGGCCCGGACTCGGTGGTGCATCTGCGCCGGTTGCGCTACCAAGACCTGCTGCTCGTCGAGGGAGATCCAGCGCCGGGCGTCCAGGTTTGCCTCGCCTGCGGGGAGGACGACCTCGATGTCCGTGCCGACGTCCTGCGCCGCCATCTCGCCGACAACGGCGTCGCAGGCACCGTTGCGGGGCCGCGGAACACCGCCTGGTACACCCGTGATCTGGTCGTCACGGATCCTGACGGCTACCAAAATGCGGGCCAGTGCTCCGGCCTTCAGGCCGGGG
>NZ_MSZZ01000074.1 GCF_002093975.1 Thermoactinospora rubra
CCTCACCGAAGCCGTGGCGTGAGGTTGACACAGGGAGTATCACAGCGGCGACCCCACCGCGAACACCCACCGCATCACAGCGACAACCCCACCCCCATCGTGAGCGCCTTCACAGCGGCAGCCTCGCCCTGACCGCGAACCCTCTCCCGGGGAGCGGCCCGGCCGTGAACGCTCCGCCGTACATCATGACCCGCTCCCGCATGCCGAGCAGCCCGTGGCCCGGCTCGGCCGTGCCGCCCGGTCCGTCGTCGGTCACCTCGATGCTGAGCTCGTCGCCCGCCTCCACCACGACCGTGCAGGACGCTGGGGCCGCGTGCCTGACGACGTTGGTGATCGCCTCCTGCACGATGCGGTAGGCCGCCAGCTCCACTCCGCCGGGCAGCGGGCGGTCCACCCGCACGTCCAGCGAGACGTCCACCCCGGCCAGCCGCGCCCGGTCGGCCAGCTCCCGCAGCCGGCCGAGGCCGGGAGCCGGATGCAGCTGCGGCTCGGTGCGCAGCACGCCGAGCATCCGCCGCATCTCGGCCAGCGCCTCCTTGCCGACCTCCTCGATGACGCGCAGGGCGGCCTTGGCCTCCTCGGGACGACGGTCCACGACGTGGTTGGCCACGCCCGCCTTCACCGCGATGAGCCCCACGCTGTGGGTCACCACGTCGTGCAGCTCCCTGGCGATCCGCAGCCGCTCCTCCATCACCGCCCGCTCGGTCTCGCGCGCCGCCAGCATCCTGCGCTCGCGTACGGCGGAGCCGACCGTCCACGCCCCCGCCAGCGCGGCGACGCCCAGGACGCCCTCGACCACGGCGTCGAGCCACGCCGGGCGGGCCTCGGCGGGCGCGCCGCTGACGAGCAGCAGCCCCATCAGGGCCAGCGTCGCGATGCCCAGCGACGTCACCGGCGCCCGCGGGCGCTCCGACAGCGCCACGACGTAGAGCGCGTAGGCGGGCGCGAGGAAGGCGTAGTCGACCAGGTGCAAGGCCATCGCCGGCACGGCCGCCGCCAGCACGATCG
This sequence comes from Thermoactinospora rubra, assembly GCF_002093975.1. Taxonomy (GTDB): domain Bacteria; phylum Actinomycetota; class Actinomycetes; order Streptosporangiales; family Streptosporangiaceae; genus Nonomuraea; species Nonomuraea rubra_A. The sequence goes on from NZ_MSZZ01000074.1 coordinate 1,009, forward strand.
CGAAGACCGCCCGCGGCCACACCCGCCGCACGGCCAGGGGCAGGCCCAGCGCGGCGGCCGGCGCCCAGCCGCCGGTCGAGGTGGACAGGACCAGCGAGAAGGCCACGGCCGCCACGCAGTCGAGCGCGATGAGCTGGCTTCGCGTCAGCCTGGTGGTGAACACGCCTCGACGGTACCCAGGCGGCCCGCGCACGGCGTCATACCTGGGTCTGATGTGGATAACCGGATTCGGAGCGCGGTCCGATGTGGACAGGCCGTGCCGTACCCGAGCCTGGTCGGCGTGATCGAAGTGAGAGAGCTGACCAAACGGTACGGCGGCACGACCGCCGTGGACGGGCTGTCCTTCCGGGTACGGCCCGGCCTCGTCACCGGCTTCCTCGGCCCCAACGGCGCCGGCAAGTCCACCACGATGCGCCTGATCCTCGGCCTGGCCGCCCCGACCTCCGGCGAGGCCCTGGTGAACGGCGTGCGGTACGCCTCGCTGCGCCGTCCCCTGCACGAGGTGGGTGCCCTGCTCGACGCCACCGCGGTGCACGGCGGCCGCAGCGCCCACGACCACCTCCTCGCCCTGGCCGCCAGCAACGGGATCGGCGCCGCCCGCGTCGCCGAGGTGCTCGCCCGGGTCGGCCTGTCCGGCGTGGCGCGCAAGCGGATCGGCGGCTTCTCGCTGGGCATGAAGCAGCGGCTCGGCATCGCCGCGGCGCTCCTGGGCGATCCCGGCGTGCTGCTGTTCGACGAGCCGGTCAACGGGCTGGACCCCGACGGCGTGCGCTGGATCCGCGAGCTGCTGCGCGGCCTGGCCGCCGAGGGGCGGACCGTCCTGCTGTCCAGCCATCTGATGAGCGAGATGGCGCTGACCGCCGACCACCTGATCGTCATCGGCCGCGGCCGGCTGCTGGCCGACACCTCCATGGCCGACCTCGTCGGCGGCCACGCCTCGCTCGAGGACGCCTACCTGTCGCTGACCGCCTCCAGCGTGGAGTACCGATGAGGCGTGGAGCACCGATGAGGCCTGGAGCACCGATGAGGAACGTCCTGACCTCCGAGTGGATCAAGCTGCGTTCCGTGAGCTCGACCCGCTCCACGCTGGCCGTGGCCGCCTCCATGATCGTGCTCGGCGCGGCCTGGACCTGGTATGTCCGCGGACTGGCCGAGGAGCGCGGGTCGGTCCAGGCGGCGGCGCCCGAGGAGGGGTTCCTGCCGCTGCTGCAGATCTGCCTGGGCGTGCTCGGCGTGCTGGCGGTCACCGCCGAGCGGGAGACCGGCTTCCTGGCCGTGCCCAGGCGGCGCGTGCTCCTGCTGGCCAAGGCCGCGGTGGTGGCCGGGATGGCCTTCGCGGCGGCGGCCGGGATCCTGGTGGCCACCCATGCGCTCAGCCGCCTGATCGCCGGTGACCGCTCGCTGGGCTTCGAGGACGCGCCGCTGAGCGCGCTGCCCGCCGCCGCGCTGTCGGCCACGGTGGTCGCCCTGGCCGGGCTGGGGCTCGGCGCGGTGACCCGCTCCACGGCCGGGGGGATCGCCTCGGTGGTGGGCGTGCTGTTCGTGCTGCCGGGAGTGGTGGCCTACCTGCCGTCGCCGTGGAACACCCGCGTGGGGTCGCTGCTGCTGCCGAACCTGGCGCCGCAGATCGCCGGCGAGCGGATCTCGCGGCGGCTCGGCGACGGGCTGCTGCCTCCGGCCGTGGCGGTGGCCGTCCTGCTGGGGTACGGGGTCCTCGCCGTGGGGGCGGCGCTCGTCTCGATCACCCGGAGGGACGTGTGACCGTCCTGGCCGCCGAGTGGATCAAGCTCAGGTCGCTCCGGTCGACGTGGGTCGTCCTCGCGATCGCGCTGGGCGCAGTCCCGCTCGCCCTGCTGCTGGCGTGGTGGGCCGCCGGCCTCTACGACGCCGCCCCGCCCGCCCGGCGGCCGTCCGCCCGGGTCGCCGAGCTGGAGGACGTGGTGCTCATCGTGCCGCAGCTGGGCGTGGGCGTGCTCGGCGTGCTGGCGATGACGTCGGAGTACGCCTCCGGGCTGGTCGCGAGCACCTTCGCGGCCGTCCCCCGGCGGTGGCCGGTGCTGGCCGCCAAGGCCGCCGCCGTCGCCTCCTGCGGGCTGGTCGTCGGGCAGGCCGTGATGTTCGCCGCCGCGTACGGCACGCGCGCCGTGATCGGGGAGCGCTTCCAGGACCTGACGCCGGTCTCCGGCAAGGTGACGCTGCTCGTGGCCTCGGGCGTGTCCGTGGCGGTGTTCGGGCTGCTCGGCCTGGGGCTGGGCGCGATCCTGCGCCACGCCGCGGCGGCGGTCGCGATCCTCGTGGGAGTGCTTTACGTCGTCCCCATCGTCGTCGCGCGGTTCCCCGAGCCGTGGGGGCGGCGTCTGGGGTCGCTGATGTTCGGCGGCCTGCCGGGCCAGATCGCCGGCGCCGACATGACCAACAGCGTCTTCGGCGCCCTGCTGCCGCCCTGGGCCGCCACGGTCGCGCTGGCCCTCTACGCCGGGGTGCCGCTGCTGGCCGGGGCGTGGGCGATGAGGCTCAGGGACGCCTAGCGGCTCGCCGGATCTTCGTGTGCCGGTACGGCTGGGCCGTACCGGCACAGATCAGATCAGACCAAATCAGACCAGCTCAGACCTCGACCACCACGGGGATGATCATCGGGCGGCGGCGGAAGCTCTCGTTGACCCAGCGGCCGACCGTGCGCCGCACCACGCGGCGGATCTGCTGCGCGTCCACCACGCCGTCGGCCGCGTTGTCCTCCAGCGCCTTCTCGACCTGCGGAATGATCTCCTCGAACTGGGCCTGGTCGATGCCCGAGCCCCGCGCGTGGATCTCCAGCGGCGCGGCGACCTTGCCGGTGCTGGAGTCGACCACCACGACGACCGAGATGAAACCCTCCTCGCCCAGTATCCGCCGGTCCTTCAGCGACACGTCGGTGACCTCGCCCACGCTCAGGCCGTCGACGTAGACGTACCCCGCCTGGACCGCGCCGACGATCCGGGCCCTGCCGTCGACGAGGTCCACCACGACGCCGTCCTCGGCGATCACGATGTGGTCTTCCGGGACGCCGGTCAGCGCGGCCAGCTTGGCGTGCGCCCGCAGGTGCCGCCACTCGCCGTGCACCGGCATGAAGTTCGAGGGCTTGGTCAGGTTCAGCACGTACAGCAGCTCGCCGGCGGCGGCATGGCCGGAGACGTGCACCATGGCGTTGCCCTTGTGCACCACCCGGGCGCCCCAGCGGGTCAGGCCGTTGATCACGCGGTTGACCGCGGTCTCGTTGCCCGGCACCAGGCTGGAGGCCAGCAGCACCGTGTCGCCCTCCGCGATGCGGATGGGGTGGTCGCGGTCGGCCATCCTCGACAGCGCCGACATCGGCTCGCCCTGCGACCCGGTGCAGATCAGCACCACGTCCTCCGGCGGCCACTCCTCGATCTCACGCGAGTCGACGACCAGCCCCGGCGGGACGTGCAGATACCCCAGGTCCATGGCCACGCCCATGTTGCGGACCATGGAGCGGCCGATGAACGCCACCTTCCTGCCGTGCCGGTGCGCGGCGTCCATCACCTGCTGCACGCGGTGGATGTGCGAGGCGAAGCTGGCCACGATCACCCGCTTGGCGGAGGTCCTGATCACCTCGTCGATGACCGGGCCGATCTCCTTCTCGCTGGTGACGAACCCGGGCACCTCGGCGTTCGTCGAGTCGGACATCAGCAGGTCGACGCCCTCCGCGCCGAGCCTGGCGAACCCTCCCAGGTCGGTCAGCCGGCCGTCGCTGGGCAGCTGGTCCATCCGGAAGTCGCCGGTGTGCAGCACGATCCCCGCCGGGGTGCGGATCGCGACCGCGAGCGCGTCGGGAATGGAGTGGTTGACGGCCAGGAACTCGCAGTCGAACGGGCCGAAGCGGTGCCGCTCCCCCTCGACCACCTGGTGCTTCACCGGTTGGATGCGGTGCTCGGTGAGCTTGGCCTCGATGAGGGCCAACGTCAGCCTGGACCCGACGAGCGGGATGTCGCGCCGCTCACGCAGAAGGTACGGCACCGCCCCGATGTGGTCCTCGTGGGCGTGCGTCAGGACCACGGCCTCGATGTCGTCGAGCCGGTCCATGACGTAGTCGAAGTCGGGCAGTATCAGATCGACCCCGGGCTGCTCGAGGTCGGGGAACAGCACGCCGCAATCGACGATCAGCAGGCGCCCGCCGTACTCGAAGACGGCCATGTTCCTGCCGATCTCCCCCAGGCCGCCGAGCGCGACGATGCGCAGCCCGCCCTGCGGCAGCGGCGGTGGCGGACCCAGTTCAGGGTGCGGGTGACTCATGCATGTCCTTTCCTCCCCGTTTTCTTACACATCTGCTAGCTTCACCCCTCCGGCGACCAGGCATGCGCGCAGCTCGGCCGTCTGCTTGTCGTCGGCGGCCACCAGCGGCGGACGCAGCCCGCCCACTGGCCGGCCGACCAGGGCCAGCGCCGCCTTCACCATGATCGCGCCGCCGGCGCGCATCATGATCCCGTCCACGACGGGGATCAGCTGCTCGTGGATCCGCCTGGCCTCCTCGACCCGGCCGCTCCTGAAGTGGTCGATCATGGCGGCCAGCTCGGCGCCGACCACGTGGCCGATCACGCTCACGAACCCGGCGGCGCCGTGGGCGAGCCAGGCCAGGTTCAGCGCGTCGTCACCCGAGTAGAAGACCAGGTCGGTGGCGGTCATCACGGTGGAGCCGGCGAACAGGTCGCCCTTGGCGTCCTTCACCGCCACGATCCGCTCGTGCTGGGCCAGCCTGATCAGCGTCTCGGTCTTGATGGGAACGCCGCTCCGGCCCGGGATGTCATACAGCATAACCGGCAGGCCGGTGGCGTCCGCGACCGCCGTGAAGTGCTGGTACAGGCCCTCCTGCGGGGGCTTGTTGTAGTACGGCGTGACCACCAGCAGGCCGTGCGCGCCGGCCCGCTCGGCCGTCCTGGCCAGCTCGACGCTGTGGTGGGTGTCGTACGTCCCGACCCCCGCGACCACCGCCGCCCGGTCACCCACCGCCTCCAGCACGGCTCTGAGCAGGCGTTCCTTCTCGGCGTCGCTCGTGGTCGGCGACTCGCCGGTGGTGCCGCTCACCACCAGGCCGTCGTTGCGCTGGGTGTCGACGAGGTAGGCGGCCAGGGACTGGGCGCGCTCGTAGTCCACCGCGCCGTCGGCGGTGAACGGGGTGACCATCGCGGTCAGCATGCGGCCGAAGGGTGCGTCGGAGGTTCCTGCCATAGAGCGAACGGTACCCGGATTCCCCAGCCCGGAGGACCCCGGCTCCCCTCATCCGGTACGGCCCCGCCGCGTGGAAGAGGTCGCCGATATGTGCTCGGGGGTACACACATCGACGACCTCTAACGGACAATCGACCGCCTCCGCCGTGGCGTTACACGCGATCCTGGGAATTTCATGGGGCAAAGTTGGCACTCCATTTTCCGCCGATGACGGTAGGTTACCTGCCCAATACGGCAACATGGGGCAACGCCTCACTACAAGGACGGTCTCGTTGGGCACCTCCGATCCGGTCTACCTGCGCGTCGTCGAAGACATCCGACGACAGATCAACGACGGCACCCTTCCCCCCGGCGCGCCCATCCCCTCCAGGGCGCAGCTGACCCGCAAGTACCAAGTCGGCGAGACGGCCGCCCGTCACGCCCTGCGCGTGCTGGCCAACGAGGGCCTCATCGTCGGCCGAGTCGGCTCCGGCCACTACGTCCGCGAACGCCCCGACCTGATCCCCCTGCACCGCTGGCGCCATCTCGAACATCCCTCCCCCTTCGCCGCCGACCTGCTCACGCAGGGCCGCCGCGTCGCCTTCGACAGGCACTCGGAGGTGGCCGAGGCGGGGCCGGTGATCGGCGCGCGGCTGCGGCTGGAGGAGTCGGCGCGGGTGGCCCGCACGCACTACGTCTACCGGGACGAGGGCAAGGCGGTGCAACTGGTCACCTCGTACGAGCCGGTCGAGCTGGCGGGCGACGACGATCGCCGGAGCGTCATCGCGCGGATGTACGCCCACGGGATCAAGATCTCGGAGATCGTGGAGAGCGTGCACACCCGGGTTCCGCAACCGGCCGAGAGCGACGCCCTGGCGCTGCCGGCCGGGGTGCACGTGCTGCACGTCGAGCGGACGCACTGGGCGGGCGACCGCCCGGTGGAGACGAGCGACATCGTGATCCCCGGGGACCGGTTCCGGGTGGTCTACTCGCTGCCGCTGTGACGCCGGCGCCCCGGCGGGCGCCCGCCTGTGGCGTCCGGACGCCCGCCGGGGAAGGTCACCGGTGCTCGCCGCCCGCCACGCGAGTGTCCGCGGCGGCGGCCGGGGCGGGCGGCGCCGGGGGCGGCAGCAGGAAGCAGGCCGGCAACGCCACGGCGAACAGGGCGAGGCCGATGAGCAGGCTGGTCTGCGCGGCGCCGGCGGAGTCGCCGCCGGCGGCCAGGCGGCCGAAGAAGGCGGTGCCGACGGTGGCCGGTCCCGCGGCCATGCCGAGTTGCACGACGGTGTTCACCACGCCGGAGGCCGCGCCGGCGTCGGCCGCGTCCGCCCCGGTGAGCGTGATCAGCATCAGCGATGACGCGCCGAGGCCCAGGCCCGCGCCGTACAGGAGGATCGGGACGGCCAGCTGCCAGGGCGTCAGGCCGGTGCCGTACCCCGTCACCACGGCGATCATCGAGGCGGTCCCGGCCAGCAGCAGCGCCAGGCCCGTCATGGGCAGCCTGCGGCCCAGCTTGGCGGCCATCGGCATGCCGACGCCGTTGCCCGCCACGATCCCCACGGTCGCCGGCAGCATGGTCAGGGCCGTCTTCAGCGGCGAGTAGCCCAGCCCGTCCTGCAGGTGCAGGGTCAGGACGAAGAACGCGCCCATCCCGCAGTAGAAGATCAGCATGACGAGGACGCCGACCGCCATGGGACGGCTGCGCAGGAGGCCGGGCCGGATCAGCGGCTCGCGCCCGCGCCGCTCGCGGGCCCGCTCCAGCGCGGCGAACAGCGCCAGCAGCGGGAGCGCGGCGGCCATCAGCAGGAAAGCCCAGGCCGGCCAGCCCAGCTCGCGCCCCTGGACCAGGGGGTAGAGCACGGCGAGCAGCGCGGCGGCCAGCACCAGCACGCCGGGCACGTCGGCGCCGCCGCGACCGGGACGGCGGGGCGGCGGCATGACGAGCATGGCCCCGACGGCGGCGGCCAGGGCGACGGGCACGTTGACGAAGAAGATCGTCCGCCAGTGCCAGCCGAACAGGTCGGCCTGGGTGAGCAGGCCGCCCAGCAGCGGGCCGGCCAGTCCGCCGATCGGGAACGTCATGCCGTAGAACCCCATCGCCTTGCCCTGCTCGGCCTGGGGGAACTCGGCGTGGATGAACGCCAGCACCTGCGGCACCATCAGCCCGGCGAAGACGCCCTGCGCGACGCGGGCCGCCAGCAGGACCGCCACGTCCGGCGCGAGGCCCGCGGCGAGCGAGGCGGCGCCGAAGCCGGCCGTGCCCAGCACGAACATCGCGCGGTGGCCGAAGCGGTCGCCGAGGCGGCCACCGGTGATCAGGGTCAGGGCGAACGCCAGCGTGTAGCCGGTGGCGGTCCACTGCAGCGCCGAGGGCTGCGCGCCCAGATCGCGCTGGATGGTGGGCAGCGCGATGGTCACGATCTGGTTGTCCACCATGTCCATGAACACCGCGGTCAGCAGCAGGGCGAGCGCCGCCCAGCGGCCCCGGTACGGCTCGGCCGGTCGTGTGGGTTCCCTCGTCATCTCGGCGCCTCCTCGGGGTGGGGGCGCGGGGTGGTGCGCCCGATCAAGAGTGTCATTCGTCAGTTTGATTCTGTCAAACAGATATATGATTGAGTTCGGCGACTGGATGGCAGAATGCTGGACATGACGACAGAGCGCCGGGTGCAGGACGAGGCGGACAAGGGCACGACGGGACGGCGGGCGACGCGGCGGGCGCCTGCCCCGCACGAGCGGCAGCGCGACCCCGAGCGCACCAAGGCGCGCATCCTCGACGCCGCGATCGAGGAGTTCTCCGCCAAGGGCTTCGCCGGCGCCCGGGTGTCCGAGATCGCCGCGCGCGCCGGCGTGAACCAGCAGCTCATCGCGTACTACTTCGACGGCAAGGAGGGCCTGTACCGGGAGATCGGCCGGCGCTGGCGGGCCTACGAGGCCCAGACGATCCCCGACGACATGGGCTTCGCCGAGATGGTCAAGCACTACGTGCGGGCGAGCGTCGACCCCCGGCTCGGCGGGCGCCTCCTCGCCTGGGAGGGCCTCGCCGACACCGGCGCCGACGAGGACGAGGAGGAGGCGCGGGAGCGCAACGCCCGGCTGCGGCACGAGGTGGAGCAGCTGCGCGAGCGCCAGCGGGCCGGCGAGCTCGACGACCGGTTCGACCCGGCCGCGCTGCTGCTCATCGCCATGAGCGCGGGCAACGCCCTCGCGGTCTACCCGCAGCTGGCCCGCGGCCTGTTCGGCGCCGACGGCAGCTCACCGGAGCTGGTCGAGCACTACGCCGAGCAGCTCGCCCGGCTGATCGCCCGCCTTGGACGTATCGAAGATCGGTAGGCGCTTCCCGCCCCGCGACTGTCGGTCCTCGCTGCTACAACCTTTCCGGTGCCAACCGGAGGTGTGGATGCGAGTCAAGGACCTGCCCGTCAGCGAACGCCCGCGCGAACGCCTGCTGTTCCACGGCCCGGCCGCCCTCGCCGACCGCGAGCTGCTGGCCCTCCTGCTCGGCTCCGGCTTCCGCGGCACCAGCGCCGTCGACCTCGCCGCCCGCGTCATCGAGCACTGCGGCGACCTGGCCTCGCTGTCCCGTTCCGAGGCCCACCGCCTGCTCGCCGTCCCCGGCGTCGGCCCCGCCAAGGCCGCGCGGATCGCGGCCGCCTTCTGCCTGGTACGGCGGGCCGAGGCCGAACCCTCCGCCAAGCGCGTCACCAGCAGCTCCGACCTGGCCTCGGTGGCCGCTCCCCTGCTGCGCGGCCACACACGCGAACGCCTGGCCGTCGTCGTGTGCGACTCCCGCGGGGGCGTGCTGCGCCGTACCGTCCTGACCGAGGGCGGCTCCGACCACACCTCGGTCCCGGTCCGCGAGATCGTCACGGCGGTGCTCACCTCGGGCGGCGCCGCGTTCGGCATCGCCCACAACCACCCCAGCGGCTCCCTCGACCCGAGCCCGGCGGACCTGGAGGCCACCATCCACCTCGCCGCCGCGGCCGAAACGGTCGGCCTGCGCTTCCTCGACCATCTGATCGTCACGGACACCGCGTGGCGCCGCGTCTCCTGGAGCGACGGGAAAGATGCCTAGTGTGGCGATTGGCGAAGCGACACGACGAGCGATCCCGCGACGCGATGAGCCGTCTTCTTTCTCGCCGCGTGCCGTACCTGCAACACTGGGCTGGGTCCCGCGCGACCCGGAGGCGCGGGACCCAGCCCTCCCCGATCTCGCCGCCGCCGAGGCGTGGGCGCGACCAGGGCGGCGAAGGTCCGGCAGGGCGCATGGGATGACCCTGCCGGACCCAGGGGCAGCGCATGCGCGCGACCCCGCGACTCGTGGACGGCCACCACACGTCATCCACGAGCCGAGTCAGGGAGTGCGGGCGACAAGCGCGGATGGCCGGTTTGCCCCGAGCCGATCCAGGAGCGTCGAGGCAAACCGGAGATCACGAAGCCAAGATGAGTGCCCCACACACCGGAAAGCCGGCGGCATGCAGAGCCAGAGAAAGGTTCGCGATCATATGATCTCGCCCTTCAACACCCTTCTCCACAGCTCACGCGCCCTGCTGGCGATAAGCCACTCCGACTCCTGGACGATCGTCTTGGACCCGCCGGTGACCGTCCGGCGGATGAACATGAGTCCCCCGGCCGCACAGAGCTCGTAGGACACCGACTTCAGATCGGAGGACATGTAGTCATGAACGCGAACACGGCTGACTCGAGGAACGGCCCGCCTCCAGGTGATCTCGACTTCAGCGCCATCCACACAAGGAGCATACGTCTGCTTGTCTAGTTCCGTCCATTCAAGCAAAAGCTCTCGTCTATAAAGGTGAACCGTTTTGAGCCCTCTCGTACTCGTTCGTCTATCTTGCGAGCGTGCTCGACTACGATGGCGACACCTATATCTACGTGCAGATAGCCACGATTCTGCGCGACCGAATCCGGGGCCTCAGCTCTGGTCAGCCCGTGCCGAGCGAGGCGGACATCCAGCGGGAGTTCGGCGTCGCACGGGCCACGGCGCGCAAGGCGATCCACATCCTGCGCGAAGAGGGCTTGATCTACACCGTCCAAGGTCAGGGCACCTTCGTCGGCACTCCGGACGACGCGCCGCGCCAGCCGCGCAAGACACCGCTGTACCAGCAGATCGCGCAGGAGATCGCCGACGAGATCAAGAGCGGGAGGTACCAGCCGCGACGGCCGATTCCGGGAGAGGCGACCCTGGTGCAGCGCTACGAGGTGGCCAGGGAGACGGTCAGGAAAGCGATGGCCGCCCTGCGCGAGCAGGGCTGGATCTACACGGTGCCGCAGCGCGGCAGCTTCGTCTCGCCGAAGGAGTCATGGCCGGACGACTAGAGTCGACTGCTTGTCTGCGGACGTGCAGACTAGGGCCATGCTGGATCGCGAGGGCCCCGTGCCCGTCTACCGGCAGATCGCCGACATCCTTCACCGGAAGATCAAGAACGGAGAGCTGAGACCCGGCGATCCGATCCCCAGTGAAGCGGCGCTGGAGGCCGCCTACGAGATCGCCAGGACGACCGCTCGCCGCGTGGCCCGGGAACTGCGCGACCGTGGCGTCGCCCACACCGTGCGGGGCGAGGGCACGTTCGTCGGCCCGCCCGGCCATCCACGGGCCGCCGATCGTGTGCCCGTCTACGAGCGCATCGCCGACGAGCTCACCGGCCGCATCAAGCACGGCGAGCTGTCACCGCTCCGGCCGATCCCCAGCGAGAAGACCCTGATCCAGCAGTACGGCGTGGCGAAGGCGACCGTGCGCCAGGCGGTGAAGCTGCTCAGGGAGCGCGGCTGGGTGTTCACCGTCGCCTATCGCGGGACCTACGTCCGTGAGCGCAACGAGTGGCCGGACAACGCCTGAGGGGTCGTCTCGGCGGCTTCGTGTCCCCCGAGGGATCATGGCCCGATGACCGATGACCGCTTCACCCAGCTGATCGCCGAAGCGCTCCGGACACCCTTCGAAGGGTGGGACTTCGGAGTCTTCCAAGGGCGCTACGACGAAACCGGCAGCCTGCCGTGGAGCTACGAAGCGCTCGTGCGCGACCACCTCGGCCAGGCGGCGTCCCTGCTCGACCTCGGCACGGGAGGCGGTGAGCTGCTGGCGTCGCTCGCGCCCCTTCCGGCACGTACGGCGGCCACGGAGGGGTATGCCCCGAATGTGCCGGTCGCGCGGCGGCGGCTCGGGCCGTTGGGCGTGAAGGTCGTGGAGGTGGATGACGACCGCCTGCCTTTTCCGGATAAATCATTTGATCTGGTGATCAATCGGCACGAATCGTATGACCCTGGCGAGGTCCGCCGCGTCCTGAAGAAGGGCGGCACCTTCCTCACCCAGCAGGTCGGCGGGCGGGATCTGCACGAGGTCAACGAGGCGCTGGGCGGGCCGCCGAACGAATGGCACGCCTGGGACCTGCGGCAGGCGACCGAGGGACTCCTCCAGGCGGGATTCGAGGTCACCTGGCGAGAGGAGGCGCGCGTCCCCGCGGTCTTCCGCGACGTCGGCGCCCTGGTGCTGTACCTGCGCCTCATCCCCTGGCAGGTTCCCGGCTTCACCGTCGAGCGGTACGGCGAGCGCCTCAGACAGCTCCACGACGGCGGCTTCCCCCTCCACGTCACCTGCCATCGCTTCGCCGTACGGGCCGTCGCGGCATGACCGCGCAGGGGGAGGACGCCCGCCGGACGCCTCCCCCTGCCCCGGTGACGCTTGTGGCTCAGAGCTCGATCGTGTGCGTGGTCCTGGTCCCCAGCAGCCGGTTGTTGAGGTAGAACCAGCACTTGGCCTTGTAGTGGTCGCCGTTGGTGCCCCGGATGCGCGGCGTGAGGTACAGGATCGCGTTGTTCTGGGACTTGCTGTAGATCCCGTGCTGGTGCCAGTAGAAGCTGTGGCGGTGGATGGGGCGGCAGGTGATCGCGTACAGGCCCCGGCCGCAGCCGCCCGCGCCGGCGCCGATCTGGTAGACCGTGTTGCTCCGGCGCCAGATGTTGGCGGACATCCGGCACGCCGAGGACGCCGCCGACGACACCACCGAAGACACCGGCGGCGACGCCGAGGACCACCCAGGGGCCGCCTGAACGGTCCCGCCGGCCCAGGCGGGTGAGGCGAAGGCGAGCGTGGTGGCGCCCAGGACGGCGAGGCTGCTGACGACGCGGTTGATCATTGTCGACCTCCTTGACGGCGGTGGAAACGATGGCGGAAGGCTCCGCACCGCCGAGGCTGGCCGCGCCGTACCGACCTTGAACAGGCCCGCACGTTGCGCATTAATAGCGGCAACAGCGACAACAACCGCAGCAACCCCCCTTCCGGGAGGAAGCCAGTGGCACGAGGAGGACGCAGAGACCGCCCGATCGACCGCGACGCCGGTCCGGTCGCCGAGTTCGTCGACGATCTGCGCCGCCTGCGCGGTGCCCTGTCGCTCCAGGAGATCGGCGACCGCATGGGGTACCACTCCAGCACGGTGTCCAGGCGGCTGAGCCCGGGCGAGCGGCCGCCGCTGGACTTCGTCCGCGCCTACGTGACCGCCTGCGGCGGCGACGTGGAGTCGTGGGAGGAGCGGTGGCACGCCCTGGAGCCGGAGGGCGGCGGTCCGCCCGTGGGCCCCCGCCGTGCCCGCCCGTGGTGGATCCTCGCCGTCGCCGCGGCGATCGCGACCGCCGCGGTCGCCGCTTGGTTATGGATCGTGCCGGAGCCCACGCCGCGGGCCGCCCCGGCCACGAGCCCGTCCCCGCCCGCCCCCTCCCACGGCTTCACCTGGCAGATCGAGAGGATGCTGTCCCGCCTCAGCTCCCGCACCTGGAGCCAGCCCGCCGCCGGCCGCGTGGAGATCTGGGCGAACCTCTCCTGCCCGCGGCCCGGCGGCGCCTACTGGATCGCCCTGCGGCCAGGCGGCGACCCGGTGCGCTTCGCGTGCGGCTCCTGGCAGTACCACCAGTGGCCGAACGTGCCGGCGGGCATCCACCACTTCGAGGTGTGGAAGGACAACGACGGCCTGCCCCTCAGCGGCGAGGGCGTGCTGCGCTCCACCATCCCGATCGTCGAGCAGCCCAAGGCCGGCTAGAACACCGGGATGATGTCCTCCGGATCGACCACGTCGACCTGCACGCCCTCGATGTCCAGCTCCGGGATCGCCGGGAACGCGATCCCCCAGCGCTCGACGATCGCCCGGACGCGCGCCATCGCCTGCCGCCAGTTCTCGGCCTGCTCCTCGTACGACAGCACCCCCAGCCCCGCGTCCCTGGCGTGATCCATCAGGACGCGGTGGTTGGGCAGGAAGTACGGCGGAAGCTCCCAGAAGCCCTCGGGCGGCTCCCACAGGATCATCGACAGGAACACGAAGCCCGCGCGCAGCTGGCGGGTGATGAGCGAGCGCGTCTCGTCGGTGAGGCCCGGCCACTCCTTCTCCAGGATCGTCATGCAGATCTGCAGGTGGCGGGACTCGTCGCGGCCGATGCGCTGGAACATCTCGCTGAAGACGGGATGCGTCGTCCCTGACGCCATGCCGCGGAACAGCGTCGAGGCGGCCATCTCCCCCATCATGAAGCTCGTGAACAGCACCGGCAGCGTGTACTTGCCCACGGCGGCGCTGTAGCCGTGCCAGTAGCGGCCGCCATTGTGGTACAGCCAGCCGATGTTGTTGTGCGCCGCCCGCTCCAGGTCGTCGGTGGGAGTCCAGTTCAGCGGGCCGCCGGGCCACAGCCGCGCGATGGTCCGCTGGCAGCACTCCTCGTGGTTCATCTCGTCCCGGGTGATGGAGAAGAAGCACTTCCTGACCGGGTCCTCCTCGTGCTTCTCGAAGGCCTGGATCGTCGCGCGGGCGAAGACGGCCGGGCCCGAGGCGTCGAAGTTGGCCAGCACGGAGAACCAGTACATGATCCCCAGGCGCTGCTCCCGCGTGAAGTCCTCGGGCCGCAGGCCGTCCCAGGGCAGGTCGGCGGGGTTCCAGACCACACGCTTGGACTTCTCGTAGATCTGCGCCAGCTTCTCGGTCTCGACCCGCCACTCCATCGGGTAGATGTTGGGCTGGGGGATCTCGGGCGCGGGCCAGAAACCGCCCTCGGGGATCGTGAGGTCAGCCATCGTTGTGACACCTCCTGCCCCCATCCTGTGCCCCGCCGTCATGTCTTTCAAGCCGCCGCCTGTCTTCAGGGCCTTTCACGTACGGCTGCGCTGGGTCACCGCCACGCAGACGAGGACGGCCAGCGCCCCGGCCACGGTGGCCCAGCCGTACCTCTCGCCGAGCAGCAGCCACGCCCACACCAGCGTGAGCAGCGGCTGGAGCAGCTGGGTCTGGCCGGCGCGGGCGATGCCGCCCAGGGCCAGGCCGGCGTACCACGGCAGGAAGCCCAGGAACATGGAGATCAGGGCGACGTAGACGAATCCGGCGATCGCGTCCCAGCGCGGGGTGATCTCGGTGGTCGCGGCGAGGACGGCGGAGACCGGCAGCGTCACGGGCAGGGAGATCACCAGGGCGTAGGAGATGACGCGCCAGCCGGGCGTGGCCTGGGTGAGGCGGGCGCCCTCGGTGTAGCCGACGGCGGCCGACAGCAGCGCGCCCACGAGGAGGAGGTCGGCCCAGGTCGCGCCGCCGCCGCCCTGGGCGAGCGTGAAGACCGTGATCGAGACGGCGCCCGCCGTACAGGCCGCCCAGAACAGGGGGCGCGGGCGCTCGCCGGCGCGCAGGACGGCGCAGACCGCCGTGGCGGCGGGCAGCAGGCCGATGACCACGGCGGCGTGGGAGGCGCTCGCGCCCAGGTGCAGGGCCAGGCTGCTGAAGACCGGGAAGCCGAAGACGACGCCGCCGGAGATGAGCGCGTAGGCGGGCCATTGGGCGCGTGGCGGCAGCAGCGGCAGGCGGGCCAGGCGCAGGCAGGCGAGGGCGACGAGACCGGCGACGGCGGCCCGTCCGACGGCCACCAGCCAGGGGTCGAAACCGCGCATCGCGAAGACGGTGGCCGGGACGGAGCCGGAGAAGGCCAGCACGCCCAGGAGCGCCAGCAGCGTGCCCCGCCGCGCCTGCGCCCCAGCCCGCGACACCACAGCAGGGTCCCGCCCTGCCTGTGCCCCGGTCCCAGCCGCCACAGGTTCCCGGCGGCCGTCCGCCCGCGGAGCGGCCGGAGCCCGCGGGTCCCGGTCCGCCGAGGAAGACGTCCGGGCGATCGCCTCGGCGAGACCCGGCAGCTCGTCGCTCCGGATCGCGAAGGGAACCGCTATCGCGCCATTCTCAATACCGCTATTCTTATTCCTCATGAAAGACGATAGCAGTATCGCCTCGCTCGCCGCGATACTGCGCCGGGAGGCGGCCAGGCTCCGGCCGGGCGACCGTCTGCCCTCCAGCCGCGAGCTGATGCGCCGCCACAACGTCAGCCCCGTCACCGTCTCCAGGGCCATCGGCCTGCTCGCCGCCGAAGGCCGCGTGGTCACCAAACCCGGCAGCGGCGCCTTCGTCGCCTCCCCCGCCCCGCGGGCCGCGGAGGCGCCCGACCTGTCCTGGCAGACGGTCGCGCTCGGCGACCGCGTGGTGGACGAGTCGGGCGTCGCCGCGCTGCTCGCCGGCCCTCCGGAGGGCGTGATCCCGCTGACCGGCGGCTACCTCCACCCGCCCATGCGCCCCGACAAGCAGCTCGGCCAGGCCGCCGCGCGGGCCGCGCGCAGGCCCGGCGTCTGGGCCATGCCGCCCGTGGCCGGCCTGCCGGAGCTGCGCAGGTGGTTCGCCGCCCAGGCGGGCGGCGGCGTGACGGCCGCCGACACGCTCATCGTGAGCGGCGGCCAGGCCGCGCTGACCCACGCCTTCCGCGCGCTGGCCGCCCCCGGCACGCCGGTGCTCGTCGAGACCCCCACCTATCCGGGCGCGCTGGCCGCGGCCAAGGCGGCGGGCCTGCGGGCGGCCGCCGTACCGACGGACGAACAGGGGGTACGGCCGGACCTGCTGGCCGAGGCGTTCGCGGTGACCGGCGCCCGGGTGTTCTACTGCCAGCCGACCGTCCACAACCCGACGGGCGCGACCCTGCCGGGGGAACGCCGCGAGCAGATCCTGGAGACGGCCAGGCGGCACGGCGCGTTCGTGATCGAGGACGACTACGCCCGCTACCTCACCCCCGCCGCGCCGGCCCCGATGGTCGCGATGGACAGGCACGGCACCGTCGTCTACGTCAACTCCCTCACCAAGATCCTGTCCCCCAGCCTGCGCGTGGCAGCCGTGATCGCCCGCGGCCCCGCCGCGCGCCGCCTGCGCGCCAGCCAGCTGGTGGAGTCGTTCTTCGTGGCCAGGCTGCTGCAGGAGACCGCGCTGGAGTTCGTCACCTCCCCGGCTTGGGCCCGGCACCTGGCGGCCGTCCACGCCGACCTCCTCGCCCGCCGCGACGCGCTGGCCGCCGCGATCGCCGCCCGGCTGCCCGCCGCCCAGCTGCACCTGCTGCCGATCGGCGGCAAGCACCTGTGGGTACGGCTGCCGCCGGAGGTCGACGAGGCGGCCCTGGTGGAGGCGGCCAAGCGGCACGGCGTGCTGGTCAGCCCAGGCAGGATCTACTACCCGGCCGAGCCGCCGGGACCGCGGCTGCGCCTGACCCACAGCGCCACCGCGCACCTGCCGGAGCTGGCCGAAGGCGTCGAGAGGCTGGCTCAGGCGCTGGCGAACACCTCGTAGTGCTCGACGGTGAGCTCCTTGTCGACCAGGTAGCGGTCGTCCTCCAGGTAGAAGACGGCCCGCGAGGGGTCCTCCCCGGCGAACGCCTTGATCGCCTCCCACGACTCCCACAGCGAGATGAGGAAGAACTCCACCCGGTCGCCCACCTGCCGCCGCGTGAAGTACACGCCGTGGTTGCCGGGCGTGCCGGTGTAGCCGGGGAATCCCGTGCGCAACAGGTAGGACTCGTAGGCCTCGGCGTCCTCGGGCCGCGTCCAGCCCCGCCACGTGCGGATCACCATGATTTCGCAACCTCCTATGGACGTACAGTGGTTACATGGTGGCACTCGTACGCGACTTCCTGAACACCTACGCGGTGGACACGGAGGCCGAGGAGCTGTCCTCCCCCGCCGACCTGACGCTGTGGCTGCGCGAGCGTGGCCTGGTCGAGGTGTCCGCCCGGGCCACGGAGGACGACCTGGGCGTGGCCGTGAGCCTGCGCGAGGGCCTGCGCGCCGCCCTGCGGGGCGAGCCGCGCGAGCTGCCCGTCCTGCCGCTCAGGATCGCCGTGGCCGGCCGCCCGCGCCTGGAGCCCGTCGAGGGCGGCGTGGCGGGTGGCCTGGCCAGGATCGTGGCGGCCACCATGGATCCGGCCTGGGAGCGGCTGAAGGTGTGCGCGGAGCCGACATGCCAGTGGGCGTTCGTCGACGCCTCCAAGAACAAGTCGCGGTCATGGTGTGACATGAAGGTGTGCGGCAACCGGACGAAAACCCGTGCCTACCGGGCCAGGAAGGCGGGTTCGCGTCCTCGGGAGGCCTCAAGGACCGATACGGTGTAACACGTGCGCGCGAGATCCTCCGGTCGCGCACGACGGCAGGCGAAGGAGCGGGCCGAGATGGCAGACGTGGGCGTCCGGGCGGCCCGGCGCGAAGATGTGCTTCAGGTGGCGAACACGCAGATTCGCGCCTGGCGCTACGGCTACCGGGAGTTCCTGCCCGAAGGGCCGCTGGAGCAGATGACCGGCCCGGCGGCGGAGAAGATGTGGCTGCGGCAGTGGGACGAGGCGATCAGCGACCCGCCCTCCTCCCGCCATCGCGTGCTGGTCGCCGTCGAGACGATCCTCGACACCGAGGGTTTCCCCGCGCTGGGCCTGGGCGGCAGCTCCGCCCCGGCGATCCCGCGCGGCGGCGAGCGGGTGGTCGGCCTGGCCTCCCACGCCCCGGCCGAGGACCCCGACCTCGACCCCACCGTGGTGGCCGAGATGCTGACGCTGCTGGTCGACCCCGACTTCACCCGGCGCGGCCACGGCAGCCGCCTGCTCAACGCGACGGTCGACTACCTGCGCGAGGACGGCTACCAGCAGGTCGTCACCTGGACCTTCGCCGACAACCACGCCATGCTCGGGTTCCTGGAGTCGGCCGGCTGGGGCGAGGACTCGGCCGAGCGCGTGCTCGACATGGGGCGTCCCGTCAGGATGGTCAGGCTCGTCACGGACATCAGCTGAAAGATGGCGACTTTCCCCCAGTGGGTGGCCGGCGCGCGCCCCCGTACTCTTCCCAACGCCGTCGTCCCGGTCGCCGTCGGCACCGGCGTCGCGATCGCCGAGGGCGGCGCGGTCTGGTGGCGCGCCCTGCTCGCGCAGGCGGTGGCGCTGCTGCTGCAGATCGGGGTCAACTACGCCAACGACTACAGCGACGGCATCCGCGGCACAGACGACCGGCGGGTGGGGCCCATGCGGCTGGTCGCCTCCAAGGCGGCCCCGCCCCGCCAGGTGCTGGCCGCCGCGCTCGGCTGCTTCGCCCTGGCGGCGGTCGCCGGGCTGGTGCTGGTCGTCCTCACCCAGGCGTGGTGGGTGCTGCTCGTGGGCGCGGCGGCCATCGCCGCCGCCTGGTTCTACACCGGCGGCTGGACCCCGTACGGCTACCGCGGCCTGGGCGAGGTGGCGGTGTTCGTGTTCTTCGGCGTCGTCCCGGTGGTCGGCACGGCGTTCGTGCAGACCGGGCGGCTGTCGTGGCTGGCCCTGCTGGCCTCGGTCCCGGTCGGGCTGCTGTCGTGCTCGATGCTCGTGGTCAACAACCTGCGCGACATCCCGACCGACCGGGAGTCCGGCAAGCGCACGCTGGCCGTCCGGCTGGGCGATCGCCGTACCCGGGTGCTGTATGCGGCGTGCGTGATCGGCGCCGTGGTGCTGGCGGCGGCCCTGGCGGCGCTCCGGCCGCCGGCCGCGGCCACGCTGCTGTGCGCGCCGCTGGCCGTCGGGCCGGTGCGGGCGGTCCTGCGGGGCGCGGCCGGCCCGGCGCTGATCGGCGTGCTGCAGCGGACCGGCAAGCTGCAGCTCGCGTTCGGCCTGCTGTTCACGCTGGGCCTGGCGATCAGCTGGTAGGCGTCGCGGCCCGCATGACGACCCTGGGCGCCAGCTCGATCCCCAGCGCGCGCTCGTGCTCGACCAGCGCCCGCAGCTGCGGCCCCCAGGCCGTCTCGGGCAGCATCTCGAAGCCGTGCCTGGCGTACCAGGGCGCGTTCCACGGCACGTCGCGGAACGTCGTCAGCGTCACGCCCAGCACACCGGAGGCCGCCGCGTGGTCCAGCACCGCCGCCACCAGCCGCCCGCCGATGCCTCGCCGCATCCGGTCCGGCCGCACCGCCAGCTGATCCAGATGGACGTGGCCGTCGACCCAGCCGACGAGCGCGAAGCCCTCGGGCGGGTCGCCCTCGACGAGCACGCGCGAGGGGTCGTCGACCTCCTCGATCATGGTCGTGCCGGGCGGGAAGACGATGCCCACCTCGGCGAACAGCCCGTCGGCCGCCCGTTCGACCTCCGCGAGCCCGGCCAGCTCGGCCGCCTGAGCCCATCGCACCATCGGCACGCCTCCACGGTTCCCTCGGTCGAGGAGCTGCCGTACGCTCGTGGATACGAGCCCGGCTGTGCGGAGCCGGGCAACCCCTTGTGACGTGTGCCCTCGGCGCCATGCCGTGGGCACACGTCGTCTCACAGGTCCAGCAGCTTCTCCAGCCCGACGGTCAGGCCGGGCAGCTCCGCGATCCGCCGCACGCCGAGCAGCACGCCCGGCGTGAAGCTGGCCCGGTTCATCGTGTCGTGCCTGATCGTCAGGATCTCGCCAGAGCCGCCCAGGATGACCTCCTGGTGCGCGATCAGCCCGGCCAGCCGTACGGCATGCACGTGCACGCCCTGGACGTCGGCGCCGCGGGCGCCCTCCAGCGACGAGGTGGTGGCGTCGGGCATCGGCCCCAGCCCGGCCTTGGCGCGCGCCTCGGCGACCAGCTCGGCCGTACGGCGAGCCGTGCCGGAAGGCGCGTCGGCCTTGTTGGGGTGGTGCAGCTCGACGATCTCCACCGACTCGAAGTAGCGGGCCGCCTGCTGCGCGAAGTGCATCATCAGCACGGCCGCGATGCCGAAATTGGGGGCGATGAGCACGTTGGCCCCCGGACGGGCGGCCAGCCAGCTCCTGACCTGCTCCAGCCGCCCGGCGTCGAACCCCGTCGTCCCGACCACGGCGTGGATGCCGTTGGAGATCAGCCACTCGAGGTTGCCCATCACCACGTCGGGATGCGTGAAGTCGACGACGACCTCGGCGGCGCGCAGGTCGTCGATGGGGTCGTCCTTGTCGACCCTGGCCACGAGCTCCAGATCGCCGGCCGCCTCGACGGCCTTGCACACTTCCACCCCGACGCGGCCGCGCGCGCCGAGCACTCCTACCCTGATCACAGGCCCCACCTTAGCGGTCGAGGGAGAACGTCCTGTCGGAGTACGGCCCCAGCACGGCCAGCGTCTTGGGCCGCTGGAGGATCTCCCGCGCGACGGCCTGGATCTCCTCCTTGGTGACCGCCTCGATGCGGGCCAGGATCTCGTCGACCGTCATCAGCCGCTCGTGCACCAGCTCGCTCTTGCCCAGCCGCGACATGCGCGACCCGGTGTCCTCCAGGCCCAGCACGAGGCTGCCGCGCATCTGGCCCTTGCCGAGCGCGATCTCCTCGTCCGTCAGGCCGTGCTCGGCGACGTACTCGGCCTCGTCGCGGACCACCTTGAGCACCTCGTCGATCTTGGGCGGCAGGCAGCCGACGTAGATGCCGAACTGGCCGGTGTCGGAGTAGGAGGAGGTGTAGCTGTAGGCGCTGTAGGCCAGCCCGCGCTTCTCCCTGACCTCCTGGAACAGCCGGGAGGACATGCCGCCGCCGAAGGCCGCGTTGAGCACGCCCAGCGCGAAGCGGCGGTCGTCGTTGCGCGGCAGGCCGGCCGTGCCGAACACCAGGTTGGCCTGCTCGGTCGGGCGGTCGATCACCGTCGCGCCCGACAGGTACGGCACCTCGGGGCCGCCGATCCGCGGCGGGACCGGCTCCGCCTGCCCCGACAGCGCGCCCGCCCGGTCGTAGGCCGTGGCGACCAGCTCGACCACCTGCTCGTGGCTGACGTTGCCCGCCACCGCCACCACCGTGTGCGAGGGCAGGTAGTAGCGCTGGTAGTACTCCACGATCCGCTCGCGCGTGAGCGCGCTGATCGACTCGACCGTCCCCAGGATCGGCCGGCCGATCGGCGTGTCGCCGTACAGCGCCGCGGAGAACTGCTCGTGCACCACGTCCGACGGGTCGTCGTCGTGCATGGCGATCTCCTCGAGGATCACGCCGCGCTCGGACTCCACGTCGTCGGGCTCGATGAGCGAGGAGGTCACCAGGTCCACCAGCACGTCGACCGCGAGCGGCAGGTCCTCGTCGAGCACCCTGGCGTAGTAGCAGGTGTACTCCTTGGCGGTGAAGGCGTTGATCTCCCCGCCGATGCCCTCGATGGACGCCGAGATCTCCATGGCGCTGCGCCGGGACGTGCCCTTGAACAGCAGGTGCTCCAGGAAGTGGGTGGCGCCCATGTGCTCGGGGGCCTCGTCGCGCGAGCCGATGCCGACCCACATGCCGACCGCGACGCTGCGCACGGTCGGCATGGACTCGGTGACCACACGCAGACCACCCGGGAGGACGGTGCGCTTCACCACCCCGGCGCCGTCCCTCCCGGGATGGAGCGTGTCAGTCTTCACGAGTTCCGGTCTTCCCCTTCGCCGGAACTGCGGCGGGTGCGCACCCGGGTGCGGGTGCGGCGCGGCTTGGTCTCCTCCTCGGCGGCCGGAACCTCCTCACCGGCGGAGACGGCGGGCGCCTCCTCGGCCCCGGCCTCCTTCTCGGCCACCTCGCGCTCGAGGACCTCGACGGGCACCAGCGAGAGCTTGCCGCGCGAGTCGATCTCGGCGATCTCCACGTGGACCTTCTCGCCGACGTTCATGACGTCCTCGACGTTCTCGATGCGCTTGCCGCCGTGCAGCTTGCGGATCTGGGAGACGTGCAGCAGGCCGTCCTTGCCCGGCATGAGCGAGACGAACGCCCCGAAGGAGGCGATCTTCACGACCGTGCCCATGTAGCGCTCGCCGACCTCCGGCATGTGGGGGTTGGCGATCGCGTTGATGGCGGCGCGGGCGGCCTCGGCCGACGGGCCGTCGGTGGCGCCGATGTAGATGGTGCCGTCGTCCTCGATGGTGATCTCGGCGCCGGTGTCGTCCTGGATCTGGTTGATCATCTTGCCCTTCGGGCCGATGACCTCGCCGATCTTGTCGACCGGGACCTTGATGGTGATGATGCGCGGCGCGGTCGGGTTCATCTCCGCCGGGGAGTCGATGGCCTCCTGCATCACCTCGAGGATCGCCAGGCGGGCGCCCTTGGCCTGCTTGAGCGCGGCGGCCAGCACGTGGGCGGGGATGCCGTCGAGCTTGGTGTCGAGCTGCAGGGCGGTGATGAGGTCCCTGGTGCCGGCGACCTTGAAGTCCATGTCGCCCATGGCGTCCTCGGCGCCGAGGATGTCGGTGAGGGTGATGTAGGTGTCGCCCTCGCCGATGAGGCCCATCGCGATGCCCGCGACCATGTCCTTCAGCGGCACGCCCGCGTCCAGCAGCGACATCGTGGCGGCGCAGACCGAGCCCATCGAGGTCGAGCCGTTGGAGCCGATGGCCTCGGAGACCTGGCGGATGGCGTAGGGGAACTCCTCGCGGCTGGGCAGCACCGGGATCAGCGCCCGCTCGGCCAGCGCGCCGTGGCCGATCTCGCGGCGCTTGGGCGAGCCCACGCGGCCGGTCTCGCCGGTGGAGTAGGGCGGGAAGTTGTAGTGGTGCATGTAGCGCTTGGTCCGCTCGGGGTTGAGCGTGTCGACCACCTGCTCCATGCGTAGCATGTTGAGCGTCGTGACGCCGAGGATCTGGGTCTCGCCGCGCTCGAACAGCGCCGAGCCGTGGACCCGCGGCACCACGTGCACCTCGGCCGACAGCGCGCGGATGTCCTTGGGACCGCGGCCGTCGATGCGCACGCCGTCCTTGATGACGCGCTCGCGCATCAGCTTCTTGGTGACGCTGCGGAAGGCCGCCACCAGCTCCTTCTCGCGGCCCTCGAACTCCGGCAGGAGCTTTTCTGCCAGCAGGCCGCGCACGCGCTCCAGCTCGGCCTCGCGCTCCTGCTTGGCCGCGATCGTCAGCGCCGCGGCCAGCTCGCTCTTGACCGCGTTCTCGACCGCCTCGTAGGCGTCGTCCTGGTAGTCCAGGAAGACCGGATACTCGACCGTCTCCTTGGCCGCGACCTTGGCAATCTTGTTTTGCGCCTCGCACAGCACCTTGATGAACGGCTTGGCCGCCTCCAGACCCTGGGCGACGGTCTCCTCGGTGGGGGCCACGGCGCCCTCGGCCACCAGCCGGAGCGTGTCCTTGGTGGACTCCGCCTCGACCATCATGATCGCCACGTCGCCGTCGGGCAGCACCCGCCCGGCCACGACCATGTCGAAGGTCGCGCGCTCCAGCTCGGGGTGCGTCGGGAAGGCGACCCACTGGCCGTCGATCAGGGCGATGCGCACGCCGCCGATCGGGCCGGAGAACGGCAGGCCGGCCAGCTGGGTGGACATCGACGCGGCGTTGATCGCGATGACGTCGTAGAGGTGGTCGGGGTGCAGCGCCATCACGGTGGCGACGATCTGCACCTCGTTGCGCAGCCCCTTGACGAACGACGGGCGCAGCGGCCGGTCGATGAGGCGGCAGGTGAGGATCGCGTCCTCGGAGGGACGGCCCTCCCGGCGGAAGAACGAGCCGGGGATGCGGCCCGCGGCGTACATCCGCTCCTCGACGTCCACCGTCAGGGGGAAGAAGTCGAGGCCTTCCTTGGGCGACTTGGATGCGGTGGTCGCGGACAGGACCATCGTCTCGTTGTCGAGGTAGGCGACGGCGGAACCCGCCGCCTGCCGCGCCAGGCGTCCGGTCTCGAACCGGATCGTGCGCGTGCCGAACGAGCCGTTGTCAATGACGGCTTCGGCGGTGTGGACACCCTCCACGGGGGACCTCCTTGTTCGGTCGGTCTCCCGCGCCCTGTCACCCCGGCACCCAGATGAGGTGCAGCACCGGTCTTCGATCGAAGCACCCGGTTCTGTGACCGGAAGCCACTACCGAGGACCGGCCCGCAGGCGTCGCGGGTCGCAAGGTGCTTAGCGGACGCGGGGGTTGTAGTGTGTCGGATCTTCAGTTGTACAACGCCGATATGAGAAGGGAGCGGCGAAACGCCGCTCCCCCATCATTCTATCGGCGCAGACCGAGCCGCTCGATGAGCGAGCGGTAGCGCTCGATGTCCTTGCTCTGCAGGTACTTCAGCAGGCGGCGACGCCGGCCGACCAGCAGCAGCAGGCCGCGGCGGCTGTGGTGGTCGTGCTTGTGGGCCTTCAGGTGCTCGGTCAGGTCGCTGATGCGCTTGCTGAGCAGGGCGATCTGGACCTCGGGCGACCCGGTGTCGCCGTCGCCCTTGGCGTACTCGGCGATGATCGCCTTCTTGGCGGCGGTGTCGAGGGACACGACTCTCCTTCTTCTACGGACACGCGGGCTGACATCTGCGGAACCGCGAACGACCGTGCGTGTCTACAGTCGCCGCGTGCGGGCCCCCGGGCAGCGCCGAACGCCCCCTGGACAAGCCGACATGCAAGGTTACCACCGCGGTTCGGATGGTCGCACACCGTTGGGTCGGCGCTGTTGGGTGCGCGTCACGCCCTGCCCGCCGGGTCGGCGGTGATGCGGCGCGTCTCCTCCACGTCGGCGTTCATCTGGGCCACCAGCGCCTCGATCGAGTCGAACTTGAGGTTGCCGCGCAGCCGGGCGGCGAACTCCACCGCCACGTGCGTGCCGTACAGCTCCAGGTCGTCGCGGTCCAGCGCGTAGGCCTCGACGGTGCGCGGGACGCCCTCGAAGGTGGGGTTGGTGCCGACCGAGATGGCCGCCGGCCAGCGCACGCCGTCGTAGGCGGCCGGCAGGTTGCCCACCGGGATGCAGCGCAGCCAGCCCGCGTAGATGCCGTCGGCGGGGATGGCGGTGTACGGCGGGGACTCCACGTTGGCCGTCGGGAAGCCCAGGGCGCGTCCGCGCTGGTAGCCGCGCACCACCACGCCCTCGACCCGGTGCGACCGCCCAAGCGCCCCGGCCGCGGCGGCCACGTCGCCCTCGACGAGCAGCTCGCGCACGCGCGTGGAGGAGACGCCCTCGACGAGCGGCACGGCCTCGACCGCGAAGTCGTACTTCTCGCCCAGCGTCCGCAACAGCTCGGCGTCTCCGGCGGCCCGGTGGCCGAACCTGAAGTCCTCCCCCACCACCACGGCGGCCGCCCCCAGCTGGTCCACCAGCGTGGACTGGACGAACTCGGCGGGACCGGTCCTGGACAGCTCCAGCGTGAACGGCAGCACCCGCACCTCCGCCACGCCCAGCTCCGCCAGCAGCTCGGCGCGGCGCGCGGGCGTGGTCAGCCGCAGCGGGTGCGACCCGGGCCGCACGACCTCCGCCGGGTGCGGCTCGAAGGTCACCGCCACCGGCCTCAGCCCGAGCTCGCGCGCCCTTTCGACCGTGCGGGTCACCACCGCCTGGTGTCCGCGGTGGACGCCGTCGAACACGCCGATCGTCACGACCGACCTGCCCTGCTCCACGAGGCCTCCAGCTGACTCGACGACCGGCACTCGACGCCACAAGACTGCCATGCGCGCGGCCGTCGGCCGTAACCGGGCTGGGTACGATCGGTCACACCCCCCGACACACCCACCGTCGACGACACCTGGACCCATGCACACCTACGCGCTGCTGATCCTGCCGGCCTTCAACCGCGTCTACGGCGAGAGCGCCACCCGGCTGACCCGGAGCGAGCTGGCCGTCTTCGGCTCGCGGGCGCTCACGGCCGAGGTCGCCGACATCGGCGACACCGTCATCGGCGGCGTGCCGTACGTCACCTTCCGCACCTCCGCGCCGCTGCCGGAGGCCGACGTGGCGCTGCTGTCGAACCTGTCGTCGGTCTACGCGCTGTTCGGCGTGGAGGGCGAGCTGCTGCGGCCGCTGACGATGAGGCCGCTCGACCGGCTCAGCAGCGACCTCATCACGATTCAGAAGTACGCCGGCAAGACCAACGAGCACTTCACCAAGCTGCTGCTCAACGTCACCGTGCTGGCCTCCGACTTCGGCCTGGGCGAGCGGCTGTCGGTCTTCGACCCGCTGTGCGGCCGCGGCACCACGCTCAACCAGGCCCTCATGTACGGCTACGACGCCGCGGGGACCGACGTCGACGGCAAGGACTTCGACGCCTACGTGGCCTTCGTCAAACGCTGGATGAAGGACAAGCGGCTCAAGCACACCGCCGAGCTGGTGCCGGTCCGGCGCGAGCGGGCCCTGGTCGGGCGGCGGCTGAACATCGCGTTCGCGGTCACCAAGGAGGCCTACAAGGCGGGCGACCTGCAGCACCTCAGCGTCGTCCACGCCGACACCCTCAAGGCGCGGTCCTTCTTCAAGCCCCGCTCCTTCCACGCCGTGGTCACCGACGCGCCGTACGGCGTGCAGCACGGCAGCCGGGGCGGCGGCGGGCTGTCGCGCAGCCCCCTGGACCTCATCGCCAAGGCGGCGCCGGTGTGGATCGAGCTGCTGCGTCCCGGCGGGGCGCTGGGCGTCTCGTGGAACACCTACGGCGGCAGCCGCGAGGAGCTGGCCTCGATCCTGGCCGGGCACGGCCTGGAGGTGCAGGACTACCCCGGCTTCGAGCACCGGGTCGACCAGGCGATCGTCCGGGACGTGATGGTGGCGCGCAAGCCCGCCTGAGCGGCGCGAGCCGGCCTAAACGAAGACCGCCAGCGGCCTGGCCAGCCTGCCCTGCTCCTCCACCAGGGCCAGCAGGGTCCCGTCCGGGCCGAACACGCCGATCGGGCCCTTGCCGAGCCCGGCCGCGGGCAGGCGGCCGCCGTGCCGTACCACCCGGGCCTCCTCCTCGGTGACGTCCCTGCGCGGGAAGGCGGCCGCGACCGCCTCGCCGATGGGCAGGATCACGCACTCCTCGGCGAGCTGGTCGATCGTGCGGGCCATGGACAGGTCGTAGGGCCCCACCCGGGTACGGCGCAGCCGCGTCAGGTGGCCGCCGACGCCGAGCGCCTCGCCCAGGTCGCGGGCGAGCGAGCGGATGTAGGTGCCGCTGGAGCAGCGGATGGTCGCCTCGACGTCGGGGCCGTCGACCGAGGTGACGTCGAAGGCGTGCACGGTGACCGGGCGGGCCCGCAGCGCCACGTCCTCCCCGGCCCGCGCCCGCTTGTAGGCCCGCTCGCCGTTCACCTTGATGGCGCTGACCTGCGGCGGCACCTGCATGATCTCGCCGGTGAACGCGGCGACGGCCTTGCGGACCCGCTCCTCCGTCACCTCGACGGGCACGGTGGCCAGCACCTCGCCCTCGGCGTCGTCGGTGGTGGTGGTCACGCCGAGGCGGATCGTCGCCTCGTACACCTTCTCCGTCAGCGCCAGGTGCCCCAGCAGGCGGGTCGCCTTCTCCACGCCGATCACCAGCACGCCGGTCGCCATCGGGTCGAGGGTGCCCGCGTGGCCCACCCGGCGGGTGCCCGCGATGCGGCGCAGCTTGCCGACGACGTCGTGCGACGTCCAGCCGGCAGGCTTGTCGACGATGATCAGGCCGCTGCCGGTCATCGGGCCTTCCCCAGCAGGTCGCGGAACCGCTTCATGGTCTGCTCCACCGGCTGGTGCGAGGTGAACCCCGCCGCCCGGGCATGGCCGCCGCCGCCCAGCGCGGTGCAGATGGCGCCCACGTCGACCGCCCCCTTGGAGCGGGTGGACACCTGCCAGAGGCCGTCGTCGTCCTCCTTGAGCACCACGGCCACCTCCGCCTCGTCGGTGCGGCGGACGACGTCGATGATGCCCTCCACCTCGTCGTACGGCAGGCCGTAGGCGGCCCGGTCGACGTGCGAGACGTAGGTCCACACCAGGTCGTCGTCCAGGGCCACCCGCTCCAGCGCGGCGCCCAGCACCTTCAGGTAGCCGAACGGCGAGCGGTCCCACAGCTCGCGGGCGATCTCGTCGGTGCGCAGCCCGGCGGCCACCAGCCGGGCGGCCAGCTCGTGCGCGGCCGGCGTGGTGCTGGAATGGCGGAAGGAGCCGGTGTCGGTGACCAGGCCCACATACAGGCAGGTCGCCATCTCGCGGTCCAGCGGCACGCCCAGGCGGCCGATCAGCTGCTCCACCAGCGCGGCCGTCGCCGCGGCGTCGGGGTCGATCAGGCTCAGCGTGCCGAAGCCGGGGTTGGAGGGGTGATGGTCGACCACGACCAGCTCGGTGGCCTTGGTGGCGTTGGGGGCCAGCAGGCCGAGCCGGTCGAGGGTGGAGGAGTCGAAGGTGATCATCAGTTCGGGCTCGGCCGGATAGTCCTCCGGCGGCGACAGCAGGTCCTGGCAGGGCAGGAAGCGCAGCAGCCGCGGCACGGCGAAGCGGCGGTCGCCGAAGGAGCACACCACGCGCTTGCCCAGGGCCCGCAGGGCCCGCCCGGCGGCCAGCATCGAGCCGAGCGCGTCGCCGTCGGGGGCGACGTGGCAGGCCAGGGCGATCTCGTCGGCCTGGCGGATCAGCTCGACGGTGCGCTCCCAGGCGTACTCGGCGATGGCCTCGGCGGGACGGCCGAGCCCGGCCGGGTCGCCGGACGCCGGCATGCCGCCGAGGTCCTTCGCCGGCGACGTGCCCGGCATCCCCGGCGCCTGGCCGTTCCCGCCCGGATCCCGTCCGGGCTCCCGCTCGCCGCCGTCGCCGGGCGGCGCCCCGGGGGGCGCTGTGCTCTGCTTCCGGCTTCCCGGCCTGGCCTCGGCCGGGGCGAATCTCGCGGAGTCGAATCTCGCGGAGTCCTCGGCGATCTTGTCCTTGGCGGTCTTGGCCGGAGACATGGTGCCCTTTCCCGCAGACATGGAACGTGCCCGCCTCCTCGCCGGTCCGGCGTCGTCGTCCGCCCGGCTCCGGGCAGGCGGCCGGGCCGTGCCGGTCGCCGGGAGGGCGCGGGCGGCGGGGCCGTCCGCGGGCGGGCGGGCCGGGCGATGGGTGAGCTCGCTTTGGTGAGAGGTCACGTCGCAGAGTACCCCGCCGCGCCCCGGGGCTCGTCGGAGTCCTCGGCGTCGTCGCCCGAGTCCGGCTTCCTGTAGGGATCCGCGTCGCCCGCGTACTGGGCGTTGGCGGCCCGCCTGGCCACCTCCTCGTCGCGCGCCTTGGCGGCGGCGAACAGCTCGTCCAGCTGGCGGGCGCTCTCGGGGATCGGGTCGTGCTTGAAGGTGATCGTCGGGGTGAAGCGCACCCCGGTCTGCCGGCCCACCTCCGAGCGGATGATGCCCTTGGCGCTCTCCAGCGCGGCGGCGCTGTCGGCCCGCTCGGCCTCCGAGCCGAACACCGTGTAGAAGACCGTCGCCTCGCGCAGGTCGGCGGTGACCCGGGCGTCGGTCACGGTCACGAAGCCCAGCCGCGGGTCCTTGATCCGGCGTTCGAGCATCTCGGCCACGATCTGCCGGATGCGGTCGGCGAGCTTGCGAGCGCGCGCGGCGTCGACCATGGTCAGTCCCCCTCGTCTGTGCGGGTCGGTCAGTCGTCCTCGTCGGTGAACAGCCGCTGCCTGGCCGACAGCAGCTCGATGTCGGGGCGGTAGGCCACCAGGCGCTCGCACGCCTCCAGCACCTGGGTGCAGTTGCCCGCGGAGGCCGAGACGACGGCCACCCCGATCTCCGCCCGGCGATGCAGGTCCAGATGGCCGGTCTCGGCGACGGCCACACCGGGATAGCGCCGCTGCAGCTCGGCGACGATGGGACGCACCACCGCGCGCTTCTGCTTCAGCGAGCGCACGTCTCCCAGCAGGATGTCCAAGGTCAGGGCACCTACATACATCGTTGGCAACCACCGCGTGCTCGTGGGCTCCTCGCCCGGCCTCGCCGCGGTGGCGGGCGGGCCGTGACGAGCTGGGCAGGCGTCCGCCCCAGGCGTGGCACCGCTCGCGCGGATCCCGGGCATCCGGACCTCGGCCTCATGCCATCCGGCTACCCGGGGCGGGAGGTCCTGGAACGGAACGGCCCGGACCTCGCGCCGCCGGACAGTGCCAGGCGCCCGGCGGGCTGGCCCGCCGGGCGCCGGTCCGCGTGTCAGTCGCGCGGCTTCTCCCGCATCTCGAAGGTCTCGATGATGTCGCCTTCCTTGATGTCGTTGTAGCCGACGCCCACGCCGCACTCGAAGCCCTCGCGGACCTCGGTGACGTCGTCCTTCTCCCGCCGCAGCGAGGAGACGGTGAGGTTGTCGGCGACGACGGCGCCATCCCGGATGAGGCGGGCCTTGCTGTTGCGCACGATCTTGCCCGAGCGGACCACACAGCCGGCGATGTTGCCGATCCTCGGCACCCTGAAGATCGCGCGGATCTCCGCCGTGCCGAGCTGGACCTCCTCGAACTCGGGCTTGAGCATGCCCTTGAGCGCGGCCTCGATCTCCTCGATCGCCTGGTAGATGACCGAGTAGTAGCGGATGTCCACGCCCTCGCGCTCGGCCAGGTCGCGGGCCCGCGGCTCGGGCCGGACGTTGAAGCCGATGATGACGGCGTTCTCGTCGGCCATCGCCAGGTTGACGTCGTACTCGGTGATCGCGCCGACGGCACGGTGCAGGACACGCAGCCTGACCTCGTCGCCGACGTCGATCTTGAGCAGGGCGTCTTCCAGGGCCTCGACCGAACCGGACACATCGCCCTTGATGATGAGCTTGAGCTCGTCGACGCGGCCCTTCTCCAGGTCGCTGAACAGCTCCTCGAGGGTGCGGCGGCGGCTGGACTTGGCCATCTCGGCGCTGCGCTTGCGCGCCGCGCGCTGCTGGGCGATCTGGCGCGCCATCCGGTCGTCGGAGACCACGATGAAGTTGTCGCCGGCGCTCGGCACCGAGGTCAGACCCATGACCAGCACCGGGAAGGACGGCGGCGCCTCCTCCACCTGGTTGCCGTTGTCGTCGATCAGCGCGCGGACGCGGCCGAAGGCCTCGCCGCACACGATCGAGTCGCCGACCCGCAGCGTGCCACGCTGGACCAGGACGGTCGCGACCGGACCGCGGCCCTTGTCGAGGTGCGCCTCGATCGCGATGCCCTGGGCGTCCATGTTGGGGTTGGCCCGCAGGTCGAGCTCGGCGTCCGCGGTGAGCAGGATGGCCTCGAGCAGGTCGTCGATGCCGATGCCCTCCTTGGCGGAGATGTCGACGAACAGCGTCGAGCCGCCGTACTCCTCGGCCACCAGGCCGTACTCGGTGAGCTGGGCCCGCACCTTGTTCGGGTCCGCGCCCTCCTTGTCGATCTTGTTGACCGCGACCACGACCGGCACGTCGGCGGCCTGCGCGTGGTTGAGCGCCTCGATCGTCTGCGGCTTCACGCCGTCGTCGGCCGCGACCACCAGGACGGCGATGTCGGTCGACTTCGCACCACGAGCACGCATGGCGGTGAACGCCTCGTGACCCGGGGTGTCGATGAAGGTGATCTTGCGGTCTTCGCCCTCGTGCTCGGTGGTGACCTGGTAGGCGCCGATGTGCTGCGTGATGCCGCCGGCCTCGCGCGCCACCACGTTGGTGTTGCGGATGGCGTCGAGCAGCTTGGTCTTACCGTGGTCGACGTGACCCATGACGGTCACGACCGGCGGACGCGGCGCGAGGTCGGCCTCGTCGCCCTCGTCCTCGCCGAACTCGATGTCGAAGGCCTCGAGGAGCTCGCGGTCCTCCTCCTCCGGGCTGACGACCTGGATGTCGTAGTCCAGCTCGGCGCCCAGCAGCTGGAGCGTCTCCTCGTTCACCGACTGCGTGGCGGTCACCATCTCGCCGAGGTGCAGCATGATCTGCACCAGCGACGCCGGGTTGGCGCCGATCTTCTCGGCGAAGTCGGACAGCGAGGCGCCGCGCGGCAGGCGGACGGTCTGGCCGTTGCCGCGGGGAACCTGCACGCCGCCGATCGACGGCGCCGACATGTTGTCGAACTCCTGCCGCCGCTGGCGCTTGGACTTGCGGCCACGAGTCGGGCGACCGCCGGGACGGCCGAACGCGCCCGCCGTGCCGCCACCGCGGCCACGGCCGCCGGCGCCGGGACGGCCACCGCCGCCACCGCCGAAGCCGCCGCCGGGAGCACCGGCGCGACCGCCGCCACCGCCACCGCCACCGGGGCGCGTGGCGAAACCACCGCCGCCGCCACCGCCACCGGGACGACCGCCACCGCCGCCGCCGGGGCCGGGGCGCCCGGCACCGCCGGGACGACCGGCGCCGGCCGGACCGGGACGCGGACCGGCGGGACGGCCCTGCGGCATCATCATCGGGTTCGGACGCGGACCGCCGGGACGCGGGCCTGCGACGCCGGGCCCGGGACGCGGACCGGCGGGACCGGGGCCGGGACGCGGGCCACCGGCGCCGGGAGCGCCGGGACGGGCCGCGGGCGGACGCGGGATGGCGCCGTCACGGTCACGCGGCGCGCCGCCCTGGGGGCCGGAACGCGGACCGCCGGAACGCGGCGGGCGAGGCTGGCCCATGCCGCTGGCGTTGGAAGAGAACGGGTTGTTGCCCGGACGGGGACCCGGACGCGGGCCCGGCTTGGGCGCCGGACCGGGACGCGGGCCGCCGGAGGCGGGGGCTCCGGGCGTCGGCGCGCCGCCACCGGGGCGCGACTGGCCGGGAGCGGGCGCGCCGGGACGCGGGCCGGGACGCGGGCCCGGCTTGGGCGCGGCGCCGCCCGGCGCGGCCGGACGCGGAGCCTCGAATCGGGCCTGCGGCGCCTCAGGACGCGGCGCGGCGGGCTGCTGCTGTTGCTGCTGTTGCTGCTGTTGTGGTACGGCAGGCGGACGCGGCGTCACACCTGCGCTTCCCGGCGTGGGGCCAGGACGCGGACCCGGCTTGGGCACGGGCCGCGGAGTCGTCGACGGCGCTGCCTGCTCGGCGGCGCCTCCACCCGCGCGGCCCTCTGCCGGCGCGGGGACGGACGGCTGCGGCCTGGACGGCGCGCCGCCCTTGCCGGAACCACCCTTTCCTGGGCCGCCCTTCTGGACGCCCAGAGCTTCCGTGAGCCTGCGGACGACCGGCGCCTCGATGGTGGAGGACGCCGAACGGACGAACTCCCCCATCTCCTGGAGCTTGGCCATCACGACCTTGCTCTCGACGCCGAACTCCTTAGCGAGCTCGTATACCCGGACCTTCGCCACTGCACTCCCTTACTCGGCCCGGGAGGCTGGCTGTGCCGTCCGGACCGTCGCTACCTTGACGTACTCATCGCCGCGTGCTCATCAGGCGCTCATAGCAATCTGACTCCGCCCCTTAATCCGGCGTCCTACATGACATGTCGCACTCCTTCTCCAGGTGCTCCCGCACACGCGAGACGTCGAGCGGCCCCGGCACGCGGAAGGCGCGCGGGAATGCTCGGCGACGCTCGGCGAGATCAAGGCACCTCAGGGAGGGGTGCAGCGAGGCGCCCCTGCCCGGAAGCCGTCCTTGCAGGTCGGGGGTCACATGATCCTCGACCAGCACCAGGCGAAGAAGCTCTGACTTAACCGTGCTAACCCTGCAGCCCACACATGTTCTCAGCGGGACCGCAGTGTCGGCTGCACGGCCACCATATTCCAGCTTACCGTGTTGACGCATCTACGGAACCGGCGGCGTCCTCTGCTTGGGTGTCGGGCTTGATGTCGATGCGCCAGCCCGTCAGCCTCGCGGCGAGCCGGGCGTTCTGGCCTTCCTTGCCGATGGCCAGCGACAGCTGGTAGTCGGGCACGGTCACCCGCGCCACTCGACCTGCGAGATCGAGCACTTCGACATGGGAAACACGCGCGGGGGACAGGGCATTCCCGACGAACTCCGCCGGGTTGTCCGACCAGTCGATGATGTCGATCTTCTCGCCGTGCAGTTCGGCCATCACGTTGCGCACGCGCGCGCCCATGGGCCCGATGCACGCGCCCTTGGCGTTGACGCCAGGCTTTCGTGACCGAACTGCGATCTTCGTACGGTGCCCCGCCTCGCGGGCGATCGCCGCGATCTCCACGGTGCCGTCGGCGATCTCCGGAACCTCGAGGGCGAAAAGCTTCTTCACCAGCCCCGGGTGGGTGCGCGACAGCGTCACCGACGGGCCCTTGTGGCCCTTCTTCACCTGCACCACGAACGCGCGGATGCGCTCCCCGTGCGGGTACTCCTCGCCCGGCACCTGCTCGTTGGCCGGCAGCACGGCCTCGACGCGGCCCAGGTCCACCAGCACCACGCGCGGATCCTTGCCCTGCTGGATCACCCCGGAGACCAGCTCGCCCTCGCGGCTGGCGAACTCCCCGAAGTTGATCTCGTCCTCCGCGTCGCGCAGCTGCTGCAGGATCACCTGCTTGGCGGTGGTCGCGGCGATCCGGCTGAAGTTGCCGGGGGTGTCGTCGTACTCGCGCACGACCTCGCCGTCCTCGTCGAGCTCGGCGGCCCAGATCGTCACGTGGCCGGTCTGCCGGTCCAGCTCGGCGCGCGCCTTCTGCGCCGCGCCCTCCGTGCGGAAGTACGCGATCAGCAGCGCGTCCTCGATCGCCTTGACGACCACGTCGAAGGAGATGTCCTTCTCCCGCTCAAGGCTGCGCAGGACACTCATGTCGATGTCCACGAGGCTCCCCCTTAGCCCTCTTCGCCGTCGACGTCGCCGAAGTCGTCTTCGTCGAAGTCGTCTTCCTCAAAACGGCGGAATTCCACCTGCACCCGCCCGCGGGCCAGGTCCTGAAAGTCGATCCGGCGGCCGTCGATCACGACGCCGGTCTCGTCGACGCCCATGATGCGGCCCTCGACGACGGTGCCGTCGCGTAGATCCGCCTTGACCAGGCGCTTGATCGCGCGCCGCCAGTGGCGGGGCTCGGTGAGCGGGCGGTCGACGCCGGGCGAGGACACCTCGAGTGTGTACGGCGCGCTGCCCATCGAGTCGTCCTCATCCAGCGTGGCCGACACGGCGTTGCTGACCTCGGCCACATCGTCGAGCGTCACCCCGCCGTCGCGGTCGACGACCACCCTGAGCACGCGCCGCCGGCCCGCATTGGTGATGGTCACGTCCTCGAGGTCCAGGCCTTCGGCCGCCACCACGGGCTCCAGCAGCTTCATCAGGTGGTCGCGGGATGCGGCACTACCCATGTCGACCTCCCCTGTTCTCCTTTACGGGCCCTGCCGGCCGTGCTTGGCTGCTGTGTGGCCCTGGCGTCACAACGCCAGTTCACACCCTATCCGCAGCCGGGCACGGATAGAGCGCAGGAGCGCCTCGGCGCGAGAACGACCTGCACGCCGTACCATGTTTGGACCTATGAACCCACTGTCCAGGCGAGCGGTACTCGCCGGCGGCGCCATGCTGCTGTCCGGCTGCGCGGCGGGCGATCCCGCACCCTCGGCCGCCCCGGCGCCCGGCCCGGAGGAGGTCCTGCTGGGCAGGCTCATCGCGGACAAGGAGCGGACGATCGGGCTGTACACCCAGCTCATCGACGCGGGTGGGAAGGCGCTGGAGCCGTTCCGCGACCGGCACCGCGCGCACCTGGCCGAGCTGCGCCGCCGCCTGCCGGTCCGCGGCGTGACGGGTTCCCCCGCGCCGTCCGGATCCGTGTCCGCGTCGCCGTCGCGGCAGCCGCGGGTGACGCTGGCCCGGCTGCGGGAGGTCGAGCGCAGGGCCGCCGCGCAGCGCCCCGGCCAGCTCGCCGGCGTCTCCCCCGCGCTGGCGCAGCTCATCGCGAGCATCGGGGCGTGCGAGGCGCTGCACGTGGTGGCGTTGCCGAGGTCGTTTTGACATCCTCCCCCGCCTGAAGGCGGGGGATTCCAACCGTCACACCTATGCAGAATGG
>NZ_MSZZ01000075.1 GCF_002093975.1 Thermoactinospora rubra
CGCCCGCCCGGGGCGGCGTAGTCGATGGTAACGCCCCGATATCAGCCATCCTGCCGGGTGTTTCCAACGTTGAAGCAACGTTGGAGAGGCGCTGCCGTACCTCTCCGCATCCGAGAGTTGACGCAGGTCCGCGAGGTTGCCCTCCGTGCATGGGCGGGAACAGACCGGGTAGACGGGTGGAAACCCATCATCGAGGGGGAACCATGGACATCAATATCGGCCAAGGGCTGACCGACGCCTGGCGGGCGATCGCCACGTTCGTGCCCAGGTTCTTGGCCTTCCTGGTCATCCTGATCATCGGCTGGATTGTCGCCAAGCTGGTCGCCAAGGCGGTCGACAAGATCCTGGAGCGAGTGGGCTTCGACCGCGCGGTGGACCGCAGCGGCATGGGCCGGGTGCTCCAGCGCAGCCGGTACGACGCCAGCGATTTGATCTCCAAGCTCGTCTACTACGCGATCCTGCTGATCACGCTGCAGCTGGCCTTCAGCGTCTTCGGCCCGAACCCCGTCTCGGAGCTGCTGGCGGGCGTGGTCGCGTGGCTGCCCAGGGCTGTGGTGGCCATCGTCATCGTGGTCGTCGCCGGCGCCATCGCCAGCGCGGTGCGCGACCTCATCGGCTCGGCCCTGGCCGGCCTGTCCTACGGCAAGTGGCTGGCGATCGCCGCCTCGGTGTTCATCTGGGCGCTGGGCATCATCGCCGCGCTCAACCAGATCGGCGTGGCCACGACCGTCACCACACCCGTCCTGATCGCCGTGCTGGCCACGGCCGGCGCGATCCTGGCCATCGGCATCGGCGGCGGCATGGTCCGTCCCATGGAGCAGCGCTGGCAGAGCTGGCTCGGCCGCCTCGAGCAGGAGACGCCGGCGGCCCGGGCGCAGGCCGAGGCCTACCAGCGCGGCCGCCAGGACGCCTCGCAGCAGCTGACCGGCCAGGAGAC
Source organism: Thermoactinospora rubra (assembly GCF_002093975.1). Classification (GTDB taxonomy): domain Bacteria; phylum Actinomycetota; class Actinomycetes; order Streptosporangiales; family Streptosporangiaceae; genus Nonomuraea; species Nonomuraea rubra_A. The sequence continues at coordinate 938 of NZ_MSZZ01000075.1, forward strand.
GCGGGACACGGAGCGCACCACGCCCATGGCCACGGCTCCCCCGCCCACGGGCGGGGCGACCGGAACCACCGGCACCGCCGGGACCACCGGATCCCCCCGCACTCCGGGCACGCCGGGCGCCTGACCGCGCGGCATCGGCACGCCGGTGACCGGGACCTCGCGTCCCGGTCACCGCTTCACGATCAGGCGGGCAGCTCGTCGGCCAGGAAGCCCATCTCCCTGGCCAGCCAGCAGATGGCCGTCAGCCGTACGGCGGCGCCGTCGATCTCCCCGGTGAAGGTCCAGCCCCGCTCCCTGAGCACGTCGAGGAAGCCGACCAGGTAGTCGACCAGCGCCTCCCGGTCCAGCGCGACCGCGTCGCGCACCTCCGCCGCGTGCTGGTCCACCGCCGCGACCAGCCACGGCTCCTCCGCCATCCTCGCCAGCTGCGGCTCGCCCAGCCGTTCCATCAGCCACCGCAGCGGCGCAGCCGACCAGCCCTCCTCGAACAACACCAGGACATGCTAGGCGGTAAACCGCCTGTTTCGTAAACTTTGTCCATTTTCTGGGACGCTTCTCTTGGCTGTATCGGGTACGGCGGCGCCGATCGGCGCGGTCAGCCGCGCGGCGGGCCGAAGCGGCGGATCATGGTGACGGCGGCCTCGATGACCTCCTCCGCCTCCTCCTCGGTCTCGCTGATGGCCACCTCGCGCGCCGCCTCGCCGATGACGCTGGTGAGCACCGCGACCGTGAGGCGCTCGCGCGGGGCGCCGCCCACGCCGAGCAGCACGGCGTTCTGCCGTACCCACTCCCGGCCGCGCGTGCGCCGCATGAGCTCGAACCCGGGCGGCCCGTCGCCGTCCATGAACAGCCTGGCCAGGTCGCGACGCTCCCACGAGCCCCGCAGGAAGGCGCGGGCCCCGGCGATGAACAGCTCGACCGGGTCCGTCACCCCCGCCTGGCGGGCCCGGGCCACCGCGGCGGCGGCCGCCTCCTCGTGCGCCGCCTGGTGCTCCTCCCACAGCGCCAGGAACAGCTCCGCCTTGCCGCCGAAGTGGTGGTAGAGGCTGCCCACGCTGGAGCCGGCGCGCCTGACGAACTCGGCGACGCTGGCTTCGGCGAAGCCGTGCTCGGCGAACACCTCGCGCGCGGCCTGGAGGATGCTCCTGCGGGTCTTCGCCGTGCGGCTCCACTCCCACGACGCGCTCCGCCCGGAGCCCCTGCGTGCCATGCGGCCATGATAGAAGGGCCGGCCATGACAGTTGCGGGCCGTTGTGCGCTCCTGAACGGGGACGGCCGGGTTCAGCCGCTCCGCGCGAACCACCGCCGGGACGCCGGCCGTACCGGATCGGGCGGCCCGTCCGGCGCCGCGTCGTCGTCGGGCAGGTCGTACCAGTGGACGTCACCGAGAAAGCGTTCCCTTTCCGCGACTTCGCCGAGGAGTTCCATGTTCCCAATCTCCCACACATTTGGTAGGAAAAAAAGGAATCGCGGGAAGGAGCGACCATGCCCCTGCCGGACTTCCTCGTCATCGGCGCCCCCAAGGCGGGGACCACCGCCCTGCACGCCGCCCTCCAACACCACCCGGACCTGTACATGTCCCCGGTCAAGGAGCCCAAGCACTTCCTCACCGACGGCTCACCGCCCACACGAGGCGGTCCCGGCGACGCCGAGACCTACCGCGAGCACGTCTGGCGGCGCCCGGACTACGAGGCCCTCTTCGCCGCCGCGCCACCCGGGACGCTGAAGGGCGAGTCCACCCCCTTCTACCTGTATGATCGGGCCGCCCAGCAGCGCATCCGCGAGGCCGTCCCCCACGCCAGGCTCATCGCGATCCTGCGCGACCCGGTGGAGCGTGCCCACTCCAACTGGGCCCACCTGTGGTCGGCCGGGCTCGAGCCGTTCGGCGACGTGGTGCGCGCCTGCGCCGAGGAGGAGCGGCGGATCACGGCGGGCTGGGCCCACTTCTGGCACTACGTGGGCCTGGGCAGGTACGGCGAGCAGCTGGCGCACCTGTACACGCTCTTCCCGCGCGAGCAGGTGCTGATCTTCCGCTACCGCGACCTGGTGGACCGGCCCGCCGACACGCTGGACCGGATCTGCGCCTTCCTGGGCGTGCGGACGGGGCTGATCAGCGAGGTGCCCCGGGAGAACGTGACCGCCCATCCCGAGGCGGGAGTGGGCCACGCCCTGCTGGCCGCGTTACGGCGGCGGCTCCCCGGCCCGCTGGCCGGCCGCCTGGAGGACCGGCTGCAGCGGCGCGGCCGGGCCCGCCACCCGCTCACCTGGGAGCAGCGGCGGCAGTTGCTCGGTTACTTCGCCGCGGACATCGTGTTGCTGCAGGAAGTCACCGGCGAGGACTTCGGCGACTGGCTGCGGCCCCGGGAGCGCTCGGGCGGCCTGGTCGGCAGCCGGCCACCCGGGCAGCGGCAGGCCAGGAACGGCCGCCCGGCCTGATCCGCCCAGCCTGATCCGCCCAGCCTGATCCGCCCAGCCTGATCCGCCCGGCCCGGGACGCGCGTCCGGCCCGCCCTCCGGGTCAGCGCAGCTCGGTGCGCAGTTCCGTGCGCAGTTCCGTGCGCAGTTCCGTGCGCAGCTCGTGGGCCCCGTCGGGTCGCGTGTACTCGTAGTACAGCCGCACGCCGCCGCCGGGCAGGTCCACGATGTCCAGGTAGCGCAGGCCGTGGCCCGCGTGCGGCGAGGCGGCGGCGGGAACCGTGCCGAGCGGGGTCAGGGCCGCGGGATCGTCGCCCTCGGCGATCCCGGTGCGCTCCTCGTAGTTCTCCGCCGCGCTGGCCCGCCCGTCGTAGAAGGCCAGCACGTGGTCCCCGGCGAAGCGGACCGCGCTGACCCGCACGCCGCGCGAGTCCCAGCGGCCCGGCCTGCCGCTCAGCGCGGTGCCGTGCCAGGTCCAGGCCAGCCCGTCGGCGCTGGTGGCGTAGTCGGTGACCATCTGGTCGGCCTCGTCCGGATCCGCCAGCGGGTGGCAGGAGGCCCACAGGTGCCACACGCCGCCCCACCGCCTGATGACTGGGTCCTTCACGCCGGTCTTCGGGTCACCGGGCAGGACGGTGACGCGCGTGGCCGGGTCGAAGGCGGCGGGGTGGCCGGCCTCCATCACCTCCACTCGCCAGTGCTTGGTGCCGGGCGTGGCGCAGCTCAGGTAGAGCCGCCAGCGGCCCTCGGGCATGCGCACCAGCGCCGGCCGTTCCAGGGACTCGGCTGCCATCTGCTCGCGCCCGATGACGGCCAGGGTCTCGAAGCTCTCGCCGTCGGCCGAGCGGGCCACGACGACCGCGTGCCCCCGGCCCTCGCCGACCGGCCGCCGCAGCCGGTAGGCCAGGTAGATCACCCCGTCCCCGTCCGCGACGGCGCTGGGCGCGCCCGCCCAGTGCCCTTCGCCGGGCAGCGGTGGCGCCACCGCCACCACCGAGCGTTCCGGAGCGGGCAGCAACGCCCCGATATTGATCGACATGGCAACGACGGTACGGCCCGGGCCCGGGATCCGCATGACTCTTCACCCTCCCTTGAGAAATTCATGCATTCCCTGTTGACTTTATAGGTAACTTGGCCGGTGGGCGCATCCCCCATTGACCTCCCTCCGGCCCGCTCTGGAGGATCGGAGGAGGGCGAGGTCGAGGGGGCGCCATGGACATCAGCTCGCCGGTGCAGCCGATCGTGGACGAGGGGCTGGGGAACTCCTCCTACCTGGTGGATCTCGGCGACGGCCGCGCGCTGGCCGTGGACGCCTCCCGGGACCTGCGCGAGCTGCGGCGGCAGGCCGAGCGGCGCCGGCTCACCGTGGCGTTCGCCGCCGACACCCACCTGCACGCCGACTTCCTGTCCGGAGCCCGCCAGCTGGCCGCCGACGACGGCGCCCGCATCCTGGCCTCGGCCGCCGGGCGGCGCGAGTTCGACCACGTCCGCCTGGACGACGGCGACGAGGTCGACCTGGGCGGCCTGACCCTGCGCGTCCTGGCGACGCCCGGGCACACCGGCGAGCACCTGGCGTACGTGCTGCTGGACGGCAATGCGCCGCTCGGGGTGTTCTCCGGCGGGTCGCTGATCGTGGGCTCGGCCGCCCGCACCGACCTGGCCGGACCGGATCGCACCGAGGAGCTGGCCCGCGCCCAGTACCGTTCCCTGCGCCGCCTGGCGACGCTGCCCGACCAGGCCGCGCTGTGGCCCACGCACGGCGCGGGCTCGTTCTGCTCGGCTCCGGCCGGCGCGCGGCGCACCTCCACCGTCGGCGCGGAGAAGGCGACCAATCCCTTGCTCCAGGCGGCCGACGAGGACGCCTTCGTCTCGCGGCTGCTCGACGGCCTGGGCAGCTTCCCGCCGTACTTCCTGCGCCTGGCCGAGGCCAACCGCCGCGGCCCCGCCCCGCTCGGCCGGCTGTCCCTGGCGCCGCTCGACGCCGCCGCCGTCCGCGGCCTGCTCGCCGGCGGCGCTGTCGTGGTGGACGTACGGCCGGCCGTGTCCTTCGCCGCCGCGCACATCCCCGGCGCGATCTCGATCCCGCTGCGCCCGCAGTTCGCCTCCTGGCTGGGCTGGCTGCTCGATCCGGCCACGCCGTACGTCATCGTGCGCGAGCCCGGCCAGGACGAGCAGGAGATCTGCCGGCAGGCCGCCAAGATCGGGTTCGAGGCGTGGGCCGGGGAGCTGGCCGGCGGCATGGCCGGCTGGGACGGGCCGGTCTCCTCCATCGACGTGGTGACCCCCGCCCAGGTCGGTGCCGGCCGCACGCGCGTGCTCGACGTGCGGCAGGACAGCGAGTACGTGGCCGGTCACGTCCCCGGCGCGCTCCACGTCGAGCTGGGACGCCTGCCCGGCCAGGCGGACCGGCTGCCCGACGAGCCCACGGTGGTGATGTGCGGGCACGGCGAGCGCGCCATGACGGCCGCCAGCCTGCTGGAGCGCACCGGCCACAGGCAGCTGCGGGTCATGCGCGGCGGGCCCGACGACTGGCGCGAGCGCACCGGCGGGACCCTGCAGGAGGGCATGGCGGGAACCGTGCCCGGCTGACGGAGCCAACAGGGCCAACGGGGCTAACGGGTCTCCAGCGGCACGCTGATGGTGACGGTCGTGCCGTACGCCCCCGACTGGACGTGCAGCTGGTCGGTGATCCGCCGCACCACCCACAGCCCGGCGCCCCCGTTGGCGCCCGGCAGCGGCGGCGCCGAGTACTCCGGCAGCCTGCCGTCCCAGCCCGGGCCCTGGTCGCTGACCTGGCAGTGGATCGCCCCCGCGTGCCGCCACAGCCGCAGCCGCCCATGGCCGCCCCCGTGCAGGATCGCGTTGGTCGCCAGCTCGTGCACCGCGAGCACCAGCTCCGACAGCCGCGGCTCGGTCAGGCCGAGCTCGCCGGCGTGGGCCAGCACCGCGGAGCGCAGCCGCGCCAGGCCCCGCTCGGTGAACTCCTGCTCCAGCGCCGGCTGCCCGTCCGCCAGGCGGCCGTGGAGCGGCTGGAGGTGGAGGTGGTCGCGATCTGCTTCAGTCATCGGCGTCATGGGTCGAGTGGGTCTCCGGTACCTGTCACCTGTGATTCGCCCTCCCCCGCCGGCCTCCCCCGCAGTGGATCCGCCGTCTCGGCCGTGGTCCGCCACATCGTCACACCCGCGACTGCCCACCAGGACGGGAATCACACGCCGTGTCCTCACCCGGCGAGCGGGAAGAAGGGTGGGACAGGCACCAAGGGGGGACCGACGATGAACGCCAACAGCGACCTGGGCCGCCGCCTGGTCGCGCAACGGGAGCGCCTCGGGCTGACGCCGGAGCAGGTGGCCGAGCGCGCCGACATGGATCCCGGATACCTGCGCTTCCTGGAGGAGCATCCGGCCCTGCCGCCGACCGAGACGCTGGACCGCCTGGCCAAGGCCCTGGAGACGACGACCGATGACCTGCTGGGCGGCGGTCGCGACCGGCCGCCGGGCCGCGGCGCCGGGATGGCGGCGCCGCACCTGCGCGGGCTGGACCGCGAGGAGTGCATGCGCCTCATCGCCCCGGGCGGCATCGGCCGGGTGGCCTTCGGCGGGTTCGGCGGCCCCGTGGTGCTGCCGGTCAACTACAAGGTGCACGCGGGCGGCATCGTCTTCCGTACCCGGCACGGCGGGGCGATGGAGGAGCAGCTGCGCACGGGCGTGGCGGGGGTCGACGTCATCATCGCCTTCCAGGTGGACCGCATCGACGAGGTGCGGCGCGAGGGGTGGAGCGTGCTGGTGCAGGGCCCGGCGCATCTCGTGCCCGCGGAGGAGGTCGCCTCGGTCGCCGCGGCGGGCGTGACGCCCTGGGTCGGCGGCGAGCGCGACCTCTACATCCGCATCAGCCCGGACCGCGTCGTCGGCCGCCGCGTCACCTCCCTGTGACCGGTGGCGGGCCTCAGCTCACCAGCCCCGTGGCCAGCAGGACGACGCCCACGGACCCGACCAGCGAGGCGATCGCCATCGCGCGGGCCAGGGCGGGCCTGCCGCCGCCGGAGGCCCAGCCGTGCAGCCCGGCCGCGGCGAGCACGGCGCAGAACAGGGCCAGCTTGGCGGCGAGGATGCGGCCGTAGCCGGGCTGCCCGAGGGAGGCCCACGTGACGTGGTTGCGGGCGGCCAGCACCAGGCCGGTGGCGACCTGGAGGGGCAGGAAGGCCGCGAGGGTCACGACGCCGAAACGCCGGCCCACGGCACGCAGCAGCAGGGCGCGCTGCTCGTCGGGCAGCGTCCTGCGGGCCAGCGGCAGCACCACCAGCGAGACCGTCAGCTGGCCGCCGACCCACAGCGCCGCTCCGAGAACGTGCAGGAAACGCACGACGGTCCACCACGTCATGGGCTCGATCCTTCACCTAGGCAGCCGGTCCCACCCCGAAAAGGCCGAAAGTCGCAATTGGGGAAGTCCGTTGACCATATTGCCCAGAGCACGCGAGGAGGGACACTGGGAGGGACGCCACTGTGCGACCAGACGCCCCCGTGCGACCAACTGTGCGACCAGAGGAGGCCGGACATGACCCGGCAGATCGCCATCCAGTACCAGGCACCGACGACAGCCGACCTGGAAGCCCGCGTTCGCTCACTGGAAATCAAGGTCGCGCACCTCAGCGAGACCGTGGAGACCCTCGTCCGTACGATCCAGCAGCGGTCCTGACCCCTGGGGGAATGCCCCGCGTCCACCGTGCGGCCCTGCCCCCACCCTCACCCCTCTCCTTCTGGCCGGGCTCCCCTTCAGACCCGGGCGCGCGGCCCACGGCCGCCTGCGCTCAGGCGCCCAGGACGCCGCTCCCGCCACGCGGCTCACCAGTGTGAGGCGGGCAGCTCGACGCCGCGCCCGTGGTCGTACAGCACCGCGCCGTCGCTGAGGCGGCGCACCACCACCTGGTGGGCCAGGCCCGCCCGCTGGACGTTGCGCGCCGCCTCCATGGCGTATTCGGCGAAGTGGTAGCGGTCCCGGCTGCTGCCCAGGTGGCCGTGGTCGCACTGCAGTTCGTACCGGTCCGGCGGCCACGGGCTGGGCACCGCGACGGCGCCGGAAGGTTCCATCAGGGTCGTCATGGGGACTTATCTTCGCATTCCCGGTTCGGCGGCCCGGAAAAGCCCCCTGCCGGCGTCGTGGGATGCATGCGCCGCCCGCCATGGGATAGGCGGGTGCCGTGCGGAAGACGGATCGCGTGCTGCTGGGGTGCGGGGTGGTCGCGGGGCCGCTGTTCGTGGGCGTGACCGTGGCGCAGATCCTCACCCGCCGGGGGTTCGACCTGCGGCGGGCCGGCATCAGCTCGCTCAGCCTCGGCGAGCTCGGCTGGATCCAGATCGCCAACTTCGTGCTCGCCGGAGCGCTGGCGGTGGCGTGCGCGGCCGGCATGCGCGCGGTCCTGCGCGGGGGACGTGGCGGCACGTGGGGGCCGCCGCTCGTGGCGCTCTTCGGCGTCGCGCTGGTCGTGGCGGGCCTCTTCACCACCGATCCGACGCTGGGCTTCCCGCCCGAGGCGCCGTTCCGCGGCCCGCCGACGCTGAGCCGGCACGCGGTCGTGCACAACGTGGCCTCCTCGGTGGCTCCGCTCGCGCTGGCGGCGGCGTGCCTGGTGCTGCTGCGCCGGCTGGCCGTGCGGGGCGGCCCGGGCTGGGTGGTGTACTCGCTGGTCACCGGGCTGGTGATACCGGTTCTGAGCCTGTGGCCCGGCTACGAGGGCGCGGGCGTGCGGCTGCTGGCCGTGGCGGTGCTGGCGGCGGGCTGGCTGAGCGCCACGGCGCTGGTGCTGCTCAGGGGCGCACGAGCCACGCGCCACACATGACCCGAAGGCTCGCCGGTGTCCAGGCCTTCGACGCCGGACGGCGCGAGCGGATCCTCGCCGTGCTGGACGTCGTCTTCGGCCGGGCGCGTGCCGAGGGCCGGCTGCCGTTCGAGCCGCCCGCTCCATGGAGGCGGTACGGCGCAGCCGTACCGCCGTGCCGGGCGACACCGAAGGCCCGGTCTTCCCTTACGGTCACGGGCTGCGCCTGTAGCCGGGCGTGGCGGGCATGCGGGAGCCGTACGGGGAGCTCGTGCGGCATCGCAAGGTGCCCTTCCACCCTGGGGCCTAGCCTCGCCGGGCGGCGAGGGCGGCTTCGACGTTGCCGGCCATGACCGACAGGGTGCGTACGGCGTGGGCGTAGTCCTCGGGGGTCAGGCCCCTGAGCACCGTCTCGCGCGTGGCCGCGATGCGCGCGGCGGCGGCGGCGTGCGCCGCCCGGCCCGCCTCGGTGAGGGCACCCCCGTCGCCGGTGACCCAGCCGTGCGCGGCGAGGTCGCCCAGCACCTCCTCAAGGCCGGGGTCCCCGGCCGTCCAGAAGGGCGCCAGCGCCTCCTCCAGCTCCGCGCGGGTGGCCTGGCCGCGGCCGAGCGTGTTGAGGACCTGCCAGTGCCGCCGGCCGATCCCCAGGTCGGCGAGCGTGGCGTCGAGCTGCTCCTCCAGCAGGTTGTGCAGGTGCTTGAGCCAGAAGCCGATGGGCTTGGACGCCTCCACCGCGACACCTCCATGTAAATTGACATGTAGTTGTCTTCTACTATGCATGGAGGGGATGTGGCGCGCAAACCGGACGCCGACCCGGACGTGGCGGAGATCGAGGCGGCCGTCGTCGCCCTGCGCCGCTCGCAGCGGCGGCGCGCGCTGGCCCGGCTGGCGAGGGACCGCGGCGCGCGCCCCGAGCTGCCGGAGGCGGTCTTCGAGCTGCTGGACGCGGTCGAGGCGGCCGAGCGGGAGGGCGCCGCGCCGACCGTCACAGAGGCGGCGGACGCGCTGGGCGTGGACCAGCCCCGCTCCAGCAGGCTCGCGGCCCAGGCCCTCCAGTCCGGGCTGCTGCGCCGCGTGGCGGACCAGCGCGACGGCCGCCGGTCCCTGCTCGCGCTCACGCCGCGGGGGCGGGAGGCCCTGGCCCGGATCCGCGAGTTCCGGCGCGGGGTCATCGCCGAGGCCACGGCCGGCTGGCCCGCCGAGGACCGCGCCGCCCTGGCCCGCCTCCTCACCCGGTTCGTGCGGGACTTCGGCTCGGTGACGGCGCGTTGACATTTATTATGTGGCACATAATATTTGCCTCATGAGCGGCCTCATGAGCGACGAGGAGCCCGCTCCTGAGGCGCTGGCGGCCATCCGGGCCTGGACGCGCCTGGAGAACGCCCGGCAGGAGTACGGCAGGATGCTCGAGCGCCGCCACGGGGTGACCGGCGCCCAGCTGGGCGTCCTGCGCCTGATCGCCGCGCACGGCCCGGACGGCACGCCGCTCGCCCGGCTGCGCGAACGGCTGGTGCTGCACCCGGCGACCCTCGGTCAGCTGGTCGACCGGCTGGCCGCCCGCGGCCTGGTGGAGCACGCGCCCGACCCCGGCGACCGCCGCCGCCGCATCGTCCGGGTGACGCCGAAGGGCCGGCAGGTCTGCCGCGACGCGCCGCTGGCCGGACCGGTGCGGCTGCGCCACGTGCCGGCCGACCCCGAACGGCTCAGCCGTCTCGCCGCCGCCCTCGAGGACGCGATCGACCTGTTCGGATGGAAGGAATGGGCGTCATGACCGCTCTGGAGTCCCTGCCGGGCATCGGCCCCAGGCCGGCCGCCGACCTGCGCGCGGCCAGCGTCCCGGACGCCGAGGCGCTGCGCGCGCTGGGCGCCGACGCCGCGGCGGACCGGCTCGACGCGGCCGGCCTGCGGGACTGCACGCACGCGCGGCGGGCTCTGCGGGGAGCGCTCGACGGGGTGCACTGGACGTCGGAGGGCCGGGCGTGAGCGTCGCGGTCCTCGGCGTCGACAACGTGCTGATCGCGGTGGGCGACCTGGGGGAGGCGGTGCGCTTCTACGCCGGCCACCTGGGCCTGCCGGTCCGCATGAGGGTCGAGGAGGCCGGGATCGTGCTGTCCGGGCTCGGCTCCGAGGCGCCGGGACTGCTGGCCCGGCTCACCCCTGGCCTGGCCCCGCGACCGGCGACCGCCTCGCCCCGGCTGTGGCTGGAGGTGTCCGACGCCCGTGAGGCCGCCGGCGTGCTGGCCTCCTCCGGCGTGGCGCCGCTGGCTCCGCCGTTCCGCGTGCACACGGGGTGGACCGTCGAGGTGGCGGACCCCTGGGGCAACGTCGTCGGCCTGACGGACTACGTCTTCCACCCGGAACTGGCGTGCCGGCGCGAGGCGGCGGGACCGGCTTGAGGAAGTCCGCCCGTGGTCCCGGCCCTGCTTCCCAACGGGGGCCTGGGAAGCAGGGCCGCCTGGCCGAAGGACGGGATTCCTGTCGACCCGGTTCGCGGCCCCCGGGGGAAGGGCCGCGCTGCGGAACGCTCAAAAGGTATACAACCCGGACACCACACTCCAAGTGTTACTACGGGTAATAGTTGATGAGGAGATAACGATCCGGCAATGTCCGGCTCGCCACCGGTCAAGAGCCGTCGGTCAGGAACGGCTGTAGCGGGCCTGCCTGGCCGCCGCGGCGAGCGCGGTCGCGCGCGCCGCCTCGGTGGGCGTGAACGGCAGGTCGGGACGGCGCAGCAGCAGCGCGTGGCCGGGGCGCACCGTCACCACCATGGCGGTGTTGAGCTCGGCGTCCTCGTCGACCGCGTCGGAGGGGTGCCGCCACTCCACCTCGGTCGCCCGCAGCAGCTCCGCCATCGCCAGCGGCAGCTGCTCGGGGTCGGCGCCGACGCGCTGGGCGAGCGTGAGCGCCTGGATGGCGGGGTCGACGAGGTCCTTGACGCCGGCCGGGACGATCAGGACGTCATGCCCGCCCGCGTGCGACAGCGCCTCGCCAAGCGCCTCGATCGCCAGGTTCGCGGGCGCCTCGACGACGAACTCGTCCAGCGCCTCGCACCCTCCCGGGGTGATCGCCGCGCTGCCGGTGGGCGCGATGTGCAGGGACAGGATGTTGCACTCCAGGCGTCCGAAGGCGCGGGCCACCCCGGCCAGGCGGCCCGGCCGTTCGGCCACGCGCATCCGGATCCGCCACAGCAGCAGGCCGCCTTCGGGCTGCGGCGGCTCGGCGGCGCGCCGCCTCCCGGCGGGACGTGTGCTGAGCCGCCTGTGCAGCGCCGCGCCGAGGACGAGGGTCCCGCCCAGCCCCATGAGGACGAGCGGTCCCGGATCTTCGTGTCCCAGGAGCGTGGCGAGCGTATGGGCCATGCCGACCGCGAGGAACAGCGCGGCGATCTCCACGATCTCGCGCGCCCACGAGCGCCGCCGGGTGGTCTTGGTTGCATCGCTCATGCCGCCAGCGTGGCCACGTGGTGTTTCATGACGGCGCCCCGCGCCGTTGCGGCGGCATTAAACCGGGATCACCGTCCCCGCGCTGCTGCCCGCCCCGGTCGACATCGCGGTCCGTACGGCCTGCGCCCGCCGGGGCGTGGCGCACCTGACGTTTCCCGGCGGCATCCAGGCCGCCGAGGCCGGCCCGGCGAGGCGCGCGAGCGAGTGACCGGCCCGGCCTCGGGTAGGCGTCCTGAGCAGCACTCCGGCAACGTCATGGAGGCGACCATGTTTCCCTTCCCCGCGTGGAGCTATCCGGCGGACCGGTACTACTACGGCTGGTTCGAGCAGACGCCGCCCACCGAGCCGAGCGACGGCGAGATCAAGTCCCAGCTGGTCGACCGGCTGAAGGAGAACCCGCACACCAAGGACGCGGACATCCGGGTGGACGTCAAGCAGCGGGTGGTCATCCTGGGCGGCGAGGTGAGCAGCTGGCTGGCCAAGCGAGCCGCCGGGGACGACGCCTGGGACACCCCCGGCGTCGTGGACGTCAGCAACCAGCTGGTGATCCGCCAGGGCGGCGCCGCCTGACCCAGCCGCCCGCTCCGGACCGCCCGCTCCGGACTGCCCGGCCGTACGGCGTGCTCAGGCGCCCGTGGGCGAAGGCGGCGGAGGCAGCAGCCGGGCGGCCTGCTCGGGCGTGCCGCCGATCAGGAAGGGCACGGGGCTCAGCGCCCGCAGCCGCTCGGAGAACTCCGGCGTCAGGCCGGACAGCGCCAGCGCGCCGCCCCGCGCCTCGCCGACGCGCTGCTGAACGGTGATCAGCGCGGCGACGCCGCCGGCGTCCCAGAACGTCACGCCGGACAGGTCCAGCACCAGGCGCACCGGCGAGCCGCCGGAGACCAGCTCGCCGACCGCCGCGGTGATCTGCTGGGCGGCGTGCTCGTCCAGGGCGCCGGACACCTCGACGACCGTGTGCGAGCCGTGCCGGCGGCGGGTGAGCGCGAAGGGGACCCGGCCGCGGGCGCCCGGCAGGGCGAAGGCGACGGTGGCGAGGGTGCCCTGCGGGCCCGCGGCGACGGCGAACTCGTCGGCCAGGTAGCGGGCGATCCACAGGCCGTGCGCGTACTCGATCGGCCATTGCGAGGGGTCGGCCGTCCGTGGCGCTCCCGGGTCGGCGATCTCGCAGCGCAGGGCCTCGCCCGTGTGCCAGACCTGCACGCGGCCCTTGCCCCCGCCGTGGATGACCACGTTGGTGGCCAGCTCGTGGACGGTGATCACCAGGTCGGTGGCCCGGCCGTCGGGGAGCCCGGCGCGTGAGGCGTGGGCCTCCAGGGCCGCCCGCAGGGTGTAGAGCGAGTCGTGGTCGAACGGCTGGTCCAGGATCAGCTCCGGCTCGGCGGATGGCTTGGCGGCCGGCTCGGCACGGGCGCCGCCGGACGAGGTCCGCGTCGCGGAGTCGGGGGTGTTCATCGGCTCGTCATCGTTCATCGGCCACCGCCAGCGTGATCCCGGGAACGCCGTCCGCACCGAGCAGGACGAATGTGGTCGCGACGGCGCGGCTGCACTGAAGCACCACCGGCCGCGAGGGGGCCAGGCTCCGCGCCGCATCCATAATCATCCGGGTGCAGGACAGGTCGATGAAGGATAGCTCAGCCATGTTGACGGTGATGGCGCCGTCCACCCGGATCGCCTCCGACAACGCCAGCGCCAGCGAGTCCGCCGCCGCGCGGTCCAGCTGCCCGGCGATCCGGATGCCGGGGGGCGCGTACTGGCGGCAGATCCGCAGCAGCGGGTCGCTGTGGTAGGTCGCCGCGGCGACCGAGCGCGTGTGGAAGGGGGACACCGAGGCGAGGGTGACGGGGTCGAAGCGCTCGCGGTCGTACTGGCACAGCACCGACACGCTGGTGCCCGGCAGTACCGTGGCGACCTTCTCCTCGAACTCGGGCAGCTGCTCGATGCCGCGGACCGGCCGCAGCGCCCAGCCCATGTCCAGCGCCACCCGCAGCCCCGCGTAGCCCTCCCGGGTGCTGGCCTCCATCTGCGAGCACAGCCATTCCACGGCGTGCTCGGCGGAGAACGACTGCCCGGCCAGCCAGCCGTTCTGGAAGGCCACGACGCTGATCTGCCGCATGGCCGGCTGGACGGCGATGCCGCGCCGGACCAGCTCGCGCAGGGCGGCCTGCGGCTCCTCGCACAGCCACACGACCCGCAGCCCGCCGGCCAGCCCGTCGCGGACGAAGGCCGCGGTCAGGTCGAGCAGTTCCTCCGGCTCGCCGAAGGTCAGACACGCATGGTCGTTGACCGTCAGATCCGTGATCTGCACCTCAGCGCTCACCGTCATCGTGTCACCATCCCACTGCGGCCGACGCCGCGAGTCCGCCACCGGGGCACCCAGCGTAGTGATCGGATGCGGTCGTCCGCACATGCACTACACCGCAGACGCCCCTTCAAACCCGCACGGGCGCTTGACTGTCGGCGAAGGTCCAGTTCAGCGCGATAGCGTGGCACATGAGGGGAATCGTCCCTGAGGTACCGCCAGCGGGAGGGGGTGATGGCCTTGGCGGAACCCGCTTCGCCCGCCGCCGAGGGCGCCCGGCACGAGGGGTGCGGCACGCTGGCCTCGATCCTGGCCGACACCCTGCGGGAGATCGGCGCCCACACCGGCGCGATCTACCGCCTGGTGCCCCAGCGCCAGGTGCTGGAACTGCTGGTCATGGAGGGGCTGCCCCGCGAGTTCGTCCAGCCGTGGGAACGGGTGAGCCTGAGCGCGCCCATCCCGGTGGCCGACGCGCTGCGCGACAGGCGGCTGGTGTGGATCACGGGCGAGGAGGAGATGGCGCACCGCTACCCGGCCGTCGCGGTGGCGCTGCCGTACGAGTTCTCCCTGGCCGCGCTGCCCCTGTCGGTGGGCGAGGACGACTACGGGGCGATGTTCGTGGTGTGGTCCGGCGCCTATCCCCCGCCCTCGGCCGGCGAGCGCGACAGGCTCACCGCCGCCGCCGCGGTGCTGGCGCGCAGGCTGCGCGACCTGCCGCCCGGCCCTGCGACGCCCGGCAGGGACGAGGTGGCCGCGGCCGTCCCCGACCGGGCCGAGATGCTGGGCGCGATGGTCGGGCGGCTGCCCGAGGGGATCTGCACGCTGGACGCCCGGGGCCGGCTCACCTACATCAGCCCCAAGGGGGCCGCGCTGCTCGGGGAGTCGCCGCTGCGGCTGCTCGGCATCCAGCCGTGGACGGTGCTGACGTGGCTGGACGATCCGGTGTACGAGGACCGCTACCGCAGGGCGATGATCAGCCAGCAGCCGACCTCGTTCGTGGCGCTGCGCCCGCCGGACCGGTGGCTGTCCTTCGAGCTGTACCCGTCGATCTCCGGCGTCACGGTGCGCATCACCCCGGCCCCGGCCGACTCCGAACCCCAGCCCGCGCCCAGGCAGCCGGTGGACGTGGCGCTCCCCACCCGGGCCGGGGCCATCTACCACGTGCTGCACCTGGCCGGCACGCTCACCCAGGCCATGAGCGTGCAGGACGTGGTGGACCTGCTCGCCGACCAGATCGTGCCGGCCTTCGGCGCCCACGCGGTGGCGCTCCTGACGGCCCACGAGGGGCGGGTGGCCGTCCTGGGCCATCGCGGCTTCCCGCAGCACGTCGTCGACCAGTACGGCAGGCTGTCGCTGACCGCGCCCACGCCCAGCGTGCGGACGATGGTCACGGGCGTGCCCGGCTTCTTCGAGTCGGAGAAGGAGCTGTACGACATCTACCCCTCGGCGGTCGCCCCGGACGACGGGATGGCCGCCTGGGCGCTGCTGCCCCTGATCGCCTCGGGCCGCCCCGTGGGCACCTGCGTGATCGCCTTCGCCGAGCCGCACCGCTTCACCGTCGAGGAGCGGGCCGTCCTGACCTCGCTGGGCGGCCTGCTCGCCCAGGCGCTGGAACGTGCCAGGCTGTACGACGCGACGCTGGAGCTGGCGCACGGCCTGCAGCAGGGGCTGCTCCCCCACGCCTTCCCGGACGTGCCCGGGCTGAAGGCCGCGGCCCGCTACCTGCCCGGCACCGAGGGGATGGACATCGGCGGCGACTTCTACGACCTCATCCGCCTGCCGGGCGACACCGCGGCGGCCGTCATCGGCGACGTCCAGGGCCACAACGTCACCGCCGCCGCGCTCATGGGCCAGCTGCGCACCGCGATCCGCGCCTACGCCACCGCGGGCGCCGACCCGGGCGAGGTGCTGTCCCGCACCAACCACCTGCTCACCGAGCTGTCCAGCGCCCTGTTCGCCAGCTGCGCCTACGTCCACCTGGACCTGCCGCACGGCACGGCGCGCGTGGCGCGGGCCGGCCACCCGCATCCGCTGATCCGGCGTCCCGGCGGCCGCGTGGAGGTGCTGGAGGTTCCGGACGGCATGCTGCTGGGCGTCTCGCCCGAGACGACCTACACCTGCCTGGACGTGTCCCTGGAGCCCGGCGCCATCCTGGCCCTCTACACCGACGGCCTGGTCGAGACGCCCGGCAAGGACATCGACGAGGGGCTGGCCGTGCTGTCCGCCGAGCTGGCCGCCGCCGGC
The DNA here is from genome assembly GCF_002093975.1 of Thermoactinospora rubra. Classification (GTDB taxonomy): domain Bacteria; phylum Actinomycetota; class Actinomycetes; order Streptosporangiales; family Streptosporangiaceae; genus Nonomuraea; species Nonomuraea rubra_A. The sequence continues at coordinate 17,151 of NZ_MSZZ01000075.1, forward strand.
GACCGTCCGCTGGACGAGCTGGCGGACCACCTGATCGCCCGGGCTCCGGCGCCTGGCGGCCACAGCGACGACATCGCCCTGCTCCTGCTGCGCCTCACCGGTCCCGGCCGCTGAGCGGCCGGGTGCCACGGCGGCGGGAACCACGCGGTGACCACCGCCTGGATCCGGCCGCGTGACCGCTCACGAGAGGATCCGCGCCAGGTAGGACCGGCCGATCCGCGCCGACTCGGCCGGGGTGACCCGCGGGTTGTCGCGCTCGACGACGTACCAGCCGCCGTAGCCGATCTCGCGTAGCGTGCGCAGGTATCCGGCCAGGTCCAGCCCCGCGTCGCCCATCCCCAGCTCGGCGAACTCGCCGTCCTTGACGCTCCAGTCCTTCAGGTGCGTGTGGACGATCTTGTCGGGGTAGGCGGCCGCCACCTTGGCCGGGTCGCTGCGCACGGCGGTGAGGTGGCCGGTGTCGATGCACAGCTTGAGGTCCGGGATGTGCGCGAGCAGCCGTTCGACCTCCTCGTGGGTCTCCACGATGCACCCGGTGTGGGGGTGGAAGGCGATCGTCTGCCCGTGCGCCTCGGCGTCGGCGACGGCGATCGCCAGGCTCTCGCCGAAGGCGGCGTAGTCCTCCTCGAAGGTGGTACGGCGGGGCTCGGCCAGCCACCCGCCGCACACCATGATCGTGGTGATGCCCAGCTCGCCCGCGTAGTCCAGGTCGGCACGGTAGCCGCGCGGGTCGCCCGGCCTGGCGTTGACGAAGGAGGCGTAGGCGGCCGCCTGCAGCCCGTGGGCGGCCAGGCGCCCGGCCGTCGCGGACGCGGGGCCGAAGTGCTCGGCGGCGTTCATGAGCTCGACGCCGTCGTACCCGGCCTCCTTGATCGCCGCGAGCATCGCGTCCGCGTCGAGCGGCCGGTCGTTCTGGGCGTGCCAGCTGGTCCACGTGAACATGTGGTGCGCGATCCGCATGGCTCTCCTGCACTGAAATTTCAATGAAATCAAGCGTTCTCCGTTCGACGTTAGGCGTGTTCAGGGCAGCCGTCAAGAGGGATTCCACATGACGAAATCCCGCCAAATACCCATTGACACCGTCAAATCAGCAACCTAGTTTCGATGAAACTGCGCTTGATGTTTCAGTGAAATCCAGTACGCCCAGGAAAGGGACCCATGAACACGATCTCCTTCATGGGAGCCAACTACGTCACCAGGGAGTGCGGCTATCGCATGCCCGAGGAGGGCTGGGGCCAGGCGCATCGCCGTACCAGCGAGCGCTTCGCTCCCCTCGCCACCTTCGCGGAGCGGTTCGGCGAGCTGGCGGCCGAGGTGGCGGGGCACGGCTTCACCGCCATGGACGTGTGGATGGCGCACCTCGATCCGCCGTGGGCCACCGACGAGCACATCGCGATCGCCACCGGGCTGCTGCGCGAGCACGGGCTCACCGTGCCGAGCCTGGCCGGGTCCGTGGGCGCCACGATCGAGGACTTCGCCCGGGTGTGCCGCGTCGCCGCCGGTCTCGGCGCGCCGGTCGTGGGCGGCATGGCGCCCGTGCTGGCCGCCGACCGGGCCGGGGTGCTGGCCCTGCTGGAGGAGCACGACCTCGTGCTCGGCGTGGAGAACCACCCCGAGCGCACCCCGGAGGAGTACCTGGCGGTGCTCGGCGACCCCCATCCGAGGATCGGCGCCGCCCTCGACACCGGCTGGTTCGGCACGCACGGCTTCGACGCGGCCGAAGCCATCGAGGCCGTGGCCGATCGCCTGGTCCACGTCCACCTCAAGGACGTCAAGGCGCCCGGCGGCCACGAGACGGTCGGCTTCGGGCAGGGCTGCGTGCCGATCCGCGCCTGCGTCGAGGCGCTGGGGCGCATCGGGTACGGCGGCGCGATCAGCATCGAGCACGAACCCGAGCTCGGCGACCCGGTCCCCGACGTGCTGGCCTCGCGCGAGCTGCTCACCCAGTGGATGGACGGGAGGATCTGAGATGGGTTCCGATGTGACCGGCGTGGCGATCGTGGGGTGCGGCAACATCGCGCAGGCCTACGCCGCCAACCTGACCGCCTACCCCGAGATCGGCCTGCGCGGCGTGTGGGACCTCGCCCAGGAGCGGGCCGAGGAGCTGGCGGCCCGGCACGGCGTGCGCGCCTACACCTCGCTGGAGGACGTGCTGGCCGACGACGGCGTGGACATCGTCGTCAACCTGACGGCGCACGCCGCCCACTACGAGGTGACGCGCCGCGGCCTGGAGTCCGGCAAGCACGTGCACAGCGAGAAGCCGCTGACGCTCGCCCACGCCGAGGCCGCCGAGCTGGTGAAGATCGCCGAAACCCGCGGGCTGCGCCTGGGAGCCGCTCCGGCCACCTTCCTCGGCGAGGCGCAGCAGACCGCGTTGAAGCTGCTGCGCGAGGGCGCCATCGGGACGGTCCGCGTGGTCTTCGCCGAGGTGAACTGGGGCAGGATCGAGACCTGGCACCCCAGCCCGATCGGCTTCTACGAGGTGGGGCCGCTGTTCGACGTGGGGGTCTATCCGCTGACGATCGCAACCGCCGCGCTGGGACCGGCCAGGAGGGTCAGCGCCTACGCCACGATCGTCCACCCGCATCGGACGACGCTGAACGGCCTGCCGTTCACCCTCACCACGCCCGACTACGTCGTGGCCAACCTCGAGTTCGACGGCGGCGTGCGGCTGCGGCTGACCGTCGACTTCTACGTCAACAACGCCGTGACCCGGCAGCGCGGCATGGAGTTCCACGGCGACGACGGCGCGCTGCTGCTCGACAGCTGGCACGACTTCGACGCCGGGCTCGCCCTCAGCCGGGCCTACCAGGAGGTCCCCGCGCCGGTCGAGCCGGTGCGGGAGCCGTACCGGGGCGTGGAGTGGGGGCGTGCGGTGCGCGACCTGGCCGACGCGATCAGGACCGGCCGCCCGCACCGGGCCACCGGCCGGCAGGCCGCGCACGTCGTGGAGATCCTCTGCGCGGTCCGCGAGTCCTACGAGACCGGGCAGCCCGTGGAGCTGAGCTCGGCCTTCGAGCCGCCCGCCCCGATGGACTGGGCGCGCTGAGCCGCGGTTGCGGTACGGCATGCCGTACCGTGTGAGCCTGGCTGAACTTCAGTGAAGCGAGGGCAGGTGCGCGCAGCAACGGGACGACCCACGTTGAAGGACGTGGCCACGCGGGCCGGAGTGTCCATCGGCACCGCCTCGGCCGTCTTCGCCGGCAAGCCGTGGGTCACGGAGGCGACCAGGACGGCCGTGCTGGAGGCGGCGGCCGAGCTCGGCTACCGGCCGCGCGAGCGCAGGGCGGCCGCCCTGCCCGCCGCCGACGTGGGCACCGTGGGCTTCGTGTCGTGGATGAGCGAGATGTTCTCCCCCGCCAACCCCTACTACGCGCCGGTCCTGTTCGGCGCGCAGCAGGCGTGCGCGGAGCTGGGCATCTCCATCGCCTACGAGGTGGTCGACCCGGCGTCCGGGCGGCTGCCGCTGTGCGTGGAGCGGCGGCAGGTGAGCGGGCTGCTCGTGCTCAGCTTCGCCAGCGACGACGACTACCTGCGGCGCATCATCGCCGAGGGCGTCTCGTGCGTCCTGCTGGAGCACCCGGGGGCGGACCTGCCCGTGGACCACGTCCGCCACGACGACGAGACCGGCGGCCACCTGGCCGCCCGGCACCTGCTCGACCTGGGCCACACCGATCCTCCCCCGGCCATCGTCACCGGCCCGGAGGGCGTCCTGCCGGCCGAGCACCGGCTCGCGGGGTACCGGCGGGCGCTGGCCGAGCGCGGGCTGCGGCCCCTGCCGGGTTATGTACGGCGCAGCCGCTTCGACGCCGCCACCGGCTACGAGCAGACGATGGAGCTGCTGGCGCTGCCCACCCCGCCCACGGCCGTGTTCTTCGCCAACGACGAGTCGGCTCTGGGCGGCCTGGACGCGCTGCGCGACCGGGGGCTGCGGGTGCCGGAGGACGTCAGCGTGATCGGCTACGACGACATCGCCATGGCGGCGCACGCCTCGCCGCCGCTGACCACGATCGCCTCGGACAAGGAGCTGCTGGGCGCCCAGGCCGTGTGGCACCTGGTCCAGCGCATCCGCAAGCCGGACATGACCAGCCGGGACACGCGGCTCGGGGTGCGCCCGGTGATGCGGTCCTCCACGGCCGTGCGCGTGCATCGTGTCCGCTTCCCGGGCGAGACCGCATGACGGTGACGGCCTGGCTGGCGGTGGCGGTGTTCCTGGGCGCCTACGCCCTGATCGCCACCGAGAAGGTCCACCGCGTTGCGGCGGCGCTGGGCGGCGCCGGTCTCATGCTGCTCATCCACGCCACCGACACCGAGGCGGCGTTCTTCTCCGAGCACGCCGGGATCGACTGGAACGTCGTCTTCCTGCTGCTCGGCATGATGATCATCGTCGGGGTGCTCAAGGAGACCGGCGTCTTCGAGTACCTGGCGATCTGGGCCGCCAAGCGCGCCCGGGGCCATCCCTTCCGCCTGATGGCGCTGCTGGTCGTCATCACCGGCTCGGCCTCGGCGCTGCTGGACAACGTGACCACCGTGCTGCTGATCGCCCCGGTGACGTTCCTGGTCTGCGAACGGCTGGCGCTGCCGGTGGCGCCCTTCCTCATCGCCGAGGCGATGGTCTCCAACATCGGCGGCGCCGCCACGCTGGTGGGCGACCCGCCGAACATCATCATCGCCAGCCGCGGCGGCCTGACCTTCAACGACTTCCTGGTCCACATGGCGCCGATGGTGGTGCTCCTCATGGTGGTCTTCGTCGCGCTGTGCCGGGTCATGTTCCGCCGGTCGTTCCGCTACGACCCCGGCCGGGCCGCCGAGATCATGATGCTGAACGAGCGGGCGGCGATCCGCGACCGGCGGCTGCTGTGGCAGTCGCTGGCCGTGCTCGCGGTGGTGATGGCGGCGTTCGTGCTGCATCCGGTGCTGCACTACGAGCCGTCGGTGGTGGCGCTGCTGGGCGCCGGGGTGCTGGTGGCCGCCACCCGCGTCACCACCGAGGAGGCGCTGCGCGAGGTGGAGTGGCCCACGCTGACCTTCTTCGCCGGGCTGTTCGTCATGGTCGGCGCCCTGGTGGAGACCGGCGTCATCGAGCAGGTCTCGCAGGCCGCGGTCGAGGCGACCGGGGGCCGGCTCGGGCCGGCGACCATGGGACTGCTGTGGGGCTCGGCCGCCCTGTCGGCGATCGTGGACAACATCCCCTACGTGGCGACGATGAGCCCCATCGTCGAGCAACTGGTGCACGCCTCCGGCGGGGACGGCCCCGGGCAGGTGCTGTGGTGGGCGCTGGCCTTCGGCGCCGACCTGGGCGGCAACGCCACCGCGGTGGGGGCCGCGGCCAACGTGGTGGTCCTCGGCATCGCCGCGCGCAACGGCACGCCGATCAGCTTCTGGCAGTTCACCAAGTACGGGATCGTCGTCACCGTGGTCACGGTGGCGCTGGTCACGCCGTACCTGTGGCTGCGCTACCTCATGTGATCGACATGTGATCGACCCCATGCGCGTCCCCGGCCGTGCCACCTGTCAGCATGTGTCCGGGTGCGGTCGATCGTGCCGCACTTCTCCACCGATATCGTCATGGGACGGGGCTTCGGCGTGGTTCCACCGGGGACGGCGGGTGAGGGAGAGGAGTCGGCGTGAGGAGAGCGGCTGCCCGCCGCCGCTGGACGGCGGCCTTCCTGGACCGGTTCCACCATCCCGCGCAGGTGACGCCCACCGGTTTCGGGCTGACGATCCTGGCCGGCACCGGACTGCTGACCTCGCCGCTCGCGAGCACCTCCGGCGAGCCCGCCGACGTGCTGACCGCGCTGTTCACCGCGACCTCGGCGGTGTGCGTGACGGGCCTGACCATGGCGGACACCGCCTCCCGCTGGTCCACGTTCGGCGAGGTCGTGATCGCCTTGCTGATCCAGGTCGGCGGGCTGGGCATCATGACGTTCGCCACGCTGTTCACGATCCTGGTCGCGGGCCGCCTCGGGCTGCGCGCCCGGCTCCTGGCGCAGGCCGAGACCAAGGCGCTCAGCATGTCCGACGTCCGGCACGTGGTGCGCAGGGTCGTGCTGTTCAGCCTGGCCTGCGAGGCGGTCATCACCGTTGCGCTCACGGCGCGTTTCATGGCCACGTACGGCGAGCCGTTCGGCCGCGCGCTCTACCTGGCGGCCTTCCACGCGATCTCGGCGTTCAACAACGCCGGCTTCGCCCTGTGGTCCGACAGCCTGGTGCGGTTCGCCACCGACCCGTGGATCCTGCTGCCCGTCGCCCTCGCCGTGATCATCGGTTCGCTGGGGTTCCCGGTGGTCTTCGAGCTGGCGCGGACCTGGCGGCACCCGAGCCGCTGGTCGATCCTGACCCGCGTCACGGTGTGGGTGACGCTGATCCTCCTGGGCGTGGGAACGCTGCTCCTGCTCCTCACCGAGTGGCGCAACCCTGCCACCCTGGCCCCCCTGGACGATTCCGGCAAGCTGCTGGCGGCGTTCTTCGCCACCGCCATGCGCACGGCCGGGTTCAACAGCATCGACGTCTCCCAGATGTATCCCTCAAGCTGGCTGGTCATGGACCTGCTGATGTTCGTCGGCGGCGGCACGGCCAGCGTCGCGGGCGGCATCAAGGTCACCACCTTCGGCCTGCTGGGCTTCATCATCTGGGCCGAGCTGCGCGGCGAGTCCCGGGTCAACATCGGCCACCGCCGGCTGTCGGAGGCGGCGCAGCGCCAGGTGGTGGTGGTCACCCTGGTCGGCGTCATGCTGGTGGCGCTGTCCAGCTACCTGCTGATGCTGCTCACCCCGCACAGCCTGGACCAGATCCTGTTCGAGACCATCTCGGCGTTCGCCACCGTGGGCCTGTCCGTCGGCGTCACCGCCGATGCGACCGCGCCCGGGCACGTCCTGCTGATCCTGCTGATGTTCATCGGCCGCATCGGCCCCCTCACCCTGGGCTCCGCGCTGGCCCTGCGGGAGCGGACCCGGCGCTACGAACTACCCGAGGAGCGAGTGATCGTTGGCTGACAAGAACACCGAGCCGGTCGTCGTCATCGGCCTGGGCCGCTTCGGCAGCTCCCTGGCTCTGGAGCTGGTACGGCGCGGCACGGAAGTGCTCGCCATCGACAACAGCCGCAAGACCGTGCAGAGCCTCGCCGGCCACATCACCCAGATCGTCGAGGCCGACTCCACCGACATGGAGGCGCTGCGCCAGCTCGGCGTGGCGGACTTCTACCGCGCCGTCGTGGCCATCGGCACCGACCTGGAGGCCAGCATCCTGACCGCGTCCCTGCTGGTCGAGCTGGAGATCCCGGACATCTGGGCCAAGGCGATCAGCCGCCAGCACGGCCGGATCCTGAGCCGCATCGGCGTGCACCATGTCGTCTTCCCCGAGCACGACATGGGAGAGCGGGTGGCCCACCTGGTGAGCGGCCGGATGCTCGACTACATGCAGGTCGACGAGAACTTCGCGATGGCCAAGACCCGCCCGCCCAAGGAGTTCGTCGGCGTCCCGCTCGGCCAGAGCGGGCTGCGGCGCAAGTACGGCGTGACCGTGGTGGCCGTCAAGAGCCCGGATGAGGAGTTCACCTACGCCACGGCGGAGACGGAGCTCACCTACGGCGACGTCATCATCGTCTCCGGCCGCACGCAGGACGTCGAGCGCTTCGCCGAGCTCCCCTGACGGCCCCTCCCGGGGGTCTCGCCGGTCCCGAAGGCGAGCAGAGCCAGGGCCGGGCTGCCGAGGGAATAAGCGGACGGCATGTCCGGTTGTCGCGACGTAGTGGACACCTCGTCCGCTTAGGGGCGGGTGCCGGGCGTGGAGGGAAGCGCATGGTGGACATCGGCAGGATCGGGATCGTCTTCGGCAGCCTCACGCCGCCGGAGGAGCTGACGGAGGGGGCGGCGCTGGCCGAGCGGCTCGGCTTCGGGGAGGTGTGGTTCTCGGAGGACTGCTTCTTCACCGGCGGCCTGTCCGGGCTCACGCAGCTGCTCGCGGCCACCCACACGGTGCCCGCCGGCCTGGGGCTGGCCAGCGTGATGACGAGGCATCCCGCGATCCTCGCGATGGAGCTGGCGGGGCTGGCCAGGACGTACCCGGGGCGGGTCCGGGCCACCGTCGGGCTCGGCAACACGCACTGGCTCGGGCAGATGGGGCTGCTGCCCGGCCGTCCGCTGACCGCGGTCACCGAGACCTTCGACGTGCTGCGCGAACTGCTGGACGGCGCGACGGTGGACCGCCGGGCCGGCGTCCACGAGCTCGCGGGCATCCGGCTGGAGTTCGCGCCGGAGCAGCCGCCCGAGCTGTGGATGGGAGCCGTCAACGAGCGCGCGCTCCGCGCCGCCGGGGCCAGGGCGGACGGGGTCCTGCTGTCGGTTCTCGCCGGTCCTTCCTACGTGGCCTGGGCGCGGGAGGTGACCTCCCCGCCGGGACGGCCCGCGCCGCCGGTCACGGCCTTCGTCCTGGCGTCGGTCTCCGACGACGAGCGCGCGGCGCGCGATGCCGTACGGGATGCCGTCGGGTTCTTCCTGACGGCGGAGGCGCACACGGCGCTGGTGGGGCGGTCGCCGTACGGCGCCGAGATCCGGCGGCGGGTCGCCGCCTTGGCCGAGGGGGAGCGTCTCGCCGTCGAGGACGCCTGGATCGACGAGTTCGCGGCGGCGGGCGATCCCGGCCACGTGAGGGAGCGGCTGCGGCGCCTGCTCGCCGCCGGGGCCGACTCCCTGGGCCTGTGGCTGTTCCCGCCCGACCGCCTGGCCGGCCAGCTCCGGGCGATGGCGGCCGACGTCCTCGGCGCGGCGTGGGTCAGCGCCTCGTGCCCTTGACGATGAGGTAGGGCCTGGGCTGGTGAACCCCGCCGTCGGTGCGGAACCCCTCGTAGAAGTCGACGAACGCGCGGTGCAGCTCCTCACGCCGCCCGGGCTCCAAAGACTCGGCGAGCGTCCTGGTCGGGCCGTAGACGGTGGAGAACAGCTCCCACACCTCCTCCCCCGACGAGCCGGTCTGCGGCGCGTCCCCCTCCTCGAAGTCGAGCTCGAAGTCGCCGCCCAGCCGCTCCTGGACGTACTCGCGGCTGCCCCACTGGAACGGCGAGCCGGCCCCCGGCGGCGGCGCCGGCATGAACGGCGCCATGACCTTGAACATGTCGACCACGCCCCGCTCGCTGCTCCAGTGGCCGAGCACGAGCCGGCCGCCGGGCCGGCACACCCGCGCCAGCTCCCGGGCGACCGCCGCGTGGTCGGGGGCGAACATGGAGCCGATGCTGGAGGTGACCACGTCGAAGCTCGCGTCGCCGTACGGCAGGCTCTCGGCGTCCCCGACGCGGTAGTCGACGGCGAGCCCCTCCTGGGCGGCCAGCCGCTTGGCGGTCTCGATCAGCGCGGGTGCCAGGTCGCAGCCGCTGACGTCCGCCCCGGCCCGGGCCAGCGGCAGGGCCAGCGCGCCCGTGCCGGTGGCGACGTCGAGCACGCGCTGCCCGGGGCCGGGGCCGATCACCCTGACCATGTGGTCGATCAGCGGCTGATAGTGCTCGGGCAGCCGCTCGTACGGGCCGGTGCCCCAGATGACGCTTTGCTTCTTCTTGAGCTCTTCGAAGGCCATGGTTGCTCCCCCCAACGCCACGCACCTCCCCCGCGCCCGAGATCGGGAAACCACGCCCGCCGGTCACGCTCAGGCGCCGCTGAAGGGCTCCGTCAGAACTGTGGCGCGAAAGTTGTCGAAACCCTCTACCGGGTTTCCTGTTCAGATGGTGTGAAATCGGGGCCATGAGTTCAAAGCCGTTCACCTTGGGCACGGGCGACCTGGCCAGAGTTGCCGTCTTCACCGCCCTCATCGCCGTGCTGGGCCTGCCGGGCGCGCTCAACGTCTTCGGCAACGCCGTACCGATCACGCTCCAGACCTTCGGCGTCATGCTGGCGGGCCTGATCCTCGGCCCCTGGCGGGCCGCGCTGGCGATCCTCGTGCTGTATGTGCTGGTCGCGGCGGGGCTGCCGCTGCTGGCCGGGGGGCGCGGCGGGCTGGGGGTGTTCTTCGGGCCCTCGGCCGGGTTCCTGCTGGGGTGGCTGCCCGGCGCGTGGGTCGTGGGGTGGCTGGCCGGGCGCGGCGGGTTCGTCCGGCTGCTGGCGGCCTGCCTGGTGGGCGGCATCGGCGTGATCTACGGGCTCGGCATCCCCGTGCAGGCGGCGGTCACCGGGGCCGGGCTCGGCAAGGCGGCGCTGCTCAGCCTGGCCTTCATCCCCGGCGACGTCGCCAAGGCGGTGCTGGCCGCGCTGGTCGCCGGCGGCGTCCGGCGGGCCTACCCGGCGGTGGCTCCGGCGGCGCCGCAGGCCGAGGACTCAAGGCCGGGTGCGGCCCAGCGGTGATAGCCGCCCACGTCCTGCGCCACGCCGCAGACCGGCCCCACCGGCTCGCCGTCCGCGGCCCCGGCCGGTCGCTGACCTACGCCGAGCTGGCCGAGCGGGCCGTGGCCGCCTCCCCCGGCCTGCGGCGCGGCGAACTGGCCGCGATCAGCCTGCCCGACCCGGTGGACGCGCTCGTCGCCGCCCTGGCCGCCGACCTGGCCGGGGCGACGCCGCTGCTGTGCGACGCGTCCTGGAGTCCCGCCCGGCGCGCGGACGTGCTCGCCACCCTGCGGCCGGCCCGCCCGGCCCAGGAGTCTTCGTGGCCCGTCCGCCTGGTCCAGGAGCCGCTGCCGGCGTGCCGTACCGCCCGGCCCGACGTCGACCGGCAGCGGCCCGGCGACCTGGCGTGGGCCTGCTTCACCTCCGGCAGCACCGGGCGGCCGCGCGCCGTCGTGCGCACCCGCGCCTCGTGGACCGGCTCCTTCCCGCACGTCGACGCCCTGACCGGCATCGGTCCCGGCGACGTCGTCCTCGTCCCGGGCCCGCTGACGGCCTCCCTGTACGGCTTCGCCGCCGCGCACGCCCTGGCCGCCGGCGCCACGGCGGTCCTGCCCGGCCGCTGGTCCCCGGGCGACCTCGGGCCGGAGGTGACCGCCGTGCACCTCGTCCCCCACCAGCTGGGCGCCCTGCCGGCGGCGGCCCGTCCGCTCCGCCCCGGCCTGGTCGCGATCGTCGGCGGCGCGGCCCTGCACCCCGCCGTCCGGGAGCGGGCCTCCCGGGCGGGCATCAGGGTCGTCTCCTACTACGGCGCCACCGAGCTGTCGTTCGTGGCCGCCGACCCCGACGGGGGCGGGCTGCGCCCCTTCCCCGAGGTCGAGATCGAGGTACGGCACGGCGGCGAGGTCTGGGCGCGCTCCCCCTGGCTGGCCGCCGGCTACCTGGGCGGGGCCCCGGGCCCCATGCGCCGCGACGCGGACGGCTGGGCGAGCGTGGGCGACGTGGCCGAGCCGTACACGCCGGGTGAGCCGCTGCGGGTGCGGGGCCGCGGCGACGGCGCGATCCAGACCGGCGGCGCGACCGTCCTGCCGGAGGACGTCGAGTCGGTGCTCAGGGCCGTGCCGGGCGTGGCCGACGCGGTGGTCGTCGGCGTGCCACACCCCGAGCTCGGCGAGGTGGTCGCGGCGGTGGTGGAGAGCTGGGACGGCGCCCTGTCGCGCGCGGCGCTGGATGCCGTGGCGCGCGAGCGGCTCGACCCCGTCCAACGCCCCCGGCGCTGGTACGCGATGCGCCGCCTGCCCCGCACGCCCGCGGGCAAGCCCGCCCGCGCCCAGGTCGCGGCCCGGGTGGCCGCGGGGAAGGACGGCCTGTGGCGGCTGAGGTGACGCCGGTCGTGGTCGCCGCCCGCCGTACCCCCATCGGAACGGCCGGGCACGCCTTCAAGACGGTCGCGGCGGAGTGGCTGGCCGCCCCGGTGCTGGAGGCGGTGGCCAAGGACGGCCCCGGCCTGCCGGTGGACGACGTCGTGCTGGGCAACTGCATGGGACCCGGCGGCAACCTCGCCAGGGTCGCCGCCCTGGCCGCCGGCCTGGGCCAGGAGGTGCCCGGCGTCACCGTGGACCGGCAGTGCGGCAGCGGCCTGGCCGCCGTCCTGCTCGGCGCGCAGGCCGTCCGCGCCGGCGAGGCCGGGCTCGTGCTGGCCGGCGGGGTGGAGAGCGCCTCCACCGCGCCCCTGCGCATCCGCCGCGGGCAGGCCGAGCCGTACTCGCGCGCCCCCTTCGCCCCCGACGGATACCCCGACCCCGACATGGGGCCCGCCGCCGAAGCCCTGGCCGCCGCGTACGGCGTGAGCCGGGAACGCCAGGACGCCTACGCCTGCCGCAGCCACGCCAGGGCGCTGGAGGCCCGCGCCGCCGGGCGCTTCGACCGGGAGGTCGTCCCGATCGAGGGCCGCGTGGACGACCAGCGCCCCCGCCGCCTGACCACGGCAACCCTGTCCCGCCTGCCCGCCGCCTTCGTCCCCGGCGGCACGGTCACGGCGGGCAACTCCTCCCCCGTCAGCGACGGCGCGGCGGCCGTGGCCATCGTGCCGGACGGCCACGGGCTGCCCGGCCTGGCGCTGCGCGCGGGCGCGGTGGTCGGCTGCGATCCCGCTCTGCCCGGCTGGGGACCGGTGCCCGCCGTCCGCAAGGTCCTGCGCAAGGCCGGCGTCAGCCTGGACGACGTGGCCGCCATCGAGATCGTGGAGGCCTTCGCCGCGCAGGTCCTGGCCGTCTGCGACGCGCTCGGCCTGGATCCGCTCGGCGCCGACGACCACCGCGTGTGCGCCGACGGCGGCTCGCTGGCGCTGGGCCACCCGTGGGGCGCCAGCGGCGCGGTCGTCGTCACCCGGCTGTTCTCCCGGCTGGTCGGAGCACACGCGCCATCGGGAACACTGGGGCTGGCGGCGGCCGCGGTCGGCGGAGGGCTGGGCGTGGCCGCGTTGTTCGAGGTGGTGTGAGTGATCGAGTTCTCGGATGTGCGGGTACGGCTGGGCGGCCGCGAGGTGCTGCGCGGGATCACCGCCACGCTGCGCGAGCGGCGGGTCGGCGTCGTAGGGGCCAACGGGTCCGGCAAGAGCACGCTGGCCCGCCTGGTGAACGGCCTGGTGACGCCGACCGAGGGCGCGGTCACCGTGCTCGGCATGGACACGCGCCGCCAGGCCGCCAAGATCCGGCGCCGGGTGGGCTTCGTGTTCACCGACCCCGACGCCCAGATCGTCATGCCCACGGTCGCCGAGGACGTCGCCTTCTCCCTGCGCCGCTCCGGCCTGCCCGCGGCCGAGATCGAGCGGCGGGTACGGCGGGCGCTGGCCGAACACGGCCTGCAGGACCACGCCGACCACCCGGCCCACCAGCTGTCCGGCGGCCAGAAGCAGCTGCTGGCCCTGTGCTCGGTGCTGGTCCTCGACCCCGACATCCTGGTCATGGACGAGCCCACCACGCTGCTGGACCTGCGCCACTCCCGCCACGTCGCCGAGATCCTCCGGGCGCTCCCGCAGCGGATCCTCGTCGCCACCCACGACCTGGACCTGCTGGCCGGCTTCGACCGGGTCCTCGTGGTCGACGAGGGCCGCGTCGTGGCCGACGACGAGCCGGAGCAGGCCATCCGCCACTACCGCAAGCTCATGGCATGACCGGCGCCTACATTCCCGGCGACTCCGTGCTGCACCGCCTGCCGGCCGGGGCCAAGCTGGCGGGCCTGCTGGCGTGCTGCACCGTCGTGGTCCTGCTGAGCTCGCCCTGGGCGCTGGCCGGGGCCGCGGCCGTCGTGGCCGCCCTGTACGCGGTCTCGGGGGTGGGCGCGGCGGCCGCCTGGGCTCAGGTGCGGCCCGTCCGCTGGTTCGCGCTCGCGCTCTTCGCCATGCAGTTCCTGCTCGCCACCCCGGCCCAGGCCGTCGCCACCACCCTGCGCGTGGTCGTCGCCGTCGCCCTCGCCGGCCTGGTCACCGTCACCACCAGGACGTCGGCCGTCATGGCGTGCCTGGAGCGGGTGCTGTCGCCGTTGCGCCTCGCCGGCGTCGATCCGGTCCGGCTGTCGCTTCTGCTGTCGCTGGCCGTACGCAGCGTGCCGGTCGTCTCCGGCCTGGCCACGCGGGTACGGGAGGCGCAGCGCGCCCGGGGCGTGGAGTGGAGCGTGCGCGCCTTCGGCGTCCCGCTCGTGGTGGGCGCCCTCCGCCACGCCGACACGCTGGGCGAGGCCCTGGCCGCCCGGGGCTTCGACGACGAGTGACGTGCCCGGCGGACGCGACGCCGTACGCGCCATGGAGCAGAACGACTACGTGCAGTAGTACAGGCGTACGGGCCGGCGCACCGGCGATCCGCCTGCCATACCGCGTGCTGACGGCGTCTTGACCTCCGACATAAGGGCGGGACGCCAGGGCAGGAGGCGGCCATGGATGCGAGCGAGGAGCAAGAGCGGAAGGACCTTCCCGAAGCGGTCGAGGGGGTCGGCGGGGAGAGCGACGTGGTGGCCCAGCGGGCGGGCGTGGAGCTCAGGGAGACGCCGCGGCCCGTTCCGGTGGACCCGGTCGATCCGCCGGGAGATCCCGTGGCGGCCGAGAGGCAAGAGCAGGCACGGCAGGACCAGGAGGTCGTCCGCGCGGACGCCGGGCCCACCGGCTGACACGGGGCCTTCCGACCGCCTCAAGACCGGATCTTCCGGGGGTTCGCGGCCACGCGAACCCCCCGCCCTCCTTGCCCTCCGCTGACTTGACTCTCTACTATGACATCTAGTTGACGAGGTGGTGGGGAGGCCGGAGACGGCTGGAGCGCCACTTGACGAGCGTCTGCCCGGCGTTCGCCCCGTGGCCGCCGGCGGGCCTTTAGCGCCGTATGCCCACCCGCGCTTGACAAACGTCGAGAAATCGTCACAAGTATCTCTGTGTCCGGCAAACGCCGAGCGCTCGCCCTTGATTCCGGACTCGGAGCCGGTAGTTGAATTTCGCCCTATTTTTCCGATACGGCCAGGCTTTCCGGCTACAGGCGTGGTGAATCGATTTTTCACGCCGTCATGCCTCTCCGGGGACACTCTGCCAAGGGCTCTCCAATACTCCCTTTATGTGTAGCTATATGGCCTCTTGAGGGCTAATGTCCTATTTGTCACGCAGGAGAGTCTCCTGCACCAGGCAGCTCACTCATCGGGGGGAATCATGGCTCCAAGAGGCACGCCCACTGGCTGGGACGACTGGGACGGCTGGGGCTGGGGCGGCGGCTGGGGCTGGCGTCGCGGCTGGGGCTGGCGCCGCCGTTGCGGCTGGCGTAGGTGCGGCTGCCGTCGCCGCTGGTGGTGGTGATGGTAGGCAAAGCGATGGAGGGTCGGCGGACCACCCGCCGGCTCTCCTTCTCTTCTCAGACAGGGCCCACGGGGGCGCGCCCTGTCTGGGAAGAGATCAGCCCGGTCGAGCCGATCACGCAGGTCGCTCCCACGGTCGCGATCCGCAAGGCCCTCGCCGAGTTCTGGCCGGACACCCGAGGCGTCCGCAAGCTGTTCGCGCTCGGCGCCGTCCTCGCCATCGCGGCGGCGTTGTGCGAGGTCGCGGCGATCGGGCTGTTCGCCGTCATCACCGACCAAGTCCTCACCCGCAACGACCTGGGCGCCTTCTGGGCGCCCGCGTTCACCTGGCTCGGCCTGGCCGCGGTCGCCGGGCTCGTCTCCTTCGCCGGGACCTACACCACGGCCCTCGGCGCCGAGCGCTTGCTTCTCAGGCTGCGGAACCGCGTGTTCGCGCACCTGCAGACGCTCTCGCCGGACTTCTTCACCAAGCGCCGCCTGGGCGACCTGATGGCCAGGCTGACCGACGACATCGAGGCCATCGAGGAGCTGGTCGGCTCCGGGCTGGTCAGGGCGTTCACCACGGTGGTCAGCGTGATCTTCTTCGCCGGGGCAGCGTTCGTCGTGCGCTGGGACCTGGCGCTGATCACCTTCGCGCTGGTCCCCGCCTTCATCGTGGTCTCCAAACTCTTCGCGGCCAGATTCAGGACCGCCGCCGGCCGCGAGCGGCTCAGCAACGGCGTGATGAACAGCGTCATCGAGGAGAGCCTGGCCAACCAGGCCCTCGTGCAGGCCTACAACCGCCAGGACACCGAGGCCGGGCACCTGCACCGCCAGGGCCTGGCCTGGCTGCGGGCCAACATGACGCAGGCGTGGCTGTCGGGCCTGTACAGCCCGGCCGTCCAGGTGCTGCAGACCACGTGCCTGATCGTCATCCTCGGCTTCGGCGCCTGGGAGATCGCGGCCGGCCGGCTCACCATCGGCGGGCTGCTGGCCTTCGCCGCCTACCTGGCCTACCTCTACCCGGCGATCCAGGGCTTGGGACAGCTCGCCCTGGAGATCTCCGAGGCGGCGGCGGGTTCCGACCGCGTGATCGAGATCCTCCGCGCCCGCCCCGGCGTCACCGACCGCCCGGCCGCCAGGCCCCTGGCCGGACGGCCCTTCGGCCGCATCGACGTCGAGCACGTCACCTTCACCTATCCGAACCGGACCACGCCCACGCTGGCCGACGTGTCCTTCAGCATCGAGCCCGGCGAGCTCGTCGTCGTCACGGGCCCCAGCGGCGCGGGCAAGTCGACCCTGGCCAAGCTGCTGCTGCGCTTCCACGACCCCACCGGCGGGCGCATCCTGCTGGACGGCACGGACATCCGCGACATCACCCGCGCCTCGCTGCGCGAGGCCGTCACCGTCCTGCAGCAGGAGACCCTGCTCTTCTCGGGGACCGTGCGGGACAACATCGCCTACGGCCGGCCCGACGCCACCTTCGAGGAGATCGTCCAGGCCGCCAAGCTCGCCGGCGCGCACGACTTCATCACCCGGCTCCCCGGCAGGTACGACACCGAGCTGGGGCAGCGCGGTAGGCTGCTGTCCGGCGGGCAGCGCCAGCGCATCGCCATCGCCCGCGCCCTGCTGCGCGACGCTCCCGTGCTCGTTTTGGACGAGCCGATGACCGGCCTGGACTCGGCCACCGCGGCGCGCATCATGGAGCCGCTGAGGCGCCTGATGGCGGGGCGCACGACGATCCTCATCACCCACGACCTGCGCCACGTGCCCGAGGCGACCCGCACGATCGTGCTGGAGCCGACGCGCCGGTCGCGCCGCATGCGCCTCACCGCCATGACGCCCGCCGCGGCGGGGGCGGATCGCTGAGATCTCCGGCGCCGGTCATCGCGGGGTCGCGGGCGAGATCAGGATCGCCACCGTGCCGTCCGCGCCGCGCCGCAGCTTGCTGCCCCACACCGTGAGCCGGCCGGTCAGGCCGTACTTGCGCCCCAGGGCGCGGCGCACCCGGTCGGTGTCGGCGCGCTCGCCGATCCGGGCGTGTCCCTCGACGGCCTGTCCGGTCACGTTGCCGTGGAAGTCGCAGGGCGCCACCGTGACCCGGCCGTTGCGGCGCACGCGCTTGATCTTGCCGCTGTCCACCGGCGTCCACACCGCGAGCCCGTCGCCGTCGGGAACCACCCACAGCGGCGTGGCCACCGCCCGGCCGTCCCGGCGGAACGTCGTCAGCAGCACGTACTTGGCGGCGCCCAGGTCGGCGAAGCTGGTCATAGCGGGATCCTAGGGGCCCTCGCGAGGTGTACGGCGAGCGCCGGGGGTTAGGTCATGAAGATGACCGATAGCCGGACGTCCTTCGCCGTCAACCTCGCCGCCACGGCGCCGACCGGCGGGCCGGGCCGGCCCTGCTCCCCTACACCGCCTGGACCGCTTTCGCCACCGCGCTCAACGCCGCCATCATGATCCGGAACCGGCGGTCCTGACGTTTCGGCGTCGCGCCACCGGCAACCTGGTAACCCTGGATACGGAGCGACGGGAGAGTCACGGTGCGTTTCCACGCCGACCTGCACATGCATTCCCGGTACGCCTACGCCTGCAGCAGGTACAGCGACCTGGAGCATCTGACCTGGTGGGCGCGGCGCAAGGGCGTCACGCTGATGGGCACGGGCGACTTCACCCACCCGGCCTGGCTGGAGCAGCTCCGCCGGGACCTCGTGCCGGCCGAGCCGGGGCTGTTCCGGCTGAGGGACGACCTCGACCGCGAGATCTCCGCCACGCTCCCCGGCAGCGTGGCCGCCGCGCCCGTGCGGTACATGCTGTCGGTGGAGATCTCCACCGTCTACTCCCAGGGCGCCCGCGCCCGCAAGATCCACCACCTGGTCTACCTGCCCGGCTTCGACCAGGTCGAGGAGTTCAACCGGCGCCTCGCCAAGGTCGCCGACCTGGGCGTGGACGGCCGCCCGACCGTCAGCATGAGCTCGCGCGACCTGCTGGAGACGACCCTGGCCTGCGGCGAGGGCGCCTACCTGGTGCCCGCGCACGCCTGGACGCCGTGGTTCGGCGTGTTCGGCTCCAAGTCGGGGTTCGACACGCTGGAGGAGTGCTTCGGCGACCTGACCGGCCACATCTTCGCACTGGAGACCGGGCTGTCCAGCGACCCCGCCATGAACTGGCGGGTCTCCGCCCTGGACGGCTACCGCCTGGTCAGCTACTCCGACGCCCACTCCCCGCCCATCGTCGGCCGCGAGACGACGGTGTTCGACACCGATCTGGACTACTTCGCGATCCTGAAGACCCTGCGCACCGGCGCGGGCCTGGAGGGCACGATCGAGTTCTTCCCGGAGGCGGGCAAGTACCACGTCGACGGCCACCGCAAGTGCGGGGTGCGTCTGGACCCGGAGGAGACGCGCAAGCTCGGCGGCCTCTGCCCGGTGTGCGGCAAGAAGCTCACGGTGGGCGTGCTGAGCAGGGTCGAGGACCTGGCCGACCGGCCCGCGGGCGCGCGCCCGCGCGGCGCGGCCGGGTTCCGCAACCTCGTCCCGCTGCCGGACCTCGTGGCCGAGACCCTCGGCGTCGGCGCCAAGAGCAAGAAGGCGAGCGCCGAGACCGAGCGGCTCGTGGCCGCGCTCGGCTCGGAGCTCGCGATCCTCGGCGAGGTGCCGCTGGACGACATCGCCGCCCAGTCGCCGCCGCTCGCCCAGGCGGTCGGCCGGCTGCGGCGTGGCGAGGTGACCAAGGAGCCCGGCTACGACGGCGAGTTCGGCGTGATCCGCGTCCTGGACGGCGCCACCCCGCAGACGCTCTTCTAGCCGTTCCCGCCGTGGCGCCTTCCGGGGCTGTTCGCGGGGTTAGGCTCAATGCCGGGTAGTTAAGAGAGGCTGTGGGCTGTCAAGC
>NZ_MSZZ01000076.1 GCF_002093975.1 Thermoactinospora rubra
GCGAGCTGGACGGACCGATACCGATCTTGAAAAGGTCGAAGACGCCGATGCTCATCGCAGGTATTCCGTCGCCGCGTCGAGCAGCCACTCGGCCAGGTAGCCCGCGAAGGAGGAGCGCACCAGCACGCGGCAGCCGTCCTCCTCGGGCAGCAGCACGACCTGCGCCCGCGCGAGCATGGTCTGCGCGCACCGCCCCGGCCCGAACTCGCGCGGATGCAGGTCCAGGGAGCAGCCGTGGGCGAGCACGTCGCGCGCCCGCGGCCCGGCCACCAGCAGGGTGGTGCGGTGGGCGGACACGTCGACGACCGACCCGTGCCGCTCGCCGAGGGCCTTGCGCAGCAGCTCGATCCGGTAGCCCTCCGGCGCGACCACCAGCCACTCGTCGGGGCCGAGCCACGCCACGGTGACCTCGCCGGAGACCGCGGTGGTGTTGGGCTCGACCGGCAGCGGCACGCCGAGCGCGGCCCCGAGGTCCTCGGCGGGCGGGCTGGACGGGTCCACCCGCACGTTGACGTGGGTGAGGAACGGCAGCTCCGCCAGCCGCACCCGCCCGCCGGCGGAGGCCGCGGCGAACCGCTCGGCGTAGGCCGCCGCCGGGCTCGTGCGCTCAGCCATCACGACGTGCTCCTTCCGGGTCGTACAGGACGTGCGAGGTGACGGTCACGGGCACCAGCGTGTCGCCGACGGGCGCGTACAACCGCTCGCCGTACCGGGACTGCCCGGCCTTGACCAGGGCGAGCGCGAAGGTACGGCCCAGCGCCGCGCTGCGGTAGCTGGAGGTCACGTGTCCCAGCATCGGCACGGGCGGCTCCGGCAGCCGCCGCCCGGGCCCGACCGTCTCGGGAGCCACCAGGTGGGTCCCCTCGGGCAGCAGGAAGGCGGGGTCCTCCGGAAGCAGACCGACGAGCTGCTTGCGGTCCGGCCTGGCGGTGTCGGCGCGGCCGAAGGACCGCTTGCCGACGAAGTCGGGCTTCTTCTTCGACACCACCCACGACATGCCCAGGTCGTGCGGGGTGACCGTGCCGTCGGTGTCCTGGCCGACGATGGGGTAGCCCTTCTCGGCGCGCAGCACGTGCATGGTCTCGGTGCCGTACGGCGTGACGCCCTCCGCCATGATCGCCTCCCACAGCCGCAGGCCGTCCCACGAGGTCACGTTGATCTCGTAGGCCAGCTCGCCGGAGAAGCTGATCCGGCACACCCGCGCCGGCAGCCCGGCCACCTCGGCCTCCCGCCAGGTCATGAACGGGAACTCCGCGGCGCCGACCGGCAGGCCGGGCGCCAGGCGGGCGAGCACCTCGCGCGAGCGCGGCCCGACCAGGGCGACCGTGGCCCACTGCTCGGTGACCGACGTGCAGTACACCCGCAGCGAGGGCCACTCGGTCTGCAGCCACTCCTCCATCCAGTCCAGCACGGCGGCGGCGTTGCCGGTCGTGGTGGTGACGAGGAAGTGGTCCTCGGCCAGGCGGATGACGGTGCCGTCGTCGAAGACCATCCCGTCGGCCCGGCACATCACGCCGTAGCGGATGGCGCCGACCTTGAGGGTGCTCATCAGGTTGGTGTAGAGCCGGTCCAGGAACTCCCCGGCGTCCGGCCCGATCACGTCGATCTTGCCGAGCGTGGAGGCGTCCATCGCGGCCACCTGCTCGCGCGCCGCCCGGCACTCGCGCAGCACCGCCGCCTCCATGTCCTCCCCGGGACGCGGGTAGTACCAGGGCCGCTTCCACTGGCCGACGTTCTCGAACAGCGCGCCGTTGGCCACGTGCCACTCGTGCAGGGCGGTCACCCTGACCGGGTCGTGCAGCTCGCCCCGGTCCCGCCCCGCCAGCGCCGCGAAGCTGACCGGCAGGTACGGCGCGCGGAACGTGGTGACGCCGAGGTCGGCGACCGGGACGCCGAGCAGGTGGGCCATGACGGCGGTGGTCAGCAGGCCGGAGGTCTTGCCCTGGTCGTGCGCCGTCCCGGCGGTGGTGTAGCGCTTGACGTGCTCGACCGAGCGCAGCCCCGCGCCGGTGGCGCGGCGCACGTCGGCGACCGTGACGTCGCGCTGCAGGTCCACGAAGTGCGCCGAGTAGTCGGCGGCCGGGACCAGCCAGTACGGCACGCCCGCGGGCGGCGACGGCTCGACGGGGGCGGGACCGGTGCCGGAGACCGCCCGCTCCCCCGCCCCGGCGCCGTCGGCCAGGCACGCCTCCAACGTGAACACGCCCCTGGCGGCCCCGGCCACCTCCACCGCCTGCCGTGACCGGCCGGGGAGCATGGCGCCGAGCTCCTCGTCGTAGCGCAGGCTGCCGCCGGACTGGCTGAACAGGTGCACGACCGGGCTCCAGCCGCCCGACACCAGCAGCAGGTCGGCGTCGATCGGCCGTTCCTCCAGCACGTCGCCGCCGTCCGTGCCGGCGACGACCCCGTCCACCTGGCCGTCGCCGTGCGCCTGCCGTACGACGTGGCCGGTCAGCACCTCGATGCCGCGCTCGCGGGCGCGGGTCGCGCAGGAGCCGGGGGCCTGCCGGACGTCCACGATGGCCGCGACGTCCACGCCCGCGTCGGCGAGGTCGAGCGCGGCGGCATACGCGCTGTCGTTGGCGGTGAAGACCACCGCCCGGCGGCCGGGGAGCACGCCGTACCGGTGGAGGTAGGTCCGGGCGGCCCCGGCCGGCATCACGCCGGGCAGGTCGTTGCCCGCGAAGGCGATCGGCCGCTCGTGCGCGCCGGTGGCCAGCACGACGCGCCGCGCCCGGATGCGCCAGATCCGCTCCCGCGCCACGTGGGCAGGGGCCTGCGCGCCCAGGTGGTTGGTGCGCCGCTCGACGGCGACCAGGTAGTTGTCGTCGTAGTAGCCGAAGACGGTGGTACGGCGCAGCACCCGCACGTCGGGCAGCTCCTCCAGCGCGGCGGCCGTCGCGGCGGCCCACTCGGCGCCAGGCGTCCCGTCCACGGTCTCGGCCGTGCCCAGCAGGCCGCCGCCCGGCTCGGGCTGCTCGTCGGCGAGGATGACCCGGGCTCCGGTCGCCGCCGCGGCCCGTGCCGCCGCCAGCCCGGCCGGTCCCGCACCCACCACCAGCACGTCGCAGTGCGCGTGGACCGCGTCGTAGCGGGCCGGGTCGGGCTCGCTCGCCAGCCGCCCGCGCCCGGCGAGGCCACGGGCGGCCAGCCCGTCGTACAGCTCGACGGTGGTGGCGGTCAGCATGGGCTCCGGGAAGGGCGTCTCGACCTGGACCAGGGCGTTCGGCTCCTCGCTGCCCGCCGAGAACACCCCGCGCGGGCGGCCCAGCTTGACGCTCGCGGCCACCCGCCGCACGCCGTTGGCCAGCAGCGCCGAGGCGAGGGTGTCGCCGGGGTGGCCGGTGTACTCGCGCCCGTCGAAGGTGAAGCGCAGCACGCGGGAGCGGTCGACGCGACCGCCGCTCTCGCGCCTCATGAGGTCACCGGCTTCGGCTCGCCCACCCGGTAGACCGCGTGGATCTCGTTCGTGGCCGTGTCGCGCAGCGCGTTGAACCAGCGGCGGCAGCCCGCCGAGTGGCTCCAGCGCTCGGCGAAGACCCCCTTGGGGTTGTCGCGGAAGAACAGGTAGCGCGCCCACTGCTCGTCGGAGAGCGCGGCCGGATCCTGCGGGTAGGCGACGTGGGCCTGCCCGCCGTAGTGGAACTCGGCCTCGTCGCGAGGGCCGCACCATGGGCATGGGATCAGCAGCATCGTGTCGTCCTCAGTGCTCGTCGTCAGTGCGCGTCATCAGTGCGCGACAGCGGCGGCGCCGTGCTCGTCGACGAGCGCCCCGGTGACGAATCGGTCAAGGGAGAAGGGGGCGGTGAGCGGGTGCGGCTCGTCGTGGGCCACGGTGTGCGCGAAGCACCAGCCCACGCCGGGGGTGGCCTTGAAGCCGCCGGTCCCCCAGCCGCAGTTGAGGTATAGGCCCTCGACCGGGCTGAGGCCGACGATCGGCGAGGCGTCCGGGGAGACGTCCACCACGCCGCCCCAGGTGCGCAGCACGTGGGCGCGGGCGAAGACGGGGAACAGCTCCAGGGCCGCGGCCATCTGCCGCTCGATGATGTGGAAGGCCCCCCGCTGGCGGTAGGAGTTGGCCGCGTCGATCCCGGCGCCCATGACGAGCTCGCCCTTGTGGGCCTGGCTGACGTAGACGTGGACGGCGTTGGACATGACGACCGTCGGGTGGACGGGCTCCAGCAGCTCCGACACCAGCGCCTGGAGCGGGTGGCTCTGCAGCGGCAGGTCGATGCCCGCCGTGGCGGCCACGACGGAGGTGTGCCCGGCCGCGCACAGCGCGACCCGGCCCGCGCCGATGGTCCCGCGCGTGGTCTCCACGCCGGTCACCCGGCCGTTGCTCACGCGCAGCCCGGTGACCTCGCAGTTCTCGACGAAGTGCACGCCGAGCGCCGCCGCCGCCTTGGCGAAGCCCCAGGCGACGTGGTCGTGCTTGGCGATGCCGGCGCGCGGCTGGAAGGTCGCCCCGAGCACCGGGTAGCGCACGTCCTGCGAGATGTTGACGATCGGGCAGACCTCCTTGACCTGCCGGGGGTCCAGCCACTCGGCGTCCACGCCGTTGAGCCGGTTGGCCTCCACCCGGCGCACGCTGTCGCGCACGTCCTGCAGGCTGTGGGCGAGGTTGAGCACGCCGCGCTGGCTGAACAGCAGCGGGTAGTCCAGCTCCTCCTCCAGGGTCTCCCACAGCTTCAGCGCGTGCTCGTAGATGCCGGCGCTCTCGTCCCACAGGTAGTTGGAGCGGATGATCGTGGTGTTGCGCGCCATGTTGCCGCCGGCCAGCCAGCCGCGCTCCAGCACCGCGACGTCGGTGATGCCGTGGTTCCTCGCCAGGTAGTAGGCGGTGGCCAGGCCGTGCCCGCCCGCGCCGACGATCACCACGTCGTAGGAGCGCTTCGGCGCGGCACTCTCCCACAGCCAGTCCGGGTGCTCGGGCAGCTGCATCATGCGGCTCCTCCGTAGAGGGGGTACTTGGCGGCCAGCGCCTCGACCCGGCCGCGCAGGAACGCCAGGTCGGCCCGCGGCTGGAGCGCCGCCGCGATGACGTCGGCGACCTCGCGGAAGTCGGCGGGGCCGAAGCCGCGCGTGGCCAGCGCGGGCGTGCCGATCCGCAGCCCGGAGGTGACCATGGGCGGCCTGGGGTCGAACGGCACGGCGTTGCGGTTGACGGTGACGCCCACGGAATGCAGCCGGTCCTCGGCCTGCCTGCCGTCCAGCTCGGATTCGCGCAGGTCCACCAGCACCAGGTGGACGTCGGTGCCGCCGGTGAGCACCCTGACCCCGGCGGCCGCGTCGGGGGCCGTCAGCCGCTCGGCCAGGATGCGGGCGCCCTCCAGCGTACGGCGCTGCCGCTCCCTGAACGCCTCCTCGGCGGCCAGCTTGAACGCCACGGCCTTGGCGGCGATGACGTGCTCCAGCGGCCCGCCCTGCTGGCCGGGGAACACCGCCGAGTTGATCTTCTTGGCCAGGTCCCCGGTGGACAGGATCACGCCGCCGCGCGGCCCGCCGAGGGTCTTGTGCGTGGTCGTGGTGACGACGTGGGCGTGCGGCACCGGCGAGGGGTGCAGCCCGGCCGCGACCAGCCCGGCGAAGTGCGCCATGTCCACCAGCAGGTAGGCGCCGACCTCGTCGGCGATGCGGCGGAAGGCCGCGAAGTCCAGCTGCCGGGGGTAGGCCGACCAGCCGGCGATGATCAGCCTGGGGCGGTGCTCGCGGGCCAGCCGCTCGACCTCGTCCATGTCGACCAGGTGGTCGCTCTGCCGTACGTGGTAGGCGACCACGTTGTACAGGCGGCCGGAGAAGTTGATCCGCATGCCGTGGGTGAGGTGGCCGCCGTGGGCCAGGTCCAGGCCGAGGATGGTGTCTCCGGGCTCCAGCAGGGCGGCCATGGCCGCGGCGTTGGCCTGGGCGCCCGAGTGCGGCTGCACGTTGGCCGCCTCCGCGCCGAACAGCTTCTTGACCCGGTCGATGGCCAGCTGCTCGACCACGTCCACGTGCTCGCAGCCGCCGTAGTAGCGCCTGCCCGGGTAGCCCTCGGCGTACTTGTTGGTCAGCACCGAGCCCTGGGCGGCCATGACGGCGGCCGGCGCGAAGTTCTCGGAGGCGATCATCTCCAGCGTGGTGCGCTGGCGGGTCAGCTCGGCGGTGATGGCGGCGTGGATCTCCGGGTCGGCCGTCTCCAGCGGGGCGTCCAGCGGCGTGTCGATCATGTGCGTCCTCCTAACCGCGCAGCCGGCTCATCGCCGGGTCGAACAGGGGCTCCTCGGCGACGACGGCCCGGACCCGCCGGTCGAAGTAGCCGATGTGGACGGTCTGGCCGGGGGTGGCGAGCTCGGCGGGCAGCCAGGCGTAGGCGATGGCGCCGCCGACCGTGTAGCCGTAGGCGGCGCTGGTGACGTACCCGACGGGCCGATCGCCGTCGTAGACCGGCTCCCTGCCCATGACCACCTCGTCGGCGAGCAGGCAGGTGAGCCGCCGGGTGACCCGCTCCCTGCGCTCCAGCAGCGCCTCGCGCCCGAGGAAGTCGCCCTTGTCCAGCTTGACGGCGAAGCCGAGGCCCGCCTCGTAGGGGTCGTGCTCGAAGGTCATGTCGGCGCCGAAGGAGCGGTAGCCCTTCTCCAGGCGCAGGCTGGTGAAGGCGCCGCGGCCGGCGGCGATGACGCCGTGGTCCCGGCCCGCCCGCCAGAGCGTGTCCCACAGCTTGAGCCCCATGTCGGCGGTGGTGTAGATCTCCCAGCCCAGCTCGCCGACGTAGGACAGGCGCAGCATGGTGACGGGCACGTTGCCGATGTAGGTGCGGGTGCCGCGGAAGTACCGCAGGGCGGTCAGGTCGGCCGGGGTGAGCGGCTGGACCATCTCGCGCGCCTTCGGCCCCCAGACGCCGACGCAGCAGGTGCCGGGGGTGATGTCGCGGATGTACACGTCTCCGGGGCGGTGCCGCTCCAGCCAGTCCAGGTCGAGGTTGCCGTTCGCGCCGACCTGGAAGTGGGAGGGGCCGAGCCGGGCCACGGTGATGTCGCTGCGGATGCCGCCGTCCACGTCGAGCAGCAGGCAGTAGGTCACCGAGCCGACGGACTTGTCGAGGTCGCCGGTGGTCACGCGCTGGAGGAAGCCCAGCGCGCCGGGCCCGCTCACCTCCAGGCGCTTGAGCGCGGTCATGTCGTACATGGCCACCGCCTCGCGGGTGGCCAGCGCCTCGGCGCCCACGATGGGCGACCAGTACTGCGCGGCCCAGTCGCCGGGGGCCGGGATCTGCCGCCCCTCCAGCAGCGGGGCGTTGGCGCCGTACCACTGCGGCCGCTCCCAGCCGGAGGCCTCCAGGAACGTCGCGCCCAGCTCCTGCTGGCGCGAGTGGAACGGGCTGGTGCGCAGCGGGCGGGGCCGCTCCATCGGCTGGAGCGGGTGGATGATGTCGTAGACCTCGACGTAGTTCTGGCAGCCGCGCTCCAGCACGTAGTCGGGGGCGAGCTGGTGCGGCTCGAACCGGTTGACGTCGCACTCGTGCAGGTCGAAGGAGGAGCAGTGGCCGTCCACGAGCCATTCGGCCATGGCGCGGCCCACCCCGGCGGAGTGGGTGACCCACACCGCCTCGGCCACCCAGAAGCCCTGCACCTCCCGCGACTGGCCCATCAGCGGCAGGTGGTCGGTGGTGAAGGAGAACAGCCCGTTGATGCCCTCCTCGACCTTGGCCGAGCGGGTGGCGGGCAGCAGTTCCTGGGTCTCTTTCCACGCCTCGGCGAAGTCGTCGGGGGTGAAGGTGAGCACGGACGGCATGACCTCGGCGGCGTCGACGGACAGGATGTCGTCGGGGCTGACCGGCATCGGCCGGTGGCCGTAGTAGCCGATGCCGAGGGTGTCGTAGCGCTCGCGGAAGTACAGGTCGGCGTCCTGGTGGCGGAGGATCGGCCGGGTGGCCTCGGCGCCCTGGCCGGCCAGGCCGGGCACCCGGCCGGTCCAGGCGAGCTGGTGGGCGAGCGGCGTGAGCGGCAGCTCCATGCCGGCCATGCGGGCCACGCGCGGCCCCCAGATGCCGGCGCAGCACACCACGACGTCGGCGGGGATCTCGCCCTGGTCGGTCACCACCGCGGCGACCCGGCCGCTTTGGGTGCGGATGTCGAGCACCTCGTGCCGGGGCAGCACCCGCACCCCGCGCGCCCGCGCCCGGGCCAGCTGGGCGTCCACGGCCTTGACGGCCTTGGCCAGCCCGTCGGTGGGGATGAACAGGCCGCCGAGGATCTTGCCGGGGTCGAGGAGGCTGTGCTTGTCCACGCACTCCTCGGGAGTCAGCAGGCGGGCCTCGATCCCCCAGGAGGCGGCCCAGCCATGGCGCCGGTGCAGCTCGGCCAGCCGTTCCGGGGTGGTGGCCACCTCCAGCCCGCCGACCTGGAGGAAGCTGTCGAGCTCGACGAACTTCTCGACGGTGTACCGGGCCAGCTGCGTCATGGTCTTGGAGCCGTTGATCTGGAACACCAGACCGGGGGCGTGCGAGGAGGACCCGCCGGTGGCGGGCACGTCCCCTTGGTCGACGACGGTGACGTCGGTCCAGCCGCGGGCGGACAGCTCGTCGGCCACAGCCGCGCCGACCACGCCCGCGCCGATGATGACGACGCTCGGGCCCGTCATAGCCACCTCCGTTGTTGCGAAATATGCAACCTAGAGCACTTTCCGCAACAAGCGTCGCCTGCCCCCAGGCGGGTGTCAAGAGCTGTTTTGTCCAATTTCGTACGGCCTGCCGTACCGGCCGCGGACACACGCGAGCCCGGCCCGGTCGGGGTCGCCGATCGGGCCGGGCGGGCACAGGCCGGTGCGAGGGTCAGCCGGTGGGCAGCCAGGCCTTGACCTTGCCGGGGTTGTCCGCCACCCACTTGGCGGCGGCCTCCTCGGGCGTCATCTTGTCCTGCGCGATGTACTTGGCCACGAGGTTCTGGTCGTCGTTGGTCCAGGTGAAGTTCTTGACCAGCGTGTAGGCGGGGCTCCCGGAGTCGGCGAACCTCTTGCTGACGATCTTGTCGAGCTCATACGGCGGGTAGTCGCAGGCCACCTTGGCGGGGTCGGCGTCGCAGCCGGGCGTGTAGGCTGGCAGGTTCACCTTGACCAGCCGGACCTCCGACAGGAACCACTGCGGCTCGTAGAAGTAGCCGATGATCGGCTTCTGCTCCTTCTGCGACTGGCGGAAGGCGCTGATGAGCGCGGTCTCGCTGCCCGCGTAGACGACCTTGTAGTTCAGCTTGAGGTTCTTGACCAGGGCCTCGTCGTTGGTGACGAACGAGGGGTCGCCGTCGAGGAGCTGGCCCTTGCCGCCGGACTCGGAGGTCTTGAACAGGTCGGCGTACTTGTTGAGGTTCTTCCAGTCGGTGATGTCGGGGTACTTCTCGGCCATCCACGGCGCCACGTACCAGCCGATGACGCCCTTGTTGCCGGTCGGCCCGGCGTTCACCGCGACCTTCTGCTCCTCGATGTACTTCTTCTTCAGGTCGTCGTGCGCCCAGTTCTCCACGATGGCGTCGACCTCGCCGGTGGCGAAGCCCTGCCAGGCCACCTCCTCCTTGAGGTCCTTCTTGACGACCTTGCAGCCGAGCTGCTTCTCGGCCACGTGGGCGATCACCGCGGCGTTGGCCTCGTAGCCCACCCACGGGTTGATGGCGAGGTTGAAGGTGCCGCAGCCGGTCTTCGCGCCGCTCTGGGCCGAGCCGCTCTCCCCGACCTTGGCCCCGCCGCACGCGGTGAGCAGGAGTCCGGCGCCCGTCACGAGCGTGACCACCCTCACCCTTCCGCTCCTTGCGAATGCCACCTGGTCCTCCTGACTCTCAGTTCCGATGGGATGTCCGATGCGCTCCGCCGTGCGAGGCCGCGTCCGCCCGCTGGGTGGCGGCCCGCATCACGCGGTCCAGGACGATGCCGAGCACGACGATCGCGAGCCCGGCGGCCAGCCCCTTGCCCCGCAGCTGGTGCTGGGAGAATCCGGCCACGACGTCGTAGCCGAGCGCGCCCGCGCCGACCAGGCCGCCGACGACCACCATCGACAGCACGTAGATGAGTCCCTGGCTCGCGGCCAGCGTCACGGCGCTGCGCGCCATGGGCAGCTGCACCTTGGAGATGAGCTGCCAGGTGCTCGCGCCCGCCGACGTGGCGGCCTCGACGGTGGTCGCCGACACGCCCCTGATCCCCTCGGCGACGAGCTTGATCGCCACGGGCGCGGCGAACACGACGGCCGCGATGATGGCGGTGAACCGGGTCGGGCCGAACAGGCCGAGGATGGGCACCAGGTAGACGAAGGCCGGCATGGTCTGCCCGGCGTCCAGCACCGGGCGCAGCACGGTGTCGGCCCGGTCGCTGCGGCCCATCCACACCCCGGCCACCACGCCGAGGATCATCACCAGCACGGTCGCCACCAGCGTGGAGGCCAGCGTGACCATGCTGTCCTGCCACAGCCCGAGCAGCACCAGCGCCGCCAGCCCGGCGGCGGTGACGACGGCGGCCCGCACGTTGCCCACGAGCAGCGCGACGGCCACGGCCGCGGCGGCCACCAGCCACCAGGGCGAGCCGGTCAGCAGCGCCTCGAAGGGGTTGAGCAGCGCGTTGGTGAGCAGGTTCTTCACGGCGTCGGTGTAGGCGGCCAGGTTGTCCTGCACCCAGACGCTGGCGGCGTCGGCGGCGCGGCGGACGTAGGAGCCGAGGTTGGCCTCGGCCGGGAACTCCGCCGCCCACACGTAGGTGTAGGACAGGTAGCCCAGCACGCCGGCCACGCCCAGCACGCCCGCCACCTCCAGGCGGCGCCCGCGCGGGCTCCGCAGCCGGCCCGCGCGGCGCTCCGCCTCCACGCGGCGGCTGGCCGCGGAGGTCACCCGGTCCAGGACGACGGCCATGATGACGATGGCCAGCCCGGCGTTGAACGCGGTGCCGACGTCGAGCGTCTGGAGCGCCTTCAGCACGGTCTGGCCCAGGCCGGGGGCGTCGATGAGGGCCGCGATGGTCGCCATGGACAGGGCGGCCATGATGGTCTGGTTGACGCCGACGATGATGGTCTGCTTGGCCATGGGCAGCCGCACGTGCCGCAGCGACTGGGCGGCCGTCGCGCCGAGCGAGGCCCCGGCCTCCAGCGTCTCGTGCGAGACGTGGCGGATGCCGTGCGCGGTGATGCGGATGGCCGGCGGGATCGCGTAGATCATCGTGGCGACCGTGGCGCTGGCCGGGCCGATGAGGAAGAACAGGGTCAGGGGCGCCAGGTAGACGAACGTCGGCATGGTCTGCATGAAGTCCAGCACCGGGGTGACCAGCCGGTTGAAGCGGTCGCTGAGCCCGGCCCACACCCCGAGCGGGATGCCCACGGCCAGCGACAGCGCCACCGCGGTCAGCGTCAGCGCCAGCGTGTCCATGCTCTCCTGCCACAGGCCGAGCACGCCGAAGGACAGGAAGCCGGCCGCCGTCAGCAGCGCCACGCGGCGGTTGCCGTACAGCAGGGCGATGCCGGCGGCCAGCCCGGTCACGCCGAGCCAGC
Source organism: Thermoactinospora rubra (assembly GCF_002093975.1). Taxonomy (GTDB): domain Bacteria; phylum Actinomycetota; class Actinomycetes; order Streptosporangiales; family Streptosporangiaceae; genus Nonomuraea; species Nonomuraea rubra_A. The sequence goes on from NZ_MSZZ01000076.1 coordinate 11,495, forward strand.
CGAGCACGGGCACGGGGCGGCCGAAGGACGGCTGGCTGATCAGGGCCTGGACGAAGGTCACGGCCTCGTCGATGAACAGCCGGATGTAGTTGACGAAGTAGAGGAAGAACGGGTTGCTGTTGCGGCTGTCGTCGACGGCGTCCATGCCCTCGCCCAGCGCGGTGTGCAGCGGGGTGAGCTCGGCGCCGCCCAGCGCCAGCGTGTCGCGCCCGCGCAGCACCACCCAGCCGAGCACCCACGCGGCGAGCACCACGAGCAGCAGGTGCCTTCGGGCGGGTGCCTTGGCCGCGGCGACGGAGACGGCCGTCATCGCTGCTCTCCGGCGATCACTTCGAGGATCTCCGCGCTGGTCACGACCCCGAGCAGCCGCTCGCCGTCCACGACGCGCACCGGCCGCTCGGCCGACAGCACCGCCCGTACGGCGTCGCGGATCACCACGTCGGGGCCGAGCACCGGGCCGTCCAGGTCGTCGCCGGGCTGCGGCTCGCGCATGATCCAGCGCAGCGTCAGCACGTGCGAGCGCGGCACGTCGCTGACGAAGTCCCTGACGTAGTCGTCGGCGGGCGCGCCCACGACCTGGTCGGGGGTGCCGACCTGGACCAGCTCGCCGTCGCGCATGATGAGGATGCGGTCGCCGAGCTTGAGCGCCTCCGACAGGTCATGGGTGATGAAGATCATCGTCTTGCCGACCTCGCGGTGCAGGCGGATGACCTCGTTTTGCATCTCGCGCCTGATGAGCGGGTCGAGGGCCGAGAACGGCTCGTCGAACAGCAGCACGTCGGGGTCGGCGGCCAGCGCCCTGGCCAGGCCGACGCGCTGCTGCATGCCGCCGGACAGCTGGTCGGGGTAGGAGTTCTCGAACCCGCCCAGGCCCACCAGCCCGATGACCTCGCGAGCCCGCGCGTACCGGTCCGGCTTGGCCACGCCGCGGATCTCCAGCCCGAAGGCCACGTTGTCCAGCACGCAGCGGTGCGGCAGCAGGCCGAAGTGCTGGAAGACCATGGCGATGCGGTGCCGCCGCAGCTCGCGCAGCCGCCGCTCGTCGGCCCGGCGCACGTCCTCGCCGTCCAGCAGGATCTCGCCCGCCGTGGGCTCGATGAGCCGGGTCAGGCAGCGCACCAGCGTGGACTTGCCGGATCCCGACAGGCCCATGACGACGAACATCTCGCCGCGCCGTACCTCGAAGGAGACGTCGCGGACGGCGGCGACGCAGCCGGTGCGCGCCTTGAGCTCGGCGCGGGGCAGCGTGCTGCCGACGACGCTGTCGGCTTTGGGGCCGAACACCTTCCACAGCCCGCGTACGGCCAGCACGGGCGGGGCCTGGGTGTGGTCGGGGTCGGCTGCACTGCTTCGTTCGGCCCTGCTGTCTCTGGCCACGGACGGCACAGTCATGACCACCTCTTGGGTCGTCGGAGCGGTCGGCGGAGCGTCAGTTCACGGGGAACCACCGCTGGGGGCGCGGGCGGGTGTTCTGCCACACGTGCTTGATCTCGCGATATTCGTCCAGGCCGGTCGGGCCGAGTTCCCGGCCGATGCCCGACTGCTTGAAACCGCCCCATTCGGCCTGCGGCACGTAGGGGTGGTAGTCGTTGATCCACACCGTGCCGGCGCGGAGCCTGCCCGCGACCCGCTGCGCCTTGCCGGCGTCCTGGGTCCAGACGGCTCCGGCCAGGCCGTACTCGGTGTCGTTGGCGAGGCGGACGGCCTCCTCCTCGGTCGTGAAGCGCTCCACGGTGAGCACCGGGCCGAAGGACTCCTCGCGCACCACGCGCATGCCCTGCTTGCACTCGTCCAGCACGGTCGGCCGGTAGAAGTGGCCGGGGCGGTCCAGCCGGTGGCCGCCGCAGCGCAGCACCGCGCCTTCGGCCAGGCCGGCGGCGACGTACTCCTCGACCTTGGCCAGGTGCTCGGCGGAGATGAGCGGCCCGGCATGGGCGTCGGGGTCCTCCGGGCCGCCGAGGCGGATCAGCTCGGCCCGCCGTACCACCTCCTCCACGAAGGCGTCGTGGAGGGAGTCCTCCACCAGCAGCCGCGCCCCGGCCGAGCAGACCTGGCCGGAGTGCAGGAAGACGGCGGTGAGCGCGAAGTCGACCGCGGTCTCGAAGTCGGCGTCGGCGAAGACGATGTTGGGGTTCTTGCCGCCCAGCTCCAGCGCCACCCGCTTGACCGTGGCGGCGGCCGCGGCCATGATCCGGCGCCCGGTCTCCACTCCCCCGGTGAACGACACCAGGTCGACGTCGGGGTGCTCGGCCAGCGGCGCGCCCGCGGCCGGTCCGGCGCCCAGGACCAGGTTGGCCACGCCGGGCGGCAGGCCCGCCTCCTCCAAGGCGCGCACGAGCAGGATCGAGGTGCTGGGGGTCAGCTCGCTGGGCTTGAGCACGAAGGTGTTGCCGGCGGCGAGCGCGGGCGCCACCTTCCAGGTCGCCTGGAGCAGCGGGTAGTTCCACGGGGTGATCAGGCCGCACACGCCGACCGGCTCGTAGACGATCCGGCTGATCGCGTCCTCGCGGCCGGTGTCGACCACGCGGCCGGCGTCGGTGCCGGCCACCCCGGCGAAGTAGCGCAGGCAGGCGATGGAGTCGTCGACGTCGTACTCGCTTTCCACCAGCCGCTTGCCGGTGTCGCCGGACTCGGCGCGGGCGAAGGCGTCGCGGTCGCGCAGCAGGATGTCGGCCACCCGGTGCAGCAGCTCGCCGCGCTCGCGTGCCGGGGTGCCCGGCCATTCGCCGTGGTCGAAGGCCCGCCGGGCGGCCCGGATGGCGGCCACCGTGTCGGTCGCGGTGGCTTCTGCGACCGTGGTCACGAGGCTGCCGTCGGCCGGAGAGCGAATGCTCCGCCGCCCGCCGTCGGCCGGCTTGGTCCACGTGCCGCCGATATACAGGTCGGTCATCGGCGCACCTTTTGATCGTTGCGTATGGCGCAAATCACTGCTTATGAAGGAACAGGATTGACCTCCCCCTTGCGGTTCGTCAAGAGTCCTGCGGCAAAACCCCTCTTGACTGTGACATCCCGCCCCAGCACTCTGTTGCGTATAAATCACCTTAATGCGCTATACGCAACACCAGGAGGTGCGATGTCTCCCCGGCCCGACCCCGGACGCGAGTTCATCCTCACGGTCTCCTGCGCCGACAAGCCCGGCATCGTCTACGCGGTGACCAGCTTCCTGGTGCAGCACGGCGGCAACATGCTGCAGAGCAAGCAGTTCAACGACCGCCTGGGCGGCGGCTTCTTCATGCGCGTCCACTTCGCCGCGCAGCACGGGCTGGAGGAGCTGCGCGCCGGCTTCACCTACGTGGCCGACGCCTACCAGATGACCTGGCGGCTCAACGACGCCGCCACCCCGACCAGGGCGCTGGTCATGGTCTCCAAGTTCGGCCACTGCCTCAACGACCTGCTGTTCCGCCGGCAGGTGGGCGGGCTCAACATCGAGATACCGGCGATCGTGTCCAACCACCCCGGCCTCAAGCCGCTGGCCGACTCCTACGGCGTGCCGTACCACCACGTGCCGGTCACCCCCGACACCAAGCCCGAGGCCGAGGCCCGCCTGCTGGAGCTGGTCGCCGAGTACGAGATCGACCTGGTGGTGCTGGCCCGCTACATGCAGGTGCTGTCGGACGAGCTGTGCAAGCGGCTGGAGGGACGCGCCATCAACATCCACCACTCGTTCCTGCCGGGATTCAAGGGCGCCAAGCCGTACCACCAGGCCCACGAGCGCGGCGTGAAGCTCATCGGCGCGACCGCGCACTACGTCACGGCCGACCTGGACGAGGGGCCGATCATCGAGCAGGACGTGATCAGGGTGGACCACGAGGCCGAGCCCGAGGACCTCATCGCGGCGGGGCGGGACGTCGAGGCGCAGGTGCTCGCCCGGGCGGTGAAGTGGCACAGCGAGCACCGCGTGCTGCTCAACGGCAACCGCACAGTCGTCTTCCGCTGAACAACCTGTTCACGGCGGCCAGCCACCACGCGAGGGGCGCGGCCCGGCCTGGACTGAGGAGCGGTGAGGGCGCCCAAGCGCCCTCGCCGCGACGAGGGAAGGCCGGGCCTTTCTGGCGCCCCTCGCACGGAGCGCCGGAGGCGCGACCATTATTTACAGCGGTAGAACTCCACGGGCTCGGGCGGTAGTGGCGTGTTGCCGAGGATGAGGTCGGCCGCCTTCTCCGCCAGCATCATGACCGGCGCGTAGATGTTGCCGTTGGTGACGTACGGCATGACCGAGGCGTCCACCACCCGCAACCCTTCCACGCCGTGCACCCGCATGGTCTCCGGATCGACCACCGCCATCTCGTCCACACCCATCCGGCAGGTGCACGAGGGGTGCAGCGCGGTCTCGCCGTCGCGCGCCACCCAGTCCAGGATCTCCTCGTCGGTCTGCACCTGCGGCCCCGGCGACAGCTCGCCGGTGCTGAACTCGGCCAGCGCGGGCTGGCCCAGGATGTGCCTGGACACCCGGACCGCCTCCACCCACTCGCGCCGGTCCTGGTCGGTGGACAGGTAGTTGAAGCGCAGCGCGGGCTTGACCCGCGGGTCCGCGCTCTTGATCTTCACGGTGCCGCGGGCGTCGGAGTACATCGGCCCGACGTGGACCTGGTAGCCGTGCCCGCCGGCGGGCGCGGAGCCGTCGTAGCGCACGGCGATGGGCAGGAAGTGGAACATCAGGTTGGGGTAGTCCACCTCGTCGTTGCTGCGCACGAAGCCGCCCGCCTCGAAGTGGTTGGTCGCGCCGGGCCCCCTGCGGAAGAACAGCCACTGCGCGCCGATCCAGGGATGGCGCCACTTCTGCAGGTTGGGCTGCATCGAGACCGGCTTGGAGCAGCCGTGCTGGATGTAGACCTCCAGGTGGTCCTGCAGGTTCTCCCCCACGCCCGGCAGGTGCTGCACGGCGCGGATGCCCAGCTTGGCCAGCTCGTCGGCGTGGCCGACGCCCGACAGCTGCAGCAGCTGCGGCGAGTTGATCGCCCCGCCGCACAGGATGATCTCCTTGCCGCGGACGACCTCCCCGTTGCACTCCACGCCGATCGCCCGGGTGCCCTCGAACAGCACGCGCGAGACGAAGGCCCGCGTCCTGACCGTCAGGTTGCGGCGGTGCCGTACCGGATGCAGGTAGGCACGGGCCGCGCTGAGCCGCCTGCCGCCCCGGATGTTGCGGTCGAAGCGGGCGAACCCCTCCTGCCGGTAGCCGTTGACGTCGTCGGTGAGGGGGTAGCCGGCCTGCTGCACGGCCTCGAAGAAGGCGGTGAACAGCGGCGTCTCCGCCGGCCCGCGCTCCAGCACCAGCGGCCCGTCGTGCCCGCGGAACGGCGTGCCCGGATCGGCCAGGCAGGTCTCCATCCGCTTGAAGTACGGCAGGCAGTGGGCGTAGTCCCAGTGCTTCATCCCGGGATCGGCCGCCCAGCGCTCGTAGTCCATGGGGTTGCCGCGCTGGAAGATCATCCCGTTGATGCTGCTGGAGCCGCCCAGCACCTTGCCGCGGGCGTGGTAGATGCGCCTGCCGTGCATGTGCGGCTCGGGCTCGGACTCGTATTGCCAGTCGTAGAAGCGGTTGCCGATGGGGAAGGGCAGGGCCGCCGGCATGTGGATGAACACGTCCCACGGGTAGTCCGGGCGGCCAGCCTCCAGGACCAGCACCCGCGTGCCGGGGTCCGCGGAGAGCCTGTTGGCCAGGGCGCAGCCCGCCGAGCCGCCTCCGACGATGACGAAGTCGTACTGCTGTGACGTCATGGTGCCTCGTCTCATCGCACGTTTCCCCAAATCGTAGCGTTATACGCACCGCGTTTCACTAGTCGCAACAGCAGATCTTTTGCGGAGGTTTCCTGGAGCACTTAGAGTTTCGTCATGAGCAACGAGAACGGCAGCGGAGGCGTCCAGTCCGTCGACCGGGCGATCAGCGTGCTGGAGATCCTCTCGCGGCGGGGCGAGGCCGGCGTCAGCGAGGTCGCGGCCGAGATCGACGTGCACAAGTCCACCGCCTTCCGTCTGCTCGGCGCGCTGGAGGCGCGCGGCCTGGTCGAGCAGGCGGGCGAGCGCGGCAAGTACCGCCTGGGCTTCGGCATCATCCGCCTGGCCGGCGGGGTCAGCACCCAGATGGACGTCGTGCAGCGGGCCCGCCCGGTCTGCCACCGGCTGGCCGAGGAGATCGGCGAGACGGTGAACATCGCCGTCCTGCGCTCCTCCTACGCCGTCAACCTCGACCAGGTCCGCGGCCCGTCGGCCGTCACGGCCTACAACTGGGTCGGCCAGATCACCCCCCTGCACGCCACCTCCAGCGGCAAGGTGCTGCTGGCCTTCCAGGAGGAGGCCGAGCGCGCCCGGCTGCTGTCGGACGGCAAGCTGGAGGCGTTCACCCCCAGGACCGTCACCTCCGCACGCGAGCTGGAGCGGCAGCTGGCCGGCGTCCGCGAGACCGGCTACGCCTACTGCGTGGAGGAGCTGGAGGAGGGCCTGAACGCGATGGCCGCGCCGATCCGCGCCTACCACGGCGAGGTCGTCGCCGCGGTCAGCGCCTCCGGCCCGGCCTACCGCTTCAGCGAGCAGCGCATGCACGAGCTGGCCCCGGTCCTCATCGGCGGCGCCGAGGAGATCAGCCGCCGCCTGGGCTACGCCGGTCCAGCCTGACCACGACGCTCTTGGAGGTCGGGGTGTTGGAGGTCTCGGCCACCGAGTCCAGCGGCACCAGCACGTTGGTCTCCGGGAAGTAGGCCGCGCAGCAGCCCCTGGCGGTGGGGTAGGCGACGGTCCTGAATCCCTCCGCGCGGCGCTCGCCGTCCGGCCACTCGCTGACCAGATCCACCACCTCGCCGTCGGCCAGGCCGCGCTCGGCCAGGTCGTCGGGGTGCACGAACACCACCCGGCGGCCCGCCTTGATCCCGCGGTAGCGGTCGTCCAGGCCGTAGATCGTGGTGTTGTACTGGTCGTGGCTGCGGACCGTCTGCAGCAGCAGCCTGCCGGGCGGCACCCGCAGCACCTCCAGCTCGTTGACGGTGAAGTTGGCCCGGCCGGTGGCCGTGGGGAAGCGCCGCTCGTCCCTGGGCGCGTTGGGCAGGGCGAAGCCCTCCGGCGCGCGGGCGTTGAAGTCCTCGAAACCCGGCACCACCCTGGCGATGCGGTCCCTGATCACGCCGTAGTCGCGCTCGAAGTCCGCCCACGGCACGTGCGGGTCCTCGCCGAACAGCTCGCGCGCCAGCCGGCACACGATCGCCACCTCGGGCAGCAGGTGCGGCGAGGCCGGCGCCAGCCGGCCCGTCGAGGCGTGCACCAGCCCCATCGAGTCCTCGACCGTCACGTAGCCGCCCGGGTCCCGCTCGGTACGGCCCAGCGCCGGCAGGATCAGGGCGTGCTCGCCGCACACCGCGTGCGACCGGTTGAGCTTGGTGGACACCTGCACGGTCAGCCGGGTACGGCGCAGCGCCGCCTCGGTCACCGCGCTGTCGGGGGTGGCGCGCACGAAGTTGCCGCCCATGCCGAAGAACACCTTCACCCGGCCGTCGCGCATGGCCCGGATCGCCTCGACGGTGTCCAGGCCGTGGTGGCGCGGCGGCTGGAAGCCGAACTCCTTCTCCAGCGCGTCCAGGAAGGCCGCCGGGGGCTTCTCGTAGATGCCCATCGTGCGGTCGCCCTGCACGTTGGAGTGGCCGCGCACCGGGCACACCCCGGCGCCGGGCCGGCCCACGTTGCCGCGCAGCAGCAGGAAGTTGACCACCTCCCGGATGGTGGCCACCGCGTTGCGGTGCTGGGTCAGGCCCATCGCCCAGCACACCACCACCGAGCCCGCCGCGCGGACCTCGCGGGCGGTCTCCTCCAGCTCGGCGCGGGACAGGCCGGTGGCCTCCAGCACCCGCTCCCAGTCCAGGTCGCGGACGTGCCGCTCCCACTCGGCGAAGCCGTGCGTGTGCTCCTCGATGAAGGCCCGGTCGGCGGTGTCGAGCAGCAGGTGCGACAGCGCCTGGAACAACGCCATGTCGCCGTTGAGCCGGATCTGCAGGAACCGGTCGGCCAGCGGGGTGCCGCGGCCCAGCCCGGAGGGGCGCTGCGGGTTCTTGAAGCGCAGCAGCCCGGCCTCCGGCAGCGGATTGACCGCGACGATCCGGGCCCCGGCGCGCTTGGCCCGCTCCAGCGCGGTCAGCATGCGCGGGTGGTTGGTGCCGGGGTTCTGCCCCACCACGAAGATCAGCTCGGCGCGGTGCAGGTCCTCCAGCGACACCGTGCCCTTGCCGATGCCCAGCGTCTCGGTGAGCGCCGCGCCGCTGGACTCGTGGCACATGTTGGAGCAGTCGGGCAGGTTGTTGGTGCCGAAGCGGCGCACCAGCAGCTGGTAGGCGAAGGCCGCCTCGTTGGAGGTGCGGCCGGAGGTGTAGAAGACCGCCTCGTCCGGGCTGCCCAGGGCCCGCAGCTCCTCGGCGATGAGCCGGAACGCCGCCGCCCAGCCGATCGGCCGGTAGTGGGCGGAGCCGGGCGGCTTGTGCATGGGCTCGGTCAGGCGGCCCTGCTGCCCCAGCCAGTGGTCGCTGCGGGTGGCGAGGTCGTCGATCGGGTGGGCGGCGAAGAACTCCGGCCCCACCCGGCGGGTGGTGGCCTCCTCGGCGACGGCCTTGGCGCCGTTCTCGCAGAACTCGGCCGGGCTGCGGTGCTCGCCCTCCGGCCAGGCGCACCCGGGGCAGTCGAAGCCGTTCTTCTGGTTGACCCGCAGCAGCGTGCGCACGGTCCTGGCCACGCCCATCTGGCGGTGGGCGATCTCCAGGGCGTGGCCCACGGCGGGCAGCCCGCCCGCCCAGTCCTTGGGCGGGCGGACCCGTGGCCGTTCTTCCTCCACGGTCAGCCGATCCGGTCCACGACCCACTCGTGGAAGCCGCCGATGTGGTGCTCGCTGGGCACCAGCACGCCGCCGTCGCGGTAGATCCGCGAGCTCATCGTCGGCTGGCAGCGCTCGCAGGCGTCGAAGTCCTGCTGGTTGACCCGGTGGAAGAGCTCGACGGACTTGTCGATGTCCTTGCCGCTCGCCACCACCTCCGGCAGGTACAGCCAGTCGCACTCCACGATCGTGCGGTCCACCGCGAGCGGGAACATGCGGTGCAGGATCACGTGGTCGGGCACCAGGTTGATGAACACCTGCGGCCGGATGGTGATCGCGTAGTAGCGGCGGTCCTGCTCCTCGCTCAGCGTCGGGATGCGATCCAGGCCCGGCGAGCCGTCCACGGTGAAGCCCTGGATCTCCTCGCCGAACTCCGCGCCGTGTCCCACGAAGTACTGCGCGGCGTAGCCGTCGGCGAACTCCGGCAGCACCTCGGTCAGCTCCGGGTGGATGGTGGCGCAGTGGTAGCACTCCATGAAGTTCTCGACGATGAGCTTCCAGTTGGCCTTGACGTCGTAGACGATGCGCCGGCCCACCGCGAGCCGGTCGACCGCGTAGTTGTCGATCAGCTCCACCGCGCCCAGCCGTTCGGCCACCGCGCCCTGCACGTCGCGCTCGAACGACGGCGGCTCGTCGGCCAGGCACACCCACACGTAGCCCAGCCACTCCCGCACGTGCACCTTGACCAGGCCGTACTGCTCGCGGTCCAGGTCGGCCATCTTGGTCAGGTTCGGCGCGGCGACCAGCCTGCCGTCCAGGTCGTAGGTCCAGGCGTGGTAGGGGCACTGGAAGGCCCGCTTGACCTCGCCCGACTCCTCGGTGCACAGCTGGGCGCCGCGGTGGCGGCAGACGTTGAAGAAGGCGCGGACCGACCCGTCGCGCGACCGCGTGACCAGGACGGACTCGGTGCCGACCCGCACGGTCTTGAACGCGCCCGGCTTGGCCAGGTCCGCCGAGCGCACCACGCAGAACCACATCGACTCGAAGATGTCCTTCTGCTCCCGCGCGAACAGCTCGGGGTCGGTGTAGTAGCGGCCCGGCAGGGTGGGGATCACGCTTGAGGTTGTTGTGGCGGTCACGGACTACTCCTCTGTCTCAGGGCCGGGGGTTCGGGAGCCGGGTCAGTGCCCTCGGCGGATCCAGTCCTCAAGATGCGGAGCCTCGGCTCCGATGCTGGTGTCGGCGCCGTGCCCGGTGTGCACCACCGTCTCGGCGGGGAGCGTGAGCAGCGTCCGGCTGATCGAGGCGATGATCGTGGGGAAGTCGCTGTAGGACCGGCCCGTCGCGCCCGGCCCGCCCTGGAAGAGCGTGTCGCCGGTGAACACCGCGCCGATCTCCGGGGCGTACAGGCACACCGCGCCGGGCGCGTGCCCCGGGGTGTGCAGGACGTGGACCGCGGAGCGGCCGACGCGCAGGATCTGCCCATCGGCCAGCGCGCCGTCCGGCTCGGCGGCGGGGTGCGCGAGCTTCCACAGCACCTGGTCGTCCGGGTGCAGCAGGACCGGCGCCCCGGTGCGCGCCGACAGCTCGGGCGCGGCGTTGACGTGGTCGTTGTGGGCGTGCGTGCACACGATCGCGACCACGCGGCGGTCGCCGACCGCCCGCTCGATCGCCTCGGCGTCGTGGGCGGCGTCGACGACGAGCACCTGGCTGTCGTCGCCGAGCAGCCAGACGTTGTTGTCGACGTCCCACGTGCCGCCGTCGAGCGAGAAGGTGCCCGAGGTGACCACGCGCTCGACCCGCATCACAGCGTCACCACCGAGCGCAGGACCTCGCCGCGGTGCATCTTGGCGAACGCCTCCTCCACGTCGCCCAGGCCGATCGTCTCGGTGACGAACGCGCCCAGGTCGAAGCGGCCCTGCAGGTAGAGGGAGATGAGCATGGGGAAGTCGCGGCTGGGCAGGCAGTCGCCGTACCAGCTGGACTTCAGCGCGCCGCCCCGGCCGAACAGGTCCAGCAGCGGCAGCTCCAGCGTCATCTCCGGCGTGGGCACGCCCACCAGCACAGCCGTCCCCGCCAGGTCGCGGGCGTAGAAGGCCTGCTTGAACGTCTCGGGACGGCCCACCGCGTCGATCACCACGTCGGCGCCGAAGCCGCCGGTGAGCTCCCTGATCCGCTCGACGGGATCCTCCTCGCGCGCATTGACCGTGTGGGTCGCGCCGAAGCCGCGCGCCCACTCCAGCTTCCGCTCGTCCACGTCGACCGCGATGATCGTGGTGGCGCCGACCAGCCACGATCCGGCGATGGCCGCGTTGCCGACGCCGCCGCAGCCGATGACCGCGACCGAGTCGCCGCGGCTGACGCCGCCGGTGTTCACCGCGGCGCCCAGCCCGGCCATCACGCCGCAGCCGAGGAGCCCGGCCGCGACCGGCGAGGCGGCGGGGTCGACCTTGGTGCACTGCCCGGCCGCGACCAGCGTCTTGTCGGCGAACGCGCCGATCCCGAGCGCCGGGCTCAGCGGGGTGCCGTCGGTCAGCGTCATCTTCTGCGTGGCGTTGTGGGTGGCGAAGCAGTACTGCGGGCGGCCCCGCAGGCAGGCGCGGCACGACCCGCACACCGCGCGCCAGTTGAGAATGACGAAGTCGCCGGGGGCCACGTCGCGCACGTCGGGTCCGACCGCCTCGACCACGCCCGCGGCCTCGTGCCCGAGCAGGAACGGGTAGTCGTCGCTGATGCCGCCCTCGCGGTAGTGCAGGTCGGTGTGGCAGACGCCGCACGCCTGCACCTTCACCAGCGCCTCGCCCGGGCCGGGGTCGGGGACCAGGATGGTCTCCAGGCTGACCGGCTTGCCCTTGCCCGTGGCGACGACGCCGCGTACCTCATGAGCCATGTTTCCACTCCTGTGTCAGCCGGCCTGGACCGGCGCGGTCTCCAGCTGGCGGCGCCACCGCGTGAACAACCTGACCTGGTTGACCCCCAGCACCGCCACCGGCAGTCCTTCCCGCCGGTAGACGGCCAGAAAGCTGCCCTCCGCGGGGTCGCCCGCCTCCACGCTCACCGAGTCGGCCTCGTGCGGGTGGCCGATGAACTGGATCTTGACGTCGTACTGGTCGGACCAGAAGTAGGCCGGGCGCGGCGGCTCCGGCCGCTCGATGCCGCCGGACAGCAGCGTCCTGGCGGCGACGACGGCGCGCATGCGGGCGCCCGTCCAGTGCTCGACGCGGTGGTGGCGGCCCAGCGCGGGGTCGTACCAGGCGGCGCAGTCGCCCACCGCGACGATCCCGGGCGCGCTGGTGGCGCCGCCCTCGTCGCACAGGACGCCGTCTCCCAGGTCCAGGCCGCTTTCGGCAAGCCAGGCGATGGTGGGCGTGGCGCCGATGCCGACGACCACGACGTCGGCGGGCAGGAGGGTGCCGTCCGCGAGCCGTACGCCGTCCACCCGGTCGCCGCCGGTCACCTCGGCCACCTGCGTGCCGCACAGCAGGCGGACGCCGCGCCGTTCGTGCAGGGCGGCGATGGGGGCGGCCATGTCGGGCCCGAGGGCGGCGGCCATGGGAGCCTGCCCGGCCTCCACGAGCGTGACGTCGAGGCCGAGCTCGCGCGCCGTCGCGGCGACCTCGGCGCCGACGAACCCGCCGCCGATCACCACCAGGCGCCTGGCGCGCAGCAGGTCGGCGCGCAGGGCGCGGGCGTCGTCGAGGGTGCGCAGCGTGTGCACCCCGGCCATCCCCTCGGTGCCGGGCAGCCGGCGCGCGGCGGCTCCGGTGGCGATGACGACGCCGTCGGCGGTGAGCGTGCCGCCGTCGGAGAGCTCGATCCGGCGCGCGGCCGCGTCCAGTCCCGTGGCCGCGACGCCCAGCCGCCATTCGGCCTCCAGCTGCTCGCCCTCGCCCTCCAGGGCCAGGTCGGCCTCGCCGAGCGCGCCCCTGAGGAAGTCCTTGGACAGCGGGGGCCGGTCGTAGGGGCGGTGCCGCTCCTCGCCGATCACGACCAGCCGCCCCGCATACCCCTGGGCGCGCAGCGCCCTGGCGGTCAGCAGCCCCGCGAGCGAGGCGCCGACCACGCAGACGGTCCTCATGCCTGCCCCTTGAGCGCGACGCCAGGCGGCAGGTTCGGCGGCGCCTCGGAGGGCACCACGTAGACGACGTCGTCCTCGACCACGACCTGGTGGGTGCGCACGGGCCGCTTGGCCGGCGGGGCGTCCACCTCTCCGGTGCGCAGGTCGAACCGGGAGGCGTGAAGCGGGCACTCGACCTCGCAGCCCTCCAGCCATCCGTCTGCCAGCGAGGCGTCCTGGTGGGTGCAGGTGTCGTCGATCGCGAAAAACTCGCCGTCCTCCGTGTGGAAGACGGCGATGGGAGGATCGACGTCGAGGCGGATGGCCTCGCCTCGCGGGAGTGACGCGAGAGGGCACGCTGGGATCATCGTGTCGCACCTCGGTTTCGCAAAGAGCAACGTCTAGCGCTATACGCAACAGACTGAGGCCCGGCAATGCGGATGTCAAGCCTCATCTCTTGGCATTTCGGGCATGCTGCTCGGCCAGGACGGGCACCGGCTCCAAACCGGCGACCCTCCCCTTACAAGCCCTCGCAAGTCACCCCGGAAAAGGACGAGACCGGCGCGGATACCCGCACCGGTCTCGTCCCTCCAGCATCACGGCGGAATCAAGCGTCAGGGCGCGCCACCGATGGCGCAGGCCCTGCACGGAGGCTGCCCGCACGTGCACTGCATGATGGCGTCGAGCACATCATGGTCGTGATAGAGGCATTGATCCATGCAGGTGTGGCGTGGAATGAACCCCGCCTGGATCTCGTCGGGCCACGGCTCCTCGCCCTCGCGGCAGCGGACGAACAGCTCGGGATCCGCCGAGTGCAGCCCGCGCATGCGTGCCCGCGCCTGGCTCTCCAGCACCCGCGTCTCCTCCGCCACGGCCTTCAGCTGCGCGGCGAGAGCGGAGTACCGGTCATCGCCGGTTCGCACGTGAGCGGCCCGCAGCGCCATCACCGCGTTGCCCAGGAACCGGCTGGCGTCCTGCAGGTCGGTGGTGTGGTGCAGTTGCATGCCTGTCACGCTTCGGACCCACACGGCGTCGTTGTTCATTGATCAACCCTTCGACGTGACAGGCGCTGACACGGCGCTGAACTCGCCCAGACTTGTCGATAAATCACCACCTGGTGTCATATGTGATGATAACCAACTTTTTGCGCGTTTTTGGGCTCGAGGGGTGATGTTACCGGTGGCGAAGGACGGCGGCGCGATCGTCAGGAGCCTCGCCGAGGCCGTACCCGGCTCGCCCGGCCTGCTGACCGGCGTATGAGGCACGCGGAGGGCCGAACTCCTCACATGCTCCGAAAGCCGGGGAATCCTTTACCGAAACGTGATCCAAGCGGGCTCGCGGCCCGGGAGGTCCGGGACCGGGCTCCCTTCGCACGGCCGTCCACGACACGTGGGGCCCTGCCCGGGCTTCTTCCGGGCAGGGCCCCAAGGGAGCGCTCCGCCGCCGGAGCCGGCCGGCTCCGGCGGCGTATCCATCATGCCGTGGCGGTTGCGCGGCGGCTGAGCGGCTAACTCGTCACGGCGCACTGCCCGCGGTCCTTCCTCACCGGTCCCTCCGCGTTCGGGCGCACGTCGAAGTCGAAGATCGCGGTGGGCAGGTAGAGCGAGCAGCAGGCGTTGGGAATGTCGACGATCCCGCTGACACGCCCCTCGATCGGAGCGGAGCCGAGGAGCAGGTATGCCTGCTCTCCGCTGTAGCCCCACCTCTTGAGGTACTCGACCGCGTTGAGGCAAGCCCTGCGGTAGGCCACCGTCGCGTCGAGGTAGTAGTTGGTGTCGGTGTCGTGGTCGACCGAGACGCCGATGAACGACAGGAACTCGGAGTACCGGGGCTCGACGTTGCCCGGCATGAAGACCGGGTTGGTGGTGACACCGAACTTCTCCATGCCGCCCTTGATGAGGTCGACGTGGAAGTCGATGAAACCGCCCATCTCGATCGCGCCGCAGAAGGTGATCTCGCCGTCGCCCTGGCTGAAGTGCAGGTCACCTCCGGAGAGTTTGGCGTCCCTCACGTGGACCGGGTAGAACACCCTGGCCCCGCGGGTGAAGTTCTTGATGTCGTGGTTGCCGCCGTTCTCCCGTGCGGGGACGGTGCGGGCGCCTTCGTTGGCGATCCGTTCCGCCACCTCGCCGCTCGCCGTACCCCCGAGGGCGTTTCGGGCCAGCGGTGGGAGCCCCAGCGGCGGGACCCGTTCGGGATCGGTGTCGATGAGAGCCTGCTCCCGGCGGTTCCAGGCCGCGAGCAGCTCGGCTGACGGCGCGGTGCCGAACAGTCCCGGGTGGGTGATGCCGGTGTACCGCACACCCGGCAGATGGCGCGATGTCGCGACCAGTCCGTGGAAGTCCCAGATCGCCTTGTATGCGTCGGGGAAGTAGTCGGTCAGGAACCCGCCGCCGTTCGCCTTGGCGAACACGCCGGTGTATCCCCATCCCTGTCCTGGCGCGTCCCCGACCTGCTGCGGGACCGGACCGAGGTCAAGGATGTCGACGACCAGCAGGTCGCCCGGCTCGGCTCCTTCGATCCCGATCGGCCCGCTCAGCATGTGCGCATGGCTCAGGTCGACGTCCCGTACGTCGTTCGCGGAGTCATTGTTGCCGATCTGGGCGTCGGTCCATTCCCTGCATTCGACCCGGAACTCATCTCCAGGGCGCACCATCTCCACCACGGGGATGTCGGGGTGCCATCGGTTGTGCCCTGGTACTTGCTGATCACGCATCGACTTTGACTGATCGACGCTGAATACGACCTTTGGCATGATGAACGCCTTTCTTCGCTGGTGGTGCTCTCAGACCTTGTCTCGTCTCGTCACCTCCACTTCCGCTGTGCGGTCGACTTGGCTCAGGTCCAGCGGGGGCGACGTGTTTGGTCGCGCGCGCCCATCGCCTCCTCCTCCCCGCCGGATGCCGCCGCGGCGACCTCGCGTCCCCGGGTCAGCGGCCACAGCGCCGCGAAGACCACCACGCCGAAAACGGCGAGGACGACGGCGAAGAGCTGAGGGTTCCGCCAGTTGCCGGTGAGGATCAGGAACGCGGGGATCGCCGCCGTGACCCACCCTTGGATCGCCGTGACCCAGCCCGTGTACCTGGTGATCCGTTCCCGCTTCAAGCCCAGCAGCACGAAGAAGAGGAACCACAGGAAGGCCCAGTAGAGCCAGATGACACCGAACGCCGGATCACGCAGGAGCTGGAAGTTCGCATACGAGTATCCGAGCGCCATGATGGCCACGAACAAAGAGAAGTAGCCGACTCCCGTGGAGTCGAATCCCCCCAGCAGGTTGATGCCGACGTAGAGATAGGTGAAGCCGAAGAGATAGATCCCCGAGGCGCCGAGAATCTCGGCCGGCCTGGTGAGGTTGGCGATGATCAGCACGGTGGGCGTGATCACCTGCAGCGCCCCGACGAAGAGGTTGAAGACGCCTGCCGCGCGCGGTTCGACCTTGCCCAGGAGCATCACTCCGTTCAAGAAGAGAACTGCGCCGACGTAGAGCAGTCCGACGGCTCCCATCAGCGACGCACCTCCTAACGCTGGTAAGGGGTTTTCGATCGGCGTCGTCCGCGCTCGATCCCGCCCGCAAGCGGGTGCACGCGCGTACCTGTCGCCGTGTCAGGAACCCCGTGGGCCTCGCGCGTGGCTGGTTTCGCGTGTGCGTGGATGCCGTTGTTCTGTTGATCAAGGCCGAGGCAGGCGTGACAGCGCGGGGTGCGGCGGCTGCTCGCGGCGCCGTTTGGGAGGCACGCTCGTGACGACCTCGGGCGCTTCCCGGCTCTGCTCTTCTCGGGCGCGTGCGGCGGCCTCTGCCGGCGGCACGCTGCTGAGGTACGGCGAGGAGAAGACGCGGGGAGCGGGGCGGTGGCACTCAGGGCAATCCCGTACGGCCGTAGCCGTACCTATCGGCAGACGTACCTCGAATCGCCCGCAATCACCGCAGCAATATTCATAGGTTGCCATGGATATCTCCGCCAGAGATCATCCGCTTTTCTCCGGCCGTCGGCGCTATGGAGGCACTGGAGTCACTGCCGGTCAACGGCGTCCTGGGCCACACTTCAGCGAACCTCTGCTCCAACCCGGCGTCAAGGGCCGACCAGTGTTCGAGAGGGGATGATTACCGGGCCCGTGCAGGCCTTTTGCACGTCTTCGAGGGCCCGGGCGACGGGCACGCAGAGGGGCGCGGAGGGGTACGGCGGGTGCATGCGGGGATCGGCCCCGCTGGGGGCCGATCGGTGCCAGGGTGCGCGGGGCGGAGTACGGCGAGGCGGACGGGTGCGCATCGCTGCCGCCATACGCTCGACGCGCGTCAGGCGTTGTCGCCGCCCTCGCCGTCAGCAACCCGCGGGCCCATACCGGCTTGCCTTCACCTCCAGCGCATATACCGCATCATCGATTTTGCTGTCATATTCATGGGGGAACCACAAAACGAGGTATGCGTCGAGACCGTTGATCTTCTTCAAGAAGCACAGGCCTTCGTCCATCCTGTCGTGGTCATCGACCGGAGCCCAGCCGTCTGCGGCAACGACGCTCCGATAGAACGCCTTGACATCGTCTCGCGACGGCATCGGTCGATAATGTTGGCCCGCAAAAGCAAATCCGCCGTCGTCGTCGCATCCCGAATACCGCTCGCCGTCAAGGTGAACTCCGGACGGGCGCACACCGAAGACGGGAAGGCTCATCAGCGGTTCCTCTAATCGATGATCAGCCGATGCGCAGCCGGCCCACCCTCCGCCAAGAAGGAAAGCGAGGAGGAAAAAGGGTGCGGCAACGACTCCGAGCGACAGGATGACCGCCCCCAGAACGGAGATCACGACCTTCCGGTGCGCCCTCCGCCGTTTCGACCCGTTCCCGCGCCACATGGGGTCAAGCATCGGATACTCCCTGGCGTACCGCGACCGTCCCCGGTCCATCGACTGGTGGGCCCATGCTAGACGAGTGGTGCATGCCGCCCGCAGGATCCAGGGCTACCAGCACGGCGGGTACATGCGGGGATCGCCCTGCTGGGGCCGATGGTGTCAG
Organism: Thermoactinospora rubra; assembly: GCF_002093975.1. Taxonomy (GTDB): domain Bacteria; phylum Actinomycetota; class Actinomycetes; order Streptosporangiales; family Streptosporangiaceae; genus Nonomuraea; species Nonomuraea rubra_A. Next base: position 29,347 of record NZ_MSZZ01000076.1, read on the forward strand.
GGGGGCGCGGGGCGGAGTACGCGAGGCGGACGGATGCGCATCGCCGCCGGCGTGGCCGATCGGCACCGGCACCGCTACCGCGCCGGTCAGGGTGTCAAGGGACCGCGCTGGTATGCCTGGGCCTGAGCACGCATCGACCAAGCCGAGCCCGGCGGCTACCGGCGGCTGCTGATCCGCCGCAACCTGACCACCGGCGACAGCTCTCATCCCTGGTACGGATCCGCGAGGTCATCTGTGGACGCATGGACCGGCAGAACGCCCATGCCTACCCCGGCAAAACGCCCACAGATGATGCGCAGAATGCCCATAAAAGCTTCGGCAGAACGCCCACATAGGAGTGTTGAGCTGCAGTAACGTACGCGATATGACGAAACCATCCCTGTTCCCGAGGCGCGCTGAAGCGATGACGCTTGAAGCGCTGGCGGACACGCGGGTCGTGATCGTGAACGGTGCTCGGCAGGTCGGTAAGAGCACGCTGGCGAGCTTGATCGCCGCCCGGACGGACAACGCCCATCAACTCTACCTGGACGACCCCGCGGTCTTGGCCGCGGCCGAGGAGGATCCGGTCGCCTTCGTTCGGCATGACGGGCTCTTGATGATTGACGAGATCCAGCGTGCCCCGCAACTGCTCCTCCCCATCAAACGCGAGGTTGATCGGAACCCCCGGCCCGGCCAGTTTCTCCTCACCGGTTCCGCGCGCATCCTGGGCCTGCGTGATCTCCCTGACGCTCTGCCCGGCCGGACGGAGACCATCGAGCTGTGGCCGCTGTCTCAAGGAGAGATCGACAACGCTCCAGACGGATTCGTGGACCACGTCTTCACGCATGGATCCGATGTCGCCATGAGGCCCTGCCCGCTTCGCAAGCGCGATTACGTGGACAGGGCGCTGCGTGGCGGCTACCCCGAGGCGGTCCGGCGGGATCCGGGGCGCAGGCGGAACAGATTCTTCGACTCCTACATCACCGATCTGATCACCCGCGACGTCCGCCAGATCTCAGACATCGAGCGCCCCGCGGAGATGAGGCGGCTTCTCAGCGTCATCGCGGCCCGGATGGGAGGCCTGGCCGTGGTCCAGTCGATCGCCTGCGACGTGGGGCTCCCCAGGATGACGCTCTCCCGCTATCTGGAGCTCCTGGAGCTGGTCTTCGTCATCAAGCGCATACCAGCCTGGTCCTCGAACCTCACCCGCCGCGCCATATCCACGCCCAAACTGATCGTCACGGACAGCGGACTCGGCGGCCGGCTCATCGGCTTGTCACCCGATCGCGCCAGGGACGTCACGGCCCCCGTCGGCCCGCTGCTCGAAAATTTCGCGATCGGCGAGGTGGCACGCCAGCTGACCTGGGCCAATGAGCCCGTCCAGCTGTTCCACTACCGGGATCGCGACAAAGTCGAGGTGGACGTCGTCCTGGAGCATGCGTCCGGTGAAGTGATCGGCATCGAGATCAAGTCCACGGAGACCGTCCGCGGGGACGACTTTCGCGGTCTGCGCCACTTGGCCGACCGGCTGGGAACGAGATTTCGCGCGGGATTCGTCTTGTATACCGGCGAGCAGGTTCTGCCGTTCGGCTACAGGCTCAAGGCGCTGCCCATGGCGTCCCTGTGGCTGCTCGGCGGCGCGACCGACCGTGAGTAGCCAAGTAGACGATGGCAGGCCGCAGAGCATCGTCAGCCGACGCGCGACTTCGGCGCGGTGAACGTGTTGCAGACTCCCGGTGAGGCGGCTTCGTACCCGCGCGTCATCCAGTGGCGGCGGCTCTTGGCGGTGCCGTAGCCGGGCATGTCGCCGCCCGTCATGGTGTAGAAGCCCATCATGGTGGTGAGGGGCGTGTTGTACAGGGATTCCAGCGACTCCCACGCCGCTCCGGCGCCCGCCCCGGCCAGGCAGAAGTTCTGCAGGTAAAGCCTGTCGCTCAGCTCCAGCCGGGCCTTCTTGGACAGCTTCCTCCACTCGCGTGCCTCCTGGGCGAGGATGCCCAGGTGGTTCTGGACGTGGAAGCCGTACATCTGCGCGAGGTTGAGAAGGATCTCGCCGTTTTCCAGCTCCCTGCCCTCGACGACCTCATGGGAGAACAAGTAGATCGTTTTCGTCTTGATGCAGTAGAGGCTGTCGGTGTCTCCCGGCCGATACCTCGTGCCGCAGCCCTTGATGTCCTTGCCCTGCTGCACCACGAGCTTCGGCTTCTGGTAGGCGATGCCCGCCTTGCGGACCTTCGTGCTCCAGAGCTGGTCGAAGCAGTCGGCGAGGATCTGGGTGTAACTCTTGACGCTCTCGTAGGTCGTGGTGGTGTAGATCGGCTGTTCGCAGGTCACGTCGGGGAGGGGCCCGGTCTTGTAGAGCGGGTTCCTGGTCAGCGCGGCGTGCCCGGAGGGAATCGGACCGGCAAGGGCGGCAGCCGTGAGCAGGGCGAGGAGGGAGTGCATGACGGAACTTTAGCGATCCAGACGATCTACACAATCCTGCGTCTTGGGGTACGGCGTGCGGCTCCGCCCGGACACCGGAGCAGATGGAGGCGCGACGAGTCGCGGCGGGGCCTTCCCGTGCGGATTCCGCGCCCCCGGCATGATCACGATCGGCTCCTGGTGGCTGAGGCACGAGTCGATGAGCGCTGCCGGGGCGCCGTCCGGGAACATCTGCCGCTGCACGGGCTATACCCAGATCATCCGGTCGATGGAGAAGACCGGAGAAGACCTCACATGAGCGTGCTGCGCTGGTCGACGACGAGGACCTGGACTCGGCCTCGACGCTGCAGTCAGTCGTATGGGACACCTCGGAATGGCTGGAGCCGGCACTCGCCGGGGTGGTGGTCACCGTGGCCGGAGTGGGACCGGCCTTTCTGGCGAACGCGGCCACCTTCGTCATCATGGGGTGCACCGCGCTGGCGTTGCCGAGCCGGATCGCCGCCTCCCCGGAAAGGAGGACAGGTCACCGACCTGGCGCGTGACCGCCGGTTTCGCGTTGCTGCGGCGCACCAGGGGTGTCCTCCTCATCATGGCGACGACTTTCTCCCTCCTGACGATCAGCGGAGCCCTCGAAGTCTTCTATCCCGTCTTCTCCAGGGACGTGCTCGACGTGAACGCCGACGGCTACGGCCTGCTCATCTCGGCATCCGGGCTGGGCGGGCTGCTCGGGACGCTGCTGCTCACGCCTTACCTCGGCAGGCTGAGGCCGCATCTTGCCATCGGCCTGGCCTTCGCCGCGCGGCTGCTGATCCTGCTGCCGCTGGGCTTCGTGAACGGCCATCTCGTCGCGGCCGCGCCCGGGACCGCGGTGGCGACCGCCGTCGTGGCGCTCCTCCCGCTGGCCGTCGCCGTCATGGCGACGCGGTCACTCGCCAGGCCCGGTCTGGGCTGACCTTCCTGGTACCGCCGGCACTGTGCTGCCGAGCCGGAGGGATGAGCAGACGGAAGCGCCGAGCACCGTCCGCCGAGCCCGCCCCCAGGAGAGCCGTTATCGCGAGTCGCGCAGCTTGAGGATGTATGTCGCGGTGAGCGCAACGGCGCGGTCTTCGTCGTTCGACAGGTCCGCGAGGGCACGCGACGTCGTGATCCCCGGGATGTCCGCGAGCGCCTGTGCCAGCCGTAGCCGTGCGGACGATCCAAGGTCACCCTGGGCGAGGCGGTCGACGAGCCTGGTGGCGATCTGATCCGCCAACGCGGGATCACCCGCCAGCGCGCTCAGCGCATCGGCGGCATCGGCGTCGTTCGCCCCCTCGACGATCATGTCGATGAGCGTCGGGACCGCGTCGGCTGCTCCACGTGCCCCGAGCGCCAGGGCCGCACACCTGCGGACCACGACGTCGGAGCTCGTGAGGGCGTCCCGCAGCAGTGCGGTCGCCTCGCCGTCCGGAATCTCGGCGATGGACTGGACGGCACGTTTCCGCACCTCGGCTACGGGTGCGCCGAGGCCCTCCGCCAGCAGCGCCAATGCGCCGTCGCCCGATCGCGCCAGAGCCCATCGAAGGGCTCCGGCGACGTTCGGGTCCGTCTCGCTCAGCGCCGCCTCGGCCAGAGCCTCCACCGGCACCGGAACCTCTTCGGCTGAGGACAGGGCCGCGCGCTGGCGCTTCCCTGCGCTCTCCGATCCCAGGGCCTGCAGCAGCGCCACGATCCGCAGGACGTCCTCCCAGCCGGCGGGTTCCGCGGCACCGATCCGGCGCAGTCGCGTGAGCAGTTCCGTCTCACTCGCGATGCGTTCCCGCGTCTGGCGGATGAGGTCGTCGACGAGTTCCGAGGGCTTGAAGCCGGGATCGTCCAGCGCGCGCCCGATTTCACGCAGCGACATCCCCAATGACCGCAGGCTCTCGATATGGAAGATTCGCCGGATGTCCTCGCTGGAGTACTCCCGATAGCCGCCCTCGGTACGACCCGTTGGCCGCACCAGGCCGAGCGACTCGTAATGCCGGAGCATGCGGGCGCTGACCCCGGACCGTCGTGCCACCTCACCGATCAACACCACCTGTCACCCCTCCTGGCCGGTCGTGCCGAGGACCGCGATGCGCTTGGCCTCCTCGACCGCGAACTCGAATCCCGCCTCCGGGTCGCGCAACAGCCGCTCGGTGGCGATCGCGTGCTCACGCACGCGAGGGCCGGGATCCGTCATCGCGGCGTGCAGGACCGGCACGATCACCTCACCGAGCGCGATCAGCGCCCGGCTGAGGCTCAACCGCGTCTCGCGCCCGCCGCGCCCAAGCTGTGTCGCCAGCACCGCGGCCAACTCGGATTCTTCACCCTCGGGCACGAGGACGACCGCCGCCCGCCAGGCGCTCCGCGCCACCTCGTCGTCGGCGTCGGTCAAAAGCGCCCGTGTGATCGCCGGCCACGCTCGCCGATCCCCGATCTTGGACAGCGTGTGCAACGCCTGGCTGCGTGCCTGCGCACGCTCCGAGCGGAGCTCATCGACGAGCTTCGGAACCGTCACCGACGATGAGTGGCGGGTGAGCGCCCACGTAAGCATGTCACGCACGTAGAAATCGGGCTCGATCGCGCACCGTTCGATGAGCTTGCCGACGAACCGCGGGTCTGGGTTCGTGCCGATCGCCAGCGCCGCCTGCAGCCGCACCGACGAGCTGCTGCTCTCCAGCCTCTGGAGAGCTTCCGTCGGGTTCGTGTCCTCTTCCTCCATGGTCATCTGGACCACCTCCTCGGCGACAGTGAAGGCCTTGTCACTGTGTCAAGGTCAAGCAGGAACACGATCGTGGCCAGTTCCGGCGGATCAATTGCGTCGGCGAATGGCACGTCAATGGCACGAGCCCCGTTTTCCAAGTGGGAGACGGGGCTCTCCTTCGCAGGTGTGCGGCCCCGCCAGGCGCGCCAACACCAGGTGGGGCCCTGCTCCCGGAAGGCAAGAACTTCCATGCACGCCCCACTCCCCTCACCGCCGCCGCGGATGGTACTCAACAACTCCCTACTGTCCTTGAGCCAGCGACCACACCACCCGCCGCAGCGCTCCACTGGTCGGACCCGCCGTCGACCTGTCGGTAGTCGGACTCCTCCTCCGCATCCGGTACGTCTCCCTGTGCCACCCCAGTCCGACCGGACTCCGCCCCGCTCGCGCTCTGCTCGTCTTCTCCGGACCGGCCCTTCGGACTCAACATCGCCGATCCCGTCGCAGGCGGCGAGTACGGCAAAGCCGCCATCGACGCCGTCGCCCCCACCTCGGATCAGCACCGCCAGGGCTCGTTCCCTCGCCCACATCCTGCGCACCGGCGTTTGAGCGGAAGATCCACTTGTGCCCGGATGTGCAGGACGAAGATGCCGATCACGACGCTGACGACCTCTGCGGGCCAATCACCACCGGCTGCCGCGCCTGAAAGAGAAAGCTCCAGTTTGACCTTGTCATCGCGGAGGACGTTGATGCGTTCAGCGCCGATCTTTAGTGCGTCCTCGGAGCCGGCGATGTACGGCACGGCCTACGATCGCGGCTCCCTGGGGACTGTACGAATAAGGGTGTAACTCCTGAGACCTGAGGGGCG
>NZ_MSZZ01000077.1 GCF_002093975.1 Thermoactinospora rubra
CTCCGACATCATCACGCCCTTGAGCGGGGCGTACGGCCCGTCGTACTCGACGTGGGCCATGCTCGGCTGGAACCAGAACGTCAGGAACGTGCCGGTCAGCAGCAGGATGATGAAGGAGTAGAGCGCGATCTCGCCGAGCAGGAACGACCAGTGGTCGGGGAACATCTTGCGCAGGTTGCGCTTGAGGAAGCTCCCCGCCCCCAGCCGGTCGTCCAGGAAGCTCGACGGCCCCGCGATCGCCTTGGGGACTGCGGTCAGCTCGCTCATGCGTTGCCTCCCTGCCTTGCCTTGGCCTCGGCGTCGCCACGCTCCCAGTAGCTGGGCCCGACCGGCACCGCGAAGTCACCCTTGGCGATGAGGTAGCCCTCCTCGTCGACGCCGATCGGCAGCTGCGGCAGCGGCCGGGCGGCCGGGCCGAAGACGACCTTGGCGCCGTCGGCCGCGTCGAAGGTCGACTGGTGGCACGGGCACAGGATGTGGTGGGTGTTCTGCTCGTACAGGGCGGCCGGACAGCCCACGTGCGTGCAGATCTTGGAGTAGGCCACGATGCCGTCGTGGGTCCAGTTCTTGTTCACGCCCGCCTTGAGCTCCTCGGGCCTGAACTTGATGAGGATGAGGACGGCCTTGGCCAGGGCGTTGAGGTCGTGCTCGTAGCCCTCGGGGACGACCGAGAGGATGCCGCCGGGCGAGTTGAAGTCGGCCGCCCGGATCGGCTGGCCGGTGCCCTCGACGACGAGCCGCAGCGGCTTGCCGTCCTTGGTCTTGTTGCCCCAGACGGTGTGGCGCAGCTCCTTGTGGAACTGCGAGGCCGGCTTGTCGGTGTTGTTGTCGAGGTCGCGCAGCAGCACCAGCGGCAGCAGGCCGAGCGGCGCCGCCGCGAGCAGCAGCGTGCGGCGCAGCAGCTTGCGCTTGACGAAGCCGCTCTCCTTGGCGCCCTGCAGGAAGGTGTCGGCGACGTACTCCCGGGTCTCCTCGTCGCTGGCCATCGGGTGGCGCTCCTGGACGAGGTTGTACTTGGGCATGACCATGCGGACCCACACCACGATGCCCACGGCCAGGCCCAGCAGGGCCAGGGTCAGCGTCCCGCCCAGCGCGAGGTTGGAGACGCCGGTGCTGTCGAGGTCGCCGACCTGGAAGACCACGTAGGACACCAGGAAGCCGATGGCGGCCAGGAAGGTGATCGTGAAGCAGAGCGCGGCGATCCTCTCGCCCTTGCGGGCGGTGCCTTCGTCCTGCAGCGTCACCCCAGGGGTGTCGGGTTCGACCTCGCGCTCGGCGGTTCCGAGCAGCGAGGTGCCCGGTGCCGGCGTGCCGATGACGCGCTTGGGGACGCGCTCGGGCTGCTCGATCTCGTGCTCGTTGTCTGTCATGACTTCTGACGCCTCTTCGCGGTGATCCAAATGGCGGCGAGGGCGAGGGCGCTGATACCTACGATCCACGCTGCGAGCCCCTCTGTCACGGGGCCGATTCGCCCGAGTCCGAAGCCGCCCGGGTCCGTCTGCCCACGCACCTCGGTGACGTAGGCGATGATGTCGCGCTTCTCCTCGGGGGTGATCGTGGTGTCGTTGAACACCGGCATCGCCTGCGGCCCGGTCACCATCGCCTCGTAGATCTGCGTCGGCGAGGACGAGTTGAGGTTGGGCGCGTACTTGCCCTGGGTGAGGGCGCCGCCGGCACCGGCCCAGTTGTGGCACTGGATGCAGTTGGCGCGGAACAGCTCACCGCCCCTGGCCGCGTTGCCCTTGGCCGGGTCGACCTGGTCGGCGGTGGGGATCGTCGGGCCGCCGCCGAGCGACTGGACGTAGGCGGCCAGCTGGCGGATGGAGTCCTCGTTGACCCACTTGGCCACAGGCTTGCGTGGCGCCTGGGCGCCGGGGTTGGCGGCCGGCATGCGGCCGCTGCTCACCTGGAAGTCCACCGCGGCCGCGCCCACGCCGATCAGCGTGGGGCCGGTCGAGGTGCCCTCGGCGTTGAGACCGTGGCAGCTGGAGCAGTGCTGCTCGAAGAGTGCGCGCCCTTCGGCGATGTCGTCGACCTTGCCGGCGGCCAGCGCGGCGTCGGCCGGCTCGGCGAGCTTCGCGACGGCGGTGTAGCCGACGCCGAACAGCGCCAGCGCGAAGATGAGGACGGCGTATCTCGCGAGGGGATGCCGCCGTCGAGCGGTGATCCTAGTCACAGAGATCCCGTCCCTATCGGATGATGTAGATGGTCGCGAAAAGACCGATCCAGACGACGTCGACGAAGTGCCAGTAGTAGGACACGACGATCGCGCTGGTGGCCTGCTCATGCGTGAAGCGCTTCGCGGCGTACGTGCGTCCCAGCATGAACAGGAACGCCACCAGGCCACCGGTCACGTGCAAGCCGTGGAAGCCCGTCGTCAGGTAGAACACGGAGGTCCACTGGTTCGCCGACAGCGTCGCGCCCTCGCTCGCCAGCTTGGCGTACTCCCAGACCTGACCGGCGATGAAGACCGCGCCCATCAGGAAGCTGACGACGTACCAGAAGCGAAGCCTGCCGACCTGTCCCTTCTCCGCCGCCCAAACGCCCAGCTGGCACGTCACGGACGACAGCACCAGGATGATCGTGTTGACCGTCGCGAATGGAATGTCGAGGTGAGGGGCGTGCTCGGGGACCGTCACGCCCTGGGGCGTGAGCGACGGCACCCACTGCAGGCCCTCGCCGAGGCTGACTGACCGGATGGTGAAGTACATCGCGAACAGCGCCGCGAAGAACATGAGCTCAGAGGACAGCCACACGATCGTCCCCACGCTGACCAGGTTCGGCCTGCGTGCCGGATGGGCTGTCGTCGAAGTTATTGCGGATGCTGTCGCCACGGGCAGCATTATTGCGGCTCCCATGGCCGGGTCGCCCCTCGACCCCCCGTTAGGGGCAAGACAGTCCCCGCGAACCTGCGAAAATGGCCATGGAACGGCCATCGGTGTCGCCGCCTTCGGTAAGGGGGCGGGCGCACCGGTACGATCCCACTGACTACCAACGGAAGGGAAGCCCGCCGCGTTCCCGCCGGCCCTCACGAGGGGAGACGGGATGGGCCGCGGGCCGTACCAGCCGATGAGCACCAAAGACGACCACGAGAGCGAGCCGTGACGTGAGCACCACCGCCGACGACACGATGAGGGTCCTCGTCTACAGCGACGACGCCAACACCCGCGAGCAGGTGCGCCAGGCGCTCGGCCGACGCCCCGCCGCCGACGTCCCGCTCGTGGAGATCATCGAGTGCGCCACCGAGCCGAAGGTCCACCAGTGGCTCGGCTCCGGCGAGATCGACGTGGCCGTCCTCGACGGCGAGACGCAGCCCGCCGGCGGCATGGGCGTGTGCCGGCAGGCCAAGGACGAGGTCTACGACTGCCCGCCGATCTGCCTGCTCGTCGCCAGGCGCGACGACCGGTGGCTGGCGGAGTGGTCCAGGGCCGACGCCGTCGTCTCCCAGCCCCTCGACCCGATCGTCCTGGCCGACGCTGTGGCGGGCCTCATGCGCCGGCGTCTGTCCACCCGACTCAACGCGAAGTAGGTGCCTCATGGACTCCCGCACAACCTGGCCTGCGCTGTTGTCGGCTCTCCTGGCCGGAGAGCATCTCACCTCCGACGAGACGGCCTGGGCCATGCGGGAGATCATGTCAGGAGCGGCGACGCCGGCCCAGATCGCCGCCTTCGCGGTGGCGCTGCGCGCCAAGGGTGAGACCGTCGCCGAGGTCACCGGGCTGGCGCGCACGATGCTCGACCTGGCCACCCCGCTGACCGTCGAGGGGCCCGTCGTCGACGTCGTGGGCACCGGCGGCGACCGCGCCCACACCGTGAACGTCTCCACGATGGCCGCCATCGTGGCCGCCGCCGCGGGCGCCCGCGTGGTCAAGCACGGCAACCGGGCCGCCTCCTCCTCCTGCGGCGCCGCCGACGTGCTGGAGCACCTCGGCATCGTGCTCGACCTGACCCCCGAGCAGACCGCCCGCGTGGCGCTCGAGGCGGGCATCGCCTTCTGCTTCGCGCCGGTCTACCACCCGGCGCTGCGCTTCGCGGGCCCGCCACGCAAGGAGATCGGCGTCCCGACCGTCTTCAACTTCCTGGGCCCGCTGACCAACCCGGCCCGCCCCGCGGCGCAGGCCATCGGCGTCTACGACGCGCGCATGCTGCCGGTCCTGGCCGGGGTGTTCGCCGAGCGCGGCGTGTCGGCGCTGGTGTTCCGCGGCGACGACGGGCTCGACGAGCTGACCATCGCGACCACCTCCACCGTGTGGGTGGTGCGCGACGGGAGCGCGAGGCAGACGGTGTTCGACCCGGCCGTGCTGGGCATTCCGCGGGCGCCCGCCGAGGCGCTGCGCGGCGGCGACGTGGCGTTCAACGCGCAGGTGGTGCACGACCTGGTGCGCGGCAAGCAGGGGCCGGTGCGCGACGCCGTGCTGCTCAACGCCGCGGCGGCGCTGGTGGCGCTCGACGGCCCCGGCGACGACCTGGACTCGGCGATGATCGACGCCTACGCGCGTGCCGTGCAGGCCGTCGACTCCGGCCGCGCGGCCGCCGTCCTGGACCGCTGGGTCGAGGTCAGCCGTTCCTTCCGTACGGCGTGACGGCCCGCCGGTGTGGCGTGTGACGATGGTGGCCCCCCTCTAGGGGGCCGGGTAATAAGCCGGGCTCCGTCGCGGGTCGCGGTGTGCGCTCGTGCCGGCGTGACGCGGTCGCCGCGTCCTGTGCTCGCTGAGCCGCTCGCCGCTGCCGCCGAGCCGCTCGCCGCTGTTCCTCGGCGGCTCGCCGCCCGCGGACCGGCTCCACGCGACTGAACGCCGCCTCGCCGCCCTGGCGCGACGCCTGGGCCATAGGGGTGCTACCGGGCGCGTGAGCGCGTCCCAGGGGCTCCCGCGCCCTGGCGAGGCAGCCTGGGGCGCTCCGCCGCACCCGGCAGGCCGTCCGCCTCGGCCGTGGCGTGGCACAGCGCACCGCCGGAGAGTGCGCGTCCGGATGTGGATGCCGCGTGTCTGGATGCCGCGTGTCTGGATGTCGCGCCGTTAAACGCCCGCCCGCCCGCAGCTCGCACGAGGCCGGCCCGTGGCGAGGCCGCCCGCGGGCAGGGGGCGACCGCCTCACGGAGTGCGGCGCCGCCGCCCGGCCACGGCACGCGGCCGGTACGGCTAGGCGAGCGCCTCCGTGGGGAAGGACTTGGTGGAGCTCCACTTGAGCCAAAGCTTCCAGTCCTCCTGCCAGTGGCCCCAACCGTTGGTTGGCTCCAACCTACGTGGTGAACCCGTGATGATGATCGGGTCACCGATCAAAGTGTTCTTAATGAACCACGAGGCATTTGATGGGCTGATGTTTACGCATCCATGACTGACGTTCGCGCGGCCCTGCGATCCGACCGACCAGGGGGCGCTGTGCACGTACTCTCCGGAGTTGGAGATGCGCACGGTGTTGTAGACGGTCAGCCGGTAGTACCCGGGCTGGCCCGGCCCGGCGTCGGGCGAGGTCATGACGGTCACCGGCTCGCGGGACATGGCCAGGTGGATGCCGGAGGTCGTGTAGTACTTCCACTGCCCGCCCCGGCCCGCGCTCATCGGCATCACGCGGACCGTCTTGCCGTCGCGCCGGACGACCAGGTGGTGCGTTTTGGTGCTGCCCTTGGTGATCTGCTCGCGGCCGATCTTGAAGTCGAGGGTGTGGTCGCGCTTGCCGTAGGTGCCCTCCGCCCCGCGCACGCCGGCCAGGCGGGCCTCGACGTGCACCCTGGTGTAGGCGGGCCAGTAGGTCTTGGGGCGGAAGTCGACGTGGCGGTCGTCGAACCAGTGCCAGGCGCCCTCGACGGGCTTGGAGGACCGGACGATGAGGTTGCGCTCGACGGCGACGCGGTCGGTGATCGGGCGGTCGAACTCGATCATGATCGGCATGCCCACGCCGACGGTCAGGCCAGTCTCGTACTTGTTGGGCAGCATCCGCTGGATGTCGAAGGTGCGCTGGGCCGCGACCGTGGTGAACGTCGAGATGGTTTGCGTGGTCTTGCCGGCGGCGTCGGCGGCCACGGCGGTGACGGTGTAGGTGGTGCCGGGCCGGGCGGTGCGCAGGCTGCGCCAGCGCGTGCGGTCGGGGCTGAGCCGGCCGGCGAGCTCGCCCGCGGCGCCCCTGACCTTCACGCTGCGCAGCGTGCCGTGGGTGACGGCAATGGCCACCGGCGCCTCCGTGGGGACGTTCCGTGCCTTGTCCGCAGGGAAGACGGCCAGCGCCGCCGGGGGCACCGGCGTCGTGCTCACCTTCACTCCCGCACCGTTGCCCGCCGAGCAGGCGACCAGCGATGAGACGGCCACCAGCCCGATTGCAACGCGAACCATGCGAAACTCCCCGCCGAAAGATCCATCCGTCACCCGCCAACTACCCTTAGTGATCGAATGGCCACATCCGGTACGAAGTAAAAACATGAACAAGTAAAAACACGAAAAAGCGGGTACGGCGCGCAGCCGTACCCGCTTCCCGGCGATCCGGGTCAGTGGGAGAAGTTGCCCCGGTAGTACTGGAACACGAACCCGATCATCGCCATGATCACCATGAACACGCCGATGAGGAACATCCAGAAGCCGATGACGAACCCGGCGAAGGCGAAGGCCGCCGCCAGGCACACGAACAGCGGCCACCAGCTGTGCGGGCTGAAGAAGCCGATCTCACCGGCGCCGTCGCTGATGTCGGCCTGCTTGTTGTCCTCCGGCTGCTCGCCGATGCGGCGGGCGGTGAACATGAGGTAGTAGCCGATCATGAAGGCGAAGCCCACCGAGATGGCCATCGCCGTGGTGCCGACCGGCTCGCCCACGCCGTTCTCGGCCTTGGTCCAGAACCAGTAGCCGACCGTGACCGCGGCGAAGAACAGGCCGCACAGCAGGAACAGCCAACCCTGAATCTTCATCGGGCCTCACCCTCCAGGACCGGACGCTTGGCGGACACGTGCGGGTAGTGCAGGTCGAACGCCGGCCGCTCGGACCTGATCTGCGGCAGCGAGGTGAAGTTGTGCCGCGGCGGCGGGCAGGAGGTCGCCCACTCCAGCGAGTTGCCGTAGCCCCACGGGTCGTCCACCGTGACCTTGGGCGCGGTCTTCCACGTCTTCCAGACGTTGTAGAAGAACGGCAGCGTGGAGGCGCCGAGCACGAACGCGCCGACCGACGAGATCAGGTTGAGCATGGTGAAGTCGTCGACCGCGCTGTAGTCGGCGTAGCGGCGGGGGAAGCCCACCGCGCCGAGCCAGTGCTGCACCAGGAACGTGGCGTGGAAGCCGACGAACAGCAGCCAGAAGTGCAGCTTGCCCAGCCTGTCGTTGAGCATCTTGCCGGTGAACTTGGGCCACCAGAAGTAGAAGCCAGCGAACATCGCGAACACCACGGTGCCGAACACCACGTAGTGGAAGTGCGCCACGACGAAGTAGGAGTCCGACAGCTGGAAGTCCAGCGGCGGCGAGGCCAGGATGACGCCGGTCAGGCCGCCCAGCAGGAAGGTGATGAGGAAGCCGACCGAGAACAGCATCGGCGACTCGAACGACAGGTGGCCGCGCCACATCGTACCGATCCAGTTGAAGAACTTCACGCCCGTCGGCACCGCGATCAGGAACGTCATGAACGCGAAGAACGGCAGCAGCACCTGCCCGGTCGCGAACATGTGGTGCGCCCACACGGTGATGGACAGACCCGCGATCGCGATGGTCGCGCCGACCAGGCCGATGTAGCCGAAGATCGGCTTGCGGCTGAAGACCGGCAGGACCTCGGTGACGATGCCGAAGAACGGCAGCGCGATGATGTAGACCTCGGGGTGGCCGAAGAACCAGAACAGGTGCTGCCACAGCATGGCCCCGCCGCTCTCCGGCGCGAAGATGTGGGTGCCGAGCTTGCGGTCGGCCTCCAGCGCCAGCAGCGCGGCGGCCAGCACCGGGAAGGCCATCAGCACCAGGATGCTGGTGAGCAGGACGTTCCAGGTGAAGATCGGCATCCGGAACATCGTCATGCCCGGCGCGCGCATGCAGATGATCGTGGTGATGAAGTTCACCGCGCCGAGGATCGTGCCCAGGCCGGACAGCGCCAGGCCCATGATCCACAGGTCACCGCCCATGCCGGGCGAGCTGATGGCGTTGGACAGCGGCGTGTAGGCGAACCAGCCGAAGCTGGCCGCGCCGCCCGGGGTGAAGAAGCCGGAGACGGCGATCGTGCTGCCGAACAGGTAGAGCCAGTAGCTCACCATGTTCAGCCGGGGGAACGCCACGTCGGGGGCGCCGATCTGCAGCGGCATCAGCTCGTTGGCGAACCCGGCGAACAGCGGGGTCGCGAACATGAGCAGCATGATCGTGCCGTGCATGGTGAACAGCTGGTTGAACTGCTCGTTGGTGACGTACTGCAGGCCCGGCGCGGCCAGCTCGGCGCGCATGACGAGCGCCATCACGCCGCCGATCAGGAAGAACACGAACGACGTGATGAGGTACAGGTGGCCGATGACCTTGTGGTCGGTCGAGGACAGCCACTTGGCGATGATCTTGCCCTTGCTGGCCGGCCGGACGCCGCCAGCGGCGAGGGGTTCTTGGATCGCGGTCACTGGGTGCTCCCGGCCTGGCTTGCGATGTAACGGTCGAACTCAGCCTGCTCCACGAGCTTCACCGAGAAGAGCATCCGGCTGTGGTCGACGCCGCACAGCTCGGCGCACCGGCCGGCGTAGACGCCCGGCTTGTTGAGCGTGTCGATCTGGAACTTGTTCTTCTCGCCGGGGATGCCGGGGATGACGTCACGCTTGAACAGGAAGGCCGGCACCCAGAACGAGTGGATGACGTCGGGCGAGTCGAGGGTGAACTCGACCTTCTTGCCGACGGGCAGCACGAGCTGGGGTCCGTTGCGGTAGTCGCTCACCGGCTTGCCGACGACCTGCACCCGCTTGCCGCCGACCTCGGTGGTGAAGCGCCAGCTCCACTGGAAGGCCTCCACCTTGACCCGGATGTCGGGGTTGGGGGCCAGCTTCAGCATCTCGTTCTGATCGCGCGCGGTGAAGAAGAAGAACACCGCCACCATGATCAGCGGGACGACCGTGTAGAAGATCTCAATCGGCAGGTTGTAGCGCACCTGCGGAGGCAGGTCGGCGGAGCTCTTCCGCTTGCGGTGGAAGAGGCACGCCCAGATGATCAGGCCGATGACGACGACGCCCACGGCGAGGGCGGCGATCCAGGCCCCGACCCACAGGTCGTCGACGATGCCGCCCTGAGTCGTCACGTGATCAGGCAGGAACCAACGAGAGACGTCCTCTTGACGCTCTGCACTACATGCCGTCGCGAAGAGCAGCGGCAACGCCAAAGCGGCGGCGCTCAACACCCCGCGCCGGGCCAACGGGCGCCGCATCGAACGGCGGGTCGGACTCACGGATCGCCTACCCCACAGATGAAGCCCAGGAGCTCTCCCCTGGGTTGCTCGTTGTTCGTGATTCTGGTCATGCACAGACTGACACCGAGACACATTAGCGTGCGGGGGCCACGGGCTCCTTCCCGACCCCTCGGTGGGACGATATCGGTCGTGGGTTACTTCGACGCCGCCTCCACCGAACCGTTGCATCCCCAGGCCAGGCAGGCGCTGCTGGCGGCGCTGGAGGAGGGCTGGGCCGACCCCGCCCGGCTGTACGGCGCGGCCCGCCGCGCGCACCTGCTGCTGGAGCAGGCCCGCACCGAGGTGGCCGAGGTGCTCGGCGCCCGTCCCGACGAGGTGTCCTTCGCCTCCTCCGGGACGCAGGCCGTCCACCTGGGGGTGCTCGGGGCGCTGCGCGGCCGGTCCAGGCACGGCCGCCACCTGGTGGCCGGCGCGGTCGAGCACTCCAGCGTGCTGCACGCCGCGCAGGTGCACGAGCGCGAGGGCGGGACGGTGACGACGGTCCCGGTGTCGCTGACCGGGCGCGTGGACCTGGACGCCTTCACCGAGGCCGTCTCGGCCGAGGACACCGCTCTGGCGTGCCTGCAGACCGCCAACCACGAGGTCGGCACCCTGCAGCCGGTGGCCGAGGCCGCGCTGGCCTGCCGCGAGCGCGGGGTCCCCCTGCTGGTCGACGCCGCCCAGACGGCCGGCCGGCTGCCCGTGCCGCCCGGCTGGTCGGTGCTGGCCGCCAGCGCCCACAAGTGGGGCGGCCCCGCGGGCGTGGGCGTGCTGGCGGTGCGCAAGGGCACGCGCTTTCGCTCCTTCCTGCCGGAGGACGAGCGGGAGCGGCGGCGGGTGCCGGGGTTCGAGAACGTCCCGGCGATCGTGGCCGCCGCCGCGTCGCTGCGGGCGGTGGCCGAGGAGGCCACGGCGGAGAACGCCCGCCTGTCGGCGCTGGTCGACCGGATCCGGCGGGCGGTGCCGGAGCTCGTGCCGGACGTGGAGGTCATCGGCGACCCGGTCGAGCGGGCGCCCCACATCGTGACCTTCTCGTGCCTGTACGTCGACGGCGAGGTGCTGCTGACCGAGCTCGACAAGCACGGCTTCGCGGTTTCGTCCGGCAGTTCCTGCACGGCTAGTACGCTTCGTCCATCGCACGTGTTGGAGGCGATGGGTGTGCTTACCCATGGCAATGTCCGGGTATCGCTGCCGCGTGGGACCTCCGCCGAGGAGGTGGAGCGCTTCCTGGCGGTCCTCCCCGAGGTGGTGCGCCGGATCAGACAGGACGCGGGGGTTTCATGAACGGCGTGGCCCAGCCAGCATTGACGATCGACGCGCTCGGCAAGAAGTGCCCGATCCCGATCATCATGCTCGCCGAGCAGATCAACGCTGTGCCGCTGAACGCAATCGTGGCGGTGCTGGCCGACGATCCGGCCGCCTACAACGACGTGCCCGCGTGGTGCCGGCTCAAGTCCCATCCGCACGTCGGCACCTACGAGCTGCCGCAGGGCGGCTGGGCCATCCACGTGCGGCGGAGCTACTGACGCCGGCGCCAGCGCCGTGCGGATGAATTGGAAAAATGGGTAGGAACCCCCTCGGAACGTCGTCGACATCGGGGGGATGAGATGACCGAGGGACACCCGCACCAAACCGCACGCGACCTGATGAGCCAGGGCGCTGAGTGCATCCAGTCGCACGAGACGCTCGACCGGGCGGCCCAGATGATGCGCGACCTCAAGGTGGGCGCGCTGCCGATCTGCGGGCCGGACGACCGGCTGCAGGGCATCATCACCGACCGCGACATCGTCGTGAAGTGCATAGCGGAGGGCAGGGACCCGTCGCGGACGACCGCGGGCGACCTGGCCACGGGCCTGGTGTGGATCTCCGCCGACGCGACCGTCCAGGAAGCGCTGGACAAGATGGAGCAGCACCGGATCCGCCGGCTGCCGGTGATCGACAACCACCGCATCGTCGGCATGATCAGCGAGGCCGACCTGGCCAGGCACCTGCCCGACGACCTGCTCGCGGACTTCTGCCACCGGATCTACTCCGAGCCGTAGGACGCCACGCCGGGCGCGGGCGGTGCCGAACCCGCCCGCGCCCCTCCATGTCAGGGCCCGGAGGCGGCGGGGCGATCAGGGGTAGTGGCAGCGTACGTGCTGAGCCACCCCGTCGGCCGCCTCGCTCCCGTAGGCGGTGGCGAAGCGCTCCAGGAACGTCTTCTGCGACAGCTCGTACTCCTGCCCGCCCAGCCGTTCGAGCACGTGGGTGGCCGTCAGGCTGCCGATCTGGGCGCACCGCTCCAGCGACAGCCCCCACGACAGCCCCGCGAGGAACCCGGCGCGGTAGGCGTCGCCGACGCCCGTCGGGTCGGCCTTGCCCAGCTCGGGAGCGGGCGGGACGTGCAGCGACGGCTCGCCCGCGCGGTCGATGCGCGAGCCCTTGGGCCCCAGCGTGGTGACGCGGACGCCGACCCGCCGCAGCACCTCCTCGTCCGACCAGCCGGTCTTCTGCTCGATGAGGCCCTTCTCGTAGTCGTTGGAGAACAGGTAGGCGGCCCCGTCGATCAGCTTGCGGATGTCCTCGCCCGGCATGCGGGCCAGCTGCTGGGAGGGGTCGGCGGCGAAGGGGATGCCACGCCGGCGGCACTCGTCGGTGTGGCGCAGCATCGCGTCGGGGTCGTTGGGGCTGATGAGGACCAGGTCCAGCCCGCCCACGCGGGCGGCGACCGGGCCGAGCTCGATCATGCGGGCCTCGGCCATGGCGCCGGTGTAGAAGGAGGCGATCTGGTTGTGGTTGCTGTCGGTGGTGCACAGGAAGCGGGCGGTGTGCAGGGTCTCGGAGACGTGCACCGACTCGCAGTCGACGCCGTGGCGCTCCAGCCAGGAGCGGTAGTCGGCGAAGTCGTCGCCCACCGCCCCGACGAGGATGGGGCGCAGCCCCAGGCACCCCATGCCGAAGGCGATGTTCGCCGCGCACCCGCCGCGACGGATCTGGAGGTCGTCGACCAGGAACGACAGCGACACCCGGTCGAGCTGCTCGGCGATGAGCTGGTCCCCGAAGCTGCCGGGGAAGGTCATCAGATGGTCGGTCGCGATGGAGCCGGTCACGGCGATGCGCACGGGATTCTTCTTCCTCGTTGTCAGCAGGCCACAGTGATTTTGAAGCCCCACGAGGATACGCGAAGGCCCCGTCCACACCAAGGTGAACGGGACCCGCCGCCCGATCTAGCCCGATCTAGTTGAAGGAGTCGCCGCAGGCGCAGGAGCCGGTGGCGTTGGGGTTGTCGATCGTGAACCCCTGCTTCTCGATGGTGTCGACGAAGTCGATGGTGGCGCCCATCAGGTAGGGAGCGCTCATCCTGTCGGTGACGACGCTCACGCCGTTGAACTCCGAGACGACGTCGCCGTCCATGGAGCGGTCGTCGAAGAAGAGCTGGTAACGCAGGCCGGAACAGCCACCGGGCTGCACGGCGACGCGCAGCTGCAGGCCCTCTTCGCCCTGCTGCTCGAGCAGGCTCTTGACCTTGGCCGCGGCCGCGTCGGTCAGGATCAGGCCCTGCGTCGTGGTCTCGCTGCTCTCAACCGTCATGTGCTGACTCCCGTTCTGAGGTCCTTACTAAGACGCTACCAACATCCCGGCACCGCGACACATTCCCCCGAATCCCCGGGCCCCGGAATAACGACGGCCCCGCGTGTGTCATCATGAATCGTCACTTCGACGATAAGGGGTACGGCATGGCGCTACCGCTGTTCATCCTGGGTCAGGACGCCGATCCGCGCAGCGAGAGGGGGGTGGACTGCCCGGGCGAGCTGCCTCCCGCCTCCGACCCGGCCCTGGTGGAGCGGGCGCGCAAGGCCAAGGAGGCGCTCGGCGAGAGGCTGTTCGTGCTGGGCCACCACTACCAGCGCGACGAGGTCATCCAGTTCGCGGACGTGACGGGCGACTCCTTCAAGCTCGCCCGGCAGGCGGCCGCCCGGCCGCAGGCCGAGTACATCGTCTTCTGCGGCGTGCACTTCATGGCCGAGTCCGCGGACATCCTCACCGCCCCCTCGCAGAAGGTCGTCCTCCCCGACCTGGCGGCGGGCTGCTCGATGGCCGACATGGCGACGTTCGACCAGGTGGAGGAGGCCTGGGAGGCGCTGGAGGACGCCGGGATCGCCCAGGATGTGATTCCCATCACGTACATGAACTCCAGCGCCGACATCAAGGCCTTCTGCGGCCGGCACGGCGGCGCGGTGTGCACCTCCTCCAACGCCCGCCGGGCGCTGGAGTGGGCCTTCTCGCAGAAGAAGCAGGTGCTCTTCCTGCCCGACCAGCACCTGGGGCGCAACACCGCGGTGCTGGAGATGGGCATGTCGCTGGACGACTGCGTCCTGTACAACCCGCACCGCCCGCCCCGGCCCGAGGAGCTGCGGGGCAAGCGGATGATCCTGTGGCGGGGCCACTGCTCGGTGCACGGCCGCTTCACGGCCGAGTCCGTCGACGAGGTACGGCGGCGCATCCCCGGCGTGAACGTGCTGGTCCACCCCGAGTGCCGGCACGAGGTCGTGCTGAAGGCCGACTACGTCGGCTCCACCGAGTACATCATCAAGACCCTGCGGGAGGCCCCGGCCGGCACCAGCTGGGCGGTCGGCACGGAGCTGAACCTGGTCAAGCGGCTGGCGCAGATGTTCCCCGACAAGGACGTCTCGTTCCTGGACAAGACGGTCTGCTACTGCTCGACCATGAACCGCATCGACCTGCCGCACCTGGTGTGGGCGCTGGAGTCGCTCGTGCTGGGCGAGGTGGTCAACCAGATCACGGTCGACGACGACACCGCCCACTGGGCCCGCGTCGCCCTCGACCGGATGCTGGCTCTGCCGTAGCCGCGATCGGCCCCGGGTCAGCCGGCCAGGCCGTACACGACCCGGACCCGGACCGTGAGGGTCTGGTGCCCGGGGCTGATCGAGGCCTTGTCCTGCTCGGCCCACGCCGCGGCGGCCAGCGGCACCGGGGGGCTGTCGACCTCCTCGCTGACGGCCACGACCCTGCCGAGGGCGCGGCCGGACAGCCGGGCGTACTGCTCGGCCTTGGCCGCGGCGCTGCCGAACGCCCGGTTGCGCGCCTCGGCCAGGGCCTGCCCGGGGTCGGACACCTCGAAGGCCACGCCGTTGAAGCGGACCTCCTCGCCGACGGCGGCCACGGTGTCGATGACCTGGTCGGCCCTGGACAGGTCGCGCACGACGGCCTCCAGCCCCTGGCTTGCGACGTAGCCGGAGACCTGCGGGTAGTTGACGTACTCGGGGCCGAGGGACAGCTGGGTGGTGCGCACGTCCCGCGCCTCGATCCCGGCCTGCTGCAGCGTCCTGGTCAGCCGCGCCGCCGCCTGCCTGACGGCGGCGAACGCCTCGCCCGCGCTGGGCCTGCGCACCTCGACCCCGGCCATGAGCCGCATGACGTCGGGGGCGGCCGCGACGCCGCCCTCGCCCACGACGGTGATCCTGTCGTCCGTTGAGTGGTCCGTTGAGTGGTCCGTCGAATGGTCCATCGTCACCCTCGCGCCTCCTGCTCGTATGCGTCCGGACGTGCTCCTAGGGTGTGCCCCGGCTGAAGCGGAAGCCCATCTTGGCGAACTCCGCCGGCTTGGACGCGGTGGCCAGCACGCGCTTGACGTCGCCGGTCAGGTCGACGACCACGGCCTCGTAGGCGCCGCCCCTGGCCACCCAGCCCGCGATGTGCGCGTCGTCCCACCAGCCGATGAGCCGCGTGCTGGCGAACGGGACGGTGATCGGCTCGCCGCCGCCCGACACCGGCTGCGCGCACAGGGTGTTGCCCGAGCTGTCGCAGTGGGCCAGGAAGTACTCGCCGGAGGGCGAGACGTCCTGGCCCTCCACCCACACCGGCGAGCCGGCCGCCGGGTGGGTCCTGACCGCGTGGCCCGCCAGGTCGTAGAACTTCATCCTGCCGCCCACCCAGGTGGCCACGGTGGCGTCGTCGGCCCAGAAGAAGCGCCACTCGCCCGCCCCCTTCTCGGCGACGCGGAAGACCCGTCCCGTGCCGGCGTCCAGGTCGAGGATGCCGTAGCCGTACTCGACGCTGCCGTTGTCCAGCGCCCGGAAGAGGGTGACCAAGCCGCGCCTGCCGTCCGGGGACCAGCGGGGCTGCGTCGGGTAGACGGGCGCCTTGCTGAGCTTGATCGCGCGCCTGGTGCCGGTCCGGTGCTCGACGACGGACACCTGGGCGTAGCCGTCGCTGGTGTAGTCGACGTCGGTCGCCAGGGCGCGGGTGCCGTCGGGGCTGAGGACGTACTCGAAGTAGCGGGGATTGAGGCGGAAGGTCCGGGTGTCGGGCTGGCGGACGTACAGCTTGGCGCTGCCGTCGAGGCTGTAGGAGGTGAGCTTGATCGCGTCGCCTTCGTTCTCCCGGATCGTCACCGCGCTGCCGGGCAGCCGGATCGGCGTGCCCTCGGCGGCCACCGTGGGCGTGGGGCTGGGGGTGGGAGTGGGGGTCGGCGTGGGCGTCGTAGGCGTCGTGGTGCCGGCGGTGGGCGTGGGGGTCTGCTGCGCGGCGCCGCCGTCGGAGGGGCGGCTCAGCCGTACCGCGACGAAGACGACGGCCACCAGGATGACCACGGCCGCGACGGCGGACACGACGATCCAGCCCACCGGCCGCCTCTGCGCGGGCCGGGTCGGGGGGATGCCGCCGTAGGCGGGCCCGGGTGGCCGGTACGGCGGGGCGGGGGCCGGATGGCGCGCCGGGCCGTACCCGGCCGGTCCGGTCGGCGGGTACGGCGGCGCCTGCGGCTGGGGGGCATGGCTGTGGACGGCGGGCGGTTGGGGGTCCGAGCCGTGCGGGGTGGGCGGATGTGATTGAGGGCCCGAACCGTGCGCCACGGGCAGGTGGGATTGCGGGCCGGAGCCGTGCGGGGCGGCTGGGTGCGGCTGCGGGCCCGAGCCGTGCGCGGCGGGCGGGTGTGGCTGGGCCTGCGGGCCGGAGCCGGGGCCCGCGGGCAGGTACGGCGGGGCCTGGGCGGCGGCCGTGCCCTGCGCCAGCAGGCCGGGGGCGGGGGCCGGGGCCGCGCCGGAGTGGCCGAGCAGGCGCAGCAGGGCCTGGCTCGCGGTGGGCCGCCGGGCCGGTTCCTTGGCCAGGCAGTCGGCCACCAGTGACCGGAGCGCGGGATCCTCGACGTGGCTCAGGTCCGGCTCGCTGGTCATGATCCGGTTGAACACCGCGGCCAGGCTGTCGGTGCCGAACGGCGCCTGCCCGGAGGCGGCGTAGAGGATCGTGCACGCCCAGGCGAACATGTCCGAGGGCGGCCCGGGAACCCCCTCATGCAGCTGCTCGGGGGCCATGAACGACGGCGTGCCGATCGCCGCGCCGGTCAGCGAGGAGGTCAGGTCGAGCGCCCGGGCGATGCCGAAGTCGATCACCCGCGGCCCGTCGGCGGCGAGCACGACGTTGGACGGCTTGAAGTCACGGTGCACGATCCCGGCCTGGTGGATGGCGACCAGGGCGGTCACGGTGCCGATGGCCAGGCGGTGCAGCGACGCGCCCATGCGCGGTCCCTGCGTGCGCACCACCTCGGCCAGCGTGGGACCGGGGACATACTCGCTGACGATGTAGGGCCGCTCGCTGAACAGCCCCGTCTCGATCACCTGCGCGGTGCAGAACGGCGCGACCCTCCTGGCCAGGGACACCTCGCGGACGAACCGCTCGGAGGCCTCCCGGTCTCCCGCGAGGTCGGCGCGCAGGAGCTTGAGCGCGACCTTCGTGCCGTCCTTCGCCTCGGCCAGATAGACGGTGCCCTGACCACCCTCGCCCAGCCGTCCGGTCAGGGAGTACTCCCCCACCCAGGAGGGATCCCCTGGCCTCAGCGGCTCCACCATGACCCTATTGTGGCAGCCCCCTTTGTGCGGTTACGTCAGGTGTGTGAGGGGCGGGCGCGCAGGCCGAGGCCGGGACCCGGCAAGACCAGCACCAGGCGCGGCCGGTCGCAGCCGGGCGGTGCGCGGGCTAGCCGGGGATCAGGCCGGAGTCGCCCAGCATCGCCCGGACCTCCTCGATCGAGGCGTCCGCCGGGGGCAGGATCAGCTCCGAGGGCTCCAGGCTCTCGTCCGGCAGGGCCTTGCCGACGTGCCGTACCTTGTCGAGCAGCGCGTGGAGCTTGACGCGGAACTCCGCCTCGTCGTCGGCGTTGATCGCCTGCTCCAGCTCGGCGTCCAGCGTGTTGAGCACGTCGAGGTCGCCGTCGGAGATCTCGACCTGGCCCTCGCCCATGATCCTGATGATCATGCGCCCTCCCCCGGCTTGGGGAGCTGCTGGGTCTGCTGCTGCGGCTGCGGCTGAGGCTGGGCCTGCTGCTGGCCGCCCTGCTCGATGGCGTTCTGCTGGGGAGCCCCCATGCCGAGCTCGGCCTTCATCTTGGCCAGCTCCAGCTCCACGTCGCGCCCGCCGCCCATGCGGTCGAGCTCGGCCTGGATGTCGTCGCCGCGCTGGCCGCTGAAGTCGTCGAGCACGCCGCTGGCCAGCAGCTCGTCGATGGCGCCCGCGCGGGCCTGCATCTGGGCGGTCTTGTCCTCGGCGCGCTGGATGGCCAGGCCGACGTCGCCCATCTCCTCGGAGATGCCGGAGAACGCCTCGTTGATGCGCGTCTGGGCCTCGGCGGCGGTGTAGGTCGCCTTGATCGTCTCCTTCTTGGTGCGGAAGGCGTCGACCTTGGCCTGCAGCCGGTGGGAGGCCGTGGTGAGCTTCTCCTCCTCGGCCTGGAGGTTGTCATGCTGCACCCGCAGGTCGGCGATCTGGGTCTGCAGGCTGGAACGGCGGGTCAGCGCCTCGCGCGCCAAGTCCTCGCGGCCGACCGACAGCGCCTTGCGCCCCTGGTCCTCCAGCTTCCTGGCCTGCTGCTCGAGCTGGTTGATCTGCAGCTCGACCCGCTTGCGCGAGGTGGCCACGTCGGCGACTCCCCTGCGCACCTTCTGCAGCAGCTCCAGCTGGCGCTGGTAGGAGTAGTCGAGGGTCTCCCGCGGATCCTCCATCTTGTCCAGGGCCTTGTTGGCCTTGGACTTGAAGATCATGGAAAGTCTCTTCATCACGCTCATGCGCGTCGGCCGTCCCCTTCTTAGGTCGTGCTGTCGGTCACCCAGTGCAGCGCAGCCGCCTTGGGATTACCCTACGCATAACGCACGGGGGCGTCACTAAGTTGCACTCCAGGTAGGGTTGACGTCGTGTTGCGACGCCGTTCCCAGACCCCGGCGGACTCCCCCGTCCCCGCTGACGATCCTAAGCCCCAGGGCAAAGGGCGACCGACCCCCAAGCGCCGTGACGCCGAGGGGCGCCGGCGCCAGCCCGTCACCGCACCGCGTGACAGGAAAGAGGCCTACCGCGCGATGCGCGCCAAGCAGGCCGCCGAGCGGGCCAAGGCGCGCGAGGGGATGCTGCGCGGCGACGAACGCTACTTCCCGGCCCGCGACCGCGGCCCGGTGAAGAAGTTCGCCCGCGACTGGGTCGACTCCCGCCGCCTGCCGAGCCAGTACTTCCTGCCGTTCTCGCTGGTCATCCTGCTGGTGACGTGGATCCCGATGGGTGATGCGCGCACGCAGGCCATGATCTACGGCTACGTCTTGACGATCGCCTGGCCGGTCATGATGGTGGCCGTGCTCGGCACCTCGATCTTCGTGGCGCAGCGGGTCAAGAAGCAGGCCGCCGAGAAGTTCCCCAACGAGTCGGTCAAGGGCGTGGGCTTCTACGCGGCCATGCGGGCGCTGCAGATCCGCAAGCTGCGCTTCCCGCCGCCCCAGGTGCTGCCGGGCGGTAAGCCGGTTCCGCCCAAGAAGTAAGGGTCCGAGAAGCAAGGATCAGCGCCAGACGAGCGTCCCGGCGACGACCACCGGGCGGGCGCCGTCGAGGTCGCCGCCGGTCTCCAGGGCGTCGGCGACCTCGCGCAGCAGGTGGTGGTAGGAGGGCCGGGAGGGAGCGGCTCCGACGACGCCCCGCACCGGGTCGATCACGCCCAGCCGGTAGCCCTCCGGGCCGCCGTCCGGCATCGACACGAAGGGCACCATCCCGCCGTGCCAGTCGCGCGCCGCTCCCGGGTAGGCCGTCGCCAGCTCGCACTCGCGGCGCCAGAGGTCGCGGATCTGGCGGATCGACAGGTTGACGGCGCCGCGCACGCCCAGGCCGAAGCCGGTGGCGCCGTTGTGACGCAGCAGCGAGGCGCGCAGGTCGTCGGGGAAGTCCACGCCCATCTGGGATTCGGCCACGGCGATCGTGCGCGCCCTGCCGGGGCGGCCGAGCGTGGCGTAGGTCCTGGGCGCGTTGGCCTTGAGCCAGCGTTCGATGCGCCGCCACTGCCGGTCGACCGCCCGCCGGACGCGCGGGTCCAGCGGGCGCACGGTCGGCGGCCTGCGTTCCGGGGTGCAGCTGTAGTCCACCACGATCGCCTGCGCCGACGGGTCCGGCGGCGTCCAGCCCGAGCTGCCCGCGTCCTCGGCGCCATCGCCTCGGTACCACTCGGTGTACCCCCAACCGTCCGAGCTGTCCGACATCATCACGCCGCGGAGCCGCGCCTCGGGCTCCCCGTCGCCCGTCCGCACGTAGACGCCGAGCCACGCCAGGCCGCCCATGATCCCCACGACCGTCGCCACCGTCACGCCGAGCGCGCCCAGCCGTACCCTCGGCTCGGCGGCGGGCGGGGGCGCCGGGCGGGTCCCCCGGCGTAAGCGGCGGCGCAGCCGTACGGCTATCGCGACCAGGACGGCCGCGGTGAGGGCCGCGCGCAGAAGCTTCACCACGGCCAGACCTTATCGCCGCCGAGATCATCGCTCGACCGCCGGAGGCCACCCCCGCACGGCAAACGCTTGTAGGCGGGGCCTATAGGGTCGGACGCATGGAATTTCGACACCTCGGCCGTAGCGGCCTTCTGGTCAGTGAGATCAGCTACGGCAACTGGATCACCCACGGTTCGCAGGTGGAGGAGGACGCCGCCAAGGCGTGCGTGCGGGCGGCGCTGGACGAGGGCATCACCACCTTCGACACCGCCGACGTCTACGCCGGGACGAAGGCCGAGGAGGTCCTGGGCCGGGCGCTCAAGGGCGTGCGCAGGGAAGGGCTGGAGATCTTCACCAAGGTCTACTGGCCGACCGGGCCCGGGCCGAACGACCGCGGCCTGTCGCGCAAGCACATCTTCGAGTCCATCCACGGCTCGCTGCGCCGGCTGCAGACCGACTACGTCGACCTCTACCAGGCGCACCGGTTCGACTACTCCACGCCGCTGGAGGAGACGCTGCGGGCCTTCGACGACCTGGTACGGCAGGGCAAGGTCCTCTATGTCGGCGTCAGCGAGTGGACGGCCGACCAGATCGCCCAGGCCCTGAAGATCGCCGACGAGATGGGCTTCGACCGGATCGTGTCGAACCAGCCGCAGTACTCCATGCTGTGGCGCGTCATCGAGGCCGAGATCGTGCCGCTGAGCCGGCGCGAGGGCGTCAGCCAGATCGTCTGGTCGCCCATCGCCCAGGGCGTGCTGACCGGCAAGTACCTGCCCGGGCAGGCGCCGCCCGCCGGGTCGCGGGCCACCGACCCCAGCGGCTCGAACTTCATCTCCCGCTACCTCGACGACGACGTGCTCACCAGGGTCCAGCAGCTCAAGCCCATCGCCGCCGACCTCGGCCTGAGCATGGCCCAGCTGGCGATCGCCTGGGTGCTGCAGAACCCGAACGTGGCCAGCGCCATCATCGGCGCCTCGCGCCCGGAGCAGGTGCGCGACAACGTCAAGGCCTCCGGCGTGAAGCTCGACGCCGACGTGCTCAAGAAGATCGACGAGATCCTCGACCCGGTCGTGGAGCGCGACCCGGCCAAGACCCAGAGCCCGGCCACGCGCCCCTGACGCTCCCCCGAACACGGAAAACCCCTCGGGCCACAAAAGGCCCGAGGGGTTTTTCCTTTCACTCGGGACGCAAGGAAAGTCCCGAATATTCAATCCTGTCGTCCTCCAGCAGGGCGACCCTCTCCACACCGGCTTCCAGCAGCTCACGCCAGTTCTCGCCGAGCCAGGACTCCGCGTCGGCCTGGCTCGGGAACACCTCGCGGGGCAAAGGGCGATCCGTTACCTCACCGCCATTGGCATTTTCATAACGCCACCGCCATGTCATGAATTACGCTCCCTTTTCACACCGGTTCGCGCGGACTCCAGGACAACCCCCTGCACCCTACTCCCGAGCATGGAGGTCGAACGATGCTGCGCGCATGCCGTGTCACAGCTCGTGTCACAGCCCGTGTCATATCGTCCTGCGCCGTCGCCGCCGTATCCATTACCACGCTGTCGCTGTCCGCCGGCGCGTCCCCCTCGCCGGACCCCGACGCGCCCCGCCTGTGGAGCGCCTGGCAGAGCGACGGCACCGCCTGGCTGGCCGCCTCGCCCGCCGACGTGCCGCCCGACGGCGCGGTGCTGGGCTGGCGGTACTCCCTGCCGGCCGACGGCGCCTCCGGTGACTCGCCCGGCGGGGAGCTGCCCGACTTCGCCAAGGTCTGCGGCGGCAAGGCCGCGCCCGCCGGGCACAAGCGGGTGGCGGTGACGGCCGACTACGGCGACGCCGAGACGGACGCCCGCCCGGGCCAGACCCCGCCCGCCCAGCCTTTGCTCGCCTGCGCCGTCACCCCGGCCGACGCCACGGCGGTCCAGGTGCTCGCCGCGGTCGCCAGGACCCGCGTCGACGGCCGCGACGCCGTCGTGGCGGTCAACGGCTACCCCGCCGGGACCCAGGGGACCGACCTGGCCGCTCCGGCCGCCGCGGGCGGCTCGTCCACGGAGGGCACGCCGCTGCCGTGGATCCTGGGCGGCGCGGGCGCGCTGGCGCTCGTGGCGGGCGGGGCGGTGGCCGCCACGCGCCGCCGCCGCGCGTCCGTGTGATGATCCGAGGGTGAGGATCGTCATGGCCGGTACGGCGGGGCCGCGCGGCTGGCCGGAGCCGGGGTGCGCGTGCGCCTCGTGCCTGCGCCTCCCGCGCGGGCACCGCCGTCCCACCGAGGTGCTGGTGGACGGCGAGGTACGGCTGGCGTACGACACGTCAGGGCGCCTGGCCGGGGGCGTCGCCCTGGGCGGCCGGGGCCGCGTGGTCACGGCCGGGGACGGGTCGCGGCTGCTCTACTGGCCCGACCCGCCCGGGGGCGCCGCCCCCGCCGAGCCTGTCGCGCATCCCGGCCCCTTCGCCGCCGTGCTGGTCGAAGGCCCCGCCGGGCTGGCGGAGGCGCGCCGCCTCGGCCTGGCCGGCGAGCACACCCACGTCGTGATGGTCGGGCTCGACCACCGCATCCGCTCGGAGGAGGAGCTGGCCAGGCGGTCGGCGCTGTGGGGGGCGCGGGCCGTACCGGACGGCACGGAGCTGGACACCGACCGGCCACCGCCGCCGCGGCCCCCGCGGCCACGCAGGGCGCTGCTGCTGGGCGGTTCGCGGTCGGGCAAGTCCGGCGAGGCCGAGCTGCGGCTGGCCGCCGAGCCCCGCGTCACCTACGTGGCCACCGGGCCCGTCCTCGACGACGACGCCGAGTGGCAGGCCCGGCTGCGCGCGCACCGCGAGCGGCGGCCGGGCCACTGGGAGACCGTGGAGACCACCCGGCTGGCCGAGGTGCTCGGCAAGGCCGACGCGCCCCTGCTCGTCGACGGGATCGGGTCGTGGCTGGCCACGCTGCTGTGGGAGGCGCCGGAGTCGGTGGACCGGCGCTGCGAGGAGCTGGTGGCCGCCTGGCGCGAGGTCCGGCAGCCGGTCGTCGCCGTCTCCGACGAGGCGGGCATGGGGGTGGTGCCCGCCACGGCCGCCGGGCGGGCGTTCCGCGACGCGCTGGGCCGGCTCAACCAGCGGCTGGCCGAGGAGTCGGAGTACGTCGCGCTCGTGGTCGCCGGGCGCGTGCTGGAATTTTGACTTCCTCCCTCTCCTAAAGGAGGGGGAGTCCCGCCCTCACGGGTGAGGTTTCCTGCTTCGTTGCCGACCGCACCCGGGAGGACCCGGAATGTCTCACGTCAGCTCCACAGGCAGACACCGCTCGACCAGCGGCCAGAATGCTCTTCGCCGCATTGACGTCCCGGTCGTGCCGGGTGCGGCAGGCGGGGCAGGTCCAGTGCCTCGTGCTCAAGGACAGCTCGGCGAGCAGATGCCCGCACGCCGAGCAGGTCTTGCTGGAGGGGTACCAGTGGTCGATCACGATCAGGTGGCGACCGTACCGGGCCGTTTTGTACCCCAGCAGGCGGCGGAAGGTGCCCCACCCGCAGTCGGAGATCGCCTTGGCCAGGCGGCGGTTGCGGACCATGTTCGTCACGGCCAGGTCCTCGATCACGATCACGTCGTGGTCGCGGACCAGCCGGGCGGAAGTCTTGTGCAGGAAGTCGGCGCGGGCGTCGCGGACCTTGCGGTGGGCGCGGGCCACCTTCGCCCGGGCCTTGGCCCGGTTGTTCGACCCTTTCGCCTTGCGGGCCATGCGCCGCTGGTAGCGGGCCAGGTTGCGGGCCTTGCGCGCCAGGTGACGCGGGTTGGCGATCTTCTCGCCGGTGGACAGGACGGCGAAATCTGTCACGCCGAGGTCAATGCCGACCGCCGAGCCGGTGGCCGGGGCCTGCTCCGGCTCGTCGGCCGTCTCCACCGCCAGGGCGGCGTACCAGCGGCCATCGGGGTCGCGGGAGATGGTCACCGTCGTCGGGTTCAGCGCGGCCGGGTCCACCTCGGGCCAGGACCATGCGAACGCCAGCGGCGTGTCCATCTTGGCCAGGTGCAGCCGCCCGTCCCGCCAGCGGAACGCCGAGCGGGTGTAGGTGGCCGACTGGCGGCCGTGCCGGGACTTGTAGCGGGGGTACCGGTCGGTCTGTGCGTAGGAGGTCTTCACGCCGCCCTGGTGGTAGCGGGCGTGCCGCCAGGCCAGGACCTTGTTCCACACCAGGCGCACACAGCCGAACGTGCGGTTCAGTACCGCAGCTTGTTCGGAGGTGGGGTAGACCCGCGCCTTGTACGCCGTACGCCTGTTCGCATCTTACGGTATCCCGGAGAGATCCGTAAGCAAAGGAGAAGGTCATGAACGCTTCGCGTCCTGGGCTGTCCCGCCTTCGGCGGGCCACCCCTTGCGGGGTCCGGATTCCTCCCCGGTCTGAAGGCCGGGGCATCCTCCGGAGGTTCCGGTGAGCCTCATGCGCGCCGGGCGTACCAGCGGCCGTCGTGGTGGTCGATCCGCAGCGGACGGCCGAAGCACTGCGACAAGTTGGCCGAGGTGAGCACCTGCGTGGCGGGCCCGGCGGCCAGGACGCGGCCCTCGCGCATGAGCAGGGCGTGGGTCGTCGTGGCGGGGATCTCCTCCAGGTGGTGCGTCACCGTGACGGTCGTCAGCACCGGCCTGGTGCGCGCCAGCTCCTCCACGGCCTCGATCAGGTCCTCGCGGGCGGGCAGGTCCAGTCCCGCGTACGGCTCGTCGAGGAACAGCAGCGCCGGCTCGGGCATCAGCGCCCGCGCCACCCGGATCCTGGCCCGCTCGCCCTGGGAGCACACGCGGAAGGGCCGGTCGGCCAGGTCCTTGCAGCCGAGGTCGGCCAGCAGGCGGTGGGCGCGTTCGCGCTCGGCCGGGCCGTACCTGTCCCACAAGGGGGCGCTCGTCCCGGTGTGCCCGGTGAGCACCACGGTGTGGGCGGTCGCGCCCTCCTCCTCCAGCAGCTCCTCGTCGATGAGCCGCTGGCTGGCGGCCACGAGCCCGACGTGGCGGCGCAGCTCGCGCATGTCCACCCGGCCCAGGCGATGGCCGAGCACGGACACCGTGCCCCGGGTCGGGTGCCGCACGGCCGCGGCGAGGGACAGCAGCGTGGTCTTGCCGGCGCCGTTCGGGCCGAGCACCGCCCAGTGCTCGCCGTACCCCACCTGCCAGTCCACGTCGGACAGCAGCGTCTTGCCCGTCACGCGGACGGTGACACCCTGAACTTCCACGGCATGCATTGGGCCACGATAACCACATGGACATCCTTGATGGGCGGCAATCACCTGGACACCCGTGATGGGCGGCTTTGGCATGTACACCCTTGACGAGCGGCTTCGCATGGTTCCCGCGGACCGCGAGGCGCTGACCGCCCGCGTGGCGGCCGCCCGGCCCACCGACTTCGGCTCCTTCCGGCAGACCGGCTGCGACCTGCTGGTCCTCGGCCGGTACGGCGAGGCGCTCGACCACCTCGACCGGGCGCTGGAGCTGGCCGACACCGGCAGGCGGCGCGTGGCGGTGCTGGTCAACCTGGGCGACGTCTACCGCTACTCCGGCGACGCGCCGACCGCCGAGCTGCTCTACCGCCGGGCCCTGGAGCTGGCGCGGGACTCGGCGCCGGACGCGGTGTCCTTCCCGCTGCAGCACCTGGGCAAGGCGCTGGCCGAGCAGGGCCGCCTGGCCGAGGCCCGCGCGTCGCTGGAGGAGGCGCTGGCGCTGCGGGAGGCGGCGGGCGACGCCGAGCCGGCCGAGTCCACGCGCGCCGCCCTGCTCGCCCTGGACAGGCTGCCCATCCCCTTGCCCGCCTCGGTCGCGGCGCTGGTCGGCGACTCGCCCACCTGGTCGGACGAGCACGAGGGGCGCAGCGGCTCGGTGGCCAGGGTGAACGGCACGTACTGGGTCAAGCGGGGACCGGCGGCCGTGGCGGAGCACGAGCGCCTGGAGTGGCTGCGCGGCCAGGGCATGAGGGTGCCGGTCGTGGCGGCTTTCGAGGACGACGTGCTGGTGCTGGAGGACGCGGGCGTGCCGAGCCTGGCGTCGCTGATCGCCGGCGCCCCGGGCCCGTCTCCGGCAGGCGGCTCCCCCGCGACCGCCATGGGTGAGCTCCTCCGCCGTCTCCATAGCATCCCGGTCGCCGCCTGTCCCTTCGACGGCCGGTTGGACGTCATGCTGGCCCAGGCGCGCCGCCGGGTGGTCGAAGGGCTGGTGGATGCGGACGACTTCGACGACGACCACCGCGACCTCACCCCGGCCCAGGTGCTCGACCGCCTCCTGGCCATGCGCCCCGGCCGGGAGGACCTCGTCGTGGCCCATGGCGACTACACCGCCTCCAACGTCCTGTCCGGCGGCGTCCTCATCGACGTGGGGCACCTGGGCGTCGCCGACCGCTATCGCGACCTGGCCATCGCCGCCCGCGACCTCGGCGAGGACCTCGGCCCTGCGGCGGTCGAGGAGTTCTTCGCCGCGTACGGCCTGGCCGGCGTCGATCACGAACGCCTGGTCTACTACCGTCTGCTCGACGAGCTCTTCTGAGGGACGAGCTCTTCTGAGGGACGAGCTCTTCTGAGGACGGAGGGCTCGACGAGCTCGTGTGTGAAACGGAAGCCGACGAGGTTCCCGATGGGATGAGGTTCGCGACGCGATGAGGTTCTCCGACGGCCTACGGCTGGCGGTCGGCACGCTGACCGTCTTCCCCGTCCGCGTCCCTCACGTCGACCGCCGTACCGCCGGGCAGGCCATGCTGCTCGCCCCCGCGGTCGGTCTCGCGCTGGGCCTCGTCGCGGCCGTCCCCACGCTGGCGGCGGACGGACTGCTCGGCGCAGCCCTCGCCCTCGGCGCGCTCGCCTTGCTCACCCGTGGACTGCACCTGGACGGCCTCGCCGACCTGGCAGACGGCCTCGGGAGCGGCAAACCCGCCCCCGAAGCCCTCCAGATCATGAGAAAGTCCGACATCGGCCCCTTCGGGGTGATGACCCTGGTCATCACCCTCCTCACCCAGGCCGCCGCCCTCTCCTCGCTCCCGGGCGCCCTCGCTCCGGCCGCTCTCGTGAGCGCCTGCATGACCGGCCGTCTGGCGCTCACCTGGGCCTGCCGTACCGGCGTCCCCGCCGCACGCCCCGAAGGCCTGGGCGCCATGGTCGCCGGGACGGTACGGCCGGGCGCCGCCGCTGCCGCCACGGCGGGCTGCCTGCTCGCGGCGACGGCGGCCGGACTCATCGCCGCCGTGGTGTCGCCGGCCGGCGGATCAGGCACCGGCATGCCGCCCGCCGACGGCACGGCCTGGATCATGATCCTGCCGCCCACTGACGGCATGGCCTGGATCGTGATCCTGCCGTTCGCCGTGCTGGCGGGGCTGGCCGTGGCTCTGCTGCTGCTCCGTCACTCCGTGCGCCGCCTGGGCGGCATTACCGGCGACGTGCTCGGCGCTCTGCTGGAAACCGCCACCACGGCCGCCTTGGTCGCCTCCGCAGTGCTCAGCCGTTGACTTCCACCCACATCTGAAGGCGGAGCTTCCCGTGGCATGGCACGTTCGCGCGGCCCTGCCTTTCTGAGTGCGCGCCTCTGAGCGCGCGCCTCGCTCTCGGATGGCTGGCGCTTCGCGACCGCCCGGCGCCGTGGCCTCCACGCCCTGTCACCGCCAGCCCGGCGGCGAGGATGTTCTTCGCGGCGTTCGCGTCGGCGTCGGCCTGCCACCGCAGGCGCGGCACCGGAACACCGCCTGGCCATCACGGTTGTCCGGCGCGCGATGCCCACAGGCAGAGCAGGTCTGCGACGTGTACGCGGCAGGCAAACGATCGGAAGCGGGGATGGATGGGCCAGCCCCACGGCTGAACCGGGGTCCGCGCCGCCCACAGCTGAAGCCGGGGGTCTGCGCTGCCCCCTACAGCTGAAGCCGCGGGTCTGCACTGCCCCTCTACAGCTGAAGCCGCGGGTCTGCGCCCACGAATTTCAGTCAGGCCATGGCTCCCATCGCGACTCGCCGCCCGCCATCCCGCCCGCCTGGCCCCGCGTCCCGGGCGTCATCCGCGCGGTGCCGGGCTCACCGCATCGGCCCGCCGTACCGGCCGCAGCCGGAACAGGGCCACCGCCAGGACCGCCATCAGCGCCCAGCCGATCAGGCCCATCGGCGCCACCAGCGCATAGTTGGGCGGCGCCGACGGGTTGCCGAAGAGACCGACCACCGGGCCGACGGCGTTGAGCGACCCATGCGCGATCACGCACGGCCAGACGCTCCCGCTGCGCAGCCGCAGCCATGCCAGGAGAGCGCCCGCGAGCACCGTGAAGCCGAGGAAGAACGGCGCCGCCAGCGGACCCAGGGTGGGGTAGTTGTAGCCCAGCAGGGTGAGCGGCGCGTGCCAGGCGCCCCAGATGACGCCCGAGACCACGATCGCGAACGGCACGCCGCGGGCCTCGACGAGCCTGGGCAGGAGCCAGCCGCGCCATCCCCACTCCTCGCCGAAGGCCGGGACGGCGTTGAGCACCGGGCCGGTGAGCGCCGCCCCCACAAGCTGGAGGACCACGATGAGCTGCAGGTCGCCTGGTATCGGGACACCCTGCCTCTCCAGCGTCTGGCGCAGGGCCGTCAGGTCCGCCGGGAGCATTCCCAGCGCCATGCTGACGCCGAGCCCGAGCATGACGAGCAGCGGTGTCCCGAGCCAGGCGGCCCCGGCGATCCACAGGGTGCGAGCCGGCCGGCCGCCCAGGGTCAGGCCGGTCTCGCGGGCCAGCACCCTGAAGGGACGCCGATCGAGGGCCCACGCCGCCAGCACGCCGAGCGTGGGCGTGATCATCATTGCCAGGGCGGCGAGGAAGAGCGTGGACGAGGCGAGCCCGTCGCCGAGCCACAGCGGCAGGGCGGCCAGCCATGCGCCACCGAAGGCGACCGCGAGGAAGACCGTCAGGTGGGAGCGCTTCATGCCCGCACCGCCCCCAGGGGCCATGCCTGCACCGCCTCCACGGCCCATGCCCCCACCCCCGCCGGGGCCCATGCCCGCATCCTCACCGGGGTCGATGCGCGCATTCTCGCCAGGACCCATGCCCCCACCGGCACCGAGGCTCATGCCCGCACCCCCACCAGGGCGTTGACCAGCGAGGCGCCACGCTCGGCGTCGTCGACGCTGATCGCCAGCCGTCCGCCCGACCGGTAGTCCAGGACCAGGCACTCCCCGCCCCTGACCATGACCGTGGCCGAGCCCGGCAGCCCGCGCAGGCCGTAGCCGCCCACCTGGGCCGGGAAGCGCTCCTCCACCCGGGCGCGCTCGATCCTGGCCATCGGGATCCGGCGGGCCGGCCAGCCCAGCGGCCCGAAGCCGATCGCGACGCCCTGGGCGGTCACG
The DNA here is from genome assembly GCF_002093975.1 of Thermoactinospora rubra. Taxonomy (GTDB): domain Bacteria; phylum Actinomycetota; class Actinomycetes; order Streptosporangiales; family Streptosporangiaceae; genus Nonomuraea; species Nonomuraea rubra_A. Next base: position 29,396 of record NZ_MSZZ01000077.1, read on the forward strand.
CGCACGCGGACCGTCGCGGTCGCGTAGCCGGCCAGCCAGAGCGGGAGCGACCACCAGGCGATCGAGGCCGCCGGCCCGGGCAGCTCCATGACGAGCGACAGCGCGGCCACGACGGCGCCGGCCGCCATGCCGGTCCGCGACAGGGCGAGCAGCAGGCGGTTGCGCACCCTGCTGACCCACACCACACGCCGGTCCGGGGAGAGCGGCAGGCCGGGCGGCGCGTGACCGGGCTCCCGCGGGACGTCCGGCGCGCCCCGGCCCAGGTAGCCGGCCGCCGCTCCAGCTGCCACCGCCGCCACCACGGGGACGAGGAACTCCGGCCCGAGCGGAGCCGCCTCGCGCCACGAGGTGGCGTCGAGGTTGGCCAGCAGCGTGACCAGGGACATGCCCGCCGGCAGGACGCCGATCCCCGCCAGCAGCCCCCACCACTGGGCCCGGCCCGACCGGTGGTCGAGAACGCGGCCGCGCAGCAGCGCCGCCAGGAGGATCCCCCAGGCCGGCAGCCACAGCCCCGCGCTGAGCGCGAGGAAGAGCGCGAGCGGCATGCTGCCGTCGGGGCGGCCGCTCCAGTGGGTGGCCAGCGGCTCGGGAAGGCGCTCGCGCAGCGCGAGCGGGACCGCGACCAGCACTGTGGTGACAGCGAGGCCCCACACCAGGCCGATGCGCAGAGCCCGGGCACGATGGGTCATGGAAGCTCCTTCAGCAGGTCGATGAGCTCGTCGCGGCTGTAGCCGTGTCTGCGGGCCTCGTCGAGCAGCTCACGGGCGCGCATGACGAGCCGCACGCGCCCCTCGACGGCGCTGGCGACGCTCACGCCGCGCCCGCGCCGGAACTCCAGCACGCCCTCCTCGCGCAGCTCGCGCAGCGCGCGCAGCACGGTGTTGGCGTTGATGCCCAGCGCGTCGGCCAGGTCGCGGGCGGGCGGGAGCCGGTCGCCGGGACCGTAGGAGCCCTCGGCGATGGAACGGCGGATCGCCGCGGCCACCTGCTCGTGGAGGGGTCGTGGATCGTTGAGGTCCAGCGTGAGCAACATGATGCCAGCGACAATAGCACCATCCGCACAATGATGCTACATCGATTGGCACCATATACGTAGGATGACCCTGTGTTATGCGAAGGCGCAAAGCCTCGATAGCATCGGTTTACGTGACCACAGTGCGGCTGAACTCAGCAGACCCCGTCTCGTACGACACCGACGCGCTGATCGTCGGTTTCCACTCCGGCCCCGCCGCCGCGGGCGCGGAGGGCCTGGAGGAGGCTTTCGGCGGCAAGCTGGCCGCCACACTGGAAGCGCTCGGTTTCAAGGGGAAGGCGGGGGAGGTCGCCAAGGTCCCGACCTTCGGCTCGATCGCCGCTCCGCTGCTGGTCGCGGTCGGGCTGGGCGACTCACACGACCTCGAGGGCCTGCGCCGCGCGGCCGGCTCCGCCGTACGCTCCCTGGAGGGCACCGGACGCGCCGCGCTCGCGCTCCCCGTCGCCACCGCCGAGGAGGCCGAGGCCGTGGCGCTGGGCGGCCTGCTGGGCGCCTACACCTTCGACAGGTACCGCGCGGACAAGCAGTCCCCCATCCGGTCGATCGACGTGCTGGCCTCCTTCGACGGCGTGGCCGAGCGCGCGTCGGTGCTGGCCGAGGCCGTCGCGCTCGTGCGCGACCTGGTCAACACCCCGCCCTCCGACCTGTGGCCCGCGCGCTTCGCCGAGATCGCCGAGGAGATCGGCGGCAAGGCCGGCCTGCAGGTCGAGGTGCTGGACGAAAAGCAGCTCAAGGACGGCGGCTACGGCGGCCTCATCGGCGTGGGCCAGGGCTCGGCCAACCCGCCGCGCCTGGTCCGCCTGTCCTACACCCACCCCGAGGCCGCCAAGACGCTGGCGTTCGTCGGCAAGGGCATCACCTTCGACTCCGGCGGCCTGTCCATCAAGCCGACTTCGGCGATGGAGTGGATGAAGTCCGACATGGGCGGCGCGGGCGCGGTCTTCGGCGCCATGGTCGCCATCGCCAGGCTGGGCCTGAAGGTCAACGCCGTCGGCTACCTGTGCCTGGCCGAGAACCTGCCCTCCGGTACGGCGCAGCGCCCCTCCGACGTCATCCACAGCTACAGCGGCAAGACCGTCGAGGTGCTCGACACCGACGCCGAGGGCCGCCTGGTCCTCATGGACGGCATCGCCCGCGCCGCCGAGGACGGCCCCGACCTGATCGTCGACGTGGCCACGCTGACCGGCGCGCAGATCGTGGCCCTGGGCTGGCGTACGGCCGGCGTCATGGCCAACGACGACGAGGTCAGGGAGCTGGTCGTCGAGGCCGCCGCCGCGGCGGGCGAGGGCGCCTGGGGCATGCCGCTGCCCGAGGAGCTGCGCAAGGGGCTCGACTCCCCCGTCGCCGACATCGCCAACCTGCAGCCGGAGCGCTGGGGCAGCATGCTGGCCGCGGGCGTCTTCCTGAAGGAGTTCGTCCCCGACGGCGTGAAGTGGGCGCACATCGACATGGCGGGCCCGGCCTTCAACAAGGGCGAGCCCTACGGCTACATCCCGAAGGGCGGGACGGGCGCCTTCGTCCGCACGCTCATCGGACTGGCCGAGCGACACGCATCGGGTGCGGGCAAGTGACAAGATGACGGCATCCACTTCCAAGCCGGACTCGGACAAGGAGCACTCCTGTGGCCTATGACATCGTCATCCTGGGTGGCGGTAGCGGCGGCTACGCGTGCGCGCTGCGGGCGGCCGAGCTGGGCAAGTCCGTCGCGCTGATCGAGAAGGACAAGATCGGCGGCACCTGCCTGCACCGCGGCTGCATCCCCACCAAGGCGCTGCTGCACTCGGCCGAGGTCGCCGACGAGGCCAGGGAGAGCGAGGCGTACGGCGTCAAGGCCCGCTTCGAGGGCATCGACGTGGCCGGCGTGCACGCCTTCAAGGACAAGATCGTCAGCCGCGCCTGGAAGGGCGTGCAGGGCCTGCTGAAGTCCGCGGGCGTGACCGTCATCGAGGGGTACGGCAAGCTGGCCGGCCCCCGGCGGATCCAGGTCGGCGACGACGTGGTCGAGGGCGAGGCCGTGGTCCTGGCGACGGGCTCGGCGCCCAAGACGCTGCCGGGCCTGGAGATCGACGGCGTACGGATCGTCACCAGCGAGCACGTCCTGCAGATGGACCGCGTGCCCGCCTCCGTGATCGTGCTCGGCGGCGGCGTCATCGGCGTCGAGCTGGCCAGCGTCTACCGCTCCTTCGGCGCCGAGGTCACCATCGTCGAGGCGCTGCCCCACCTGCTGCCGGCCGAGGAGGAGTCCAGCTCCAAGCTCCTGGAGCGGGCCTTCCGCCGCCGCGGCATCAAGTACGAGCTCGGCGTCTTCTTCGACGGCGCCAAGACCAATGACACCGGCGTGGTCGTCACCCTCGCCAACGGCAAGACGCTGGAGGCGGAGATCCTGCTGGTGGCGGTGGGCCGCGGCCCGGTCTCCTCCGGCATGGGCTTCGAGGAGCAGGGCATCCAGCTCGACCGCGGCGGCGCGGTGGTGGTCGACGAGCACTGCCGCACCTCGGTGCCCGGCGTCTACGCGGTCGGCGACCTCATCCCGACCCTCCAGCTGGCCCACGCGGGCTTCGCCGAGGGCATCATGGTCGCCGAGCACATCGCCGGGCTCGCGCCCGCCCCCATCGACTACGCGGGCGTGCCGCGCATCACCTATTCCGACCCCGAGGTGGCCTCCGTCGGCATCACCTCGGCCCAGGCGCGCGAGCGCGGCCTGGAGATCGTCGAACAGGTCTACGACCTGGCCGGCAACCCCAGGAGCCAGATCCTCGGCACCGCGGGCGCCGTCAAGGTCATCGCCCAGAAGGACGGCCCGGTCCTCGGGGTCCACATGGTGGGCCGCCGGATCGGCGAGCTGGTCACGGAGGGGCAGCTGATCTACAACTGGGAGGCCCTCCCCGCGGAGGTCGCCCAGCTCATCCACGCACACCCGACCCAGTCGGAGGCTGTCGGCGAGGCCATGCTGGCCCTCGCGGGCAAGCCGCTCCACGTACACAACTAGGCCCTCGATAGCGAGAGAAGAAACGATGCCGGTCTCTGTACAGATGCCCCAGCTCGGCGAGAGCGTGACCGAGGGCACCGTTACCCGTTGGCTGAAGAAGGAGGGCGAGCGCGTCGAGGCCGACGAGCCGCTCCTGGAGGTGTCGACCGACAAGGTGGACACCGAGATCCCGTCGCCGGCCGCCGGCGTGATCACCAAGATCGTGGTCGCCGAGGACGAGACCGTCGAGGTCGGCGCCGAGCTCGCCATCATCGACGAGAACGGCCAAGCCGGTGCCACCGCCGCTCCCGCTGCCGAGGCGCCCGCCCAGGAAGCGGCTCCCGCCCCCGCCGCCCAGCCGGAGCCGGAGCCCGAGCCCGCGCCCGCCGCGTCCTCCATCCCGCAGCCGGCGCCCGCCCAGCCGCAGCCCGCTCCTGCGCCCGCTCCGCAGCCACAGCCGGCCCAGCCGCAGCAGGCCCAGGCCCAGCCCGCCCCGGCGCCCGTGACCCAGCCGACGCCGCTGCCCGCGGCGGGTGAGAGCCCGTACGTGACGCCGCTGGTCCGCAAGCTGGCCGCCGAGCACGGCGTGGACCTCAACACGCTCACCGGCACAGGTGTCGGCGGGCGCATCCGCAAGCAGGACGTCCTGGAGGCCGCCAAGGCCCAGCGCGAGCGCGCCGCCCAGGCCCCGGCCGCGGCTCCCGCCGCGGCTCCGCAGGCGCCCGCCGCCCCGGCCGCTCAGGAGCCCGCCGCCCAGGTGGCCGCCGCTCCCGAGCCGGTCGAGGTCGACACGACGCTGCGCGGCCGCACGGAGAAGATGTCGCGCCTGCGCCAGACGATCGCCAAGCGCATGGTGGAGTCGCTGCAGACCGCCGCGCAGCTCACCACCGTGGTCGAGGTCGACGTCACCAAGATCGCCCGGCTGCGCGAGCGGGCTAAGGCCGACTTCCAGCGCCGCGAGGGCGTCAAACTGTCGTTCCTGCCGTTCTTCGCGATGGCCGCGGTCGAGGCGCTCAAGCAGCACCCCAAGCTCAACGCGACGATCAACAACGAGACCAACGAGGTCACCTACTTCGACGTCGAGCACCTCGGCATCGCGGTGGACACCGAGCGCGGTCTCATCGTCCCGGTGATCAAGGGCGCGGGCGACCTCAACCTGGCCGGCCTGGCCCGTAAGATCGCCGACCTGGCCGAGCGCACCCGCACCAACAAGATCAGCCCGGACGACCTGGCCGGCGGCACGTTCACGCTGACCAACACCGGCAGCCGCGGCGCGCTGTTCGACACGCCGATCCTCAACCAGCCGCAGGTCGGCATGCTCGGCACGGGCGCGGTCGTCAAGCGTCCCGTGGTGGTCGACACGCCGGAGGGCGAGGTCATCGCGGTCCGCTCGATGGTGTACCTGGCGCTGACGTACGACCACCGCCTGGTCGACGGCGCCGACGCCGCGCGCTTCCTCACCACGGTGAAGAAGCGCCTGGAGGAAGGCCGCTTCGAGGCCCAGCTCGGACTGGCCTGACCTTCTCCGGTACGGCACAGCGGGCCGGACACCCCTCGCGGGTCGTCCGGCCCGCCCCTTTTTCGCGGCTTCCTCCACGGACATGAGTGAAACGCCACGCGAGCACCAGACCACGACGGCTCGCTCCAGGAAGAGCCGGAAAGGGCGGCTCGCACGCAGGAAAGCCTGCTAAGCGTCTATCCAGAAGTTCTGCGCGTAACCGGGTGTGGGAC
>NZ_MSZZ01000078.1 GCF_002093975.1 Thermoactinospora rubra
GAGCCGCCTAAAAGATCTTGATCCACAGGTCTTGACGATTGCTCGTCGGCTCCGGGATGGGATATGTGGTGCTCATGGGTGCCCTCCCTTCGGGACATCGGTCGGTGCTGATGCCGCTTTGGGTCTTATTAGTGGGCGTTTGGTCCCGTGAGGCCGCGTATCGCCTGATAAGTGACGTCGTCCGCGTGTCGCCTTTGCGCGGTTTGGGACAATTCCGGCATGACCGTGGCCGACGAACGGGCCGTAGAACACCCGTCTTGCCCGGGAAATCCTGTCTCATCCCGAGGCGCCCGACTATGTCACCATGCGTAGCAGCAAGTTCACGCTAGGGGCTGGGCAGCACACGCGATCCGCGCTACGCCGGAAGCATGACCAACCAGCGACCCTGCCCCAGCGACCCTGCCCCAGCGACCCTGCCCCAGCGACCCTGCCCCAGCGACCTGTCTGACGCCCGCTGGGCGCTCATCGAGCCCACACTGAGCGCCTGGCGCACCGAGCGCCGCAGCCACGGCCTGGACATCGGCCGCCCCTGCGAGCACGACCTGCGCGCCATCATGAACGCCATCCTCTACGTCGACCGCACCGGCATCCCCTGGCGCTACCTGCCGCACGAGTACCCGCCCTGGCAAACCGTCTACGGCCTCCTTCGCCCACTGGCAGACCGACGGCGTGTTCCTCCAGCTCAGCGGCTTACTCCGGCGGTTAGCCCGCATCGCCGAGGGCCGCAGCCCCGAGCCGACGGCCAGCATCATCGACGCTCAAAGCGTCAAAACCTCGGCCAATGCGCCCGCCGCCAGCAAGGGCTACGACGCCGGCAAGAAGATCACCGGCCGCACGCGCAGCATCGCCCGCCGATACCCTCGCCCCTGCTGCTCGTCGTGCTGGTCACCGCCGCCAGCGTGTCCGACGGCGCCGCCGGCCTGCCCCTGCTCACCCAGGTCGCTGCCAACCACCCGACCATCACCACGACCTGGGCCGACAGCGCCTACTGCACCACGGTCATCGAAGGCGGCGCCGCCTTGGGCATCGACGTCGTCCGCCGCGACCCCGCCACCAGGGGCTTTAGCGCCCTTCCCCGGCGTTGGGTGGCCGAGCGCATCCTGGGCTGGCTGATGCTCCACCGCCGCCTGACCCGCGACTACGAGGCCCGGCCCGCCCGCTCCGAAGCCATGATCCACCTTGCCATGACCGATCTGATGACTCGCCGCCTCACCGGCGAATCCACCCCAACCTGGCGCGGCACCTGAAACCCCGACCAGACAGAACTTGCGGGACCAAACGCCCACTAAGCGGGTGGGTGTCGGCCAGCGAGTCACGTACCGTCCTTGTCGGCGTGGGAGCAGACGACGGGCGGTGGCCTCGGGCTGGTGGACGCGGTGGCACAGGTAGTTGGGGCCGCGGTTGACTGTTCAGCCGTGCGAAAGGTGGAGATGACAGTCACGCATGATGTGTTCCGCCTCATGAATTAACCCTGAACTCAGGGAATTTGACTCTGTCTTGACTGATAGGCGGACGTGCGTTCACCGTCGAAAAGGATTGAGATGTTCCCTTCTAAAGGCGACGGATGGAGGGGCCGGATCGCAATGAGCACCACTGATGCCAGTCAACGGTCCGAAGACCGTGACCGTGGCGGATTGGATTTGACCAACCGGCTGCTCATGCAGGTCCCTGCCGATCAGGCAAGAGACTTCTGGTCGGTAGGTGACGATGACGGCGGGGGAATCGTAGTGAGTGGGGCCAGCGCTCTAACCGCCGCATCCGCGAGAGCTCGAGAGATGACCCGCCCGATCCTGGTCGATCGTCGTCGTTACGCAGGGCGCAATCGGCCGCGCGGGACAGCGAGGTTCGATCCTTCCTGGCTCGAGAGCCAGCGCGCTCTGAACGCGGCAACAGTGCTCACTGACTCCGGGTACGTCGGAGAAGGCGATCAGGAGGCCCTGGTCGCAATCCTGGAGCAGACGACACGGGCCGGAGACAATGTGTGCGCTGTCCTCCCGTTACACATCTCCTGGCTTGCCGACCCCGGCGTGAAGTTGTTAGCCGGCGAGGTGAACCAGCACCAGGTGCCGGTGGCGCTCGTCCTGGAGCACGCCAGTGATCCACTCGGCACCCAGTACGCGGTAAATGGGCTAAAATACCTGCTCCGCCAGGCGCAGGTACCGGTCAGCCTCCTATGCACCGACATCTCCGGCTTGGGAGCAATCGCTTACGGTGCTGCGTGGGCCGCGGTCGGGGTTACCTCCGCGCTGCGGCATCTATATCCAGCCGACAAAAAAGGTCCTCCCTTTAAACCATCGCCGGCGCGGCATGCGATCGTCCCGCGATTGATGACGTTCATGAACGTTGAACGCATCGCCGAAGGCTGGGCTCGTGCCCAGCGACACGAGGATTTGGATGAGAATCTGTGGCGCTGCTGGTGCACAGAATGCGGAAATCGCACCATGGACCGGTTCGCCACTTGTACGGATCTCAGCCTCGCCATCCACAACATCAGCATTCTGGACGCCCTCCACCAGCAGGTCACTGGCCCTGACTCATGGGAGCAGGCGATCGGTGACGCTCTGCGCTGGTACCTGTGGATGCAAGACGAGTATCACCTCACGTGGGATCCGCCCGCTTTCATGAACGCCTGGCTGCCCAAGTCCCGGCGCTGAGCGGTCTGCTGCGACAGCACGGCGTCGTAGACGATTTCCTCCACAAGGCGGTGGACCCATGTCCGACCGGCATCGACGTTCGTATCAGGGGCCTGGATCACCTCATGGGGCTCTTCGTCTGTCACTAGGCCAAAGCCGTGATAGATGGCCTCAGCTCGCACCGCATCCCGGTACGCGATCCTCGCGGGCAGGACGGCCACGCGGGCGCTGAAGGCGGCGAAGCCCGCTAGGTTCGTCCGCGCCGACCGCCACGAGCCTCCTACAGCCACGGCTCCGCGAATATGCACTGGTGACGGTCGCTTAAGGAACGAGGGATCGACGTGTGCTCGACAGTGCAGCAACAGGGCATCGGCCGCTGGCACCAATCCAGCTTCCTGCCGCCTGGCGTGCTCGGTCTCATCCAACTCGCATACCACCACGCGCCGTGTGCTGAGCGCACGCACCGTAACCACCTGGCAGCCCTGCCACCCCAGCGCGGCAAGTACGCCCGATGGAAGACTCCGCACAAGGGAAGCGGGTCGGCTCGTCATGGCCCACCACCCTGCCCACTCCTCCAGGAGGATGCATCGGCCGTTGCCCAATCGTCACCTCGTTGTGTGCTGCGGATAAACCAGCGGCACCGGAGCGGCATGAAAGTCTCGATGCGGATGCTCATGCCGCGCAACCTTCAGCGCAGTCCAGACAGGTGTCCAGGTGGCACGGCAGCACATAACTGACATCGCGCTGGCAGGTCGGCAGGTGCAGCGGGCGGCATTGGCCTTGGTCAGCGCGGCGCGCTGGCGCGGACTTAAGGGGCGCTTGGGCAGCGCGAATCGCACGTCATACAGGTAGGCGGCGCGCACGCTGGGCGCACCGTAGTGGCGCGAGGCCCACAGCACTTGCGCCTGGACGCCCTGGACGCCCTGGACGCCGGGCCGCAGCCCCTCGGCGGCGAGCTGCCGCATCGTGTACAGGTCGGCGGGGCCATCCGCCACGGGTAGGTGGGCAGGCCATAGCGGGCGGCGGTCGGGTCCCAAAACGGGCACGGACGCGGGACATCACGGCCTCCCTCGGCTGTGCTCATGCTTCGGGGTGATCCACGTTCCTCCGGGGACCTGGATCATCCGGTGCGTGGCGGTGACGTGGATGAGGAGGTGAGAACCCGTGCGGATGCAGGGAATTCCTCTCCGCGGTCCGGCACAAAGGTCATCGGACAGCGCCTTTCGCGACCAGTCATCACGCCACCTCGCGCGGAGACGTGGGACAGGTCGGCGGCGTGCTGGGCGATGTCGGCGAGGGTGCGACCAGCCCGGACGCCGTAGGTCGGACGGGCCTTCAGGGCGTAGCGGTCGCACAACGGTAGCGCCTCTCGGCGGGAGATCCTGAGAGCCACGGTCGGAGCTACGAAGCAACCTGAGAACCAGCCCGATGTCGAGGACGGCGGCGGGGATTAGCGCGGCTCGCAGACTCGGCCGTCGCCGTCGCGATCCTGATACCAGTCGTACTCGGGATCGATGCCGCGCACGTAGGGACCGAGGCCGTGAGCGTTGGCCTCCGCGCACGTTCCGTGACGCGGATCCGTCTCTGGCTTGGGTTCAGGGTCGGGTTTCCTCGTCGGCTTTACTTGCCTGAAAGTGTCGCGGTTCTCGTCGTGCTGCACATGCTGGGTGGGCGTCGGTTTCGGGGTGGGCTTGAAACGGTTCACCTTCAAAGTGATCGGCTGGGATATGGGCACGCGTTCACCCGGTGCCGGAGATTGTCCCACCACCTGCCACAGGCTGGCCATGACGACCGTCTTGCCGTTGATGGCCTCATGGCCGATTACGTAGAAGCCCATCTCCTGGAGGCGATCGCGGGCCTCGGCACCATCCAGGCCGCGCACGTCAGGGACGGTGACCGTCTCGTCCACGAACTGCTCGACAGTTGCCGGGGCGCTGGCAGTAGGCTGTGAGGGAGCCGCCGTGGCCAGGGGAGATACCGTCACGGTAGGCAGCGCCAACGGCGAGCGCGGTGACTGAGACGGTGATACGACGCTGGCGGCGAACCCCACAACCGCCAGCACCGAACAGCCGCCCAGTAAGGCGCCCACCACGATCAGCATTATGGCGATGGGCGGTAGACCGCGCTGTCGCTGCGCACGGGGTTGCCACGGTCTCGAGGGTGGATAGCTCACCGGAAAGACTCCTCTCCCCCGAAGCCGAGCCTGCTCCTGGCAACGTATGCGGCAGATCGCTGCCTGTCCTCCTGTTTGCGTATCAGTTCCGTCACGCAGAGGAGGCAGCTTGGTCGGATGCACGCTGGGCCGTCTGTGGGCCGTCCGAGGCGGCCCGACGATGACAAACGACGGCAGGAAGTGACGGCTACGGCGCACGTCGACGCGGCGCCCGGTCGAAAGTCTCAGGTCGCGGAAGCGGCTCAACACTTCCTGCGCAACAAGCGGACCGAGTGGCGGGAGTACCGGCGGCAGGTCACCGAGTTCGAGCTGGGCCGCTACCTGCCGGTGCTCTGAGGGTCCGGGCCGTCACGCGACCGGCGGCCCCTCGTCTCGAGAGGCCGCCGGTCTGGGAAGGTGCCGCAGGAGTCTCTACTCGCCGCCGGAGTCCAGCGAGGGGCCGTCCGTCTTGATCACCACGCCCGACCCGGGTTCCCCGCTTCCTGGGCCGTCGGTCTTGGTCACCAGCCCCGGCCCGGAGCCGCCTTCGCCCTTCGACGGCTGCGGCAGCGGGACGGCCTCGCAGGCCGACACCGCGCCCTCGACGATCTCCAGCGACACCGCGATCGGGGGCTCGGCCGGCTTGGCCTCGTCGCGCGTGACGGCGAGGACGACCGTCCGGCCCTGGGCCACCTGACCGGCCTTGAGGGTGAAGGTGACCCCCTCACCGCCCTTGATCTGCATCTCCACCCGGGACTTGTCCGCCTCGGACGGCTTGGCGCCCCTGGGGGCCTTGCAGGTCTGCCCGGGCGGCAGGTAGTCCACCTCCGCCTTGACCCCCTGCCTGGCCAGCTCGGCCTCCAGCTCCCCGGGGTCGCGGAACTCCGAGATGCGCACCTGGACCGAGCCGTCGGACTGCTTGGTGACCGCGAACGCGGGGCTGCCGGTCCAGCCGGCGACCGAGGTCGCGACCAGGATGGCAGCCGCCGCGACCCCCGTCAGCGCGGCGGCGGGGACCCACACGCGGCGGCGCGTCGCCGGCCGCGCGGCCGGGGCCCTGCCGGCCAGCTCCTCCTTGAGCGCGGCGAGCAGGCGCTCTTCGAACCTCGTCATGCTCGTTCCTCCATCCACACGGCGGGCGGCGAAGCGACTTGCCTGAGAGCCTTGCGCGCGCGGTGCAACCGGACCCGCGCCGTGACCTGCCTGACGCCGAGGGCGGCGGCCGCCTCCGCGACGGTGAGCTGGTCGACGGCCACGAGCTCCAGCACCGCCCGTTCGCCCTCCGGCAGCTCGCGCATCGCCTCCAGCGCGGCCCTCATCTGCCGCTCGGCGTCGATGCGCTCCTCCATGCGCGTCAGGTCGTCGGCGTCCATCAACCGCCTGCCCGCGACGCGACCCGTCACCTCGGCCTCGCGGGCGGTACGGCGGTGCTGCGCGGCCACCACGTTGCGCGCCACGCCGTACAGCCACGCGATCTCGCTGCCCCGCGAGGGGCGGTAGGTGTGCGCCGAATCCAGCGCCGCCAGGAAGACGTCTGCGGTGAGGTCGGCCGCCAGGTGGGGATCGGCCACCCGGCGTACCACGAACCGCATCACGGCATCTATGTGGCGGCGATAGAAGGCCTCGAAGGCCGCGGGGTCCTCGTTGAGACGCACCGGCCTGGCTCCCTTCGTCGTTCGCCCTTACACCCGTGCTTGGCGTGAGGGCGCCCGAGCGTTTCCAGGAGCATGGTGGTCAGGCGGCCGTATGGGCGAGGTCAGCGGCTGCGGCAGCGGCTCGGCGGTGCCGGGGTCGTTCTCGGCGTGGCCCACCCGCAGGCCGCAGACGGTCCTGGCGAACTCCAGCAGCGCGTGCCGGAAGCCGCCGCAGGTGCCCGGGAACGGGATGTCCTGCTCGCGGGGCGGGCGGCCCTGACCGCGCCGTCCTCGCCGAGGCCGGGCCCGCTGCTCGCATCCCCCGGCTGGAGCAGGCCGGGTGTGTCATGGATCACTCGGACGTCGGGAAGCGTGCCCGGCACATGGGTGTTACCTCGGCATAACGGACCGGCAACCGCCCCCTGATTCGATGGGCCGGGCAAGGGTTCCCTAAAATCGGTCCGTTTAAAACCCCTATTTGCGGGCTTGTTTGGTTTGTCTGGCGAAGATTGGAGTGTGGCATGACGACGGCTGCCCTGCAGACCGTGGTGACCGTTCCCGAGCGCTTCCGCGGCCCCGCGGGCATCGCCAACGGCGGCTGGGTGTCGGGAACCGTCGCGGAGGCTCTCCTGGGCGACCACTCGACAGCCGAGGTCACGCTGCACGCCCCCACCCCCCTGGACACCGAGCTGGTCCTGCAGCACGTCGCCAACACCGCCTCCCTGTCCCACGACGGCAGGCTGCTCGTGGAGGCCATCCCGGTCGCCGAGGACGTGGAGGCCCCCGCCTTCGTGCCGTTCAACCAGGCGGCGCGCGCCGAGGCCGGGTTCGCCGGATGGCGCGGCCACGCCTTCCCCGAGTGCTTCGTCTGCGGCCTGCGCGAGCCGGGCGACGGCCTGCGCATCTTCCCAGGCCCGGTGGAGGGCTCCGACGTCGTGGCGGCCGGTTGGCGCGTGCCGCACACGGTCGTCGAGGAGGACGGCGTGCCCGTGCCCGTCATCGGCGCGGTACTGGACTGCGTCACCGGCTGGGCGCACTTCGGCCCCGGCGAGTCGGCCCTGCTCGGCCGGCTGACCCTGCAGGTCCACCGCCCGGTCTACCCGGGCGGCACCTACTCGGTGGTCGGCCGCGCCACCGGCCGCGAGGGGCGCAAGCTGTACGGCCACAGCGGCATCTACGAGGTGGACGGCACGCTCGTCGCCGCCGCGAAGGCCGTCTGGATCGTGCCACGCAAGGACGCCTAGCACGATCTGGCCCGGTCTAGGACGTCAGGCGTTCGGCCACCAGCGCGGCGCACCGCGGGTCGAACAGGATCGTGTAGTGGTTGCAGTCCGGCACCACCTCGTCGCGCACCCTGGACCGCCACGGCTCGACCAGCTCGTCGGGGAGCATGCCGACGGGCTGGTCGAGCAGCCCGCGCGGCGCGCGCAGCAGGACGACGGGGGCCTCGATCCGCTCCAGCGCCGCGCCGATGCGCTCGCGCTCGGTGTGCAGGTCCCGGCCGTCCCGCCGTACCGCCTCGGGCACCGCGCGCGAGCGCAGCGCTCCCTCCGGGCCGACCAGGTCGTAGGTCACGTAGTCCTCGACGTCGGCGTTCCAGGCGGCGGCCAGGGCGGGATGGGCCTTGAAGAAGTCGACGTAGGCGGCGGCCGAGGGGAACGTCTGGGACAGCCGCGCGATGGCCGGGCCGAGGGTGGCGTCGATGACGACGTCCACGTCGGTGCCGGGCGGGAGCGGCGCGAACGGGATGCCGCCGTCGACCAGGACGACCTTGCCGAACCGCCGGCGCTCGGCGGCCAGCACGGCCACGTAGGCGCCCATCGAGTGGCCGGCGAGCACCCGCGCGCCGCCGATGTGCTCGTCGACCTTCAGCACGTCCTCGGCGTGCCTGGCCAGGCCGTACGGGCCGGGCAGGTCGCGGCTGTGCCCGCGGCCCCGCAGGTCCATCGCCACCAGCGACCACTCGGCGGGCAGGTGCCGGGCCACCGCGCGCCAGGCCATGAGCGAGGCGGTGATGCCGTGGACCGCCAGGATCCGCCGCGTCCCCTCGCCGAAGGTGGCCACCCGCATGCCGTCCACGGTCTCTGTTCTCACGGGTTCCAGTCGCACGGGCACAGGCTACTGACCGGCGGTCCCGTACGGCAGAGCGGACCGCCAGCGAAGTGCTGGGATATTTCCAGATAAATTACCCCTTATGCGGATCACCGTCATCGAGCACGAGGCCGAGGCCGGACTGGGCTACTTCGCCGACTGGCTGGACGTGCCCTGCGACGTCGTGCGGCCCTACCTCGGCGACAGCGTCCCCTCCCGCGCCGCGGACGGGCTCATCGTGCTCGGCGGCGAGGCGTCGGCCTGGGACGACGACGGATACCCGTGGCTGCCCGCCACCCGCTCGCTCCTGCGCGCCTGCGTCGCGGACGGCACGCCGACGCTCGGCATCTGCCTGGGCGCCCAGCTCATGACCCTGGCCTGCGGCGGCGCCGTCGAGCGTGGCGCCGCCGGGCTGGAAGCGGGCGCGTGCGCGGTCACCGCGCTGCCCGCCGCCTCCGCCGACCCGCTGCTGTCCGGCCTGGGGACGGCCGTCGCCGTGCAGTACCACCAGGACGCGATGACGCGCCTGCCCGAAGGGGCGGTGCTGCTCATGACGGGCGCCGCGTACCCGCACCAGGCCTACCGGCTCGGATCGCGGGCCTGGGCGGTGCAGTTCCATCCGGAGGCCACGCCGGACATCTTCGCCTCCTGGACGGCCGCCACGGGCCGGGAGGAGCTCAACGCCGGGGTCAAGGAGGCGGCCGACGAGCTGGTCGCCACGTGGGAGCCGGTGGCCCGGCGCTTCGCCGCCGTCGTCGCCGGGCGCCTGGGCTAGCTGTACTGACCACAGTGGAGGAGGGCTGGCCGCTGCGGCGCGCTGCCGAACGCTTCCAGGTGGCGGTGAGCACGGCCAAGCGCTGGGCCGATCGCTACCGCCGGCTCGGCCCCGCCGGGATGGCCGATCGACCCTGCTGGCCGCATCACAGCCCGCGCCGCACCCCGACCCGGACCGACTCGGACCGAACGCCGCATCATCAAGGTGCGCCTCCTGCGCCGGTGGGGACCGGCCCGCATCGGCTACCTGCTGGGCCTGCACCCCTCCACGGTGCACCGCGTGCTGTCGCGCTACCGGCTGGCCCGCCTGTCCCACCTGGACCGCGCGACCGGCCGGCCGATCCGCCGCTATGAACACCCTCGGCCCGGCGAGCTGATCCATCTGGACATCAAGAACCTCGGCACCATCCCCGACGGCGGCGGACACCGCATCTGCGGCCGTGCCGCCGGCGGCCGCAACAGCTCCGCCCACCGTGACCCGGACCGGCCGCGCACCCGCCCCTATCGGCCCCAGACCAACGGCAAGGTCGAACGCTTCCACCGCACCCTGCTGGAGGAGTGGGCCTACGCCCGCCCCACCGGTCAAAGACCGAACGGCGTCAGGCGCTCGGCCCGTGGCTGCACACCTACAATCACCATCGCGGCCGCACCGCGCTCGGCGGTCAGTCACCCGCCGGCCGCGTACCTAACCTCTCAGGACAGAACAGCTAGTGGGTCAGAACCACCTGCCGGGGCCGCGGATCAGCAGCCTGGCCAGGCCGTGGACCCCGCCGACGGCGGCCAGGAACAGCGCCACCCCGGCGGCGACGGAGCCCTTCGCCTCGGTCGGCACGCCCTCGGCGGCGAGCCTGCGCCAGGCCCAGACCGAGAAGGGGAGCACCACGGTCGGGGCCGTGAGCACCCCGGGCGTGTAGCCGCCCTTGAGCGCCGCCTGCGCCAGGTGGACGGCGCCGTGCACGCCGAACCCGGCCAGCGCGGCCTGGTAGAACCGGCTGCGCCCGCCGCTCCTCGCACCGGCCGCCGAGGCCGCCGCCACGAGCGCGCCCATGAGGCCGATCGCGACGGTGACCTGCGCCTGGGACATCTCGAGCAGGTCCCACCTGATCCAGGGGAAGCGCCGTTCCAGCTCGGGCCTGTTCCGCCGCATCCAGGACGCCATCGTGGCCAGCTCCTCGGAGTCGTGCACCGCCCATGCGGCCAGCAGGCCCCACGTCACCGTCGCCTTCATCGTGTCCGCCCTCCAGAATGCAACGCACCGTTGCGTAGTACTCTACGGCCGGGAGGTATGGCAACGCAACGTTGCGTTGTATTTCATGGCCGGGTGGACGCCGGCAGGCGGTTGACCGTGCTCCAGTCCTCCTGCCCCCGCCCCTCGACCACCACCGCCGTGAACGCCCGCAGCACGGCCTCCAGCACCGGATGCGCCCCGCCGCCGCCCGCCAGGCGCATCGCGTACTCCAGGTCCTTGCGGGCCCAGCCCGCCGCGAAGGTGATCGGCTCCGGCGGCGAGATGAGGGCGTCGAACGCCATCTTGGTGATCACTCCGCCGGGCCGGTCCACGAGGGCGCGTCCCACCTGATCGACGTCCAGCCCCGCCGACGCCGCCAGCCTGATCGCCTCCCCGAAGGCCGCCATGTGCGCCGCCTGCAGCGCGTTGAGCACCAGCTTGAACCGCGTCCCGGAGCCGACCGGGCCGAAGTGCCTGACCTCTCGCGAGATCGCCGACAGCACCGGCTCCAGGGACGCCGGCCGCGCCGGATCCCCGCCTGCGAGCATCACGAGGTTCCCGGTGCGGGCGGCCTCCGCGCCGCCGGTCACCGGCATGTCGAAGAACGTCAGCCCCCGCTGCGCGCACGCGGCGGCGAGCTCGGCGATCCAGCCTGCAGACAGCGTGGCCGAGGTGATCGCGACCGTCCCGGGACGCGCGCCGGACAGGATGCCGTCCGTGCCGAGCCACACCGCACGGGAGGAGCCGTCGTTGGCGGTCACCTCGAAGACGACCTCGGCCCCGGCGGCCGCCTCGGCGGGCGTCGCGGCCTCGGCGAGGTCGCCGGCCCTGCCGGGGGTGCGGTTCCAGACCACCACGCCGTGCCCGTGCCGCGCCAGGTTGGCGGCCATGCCCCTGCCCATGATGCCCATGCCGATCACGGCGACGTTTGCCATCGTGTGCCTCCCAGCTCGCTTGCCTGCGGGCTCCAGCGTGGCGCCGGCCGGGCGGCCGGTGGCAGGCCCGCCCAAGGGGTGCCCTGACAGGGCCACCTTCCGCCGATCACGGGTGGGCGATACTGGGATGAGTGGAGGTGGCATGAAGTCGGAGCTCGGGGAGTTCCTCCGCGCCAGGCGGGCCAGGATCGCGCCGCAGGAGGCCGGGCTGCCGGCGACCACGGGGCGACGCCGTACGGCCGGGCTGCGCCGGGAGGAGGTGGCGATGCTCGCCGGGGTGAGCATCGAGTACTACACCCGCCTGGAGCAGGGCAGGCAGAGCAACCCGAGCGACCAGGTGCTGGAGGCCGTCGCCGAGGTGCTGCGCCTGGACGAGGACGCACGCAGGCATCTGTTCGAGCTGGCCCGCACGCCCGTGGACCGGCCGGTCGCGCCGCCGTCGCGTGCCGTGCGCGGGGAGGTGCGCCGGTTGCTGGAGATCGTCCAGCCATACCCGGCCTACGTCCTGAGCCGGGCGAACGACCTGCTGGCCGCCAACGACGGGGGCATGAGGCTGCTGCCCGGCATCGAGGAGTGGCCGGCGAGGCTCCGCAACACCGCTCGCTACACCTTCCTGCATCCCGAAGGCAGGCGCGTCTACGACAACTGGGTGGAGGTGGCCGCCGCCACGGTCGCCCATCTGCGCGCCGCCACCGGAGCCCATCCCAACGCGCCCGACCTGACCGCGCTGGTGGGCGAGCTCGTGGTCAAAAGCCGGGAGTTCGCCGGGCTGTGGGAGCGGTACGACGTGCGCCCCCGCGCCAACGGGCGCAAGCGCTTCGACCATCCGGACGTCGGCCGCATGACGCTGAGCTATGAAGTGCTGACCGTGGCGCGGAGCGACGGGCACCGGCTCGTGGTGTACCAGGCCGAGCCGGGAACGCCCGACCACGACGCCATGATGCTCCTGGGCCTCGGCGCGCGGGCCGGGGCGGACGGCGGCACCGCCGCTCGCGGCTGACCATGCCGCGGCGCTGTGCCAGACTGTGCAACGCAACGTCGCGTTCCAGAGGAGGCAGGTCGTGGCCGCACGAGCCAGCGAGGCGATCTTCCAGGCCACGCTCAGGCTCCTGGGCGAGCACGGCTACGACGGCCTGACGATCGAGGGCGTTGCCAGGGAGGCGGGCGTCAACAAGACGACGATCTACCGCTGGTGGCCCTCCAAGCCCGCCCTCCTGCGCGACGCCCTGCTCAACAGCCGGGTCCTGGGCTTCGAGGCGCCCGACACCGGCTCCCTCCGCGGCGACCTCGTCACCCTGGTCGAGCACGTCATCGAGCTGATGACCGATCCCGGCGTCCAGACGGTCGTGGGCGCCATGGCCGCGGGCGCCCGGCAGCCGGAGCTCGCGCCGCTGTCCCAGGCGTTCTTCGCCGACCGCTTCGCCCGCGAGCAGCCGATCTTCCATCGGGCGCGTGAGCGGGGGGAACTGCCCGGCGACGCCGACCCCATGCTGCTGCTGGACCTGCTCGCCGGGGCCGTCTGGTGCCGCGTGCTCCTGCGCGGGCAGCCGCTGGAGGAGGACTTCGCGACCCGGGCCGTCGATCTCGTCCTGGCAGGCTGCCGGGCATGAGCCCGCGCTGGCTGGGAAGATGGGAGCGTGCCCCGGATCGAGTCCACCGCAGCCCGCCTGGCCAAGCTCGGCTTCGCCGACGCGGCACGGGCCGAGCGGCTGCTGGCGGAGCTGGAGTCGCGCGTCGGCGGCCAGGCGCCGCAGGGCCTGCTGGATGCCCTGGCGGAGGCCGCCGATCCCGACCTGGCGCTGACGTCGCTGGTCAGGCTGGCCGAGCGGGACCCGGCGACGATGGAGGCCGTCGCGGGCGACGGCGAGCTGCGCGTGAGGCTCCTGCGCGTCCTCGGCGTGAGCGCCGCCCTGGGCGACCACCTCGTCCGGCATCCCGGCCACCTGGGACGCCTCGCCGTACGGGACACCGAGCCGCCACGCGCGGACCTGCTGCGGGCGGTCGGCGCCGACCCCGAGGCCGAGCGGCCACGGGCCACCGCCGGCGACGCCCTGAACGCCCTGCGCGTCGCCTACCGGGGCCGGCTGCTGTCGCTGGCGGGGCGCGACCTGCTGGGCGAGACGGCCTTCCCCGAGGTGACCGGGGAGCTGTCGGACCTGGCCGGCGCGGCCCTGGAGGCGGCGCTGGCCGTCGCGCGGGCCGAGGTGGGCGCCGACGACGTACGGCTGGCGGTCATCGGCATGGGCAAGTGCGGCGCCCGGGAGCTCAACTACATCAGCGACGTGGACGTGATCTTCGTCGCGGACGATCCCCACCAGGCGACCAGGCTGGCGCAGGCGATGATGCGGGCCTGCTCGGCCGTCACCACCGAGGGGTCGCTGTGGGAGGTCGACGCCGGGCTGCGTCCCGAGGGCAAGGCAGGGCCGCTGGTGCGCACGCTCGACAGCCACCTGGCCTACTACCGGCGCTGGGCCAAGACGTGGGAGTTCCAGGCGCTGCTGAAGGCCAGGCCGGTGGCGGGCGACATGGAGCTGGGCGCGGCCTATGTCTCGGCCGTCAACGAGCTGGTGTGGGCGGCGGCCACCAGGGAGAACTTCGTCGAGGACGTCCAGGCCATGCGCCGCCGCGTGGAGGAGCACGTGCGCCAGGAGGGCGACCAGCACCTCAAGCTGGGACCCGGCGGGCTGCGCGACATCGAGTTCGCGGTGCAGCTGCTCCAGCTGGTCCACGGCCGCCTCGACCCGCTGCTGCGCCGCCGCGCGACCCTGGCGGCGCTGGCCGCGCTGTCCAGGGGCGGCTACGTCGGCCGCGACGACGCCAGGGCGCTGGCCGAGGCCTACACGTTCCTGCGCCAGGTCGAGCACCTGCTCCAGCTGCACCGGTGGCGCCGTACCCACCTGGTGCCCACCGGCGAGCGCGACCTGCGGCGGCTGGGCCGGGCGCTGGGGTTCACCGTGGACCCGGTGGGCGAGTTCGTCGCGCGGTGGCGGCAGCACGCCCGCGAGGCGCGGCGGCTGCACGAGAAGCTGTTCTACCGGCCGCTGCTGCAGGCGGTGGCCCGGCTGCCGGAGTCGGAGGCGCGGCTGTCGCCCTCGGCCGCCGTCGCCCGCCTGGGGGCGCTGGGCTACCAGGACCCCGAGGGGGCGCTGCGGCACATCGCCGCCCTCACCACCGGCGTGTCGCGCCGCGCCGCCATCCAGCGGACGCTGCTGCCGGTGATGCTCGGCTGGTTCGCCGACACGCCCGACCCCGACGCGGGCCTGCTCGGCTTCCGCCAGGTCAGCGACAAGCTGGGCGCCACGCCGTGGTACCTGCGGCTGCTGCGCGACGAGACCGCCGTGGCCGAGCGCATGGCCCACGTGCTGGGCTCCAGCCGGTACGCGACCGGCCTGCTGCTGCATGCGCCCGAGGCGGTGGAGCTGCTGGGCGACGACGCCTCGCTGCGCCCGCGCCCGGTGGAGGCGCTGCGGGCCGAGGCCGCCGCGGCCGTGGCCAGGCACGCCGACGCCGAGGGCGCGGTGACGGCCGTGCGCGCGCTGCGCCGCAGGGAGCTGTTCCGTACGGCTGTCGCGGACCTGTCGGGCCTGATCGACATCGAGCGGGTGGGCGTGACGCTGTCGGCGCTGAACGACGTGACGATCCAGGCCGCGCTGGACGCCGCGGGTGTGCGCGACGCCCGCCTGGCGGTGATCGCGATGGGCCGGCTGGGCGGCATGGAGTGCTCCTACGCCAGCGACGCCGACGTCATGTTCGTCCACGCCGACGGCGCCTCCAGCGAGGCGGCCTTCGCGGCGGCCAACGAGCTGCGCCGCCTGCTGGCGCTGCCCGCCCCCGACCCGCCCCTGCACATCGACCCCGACCTGCGTCCCGAGGGTCGGCAGGGCCCGCTGGTGCGGTCGCTGGCCTCCTACCGCGCCTACTACGCCCGCTGGTCCTCGCCCTGGGAGGCGCAGGCCCTGCTCAGGGCCAGGTACGCCGCGGGTGACGAGGAGGTGGGCACGGCCTTCCTCGCCTCGATCGACGAGCTGCGCTACCCGCCCGGCGGCATCGGCGACGCGGCGGTGCGCGAGATCCGCAAGCTCAAGGCCCGCATGGAGGCCGAGCGGCTGCCCAGGGGCGCCGACCCCGCCCTGCACACCAAGCTGGGCCGGGGCGGGCTGTCCGACGTGGAGTGGGTGGCGCAGCTGCTGCAGCTGCGGCACGCGGGAGCGGTACCCGCGCTGCGCACCACCCGCACGCTGGAGGCGCTGCGCGCCGCGGCCGCCGAGGGGCTGCTGGCCGAGGCCGACGCCGCCGCCCTGGCCGACGCCTGGACCTTCGCCTCCCGCATCCGGGACGCGATCATGCTGGTCAAGGGGCGGGCCGGGGACATGGTGCCGGCGGGCGCCCGCGAGCGCAGGCTGATCGCCCAGACACTCGGGTACCCGCCGGGCGGCTCGGAGGACTTCCTCGACGACTACCGGCGCGTCACCCGCCGGGCCCGTCAGGTGGTGGAGCGGGTGTTCTACGAGGCCTGACGATTTCCGCCCGCGTTCCCCGGGCGATCGACAGCCACCCGCTCAAGAGCGACGGCACCACGGTGGCGACGATCTACCTCACCTGCAACAACGGCTGGAACCGCGTCGTCACAGTCGAGCAGTCGGCGCTGTCGCTGGCGTTCCAGAAGGTCACCCTGCAGGCCGAGGGCGGCACCACGAAGGACGTCGGCCCCGGTATCTCGTGGACCAGCGGCTGGGCGCACTACGGCTGAGCCGGTCCGCCCGCAAGGGCTCCGCACCTGGGGGACCCCGTGCGGAGCCCTCCTCCACTCCCGCGCCTCCAAAAACTAAACGACCGGTCGTTCGTGTATTGTGGGTGGCATGACGACGGACCCTGCCACCACGGACGGGCGCCGGCTGCGCGGCCGGCGCAGCCGCGAGGCGATCCTCGAGCGGGCGGTCGCGCTGGCGTCGGTGGAGGGGCTGGACGGCCTGTCGCTGGGACGGCTGGCAGCCGCCACCGGCGTCAGCAAGTCCGGATTCTTCGCCCATTGGCCGGGAAAAGAGGAGTTGCAGCTCGACGCGGTCGAGTGGGCGGCCCAGCAGTGGGTCGACCGCATCGTCCGCCCCGGGCTCGCCGCCCCCCGCGGCGTCCGGCGGCTGTTCGCCGTGCATGAGGCCAGGCTGCGCTTCTACACCGAGAAGGTGCTCCCGGGCGGCTGCTTCTTCCTGACCGTGCAGGCCGAGTTCGACGACCGGCCCGGCCCGGTGCGGACCCGGGTCGCCCGGGCGCTGCAGGAGTGGATCGCCTTCCTCCGCGGCCTGGTGGCCCAGGCGGTCGAGCTGGGCGAGCTGCCGCCCGGCGCCGACCCCGACCAGCTCGCCTACGAGATCGACGCGCTCGGCGAGATGGTCGTCATCCACTCCCGGCTCCTGGACGGCGAGGAGGCCGCCGTGCGGGCGCGCCGTGCCGTCCTGGACCGGCTGCGCGCGCTCTGCCCCGACCCTTCCCTTCTCCCGGAGGACTGAGATGAACGGACACTTCGAGCCGGTCCAGGTGCACTTCGACGACTTGGACGCCATGGGACTGCTCCACAACTCCCGCTATGCCTTGCTGGTGGAGCGTGCGATCGGCGCGTACTGGCTGCGCCTGGGCTGGGCGGCCGCCGACCCCGCGCTCTCGGCCTTCGAGGACGTGTTCATGGCCGTGCGGGAGTTCAAGGTGACCTACCACGTGCCGATCTCGGGGGTGGGGGAGCGGGTCGTGCATTTCTGGATCGACCGGCTCGGCACGACGAGCGCGGTGTACGGCTTCCGCGTGCTGTCGCCCGACCACGCCGTGGCGCATGCCGAGGGCTACCGGGTGAACGTGAACCTCGACCCCCAGACGTTGCGCCCCACGCCGTTCAGCGAGGAGTTGCGTGCCGCCGCCCAGCCGTTGCTCCGCTCCGCCGTTCTGGAGGAAGTCGGTCACTGATCCTGCGCGAAGCGTTGCGGTGATCGCCCCGGCGGGTGTATCAAGGCGCCGGGGTGATCGCTTTGCTTTCTCTTTACGCCGACCTGGCCATCGGGCTCATCACGCTCTTCCTGTTGATGTCGCTGCTGGTCAGCGGGTTGAACGAGGGGTTCGTCCGGCTGCTGTCGATCCGCAGCAAGTTCCTGTGGGCCTACCTGCGCGACACGCTGGACGGCAGCGACGCCCAGGGCCGCTCGTGGCTGCCCGCCAAGGTGCGTGACGTCTTCGCGGCCCTGCCGTTCACGCGCGACCCCCGGCCGGCCTTCAGCGACCAGCCCGCGCCCACCCAGGCCAGGCCGATGCCGGCCGAGCAGGCGCCCGCCGACGACACCATGACGCGGCACCTGTACGAGCGCGTGCGCGAGATCGACCACCCCAAGACCGGCCGGACCAGCATCGCCAACCTCCCGCCCGAGCGGTTCGCGGTCGCCGTCATGGAGATGGCGGCGGCCGAGCCGAACGGTGTGGAGGGCCTGCTCGACAAGCTGCTGGAGCTCAAGAGCCCGCTGCACAGCCACCTCAAGGGCGTCTGGGAGAGCGCGCAGCGGGACATGGAACGCTTCCGCAAGGGCGTGGAGACCTGGTTCGACGCCGAGATGCAGCGCCTGTCCATGCTCTACAGGCGGTACGTCAAGTGGGTCGTCGCCGCGCTCGGGCTCGTCGTGACGCTGCTGTTCAGCCTCGACGGCGTGGAGTTCGCCAAGAACGTGCTGCGCGACAACGCCTACCGCGCCGCCGTGGCCGCCGCCGCCTCGGGCGGGCCCGAGGCGGTCGAGGAGCTGAAGAACAAGTGCACCCGGCCGGGGGAGTCCTCCGAGCTGGCCTCGTGCATCACCGAGACGCTCAGCTCGCCGGCGCTCGTGCAGGCGCTCGGCAACGCGATCGTCAGCGTCTCGGTGCCGCCCGACGGCGAGCCGGCCATGGCCTGGAACGGCGCCGCCTGGTGGGACCGGGTCACCACGCCGAGCCACTGGCCCGGCTTCCTGGTGACGTACGTGGCGATCCTGTTCGGCGCGCCGTTCTGGTGGGACCTCCTGCGCCGCGTGACCGGGATCCGGCCACGCGGCTGAGCCTCGGCCGGAGGAGCTTCAGCTGGAGAACGTGAACCAGTTGACGTTGACGAAGTCGGCGGGCTGGCCGCTGCTGAAGGTCAGGTACACCGTGTGCGTGCCCGTCACGGGGGAGACGTTGGCCGGCACCGTGCGCCAGCTCTGCCAGCCGCCCGTGTTGGCGACGGCGAAGTCGCCGATCGGCGGCGCCGTGGGGCTGTCCAGCCGTACCTGCACCAGGCCGCTCACGCCCGCCGCGGCGCCGGAGGCGACGCGGGCGCTGAACTGCCGCGCGGGCTCGGAGCCGAAGTTGACGTTGTCGTAGCGCAGCCAGTCGCCGTTGCCGATCCAGCCGACGTTCTGCCCGCCGCCGACGTCCGTCGTGGCCTCCACGGCCGTGCCCGACTGGGCCTGGAAGCTCTCGGCCTGGATGGTGGAGCGGGCGTCCACCCCGCCCGGCTGCTGGCCGGAGCCGCCGCTCTGCCACACGGCCACGTAGTCGACGACCATCGGGCGGCCGGACACCGTGGCGGCGGTGGGCGTGGCGAACCCCGCCACCCCGTTGGGGAACGCCCCGCCCATCGCCACGTTGAGGAGGATGAAGTACCCGGCGTGGCCCGTCATGTTCTGCCACGTCGTGGCGTCGAACTGGGCCTGGCTGACCGAGTGGTACTGCTGGCCGTCCACGTACCAGCGCAGTTGGTTGGGGGAGACGCTGCGGTCCCACTCGAAGCGGTAGGTGTGGAAGGCCGACTGGCACGTCGAGCCGGGGCACGCCCTGCTGGCGCCCAGCCCGTTGGTCTCGTTGCACGGGCCGCCGGGGTTGACGCCGCAGTGCAGCACGCCCCACACGGCGTTGATCCCGTTGACGTTCTCCATGATGTCGAACTCGCCGATGGCCGGCCAGTTCCAGTAGTTGCCCCGGTACGGCGAGCCGAGCGCCCAGAACGCGGGCCAGTAGCCGAGGGCCTGCTCGCCCGTCACGTTCGGCATCTGGATGCGGCCCTCGATGCGCAGGATCCTGCCGTCGGCGGGCTTGAAGTCGGCGCGCCGGGTCTCGATGCGGGCGGAGGTCCAGTTCTGGCCGCTGCCTCGCGGCGTGATGCGCAGGTTGCCGGCGCCGTCGAGGCTCACGTTGGCGGGGTCGGCGGTGTAGTTCTGGATCTCGCCGGTGCCCCAGTTGGCGGGGCCGCCCGGGTAGGAGTGGCCGGTGTCGATGATCCAGTTGGCGGAGTCGGGCAGGGATCCGGCCGGGCCGGTGAAGTCGTCGGCCCACACGAGGGACCAGCCGCTGGGCGGGGGCGGCAGGGCGGCCTGGGCGGGGTGGGCGGCTAACCAGGTGAGCATCGTGAGGACCGTCGCGAGGACGGCCGCGATACGGCGGTGCGGCATCGCTTCTCCTTGGGGGTGCGGAGGCTGGAGAGCGCTCTCAGAGGAGAGAATTAACAGGATGTTTACCCGATGTCAACGGGGAGAGCGCTTTCTCCTGGGCGGGTCAACCCGGCACGGAAGGGGTGAGCCGGTCACATGTGGGGGGAGGAGTTTTTCGCGCCGCGGATGGGCAATAAGTAACTGATCGTTACACACAGTGATTGGAGCAGCTCATGCGCACTGTTCTCAAGCTGGCGGTGACCGCCGCCGCTCTGTCCGCGAGCCTGGTCGCCGTCGCCGGGCCGGCCCACGCCGACCCCGCACCCGGCGGCCCGCTCCCGGTCGGCGGCCTCCTCGGCCAGCCCGGCTCCTCCGGTAAGCCCAGCCCCTTCGACGTCCTCGGCAACGTCGTCAAGAGCCTCCCCCTCAAGGGCCTGGGCTGAATGGAAGCTTGAGCGCGCAAGGCGAAAGCCCGTGGCGAGGTGCGGGACCTTGCCACGGGCTTTCGACGCGGCGGGGCGGCGAGCGCTGCGGCGCCTGCCGCGCGGACGGAACCCCGGCGGAGCCGTACGGCTACCGCGCGATGGCCACGCGGCTCACCGCGCTAGCCGGTCACACGTCGTAGTAGAGCTCGAACTCGTGCGGGTGCGGGCGCAGCCGGATCGGGTCGACCTCGTTCGTGCGCTTGTAATCGATCCACGTCTCGATCAGGTCGGGCGTGAACACGCCGCCCTCGAGCAGGTAGTCGTGGTCGGCCTCGAGCGCGTCGAGCACCTCGGTGAGCGAGCCCGGCACCTGCGGGATGTTGCGGGCCTCCTCCGGCGGCAGCTCGTAGAGGTCCTTGTCGACGGGCTCCGGCGGCTCGATCTTGTTGCGGATGCCGTCGATGCCCGCCATGAGCATCGCCGAGAAGGCGAAGTACGGGTTGCAGGACGGGTCGGGCACGCGGAACTCGATGCGCTTGGCCTTCGGGTTGGACCCGGTGATCGGGATGCGGACGCAGGCCGAGCGGTTGCGCTGCGAGTAGACCAGGTTGACCGGCGCCTCGTAGCCCGGCACCAGGCGGTGGTAGGAGTTCACCGTCGGGTTGGTGAAGGCCAGCAGCGACGGGGCGTGCTTGAGCAGGCCGCCGATGTAGTACCGCGCGATGTCCGACAGGCCCGCGTAGCCGACCTCGTCGTAGAACAGCGGCGCGCCGTCCTTCCACAGCGACTGGTGGCAGTGCATGCCGGAGCCGTTGTCCCCGAAGATCGGCTTGGGCATGAAGGTGACGGTGTGGCCGTACTCCAGGGCCGTGCTCTTGATGACGTACTTGTAGAGCATCAGGTTGTCGGCCGTCTTCAGCAGCGTGCCGAACCTGAAGTCGATCTCCGCCTGGCCCGCCGTGCCCACCTCGTGGTGCTGCATCTCCACCTCGATGCCGCACTCGATGAGCCTGCGCACCATCTCGCTGCGCAGGTCGGTGAAGTGGTCCATCGGCGGGACGGGGAAGTAGCCGCCCTTGTAACGCGGCTTGTAGCCCAGGTTGCCGCCCTCGGTGGCCTTGCCGGTGTTCCAGGCGCCCTCGATGGAGTCGATGTAGTAGTAACCGGCGTTCTGCCTGGTCTCGAAGCGGACGTCGTCGAAGATGTAGAACTCGGCTTCGGGACCGAAGTAGACCGTGTCGGCGATGCCGGTGCCCTTGAGGTACTCCTCCGCCTTCCGGGCCACGTTGCGCGGGTCGCGGCTGTAGGCCTCGCCGGTCAGCGGGTCGTGCACGAAGAAGTTGATGTTGAGCGTCTTGTGCTGGCGGAACGGGTCGACCACGGCCGTGGTCGGGTCGGGCAGCAGCAGCATGTCCGACTCGTGGATGGCCTGGAACCCGCGGATCGACGAGCCGTCGAACATGAGGCCGTCGGTGAAGACGCTGGAGCTGAAGCTTTCGACCGGGAAGGTGAAGTGGTGCGTCGTCCCGGGCAGGTCGGTGAACCTGACATCGACGAACTGCACCCCTTCGTCCCGGATGAACTTCAGGACGTCGTCGGCGGAGTTGAACACTCTCGAACCTCCCAGGGGACGGGCTATCAGCCCGACGCTAGGGGCCGGGGGTTTCCATCCCGTGTCCCGTTTGTTTCGCGGTTGTTAAGGGGCCTGCCGCCGCTCAGGGGTGCTGACCGGTCCCGGTCTGTACGGCGGGCGCGAGCGGCTGCGGGCTGGCCGCCACGACGGCGGCCGCGGCGACGGCGACGGCCACGACCAGGCAGATCGCGGGCAACACGAGCCGCCGCCACGAGCGCCGCCCCTGCGCCCGCCGTACGGCCTTGGCCGCCGCGACCTGCATCCTGCGCCGCTCCTCCTCGCTGAACTGCGCCACCAGCTCCTCGAACCGCGCGTCGAGGTCGTCCCCGTAACCCATGGTCTCCATGATGAAACCGAGCATGCCGCAGCTGAAGCGCGACCGGGTCACGATCCGGACCGCCGCACCCGGCGGATACCGTGGAAGGCATGAGCAAGCAGCGAGCCCGGCGTGGCGCGCGCGGGGCCTCGACGCCCACGAAACCGGCCAAGCCGGCGCCTGACGACACCCTCAAGCCCAGGCACGAACCCCGCTGGACCCAGACCTGGATCGGCGGAGTGCGGGCCGCGGGCGTCGACCTCGGCTATCCGGGCGAACGGCTGGGCCTGCCGGAGGAGGGATCGGGCTCGATCGCGCGCTACGGCCGCCGGATCGGCGCGATCGTCGTCGACTGGCTGATCTGCGCGTGGGCGATCACGCCGCTGCTGGGCGTGAACCCGGGCGAGCGGCCGTGGGTTCCCGTGGCCGTCTTCGCGGCGCAGTACCTGCTGCTCGTCGGCCTGCTGGGGCAGACGTTCGGCCACCGGCTGACGGGCATCCGGGTGGCGGCCATGGACGGCGGCCGCCCCCGCTGGTTCCCGGTGCTCGTCCGCACCGTGTTGCTGTGCCTGGCCGTCCCGGCCCTCATCTTCGACCGCGACCAGCGCGGCATCCACGACCGGGTCTCCAACACCATGGTCGTGCGGATGTGACCCGGCCGTGGGGCCGCCTATCTGATGACGTCGTCGATGGTCGTGGCTTCGAAGGCGCGGTCGAACCACTGCTCCAGCTGAGTCGTGTCGGTGCAGGACTGGATGCGTTCACGGGCCTCGTCCGGGACCTCGATGCCGCGCCGCTCCAGCACCCGCAGGATGATCTTGATCATGCCTTTGGCCATGCCCTTGGCTCGGCCCTTGGCTTCGCCTTGGCGCTCGAGCTCGGTCTGGTATTCGAAGGCCATGCCGGTCCGCTCAGGCGAAGAGCTCGTCGATGGTGTCGACTTCGAGGGCGCGGTCGAGCCACTGCTCCAGCTGAGCCGTGTCGGTACAGGCTGCGATGCGCTGACGGGCGTCTTCCGGCACCGGGATGCCGCGCCGCCTCAGCACTCGGAGCACGGCTATGGCCTCACCTTCGGCTCGGCCCTCGACTCGGCCCTTGGCCAGGCCCTTGGCTTCGCCTTGGCGCTCGAGCTCGGTCTGGTACGGGAAGGTCATCGCTGACATCAGAGCTCTCCAGATCTGAAGGGCGGGTGTGCCTTCGAGTCCCGCCTCGGTTACGTGGCTGAGGTCCAGGGCTGTCTCGACGTCGATGGTGGCCAGTGCGGGAGCGAGCACTCCCAGTATGTCACTTGCCTGCGGTCCCAAGGAGTGGACCAGCGACGAGAGGACCGCCAGCGACGGGTTGGCGCACGCCGCATCGAGGGTGTCGAGGACCGGGACGTTGTCGGGGCCGAGGACCAGGGGGTGGAGGAGCAGACACGGGGCGTCGGACAGGCCGAGCCGGTGGACCTGCCGCGCCCACTTGGCCGTGGCCAGGTCGCGGCAGATCACCAGAAGCACGGGGTCCGTGCCGTAGTTGGCCTGCATATAGCTGGCGTAGTACGCCCACGCGGCCGGCTTTTTGTGATCCTCCTTGAGCTGTGACTCGACGATGACCGCGTGGGGTCGCTTGTCGGTCTCCAGGAGGAAGACGCTGTCGGCCTGCCGGACGAGGGCCTTGTGTTCTGTCATGTCGGAGTCGATCCGCGTGATCGCGTGGATCTTCGGCAGTGTGACGCCGAGGAGGTGATCCAGGGCACACGTCACCAAAGTGGTGTCCGCCTGGAAAACCCGATGGAGGGCCTCATGGCTTGGTGAAACCATGAGCGGTAAGTTATCTGCTCTTTACGTTCCGTGTCAGGGATTTTCGCAAGTGAAGATCGCCGTCCCTGGGATATGCCGCCCCCGCAAAGGGCTCCAACCTCCCCAAACCCGGTCATGCCCCTCCGGCCATTCCGGCTCCAGCAGCCCCTTCAGCACGAGCTCCGACTCGACGACGAGCGACACCCAGTCGCCCATCGTGCGGTGGTGCTCGACGTAGGTGACCGTCTCTCCGTCCCTTTCCACGTACGGCGTGCGGTCGAAGTAGGAGCGGTCGGAGGTGAGCCCCCGCTCCGAGGGGTCGTCGGGGAACGCCCACCGGATGGGATGGCTGACCGAGAAGACGAACCGCCCGCCGGGCCGCAGCACCCGCCTGACCTCGCGGAGGACCGCCAGCGGGTCGGCGACGAAGGGCAGCGCCCCGAAGGCCGAGCACGCCAGGTCGAAGACACCGGAGGCGAAGGGGAGCGTCTCGGCGTCGGCGACGACGACCGGCACATGCGTGCCGTGCTCCTGGTCGATGCGGCGCGAGTGGAGCAGCTGCCGGTGGGAGATGTCGAAGCCCACGACCTGCGCCCCCTGCCCGGCCAGCCAGCGCGAGCACTGCGCAGCGCCGCAGCCGACCTCCAGCACGCGCCGCCCCCGGACCTCGCCCAGCAGGCGCGCCGAGGCCTCGTCCAGGCCCTCCGGGCACCAGATGAAGCCCGCGTCGCGCAGGAAGCCGCCGTGCTCGGATTGGTACTCGTCGGCGTTGCCGTCCCACCAGCGCCGGTTGGCGGCGCTCGAGGAGTGCACTAGCGCATCTTCGGACCGCGCGGCATGCGGACGCCCCTGGGCATCGGGCCCTTGGGCATCGGCACGTTCTTGGGCAGCGAGCGCAGGCGGTCCTTGACCTCGTTGACGGCCGGCTTCTTGAGGTTGCGCGGCAGCTTCATGATGTGCCGCTGCAGCTTGGCGATCGGCACCTGGCCGGGGCCGTCGCCGCACTGGATGTCGTAGATCTCCACGCCCAGCACGGCGCGGGCGATGCGCTTCTTCTCGGCGGCCAGCATCCGGGCCACCCGGTTACCCGGCCCCTCCGACACCAGGATGACGCCGGGGTAGCCGATCACCAGGTGGACCAGGTCCTGGTCGCGGCTGACCGCGATGGCCGGGGTGACCTGCCAGTTGCCGCGCATGCCCTGCAGCACCGCGGCGGCGGCGCCGGGCTGGCCGTGCAGCAGCGAGTATTGGGCGCGCTGGGCCAGCTGACCGAAGACGATCAGGCCGACGAGCAGCGCCACCATGATCCCGAGGAACAGCGCGTACCACAGGTACCCGAGCAGCGCGCCGATGACGACGACCACCGCCAGCGCGGCCACCGCCGACAGGAAGACGATCGGCATCCCCTTGGGATTGGCCTGCTGGATGATCTTCGCGATCATGCGGAGCTGCTTGATGCGCCCCGGCTTCTCGTCGGACGTCGCCATACCTTGAAGGATATCGAGAAAGGGCGCGTCCTCCCGCACGGGGAG
The DNA here is from genome assembly GCF_002093975.1 of Thermoactinospora rubra. Taxonomy (GTDB): domain Bacteria; phylum Actinomycetota; class Actinomycetes; order Streptosporangiales; family Streptosporangiaceae; genus Nonomuraea; species Nonomuraea rubra_A. The sequence goes on from NZ_MSZZ01000078.1 coordinate 25,549, forward strand.
GACGCGCGCTGCCGTACTAGATGGTGATATTCGCCGACAGGCGGATGTCCGCGACGCTGCGCCCCGCCTCGACCGTGTAGTCGCCGGTCACCGTGCGCCAGCCGTCCCCGGCCCACTCCTGGAAGGCCCGCTCCGGCAGGAAGACGGTCGTCACCGCGCTCTCGCCGGGCCCGCACTCGACCACGTCGAAACCCGCCAGCCAGCGGCCCCGCTCCGGCGCGGACAGGTACACCTGCACCACCTCGCGGCCACGCCGCGTCCCGGTGTTGGTGACCGACACCGTCACGGCGCCCTGGGACGCCTCCAGCGCGTCGTAGGACCACTCGGTGTAGCCCAGCCCGTGCCCGAACCAGAACGCCGGCGCGGTCTGCTGCCGCTGCCAGCCGCGGTAGCCGATGAAGACGCCCTCGTCGTACGGCACCGCCCCGTCCACGGGCGTGACGTCGACGACCGGGCAGTCCTCCAGCCGCACCGGCCAGGTCGTGGGCAGGCGCCCGCCCGGCTCGGCGTCGCCGTACAGCACGTCGGCCAGCGCCGGCCCGGCCTCCTGACCCGGGAACCAGACGAGCAGGACCGCGGCGACCTCCTCCAGCCAGGGCATCTCCACCGGCGACCCGGCGTTGACGACCACGACCGTGCGCGGGTTGGCCCGGGCCACCGCCGAGATCAGCTCGTCCTGGCGGCCGGGCAGCTTGAGGTCCTTGCGGTCGAAGCCCTCGCTCTCGACCTCCAGCGTGGTCGAGGCGACCACCACGGCCACGTCGCTGCCGGCGGCGACCCTGACGGCCTCGGCGATGAGCTCGTCCTCGCCGGGGGAGGGGTCGGCGTGGCCGAGCGCGAACATGATCAGCGTCATGCCGTTGAAGGCGGACACCTCGTGCTGCCGCAGCGACACCGTCACCGGCTCGCCCTCGGCCAGCGTCACGGTGAACCGCTTCTCCGGCGGGTGCAGCAGCACGGCGGCCGGGTCGTCGCCCTCGAGGACGGTCGTGTCGTCGTACAGGACGTCGTCGCCGACCGTGAGGGTGTAGCGGCCGACGCCCGCGGCGGCGAACAGGTGCTCGCCCGAGGCCGAGGGCGTGTAGGTGGCGCGCAGCTCGACCGCGGCCAGCCGGTCCAGGTCGACGTCGGCGGGCGCCTGGCCGACCCAGCGCGCCTCGGTGGCGGGCAGCTCGTGCTCGGCCAGCGCCTCGCCCTCGGCGTCGAGGAACAGCGCGCGTGTCGGCGTGGAGATCGGCGCCAGGCGCAGGCGCGGGTCGGCGCCGACGGCGTACCGGACCTCGGCTTCCCGCTGCCGCAGGCCCTCCAGCGGTGAGACGATCCGGTCCGGGAACACCTGCGCGCTGCCGCCGCCCATGATGCGGGCCTCGCGCGCCGCCGACCCGATCAGCGCCACGCTGGACACGCCGGTCAGGGGCAGCAGGTTCCCCTCGTTCTTCAGCAGCGTGAAGGAACGTGCCGCGACCTCACGCGCCAGGGCGATGCCGTCGATTTCCGCATATGTACGGCTTGCGCCGTCCGCGCCGTCCGCGCCGTCCTCGCCGAGCGCGCCGGTCCGGTGCGCCAGGCGCAGCACCCTGCGCACCTTGTCGTCGATGACGGACTCCGGCACGCGGCCCTCGCGCACCGCCGCCTCCAGCTTCTCGCCCCACGGCCCGAAAGGTCCGGGCATGGCCACGTCCGTCCCGCCCAGCGCGGCTGGCTCGGTGCTGCGCACGGCCGTCCAGTCCGACACCACGAGGCCGTCGAAGCCCCACTCCTGCTTCAGCACGCCGTTGACCAGCTCGGAGTGCTCGGTCATGGTCGTGCCGTTGACCGAGTTGTAGGCGGTCATGATGCCCCAGGCCCCGGCCCGCACGACCCGCTCGAACGGCCGCAGGTACGCCTCGCGCAGCACCTTGCCGGACACCTTGACGTCGACCGTGAACCGGTCGGTCTCGAAGTCGTTGGCCACGAAGTGCTTGGGCGTGGTGGCCACGCCGCCCTCCTGGACGCCCTCGACGTAGGCGGCGCCCAACTCGCCGGTCAGGTACGGGTCCTCCGAGAAGCACTCGAAGTGCCGCCCGCCCAGCGGGGAGCGGTGCAGGTTGATGGTGGGGGCCAGCAGCACGTGCACGCCCTTGCGCCTGGCCTCCTGCGCGAGCAGCCGCCCGACCCGCCGCACCAGGCCCGGGTCCCAGGTGGCCGCGAGCGCGGTGGGGCTCGGCAGCGCCATCGACGGGTCGGCCGAGCTCCACTGCTCGCCGCGCACGCCGATGGGGCCGTCGCTCATCACGAGACGGTGCAGCCCGATCTCGGGGACGGGGGTGAGCGACCACATGTCCGCGCCGGTGAGGAGGCGGATCTTGGTGGCCAGGTCCAGCTTGCTGATCAGTGCGTCGAAGTCCACCCCGCCAGTGTGGCCCACCAACTGAGTGCTCGATAGGTTTGTGATCATTATGTTATCTATGGACGGCGAGCCGTACCTCCGGCAAAGAGCCGTAACCCGGGCAAAGAGAAGGCCGCGGCCCCGGGCGGGGACGCGGCCTCACGGCGGTACGGCCTGGCGTCAGGCGGTCTGGCGGGCGGCGATGGCCTGCTGGTAGAGGCGGCCCGCCCGGTAGGAGGAGCGCACCAGCGGGCCGGACATCACCCCGGCGAAGCCGATCGCCTCGGCCTCCTTCTGCAGCTCCACGAACTCCTCCGGCTTGACCCAGCGGTCCACCGGGTGGTGGCGCGGCGTCGGGCGCAGGTACTGGGTGATCGTGAGCAGGTCGCACCCGGCCTCGTGCAGGTCGCGCATGGCCTGGATGATCTCCTCGCGCTCCTCGCCCATGCCGAGGATGAGGTTGGACTTGGTGACCAGCCCGGCGGCGCGGGCCTTGGAGATGACCTCCAGGGACCGCTCGTAGCGGAAGGCCGGACGGATCCGCTTGAAGATGCGCGGGACCGTCTCGATGTTGTGCGCGAACACCTCGGGACGGCTGGAGAAGACCTCCTCCAGCTGCTCGTCGACGTTGTTGAAGTCGGGCACCAGCAGCTCCACGCCGCAGCCGGGCACCATCGCGTGGATCTGCCGGGCGGTCTCGGCGTACAGCCACGCGCCGCCGTCGGGCAGGTCGTCGCGGGCGACGCCGGTCACCGTGGCGTACTTCAGCCCCATCTGCGCGACCGACTCGGCCACCCGGCGCGGCTCGTCGCGGTCGTACTCCTTGGGCTTGCCGGTGTCGATCTGGCAGAAGTCGCAGCGGCGGGTGCACTGGTCGCCGCCGATGAGGAAGGTCGCCTCGCGGTCCTCCCAGCATTCGTAGATGTTGGGACAGCCGGCTTCCTCGCAGACCGTGTGCAGGCCCTCGCGGCGGACGAGCGATTTCAGCTCGGTGTATTCGGGACCCGTCTTCAGCTTGGTCTTGATCCACGGGGGCTTGCGCTCGATAGGGGTCTGGGCGTTGCGCACCTCCAGGCGGAGGAGCTTGCGGCCATCAGGAGCAACACTCACTGTTTCAGCTTACGACCCCGCCCCGGCTACATGCGGCGCAGGTCGTCCTCATGCATCTCGAACCCCTCGCGGCCCAGCGCGCCGGCGAGCCGCTTCTCGGCGATCGGCATCACCTCGTCGACCACGATGCGCCGCCCGGTCTCGGCCGACAGGCTCGACACCCCCGCGCCGGGGACGCCGCCGGGGTCGATGCGGTTGAACCACCGCAGGTCGTTGGCGCAGTTCAGGGCCATGCCGTGCATGGAGATCCCGTTCCTGACCCGGATGCCGACCGAGCCGAGCAGCCGGTCGGGCAGCCCCAGCGCGGCGTCGCCCATCGCCCACACCCCGCCGCGGCCCACGATGCGCCGCCCGGTCACCCCGAAGTCGGCGCAGATCTGGACCAGCGTCTCCTCCAGGGCCCGCACGTAGGCGGCGACGTCGGTCACGCGCATGATCGGGTAGGCGACCAGCTGGCCCGGCCCGTGCCAGGCCATGCGGCCGCCCCGGTCGACGTCCACGACCGGGGTGCCGTCGGAGGGCCGCTCGTGGGGCGCCGTGCGCCGGCCGGCCGTGTAGACGGGCGCATGCTCCAGCAGCAGCACCGTGTCGGTCAGCTCACCGGCCGCCCGCTTGGCGTGCACGATCCGTTGCAGTTCCCAGGCTTGCTCGAAGGGGACGTCGACCCCAAGACGGACAAACGCGAGACGGGTGGGATCGGTGTGCACATACCAAGGTTAAGTCACGCGGTCAGGAGCCGGGGCTCGATCCTGAACTCCTTCACCCCGCCGGACCCGTCGCGCTCGATCTTGTAGGCGAAGCCCTCCGGGTCGACCGTGACCGCCTGGATGAACTCGGTGCCCACGTAGTGCAGGCCGACGCCCTCGTCGGCGGCGTACCCCTCCGGCAGCTCGCCGCCGGCCACCGAGGCGTGCAGCAGCTCGCGGCGCTGCGGGTCGGAGTTGTAGTGGACGCCGCAGGAGTACGGCAGCAGGGCCATGCCCTCGGCCCACACCCGCAGCCTCGGGCCGAAGGAGTCGGTGTTGCCGCCGACGTGCCAGCACAGCGCGCCCGCGCTCTGCCCCGCCAGGACCACCCCGGCCCGCCAGGCCTGCTCCAGGGCCTCGTCCAGGCCGTGCAGGCGCCACAGGGCCATGAGGTTGGCCACGCTCCCGCCGCTGACGTAGATCATGTCCTGCTCGAGGATCCAGGCCCGAGGGTCCTCGACGTTGGGCATCGGGAAGACCGTCAGGTGGCTGACCTCGACGTCCCAGCCGGCGAACGCGCCGTACATCTTCAGCAGCCACTCGGCGTTGTCACCCGTCGCCGTGGCCATCAGGCCCAGCTTCGGGCGGTCCTCGCCGGTCAGGTCGAGCCCGTAGCGCAGCAGGGGGCTGGCCTCGAGGAAGCTGTATCGGTCCGACGGGCGGAACGAACCGCCGCCGATGGCGAGAATGTGGGACTGGCCGCTGCTCATCGTCGCGAGATCTCCTGGGCTGCTTGTGCTGAATGAGATGGCACCTTACTCCTTGCCTCGCCTCGGGGTGCCATTCGCATCCCGTTAGAGTACGGCGGCCAGCGCCCGATCGAGGTGGGTATGGCGGAACGCATACCGGTTGTCGGCCAGTTTCTTCGGCACAATGCGGTGGCTGGACAGCAGCGCCTCGTCGGCGAACTCGCCCAGGCCCAGGTGGAGGGCGAACTTCGGCACGGGAAGGGGCATCATCGGGCGGCGCATGGCTTTGGCGAGTTGCCGGGTGAATTCTGCGTTTGTCACCGGGTTTTCGCTGACCATATTCGTTGGGCCGCTAATTTCCCGATTTTTCAGGATATGTACGGCAGCGCCCACCCAGTCGTCGATGGAGATCCACGACCAGTACTGCCGGCCCGAGCCCAGCGGCGCCCCCAGGCCGAGCCGGAAGACCGGCAGCATCCGCGCCAGCGCGCCGCCCTCGCGCGACAGCACCAAGCCGGTCCTGAGCTGGACCGTCCTGATGCCCGCCGCGACCGCCCCGGCGGCCTCGCCCTCCCACCGCTCGCACAGGTCGGCCATGAAGCCGCGCCCTTTCGGCGCGCTCTCGTCGATCAGCCGGTCGCCCGTGTCGCCGTAGTAGTCCACCCCGGAGGCCGACACGAACACCTCGGGCGGCCGCGACAGCCGTACCAGCGCCTGGACCAGGGTCCGCGTGCTGTCCACCCGGCTGTCGACGATCTCCTTCTTGTACGGCTCGCTCCAGCGGCGGTCCCCGACGCCCGCCCCGGCCAGGTTCACCACGGCGTCGGCCCCTTCGAGCACCGCTGCGTCGACCTCGCCCCGCCGGGGATCCCAGAAGGACTCGTCCTGCTGCCGGGGCGCGCGCCGTACCAGCCTGGTCACCTGCTCGCCGCCGTCCCGCAGCGCGCGCACCAGCGCGGTCCCCAGCAACCCCGACGCCCCGGCCACGATGATCGTCATGTGTCCACCGTACGCCGGGGCCATCGCGCATGGCCTTACTCGATGACGAGGTTGACCGGGATGTTGCCGCGCGTGGCGTTGGAGTAGGGGCACACCTGGTGCGTGGCCTCGACGAGCTCCCGGGCCTTGTCGGGGGACAGGTGGTTGGGCAGCTCCACACGGAGGGTGACGTCGAGCTTGAAGCCGCCCGACCCGTTGGGCTTGAGCCCGACCTCGGCCGTGACGGAGGCGTCGTCGACGTCCAGGCCCTGGCGCTGGCCGACGAGCTTCATGGCGCTGGTGAAGCAGGCCGCGTACCCCACGGCGAACAGCTGCTCGGGGTTGGTGCCCGAGCCGTCGCCGCCGAGCTCGGCCGGGCGGGCGAGCTTGACGTCGAGCCTGCCGTCGGAGGTGACTCCGCGGCCGTCGCGGCCGGAGGCGGTGGCGATGGCGGTGTAGATGGCGCTCACGTGGTCGTTCCCCTCAGTTCTAGACAGACCTGTCTGTCTGGCTTGATGACCTGATGCTAGACAGACCTGTCTGGTACAGTCAAGTCGTGTCCACCGCCACCCGCACCCCGAGCCCGGCCCGCCGGCGCATCCTCGGCACGGCCACCGAGCTGTTCTACGCCGAGGGGATCCACGCGGTGGGGATCGACCGCATCATCGCCGAGGCCGGGGTCGCCAAGGCGACCTTCTACCACCACTTCCCGAGCAAAGACGACCTGGTCCGCGCCTACATCGAGGAGATGGACCACGCGCAGCGGGCGGCGATGGCGCAGGTGGAGGCGGACTCGCCGCGCGAGCGGCTGCTGGCGCTCTTCGACCTCCTCGGCCGCGTCGGCTCGATGCCCCGCTACCGCGGGTGCATGTTCGTCAACGCCGCGGCCGAGTACCCCGATCCAGGCCATCCGGTACGGCAGGCGATCGCGACTCAGCGCCGGTGGTTCCGCGACACGCTGCGCGACCTGCTGGCGGCCGACGGGCACCCGGACCCGGAACGCACGGCGGCCATCCTGGTGGTCATCCGGGACGGGTTGGTGGTCGGTAGCGGGCTGGACGATCCGCAGCAGGTGCGGGCGCTCATCCGGGACGCCGTCACGCGGGTGCTCGACGGAGGCGCCGCCTAAGCGGCATTCCAGAAGTTCCGCTTGTAACCGGCGGGCAGCCA
>NZ_MSZZ01000079.1 GCF_002093975.1 Thermoactinospora rubra
AAGGGGGGGCTGCCCGGCAGGGGCGGCCCCCTTTTTTTTGTGTTAGGGGGGCTACCCGGAGGGGGCGGCCCCCTTTTTTTTCTGTGTGAGAGGGGCTACCCAGACCGGGCGGCCCTCTCGTCGTTTTCGAGGGTTTTGAGACGGATTTCGAGACGGTGGGGAGGGGCCACCCGGTGGGCTGGTTCCTTTCTTTGTGTTATGGGGGGTTGCCCGGATTATCCGGGTGGCCCCTTTTTTGTTGTGTGCGGGCCTTGCCCAGCGGAGGGAAAGGGGTCCGCCGGGTGGGCGGTGGCCTCTCGGAATGTCTGGGCTTTCGTCATGTCGGGGCCTGTTGCCGTGTTCGGATTCCTGTGCATTGGCGGACGGGCGGGGGTTGCCTGGACGGGCTGGCCCTTTCTGCGTTGAGGGGGCGGCTCGGTTGGTGTGGGTGGCCTTTCCTACGCGCCCAAGCGCTACCGCCGGCGGGAAGGGCCGTGCTCCTCGGTTGCGTCATAGGACCAGAACCTCGGCGTCCATGGCATGCCGTACGCCCTGCCGGACTCCCTCCGGACAGTCCTCCTCCATGGGATGGCGTGCCTTCCGGGCGAAGCCTGACCCATGGGCGCCTTGCTCTTCGGTCGGCCCATGCCCGTGGCCCTTCTCGGTGTCCGGCCCATCCGCGGAGCGGACCCCATCGGAGCCGTCCACGCCTCCCCGCAACCGACGACTCCTCCAAGGGAACCGGGCAGAAGTGCAGGCGCAGCACTGTCCGATACCGTTACGCTGGGTGACCAATGATGTGCCGATTCGTGGTACCCCCACCACCCGCCACCATGTCAGGCATTGCCTGCGGATGACACGCCAGGCAGCCCTGTCCCCGATTCCTTCCACTGTGTCGGTGCGGCGGTCTCCGGGATGTGGGTGGTCACCGCGTTACTCTGGCAGGGAGCTGGGAAGGGGGAGCTGGATATCCAGTCGAAACCGGGACGCTAGCCGTACAAAATGGATTTAACGCTGGGCGTGTCGCATGGCGAACTTTCGATCGTCGGTTACCGTCAAAAGGTGTAGGGGCGTGCCAATTACGGTGGGTTCCTGAAGGAAAGGACAAGCCGATGGGGGCAGTGCGCAAGGTGGCGAGCTACCTTGGCCTGGGTATCGACCAAGACGACCGCTATTACGACGACGAAGAGTACGACGAGGATGAGTACATGTCGGCGTCGGAGAGGGCGGCGAAGCGGTGGAGGGGCGCCGTGGAGCCGTCACGGATCGTGATGCTCCAGCCGACGAAGTACAACGACGCGCCGTTGATCGGCCAGCACTTCCGCGAGGGCCAGACGGTCATCATGGACGTGACGGGCATGCCGATGCCGGAGGCCACCAGGATGGTGGACTTCGCGGCCGGTCTCGCCTATGGGTGCGACGGCACGATCGAGCGGATCGCCGACAGGGTGTTCCTGCTCGCGCCGGCGCATGTGGAGGTCGAAGCCACCTAAGCCGCCCGAGGGCCGCGCCGTACCAGCCGCGCGACCTCGGCGGCGTCCTCCGCCGCCTGCATGGCGCGCGCCTCGGCCTCACGGGCGTAGGCGTGGAGTGCCCACACCGCGCCCTCGGCCAGCTCGCGCAGCTCGCCGAGTTGCGCCTCAAGGTACCGCGCGGCGGATTCCGCAGCCTTCTGCCGCCGCCACAGGAGCCAGCCCCCCAACCCCCCGCACAGCAGCGCCGGTATCGCCAGCCAGCCCGTCACGACGGTCGCGACCAAGCACGCGACCGCCGTGGCGAGCAGCAGCCAGGCCGGCCACGGAGCCGAGCGGTCCGCGGACGCCTCCAGCGCGATCGCCCGTTCGGCCGCTTCCAGGCAGTTCGCGTCCGGTCCCTCGGGACGCAGCCTGATCTGATGGCCCAGCATCGGCACGTCAATAGACTCGGGCGGATCCGTCCGGGTGGCCTCGGCCAGATCGTTGGCGACCTGCTTCAGCGCGGGCGCCGCCACGTGCAGGGCGACGATGGCCAGATGAGGGTCCGCCCCCGGCCGCAGGTCGTCGAGCAGGTGGCTGACCAGCGAGGCCATCGGCCCGGCGGGGCCCGACAGCCCGATCAGCGAGCGCAGCACCGCCAGGGGCTCGTCCTCGGCCCAGGCCGACGCGGGCGCCCCGCCGCCGTTGGTGAGCGGCGCCGCGACCTCTTCTCTCATCGACGTGATCTCGACGCAGCGTTCGAGCAGCCTGGACAGCCTCGCCCCCGCCTGGGCGGGACGGGCGAGCTCGGGGAGCTGAGCCAGCTCCGGATAGTCGGCCAGCGACGGCGGGATCACGATGCCCGGCTCTCCCGGCACGAGCGCCCGCACCCAGTCCGCCGGATCGGCCGCCCGGTGGACGGCCAGCGCGTCGAGCCTGCGCAGCACGAAGATCTTGCCGGCCGGGCCGTACGCGCCGCGGGCGGCGGCCAGCCACAGCGCCCGCTGGCCGTGGGTGACCGGGCGGTCGAGCGAGAGCTCGCCGAACGCGGTGGCGAGCCAGGAAGCGTGGATGCGCGTGCCGTGCCCGGCGACGGCCAGCGCGAGGCAGAGGAAGAGGGCCGTGGCCTGCTGGTCGCGCTGGGCGGCACGGGACAGCGGCTCCAGCGGGTCCTCCTCGGCGAGGATCGCGACGAGGGCCTCCAGGGCGGGCGGCAACCACGAGTTCGGATCGTCGGGAAAGCCCGCCTCCGACGGCGGCGCGCAACCGCTGGCGGCCAGGTGCGCCAGCAGCGCTTCCGCATGACGCTGCACTTCCGAGACGCGGTGGGGGCCAGCCGTCGTGTTCGTGCTCAATGCGCAAACTCCCCCTCGGTTCATGAGCACGTAAAAGCCTAACGACAGGGCGCGCCAACCCGGGGAAGGCGCGCCCGAGATCCGTCGTCAGGCTCTACATGCGCTCGGGAACCGGGACGCCGAGGAGGTCGAGGCCGGTTTCCAGGACACGGAGGGTGAGGGCGCACAGGGCGAGGCGCGACTGCCTGACCTCGCCCTCGGCCCTGAGCACCGGGCACTCCTCGTAGAAGGTGCTGAAGAGGCTGGCGATCTCGAACAGGTAGGCGCACAGCCGGTGCGGCTCGCACAGCTCGCCGACCTGGCGGACCACCGACTCGAAGCCCAGCAGGCGGAGCGCCAGCGCGCGCTCGGCCGGGTGGTCCGGCCGGATGGGGCCGGTCGCGGACGAGGGGTCGGCCTCGGCCTTGCGGAAGATGGACCGGATGCGGGCCGTGGCGTACTGCATGTAAGGGCCCGTGTTGCCGTTGAAGGCGATCATCCGGTCGAAGTCGAAGACGTACTCGCTGTCGTGGCTGACCGACAGGTCGGCGTACTTCACCGCGCCGATGCCGACGGCGTGGGCGATCTCCCGGCGCGTGGCCTCGTCGTAGCCGCGGTCGGCGATGGCCGCCGAGGCCCGCTCGACCGCCTCGTCGAGTAGGTCCGACAGCTTGACCGACTCCCCGGAGCGGGTCTTGAAGCGCTTGCCGTCCTTGCCCAGCACCATGCCGATCTGCACGTGCTCGAAGCTCACGGTGTCGGGCAGCCACCCGGCCTGCCTGGCCGCCGCGAAGACCATGCGGAAGTGCAGCGCCTGGTCGCCGCCGACGACATAGAGCGCCCTGTCGGCCTTGAGGTCGTCGACCCGGTGGCGGACCGCGGCCAGGTCGGTGGTGGCGTAGCCGTACCCGCCGTCGCTCTTCCTGACGATCAGCGGCAGCGGCCTGTCGTCGGCGCCGGTGAAGCCGGGCGGGAACACGCACAGCGCGCCGTCGCTGACGACGGCGAGGCCCGCGGCCTCCAGGTCGTCGCAGACCTGCTGCAGCATGGGGTTGTACATGCTCTCGCCCGCGATGTCGTCGTGGGTGAGCGTGACGCCGAGCACGCCGTAGATCTTCTCGAAGTAGCGGATCGTGGCGTCCATGAAGACGTGCCACAGGCGCAGCGTCTCGGGGTCGCCGGACTGCAGCGTGGTGACGCGGCTGCGGGACCGGACGCGGAAGGACTCGTCGGCGTCGAACTTCGCGCGGGCGGCCTGGTAGAACTCGGTGCCCTGGCCGGCCTCCAGCTGCGCGACCGCGGCCTCCTCGCCGATGTCGAGCAGGTGCTCGATCAGCATGCCGAACGGCGTGCCCCAGTCGCCGATGTGGTTCTGCCGGATCACGGTGTGGCCGAGGTGCTCCAGCGTGCGGGCCAGCGAGTCGCCGACGACGGTCGAGCGCAGGTGGCCGACGTGCATCTCCTTGGCCGCGTTGGGCGCGGAGTAGTCGACCACGACGCGCTGGGGCGGGGTGGCCTGGGCGACGCCGAGCCGCGCGTCGGCGAGCATGCCCGACGCCTCCGTGGCGATCCAGGAGTCGTCGAGGGTGATGTTGAGGAAGCCGGGGCCGCTGACCTCGACCGTGCCGGGGAAGTCGCCGAGCTGGCCGGCGATCTCCTGGGCGACCTCCCGCGGGGCGCGTCGCAGTCGCTTGGCCAGGCTCATCGCGACGTTCGCCTGGAAGTCGGCGAACTGGGAGGGCCGGATCAGCGGGTCTGCGTCGGCGTACTCGGGACCGAACGCGGACGCCAGCGCCTGGCTGACGCGCTCGGTGAGCACAATCTGCGGGTCGGTCATGGCCTAAGCCTACCGACGAGCTGGACCGCGACCGTGAGGATTACCGCCGCCCCGGCGGCCACGCCGATCGCGATGAGGTCGTTGCCGAGGTCGCCCGGCTCCAGCGCGAAGAACTCCCGCACGAACGAGATGGACAGCGACAGGCCGAACAGCGCCGCCATGGCCGCCACCAGGCCGGTCCGCCACCAGGTCAGCGGCCGGGCGATCAGCACCAGCACCCACCACGTGGCCAGGAACAGCGTGATGACCGCCGCCGTCTGGCTCTGCCGCAGCGTGGATCCGGACTGGGCCAGCATGAACGTCGCCATCACGGCGACGCCGGTGATCACTCCGGCTGGTACGGCGAAGCGCAGCACCCGCGGCACGAAGCCCGGCCTGGACCGCTCGAAGGTCGGCGCCAGCGCGAGGAAGAACGCCGGGATGCCGATGACCAGGGCGTTGACCAGCGTGGAGTGGCGCGGCGCGAACGGGAAGGCCAGCCCGATCACCCCGACCAGCAGCGACATGACCATGGCGTAGAAGGTCTTGGTGAGGAACAGGTTGGCGACCCGCTCGATGTTGGCCAGCACCCGGCGGCCCTCGGCGACCACGTGCGGCAGCGTGGAGAAGGCGTTGTCCAGCAGCACCACCTGGGCGACGGCCTTGGTGGCGGGGCTGCCCGCGCCCATCGCGATGCCGAGGTCGGCGTCCTTGAGCGCGAGCACGTCGTTGACGCCGTCGCCGGTCATCGCGACCGTGTGCCCGCGCGCCTGGAGCGCGCCGACGAACGCGCGCTTCTGCTGCGGCGTGACCCGCCCGAAGACGGTGTAGTCCTCCAGCACCTCGGCCAGCTTGTCGGGGTCGTCGGGCAGTGTCCTGGCGTCGACGGCCTTCTCGCCGCCGGGGATGCCGACCTTCGTGGCGATCGCCGACACCGCCTCGGGGTTGTCGCCCGAGATGACCTTGACGGACACGCCCTGCCTGGCGAAGTACTCCATCGTCTCGTGCGCGTCGGGCCGCAGCCGCTGCTTGAGCGTGACCAGCGCGACCGCCTCGCGCGGGCCGTCCTCCAGGCCTTCCGCGCGGCACAGCGCCAGCACCCTGGCGCCGGTCGCGGCCATGGCCTGGGCTCGCGCGTAGCCGGGGGCGTCCGGGTCGAGGAGCACGTCGGGCGCGCCGAGCAGCCAGGAGCCGTGCCCGTCGAAGTCGGCGCCGCTCCACTTGCGCGCGGAGGAGAACGGGACGGTGTGCCGCGCCCGCCAGCCGTCGGGCATGCCGGGATACCGCTCGCGGATGGCCTGGGCGGTGGGGTTCGGGTGAGGGTCGACGTTGGCGAGGGCGGCCAGCGCCTCGCGCACCGGGCGGTCCTCGCGCAGCGGGATCACCTCGTCGAGGTCCATGCCGCCCTGCGTGAGCGTGCCGGTCTTGTCCACGCACAGCACGCTCACCCGGGCGAGCCCCTCGATGGCGGGCAGCTCCTGGACCAGGCACCGGCGGCGGCCCAGCCGTACCACGCCCACGGCGAAGGCGATCGACGTCATCAGCACCAGGCCTTCCGGGATCATGGTGACGATCCCGGCGACCGCGCCGGTGACGGCGGTGGCGAAGTCGGTGTCGTTGCGCAGCTGGCTCCAGGTCAGCAGCGCGCCGAGCGGGACGACGATCCAGGTGATGTACTTGATGAACCTGGCGACCCCGTCGCGCAGGTCGGAGTGCGCCAGGTGGAACCTGCTCGCCTCCTCGGCCAGCCGTACGGCGTAGGCGTCGGTGCCGACGCGCGTGGCGACGAACGCGCCGGAGCCGGCCACCACGAAGCTGCCGGACAGCACCTCGTCGCCCGGCTTCTTGTGGACGGGGTCGGACTCGCCGGTCAGCAGCGACTCGTCGATCTCCAGGCCCTCGGAGGCGACCACCTCGCCGTCGACCAGCAGCCGGTCGCCCGGACCGAGTAAGACCAGGTCGCCCTGGACCAGGCGGCGCGGCTCGATCTCCCGCTCGACGCCGTCCCTGCGGACCCGCACGGGCGCCTCGTTGACCACGGCGAGCTGGTCGAGAGTGCGCTTGGCGCGCCACTCCTGCACGATGCCGATGGCCGAGTTCGCCACGATCACCAGGCCGAACATGCTGTCGCGCCAGTCGCCGAAGACCAGGATGAGCACCCACAGGACGCCGATCACCAGATTGAAGAACGTGAAGACGTTCGCCCTGATGATGGCGCTGAAGGACCTGCTGGACCGGCGCGGCACGTCGTTGCGCTTGGCGACGGCGACTTGCGCGGATGTGAGACCGTTCAAACCCTGATACCCCCGTTACGGTGCTCACCATAGCCTGTGCGACTTATGGGCCACCCGTTCGCCGATCCTCGCGACGATCCCTCCCTTCGACAGGTCGGCGGCCAGCCGGCAGGCCGCCGTGATGCCCTTGGCTCGTGAGGAGCCGTGGGCGATGACCACCGTCCCGCTCAGGCCCAGCAGGACGGCCCCGCCGTACGCCTCGGCGTCGAGACGCTGCTGGAGCTCGCGCAGGCGGCCCTTCTGCAGCAGCGCGCCGAGCCTGGCCATCGCGCTGGTGTTGATGGTCTCGCGCAGCTCGCCGAAGGCGTAGCGGACGGCGCCCTCCATGGTCTTGAGCGCGACGTTGCCGGTGAAGCCGTCGGTGACGACGACGTCGGCCACGCCGGTGAGCAGGTCGTATCCCTCCACGTTGCCCACGAAGCCGCCCACGCCGCCGAGCAGCTCGTGGGCCCGTTTGACGACCTTGTTGCCTTTCTCCGCCTCGGTGCCGATGGTGAGCAGGGCGACGCGCGGCTTGTCGATGCCGAACGCGGTCTGCGCGTAGGCCGCCCCGAGGTGGGCGAACTGCACCAGCATCTCGGGCTTGACCTCGGCGTTGGCGCCGGCGTCGAGGAGGATCGTGGGTTTGGGCAGCGTGGGGAGGGCGACGGCGATGGCGGGGCGCATCACGCCCGGGAGGCTCTTCAGGCGCAGGCGGCACGTGGCCACGATGCCCGCGGTCGAGCCCGCGGAGACCACGGCCGCCGCCTCGCCCCGCCGTACCAGATGGCAGGCGATCGCGATGCTCGACCGGGGGCGGCGGAGGCTGGCCAGGGCGCCCTCGTTCATGGCCAGGGCCTCCTCGGCGCGCACGATGGGGATCTCCTTGGCCGCGTCGTGGTCGGCCAGCGCCTCGTAGAGCACGCGCGGCGGACCGACGAGCACGACGCGCAGGCCGTGCTCGCGGACGGCGTGGACGGCTCCCGCGACGATCTCGTGCGGTGCGTGGTCGCCGCCCATCGCATCCAAGGCGATCATTTCGGGCACAGTCGAATGCTATGGGACGCGCCGCGTCCCGCTTCGGCCTGCCGGGACGGCTGTGGACAACCGGTCCGGTCGCTTGCCGCCCTGTGGACGGAGCCGGACGGTCAGGCGAGGTTCCAGTCGGAGACGCCGCGCGACACGATCACCTTGGAGAACATCGCGCGTCCCGTCACGCGGATGACCGGGCCGTCGCCTCCCGAGCCGCCGGAGACGTTGCGCTTGCCGATCAGCGTGGTGCCCTCGTCGATCACGGTGCAGTCGTCGGGCACCCGGATGATGAGCTTGCTGAACGCCGCGTCCGCCTCGACGGTGATCTCCCGGCCGGGCAGGACGGCCTCGCTGAGATCGACGATGAGCGCGCCGAAGCGGGCGGCGAGCCGGGTGTGGCGGGAGGCGGTCCACCGGCCCTTCCTGATGGTCTTGCCGAGCACGGCGTTGACCGTCTGGCGTTCGACCTCCTGGGGCGCGGTCGTCGCGGTGACGTCGGGGAGGTCCTTGGTCAGGGGGGCGAGCTCGCCGAGGGTCTTGGCCGAGTAGACGGCGTCCAGCCGGTCGGCGTGCTCGATGCTGGTGAGCCGCCCGGTGGCGAGTGCCTCGCCGAGCACCGCGGCCACGCGGTCGCGGTCGGCGTCCGAAGCGCGCAGATCATCCGACATGCCATCACTGTAGCCAAATTCGCGATATGTCGCGAGGGCTGAAGTCTCACTGGCAACTTGCGTCCCCATGGAACCAGAACAGGTCTCTGTTGCGTCCGTGTAAGGACCCCAGACGCGCGATAGGGTCCAAAGGTTTACACCAAGTCGGACAAAAAAGAGGGGAAAGGCCTAGTGATCGTAAACCAGGTGGGAGCCCGGCGATTCAAGGCGTACACCTCGAAGCACCTCGACGAGTTGCTGCAGCGTGCGGGGCTCGACGAGGAGGAGCGCCTGCGGGTGCGCGCGGTCGCGACCGTGCTGCCCTTCAGGACCAACGCCTACGTCGTGGAGGAACTCATCGACTGGTCGTCGGCGCCCGACGACCCGATCTACCGTCTCGTCTTCCCGCAGGCGGACATGCTGCCCGCGGCCGACGTCACACGCCTCGCCGAGCTGCTGCGCACTGGTGCCCCGAACGACGAGATCCAGCGCCTCGCCGCCGCCGTACGGCTGCGGCTCAACCCGCATCCCGCCGGACAGATGGACCTCAACGTGCCCCGCATCGGGCGAGAACCCATGCGCGGCATGCAGCACAAATATCCAGAAACAGTCCTGTTCTTCCCCAAACAGGGGCAAACCTGCCATGCCTACTGCACGTACTGCTTCCGCTGGGCGCAGTTCGTGGGCGACGCCGACCTCAAGTTCGCCTCCGACGACGTCGCGCAGCTGGTGGCGTACGTCAAGGAGCACCCCGAGATCACCAGCGTGCTGCTGACCGGCGGCGACCCGATGATCATGGGCGAGCCGGTGCTGCGCCGCTACATCGAGCCCCTCCTGGAGCTGGAGCAGCTCGAGTCCATCAGGATCGGCACCAAGTCGCTGGCCTACTGGCCCCAGCGCTTCACCACCGACCCCGACGCCGACGACACGCTGCGCCTGTTCGAGCAGGCGGTGGCCGCGGGCAAGAACCTGGCGTTCATGGCGCACTTCTCCCACCTGCGCGAGCTGGAGTCCGATCTCGTGGCCACCGCGGTCCGGCGCATCCTCGACACCGGCGCCGTCATCAGGACCCAGGCGCCGCTCATCAGGTCCATCAACGACGACCCCGAGGTCTGGTCGGCCATGTGGCGGCGGCAGCTCGGCATGGGCATGGTGCCGTACTACATGTTCGTCGAGCGCGACACCGGGCCGCAGGACTACTTCGCCGTCCCGCTGGCGCGTGCGTACGAGGTGTTCCGCGACGCCTACGCCTCGGTGTCGGGGCTCTGCCGTACCGTGAGGGGCCCGTCCATGTCGGCCACGCCCGGGAAGGTGTGCGTCGACGGGGTGGCGGAGCTGGCCGGGCAGAAGGTGTTCGTCCTCCACATGATCCAGGCGCGGGACCCCTCGCTCGTGGGCCGGCCGTTCTTCGCCCGCTATGACCCGCAGGCGACTTGGCTGTCCGACCTGCGGCCCGCCTTCGCCGACAGATTCCCGTTCGAGCAAGCACCACAGGAGACCCGGCTTTCGGCCTGAGGCGTCAAGCCGGATTCTCGGCAGCGGAAAATCTGCGCCCCCGGCCCGTGACGGATGTTTTTCCTTGCCATCCGCGCGGGCCGTGGGGGCGCGCCTTCCCGGCCCGGGAGACGTCGGCGGAATATCCGGAATACCCGCCGCTGATTTCCCCATTTATGCCACCGGTACGGCGGGCCGACCAGGGCCTGTGGACGGCCGGGAACGCCGTCCACAGCGGGCTTTTCCATCCGGGCGGGCCGTTCGCGGTGGTGATACAAATGCGTTCTGTAGCTCGGCCGGTACGGCGCGCTTGGTGTGGTGCCCACGGCGTGCGGTCCGGCTTCGGGGGGATTCGATTCGCGGCCTGGAAAAGCCAGACGTGACTCGATCACGAGCCGGGAAAGGCAAATGATGAATCGTGTAATTCGGACGGCAGCAGTGGCCGTCACGACGTTCGGGCTGGCGGCCGCGGTGGCCGCGCCCGCGCTGGCGTTCGGCCAGCCGCCGCTACCCGCCCTGCCCACCATCATGACGGGCAACCCGGTCGCCGACCTGCTCGGTCACCTGACGGGGCAGACCGCCGAGGACCGCATCGCGAAGCTCGACTCGCCGGAGAGCATCGGCGAGGCCGTGAGGGGCGCGACCGGCGCCGAGGCCGTGGACGGCGTGGCCGACGGCGAGGTCGTGAGCGACGTGGCCGAGAGCGGGGCCATGAGCGGCATGACCTACGGCGACGCCGAGTCCCTCTCCGGCCCGCAGGCCGTCGCCGGCGCCCTCGCCCGTGACCCCGAGCCCGTGGCCAAGCGCCTGCCGCTGCTCAACGGCATGGACCCGGTCCAGGCCCTGCGGCAGCGGCACAGCAGCCGGCCCACGGAGGGCTTCGACGACCTGCTGGCCGCCCTCCTGGGCGTCTCGCCCGCCAAGGCCACCCCCGGCGTCCCCGAGCTCGAGCCGGGCGCCGACGTCACCGATGTCACCGACGTCACCGACAGTGCCCGCCTCGCGGGTGTCTCCGACCCTGCCCGCCTCGCGGACGTGCCCACCGGGGCCGCCACCGATGGTCTCGCAAAGGGCATCGGCGGGCTCATCGCGCCGGAGACCGTCGACGGGCTGACCGGCCTCGCCAAGCGCGTGACCCCGAAGGGCAAGCTCGACACCCTCGGCCACATCGGCCGTCCGCTCGGTCCCGTGGACACCTCGCGGGTGACCGGCCCGGCGTCCGCCGTCGTGGCGACGTCCGTCGACGAGATCGCCCCGCTCGTCGAGGCCGCCTCGCCGAACCTCCAGGAGCACAGCGCTCGGGGGCTCGACGTCGCGAAGGAGCTGACGGGGTCGCTGTCGGGGAGCGATGCGGCTCCGAAGAACGAGGCGGCTCCGAAGAACGAGGCGGCTCCGAAGAACGAGGCGGCTCCGAAGAACGAGGCGGCTCCGAAGAACGAGGCGGCTCCGAAGAACGAGACGGCTCCGAAGAGCGAGGCGGCCCCCAAGAATGTGACGGCCCCGAAGGACGTGGCGGTCCGCTGACGGCTTGTCCTGGGCGCGTGACGGCCGGGGCGCGGCCGATGCGCCGGGGATGACGCCATGGGCCGACGTGCTGCACGGCGTGGTGACCGTCGAGCGTGGGGCTCTGGCCGGTGGGCTGGTGTGCACAGGGCTCTGGCTGGGCGCGCCGCTGATGGCCTGGTGTAGCTGTGGGTGCTTGTGGCGGGGGCTGTGGTGAGACCGGAGTCGCTCGCGTGGTGGCGTTTGTGGTGCCCGCTCGGTCTCCCGCTTGGGGAGCGGGCATCGCAGCCCGCCTCCCTGCCCTGACGGCCTGGCGTGGCGGAGGCCGCTCGCGTGGCGTGGTCGTGGTACGGCCCTGCCTCGCTGGTCTGGCAGTGGACCCGGTACGGCGGGCGCCACTCATGCGGCGGTTCCGGTACGCGGCAGACATCACTCTCGTGGCGGTGGTCCTGACACGGTCGGGAGCGTTTGCGTGGCGGTGGTCCTGGTAGGTCGGCGATCGCTGGTCGCGCGGCTGATGCGAGGAGGTGCGCGTCGGAGGCGGTGCGCGGCTCGGTGCGGCTCATAGGCCACAGTGGCGCCGACAGGCACGCCTGAAGTGCCGGGAGGCTTCCTGGGCCTGTGGCGCTTGCCCGTCGTTTGCCCATGATGGGTGCACCTCGCGAAGCCCCTATGGTGCCGTGGATCCGCGGCCCTTGGTGCAGGCGAGCCCTTGGGAAGGATCCGCACCCGGCCGAGGATCAGCACCCTCGGCCAAAGATCCACACCCCAGCCAAGGATCTACACCCCCTGGCCAACGACCCAGCACCCCCGGACAAGGACCCCACACCCACAACGTCACGACATGCGAAGAGGCGCCGTCTCGCGGAGCGGCGCCTCTTCGCATGCGGATGTGGTGCGCCCAGGTCAGGGAAGGCGAACGCCGGTGCGGCGCGCGATCTGGGCTTGGAGTCTGGCCATCTGCCAGTGCAGCTCGATGAGTTGCTCGGCGAGTTGAACCCTGGGAATCTCGGACACGTCCTCGATGGCCAGGTGGTCGATCGCGGCTGCTAGCTCACGCATCGCGCGCCCCCACTCCATCATGTGTTCCTCAGATCGAATTAACGTTCGAATCATAGCGGAACACAGATCGCCCTGTCAGGCATTCGCCACTCAGGACCCCGTCGTTTCGTAGACGGGCGCGATGTAGCCTCTGGCCAGCGTGTTCGCCGTGATGTTGAAGCCCACGACGGCGGCCGGGGTGTCGGGGCCCAGGCCCAGGGAATCGACGCCGAGCGCGTGGACCGCGAACAGGTAGCGGTGCGGGTAGCCGGGGGGCGGGGCGGCTCCGCCGTACCCGAGGATGCCGAAGTCGTTGCGCGAGGTCACCCCGAACTTGGGCTCGGCCGTGCCGAAGCCGGTGGGCAGCTCGGTGACGTCGGCCGGGAGGTCGAACAGCAGCCAGTGCCAGAACCCGCTGCCGGTGGGCGCGTCGGGGTCGTAGCAGGTGACCGCGTAGCCGCGGGTGCCCTCGGGCGCGCCGGACCAGCGCAGGTGGGGCGAGAGGTTCTGGCCCTTCATGCCCCAGTCGTTGAAGACGTGGGCCTCGGGGAGCCGCTCGCCGTCGCGGACGTCGTCGCTCTCGACGGTCAGGGCCGGGACGGGCGGCAGGAAGTCGTACGGAATCGGTGGCCGTGCGGACACGATTCACCTCCGGATGGGTGCGTGTGCGTGATGCCTACGCACCCATCTTTACCACCTGGGCGATCAGCTGCCCTTGTGGTAGGCGGCCATGACCTCCGCCGGGTCGCCGTCCATCTTGATCTTGCCCTTGTGCAGCCAGATGACCCGGTTGCAGGTCTCCTCGATGACCTTGTGGTCGTGCGAGACGAGGAAGACCGTTCCGGCGGACTCGCGGATCTCCTTGATGCGCTGCTGGCTCTTCTTCCTGAACTCGCGGTCGCCGGTGGCCAGGGCCTCGTCGATGAGGAGGACGTCGTGGGTCTTGGCCGAGGAGATGGCGAAGCGCAGCCGGGCGCCCATGCCCGAGGAGTAGGTGGACATCGGCAGCTTGACGAAGTCCTCGATGCCGGAGAAGTCGACGATCTCCTGGTACTTCTGGCGGACCTCGGCGGGGGTCATGCCCATGGCGTAGCAGCCGAGGATGATGTTGCGCTCGCCGGTGAGGTCGCGCATGAGGGCGGCGTTGACGCCGAGCAGGGAGGGCTGGCCGTCGGTGTAGACGGCGCCCTTGGCCGGCGGGAGCAGCCCGGCGATGGCCCGCATCAGCGTGGACTTGCCGGAGCCGTTGCGTCCCACGATGCCGATGGCGTCGCCGTGGTAGGCCACGAAGGAGACGCCCTTGATGGCGTGGACCTCCTTCATCTCGGGGCGTCCCTGGCGCTTGAGCAGGCGGACGAGGGCGTGGACGGCGTTGCCCTTCTCGTGGTCGGTGGGCTTGGCGTAGACGCGGTAGACGATGTGGAGGTCGTCCACGATGACGGTCGGGGTGCCCGTGGGGGCGTCCGAAGGCCTCATGGCCATGGGCTCCTCGGCCTTCACCTGCGCCAGCTCCTTGATCGTCTCAGCCACGGCCGTACTTCTCCTCGGCGTGCCAGAAGAACCAGAAGCCGAAGAGCAGTGCGAACACCGCCCAGAATACGCATACCTGCCAGATCCATGGCCGGGGCTCGTGGTGCTGGATCAAGATGTCGCGCATGAACTCGATGTAGGCGGCGGCCGGGTTGGCGTACATGAGGTCGGCGACCCACTGGGGCAGGTGGGCGCCGCCGCCTCCAGGCTCGCCGACGATCTTGTACTGGATGGAGAAGAACACCCCGGAGGCGTACAGCCAGGTGCGCATGATGAACGGCAGGAGCTGGTTCATGTCCCGCAGCGAGGTGCCGACGCGCGCCATGACGAGGCTCGCGCCCACGTTGAACATGGTCTGCAGCACCAGCACCACCGGGATGAGCAGCCACATGATCGTGGGCGGCTCGCTCCAGACGATGATCGCCAGCAGTACGGACATCGAGATGACGAGCTGCTGGAGCTCCTGGATGGTGTACGCCAGGGGCAACGCGGCCCGGGGGAAGTGCAGGGCGCGTATCAGCGACAGGTTGCCCGAGATCGACTTGGCGCCCGCGGTGACCGACCGCTGGGTGTAGGTGAAGACGAACATCCCGACCAGGAGGAACGCGGCGTAGTTGGGGATGTCCTTGCTGCCGCCCAGGATGACGCCGAACATGACGAAGTAGATCGCCGCGTTGAGCAGTGGAGTGATGACCTGCCAGAGCTGGCCGAGGGCGGAGTGGGCGTACTTCGAGACGTTGCGTGAGGTGGCGTACGTCAGGATGAAGTGCCGTCGCTCCCACAGCTGGCGTATGTAGACGGGGAACCTCGGCCGCGCGATCGCACGGCGAAGCCCGTATCTCTCGGCGAGCTTGGCCAGCGACTCCCCGCTGCGGCCGCCCGCCAACGCGGATTCCGGCTGGCTCATGGAATGGACTCTATTGGATCCGGATCGATGGGATGCCTGGCGCGAGGCTTCCGCCCGCGAACTGTTGGACGTGATCACCCTGCGTCGGGTTCCAAGCTTCCGTCAACCGTAGCCGACACATGGCGGGGGCATCCTCCGAGCTGAGGTATTTTTCATCGGCGGCGCCGAGGTCCTACCCGTTTTGTGCCTAGATTTGCCGATCTGTTGATGAACGAGGGCCAAGGGCGGCTGATGAGTAAGATGCGGGCAAACCAGACGTGTGACCGAACTGCAACGCGCCGGAGACTGTCCGGTGGCAAGGAGTGAGGGATAGTCGCGGATCGACTGGCAGGGCGTCGGCCGGCTGATCAGGTCGGCCGGAATCCAGGGAGGGTCGGCCGGCAACCGACGTGAGACCTCCCGGCAGGCCGCTCGGCTGACCGCGGCTCGGTGCCTACGCCCACCCCAGAGGGAGGAATCTTCGCAATGCGTGTCACCAAGGGCGCATGGCTTGTCGCCGGAACGGCGCTGCTCGCCCTCACGGTCGCCGCGTGCGGCAGCGGCGCGCCCGCCGGCGGCGGCGAAGGGGGCGACACCCCCGTCCGCATGGAGATCGGCGAGCCCAAGAACCAGCTCGTCCCCGGCCTGACGACCGAAGCGGAGGGCGCGGAGGTGCTCGGCGCCCTGTTCGAGCCGCTGGTGAAGTACACCAAGGACAGGCAGGCGGAGCCCAACGTCGCCGAGTCGGTCGCCAGCGACGACAACAAGACCTGGACGATCAAGCTCAACCAGGGCTGGACGTGGCACGACGGCGAGCCCCTGACGGCGCAGAACTACGTCGACGCATGGAACTGGGCCGCCTACAAGCCCAACGCGGCGAGCGCGGCGCACTTCTTCCAGATGGTCGAAGGCTTCGAGGACGTCAACCCCTCGGAGGAGGGCGCCCAGCCGGCAGCGAAGACGATGAAGGGCCTGGAGGCCGTCGACGACCTCACCATCCGGGTGCGGCTGACCCGGCCCAACTCCCAGTTCCGGCTGATGCTCGGCTACACCGCCTTCTACCCGCTGCCCGCCAAGGCGTTCGACTCCAACGGCAAGATCACCCAGAAGTACATGCAGCAGCCGATCGGCATGGGCCTGTTCAAGATGGACAAGCCCTACCGCAAGGGCACCGACCAGGTGATCGACCTGTCGGTCTACGAGGGCTTCAAGGGCGACAAGCCGAAGAACTGGAAGCAGCTGGAGTTCAGGATCTACAGCGGCCAGAGCGCCGCCGAGACGGCCTACAACGACCTGCAGGCCGAGAACATCGACGTCCACGACTCCATCCCGTCCTCCCAGCTGATCAGCGCCCAGACGGCGCTGGGCGACCGCTACCACGACGACCCGACGTCGCTGATCAGCTACATCGGCTTCCCGATCACCGCCAACCCCGCCTTCGCCAAGCCCGAGGTGCGCAAGGCCATCTCGATGGCGATCGACCGCAAGACCATCGCCGAGCAGGTCTTCAGCGGCGCCCGCTCGCCCGCCGACGACTTCATCAGCCCCGCCGTGGACGGCTACCGCCCCGGCGCCTGCACCGAGGCGTGCAGCTACGACCCGGCCAAGGCCAAGGAGCTCTACGCCCAGGCGGGCGGCCCGCCCCGGATCGACCTGGGCTACAACGCCGACGGCGGCCACAAGGAGTGGATGGAGGCGGTCGCGAACAACCTGCGGGCCAACCTCGGCATCCAGGTCCAGCTGAAGCCGGAGGAGAAGTTCGGCGTCATCCTGACCGCGCTGGAGAAGCACGAGTACAAGGGCGCCTTCCGCATCGCCTGGCTGTATGACTACCCCTCGATGGAGAACTACCTGACCCCGATGTTCGGCAAGGCCGCGGCCAAGGGCGGCTCCAACTACTCCGGCTGGACCAACGACCAGTTCGACGAGCTGATCAACAAGGGCAACGAGGCCAGGACCCCCGCGCAGGCCATCAAGTTCTACCAGCAGGCCGACGACCTGCTGCTGAAGGACATGCCGTACGTGCCGGTCTTCTTCCACCGGATCAACTGGGGCCACTCCACGCGGATCAGGAACGTCGAGCTCAACATGCTCGACCAGGTCGTGTGGGCCAAGGTCGAGAAGGCCGACGCGGCCTGATGTCGTCACCGGCCGGGCCACCCCCTCCCCGGCCGGTCCCCGACTTGGAGGCAGCCGCGCACCCGGGGCTGCCTCCAGGCACGTACCGGAGGCACCCATGGGCCGCTATGCGATCAGGCGCCTGCTCCAGGCGGTTCCTGTCCTGCTCGGCTCCACTCTGCTGATCTTCCTCATCGTCTTCGCCCTGCCCGGCGACCCCATCGTGTCGCTGGGCGGCGACCGGCGCCCGTCCCCCAGCGTGGTCGAGGTGCTGACCGAGCAGTACCACCTGGACGAGCCCCTGCTGGTGCAGTACTGGCACTACATCGGCGGGGTGCTGTTCCGCGCCGACCTCGGCAGCACCTACCAGGGGGTGCCGGTCGCCGACCTGCTGGCGAGCACGTTCCAGGTGACGCTGCGCCTGACGCTCATGGCGCTGGCCATCGAGGCGGTCGTCGGCGTGGGCCTGGGCGTGTGGGCGGCGCTGCGGCGCGGCAAGGCCGTCGACACCATGATCCTGGCCGCCACCCTGGTGCTGGTGTCGGTGCCGACCCTGGTCACCGGCTTCGTCCTGCAGCTGGTGCTGGGCGTGAAGCTCAAGCAGTGGACCGGCCTGGACGTCTTCCCCGTCTCCGGCGTCGGCGACGGCCTGCGCGGCTACATCCTGCCCGCCTTCGTGCTGGCCGGGCTGAGCATCGCCTACCTGGCCCGCCTGGCCCGCACCAGCCTCGCCGAGGTGCTCAGGGCCGACTACATCCGCACGGCCGTCGCCAAGGGCATGCCCCGCGGCCGCGTCATCACCAGGCACGCCCTGCGCAACGCGCTGATCCCGGTCGTGACCTACCTCGGCGCGGACGTCGGCACGCTCATGGGCGGCGCGGTGATCACCGAGGGCATCTTCAACCTGCCCGGCCTGGGCAACCTGCTGTTCCGCGGCGTCTACGAGCGGCAGCAGCCCGTCGTGGTCGGCGTCGTCACCCTGCTCGTGCTGGTCTACATCGTGTGCAACCTGATCGTCGACATGCTGTACGCCGTCCTGGACCCGAGGATCCGCTATGAGTAGCGGCACGCTGGCCCGCCGCCGGGCGGGCGGCCGGCACAAGAAGCGGCGCGGCCGGCCCGCGGGCCTGTGGGCGGACGCCTGGCACGACCTGCGCCGCCGGCCGATGTTCGTCGCCTCGGTGATCCTCATCGGCGTGCTGCTCCTCATGGCGGCCTGGCCGTCGCTGTTCACCTCGATCGATCCGTTCGACGCCCGCACCTGCGAGCTGCGGCTGGCCCGGCAGACGCCCACGCCGGGGCACCCGTTCGGGCGGGACAACCAGGGCTGCGACCTGTTCGCGCGGACGGTGTACGGCGCGCGCAACTCGATCGTCATCGGGATGCTGACCACCCTGGCCACGGCGGTGATCGGCGGCCTGCTCGGCCTGCTCGCGGCATTCCACAGCCGGTGGGCCGACGCCGTGCTGTCGCGCGTGACCGAGATCTTCTTCGCGATCCCCGCCATCCTGGGCGCGCTGCTGATCGCCTCCACCTTCCGCGACAGCGAGGTCGACAGCATCCTGCTGGTGGTGTTCGCGCTGACGATCCTGGGCTGGCCGATGGCCTTCCGCATCATGCGCGCGGCCGTCATCACGGCCATGAGCCAGGACTTCGTCACCGCGGCGCGGGCGCTGGGCGCGGGGCCGTGGCGGATCATGACCAGGCACCTGCTGCCCAACGCGCTGGCCCCGGTGATCGTCATCTCGACCATCAACCTCGGCGGGTTCATCGCGGCCGAGGCGGCGCTGTCGTTCCTGGGCGTGGGCGTGCGCTCGCCGGACATCTCGTGGGGGCTCATGATCGCCGAGGCGCGCGACCGGTTCCAGTACGCCCCGCTGCCGCTGGTGTTCCCCGCGCTGTTCCTCAGCGTGACCGTGCTGGCCTTCATCATGCTGGGCGACGCCGTACGCGACGCGCTGGACCCGAAGCTCAGGTAGGGGGACCGGAGTGAGGACCGCGACCGAGACGCCGCTGCTGGCGGTGGACGACCTGCACGTGGAGTTCCGCACGAGGGCGGGCGTGGTGAAGGCCGTCAACGGCGTGAGCTACTCGCTGAACGCCGGCGAGACGCTGGCCGTACTGGGCGAGTCGGGCTCGGGCAAGTCCGTGACGGCCCAGGCCGTCATGGGCATCCTGGACACGCCGCCCGCGGCCGTCACGGGCGGGCAGATCCGCTTCAAGGGCACGGACCTGCTCCAGCTGTCGGAGGAGGCGCGGACCCGGATCCGCGGCGAGGGCATCGCGATGATCTTCCAGGACGCGCTGTCCGCGCTCAACCCCGTCTTCACGGTGGGCTGGCAGATCAGCGAGATGTTCCGCGTCCACCGGGGCATGAGCAAGCGCGACGCCATGAAGAAGGCCGTCGAGCTGATGGACCGCGTCCGCATCCCGGCCGCCAGGGAGCGCGTGAACGACTACCCCCACCAGTTCTCCGGCGGCATGCGGCAGCGCATCATGATCGCCATGGCGATCGCGCTCGACCCCGAGCTGCTGATCGCCGACGAGCCGACCACGGCCCTGGACGTGACCGTGCAGGCGCAGATCATGGAGCTGCTCGCCGAGCTGCGCCGCGAGAGCGGCATGGCCCTCATCCTCATCACCCACGACCTGGGCGTCGTGGCCGACGTCGCCGATCGGATCGCGGTGATGTACGGCGGGCGCATCGTCGAGCACGCGCCGGTCCACGACCTGTACCGGTCCCCGGCGCACCCCTACACCAGGGGCCTGCTGGAGTCCATCCCCCGGGTGGACCTCAAGGGCCGCGAGCTGCACGCCATCGCCGGCATGCCGCCCAGCCCGCTGGACCTGCCCGGCGGCTGCGCGTTCCACCCGCGCTGCCCCTACCGGAGGGCGGCGTGCGCGAGCGACGTCCCGCCGCTGTACCAGGTCGGCTGGACGCGCGGCAGCGCCTGCCACTACTGGAGGGAGGTCCTGGATGCCGGCCGTCGGTGAGCCGATCCTGGAGGTCCGCGATCTGGTCAAGCACTTCCCGCTGACCCGGGGCGCGGTGTTCAGGCGGCAGGTGGGGCTCATCAAGGCCGTCGACGGCGTCTCCTTCGACCTGCGCAAGGGCGAGACGCTGGGCATCGTGGGGGAGTCCGGCTGCGGCAAGTCCACGCTGGCCAGGCTGCTGCTGGCGCTGGAGCGGCCCACCTCGGGCAGCGTCAGGATCCGCGGCCGCGACATCGCCCACGCCAGGGGCGCCGAGCTCAAGCGCATGCGCCGCAACATCCAGCTGGTCATGCAGGACCCCTACACCTCGCTGAACCCCCGCATGACCGTGGGCGACATCGTGGGCGAGCCGTTCGACATCCACCCCGACGTCGCGCCGAAGGGGGACCGGCGCCGCCGGGTGCAGGAGCTGCTGGAGGTGGTCGGCCTCAACCCCGACCACGTCAACCGCTACCCGCACCAGTTCTCCGGCGGCCAGCGCCAGCGCATCGGCATCGCGCGCGGCCTGGCGCTCAAGCCGGAGATCATGGTGTGCGACGAGCCGGTCTCCGCGCTGGACGTGTCGATCCAGGCGCAGGTCGTCAACCTGCTGGAGCGGCTGCAGCGGGAGTTCGGGCTGGCCTACGTCTTCATCGCCCACGACCTGTCCGTGGTGCGGCACATCTCCGACCGGGTCGCGGTCATGTACCTGGGCAAGATCGTGGAGATGGGGTCCGACATCGCGATCTACGAGCGGCCCGCGCACCCCTACACCCAGGCGCTGCTGTCGGCGGTGCCCGTGCCGGATCCCGAGGGGCGCGAGCGGCGCCGGCGCATCGTCCTGCCCGGCGACCCGCCCTCGCCGGCCAACCCGCCCTCGGGGTGCCGCTTCCGCACCCGGTGCTGGCGGGCGCAGGAGGTCTGCGCCCGGGAGGAGCCGCCGTTGCAGCAGCGGCCGGGCGTGGCGCACGAGTCGGCCTGCCATTTCGCCCAGCCGTACGACGTGGTCCGCGTCCGCTGAGGCCGTACGGCCCGGCCTGCGGGCCAGGGGCTCAGCGGACGGCGACGACGGCGGGCGGCCTCAGCGGACGGCCTCAGCGGACGGCGATGACCGCCGAGCCGTGGCCGAACAGGCCCTGGTTGACGGCCAGGCCCACGCGCGCGCCCGGCACCTGGCGCGGGCCCGCCGCGCCGCGCAGCTGCCAGGTCAGCTCGCAGACCTGGGCGATGGCCTGCGCCGGGATCGCCTCCCCGAAGGAGGCCAGGCCGCCGGAGGGGTTGACCGGGACGCGCCCGCCGAGCGCCGTGCGGCCCTCGCGCAGGAGCCGGTCGGCCTCGCCCGGCGCGCACAGCCCGATGTCCTCGACCCAGTCCAGCTCCAGGGCCGTCGACAGGTCGTACACCTCGGCGAAGGACAGGTCGCCCGGGCCCAGCCCGGCCTCCTCGTAGGCGGCGTGGGCGACGGCGGCGCGGAAGGGACGCTCGGGCGGCGGCACGGCGGCGGTGGAGTCGGTGGCGAAGGCGGGCAGCTCCAGGACGGTGTTGGGGAAGGTGGGGGTGACCGTGGAGACGGCGGCGACGCGCACCGGCCGCGTGACGCCCAGCCGCCGCGCGTAGGACTCCGAGGCCAGCACGACCGCCGCGCCGCCGTCGGAGGTGGCGCAGATGTCCATCAGGCGCAGCGGGTCGGCCACCATGGGCGAGGCCAGCACCTCCTCGGCGGTGACCTCCTTGCGGTAGCGGGCGTTGGGGTTGAGGGCTCCGGCACGCGCGTTCTTGACCTTGACGGCGGCGAAGTCCTCGGGAGTCGTGCCGTACAGGGCCATGCGGCGGCGGGCGTACAGCGCGAAGTAGGCCGGGTTGGTCGCGCCGAGCAGGCGGAAGCGCAGCCAGTCGGGGTCGTCGGGGCGGTCGCCGCCGACCGGCTTGAAGAACCCCTTGGGCGCGGCGTCGGCCCCGACCACCAGCGCCACGTCGCACAGTCCCGCGAGGATGCGGGCGCGGGCGATGTCGAGGGCCTGCGCGCCCGAGGCGCAGGCGGCGTAGCAGGAGGCGATGCGCGCCCCGGTCCAGCCGAGGGCCTGGGCGAACGTCGCGCCCGCCACGAAGCCGGGATAGCCGTTCCTGATGGTGTCGGCGCCGACGAGGAACTGCACGTCGGTCCAGTCGATCCCGGCGTCGCGCAGGGCCGCCCTCGCCGCCGCCACGCCGTACTCCACGAACGGCCGCCCCCACTTCCCCCAGGGGTGCATGCCGACCCCGAGGATGATGGGGTGGCTCATGGCTTGCCCCACATCCACACCGGCCGGCCGTCGGCCAGGGCGCCGTGGGTGAGCTCCAGCTCCATCCCGACCGCGAGCTCGCCGACCGTCAGGTCCTTGACCTGGCCCAGCACCACGATGCCCTCCTCCTCCAGCTCGACCGCCGCCAGCGTGACCGGCGTGTACGGCCGGGCCGCCACGAACGGCTCGGGCGGCGGGTAGCACGAGTTGGTGTAGGACCACACCCGCCCCCGCCTGGACAGCCGGGTCTCCTCCAGCGCCTCGGCCGGGCAGCGCGGGTTGGGGCACGGCCCGGCCTTGGGCGGGAAGCACACGGTGCCGCACGCCGGGCACCGGGCGCCCAGCAGCCAGGCCCGGTCGCCCTCGATCGTGAACCACACCCGAGCAGTATCACACAAGCGCTTGCTTGAGTCACCGCCGGGCGAGCACCCGCGCCGACATGACCGCGGCCAGCAGCACCATGGCCACGATCACCGGCAGGCGGGAGTACGGGGGCTGCTTGGCGAGCGGCAGCCGCGCCGGCCGGGCGTGGGCGATCCTCTCGGCCTCCTTCAGCGCCTTGAGCGCGTCGACCACGCCGTGCCCGTAAGCCCGGCTGTGCCCCGCGGCGGGCCTCTTGCGCGTCCCGCGCTCGATCGCGCCGCGTACCTGCTGCGGGGTCAGCCCGGGGTGGCGCGCCTTGATCAGCGCCGCGACGCCCGCCACCATGGCCGCCGCGGGACTGGTGCCGTCGCCGATCACGTACGAG
Source organism: Thermoactinospora rubra (assembly GCF_002093975.1). Classification (GTDB taxonomy): domain Bacteria; phylum Actinomycetota; class Actinomycetes; order Streptosporangiales; family Streptosporangiaceae; genus Nonomuraea; species Nonomuraea rubra_A. Next base: position 23,111 of record NZ_MSZZ01000079.1, read on the forward strand.
GAGGACCCGTCGGCGCCGACGATCCGCGTGCCGGGCGCGACCACGGACAGGTAGTCCTGGCGGTTGGAGAAGGCCGGCACGCGCAGCGCCCGGTCCACCGCGCCGACGGCGATCACCCCCGGGTAGGCGGCCGGGTAGGTGCGCCGGTTGGTGGACTGGCCGTCGTTGCCCGAGGAGGCGACGAGCACCGCGCCGCGGTCGAGGGCGTACCGCACGGCCTCCAGCTCCGCCGGCGAGCCCCGCCACGTGCCGCTGCCCCCGCCGAGGGACATGTTGATGACGTCCGCGCCGCTGTCGACGGCGTAGCGGATGCCCCTGGCCAGCGCCTGCGCTTCGCCGGAGCGGGCGCTGAGCAGCTCGCGCACCGGGTCGCCGCTGTCCAGCGTGACCTTGACCGACAGGATCCTGGCGCGCGGGGCCACGCCCATGACCCCGTGCCTGCCGTCCTCGCCGTGCCCGCGCCCGGCGATGAGGCTGGCCATCGCGGTGCCGTGGTGGCCCGAGCGGCCGCGGCGGGAGCCGGTGAGGTCGGGGCCGTGGATGACGGCGCCGCGCAGGTCGGGGTGGCGGCGGTCGACGCCGGTGTCGAGGACGGCCACGAGCACGCCCTCGCCCTTGGACAGGCGCCAGGCCTCCGGCAGGCGCAGCGCGCCGAGGTGCCACTGCCTGGCTCGTACGGTGGCGGCCACTTTGTCGACGCGGTCGACGTCGTCGACGTCGTCGGCGGCCGGTGTCAGCGTGCCCGGCGGCGTGGCACCCGCCACGAGCGCCCAGAGCACGACGATGGGGAGGGGGGACACGTCCGCGAATTCTGACACGGACCGCGACACCCGACGGGGCGCTTTCGGTAAACAGACCGATACGCGGGGTAATGCCCGTTATGGGGGTGGGTCAGGCGGTGGGGCGGAGCCTGACCCGGGCGCCCGGCGGGAGCCCCAGCCGCTGGGCGGCGTCGCCGTTGTTGACCGCGATGGCGATCAGGCCCGCCGAGTCGGTGAACGCCACAAGCTCACCGGGCGCGACCGCGGAGTAGCTCTCCCGGTAGGGCATCGACAGGTGCCGCCGGCCCAGGTGCACCTGGAGGATGTCGCCCACGCGGACGCCGAGCGAGTGCAGGTCGCCGGCCGCGATCGACAGCTGCGTGTTGCCGTAGCGGTCGACCGAGACCACCTCGCCCTCCACCGAGCCGTCGCGCACCAGCGAGGTCGGCGCGGGCAGCGACACCAGCCGCGCCGGGTCGATCTCCGGGCCCAGCTCGCTCACCTTGCGCCCGGTGCACAGCTGGGCGGCCACCGGCGAGTACACGTCACGTCCCGGGAAGGTCGGGGAGACCGGCTGCACGAAGAACTCGTCGTTGACGATCTCGTAGGCCGCCGTGGCGCCCCCGCCGGCCTGGACCGCCCAGGACAGCAGGCCGTTGTCCGGCCCGACGAACACCCTGCCGCCCGCCTCCACGGCCACCGGCCGCCTGGCGCCCGCCGCGGGGTCCACGGCGCCGATGTGCACGCCCGCGGGAATGTACGGGATCGTCTGGGCGAGGATGGCGGCGCCCCGCCGTACGTCCCCGGAGGGGACCAGGTGGCACACGTCGATCACGCGCGCCTCCGGCGCGAGCCGCAGGATCACGCCGTGGCAGGCGGCGACGTAGCCGTCTTCCAACCCGTAGTCGGTCAGGAGCGTGATGACAGGACCCACATCTGGTGACTGTACGTCTCCCAATCCGCCGTGAACAGCCACGTTCGGCACATTACGATAGCGAGGGGCCGTGGCCGCGAACCGCGGGGAGCTTCCCGGCGCTCCTCGCCGTCGCGCCATGAGGCGCGACCAGAGACACGGAGGAGGCCATGAAGACAGCGAGGGGCCTGGAAGGCGCCCTGAGCGGACCGTGCCGGAGGCACGGCCCATGAGCGGAGACAGCGGTGTCCAGGAACCGGCCGGCCGGCCCCTGACCGAGCGCGACATCGAGCTGCTCGCCTTCGAGCGCCACTGGTGGCGTCAGCCGGGCGCCAAGGAGCACGCCATCAAGGAGACCTTCGGGATCTCCGCCACCCGCTACTACCAGCTCCTCGGCGAGCTGATCGACCGGCCCGAGGCCATGGAGCACGATCCGATGCTGGTCAAGCGGCTGCTGAGGTTGCGCGCCGAGCGCCGGCGGGAGCGGACCGCGCGCCGCCTCGGCATGCAGCCGTGACCGCGGGGCGGATCGGCGGTCCGCCCTGCAACCCGCTTGCAAGTGGAGATCACTAGCATCCGGGGACATGACCAGACGATTCGTCTCGCTGATGACAGCCGCCGCGGCCGTCCTGCTGCTGACCCCCGCCGCGGCGCAGGCCGCCACCGGCTACCGGACGCTGAAGCTGCGCAACGGTCAGACGCTCCAGCTGCCCGACCACTGGAAGGTGTACGGCAAGGGCGACTGGATCCGGGTGGTCACCGGCAGGTGCGCCAAGCCCGAGGCGCCGTACGGCACGCCGGAGTGCGTGAGCTTCTGGGTGCTCGGCCCCAAGGCGATCAAGGTCGGCAACGAGGCGTTCCGCCCCTACACCGGCAAGCACCCCTTCTACCCGGCCACCGACGTGCAGCCCTGCCCCCACGACGACAGGTGGGGCCAGGCCTTCACGCTGAAGGGCAGGAAGGGCCTGGCGCCCGTCGGCGACCGCACGGCGCTCTACCGGGCCTGGAACTTCCGCTGCGTGAACATGTCCAACGGCAAGACCACGAAGAAGTACGTGCAGCGCGAGTGGTACCTGCCGAAGTCGAAGATCCTGATCCTCGACCAGTTCGCCACCCCGGGCCTGGCCGGGGTGCTCAAGAACGCCGGGTAGCGGCCAGCACGCCGCCGACGGCCAGGGCGATCAGCACCGGCACCATGAGGAACGCCGTCCGCGTGCCCAGGCCGTCGGCGAGCGCGCCGAGCACCAGCGGGCCCACGCCCACGGCGACGCTCGCCCAGATCGACGCCACCGCCGAGCCGTGGTCGGGACGGCCGCCGGAGGCCGCGATCACGCCGGACAGCGCCAGCGGGAAGTGCAGCGCGATGCCGAGCCCGCTCACCACCAGGCCCGCGTAGGCGAGCGCGGGCACACTGGCCGCCCAGAACACCAGCCAGCCGCCGCAGGTCAGCGCCAGCGCGCCGACGAGCAGGGGAGCGGGCCGCAGCCGCAGCGCCAGCCGCGCCCCCGCGAACCGGCCCACGGCCAGCCCGGCCGTGAGCGCCGTGACGCCGGTGGCCGCCACCGCCTTGCTGAGCCCGGTGTTGACCGTGAACAGCTCGGCCGCCCACAGGTTGTAGCTGAACTCCACGGCGACGCAGCAGAACAGCACCGCTCCGGCCGCGTAGAAGCGCCACGGGACGTACGGCCGGGCACCGGCGTCCTCGGCGACGGCCGCGGGCGCGGCCCGCGAGACCCACACGCGGCCCATGGTCAGCGCGAGCGCCACCGTGAGGATCGGCGTGAGCAGCAGCGCCGCGCGCCAGCCGAGCGTGCTCTGGGCGGCCGCGCTGAGCACGAAGGAGGCCCCGATCCCCACCGTGACGCCGACCGCGTTGGCCTCGCTGATCGCGGCCGGACCCGCGGGCCCGTGATGGTCGTTCAGCGCGGCCATCGAGCAGTAGAGCGTGATCGAGCCGAACCCGCTGGCCAGGCCGTACCCGAGGATCGTGAGCGGGAGCGCGGAGGTCAGCACCACGAGCAGGACGCCGGCGTTCATCCCGGCCAGGCCGATCCACGTGACGGCGCGGCGGCCGAACCGCCGGGTGAGCGCGGGGAGGGCCAGCCCGGCCAGCACGCCCAGGACGGCCATCGAGGTGCCGTGCATGGCGGCGACGGCCTGGGAGACGCCCTGCTCGGCGCGCAGCAGGGGGAGCGCGGCGCTCAGGCCGTACAGGTACGTCGCGAACGTGCCGAGCTGGAGGTAGATCAGCCAGGTCGGACGGTCTCTCGTCAAGCGGATGGCGACCGTTGTCACCCGGCGACCCCCAGTGTGGTGATTTTTTGGGAAACCCAGCGATAAATGGTACTAAAGGGCTGCTAGCTGGGCGGCGAACCATCTTTCCGGCGGAAGCGCCGTGGCCGCCTTGCGCAGGTTGGCCGCCCGCCGTACCCGCTCCCGCTCGTCCATGGTGAGCGCCTCGTGCAGCGCGCGGGCGGTCTCGCCGATGTCGTAGGGGTTGACCACGATGGCGTCGGCGCCCAGCTCGGCCGCCGCGCCCGCCTCGCGCGACAGCACCAGGGCGCAGCGCGGGGACAGGATCGGGCCCTCCTTGGCGACCAGGTTCATCCCGTCGCGGATGGGGTTGACCAGCAGCACGTCGGCCAGCCGGTAGGCGGCCAGGCTGCGCGGGTAGTCGTCGTTGACGTTGAGGATCAGCGGGTCCCAGTCCTCGGTGGCGTACTCGTCCTCGATCGCCTTGGCCGAGCGCTGGACCGCTGCGGTGTACTCCCGGTACTCCGGCAGGTCGTGCCGGCTGGGGTAGGCGAAGGCCAGGTGGACGACGCGGCCGTGCCACTCCGGATGGGAGTCGAGGAACTCCCGGTAGGCCATGAGCCCGCGGACGATGTTCTTGGACAGCTCGGTGCGGTCGATGCGGACGATGAGGCGGCGGTCGCCGACCTGCTCCCTGATCGCGGCCATGTGCGACTCGACGTCCGGCTCGCGTGCCCGGGCCCACAGCGCGTCCCCGTCCACGCCCAGCCCGTAGACGCCGATGCTGGTGGTGCGGCCCTCGTGGGTGACCGTGTCGCCGGACACCTCCGCCTTCAGCAGGTGGGCGCAGCAGTCCATGAACGCCTGCGCCCACCGCTCGGTGAGGAAGCCCGCGTGGTCCGCCCCCAGGATGCCCTCCAGCACCTCGCGCGCCACCTCGTCCGGCAGCAGCGAGAAGTACTCCGGCGGCGCCCACGGCGTGTGGCTGAAGTGGGCGATCCGCAGGTCGGGGCGCTCGGCGCGGAGCATCGCGGGAGTCAGCGTCAGGTGGTAGTCCTGCACCATCACCCGCGCGTCGTGCGCCGCCTCCTCGGCCAGCGCGAGGGCGAAGGCGCCGTTGTAGTCGCGGTAGGACTCCCACTCGCGGAAGAACCGCGTGCCGAACAGCGGGGCGTTGGGGATGTCGTAGAGCAGGTGGTTGACGAACCACAGCGTGGAGTTGGCCACGGCGTTGTAGGCGCGGTGGAACGTGGCGGGCGGGATGTCGAGCATGCGCAGCGGCCCGGTGTCGTAGCCGGCGTGGTCGAGCCTGCCGCCGGGCGCCTGCCGTACGGCGCTGCGGTCGCCGTCGGACAGCGCCGCGCAGATCCACAGCACGTCGCGGTCCCTGACCACCGCGGACAGGCCGGACACCAGCCCGCCGCCGCCGCGCTTCATGGTCAGGACCCCGTCGGCGTCGACGGTGAAGGACACCGGCCCCCGGTTGGAGGCGACCAGGACGCTGTTCATGAAAACTCCCTCCCCTCATAGGATCTCGCTATGGCGCTAGATGAGCTAACCGAGGAACTGGCGCGTTCCGCCGCGGCCGGAGATCACCGTGCGCTCGGTGAGCTCCTCAAGCGGATCGAGCCGGACGTCATGCGGCACTGCGCCCGGATCCTGCCCTACCACCAGGACGCCGAGGAGGCCTGCCAGGACACCCTGCTGGCGGTCGCGCGCAACATCGGCCGCTTCGAGGGGCGTGCCCGGTTCTCGACGTGGTTGCACATCGTGACGGCGAACTGCGCGCGGACGACCTACCGGTCGCTCAAGCGGCGCGCGGCCGAGCAGTCCTCCGAGGAGCTGCCCACGCAGCGCCCCGACGTCCGGCGGGTGAGCGTCATCGCGGGCTCCCGGCTGGACCTGCTGGACGCCATGGAGGCGCTGGAGGCCGACAAGCCCGACCTGGCCCAGGCGCTCGTGCTGCGCGACATCGTCCAGCTGGACTACAACGAGGTGGCCGAACAGCTGGGCATCCCGCTGGGCACCGCCAAGTCGCGCATCCACCAGGCGCGCAAGTACGTCCAGGGCGTGCTGGGCGAGGACTATCGCTGAGCGAGATGAGACGGCTCGTCCCAACCAGTGAGACGCCCGGTTGTCACCCGCCGTCCGCCAGGTAGAGTGCTTGGCGAATACACAACCGAATATTGCTCATCCAGAGGGGTGGAGGGACCGGCCCTGTGAAGCCCCGGCAACCCTCCCGGATACGCGCTCGTGACGTGACGAGGCCGGCCGGGACAGGTGCCAATTCCGGCCCGCGGTCAAGGTGGCCGCGGGCGAAGATGAGGGAAGGCCTCGCTTCATGTCGTTCGACTTCGGCCCTGCCGTCGCGCTGTCCTGCCGCGAGTGCGGCGCCCGCTACGACCTCGGCCCCAGCTTCGCGTGCCTGGAGTGTTTCGGCCCGCTCGAGGTGGCCTACGACTTCGGTACGGTCACCCGCGCCCAGATCGAGTCCGGCCCGGCCAGCGTCTGGCGTTACCGCGCGCTGCTGCCCGTCCCCGCGGACGTGGCGAGCAAGCGCAACATGAACCCCGGCTGGACCAAGCTCGTCAGGGCCGACGGCCTGGCCAAGGCCCTGGGCCTGAAGAGCCTGCACGTCAAGGACGACTCCGGCAACCCCACGCACTCCTTCAAGGACCGGGTCGTCGCGATGGCCGTCGAGGCCGCGCGCAACTTCGGCTTCCACACCCTGTCCTGCTCCTCCACCGGCAACCTGGCCGGCGCGGTCACGGCGGCCGCGGCCCGCGCCGGGTTCGACGCCTGCGTGTTCATCCCCGCCGACCTGGAGCACGCCAAGATCGCCATGGCGCGGGTCTTCGGCGGCAGGCTGATCGGCATCGACGGCACCTACGACGAGGTCAACCGCTTCTGCTCCGAGCTCATCGGCGACCCGCTGGGCGAGAAGTGGGGGTTCGTCAACGTCAACCTGCGCCCCTACTACGCGGAGGGCTCCAAGACCCTCGCCTACGAGATCGCCGAGCAGCTCGGGTGGCGGCTGCCCGACCAGATCGTCATCCCCATCGCCTCGGGGTCCCAGCTGACGAAGATCGACAAGGGCTTCCGGGAGCTCGTCGCGCTCGGGCTGGTGGAGGACAAGCCGTACAGGGTCTTCGGCGCGCAGGCCACCGGCTGCTCGCCCGTCGCCGCCGCCTTCAAAGCCGGGCACGACGTCGTCCAGCCGGTCAAGCCGGACACCATCGCCAAGTCGCTGGCCATCGGCAACCCGGCCGACGGGCCGTACGTGCTCGACATCGCCCGCCGCACCGGCGGCGCGGTGGAGGACGTGAGCGACGCCGAGGTGGTCGAGGCCATCAAGCTGCTGGCCGAGACGGAGGGCATCTTCGCCGAGACGGCCGGCGGCGTCACCGTGGGCGTGCTGCGCAAGCTCGTGGAGACCGGCAAGCTGGACCCGTCGCTGGAGACGGTGGTGCTCAACACCGGCGACGGGCTCAAGACCCTGGATGCGGTCTCGTCGGTGGCCCGGCCCACCGCGGTGATCAAGCCGTCGCTCGACGCGTTTAGGAAGGTTAACTGATGAGTGTTTCGGTGCGGATTCCCACGATTCTGCGCACATACACGGGCGGCAGCGCCGAGGTGACGGGCGAGGGCGCGACGCTGCGTGACGTCCTGCAGAAGCTCGACTCGGACTACCCCGGCATCGGTGCGCGAATTCTGGATGAATCGGGCAAGATACGCCGTTTTGTCAATGTTTATGTCGGAGAAGAGGACGTCCGATTCGCCGAGGGTCTGGACACCGCGACGCCCGACGGGGCCCAGATCTCGATCATCCCGGCCGTCGCCGGCGGCTGAGACGCGCTCCTCACGGCGCCCTCGGGGGCCCTCCCCGGGGGCGCTTTACTATGTGACATGCGAGAATTTCAACCTTAAAGGAATTTTGTCATGAAGCAGTTTGGCCCCTGGCTCTGTTCTTCAAAGCCATCTCACAGGTATGGTCGATGGCGGTTGTCCGACTTGTTATCGCGATAAGTCAGGGCGACCTCGGATCTTGCGAGAGGAATGGGCGAGGTCCGAAGCCCAGTTAGAGGAGTCGGAAGTGGCGCAGGGCACCGTCAAGTGGTTCAACGCGGACAAGGGCTACGGCTTCATCGCGGTAGACGGTGGTAAGGATGTCTTCGTCCATTACTCGGCCATCCTGATGGACGGCTATCGGTCGCTCGAGCAGGGCCAGCGGGTCGAGTTCGAGATCACGCAAGGACAGAAGGGCCCCCAGGCGGAGTCCGTCCGAGCAGTCTGACACACCCGAGATCGGGTCGTTCGTACGGTTTCGCAGCCCGTGCGAGCCACCCCTGGCACGTCTCGAGGCCGGGTCCGCTCAGGGCCCGGCCTCTTTGCGTCCGGTAGGTGTGGCTGGAACGTCCAACCTGCGGGGACGACATCCCAGCTGAGTGCCCGTCGCTTGCACTCGACCGGGTAGAGTGCTAAACAGTTCGTTGGCACTCTACATCGCAGAGTGCCAACGAGGGATCGAGGCGATGGGGCCCGCCAGCAGAGACGCGGGCCCACATGCCGTCGCGGGCGTCGGCTCGGTCCATGCACATGCCACCCTGCATCTGGGAGGTCAGCCTAATGGCAGCCAAGATGATCGCGTTTGACGAGGACGCCCGGCGCGGTCTCGAG
>NZ_MSZZ01000080.1 GCF_002093975.1 Thermoactinospora rubra
AGGCGACTTGACACAAGCACCCAACGCCTATCTATACGGCATTGGGTCTAGCCTGGAGCGCACTCCAGGTTCATAGGGTGGCGTCCATGGAGTACGTGAACCTCGGACGCAGCGGACTCAAGGTCAGCCCCCTCTGCCTCGGGACCATGAACTTCGGTCCCCAGACGAGCGAGGAGGACTCCTTCGCCATCATGGACCGGGCCCACGAGCTGGGCATCAACTTCTTCGACAGCGCCGACGTCTACGGCTGGAAGCTGGGCGAGGGCGTCACCGAGCAGATCGTCGGCCGGTGGTTCGCGCAGGGCGGAGGCAGGCGCGAGAAGACGGTGCTGGCCACCAAGTTCCACGGCAAGATGGGCGAGTGGCCCAACGAGAACCTGCAGTCGGCCCTGCACATCCGGCGCGCCTGTGACGACTCGCTGCGGCGCCTGCAGACCGACTACATCGACGTCTACCAGGCCCACCACATCGACCGCAGCACTCCCTTCGAGGAGTTCTGGGAGGCGATGGAGATCCTGCGCCAGCAGGGCAAGATCCTGTACGTCGGGACGTCCAACTACGCCGGCTGGCACTTGGTCAAATCGCAGAATGTCGCGGAAAAGCGCGGCATGTTCGGCATCGTCAGCGAGCAGTCTCACTACAACCTGCTGACCAGGACCGTCGAGCTCGAGGTGCTGCCCGCCTGCGAGGACCTCGGCATCGGCGTGATCCCGTGGAGCCCGCTGGGCGGCGGCCTGCTCGGCGGCGTGCTCCGCAAGATCGACAAGGGCCGGTCGGCGACGGACCACATGGTCAAGCAGTTGGAGAAGCACCGCGACAAGATCGAGCAGTACGAGAAGCTCTGCGACGAGCTGGGCGAGGAGCCGGCCAACGTGGCCCTGGCCTGGCTGCTCAGGCAGCGCGCCGTGGTCTCGCCGATCATCGGTCCGCGCACGCTGGAGCAGCTCGACGGCACGATGCGGGCGCTGAAGGTCGAGCTCGACGAGCGGGCCCTGGCCCGGCTTGACGAGATCTTCCCCGGGCACCGGACCGCGCCGGAGGACTACGCCTGGTGAAGCAATCTTAGAGATGTATCTCTAAGAGTTAGACTCCTTAGAGACACATCTCTAAGGATTCGCTCTCATGTCCGCCAAGCCCGACAAGGTCTTCGCCCGTGACAAGGAGTGGGAGGCACTGACCCGCTTCGCGGAAGCCGAGCCCGGGCACGGCACGCTCGGTGTCGTCAGCGGGCGGCGCCGCCAGGGCAAGACCTTCCTCACCAGTGCCCTCGTCGAGCAGGTGGGCGGTTTCTTCTTCGCCGCCAACGACGACACCGAGACCGTCGCGCTGCGGCGATTCGGCGAAGCGCTCGCCCTGCACGTGGGCGGCGGCGCGGGCGGCTTCCATCTTCCCTCCTGGGACCAGGCGATCAGGCAGCTCTACCAGCTCGTGCCTCGAGGACTCATCGTCATCGACGAGTTCCCCTACCTGTCCAGGGCGAGCCCCGGCCTGCCGTCCCTCCTCCAGATCGCCCTCGACCCTCGCGGAGCCGCGCACGGCACGGCCGCGAAGCTGTTGCTGTGCGGCTCGGCCATGTCGGCGATGGGCGATCTGCTGGCCGGCAACGCGCCGCTCCGGGGCCGCGCGAGCTTGGAGCTGGTGGTCAAGCCGTTCGACTACCTGACGGCGGCCCGGTTCTGGAGCTGCGAGAACGATCCGAAGCTGGCGGTCTTGCTCTACTCCGTCGTGGGCGGCACCCCGGCGTACCGCCGCCAGTTCGTAGGCGACGACGTGCCGGGCTCGGCCGAGGAGTTCGATGCCTGGATCGTCCGCACCGTGCTGAATCCCACGGTGCCGCTCTTCCGTGAGGCCCGCTATCTCCTCGCGGAGGAGGCCGAGCTGCGCGATCCCGCGTTGTACCACTCGGTGCTCAGCGCCATCGCCGCGGGGAACAACACACGCGGCGGCATCGCCGGCTACCTCGGCCGTCCCTCCACACACATCGGCCATCCCTTGGTCGTCCTGGAGGACAGCCAGCTCATCACACGGGAGGAGGACGCCTTCGCCCCCGCCAAATCGACCTACCGCATCTGCGAACCCCTCATCGCCTTCTACGAGGGGGTCATGCGCAGAAGCTGGAGCCTGCTGGAGCAGGGGCTCGCCGAGCATGCCTGGCGGCTGTCCGCCGAGCGCTTCCGTTCCCAGGTGGTCGGGCCGAGATTCGAGGAGATCTGCCGGGACTTCACGATGCGGAACGCCCCCGAACTCTTCGGTGACCTGCCCGGGCGGGTCGCCTCCGGCGTCGTTCCCGATCCGGCCGGCCGCACTCGGATCCAGATCGACGTGGCGGTCCTGTCGGCCTTCGAGCCGAAGAAGGTGCTCTCGCTCGGCGAGGCGAAATGGGGCAAGGTCATGGGCCTGCGCCATCTCCAGCGCCTGAGGCGGGCGCGTGACCTGCTGGCCGTCAAGGGGTTCGACACCGGCGACGCCAAGCTGGTCTGCTACGGCGGCGCCGGGTTCGACGAGGAGCTTCGGGAGGCGGCGGGCGCCGATCCGCGAGTGCTGCTGGTCGGTCTGGAGCGCCTCTACGGCCGCTAGGTCAGCAGCGCGCCGACGACCACGATCACCAGGAGCAGCGCGAGCACGAGGGGGAGCAACCACGGGCGGGGACGGTCCACGCTGTGGAGCCTAACTCGCCCGCGGGGGTGGAAGCGCCCACTCGGCCAGTGACTCGTACCTCAGCCGCGGCCCCAGGTGGCTGCGCACGAGGTGCACGGTGGACGCCCGCCACGTCGAGCCGTGGAAGCCCGCCAGCGACTCCACCAGCGGGCGCAGGTCCAGCTCGGTCTTGGCCCTGGCGAGCGTGAGGTGGGCGTGGAAGCGCTTGTCGTCGGTCTGTACGGCTCCCGCCCGCCGCGCGCCTGCCTTGAGCGAGTCCGCCAGCCGTACCGCCGAATCGCCCTCGACCCCCGCCCACAGCACGCGCGCCCGCCGGGGCGAGGCGAACGCGCCGAACCCGGCGAAGGCCAGGTCGAGGGCGTGGTGGCGGCGTACGGCCCGCGCCAGCCGTACCTCGAGCTCGGGCACGACCTCCTCCGCCACCTCGCCGAAGAAGCCCAGCGTGATGTGCCAGGTGGCGCGGTCGGGCCAGCGCAGGCCGGGCACCTGGCCGACGTACGGCGCGATGGCCTCGGCCACCTCGTCCAGCACCTCGTCCGGCGGGATCAGGGCAGCGAACAACCTCATCTTGCCGATTGTGCTCCACCGCGCCGGACAGGCGACGGACAGGCGACGGACAGGGCGTCAGGCCGCCAGCGCCAGGCGCCGCGCCCTGCTGCCGATAGCCCTCGCCAGCAGCACCGCGATCCCGGTGCCCACCAGCACCAGCGCACCGGCCAGCACCGCGCCGGCCCGGGGCCCGCCCAGGTCGGACAGCCAGCCGGTCAGCCACGCCCCGACGGGCGCGCCGCCGGTGAACACCAGCAGGTAGATGCCCATGACGCGGCCGCGCATCTCCGGCGAGGCCGCCAGCTGGACGCTCGCGTTGGCCGCCGTGTTCACCGTGATGAGCGCTATCCCGGTGGGGACCAGCAGCGCCAGGTACACCGGGTAGACCGGCGCCAGGCCGGAGGCGAGGTGGAACAGGCCGAAGCTGAGCGCCCCGGCCAGCAGCAGCCTGCGGGTGGGCCGCGCCCGCCGCGCCGCGAGCAGTCCCCCGCCGAGCGCGCCGACGGCGAACATGCTGGAGGCCAGCCCGAAGGACGAGGCGCCCGCCGAGAACTCCTCGCGCGCCATCAGCGCGATCGACATCGAGAACGACTGCGAGAACATCGACACGAACCCGACCAGCAGCACCGGCATGAGCAGCGCCTCGTTGCCCAGCACGTACCGCAGGCCCTCGCGCAGCTGCCCCTTGGCTCTGGGCACCGGCTCGGCCGGGTTGAGCTCCGACTTGCGCATGCAGAGCAGGCTCGTGATCACCGCGGCGAACGTCAGCGCGTTCAGCAGGAAGATCGGCCCGGTGCCCATGGCGTAGATGAGCAGGCCGGCGAGGGCGGGGCCGACGACGCGGGCGAGGTTGAAGATCGAGGAGTTGAGCGCGATGGCGTTCGGCAGGTCCCGGCGCCCGACCATCTCGACCACGAACGTCTGCCGGGTGGGCACCTCGGCGCAGGAGATCAGGCCGAGCGTGAAGGCCATGACGTACACGTGCCAGACCTGGGCGGCGCCGGTGACCGTGAGCAGGCCCATGGCCAGTGCGAGCAGGGCCATGAGCGTCTGGGCCACGATCAGCAGGGGCCGCTTGGGGTAGCGGTCGGCCAGCACCCCGCCGAACATGCCGAACAGCAGCATGGGGGCGAACTGCAGCGCGGTGGCCGTGCCGAGGGCCGCCGCGCTGCCGTGCGTGAGGTCGAGCACCAGCCAGTCCTGGGCGGTGCGCTGCATCCAGCCGCCCACGTTGGACACGACGTTGCCCATCGCGAACAGCCGGTAGTTGTGCACCCTGAGCGACCGGAACATCCCGGTCCCGCGTTGTTCGGGTTCTAGATCTTGCTGAGCTTCTCCAGGATGGGGGCCGCCTGCCGCAGCACCGCCCGCTCCTCCGGCGTCAACTCCTTCAACCGCTGAGCCAGCCAGGCCTCCTTCAGCCTGCGCTCCTCCTTCAGCAGGGCCGCGCCCGCCTCGGTCACGCTCACGGTCACCTGGCGCCTGTCGCTTGGATGCGGCGTGCGCGCGACCAATCCACGTTCCTCGAGCGCGGCGATCACCCGCGTCATCGAGGGAGGCTGCACCTTCTCGAGCTCGGCCAGCTCGCCTGGCGAGATCCCTGGGTGCCGCTCCACGTCGCCGAGCGTCGCGAACTGCGTGGGCGTCAGAGAGTGCGCCGCCGCCTGTCGTCGTAGTCGCCTGGTCAGCCGCGCCAGCGACACGCGCAGGGCTGATGCCAGGCCCGCGTCGCTGCGCAGGTCCAACTTCGGGGGATTCGTTAGCATGAGTCATTACCTTTGCTAACTATCACAACGCCCACGTATATTCCTCCGATTTACGGATCTGTCTCGCCATGTGATACCCGCTCCGGGGCTGTCGAGCGTAGTCGCCTTACCCCTGATAAGTGGCTCCCGCCTCTTGATCGGAATGCCATGCGCCGCGCCTTCAGCCTCTGCCTGTGGATCGCCGCCCTGGCGGTCGCCTTGACGAGCCTCGGCCTGCTCCCCGCCCTCTACCTGGTTCCCCTGGCGATCCTTTCGGTCAACGGGGACGAGCGCCAGCAGAGGACGAACGCGCTGGCGGGCATGGGCGGCGTGCTCGTCCTGTTCGTGGCCGGCGGCCTGACTCGCACCTCAGAGATGGGATACCTGGACGCCATCGCGTGTGTCCTGCTGATCACCCTCGCGCTGGCGGCCAGGCAGCCCAAGCCGATGAAGGCGCTCAAGCGATGGTCGCTTCCTGCTGTGGTTCGTCGCGGCGTACGTTGTGCGCGCTCTGATCCTCCTCGTGTGGCGACGCAGATCTGTTGCTACTTTTGTATGCTGAGGAGCATACAAAAGAGGAGACGCCGATGCGGAAGCCCGACAGGATCCTGGACCGGGACGACGACTGGGCCGAACTCAGCCGTTTCCTCGCCTTTCCCGACCCACAGCTGCGACTGGCCCTGGTGTCCGGCCGCCGCAGGGTGGGCAAGAGCTTCCTGCTCCGAGCCCTCGCGGAGGAGGGCGACGGCCTCTACGTCACCGCGGTGGCCGAGGAGGGCGTAGTCACCGCGCGGGAGCGTCTCGCCACAGACATCGCCCGGTACGCGGGCATCAGCCCACACCTCCTCGGCGGGGGCGACTGGGAATCGCTGCTGGCCACCGCCATCCAGCTGACGGCACGCCGATCGGGAGTGCTGGTACTCGACGAGTTCCCGTACTGGCTGACCCACTCGCCGGAGCTCCCCGGCCTGCTACAGCTGCTCTACGACCGGTCACGCGCCGGTCAGGGGCCGGGCGGACGCCTGATCATCTGCGGATCGGCCATGTCGGTCATGCACAACCTGCTGTCCGGGACGAAGGCGCTGCGCGGCCGGGCGACGCTCGATCTGCGGCTCCCGCCGTTCGACCTGGCGACCATGGCGGCACACTGGCAGATCGCGGACCCGCAGACGGCCCTGCGCGTCCACGCCATCCTCGGCGGCGCCCCCGGCTACCGTGACCTCGCCAACGTGCCGCCGCCGCAGAGCCTCCCCGAGCTGGACGCCTGGGTCCCGGCCACCGTCCTCAACCCCCGCCAGGCCCTCTACTCCGCCCACGAGGCCGAGTACCTGCTCCGCGAGGACCCCAAGTTCACCGGCAGCGCGCTTCACTACGGCATCGTCAACGCCGTCGCACGCGGCGCCACGAGCCCGTCGAAGATCGGCGCCCTGCTCGAACAGGACAGAACCATGCTGGCCCGGCCCGTCGAAGCGCTCAGGAGTGCCGGATATCTCCGTTACGAGAAGGACCCTCTCTGGGAGCGCCGTCCGGTGATCACCCTCGCCGATCCGATCGTCCGCTTCCACAACCTCATCACGATCCCGATGCTCAACCTGGTCGAGACGGGCCGCTCCGTGCAGGCCTGGCAGCGGTCGCAGGCCACCTTCCTCTCCCGCATCCTCGGACCGCACTTCGAGGAGTGCTGCCGCGAATGGGTGCGGAACGCCGAGCCGTACGGCGCCGCCGAGCAGGTCACGGCCACGGTCGTGAACGACGGCAAGGGGCAGGCCAGGCACGAGATCGACGTCGTCGCGCTGGACCGGCACGCCGGGCGGGCGACCGTCCACCTGATCGGCGAGGCGAAGGCCACCGTGACCCCGCGCGGCGTGGCCGACCTGGACCGGCTGGAACACCTCAGGGACCTGCTCGCCCGCCAGGGGCACGAGACAGGGTCGTCGGTCCTCGCCCTCTTCTCCACCGAGGGGTTCCACCGCGACCTCATCGACACGGCACGCCGCCGCGGCGGGGTACTGCTGGTCGACCTGCCCACACTGTTCGGCCTGCGGGAGCCTCCTGTCGCCCCGTGACGTCCCTCCGGCCGGGCGGACGCCGGTCGCCGGACCGGCGTCCCGCGGCGGATCACTGGTAGCCGAGCAGCACCCTGAGCGGACCGAGCACGAAGTAGAAGACGAACAACCCCGCCACGACCCACATGAGCGGGTGCACCTCGCGCGTCTTGCCCCTCGCCAGCTTGATCAGCACGTAGGTGATGAACCCCGCGCCGATGCCCGTGGCGATGGAGTAGGTGAACGGCATGAGCACGATCGTGAGGAAGGCCGGGATCGCGATGTCGAAGTCGGTGAAGTCGATGTCGCGTACCGAGGTCATCATGAGGAAGCCGACCACGACCAGGGCGGGCGCGGCGGCCTCGTAGGGAACGGTCTCCACCAGCGGCGCGAGGAAGGTGGCCAGCAGGAACAGCACGCCGGTGACCACGCTGGCCAGGCCGGTGCGCGCGCCCTCGGCGACGCCGGCGGCCGACTCGATGTAGGTGGTGTTGGAGGAGACCGACCCGGCGCCGCCGGCCGCCGCGGCGACGGAGTCCACCAGCAGGATCTCCCGGGTCCTGGGCAGGGTGCCGTCCTCGCGGATGAGCCCGGCCTGGCCGCCGACGCCCACCACGGTGCCCATGGTGTCGAAGAAGTCGGTGATCATGAGCGTGAACACCAGCAGCAGGGCCAGCACGATCGGGATCCTGCTGAACCCGCCGAAGAGGCTGAACTGCCCGAGCAGGCTCAGGTCCGGGATGTCCACCACGCGGTCGAGGTTGAACGTCGGGACGTTCAGCTGCCATCCGGCGGGGTTCTTGCCGCCGTTGGACGGTCCGACGCGGGCGATGGCCTCGACGATGAGGGCCAGGACGGTGGTGCCGATGATGCCGATGAGGATCGCGCCCTTCACCCGGCGGGCGACGAGCAGCGCGGTGGCGAGCAGGCCGACGACGAACACGAACAGGGGCCAGCTGACCAGCTGGCCGCCGATGCCCAGCTCCAGCGGCGGCCCGGCGGCGACGCGGCGGACGAAGCCCGCGTCCACGAAGCCGATCAGGGCGATGAACAGGCCGATGCCGACGCTGATGGCGGTCTTGAGCTGGGGCGGGATGGCGCGGAAGACCGCGACGCGGAACCCGGTCAGCACCAGGACGGCGATGACGATGCCCTCCAGCACCACCAGGCCCATGGCGTCCTCCCAGGACATCTGGGAGGCGACGCCGAAGGCGACGAAGGCGTTCAGCCCGAGCCCGGCGGCCAGGGCGAACGGCACCCTGGCGACCACGCCCATGAGGATGGTCATCACCCCGGCGACGAAGGCGGTGGCCGCGGCGACCAGCGCGATGTTGGGTGCGCTGCCGTCGCCCAGATACTGCTTGTCGGCGTCGGGGATCGTCCCGATGATCAGCGGGTTGAGAACCACGATGTAGGCCATCGTGAAGAAGGTGGCCAGACCACCGCGGACCTCGCGGGCCATGGTCGACCCACGCTCGGTGATCTGGAAGAACCGGTCAAGTGGCGAGCTCATGTGCGCAGAGTGACAGACGAGGGCAAAGTCCGAAAGGTCGGGTGATCGGATCGAGATAGTCTTGGTGCTGTGAAGCAGCAATGGCACCCCGACCCCGAGCCGATCGAGACGAATGACCAGGCCACCATCCTCGTCGGCACCGGATTGTGGGTCCTCGCCCTGGTCGCGCTGCTGATCTTCCCCCCGGCCCCGGAGAACCGGTGGTGGATCTGGACCTGCGTCGCGGCCATCGGCGGCGGGCTGTTCGGCATCTGGTTCGTGAGGCGCTTCCGCCCCCGCCGGAAGGCCGACTGACCCGCCCGCCGCCTACTGCAGGTCCGCCTCCGCCAGCAGCAACGGCACCGCCGCCGGGTCGCGCAGCAGCGCGGCCACGGCCAGCCGGTCGCCCCACTGCCCGGCCGCCCACGCCAGCCCCCGGGCCAGCCCCTCGACGTTGGAGCAGTGCACCGTGCCGTCGTAGAAGCGCCAGGTGCACTCCACGCCGTCGACCACCAGCTTGTCGTGGTAGACGTACGTCTCCGGCGCCGTCGGCACCAGCGACCGCACCTGCGGCGGCACGCGGCGCACCTCGCCCGACGAGGTCACCTCCCCGGCCGCCACCTCGCCCGCCAGCGGCAACTCCAGCAGCTCCGACAGCGCCTCGGCCAGGTCGAACGGCGCCAGCACCAGCGGCCGGTGGGCGACCAGCTGCAGCAGGTCGGGCGCCTCGACCACCACGGCCTCCTCGGCGTCGGCCACGACGATCTGCCCGTCGCGTACGGCACGCACCCGCTCCGGCGGCGCGACGCGCGAGGGGTCGACCCCGGCCAGAGCGATCCACAGCGACCGCAGCTGCGCCCGGTCGAGCTCGATCTCCGGGTCGGCCATGAGGTCCAGCAGCTCCTCGGGGCCGCCGTGCGAGGCGAGCAGGTCGGCCAGCGTCGTGCGGACGCCGATCATGGCGAGCGCGGCGTCGTCGAGGCCGGGGGGCGCGTCGCCGTACAGGCCGGTCAGCAGCGGGTCGGCGCCGGGCAGCCGCAGCTCGCGCGGCCGGCGCCCGTCGAGGACTGGGTGCTCGGCCAGCCACCAGGCCGTGTAGGAGGGCACCTCGACGCCCTGGACGCGCAGCGGCAGCAGCGCCGCACGCAGCGGCGGCCTGGTCAGCAGCTCCAGCGCCGCGGGCCAGTCGGCGACCAGCTCCAGGTCGCGCACCGCGCTGAAGTCCGCCACGACGGGCGGCAGCCCTGTGCCGGTCACGTCGTCCGGCAGCAGGTCCAGGACGTGGTCCAGCCACTCGTCCTCGCCGTCGAGGTCGTGGTCGCACTCGTCGTGGTCCAGCAGCACGTCGTGGTCGTTGACGACCGCGAAGCCGTCGAGCACGCCCGCCGCCACCAGGACGCGGGAGCCGTACCGCTCGACCAGGTCGTCGGCGACGAGCACGCCGTCCTCGAGGATCCGCGCCAGCGCGCCGCCGGGCAGCAGCAGGTCGCCGGCGGCGTACAGCTCGCCGTCGGCGCCGCGCAGGGCCAGCTCCCCCAGCCACGGGCACTCGCCCGGCGCGATGCCGGCGGCGTCGACCAGGGACAGGACGGCACGCGCGACGGCCTCGTGGTCGGGGTTGTCGAGCGACTCGGCCACGGCCGCCTTGGTGAGCGGGTCCTCCAGCACCGTCCGCGGGGTCGCCTCCGCCGCGCCGAGCCGCAGCAGCAGCGGGTGGGCGGCGTCGGGATGCACGATGCGCAGGCCGAGCGGCCCGAGGTCCTCCAGCCCGCCGTCGCGCATGATGAGCGTGCCGCGCGGCCCGCGCACCAGCCGCCCGTCGGCCAGCGGCACCGGCAGCGCGCCCAGCGCCTCGGGGTCGTCGCCGGGCAGCACGTCGTACAGCGCGCGCCACCAGGCGGGGTCCTTGCCCTCCACGACCTCGCCCGACAGCATGTCGGCCACGTCGGCCAGGCCCACCTGGCGCACGCCCAGCACCGTCATCGCGGGGTGCCGGGCGGGCCAGCCGGCCGGGAGCAGGCCCGGCACGATCGGCGCGATGACCTCCAGCAGCTCGCCGGAGGCGGGCACCACGGCGGCCTCGCGCCCGCTGACCACCCACCCGTCGGGCCCGGGCTCGGGGACGGGGTGCTCGACGGTCCACTCGGCGTCGGGGTCGTACAGCTCGGCGTCGGCGAAGGACGGCGTCTGCACGGCGGGGGCCGGGGCCGACAGGGCGGGCAGCAGCGGCGCGTCGGGCAGCCTGCGCAGGATGGCCCGCCGGATCATCGCGTCGAGCTCGCCCTTGCCCATGAGGGCCGGGACCAGGTCCAGCAGCCTGGGCGTGCGCGGAAGCGACCGCAGCAGCTCCACGTACGCCTCGGCGACGTGCTCGACGAGGAAGTCGGTCAGCGGCCCCTTGGCCACGTGCCGCCGGTCGGTCGCCATCGGGAAGGACACGATGAGCAGCGCCGGGAGGTCCAGCGGCTCGTCGCTCGGCGTCGGGGCGTGGACCACCGGCCGCACCGTGGCGGGCAGCGGGCCCGGCTCCTCCGGCACGGCCCAGCGGACCGACCAGTACGGCCGCGCCCGCTCCTCGGTCGGCCGGTCGGCGAACAGCTCGGCGACCTGCTCGGGGGTGAACTCGCCCGAGGCGGACACCACGCGCCAGCTCTCGGCCGTCACCACGCGCTCGTCGCCGTCGATGTCGATCTCGATGCGCTCCAGGGCGGGCAGGCCCAGCAGCAGCGCGGGGCTGGTCTCGGCCAGCATGACCCGCACCGCCTCCACCGCGGCGGCGTCGCGCAGCGGCAGCCGTACCAGGGTGTCGAAGCCGTCGGGCACGTCCATCGGCTCGGCCGGGAACGGCAGGCGCAGCAGCGGCACGTGCCCGCCGCGGTCGGCCAGCTCGCCCGCCAGCTCCGGCGTGCCCGCCACGATCGCCGAGGTCTCGACGCGCGACCAGCGCACGGCCGCCGACCCGCGCGAGCCGATCGACGGCGCGTCGGTGACCGACACGACCGCCGCGAAGCCGACGCCGAAGCGGCCCGCCGCGCCCACGTCGTCGCGCTTGGCGGACACGCGCAGCGTCGACAGGCCCTCCACGCCGGCGGCGGTCAGCGGCTCGCCGGTGTTGGCCGCCGTCAGCACGTCGCCGCGCAGGGTGAGCCGCAGCACGCCCGGGACGCCGGCCCGCAGCGCGGCGTCGGCGGCGTTCTGGGCCAGCTCGACGATCAACCGGTCGCGGTAGCCGCCGAGCGCGAAGTCCTCCTCGGCGTTGGCGTCCTCGCGGAAGCGGGCGGGCGAGGCCTGCCATGCGGTCAGGACGGCCGCGCGCATCCGAGCGGTACCGAAAACGTCGTCCATATTCAGTGCTGTGTCGTGGATGTCAGGAATGGCCGAGCTCCTCCGAAGCCGCCTCGTCGACCGAGCCGAGGTCGTCGTAGCCCATGTCGTCGAGGATGGGCGGGGTCGTCTCGACGGGCGGCGGCATCACGGCCGCCTCGGAGTGGGCGCCGCAGCCGTGGTCGGCGGAGACCACCTTGCCGTCGTCGGGCGCGTACTCATTCGCGCAGACTCCGAACTCGAGCTTCAGCGATCCCGCGAGCGGCCAGTAGAAGCCGCAGGTGGAGCACTGCGCGGGAGCGGCGTGCGCGATCGGCGTGTGCGGCCCGTGTTCGCCGGAGTACCACCGCCTGGCGGCGCGGTCCTTGCCGACTGCCGAGAGCACGCGGGCTCGGCCAAGGCCGTACTCGAAAACCATCTGCTGCTCGACCTCGTCGTCGGTCTCGGCGAAGCCGGGCATGAGCCGGTCGTCGTCCTCCGGGGTCGGCAGCAGGTCGCCCACGCCCAGGTCGCCGGGGCGCAGCCGCTCGCTCCACGGCAGCCACTGCGGCGCCAGCAGCGCGCCGGCGCCCGGCAGCAGGCAGGCCTCGCTCACGGTGACCTTCTTGGCGCGCGAGGCGCGGGTCACGGTGACGGCCCAGCGCCAGCCTCGATACGCCTTGTCGAGACAGGCGAAGTAGTGGGTGACGACCCTGTCGCCCTCCGCCTCGTGGCCGAGATGCTCGCCCACCTGGCTCGGCGCGGCCAGCTCCTCGGCCGCCTCCCGCGCCAGGTCCACCGCGGCCACGCAGGCCTGGTCGGCCGCGGCTCGGCTCCTGGTCCGTGTCATGGTGGCGCCCGCTCCTGCACTCGATGCCGGGGTCATCGGTTGGCTCACACTTCATTGTCTCCCATCCGAACGACCGGGTAAGACTGGTAGGCGTGGCAGACGGTTGGGAAAAGGCGGGAGAGGCGTCACGGCGCGTGGGCCGCGGGCTCCTCGACGCCGGGCGGGCCACCGCACGCGGCGCCAAGGCCGTCGGCCGCGGCGCCAGGAGCGTGGCCGAGAGCACGGCACGCGGCACCCGCCGCCTGGGCCGGGCCACCCGCCGCCTGACCCACGCCAAGGGCGCCGACCGCACCGGCCTGGGCCGGCTGATCGAGCTCGGGGCCGCCAACAGCGCGGCCGACGCGGTCGTGGCCGTGGCGCTGGCCAGCACCGTCTTCTTCGGCCTGCCCGTCGGCGAGGCGCGCGGCAGCGTGGCGCTCTACCTGGTCGTCACGATGATCCCGTTCGCGCTCACCGCGCCGTTCGTCGGCCCGATCCTCGACAGGTTCCGCTCCGGGCGGCGCTTCGTCATGGCCGGCACGCTGTTCGGGCGCGGCCTGCTCTGCTTCGCGATGGCCGCCGCCGTGGCCTCCGACGACCTGCTGACGCTCTTCGCCTCCGCGCTGGGCGTGCTGGTGCTGTCGAAGGCCTACAACGTCTCGCGCGCGGCCATGATGCCGGCCGTGCTGCCCGCCGACATCACCCTGGTCAGCGCCAACGCCAGGGTCGCGCTGTTCTCCCTGGTCGCCGCGGGCGTCGCCGTCCCCGTCGCGGCCGGGCTGACCGCCTGGCTGGGCGTCCCGTGGACGCTCCGCCTGGCCATGGTGATCTTCATCATGACCGGCGTCTACACGGTACGGCTCCCGCGCCACGTCGACTCGCCCGACGCCGACGAGGAGCAGGGGCGGCCCCGCTGGCGCACCCTGCTCCACATGGGCCCGGCCGTCACCGAGTCGATGCTGGCCAACGTGGGCATCCGGTTCTTCTCCGGCTTCCTGCTGTTCTTCCTGCTCTTCCTCATCCAGGAGAACCACCTGCCGGGCCTGCCGCCCATGCAGACCATCGCCCTGCTGGCCGCCGGAGCCGGGGCGGGCGGCCTGCTCGGCGCGGCGGTCGCCAACTGGGCACGCAACCACTCGCCCCAGGTGATCGTGCTGCTCACGCTGTTCCTGGCGCTGACCATCACGGCCACGACGGCGATCGTCTTCACGCTGTGGTCGGCGCTGGTCATCGCCCTGGTCGCGGCCTTCACCCAGGAGCTGGGCAAGCTCGCGCTGGACGCCGTGGTCCAGCGCGAGATCGGGGAGGAGATCCGCTCGTCCACCTTCGGCGTGGTGGAGGCGATGCTCCAGCTGGCCTGGGTCGTGGGGGGCCTGGCGGGGCTGATGATGTCGCTCACGCAGGACGGCAGGGCGGGGCTCGTCACGCTGGCCGTCGTGCTGGGCGCCGGCCTGGTGTGGCTGGTGGTGCGCCGCCGTACCAGGATCAGGCGGCGGGAGGCCAGGGTCCGGGCCGCCGTCTCGCGGGCGGCCGCCCCCGAGACGGCCGATCCGGAGACGGCACCCCCGGGGACAGCCGCTCCGGGGACGACGCTGGAGACGACCAAGCCCCTGACCAACCCGCAAGGCCCCTAGCCGAGCCCTGGTCGAGCCCCGGTCGAGCCCTAGTCGAGGTCGTCGGCGAGCACCCTCAGCACCGCGGCGATCTTCCTGGCGTGCGCGCCGTCGGGGTGCTTGCCCCGGCGGTAGGTCTCGGACAGACCGTCGAGGAGCTTGATCAGATCCTCGACGATGACCACCATCTCGTCCGGCTTCTTGCGCTTGGCCTTGGGCTTGGCCTTGGCGAGGGTCGGGGGCTGCTCGAGGACGCGGACCGAGAGCGCCTGCTGGCCACGGCGGCTCTCCGCCACGCCGAACTCGACCTTCTGTCCGGGCTTGAGCGGAGGGGCGCCGGCGGGCAGCGCGGAGGAATGCACGAACACCTCACCGCCGTCGTCGCGGGTGAGGAAGCCGAAACCCTTGTCGGCGTCGTACCACTTGACCTTGCCACTCGGCACAGGAGACCTCGTTCACACTGTCGGAAAAGTTGGGTGGAAGTAGGTTATGCCCCGCCAGACGGTCGGGCGACCGAGTAAAAACCGTCGAACCATGCCGCGAATTCGGTCAGATCGCTCAGCGCCACATCCGCTCCGTGCTCTCGCAGCTCGCCCACCGTGTAAGGACCCGTCGCGACCGTCACGCTGACGGCGCCGCCGGCTCGCGCCGCCGCGATGTCGGCGACGTGGTCTCCAACATAAGCCGCCGCGCCGAAGCTTGCGAGAGCCGATCCCTTGGCCGCCCCGAACACCGAGCCCACCACGTCGTCCACCGCCAGGCCCAGGTGCTCCAGGGTGCGCCGGGCGTCGCGGGTGTTCTTCCCGGTCACCACGATCACGTCGAACCCGGCCGCCCGCACCCGCTCCACCGCCTCGCGCGCCCCGGGCATCGCGGTCGTCATCGGCACGGCCACGTCCGGATACATCCGGCGGAACAGTTCGGCCGCGGCCGGCACCTCCTCGGGCGGCAGCCAGTTGGCCAGCTCCTGCTCCAGCGGCGGTCCCAGCCGGGTCACCACCACCGCGCTGTCGATCACGACGCCGAGCTGCCTGGACAGCTCGTCGTAGACCGCCGCGATGCCACGCCGCGTGTCCGCCAGGGTCATATCCAGATCAAAGCCCACATTCCCCACGCCCTTGAGGATGCCGTAACGGCACCCGTTGTGGGACCGTTGAACTGGGGAAAGGAGTCACCATGACGGAGACCCCCAAACCAGGGGAATCGGGAGACCGCCTGGTCGCCGTGTCGTCGGCCGGATCCCACCCTCCTCCCCACCGCCCCGCCAAACCCGTCCCGAGACCCGGCCCGTCCCCGGCGCGGCGCGCGGCCTCCCTGGCCGCCTCGGTCGTCGGCCTCGCCGCCCGCCTGGCCGCCCTGGTCCTCGTCCTCCACGCCCTGTTCATCGTCTTCCGCGCCAACCCGGCCAACGTGTGGTACCAGGTCGTGGAGTCCGCCGCCGGCCGCCTGTCCCTGGGCCTGGCCGGGCTGTTCCAGTTCGCCGACGACCGATGGGAGGCGCTGGTGAACTACGGTCTCGCGGCCGTGGTCTGGCTGATCATCGGCTCGGTCCTCGCGGGTATCCTGAGAAAACTATGAGCACCCGACAGCGGATCGTCGACGAGGCCTTGCGGCTGTTCGCCGAGCGAGGCTACTCAGCCACCTCGGTGGCCGAGATCGAGGCCGCTTCCGGGCTGTCCCCGGGGGCGGGGGGCCTCTACCGCCACTTCAAGTCCAAGTACGAGGTGCTCGCCGCGGCCATCAACGAACACGCCAACCGCACCCGCACCCAGGTCGCCGAGAGCCTGGCGGAGCTGAACGGCATGGAGCCCTCGGTGGACCTGGAGGTACGGCTCGCACGGCTGTGCCGGGCGGGGCTGGCCAAGGTGCGCGAGGAGAGCGAGCTCACGCGCGTGTTCTTCCGCGACCTGAGCCAGTTCCCCGAGCTGGTGGCGGTGGTCCGCGAGGGGTTGCTCCAGCCGATGTTCGACGCCATCGTGACGTGGTTCAAGATGCAGCCCGAGTACGCCGAGGTCGACGTGGACTGGGCGGGCATCGCGGCGGTCCTCGGCGGCGCGGTGGTGCACTACCGGCTGTTCCAGGAGACCGTCGGCGAGTCGCCGGGGCACGCGGAGAAGGACCAGTTCGTGGCGGGATGGGTGCGCCTGGCGCTGGGGCTGCTGCCCGGCCCGGCCGTGCTGGTCGGCCGCCCCTCCGGCGCGGCGCCCGGGCGGGTCAGCTGAGCTCGACCAGCCGGTAGCCCAGCCACAGCAGGCCCAGCGCGGTGCCGATCATGAACATGACGCCGCTGACCGTCCAGAACTCGGCCAGGAAGCGGTCGAGACCGGAGTCGCCGCCCGCGCGCAGGGCGGCCACGAGCGCGCCGCCCACGGTGTAGCCGGCCATCGGCGCGGCCAGGCCGGTCACCCGGTCGTTCAGCGGCCAGGTCTCGCTCGCCAGCAGCAGGACCGTGCCGATGGCCCAGATGAGGACCGGAACCTGGAAGATGGCGACCGCGCCCAGGTTGAGGGGTACGGCGAGCGCGGCCGCCAGGAGGACGGCCATGGCCGTGACCTCGCGGGTGTGGAGGCGCATGATCGTGGCGATGTCCCGCCGACGGGGCGGCGCCGCCTGCGGCAGCGGGCCGGGCGAAGGCGATCGCATCGCACCGGGGGAGGGCGACGGCACCGGGCCGCGCTGCGAGTGCCGCCTGGCCAGCTGCTCCTGAGCCAGCCGCCTGCCGAGCGCCACACCGGGGGGTACCGCGGGCGAGCCGACGGCGGCGGCCTGGCTCGCGGCCAGGCCGACAGTGGCGGCCGGGTTGCCAGCGGGGGCCGGGTTCGCGGCCGGGTTGACGGTGGCGGGTGGCAGCGGCGCGGTCGGCGGCTCCTCGGCCGACGGCGGCGTCAGCCGCCGCACCTCGCGCTCCACCAGCACCTTCGGGTCACCGAAGCGGGACAGCACCTTGGCCACGTCCCTGGCGTCCTGGCTGCCCCCGCGCTCCTGCTCGATGCGGGCGCGCAGCCTGTTGACGAAGTCCAGGCGCTGCTCCGGGCGGAGCCTGCCGCGCGCCAGGTCGGCCGCCTTGCTGACGTAGCTGAGCACCAGCTGGTCGGCTTTCTCCATCACATCGTTCAACGTACAGCGACATACCATTTCAGGGATGACCTTCACCGAGTGGCTGCGGGGGCGCACCGACGACCAGCTGCGTGCGCTGGTGCTGGCGCGTCCCGAGCTGGTCGCTCCGGTGCCCGCCCACCTCGACGGCCTGGCCACGCGCGCCGCCAGCCCCTCGGCCGTCGGCCGGGCGCTGGACCGGCTGGACCGCTTCGCCCTGGCCCTGGTGGAGGCGCTGGCCGTACTGGAGGAGCCCCTTGCCGTGGAGCGGCTGGAGGAGGCGGTGGGGGCGCCGCCCGGCCGGGCGCTGGCGCGGTTGCGCGAGCTGGCCCTGGTGTACGGGCCGGACGAGGAGCTGCGGCTGGCTCCCGGGGTGCGGGCCGTGCTCGACGATCCGGCCGGGCTGGGGCCGCCCGCGGTGGACGTGTTCCGGCACCATCCGCCCGAGCGGCTGGAGGAGATGGCCGACGAGATCGCGCCGGGCACGGCGGGCGGCGGCAAGGAACGGCTGGCCGCGGCGCTGGCCGAGCCGGGCAAGCTGATCGAGGAGGTCTCGCCCGAGGCCAGGGCGGCGCTGGGACAGCTGACGTGGGGGCCGCCCACGGGCAGGGTGCCGAACGCCCGGCGGGAGGTGACCGTCGCGACCGCCCGCTCGCCGATCGAGGAGCTGCTGGCGCGGGGGCTGCTGGCCGCCACCGGCGAGGAGAGCGTCACGCTGCCCCGCGAGGTCGGCCTCTACCTGCGGGAGGGCCGGGTACACCGCGACGTGTCGCCGGTGCCGCCCGCCCTGGAGGGCGCCGCCCGCGACCAGGACTTGGCCGACCGCACCGCGGCCGGGCAGGCGTTCGAGCTGGTCAGGGCGGTGGAGGAGCTGTGCGAGCGGTGGAGCGCCGAGCCGCCCGGCGTGCTGCGCACCGGCGGGCTGGGCGTGCGCGACCTCAAGCGTACGGCGGGGTTGCTGGACCTGCCCGAGTGGACCACGGCGCTGGTCGTCGAGGTGACCCACGCGGCCGGGCTGCTCGCCGCCGACGGCGACTGGGTGCCGACCTCGGCCTACGACCTGTGGCGGGTCAGGGACACCGCCGACCGGTGGGTGACGCTGGCCGGGGCGTGGCTGCGCATGGACCGCGTCCCCGGCCTGATCGGCGAGCGCGACGACCGCGACCGGCTGCTCAACGCCCTCCACCCCGACCTGCGCCGCACGGCCGCGCCCGGCATCCGGCTGGCCGCCCTGAGGGTGCTGCCGCCGGGCCTGGCCCCGGCCGCGGAGTCGGTCCAGGCGCGCCTGGCCTGGGAGCAGCCGCGCCGCCGGGCCGTACTGCGCGACCAGCTGGTGGAGTTCACGCTGCGCGAGGCCGAGCAGGTCGGCGTCACCGGCATGGGCGTGCTGGCCACGCACGGCCGGGCCCTGGTCGAGGGCGGCGACGCGGCGGGCGCGCTGTCGCCGCTGCTGCCCCAGCCCGTTGACCACATCCTGTTGCAGGCCGACCTCACCGCGGTCGCGCCGGGCCCGCTCACCAGCGAGCTCAACCGCTGGCTGGCCCTGTCGGCCGACGTGGAGTCCAAGGGCGGCGCGACCGTCTACCGCTTCACCGAGAGCTCGGTCCGCCGCGCCCTGGACGCCGGGCACTCGGCCGACGAGCTGCTGTCCACGCTCGCCCGCCACTCGGCCACCCCGGTGCCCCAGCCGCTGTCCTACCTGATCGGCGACGTGGCCCGGCGGCACGGGCGGATCAGGGTCGGCACGGCCGGCGCCTACGTCCGCTGCGACGACCCGGCGCTGCTCGACCAGATCACCGCGGACCGCCGCTCCGCCCCGCTGCGCCTGCGCCGCCTGGCGCCCACGGTGATCGCCTCCCGCTCCTCGCGCGCCGTGCTGGTCGACTCGCTGCGGGCCATGGGGTACGCCCCGGTCGCCGAGTCGATCGACGGCGACGTCGTCATCAGCCGGCCCGACGCGCGCCGCACCGAGGCGCCCGCGCGCCCGCCCGCCGTACCGCCCACGGGTCTGGACCCGGAGGTGGCGGTGGCGGCCGTGCGGGCCATGCGGGCGGGCGACGCGCGACGCGGACCGGCCGAGGCTCCCCCTGGCCAGGTGCCGCGAGGTCCGGCCACGGCCACGATCGCCGCGCTCCAGGAGGCCATCCGCCAGGGCGTGCGCGTGTGGATCGGGTACCTGGACTCGCAGGGGAACGCCACCTCGCGCATCCTGGAGCCGGCCCGCATGGAGGGCGGCTACCTGACGGCCTACGACGAGACGCGGGCGGCGGTCCACCGCTTCGCGCTCCACCGCATCACCGGCGTCGCCGAGCTGACCTGACGGCCGCCGGAGGTTGACTCCCGCCAGGGGGCCGGATCATGGTGGTGTTCGTGAGCGAGACGTTAGGACGGCTGGCCGAGGAGTCGTGGCACCGGTTCGGCGACTACGACTCGCTGTTCTACGAGGGTCGCTGGCACCGCAGCCACGACCTCGCCGCACGCGCCAGGCGGGTCTGCGGCGGCCTGGTCCGCCGCGGCGTACGGCCCGGCGACCGCGTCGTGGTGATGATGGCCACCAGCCCCGAGGTGCCCATCCTGTACCAGGCCGTCTGGGCGGCGGGCGCGGTGGTCACGCCGGTGGTGTTCCTCGTCGGGGCCGAGGAGCTGCGGCACATCCTGACCGACAGCGGCGCCTCGCTCGTCGTCACCTCCCCCGAGCTGCTCCCGACCGTCGAGGCCGCGGGGGTGGACGTGCCCGTGCTGGTCGGCACGGCCGAGCTGGAGCGGGCCGAGGAGCACGGCGTCGTCGACCGGGACGAGACCGACCTGGCCGCGTTGATGTACACCGGCGGGACGACCGGGCGCGCCAAGGGCGTCATGCTGAGCCACCGCGGCCTGTGGAACGTCGCCCGCGAGTCCTACGCCATGTCCCACCTGGAGGGCGTCAACCGCGCGATCGTGCCGGTGCCGCTGTCGCACGCCTACGGGCTGATCGTGACGATCGCCGGGATGCACGCCACCGAGCCGCAGCAGGCCGTGCTGATGCGCTGGTTCGAGCCCAAGGCGTTCCTGGAGCTGGCCAGGGAGCAGCGCGTGCAGTACGGCACGGTCGTCCCGGCCATGCTGCAGATGCTCCTCGCGGAGGACCTCCCCGAGCTGCCCGACCTGCGGTTCCTGACCTGCGGCGCGGCCCCGCTGACCCGCCGGGTGCTGGAGGAGTTCGAGCGCCGCGTGCCCGGCGTGCAGATCCTCGAGGGGTACGGCCTGACCGAGACCAGCGCCGTCACGACGTTCAACCCGCCGGGACGGCGCAGGGTCGGCAGCGTGGGCCTGCCGCTGCCCGGCTACGAGATCGTCATCCGCGACCCCTCCGGCGAGCCGATGGAGTGCGGCGACGTGGGCGAGATCTGCGTGCGCGGGGAGAACCTCATGCTGGGCTACTGGGGCACCCCCGAGGACACCGCCACCGCGCTCGTCGACGGCGAGCTGCGCACCGGCGACATCGGCTGCCTGGACGACGACGGCTACCTCTACGTCGTGGACCGCAAGAAGGACCTGATCATCCGCGGCGGGTTCAACGTCTTCCCGCGCGATGTGGAGGACGCGCTCAACGAGCATCCGGACGTGGTGCTGTCGGGCGTGGTGGGGCGGCCCGATCCGCGGGTCGGCGAGGAGGTCGTGGCCTTCGTCCAGCTCCGCCCGGGGAGCACGGCCACCGCGGAGGAGCTCGTCGGGTGGGCGCGCGAGCGGGTGGGGCGGGTGAAGTACCCGCGGGAGATCCGGTTCGTGGACAACATCCCGGTGACCAGCGTGCTCAAGCTCGACCGGAAGGCCCTGCGCGCCCGTCTGGCGGACGGATGACGGTATCCCCGCCGGGTTGACCACGAAGTCGTGATAAATGTTGACGTGTGAGCAGCGGCCCGTCCTTCGAGCAGCCCTACGGCGGCGACTACCAGCCCTACGGCGCACCGTACGGCCAGTCCCCGCCCCCCGGCTACGGCTACAACGCCTACCCGCCGCCGCCCATGCAGCGCAACGTGGACAGCGCGCGGACCAACGCCATCGTCTCGCTGGTGCTCAACCTCATCGCCATCTTCTCGTGCTGCAACGTCTTCGGCATCGTGGGCGCGATCCTCGCGGGGCGGGCCATCGGGCAGTCCAGCGTGGACCTGGAGAACGCCAGGAAGCTCACCAGGTGGAGCTGGATCACCCTGGCGTCGGGGTTCGCGGTGGGCCTCGTGCTCTTCGTCACCCTCATCGTCATCGACGCTTTCCAGCGATAGGGGACTGTTCCCGGCCGTCGTTGTGTTGGATAGCTCTGTGAACGACGGCCCGCTCATCGTCCAGTCCGACAAGACCCTCCTGCTCGAGGTCGACCATCCCAAGGCCGACGAGTGCCGCAGGGCCATCGCGCCCTTCGCCGAGCTGGAGCGCGCCCCCGAACACGTCCACACCTACCGGGTGACGCCGCTGGCGCTGTGGAACGCCAGGGCCGCCGGCCACGACGCCGAGCAGGTCGTCGACGCGCTGCTCGGCTACAGCCGCTATCCGGTCCCCCACGCCCTGCTGGTCGACGTCGCCGAGACCATGGCGAGGTACGGCAGGCTCCGCCTGGAGAAGCACCCCGCGCACGGGCTCATGCTCACCACCACCGACCGGGCGGTGCTGGAGGAGGTGCTGCGCTCCAGGAAGATCCAGCCCATGCTGGGCGAGCGCCTGGGCGAGGACTCGGTGGCGGTGCACCCCAGCGAGCGCGGCAACATCAAGCAGGCCCTGCTCAAGCTGGGCTGGCCCGCCGAGGACCTGGCCGGGTACGTCGACGGCGAGCACCACCCCATCGCGCTCGCCGAGGACGGCTGGGCGCTGCGCGCCTACCAGAGGGAGGCGGCCGACGCCTTCTGGCACGGCGGCTCGGGCGTGGTCGTGCTGCCCTGCGGCGCCGGCAAGACGATCGTGGGAGCCGCGGCCATGGCGCACGCCCAGGCGACCACGCTGATCCTGGTGACCAACACGGTGAGCGCCCACCAGTGGAAGGCCGAGCTGCTGCGCCGTACCTCCCTGACGGAGAACGAGATCGGCGAGTACTCCGGCTCCAGGAAGGAGATCCGGCCGGTCACCATCGCCACCTACCAGGTCATGACGACCAGGCGGAAGGGCGTCTACCCGCACCTGGAGCTGTTCGACGCCCGCGACTGGGGGCTGATCGTCTACGACGAGGTGCACCTGCTGCCCGCACCGATCTTCCGCATGACCGCCGACCTGCAGGCGCGCCGCCGGCTCGGCCTGACCGCCACGCTCGTGCGCGAGGACGGCCGGGAGGGCGACGTGTTCTCGCTCATCGGGCCCAAGCGCTACGACGCGCCCTGGAAGGAGATGGAGAACCAGGGCTGGATCGCGCCGGCCGACTGCGTCGAGGTGCGCGTCACGCTGACCGACGAGGAACGGCTGGCCTACGCCATGGCCGAGGCCGAGGAGCGCTACCGGTTCTGCGCCACCACGCCGTCCAAGACGCGGGTGACCGAGGCGCTGGTGCGCCGCCACCTGGGCGAGCAGGTGCTGGTCATCGGCCAGTACATCGACCAGCTCGACGAGCTCGCCGAGCACCTGGGCGCGCCGGTCATCAAGGGCGAGACGCGCGTCAAGGAGCGCGAGCGGCTCTTCCAGGCCTTCCGCGACAAGGAGCTGCAGGTCCTGGTGGTGTCCAAGGTGGCCAACTTCTCCATCGACCTGCCCGAGGCGTCGGTGGCCATCCAGGTGTCGGGCACGTTCGGCTCGCGGCAGGAGGAGGCGCAGCGGCTCGGCCGGATCCTGCGGCCCAAGGCCGACGGCGGCGGGGCGCGCTTCTACACGGTGGTCAGCCGCGACACCGTCGACCAGGAGTTCGCCGCGCACCGGCAGCGCTTCCTGGCCGAGCAGGGCTACGCCTACCAGATCGTCGACGCCGACGACGTGCTCGCCTAGGAGAGCGTCATCTCGGCGTGGCGGTGGCCGCCCGCGCTGGTCACGGCCAGCTCGTCTGCCCCGCCGGCGACCAGGACCCGGTCGCCGGCGAAGACCGGGCGCAGCAGCCGGTAGCGCAGCGCGGTGACCGGGCGGTGGCGGCGGGCCAGCTCGCTCATCAGCAGCGCCAGCAGCGGGCCGTGCACGACCAGGCCGGGATAGCCCTCGACCTGGCGCGCGTAGGGCTCGTCGTAGTGGATGCGGTGGCCGTTGGCCGTCAGGGCGCTGAAGCGGAACAGCAGCGTGGAGGTCAGCTCCGGCCGCGTCTGCCAGGGGGCCTCGCTCGGCCCGGGCTCGTCGCGGGAGAGCTCGAACGCCCTCGGCCGCTCCCCGAGCGCGCTGCGGTAGACGAGCTGCTGCTCCTCGGTGACGCACGGCCGGCCGCCCTGCCGTACCTCGCCGATCACCGTCACGAACGCCAGCTCCCCGGTGCCGCCCTGCTTGACGGCGACCCGCGCCAGGCGGGAGGCGCGCTCGGCGGGCTCGCCGAGCAGCAGCGGCCGGTGCACCGTCACCGCGCCGCCGGCGAACATCCTGCGCCGCTGCGGGATCGGCGGCAGGAACCCGCCGCCGCGCGGGTGGCCGTCCTCGCCGAGCTCGCGCTGGGGCCGCCAGTCCAGGAAGTACAGCCAGTGCCACAGCGGCGGCAGCTCCTCGCCGACCGGCCCGGGCAGGTCCAGCACGGCCGCCAGCGCCCGGGCCGGGCCCGCCGGCATCGCGTCGTGCTCCACCAGCGGGCCAGGGCGCCAATCGCGCAGGTGCTCCTCGATCACGGCAGCACCTCGTCGTTGTGCTCGCCCAGCTTCGGAGCGGGTACGGCGGGCGCCTGGACGCCGTCGAAGACCAGCGGCAGGCCGGGCGCCATATAGTCGCCCACGCGGTTGAAGAGCGGATGGCCCGCCAGGTCGAGCTCGGCGAAGGACCGGTAGCGCGACCACAGCACCGACGCGGCGGTCAGCGCCTCCTCCACCTCCCGCGCCGTCCGCGCCGCGAACCAGGGGGCGACCAGCCCGGCGACGACCTCGCGGTGCCGGTACCGGTCGTCGCCGGTGCGGAAGTCGGCGCCGAGCGCCTTCTCCAGCGCCTCCACCGCCGGGCCGACGCCGGTCACGGCGACCAGGTCGCGCCAGTGGCGCTCGGTGAGCACCACGACCATGAAGCGCGCCCCGTCGGCGCAGGCGAAGTCGCGGCCGAAGTCGCCGTAGAGGTCGTTGCCGATCCTGGGCCTGGGCGTACGGCTCAGCTGCGCCTCGGCCAGCAGCCCGAGGTTCCCGGCGGTGGCGAGGGCGACGTCCTCCAGCGCGACGCCGACGTGGGCGCCGCCGCCCCGCCGGTCGGCGGCCAGCACCGCGAGCGCCAGGTACAGGCCGGTCAGGACGTCCCACACGGGCACCACGTGGTTGACCGGCCGTTCCAGCTCGGCCGGGCCGGTCAGGACGGCGAAGCCGCCGGCGGCGTTGACCGTGTAGTCGACCGCGGCGCTCCCGTCGCGCCTGCCCTGGAGCTGGACGTAGATCAGGTCCTCCCGGCGGCGGCGCAGCTCCTCGTAGGTGAGGCCGGGGCGGGGGCGGGCGTTGGTGAGCAGGACGCCGCACTCGACGGCCAGGTCGGCGACCCGGGCCCGGCCCTCCGGCGAGGCCAGGTCCACGGTGACCGAGCGCTTGCCCTGGTTCAGTCCCGCCCAGTAGAGGCTCTCCCCGCCGGGGCCGAGCGGCCAGCGCCGCCGGTCGGGGCCGCCGCCGGCGGGATCCACCCTGATCACCTCGGCGCCCAGCCTGGCCAGCGTCATCCCGCCCAGCGGGGCCGCCACGAAGCTCGACAGCTCCACGATCCGCATCCCGGCCAGGGGCGCCGCCGTCACGCGCCCTCCCCGATCACGACCCCGGTCAGGAAAGCGCCCGGCCCACGTGACTGGACCGGGCGGTCAGACGCATGCAGACCCACTACGTCCACGACGTCCCAGGAGTCATCATCAACGACAAGCACCCCCCTCACCTGGGTGGCCGGTGTCCCTTACGTATCACGCCAGAACGCGACATACCCCATGATCCGCGTAATTCACCGCAAATACCCGGTTTTGCCAAGCTGTTATGGCTCCAGGTTGTCACCGGGCCGGCATCCCACCGTTATCGGGCCAGCATCCCGCCCACGAACAGCACGCCCACGGCGACGACCCACGCGGCCACCCCGGCGCCCATGAACCGCCCGAACACCCGCTCGTCCCTGCGGGCCGCCGGAACCGTCCAGGCGCCCGCCGTACACAGGGCCGCCAGGACCGCGAACACCGACGACACCATCGACGCGGCCCCCAGCCGCTCCGCGCACGGCCGCGCCGCCTCCCCGTCGGCGCAGAACGCCTCCAGGCCCCACCCGGCGAAGACCGACAGCCCCCACAACGCCGCCAGCAGGAAGCTCGCGACCGTGGGGAGGACCGGGGAGACGCTGAGTCGCACGATGAGGCTGTACCCCGGGGCCCGGCGGAAAATGCTTTGGAGCGTCTCCGCGGTCGGGACTAAGCTTTTCGATTCGCTGCCTTAGTTGACCACCGCCGAACCTCATGGAGGTCGCTTCCGCATGCCCGGAAACATGCCCGGAAACCAGCTCGCACCCGACATACTCGACACCGACCCCACCGACGTCCTGGCCGCCGAACGGGCCCATCTGGCCAGATCCCGCCAGGCGCTGAAGGCGATGCGGGAACACGCGCAGTCGCTGTCGGCCGACGCGGCCGGCGACTGGGTCTCCCAGCAGGTCCTCCAGTCGCTGCTGGACCAGCGGGTGGCCGCCCTGGCCGACCACCCCGACACCCCGCTGTTCTTCGGCCGCCTCGACCGCGACGCGGGCGACGACCTGCCCGCCACCGTCTACGTCGGCCGCCGGCACGTCCACGACGGCAACAGCCGCCCCCTCGTCATCGACTGGCGCGCCCCCGTCTCGCGGGCCTTCTACCAGGCCAGCCCCGCCGATCCGATGGGCGTACGGCTGCGCCGCCGCTTCGGCTACCACGGCGGCGAGCTCACCGCCTACGAGGACGAGCCGCTCGCCCGTGGCGGGCGGATCGGGCCGTCGCGGATCCTCACCGAGGAGATCGAGCGGCCCCGCACCGGCCCGATGCGCGACATCGTCGCCACCATCCAGCCCGACCAGGACGAGATCGTCCGCGCCTCGCTGGCCACCACCGTGTGCGTCCAGGGCGCGCCCGGCACCGGGAAGACCGCCGTGGGCCTGCACCGCGCCGCGTACCTGCTGTTCACCCACCGCGAGCGGCTCAGCAGGACCGGCGTGATGATCGTCGGGCCGAACCGGGCGTTCCTGTCCTACATCTCCTCCGTCCTGCCCGCCCTGGGCGAGGTGAAGGTCGACCAGACCACCGTGGCCGACCTGCTCGGCGACCACTCGGCGCCGGAGGACCCGGCGGTCGCCGCGATCAAGGGCTCGGCGCGCATGGCCGCCGTGCTCGAACGCGCCCTGTGGATGCACATCGTCAAACCCACCGAGGGCCTCGTCTACACCAAGGGCGCCTACCGCTTCCGCGTCGCCGACTATGAGGTGCGCGAGATCGTCGCCTCCCTGCGCGGCACCACCCGCTACAACCCCGGCCGGGCGGCGCTCGCCCAGCGCCTCGCGCACATGGTGCTGGTCCGCATGGAACAGCGCGGCGAATCGCCCGACGACCGGGTGCAGGACGCGGTCGCCCGGTCCAAGCCGGTCAAGGCGCTGGTCGACCAGGTGTGGCCCAAGCTCACTCCCGCCCAGGTGCTCTTCCGGCTGTTCACCGAGCCGGAGTTCCTGGCGCGCGCCGCCCGCTCCGACCTGTCGCCCGCCGAGCAGGAGATGCTGATCTGGCGCAAGCCGTACCGGAGCTGGAAGTCCGCCAAGTGGTCGGCGGCCGACGCCGCGCTGCTCGACGAGCTGGCCGACCTGATGGAGCGCACCCCCTCCCTCGGGCACCTGGTCGTCGACGAGGCGCAAGACCTGTCGGAGATGCAGCTGCGCGCCCTCGGCCGCCGCTGCCGCACCGGCTCGGCCACCGTGCTCGGCGACCTCGCCCAGGGCACCACGCCGTGGTCGGCCGGCTCGTGGACCGCCGTCCTGGAGCACCTGGGCCAGGACGGCGGCGAGGTGACCGAGCTGACGCTCGGCTTCCGCGTCCCCCGCGAGATCCTCGACTACGCCGCCCGCCTCCTGCCCGCCATCGCCCCCGACCTGTCGCCTCCCCGCTCGCTCCGCCCGGGCGTGGGCTCCCTGTCGGTACGGCGGGGCGCCGCGGTCGCCGACGCCGTGCGGGAGGCGCTGGGCAAGGAGGGCTCGATCGGGGTGATCGTGCCCGACGCCATGGTGGAGGAGGTCTCGCGCTCCCTCGACGGCCTCGCGCACACCGTGCTCGGCCCCGACTCCGTCGAGGAGCACCGGCTGGTCGTGGTGCCCGCCACGCTGGCCAAGGGTCTGGAGTACGACCACGTCGTCGTCGTGGAGCCGGCCGACATCGTCTCGGCGGAGCCCCGGGGGCTGGCGCGGCTGTACGTGGTGCTCACGCGAGCGGTCACCTCGCTGACCGTGCTGCACGACAAGCCCCTGCCGGCCCAGCTCACCTGAGTCAGCAGGGAATCAGCGCGATCCGGTTCCCGCACAGCTTCGCCATGTCGTCCACGTCCGAGGTGAGCATGGCGACCGGGCCGGGCTGACGCAACGCCAGCTCGGCCACGGTCGCGTCGAGGGCGTGCTTGTGGCCGTGCAGGCCGGCGTCCTTGAGGAGCTTGGCCGCCGCCTTGGCCGACGCCTCGGTGACGGGCTCGACCCTCACCTGAGAGAGCACCCAGCGCATCCTCGGCATGCTGACCCTCTCATGGCTGGCTTCGACGATCGTGTTGGCGGAGACGACGAACTCACAGCCGGTCCGTTGAAACGCCTTGATGAAGGTGTATGCCTTCTTACCCTCCACCATCCACGCCGACAGCCCCTCGCAGTCCAGGACCAGCGTGGCGACTTGGGGTTTCATGCGGCCTCCGTGGAAGTCGTGCGGCCGAGCGCTTCGGCGATCACCTCATACGCCTCCGCCAGCTCCTCATCGGTGATCTCACCGTACCGTTCCTCGTAGCGTCGCAGGTCCTCTTCGCGGAGTTGGTAGCGCAACCTGCGGGCGACCGCTTCCGCCACGTACCCCGACACATTGTCGGTGATCTTCTTGAGCGCGGCCACCTGCTCGGTGGGAAGCGTCACCGTGATGCGCGTCGTCTCAGCCATACATCAAGCATACTCCGGTATGCGCAAGCTCGCTGGGAAAACGCTCAACGCGAAGAGGCGGCCCCTTCCAGGACCGCCTCTCGGCGTTGTGGGTGCGTTGTGGCTGTCAGGACCGACCGGAAGGTCAGAAGTCCATGTCGCCGCCGCCGGGGACGGCCGGGGCCTTCTCCT
>NZ_MSZZ01000081.1 GCF_002093975.1 Thermoactinospora rubra
GACCGGCGAGTCGGTCCCGGTGGAGGTACGGCCCGGCGACGCGGTGACCGGCGCCACCGTGAACGCGGGCGGCCGGCTGGTGGTGCGCGCCACCCGCGTCGGCGCCGACACCCAGCTGGCCCAGATGGCCAGGCTGGTGGAGCAGGCCCAGACCGGCAAGGCGCAGGCGCAGCGGCTGGCCGACCGCATCTCGGGCGTCTTCGTGCCGATCGTGATCGCCCTGTCGGCCGGCACGCTGGGTTTCTGGCTCGGCACCGGCGCGGGCGCGGCGGCGGCCTTCACCGCGGCGGTGGCCGTGCTGATCATCGCCTGCCCGTGCGCGCTCGGGTTGGCCACCCCCACCGCGCTGCTGGTCGGCACCGGGCGCGGGGCCCAGCTCGGCATCCTCATCAAGGGCCCGGAGGTGCTGGAGTCGACCCGCCGGATCGACACGATCGTGCTGGACAAGACCGGCACCATCACCGAGGGCCGGATGAGCCTGGTGGCGGTCCACGTGGCCGAGGGCGAGTCGGAGCAGGAGGCGCTGCGCCTGGCCGGAGCGCTGGAGCACGCCTCCGAGCACCCCATCGCCCAGGCGATCGCCCGCGGCGCCGCCGAACATGTCGGGGAGCTGCCCACCCCCGAGGACTTCGCCAACGTCGAGGGGCTGGGCGTCCAGGGCGTCGTCGACGGGCACGCGGTGCTGGTCGGCCGGCCCAAGCTGCTGGCCGAGTGGTCCCAGTATCTCCCGGTCGATCTGGAGCGGAAGTTGGAGGAGGCGCAGGCGGCCGGCCGCACCGCGGTCGCGGTCGGCTGGGACGGCAAGGCCCGCGGCGTGCTGGTCGTGGCCGACGTGATCAAGCCGACCTCCGCCCAGGCGATCGCCCAGCTGCGCCGGCTGGGGCTGACCCCGGTGCTGCTCACCGGCGACCACCAGGCGGTGGCCCACTCGGTGGCGGCCGAGGTCGGCATCGCCCCCGAGCAGGTGATCGCCGAGGTGCTGCCGGCCGACAAGGTGGCCGTGGTCAAGAGGCTGCAGGCCGAGGGGAAGACCGTGGCCATGGCCGGCGACGGCGTCAACGACGCCGCCGCGCTGGCCCAGGCCGACCTGGGGCTGGCCATGGGCACCGGCACCGACGTGGCGATCGAGGCCTCCGACCTGACGCTGGTGCGCGGCGACCTGCGGGTGGCGGCCGACGCGATCCGGCTGGCGCGGCGCACGCTGCGCACCATCAAGGGCAACCTGTTCTGGGCGTTCGCCTACAACGTGGCGGCCCTGCCGCTGGCGGCCATGGGGCTGCT
This sequence comes from Thermoactinospora rubra, assembly GCF_002093975.1. Taxonomy (GTDB): domain Bacteria; phylum Actinomycetota; class Actinomycetes; order Streptosporangiales; family Streptosporangiaceae; genus Nonomuraea; species Nonomuraea rubra_A. Next base: position 1,282 of record NZ_MSZZ01000081.1, read on the forward strand.
CAACCCGATGATCGCCGGGGCGGCGATGGCGTTCTCCAGCGTGTTCGTGGTGAGCAACAGCCTGCGGCTGCGGCGGTTCAAGTCCCTCCTGTGACCCTCGGGTGAGCGGGAGCCGGCGTGACGATCGGCGCGCCGGCTCCCGCTTTCGTCCACAGGGCCGGACCCCGGGGCGCGGGGAGCGTGAGGCGCCTGGATACAGTCGTCTGACATGTCCCCGCCCGCTCAGGATCCAGGATGACCAGCGCCGACACCGCCACCCCGACCCGCCGGGCACGACACGCCCGGGCCGCCGTCGCGGCCGTGTTCCTCACCAACGGCGCGCTGTTCGCCAACGTCGTGCCCCGCTATCCCGAGCTGAAGGCCGACCTGGGGCTGAGCAACGCCATCCTGGGGACCGCAGTGGCCGCCATGCCGCTGGGAGCGCTCCTGTCCGGGCTGCTGGCGGGCGCCGCGATCCGGCGGTTCGGGTCCGCGCGCGTCGCCGCCGGCGGGATCGTCCTGCTGGCCGCCGCGACGTTGCTGATCCCGTTCGTGCCGGCCTGGCCGGCGCTGGCCGCCGTGCTGCTCGTGGTCGGCGCCCTCGACGCGATCATCGACGTGGCGCAGAACGCCCATGGGCTGCGGGTCCAGCGGCTTTACGGCCGGTCCATCGTCAACGCCTTCCACGGGCTGTGGAGCATCGGCGCCGTGCTGGGCGGCCTGATGGGCTCGGCCGCGGCGGGCCTGCGGCTGCCGCTCCTGATCCACCTGTCGATCTCGGCCGTGCTGTTCAGCCTGGTCGCGCTGGCCGCCTACCGTTTCATGCTGCCGGGCCCGGAGGACGCCGAGCGGGCCGCGGAGGCGCAGGACCTCGCGGCCTCCGACGGCCATCCCGCCGCACCACCCGCGCCGCTCCACGAGCGGGCCCGCCCGTGGGCGCGCTCCGCCGTACGGATGCTCGCCGCCCTGGGGACGCTCGCCATCTGCGGCGCCGTGGTCGAGGACGCCGGAGCGTCCTGGGGCGCCATCTACCTGACCGACACCGTGGGCGCGGGCGCGGCGGTCGCCGGGCTGGCGTTCGTCGCGCTGCAGGTCGCGATGACCGCCGGTCGGCTGACCGGCGACCGGATGGTCGACCGCTTCGGCCAGCGCGCCGTGGTCGGCACGGGCGGCCTGTTCGCCGCGGCCGGGATAGGCCTGGCGCTGGCCGTGCCGACCGTCGGCACCACGCTGGCCGGGTTCGCCCTGGCGGGGCTGGGCGTCGCGACCCTCATCCCGGCGGCCATGCACTCCGCCGACGAGCTGCCCGGCCTGCCCAGGGGCACCGGGCTGACCGTCGTCAGCTGGGTGCTGCGCGTGGGCTTCCTGGCCTCGCCGCCGCTCGTCGGCTCCATCGCGGACCTGTCGAGCCTGCGGGTGGGACTGCTGATCGTCGTCCTGGCCGGAGCGGTCACCGCGGCGTTGAGCCGGGTACTGGTGGACCGCACGCCCTAGCCGCCTCCCGCAGCAGGCGGCACACGTGGTCGAGCCTCGGCGGGTCGAGCTCCTTCATGACGCACAGGCGCACCGCCGGCCCGTTGGCCGAGACCCACAGCCTGCCGTCGGCGCGCAGCGCGGCCAGCGCCCGGCCGACGACCTTCTGCCCGCCGGCCAGGTTGACGATCGTCAGGTCGGGGTCGTAGGCGCTGACCAGCCCGCCGGGCGCCGGGAAGCGCCGGTGCAGGCGCCGCGCGGTGTCCAGGCAGCCGCCGAGCAGCCTGCCGTACCCGCGGGCGTGCAGGCCGATCAGCCGGTGCGCCGCCCACACGGCCGCCGCCGCCGCGCCCGGCCTGGCCCCCTCCAGCGTGTAGTGGCCGGCCGGCGTCGCCTCGCGGAAGTACCCCGACCGGGTCGCGACCACCGCGCTGGCCCGCCTGTCGCGCAGGGCCAGCCCGCCCGCCGGGTACGGCACGCAGCCGGTCTTGTGCGGGTCGACGGTGACGGAGTCGGCCAGGGGCAGTGCCGCGAACGCCTCGCGGACGTGCGGCTTGAGGATCTCCTCCTGCGGCGGTTCGTCCCCGAGGCACAGCGAGCGGTAGTAGCCGCCGAAGGCGGCGTCGGCGTGCACGTAGAAGGACGCCCCGTAGCGCCGCTCGCACCACTCGCGCAGCCGTATGACACCGGCGAGGTCGTCCACGCTGCCCTCGCCGGTGCTGCCGACCGTCGCCACGACGGCCACGACGGGACGGCCGCGCCCGACCAGGTCGACGACGCGCCGTCGCAGGTCGCGCAGGTCCATCCGGTGATGCTCGTCCGTTTCGACCTCCTCGGCCGCCACGCCCAGCAGGTCGGCGCACTTGCGCCAGGTCTGGTGGGCGTTGCGGGCGAACAGCAGCGTGCCGCCGCCCCGGCGGGCGGGGCGCACGCCGCGGGCGGCGAGCGCGTCGAGGAGGTCCAGGATCCTGGGCACCGGCAGGTTCGCGAGGCTCACCCGCGGGATGCCTGCGACCAGGTCGCGCGCCGCCGGGTCGGCCGCGGCGGCGAGCGGCAGGGCGCGCAGGTTCCGGGCGATCCACACCGCCTCGTAGGAGGCCGCGTGCCCGCCGGAGGCGAGGTGCGCCCAGCCCGTGGCGGGGTCGTAGCCCACCAGGCGGCACAGGTCCTCGCCCACCTCGCGTTCCAGCTCCGTGGTGACCGGCGAGGACTCCTCGGCGACGTTGTTGGGGTTGTACAGCAGGGCGCACAGGTACGCCAGGGCGACGGCGGGCGGCGTGTCCCCGGTCATGTGAGCCAGATACAGCGGCGACGGCCACGGCGTCGACTCCCGCGCCAGCCGCTTGGACAGCTCCCGCACCAGGGCGCCCGCATCCGGGCCGCCGGGAAAGCCAGGACCACCGGGGTCGGCGGCCCCGCCCAGGCACGCCTCACGCCAGCCGAAATAGTCCTCCACGACGTCGCGCAGGACCGCCATGAACTCCGCCCGGCCGCTCACGGCTCGACGTGCGCGGCGATCCGGTCGAAGACCAGCTCCAGCTGGTCCCACGCCTCCTCGCACACCCGCATCAGCCGCGGGAACCGCGTCGGCGACAGCGACCGCAGATGGTCGCGCCCGATCTCCCGGTGGTCCTCGTCGACCTGCGCGTGCAGGTCGAAGTACGACCCATCGGCGCCCTCGAAGGCCACCCTGGTCTTCTCGCCGAACACGTGACAGCTCGACTCGACCACCATGTGGACGATCACGATCTTCTCGGCCTCGTCCCCGCCGTGCATCCGCATGACGAACCAGCTGCCCGCGGCCTCCAGGGCCGGGTCGTAGACGTCGGCCGACACGGCGTGCCGTACCCGCAGCAGCTCGTCGTGGCCGAACTCCTCCCGCAGATGCCCCGCGTAGATCTCGCGCAGCTGCGGATCGGGGCACACGGCCTGCCGGGCGTGGAGCATCCGCTGGAAGTAGACCGACCAGACGTGCAGCGCCGCGAGGAAGCGGTCGCGCAGCTCCGGCTCCCTGCTCATCCGGCCGCTGTCGAAGAACCCGAACAGCCGGTGCCCGGCGAAGCGCCGCAACCGCCGCGTGTTGAGCGTCTCCAGCTCCGCGAGCGAGGCCGCCGCCTGCTCGGTGAAGCGCACCCGGGGCGCCTCCTCGCGCTCGTACAGCCCGCCGCCCTCGAACTGCACCGACAGCCCGTGGAACTCCTCTCCGGGCAGCGTCTCGAACCCGTGCTTGGCCCCCGGCTCGACGCAGACCACGTCGCCCTCGCCGAGCCGTTCGTCCCGGTCGCCGATGAGCCGGACCGACCCACGGCACACGATGATCATCGACTTGGTGGGGTGCTCGTGGATGTCCAGGCGCTCGCCGTCCCGCAGCCGGACCCACGCCAGGGAGAAGCGGCCGTGCTCGGGCAGGAAGCGGGCGAGCGCCTCATGCCGCCGGAAGTCCCGGTGCTCGCCCAGCCAGTGGGTCTCGCCTCCCACCTCCACGGAGGCGATCGCCCGGATGTCGGCCCGGGACACGGTGACCACGGTGACCACGGTGTCGGTCATGTCAGTCCTTTCCCCTGTCGGTTCTCTTGCAGCACCGCGATGAGGTGCGCGTTCTCGTGGGGGAGCCCGACGCTGACGCGGATGCGCCCCCGCCAGCCGCCGGGGTCGGCCAGCGCGTCGATCCGCCCCCGCCGGAGCGCGGCCGCCATGGCGGCCGGGTCCTCGGCCTCCACGGTGACGAAGCCGGCGTCCGCGAAGACCCGGCGCACGTTCGGGCACCGCGCCAGCTTCTCCGCCAGCAGGTCCCGCTCGGCGACGAGGGCGTCGACGCGGGCGCGCAGCGCGGCGTGGTCGGCCAGTTCGCTCGCGGCCCGCTCGGCGACGGGGCCCGGCACGGGGAACGGCGGGCGCACGCGCCGGATGGCGGCGATCACGGCCGGGTCCGCGAGGACGGCGCCGAGCCGCAGGCCCGCCAGCCCGAACCCCTTGGACATCGAGCGCAGCACGATGAGGTTCGGGTGGCGGGCCACCAGGTGCCGGTGGGAGGGCCGCCGGTCCAGCTCGACGTAGGTCTCGTCGACGATCACCAGCCCGGGGAAGCGCGCCAGCAGCTCCAGCAGGTCGCCCTCGTGCAGGCGCGTGCTGGTCGGGTTGTTGGGGTCGCACAGCAGCACGCCCCTGACGGGCGCCGCGACCAGCCGTTCGACGTCGAGCCGGTCCCACCTGTCCCCGCCCAGCGGTACGGCATGCCGGGCGATGCCGTGGACCGCCGCCAGCCGGTGGAAGAACCCGAACGTCGGCGGCGTGACGGCCACCCGGTCGGCACCGGGTTCGAAGAAGGCCCGCAGGACCAGGTCGAGGGCGTCCACCGCGCCACGGGTGATCAGCACGGTGTCGCCGGTCCACGCCCACGACCCGGCGGGGCCGGGCGGCTCGACCGCGTCCAGCGCCTCGACGTAGCGGCGGACCAGGACCTCGTCCTCGTCGTCCGGATACCGGCGGTACGGCCCGCCGAACGGGTTCTCGTTGGACCGCAGGTTGATCCAGCCGATGCTCTCCGGCCGCGGGCTGAACGGCCCGGCCGGCGGCAACTCCAGGATCGTTTCCCGCATGAGGCTGCCTCCAGGGAGCAAGGCGTCGTCGGTCCGCGAAGAGGCTCTGGCGGCGCGCCGCCAGAGCCTCGACGGGGTCACCGGACGCCCGGGGTCAGAACCGGCCGAACGTCCAGTTGCCGGGAGCCGCCGAGTTGGAGCTGCGGTAGAACTCCTCGACGCCCTTGGTGAACTCCTTCTTGCTGATGTGGCCGTCGCCGTCCCTGTCGAGCCGCCGGAAGCCCTCCTCGCTGTCGGCGGCGTTCACACCGAGCGAGCGGTCCAGGGAGAGCCACTCCTGCATGCTGATCCGGTCGTCGTCGTCCCGGTCCATGACGTCGAAGGCGGCCACGCCCAGCTGGATGGCCTGCTTGAGCACCTGCTCGGATTCGGCGCAGTCGACGAACTCCTGCCGGCTCACCGCTTGGTCGCCGTTCTTGTCGTGGGCGCGCTGCAGCGCCTGCCAGAGCCTCTCGGCCTGCTGGACGACCGCGCGGCCTTCCGGCGAGGTCGGCTCGACCTGGCCGGCCTGGCAGATGCGCTCCGCGAAGGCCTTGAGGTCGGACTGCTCGATGTAGCCGTCCCTGTCGTAGTCGAGAAGCTCGAAATGCCGGGCGAGCTTGCGCTCCTGGACCTGAGTTGCCATGTTCCCCCCTCGTGATGGGCCGGCGGCAGGCATGCGTCGGCACGGGCCACCGGCCCGTTTCTGCAGGTCACGGCGCTACATATCCCGGGAACGAGGCTCTCACTCCGCCGCCGGGCCGAAGAACGGGGAAAGTTGACCCGCATGGGGGAGGGCACGGCGATTCTTTCCCAGAACCGGAGAAGTCAGCCCTTGCCGTGATGAGTCGGAACCGCACGGCGATCTTGCGGCTCGCTCAGGACCTCCGATCCCTTCGATCTCTTCCATCCGCACACGTGGCGATCATGTGCTCGACGCCGGGGGTGACGGCCGCCCGAAAGGCCGCGTCCAGCTCCGCCGGAGTCCCCCTGATCTCGCCGTCCAGCCACTTGCCGACCAGCGTCATGAACGCCCCCACGACGCACGCGACGACGACGTCGACCGAGGAGCGCAGCCCACGGGCGACCAGCTCCTCGCGCACGACAGTGGCGAACATCTGCTCGCCGCGCGTGTGGACCACGCCGCCGCGCCGTCCGAGCAGCGCCCGCAGCAACCGGCGCTGCTCCCATGCGTGCTCGAACATCCGACGGCTGTAGGGGAACAGCGGCCCGCCGGTGGCCGGCGCCGGGAGGAGGAAGGCGAGCTGCTCCTCCATGAAGCCGTACAGCACCTCCCGCTTGTCGGCGAAGTGGGCGTAGAAGGTGGAACGCCCGACGTCGGCGCGGTCGATCAGCTCCGTGACGGTGACCGCGTCGTAGCCTTTCTCCAGGATCAGCTCCACCAGCGCCCGCTGGATGGCCGCCCGGGTACGCCGCACCCGCCGACGGGGGCGGCACGATCGACCGTCCCCGCGCCTACGACGTCGTCGCGTCCATCGCCTTCCTCGGACGGCGGCGCGAGGTCTTCACCCGCCTGGCCACGCTGTCCGGCGTCCGGCCCGGCCACCAGGTGCTGGACGTGGGCTGCGGCACCGGCTACCTGACCCGCATCCTCGCTCCGGTCGCCGGTCCCACCGGCCAGGTGACCGGCGTCGACGCCTCGCCCGCGATGGTCGAGCACGCCCGGCGGCGCGCCCCCGCGAACTGCCGCTACCTCGTCGGCGTCGGGCAGACCCTCGACCTTCCCGACATGTCCTTCGACATCGTCGTCTCCAGCCTGGCCGTCCACCACATGCCCGCCGGAGAGCGCGGCGCCGCCGTACGGGAGATGTTCCGCGTGCTGCGGCCCGGCGGCAGGCTGCTGATCGCCGAGTTCCGCCCGCCCACCGGCCGGCTGGCCAACCGCCTGGCGGGCCTGCTGACCGGGCCGGCCATGCGGCACGACCTTCGCGGGCTGCTCGGCACCGCCGTCCCGGAGGCGGGCTTCCGCGTCGAGGACGAGGGCGAGCTCAAGCCGATGCTCTTCTACGTCCGGGCGGTACGGCCGGCCGCCTGAGCGGTCCCGGTCGCCCGTGGCGCGACCCGCTGGGCGGGTGACCGGCCACCGGTGCGGCACCGTGGCGCAGATCACGTCCCACCAGGCGGCTCATGCTCGGATACTCGGTCTATGACTGCGAAGATCATGAACCGCCGCGCCGTTCTCCGCGGCGCCGGCCTGATCACCGGTGGCCTGCTGTTAGACAGCGGTGTCGCGCACGCCGCCACCGGGACCGCCACCCGCCCGGTGACCCCCGATGAGGCCTGGGCCACCCTCCGTGAGGGCAACCGCCGCTGGGTCTCCGGCACCGCGACCCGCCCCCACCAGGACCCCGCCCGCCGTGCCGAGGTTGCCCAGAAGCAGGACCCGTACGCCGTGATCGTCTCGTGCATCGACTCGCGGGTGCCTCCCGAGATCGTGTTCGACGCCGGGATCGGCGACCTGCTCACCGTCCGCAGCGCCGCCCAGACCATCGACCCCCTCGTGACCGGCGCCATCGAGTACGGCCCCGCCGAACTGGGCGTCCCCCTGATCGTCGTCCTCGGCCACCAGCGGTGCGGCGCCGTCACCGCCGCCGCCCACGCGCTGCACGACGGCACCAAGCTCCCCGGCGACCTCCAGCGCATCGTCGAAGCGCTGCGTCCCGCCTATGAGCGTTCCCACGGCGACGTGGACAAGATGATCCGCGTCAACACGATGGACGTGGTCGCCAGGCTCAAGAAGGACAAGCTTCTCGCCTCGCGCATCGCCCGCAAGCGGCTCAAGATCGTGGGCGCCTACTACTCCCTCGACACCGGTGAGGTGACCCGCCTGGTCTAGCGCGCGACCCGGGCGGGCACCGGCGGCCGTGACCCGGCCCGCCGCGCCCGCCCGAGGTGGCCACGACGCTCAGCAGCCCTCGGGGACTGTCAGCCGGGGGCGTAGACGCGCAGCCAGTCCACCTCCATCCAGGCCTCCCCGGCCTCGCCCCGGCCGGGGAACCAGTCCAGCTGCAGGCAGGGCGACATGGGCGTGGTGGCATGGGCGCGGGACCGGAACCACTCCCGGCCGTCGACGTACCCGACGACGCCCTCGGGGGTGTTCTCCACGGCATAGGTGTGCCAGGTGGTCATGTCCAGCTCGGCGTGGGCCTGCTCGGTGCCGCCCGGGTGGTGGAAGAAGAAGGCCGCGCGCCGCCGCCGCGGGTCGTCGATCACTTCGAGGAAGTCGATCTCGCTACCGGTGGCCGGTCGCACGCCGCCTCCCCCTCCCGTCGGCCACAGCAGCGCGACCGGATGGTAGGAGCCCGCGCCCGGATACAGCCGGATGCGCGCCTCCCAGCGGCCGTGGGTCTGGGAGTGGCGCACGGCCAGCCCGGCGGTGACGCCGTCGGCGCGGCCGTGCAGGAACAGCGTGCCGTCGCCGAGGTACAGCTGGTCGGGCGAGCGGCGGCCCCTGCCGGCGTGGCCCGGCGAGTCGTAGACCGCCCAGGCGGCGGGGTCCAGGTAGTCGTCGAAGTCGTCGCACCACACCAGCCGCCACCGGCTCTGGGCACCGGCGCAGGCGTCGGCGCGGGCGTCGGCGCGGGCGTCGCCCGCGAGGCCGAGCAGGCCACACGACAGCGCGGTGGCCAGGCATGCCGCGACGAACCGGGACCTCATGGTCGCCTCCCTGGCTTCAGGAGCGGGTGCGGATGGTCGGCCGTTCAGGAGTGTCCGCGGGCGATGGGCCGCCAGCCGGCCGAGGCGAAGGCCGGGCTGCCGGGCTCGGCGACCGGCGGCGGCGCGGCGGGCGGGGCGGTCAGGCTGCGGACCCAGTCCCCGCCGCGCTGGGCGGGACTCCAGGTCATGACGAAGGTACGCGCGTGCGAGCCGGCGTGGACCGGCCCGGCGTCGCCCGCGGTCGCGTCGACCCGGGCCAGCACGGACACCACAACCTGGTCGCGGGACCGCTCCTGCCAGCGGACGCCGATGGTGGTCACCGTCAGGGCCGCGCCGGAGGGCAGGCCGCCGTCGTCGGGCAGGCCCACGGCGCGCCGCCAGTGGACGGTCGCGCTCGCCGCGTCGGCCCGCGACCGCGCCTGCTGGTCGGGCGCCACATACAGCGCGGAGCCGGCCGCCGCCTCCTCGGCGTCCAGGCTCCAGCCCGCCTCCAGCGCCGCGGCGGCGGCCGCCGCGGCGCCGGGACCGGTGTGCGGGAACCCGACCGGGTAGCCCGCCTCCCCGTGGTGGCCGGACGGCTGGGGCAACGCGACCGGTTCGCCGCAGGAGGAAGGACGCAGGATCCAGGCCGCTGCCACGGCCGCGAGCACGCCCGCCGTCCAGCGCAGCACGATCGGGCGGCGGGGCCGTACGGGACCCAGATCCCAGGGCACGGCCTGGCCGTCGACCGGGACGGTCACTGCGCCCTCCGGGCGGGCCGGGCGAAGGCCTGCCCGACCGCGGCGGCCAGGCGCAGGTACGCGCCCGCGGTGGTGGGACGCAGGCGCAGCAGGTCCACCTCCGCGCCCTCCTTCAGGTGCGGGTCGTACGGCACGCGGATGACGGCCTTGCAGCGGGCGGTGAAGTGCTCCTCCAGCAGGTCGACGTCGACCTCGCAGCGCTGCTCGACGGCGTTGAGCACGACGATGGCGTTGCGGACCAGGTCGGCGTGGCCGTGGGCGGTCAGCCAGTCCAGGGTCGCCGCGGCGGAGTTCGCGCCGTCGACCGCGGGCAGGCTGACGAGCACGATCTGGTCGGCCAGGTCCAGGGTGGCGTTCATGGCGCCGTGCAGCAGGCCGGTGCCGCAGTCGGTGAGGCAGATGGAGTAGAAGCGCTCGATCAGCCCGGCCACGGTGCGGTAGTCGTCGCCGTCGAACGCCTCGCTGACGGCCGGGTCGGTGTCGGAGGCGAGGACCTCCAGCCGGGCCGGTGACTGCGAGGTGAACGCGCGGGCGTCGGCGTAGCGGATGATGTGCTCGGCTTCGGCCAGGAACGTCCGGATGGTGGCGGCGGTCTCGGACTTGACCTTCAGCCCGAGCGTGCCGCGGTCGGGGTTGGCGTCGATGGCGATGACCCGGTCCCCGCGCAGCGAGGCCAGGGTGTTGCCGAGGGCCACGGTGGTGGTGGTCTTGCCCACGCCGCCCTTGAGGCTCATCACCGCGATGCGGTGGTGGCCGCTGGCCACCGGGGTCTGCGCCTGCGCGATCAGCGTGCGGCGCTCGATCTCGGCGGCCGACTCCGGCGGCAGGTAGCGGCGGCCCGACAGCAGCCAGACCCACCGCCGCCAGCCGTCGGACGGCTCGGGCCGCCGGTTGGTCAGCAGCCGCTCGGCGGTGAGCGGGATGGTCTGGTCGTACGGCTCGGCCGGCGCCTGGCGCTGGGACTGCTGGGCGCGGGACGGGGTTTCGGTCACGGGAGGCGTCCTTTCGAGGGTTCAACAGGTGTGCCAGCGGACTCGGGTGCTGGCCGAGTCGGCCGGTCCCTGGAGGGTCAGGGTGGTCTCGGCCGGTGAGGGGTCGCCGCACCAGCGGCGCACGCGCAGCGCCCGTATCCGGAGCACGACGAGCTCGCCCTCGCCGCCGGTGACGACGGCGGGGGTGACCCGCAGGCCGGGGGCGACGACGTGCCGGCTCACCGGATCGCCGGTCAGCGTCAGGCGGATGCTGCCGCGGCCGAAGGCGTCCAGCTCGACGGCCGGGGGCAGGACCAGGCGTCCGGCCGGGGCCTGCGATCCCGAGGCTGCGGTGAGCCCCGGGGGGTCCTGGGCGGGGCCGACGACCTGCAGTCCGGTGATCATGCCTGCCGTGCCGGCGACGAGCATGATCGCGACGCGGGCGGCGGTCCTGCGGGTGCGCCACCCGGCCGTCCACAGCGCCTCGGCCAGCCGGGACCCGGCCCGCCGCGGGGGGCCGGGCGGGGTCCCGGCGTCCGCCGCGGGCCGGGGCGGCGGGTGCGGGGCCGGGTCGGTGGGGGACAGCACGCCGCGCGCCCATGCCCGGGTGGCCAGCGCGTTGTAGAGGGGGGTGTCCATGCCGCCGGGCCGAGGTACGGCCGGCAGCCGTACCTCGAGCGTTTCCGGCGTTTCCGATGGGGTCGTCCGCCGCGGTGGGACGGTGTCGAGCGGCTCGACGGGCACCGGAGCGGCCAGGGGCATCGTGGCGACCGGATCCGTGTCCCGCGCGTGGTCGCGGATCCGGCTCTCCAGCATGGCGAGGATCCGGTCCCGCTCGGCGGCGCCGAGCGGGGCGACGGGCCGGTGGTCGATCATCTGGGGCACGGTGTAGTGGATGTTGATCGGCCGCGTGCACGCGGCGCAGCCGAGCACGTGGTCGAGCAGCTCGGACCTGGCCTCAGCCGTACCGTCGCCGAGAGCGGTCGCCACCAGCGGTCCCGCCAGGGCGCAGACCGGGCGGCCCCGCGCGTCCGCGTCGAGGGCGCTGACCAGCGTCTCGATGAAGTCCTGGGTCCGCAGGATGAGGCGGTGGGCCTCGCCGGGCGGCAGCGCGAGCAGGTGAGCCAGGTCGGCCAGCGTCAGCTCGTGCCGGAACATCAGCAGCAGCGCCTCGACCCCGAGCGGGTCGGCCAGCGCCCAGGCGCGTTCCATCAGCTCGGCGTCCGGCAGGCCAGGCCCGCCGCCGGGCCGGTACGCGCCGGTGCAGCCGCCGTCGGCCAGGCACACGCGGCGCAGCTCGGCGAACAGCAGCCCCCGCTCGGAGACGGACGGCGGCGCGCTGCGCCGGCGCGCGGACTCCAGGGCCGCCTCCAACGCCGCCGCGACGGCCCCGGCAGCCGCCGCCGGTCCGGCCCGGTATGCGGCATAGTCGGCCAGATGCGCGCCGTGCTCGCGCAACCGGGCTCGCGCGACCGCGTTCATGACCCGTCGACCTCGCCCGGCGTGGTGTCGGCGGACGCGCTGCCGGGCGGGTCGACGACCACCAGCCGCATGCTGCGGTCGGGCAGGCCGGTGAACTTGGTCCAGTTGCTGACCTCGCCCTCGGCCGGTTCGGCGTAGAGCCAGCGGATGAAGGCCGGCCACAGGCACGAGTCGCGCGGCAGGGCCGAGGGCGAGCGGGCGAGGTCCTCGCGGGACAGGCCGAGCCGGCGCAGCTCGGCGTCGCTGTAGTCGCGGCACTCCGGCGTGCCCGGCGGGGCGATGGTCAGGTCCCACTGGCCGTTCTCGTCCACGTAGCTCCTGGAGCCGTCCAGGCCCAGCGCCTCCTCGGCGCGCCGCAGCAGGGCGGGATCGCGGAAGACCGGCAGGACGTCGCCCTCGGGGGAGCCGGGCCGCAGCCGGTTGGCCTCGTCGTGGGCGGTGGGGGACGGCGTCGCGGGACCGCTCGGCGAGGGGACGGCGGACTCGTACGGCTCGCCCGACGGGCTCGCCGGCACGGTGACGGTCGGAACAGGGAAGACGGTCGGGCACCGGGAGTCCGCGCGGGAACGCAGCGCGGGCCGTAACGGCTCACCGCTGGGACCGGGGATCACGCAGGGCCGGTCCTCCGACGGCGTGACCGTGGGCGAAGGAGCCCTCTGGGAGGTAGACGGGGTGGGGTTCGGGGTGCGGCCGGGCGGTTCCCGCCGGTCGCGGGCCTCCGGGGTGGGGCTGCGGCCGGGTGGTTCCTGCCGGTTTCGGGTCTCCGGCCAGGGGGTGATGTTCCACGACCGCACGGCGGTCGGTGTGACCGGCACGACGCTCGGGCTCGGTTTGCCGTCGGACGTCGGCTTCGTGCTCTTCTTGGGCGCGGGCTTGTCGGGCGCGGTGGTCTGCTGCGGCGTCGGCCTCGGCTTGGGCGTGTGCCGGACCGGTGGCTGGGAGTCGTGCTTCACGGTCGGCTGCGGCGTCGGCTTGCCGTCCTTCTTCGTGGTCGGGGGAGCGGTCTTCCGCGGCGTGTCCGGCTTGGCCGAGGGCGTGGAGGACTCCTTGGGATTGCCCGGCCGGGCCGGGGGCGCCAGGTCGGGGCTCGCGCCCAGCATCGGCATCGCCGCGCACGCGCCGCCGTCCACCGCGACGGCCCGCCACCCGACGGTCGCGCCCAGGCACACCGGCACCGCCTCGCCCCCGCCGGACAGGACGCTTCCGCTGTCCGCGCCGGTGAGGGAGGGCGCCTTGACCGCCGCGCCGACCGGCAGGTCGAGCTGGTAGGTTCCCGCGACCAGCCTCAGCACCTCCTGGGCGGGCGCCGGCTGGCGATGGCGGTGCAGCATGCTCCCCAGACCGGTCCCGGCGCCGAACACGCCGACCGTCAGCACCGTGATGACCACCGTGGACCTGGGGATCCTGGGAGGGGATGTCGCCATGGTGTTCCTTGTCTGATGGGGGGTCAGATGAGGGTCAACTGCCGTGGCTTTCCAGGACGTCGCTCCAGTCGCCCATGACCTGGACGGGCTTGCGCGAGCCGGCCGGGGGGACGTACGCCAGGTACATCCGCCCGTAGGTCGCGCTCGCCGTACGGGCGAAGGAGCGGTTGCCGGTGCGCACGCCCGCCGGGCCCTTCAGCGCGACCTTGGTGCCGGGCCGCTGGGCCGTACGCGCCTCGGTGGAGCGGGCCGCGTACCACACCAGCGCGCCGCCGTCGGCCGTCCGCAGCGCCCGCACCCGGCCCTCCAGCCGGTAGGACAGCGACAGCCGCCAGCCCGCCGCCCTCAGCTGGGCGCGTTCGCGCTGCCAGAACCGCGCCGCGCCGGAGGTCCACGGCCCTTCGGCGAACAGCGGGTCCTCGGTGGCGGCCTCCAGGCTGCGCAGGTGCGCCAGGGCGACCTGCCGGGGCGTCGCCCGCAGCCCCGTGGCCGACTCCGGCAGGCTCTCCGCGTAGCCGTCGGCGTTCACGGCCATCGCGGGCAGCTCCGGCGCCGGGTCGCGGGTGTCGGCGGTGGAGGCGACCAGCCGCCAGCCGTCCGGCGTGGCGACCAGCACGTCCGTCACCCTGGCCACGCCCGGCTCGTGCATGACGGCCGCGAACCACTCCTCCTCGCCCGCCGTACGGCGCGGCACCCACACGCGCGTCCCGGGCCAGATCCCGGCGGCGAGCGGCTCGCGCCGCATCCGGGCGGTCTGGAAGCTCGCCCTGGTCATCTCCAGCGCGAGCCCCTGCTCCAGCTCGCCCACGGCCTTGTCGTCCAGGCGTTGCTGCGCGGCCGACAGCTCGCGCTGGAACCGGTCGTGGACCTTGCGGGCCTGCGCGGGTGTGATCGTGGTACGGCCCGGCACGGGGGCGGCCGACCGGGGACCCGGCGAACCCGCCTGCGGACCCGGCGAACCCGCCGGAGAGCCCGGCGAACCCGTCCGGGGGACCGGCGAGACCCTCGCATCCGCCGTTCCGCCCGCTTCGGCGTCCATGGCCGGCTGGTCGGCCCGGGCCTCCCGCACCGGAGACGTTTTGGCCGACCGCATCGCGCCGAGCCCGATCCCCACCAAGGCCAGCGCGACGAACACGATCGCCGCCCAGATCACCATCCCTCGCCGGGAGCCGGCGGCGAGCCGTTCCGGCTCCCAGTCCTCCAGCTCGTCCGGCTCGTCCGGCGGCACCGGCTGGGACCGGCGACGCGCCAGCGGAGGCTCGCCGCTGGGGGGCCACACCTGCCTGTCCGGTGCGTCCCGGAAATCGGAGGACACGAATGGGGATATTAAACTTACGGCCAGATAATTCAAGAGTCAGGAAGTTAGTAATCCAAATTTCCCGATGCTGTCTAGAGATCTTCCCGACGATGTATTTGGGTCTTGACTGAATGACATTCTGCGGCTAGAGGGTGGCTTTGTGCTGGGCGTTCTCCTCATCGAACGAGCTCTGACCGCGGTCGCCGAAGGTGGTAAAGGTTTTCCCGGCATCCATGACCGCAGGGAAGTCGCTTAATGTTTCCTGTGTACGCTCGTGTCACGGCGGCATCTCAGGTGAACGCGAAAACTCTTCGGTTATTTGCTCCGGCCGATCGTGTCGGCGTCCCCTGGACAGGTCAGCCGTACGACATCCGCCCCGCCTGGCGGTACACAATTTTCTGAATTCAGGATTTCGTGTATGTTGAGTGGGTGTTGACGATCCTCTCCGAGGTCGAGGTCCTCGCCCGCTTCGGCCGTGCCCTGGCCGACCCCATCCGCTGCCGGATCCTGATCGCGCTGCGCGAGGCTCCCTCGCATCCCGCCGATCTCGCCGACCTGCTGGGGATCTCCCGCACCCGGCTCAGCAACCACCTGGCCTGCCTGCGCGACTGCGGCCTGGTGGTCGCGGTCCCGGTCGGCCGCCGCGTCCGCTATGAGCTGGCCGATCCCCGGCTCGGGCACGCGCTGGACGACCTGCGCGCCGCGGTGGTGGCGGTGGCCGCCGACGCCGGCCGCACCTGCGCCGAGGCCGCGGACAAGGACTGCTGCTGATGACCGCCAACGTGGTCGACCTCGGCCCTTCCCCGGCCCGCCGCGGCGTCCTGCGGCGCCGCATCCGGCTGCTGGTGACGGCGACCATCGCCTACAACGTCGTCGAGGCCGTCGTCGCCATCACCGCCGGAACCGTCGCCTCCTCCGCCGCGCTCGTCGGCTTCGGCCTGGACTCGGTGGTCGAGGTGGCCTCGGCCACCGCGGTCGCCTGGCAGTTCTCCGCCGCCGACCACGAGCGGCGCGAACGGGCCGCGCTGCGGATCATCGCGATCTCGTTCTTCGCGCTGGCCGCCTATGTCACCGTCGACGCCGTCCGGGCCCTGCTGGGCGCAGGCGAGGCCGAGCACTCCGCCCCGGGCCTTGTCCTGGCCGCCTCGTCCCTGGTCGTCATGCCGATCCTGTCCCACGCCCAGCGGCGGGCCGGGCGGGAGCTCGGCTCGGCCTCGGCGGTGGCCGACTCCAAGCAGACCTTGCTGTGCACGTACCTGTCGGCCGTCCTGCTGGTCGGCCTGGCGCTCAACAGCCTGTTCGGCTGGTCGTGGACCGACCCGATCGCCGCGCTGGTCATCGCCGCGGTCGCGGTCAAGGAAGGCCGCGAGGCCTGGCGCGGAGACGCCTGCTGCGCCCCGATCGCGAAGCGGGCGGCCGGGTGCGGAGACGCCTGCTGCACGTCCACGGCCAACCAGACTTCGTGATCGGCCGTCCGATGCCCGCCCGGGTGGGCCTGACCCGGCCGATGCCGCTGCCGGAGGACTTGGCGGCCCTGCTCGGCGCCGCCTGATCCGGCGAGGTCACGAGCATCCGCGATCGGCCCGTTGGGGCTGCTCAGTCGACGATCATCCAGGCGGGGTCGCGCTCCGGCCGTCGCGGATACCTGGCCAGCTCCTCCGCGTACGCCGAGGGCGGCGGTCGAACAGCTCGTCCAGGCCGTCCACCTCCACCGAGCGCCGGGAACCGCCTACCAGCCGGTAGATGACCGTGGTGGTGCCGAAGGAGCCGACCTGGCGGCGATGGGCCTCGGCAACGTGCCAGAGACGTGGAGCCTGTGCCAGGACGCGCTGCCCGATCGCCACGTAGAGCTCATGCGCTCGCTCTGGTGGTCCGGTGCGTTCCATCGGCACCCCTCTTCGTCCGCGGCCCTGCCGTTCGGCCTCGCGTGGCGTGGCACTCTACTCCTCATGATCTTCGTCCTGCGGCCGGACAGCAGGGCGGGCTTTGCCCGGCCGTACATAAACTTGGGTCATTCGTTGTCTTGAACTGTTCGTCTTTATGGGGGTATGTTGGGCGGCATGACCGCATCCCAGTCCCCGACCACCGCCGAGGAGTTGCGCGGTGCCGGCCTGCGGGTGACGGCCGCCCGCGTCGCGCTGCTCGAGACCGTCCGGGACGGCGACCACCTCGACGTCGAGGCGATCGCCTCCGGGGTGCGCGACCGCGTAGGCCATGTCTCCCTTCAAGCCGTGTACGAGGCCCTCCACGCGCTCACCGCGGCGGGGCTCGTACGCCGCATCGAACCGCCCGGCAGCCCCGCCAGGTTCGAGGGGCGCGTCGGCGACAACCACCACCACCTCGTGTGCCGGTCGTGCGGCGTCGTCGCCGACGTCGACTGCGCGGTCGGCCACGCGCCCTGCCTGACCGCGTCCGACGACCAGGGCTTCTCGATCGACGAGGCCGAGGTCATCTACTGGGGCCTGTGCCCCGGTTGCTCCGCGGCCCGCACTTCCTCAACACCTTGATCAGCGCCTTGATCCGCATAGTCCGGAAGGATCCCCATGTCTGAGAACCACGAAGCAATCGTCACCGACCCCAAGCCGTCAGAGGGCGAAGGCCGCTGTCCCGTCCCGCACGGGCGCGCCCTGCACCCCACTCAGGGGGGCGGGAACCGCCAGTGGTGGCCGGAGCGGCTCAACCTGAAGATCCTCGCCAAGCACCACCCGGCGGCCAACCCCCTCGGCAAGGACTTCGACTACGCCGAGGCGTTCAAGAGCCTCGACCTGGCGGCCGTCAAGCGTGACATCGCCGAGGTGCTCACGACCTCGCAGGACTGGTGGCCGGCCGACTTCGGCCACTACGGCCCGCTCATCATCCGCATGGCCTGGCACAGCGCGGGCACCTACCGGATCAGCGACGGCCGCGGCGGCGCCGGGGCCGGGCAGCAGCGCTTCGCCCCCCTCAACAGCTGGCCGGACAACGCCAACCTCGACAAGGCCCGCCGCCTGCTGTGGCCGGTCAAGAAGAAGTACGGCCAGCAGATCTCCTGGGCCGACCTGATGATCCTCGCCGGCAACGTCGCCCTGGAGACGATGGGCTTCAAGACCTTCGGCTTCGGCGGCGGCCGTGAGGACGTCTGGGAGCCCGACGAGGACGTCTACTGGGGCCCCGAGACCGCCTGGCTCGACGACCAGCGCTACAGCGGCGACCGCGAGCTGGAGAACCCGCTCGCCGCGGTCCAGATGGGCCTGATCTACGTCAACCCGGAGGGCCCCAACGGCAACCCGGACCCGCTGGCCGCGGCCCGCGACATCCGTGAGACGTTCCGCCGGATGGCGATGAACGACGAGGAGACCGTCGCCCTCATCGCGGGCGGCCACACCTTCGGCAAGACCCACGGCGCCGGCCCGTCGGAGCACGTCGGCCCCGACCCCGAGGCCGCCCCGATCGAGGAGCAGGGCCTCGGCTGGCGCAGCACCTTCGGCACCGGCAAGGGCGCCGACACCATCACCAGCGGTCTCGAGGTCACCTGGACCCCCACCCCGACCAAGTGGGACAACAGCTTCTTCGAGACGCTGTTCAAGTACGAGTGGGAGCTGACCAAGAGCCCCGCCGGCGCGTGGCAGTGGAAGGCGAAGGACGGCGCCGGGGAAGGCACCATTCCCGACGCCCACGACCCGTCCAAGCGCCACGCCCCGACGATGCTGACCACCGACCTGGCGCTGCGGTTCGACCCGATCTACGAGCCGATCTCGCGGCGCTTCCTGGAGAACCCCGACGAGTTCGCCGACGCCTTCGCCCGTGCGTGGTTCAAGCTGACCCACCGCGACATGGGCCCGGTCGTGCGCTACCTCGGCCCGGAGGTGCCCAGCGAGGTGCTGCTGTGGCAGGACCCGCTCCCCGAGCGGACCTACGAGCTCATCGACGCCGAGGACATCGCCCTGCTCAAGACCCGGATCCTCGACTCGGGCCTGACGGTGTCCCAGCTCGTGTCCACCGCGTGGGCGGCGGCCTCGTCCTTCCGCGGCAGCGACAAGCGGGGCGGCGCCAACGGCGCCCGCATCCGCCTGGAGCCGCAGAACAGCTGGGAGGTCAACGAGCCCGACCAGCTCGCGGTGGTGCTGCGCACCCTGGAGGAGATCCAGCAGTCCTTCAACGCCGCCCAGACCGGCGGCAAGCAGGTCTCGCTCGCCGACCTCATCGTGCTCGGCGGGTGCGCCGCGGTCGAGCAGGCCGCCAGGAAGGCCGGCTTCGACGTCGAGGTCCCCTTCACGCCGGGCCGCGTGGACGCCTCGCAGGAGCAGACCGACGTGGAGTCCTTCGCCGCGCTCGAGCCGACCGCCGACGGCTTCCGCAACTACCTCGGCAAGGGCCACCGGCTGCCGGCCGAGTACCTGCTCATCGACCGGGCGAACCTGCTCAACCTCAGCGCCCCCGAGATGACCGTCCTCGTCGGCGGCCTGCGCGTCCTGGGCGCGAACTACAAGCAGTCGCCGCTCGGCGTCTTCACCGACAACCCCGGCGTCCTGACCAACGACTTCTTCGTCAACCTGCTCGACCTGGGCACGACGTGGAGGCCGACGTCGGAGGACTCGACCACGTTCGAGGCCCGCGACGACGCCACGGGCCAGGTCAAGTGGGTCGGCAGCCGTGTCGACCTCGTCTTCGGGTCGAACTCCGAGCTGCGCGCGCTCGCGGAGGTCTACGCGAGCGACGACGCGAAGGAGAAGTTCGTGCAGGACTTCGTCAAGGCGTGGGACAAGGTGATGAACCTGGACCGGTTCGACCTTCGCTGATCACGGCCTGATCACGACGCCCAGGCCGGTCCGCACGGACCGCCTGGGCGTCCTCGTCTCGGCGCCGGCTACTCCCTGCGGGCCGAAGCCGCCAACGCCCGCCGAGCGCCTGCGTTGACGCGAGACGGCGGAGCGGTCTACGTTCTGGCGCGACAGCGCTGCGGGGTGTATGGGATTCCTCTGCCGATGAAGGTGCCGCGACTGCTGACAGTGGGCACAGCAGCCCTGCTGTCGTGCCCGCTGGCGACCGCCTGCGCAGCCGAGCGGCCACCTGCCGCATCCACCCCGGCGCCGCCGTACGGCGATGCCACGGGGACGCCGGAGGCCCGAACCTATACCCTCGACCTTTCGATCCCTTCCTCATCGCCGCCCGCGCCGCGCGCCTGGCCCCGCGGAAGCCGGGCGTATCGCATGCAGCAGGCCCTTCTCCCCGTATTCGGCTCCCTCCGGCGTCAGCCGTGGCCCGCCGGCGTGGCGAGGTTCGGCGACGCTGTGATCTCGGTCATGGGTCAAACGCAGGTGGGCGCTCGAGAAACCGAACCGCCGACGTGCGACCGATGGGCGAAGGGCGTGTGGAGCGACTTCGCCTCAGCCTCCGGTGAAGGCGGCGGGCTCATCGGGATGGCGAGCCTGGCCGACGCACGCGACAGCCCGTTCACCGGGGTCTTCGCCGCGCAGGCCATCGTGTACGCGCCTGCTGATCGCCTGCGAGAACTCGACCGGCCTCCCTCGGACGCATGCGAGACCATCAAGATGAGCGACACGCAACGGTGGTGGACCGCCGACGTGACGCCTGTATCCGTGCGCCTGGAGCGGGCCGGAGACCTCACCGCCTACAAGCTCGTCGACGTGGCCGGCGACCAGGCGACGGTGTGGACCGCCCTCCTCCGCCAGGGGTCCTACCTCATGGAGATCAGGTTCGCCGACCTCGGGGCCGGTGCACAAGACGGCCCGGTTCCGGCGACGTTCCTGGGATTGGTCGACGCCGCCGCTACGAGGGCTCGCTCGATCTTGGGATAGCGACGACCGCGCCGGTGGTCCCTGCGCGTTCCGCGGCCCCGACGACTACGGCACCTACACCGACCCGCCGTCGAGGACCCCTACCTGGAGGCCGAGACCGCCTACCTGGCCATGGGCGGCGAGACCTGCAACCCCAACCCGCCGCGCGGCGCGCTGCCGGTGACGATCACGATCAGGAACGAGGGCTGGGCCGCCCCGGTCAACCCGCGCGGCCTGGAGCCGGTCCTGCGCGGTGGCTCCGGGACCTACCGCTTCCCGCTGACCGGCGACCCGCGCAGGTGGCCGTCCGGCACCACCACGACGCTCACCCAGACCCTGACCCTGCCCGCCTTCATGCCGGCCGGGGGCTACGCCCTGTACCTCAACCTCCCCGATCCGCAGCTCGGCGCCCGGCCGGAGTACTCGATCAGGCTGGCCAACTCCGGCACCTGGGACGCCGCGACCGGCATGAACAACCTCCTTGCACACCGTGACCTTCAGCTGACCGGCGTCGCCCGCATCGGACGTCGGGCGCAGGGCCTCGGTGAGCGTGACGGGTTCGGCGGCTCACGAGCCGGATGCGGAATGCCGCGTGGCCTCGCCGGCCGGCCGCGTGGCGCGACGGTCGGCGCGCAGGCTGGTGAGCGTGACGGTGAGCAGGACCGCGACGATGACGCCGAGCGAGGCGAGCGTGGGGATTTCCGGGACCCATGCCCAGATGCCGTGCGCCCAGTGCAGGACCAGCTTGACCCCGATGAGCGCCAGGATGATCGCCAGGCCGTGGTTGAGGTGCCGGAGCCGGCTCAGCGCGCCCTGCAGGACGAAGTACAGCGCCCGCAGGCCCAGAAGCGCGAAGGCGTTGGTGGCGAAGACGAGGAAGGGGTCTTCCGTCACCCCGTACACGGCGGGCACCGAATCGACGGCGAAGACGATGTCGGTGGCGAACACCGCCACCGTGGCCAGCGCCAGCGGGGTGATGGCCAGGCGTCCCTCCTCCCTCACCACCAAACGGAAACCGCGGTAGTCGGCGGTGACCGGGACGAAGCGGCGCAGCAGCCGGACGCTGCGCATGGAGTCGACGTCCACCTGGGGGACTTCCCCTTTCAGCGCCTCGGCCAGGACCCGCCAGGCTGTGACGATCAGGATCGCTCCGAACAGCAGGAACGCCCATGTCCCGCTTTCCAGCGCCGCCGCCCCCAGCGCGATGAAGATCACCCGCAGCACCAGCGCCCCGACGATCCCATACAGCAGCACCCGCTGGGTCAGCTCCGGTGGCACCGCGAAGGCCGCCAGCAGCAGCATGAACACGAACAGGTTGTCCACCGACAGCGACTTCTCCACCACGTACCCGGTGAAGAACTCCACCGCCACCGTGGTGCCGAACACGCTCCACAGATAGGCGCCGAAGGCTATCGGCAACACCAGGTAGAACACCGACCACGCCACGGCCTCGCGCATGCGCACCTCGTGCGGACGCCGGGTGATCACAATGTCGATCGCCAGTAGCAGGAGCAGTGCGGCCACAGTGATCGACCACAAGGTGATCGAAGCAACGCTGCCCGATCCGGACGCAGCCACAAATGGCGCCGCGGACATGAGACCTCCTCGAACGCGCTCAGCCGTTCGAGGTCTCCTTCGCCCAGAAGTCGCGGGCGGCCGTCCGGGGGCGCGCGGTACGCCCGTACTGACCGGATCGGCGCTTGGGAAGTACTCCCCTCGCCACGCCCAGAGTAGAACAAACCAGGTCACCGCTCTACCCGCTCCTCACGGCGATCTCTGCACCCGGGCGTTTGACCCGTGCATCCGCCGGGGGGATAGTTGGGATTGCGCGGAGGGGAGTACCCGCCGCTCGACGCCCCGATCGTCACCACGGCCCCGGTGGAGGTGGCCCGGCGGGGTGGCTCTCCCGATGGCCGCGGAGGGTGCGGGAAGACCTTCGTCTACATGGCCGTACGGCCATGCCAAGACGAGGGGATGATGCGGGTGTTCCTTCTGGAAATGCTCTTCAACGTCCTGCTGGTGCTCTCTGCCGTCGTCGCCATGGCCGTCCTGTGGACGGGGCCGCCACGCCATCGCTGAGCGTGGTCGTCATCGCCGGCGGTATTGAGTGGTCTTCATTGCAGCATCGCAAATGACAGGCTTGGCCGCTGTCCCGGGGATCCAGAGACAGCGGCCAAGTCGTTCGGCATTCAGCAGAGTAGGCTGGTGCGATGGACTCGGCAACATTCTGGAATGTGCTGGAAGAAGCTCGGGCTAAGGCCACGGGAAACGCCTATGTCCAGGTCGAGCTGGTGGCCGACCATCTCAAGAGGACCACAACTCCCTACATTCGAGAGTTCTGGCTTCAACGAAGAAAGGCCATGGACCAGGCCTACTCCTGGGACCTGTGGGGTGCGGCCACCATCATGATGGGATTCTGCAGCGACGACGGCTTTGAAAACTTCCGTCTCCCTTTGAGCTCGAAGAGGCGCTCTATGTGGAAGCGCAAGCATATGATCACATTGTAGGAGTGGATGGCGCATTCTGGTGCGATGAGGATGACTATGGGGATGATGAATCGTGGACCACTGCATCGTGGCCTAGCGGATCCCCATGGCCCGATTCGATAGACGGATTCGCCGCTCGCTGGCCACGAGTGTGGCATCGATACGGTCATGTGTGCATGAGGTGGGCACGACCGCCTCGAATAGCGAGTGAGTCAGAAAGGAGTGATCTGCTTAATCTGGTGCGGCCGCCCGTCTGGCGCGATGGATGCACGCTATGAAGAACCCCGACCGCGCGTCGCGAGCTCACCAGCCCCCTCACCGATCACCTGCCGTTACGGACTTCCCAGTCGACGATCTAGGGGCGCCTCTGGTGACTCGGGCTCGGCAGGTGGGTGGGTGGCGTAGACCTGGCGGCGCCAGTGCTTGGCCGAGCGGGCCAGGTCGTCGCTGACGTGGTGGAGGAACCGGCTCATCTTCGCCAGCCGGGCGCCGGCCGGGGTGCATCGCGATCGAACGGGAGGAGCTGCCGCACAGCAGCCGGCGTGTCGAGGAGGAGCGGAAGGACGCCGCGTCGCCTTGCGCGCTCACGTAGCTCCTTCATCGCGCGACGGACGGTCATCCTGGCCGCGCCGTACTGCTCCGAAAGGTCCGGCTCGGAAGGGGGCCGCTGGCCCGGCTTGAGATCGCCGCGTTCGTGCCTAGAAGAACATTCGGTGGCTCAACCGTTGTGAAGCGCGAGAGAATTTCAGATATGCGGCCCTACCATCCGCTCAGGGCAGGGGACCCGGCCAGCATCGGTGCGTACACGATCGTCGGTAGGCTCGGCGACGGTGGTCAGGGCGTCGTTTACCTCGCCGCCGACCGCACGGGCACGTGTGTCGCGATCAAGTGGCTGCGTTTCGGCGATGCCGTCACCGCCGAGAGGTTCCTGCGCGAGGTCCAGGTCGCCCAGCAGGTCGCCCCCTTCTGCACGGCACAGGTGCTCGCCACGGGTGTCGAGCAGGACAGGCCCTACATCGTCAGCGAGTACATCGAAGGCCCTTCCCTGCACCATGTCATCCAGGAGCAGGGCCCGCGCACCGGGTCCGCCCTGTACCGCCTCGCGATCGGCACCGCCACCGCGCTGGCCGCGATCCACCAGGCGGGCATCGTGCACCGCGACTTCAAGCCCGCCAACGTCATCCTCGCCTCCGACGGGCCCCGAGTGATCGACTTCGGCATCGCCAGGGCACTCGACGCCACCTCCACGATCAGTTCCTCGCCCGTCGGGACACCGTCGTTCATGGCGCCCGAGCAGCTGCTCGGCCACCAGGTGGGGCCCGCGGCCGACCTGTTCGCCTGGGCCAGCACGATCGCCTACGCCGCCTCGGGCAGGGCACCGTTCGGCAGCGACACCATGCCCGCGGTCATCAACAGGATCCTCAACGGCAGACCCGACGTCTCGGATCTCGACGAGCCGCTGGCCGGGGTGGTGCACGCCTGCCTATCCAAGGACCCCGCCCAGAGGCCCACCGCCGAGGAGGTCATCAGGCGGCTGATCCGGCACCCGGTGACCCACGGCGGCATGCCGCAGGAGGCCACCGCCTCCGAGGTGCCCACCCGTGTTTTCCCCGGCCGCGGCCCCCCGCGTCCCCAGAGCCCAGAGGGGGTCGTCCCCGCGCCTCGAGGTCCCGCCGAACCGTCACAGGGGTCTGGGCAGTGCTGGGCGCCGATCGCCGCTCGGCCCCGGATGGGCTATCCGAGGCTGCCCAGGAAACACAGGAAAAGGCTGGTCGCCGGGTTCGCGGCGCTCACCGCGCTGCTCCTCGTGGCGGTGGCCGTCGCCCTATCCCGCTCGGAAGAGCCCACACGGAGCATAGCCAAGCAACTGCCGGGTACACGGTCCACCCTCTTCGAGCGCCCCGGTGATCCGATCAGGCTCACGTCCTACGACCTCAAGGCCAAGGGCACCCATGCGTGGGAGAACTACGCCAGAGACACGCTGACGGGCCCGTTCCGCCATTACGACGGTACCGCGGAGACCCAGCTCTCCCCCGACGGCAGCCTTCTCGCGCGCCTCGGCAAGGGCTACACCTCCGACCAATACGACTCGATCGAGATCATCGATACGAGAACCGGCCAACAGAAGATCGTCGTCAAAACCGTCAAGGCCCCGCTGGAAAGCAGCAACATCGTCTGGTCGAAGGACAGCTCGAAGATCCTGCTCAACGTCGAGCAGGCGAAGGGCGAGAACGCCCCCACCCTCGGCTTCGTCATCGTCGACGTGGCGGCGCGGAAGGCGAGCGTGGTCATGGTGACGGGCGAGAACAACGACCCTTTCAGATGGGATGGCCAGAACAACGGCGTGGTCAACCTCTACGGCTCTGACCTGCGCTTCTTCGACGCCTCGGGCAACAAGGTGCGCGACGCCGTCAACATCGGCGAAGTTCCCGAAGGCGTACAGGACATCTTCTCACCCTCGGGCCGGACGTTCGCCACCCGCTGCCCCGACGGCGACGCGGGCGAGCTGTGCATCTGGGACAGCGCCTCGGGCGAGCGGGTGCGCAAGGTGTCCTCTTCCTGCGACAAGCTCCTCGGTTGGTACGACGAGACCCACCTCTACTGCTGGGAGTTCGACAACGCCGCCAGGGACCGCGTCGAGGTCGTCGACCTCGACGGCGATGAGGTCCGCACGCTGCTCGAGAGCCCGGACGACGAGGACTACGGTCCCACCTTCATCAGGGTCACGTGAACCGTTCCGCGTGGGCGCGCGGGCCCGATCACATGGCTGCGGCCTTCCACCTGTGTGCGACAGTCCTACGACGGGGTCGTCGAAACCGTCCAGCGCGAGGTCCTGCCGGCTGCCGTGACGGCGTCCGGCATATAGGCGGCGCGAGCCTGGCCCGGGGCTCTTGCATGGACCGTGGAACCTGTCGCTCCGACAATGGCGTCGGTCCGGTGGGCCGACGGCGAGAGGGAGATCCCAGCGGGCGCAACCGTGAGAGGCGGAAGTGCCGATGCGGGGCACGAGGACAGACCGACTCGTAGTAGTGACCGGTAATGCGGGTGGAGCGAAGGGGACGGTCGTCCAGGTTCGCTCGACGGCCAACCGGAGTTCCCGGTGAACGACACCGCGGGTACCCTCTGACGCAGGCGATCGCTCAGGCCTACGTTGTCGGCCGCCATCAGTCGGGGGTTGGCTCTCACCCGGAGGCCGGTCTCCAGGAGGCCCTGCGCGCGCCTCGCCTGCGTCTGGGTGACCGGCGACTGGGGTCCACGCCCGGGCCTTGGTACGGCCCCGCCGGCAGGCCGTCGCATCGGCTTCGGGGTCGGCCTGACCCTTTCTCGCGCCAGTGTGCCGGCCCGAGAAAGAGCTGTTCGCGCCGTGATGACTTGTCCAAGATATTGCCATCTGCGGGCGACGCTCTTCCGAGTCGGTACAGGGTTTCCAGCGCCACGGTGTGGCGAGATGCCACGATAAGTGGTGATTTTATCGCTCTATGTGGCGAAAGGGTAATCCGACCGGCTCCAGGCTTTGTACTCCAGAGGTGGGCGCCGGAGTTCTCGCTAACTAGCATGGCTTTTCTGACGTTGAATCGGCGCCGAGATGCCGATCCGGCGCTTCGTCAGCCCGCGCATCGCACGGGGGCGCAACTGATTCACATGGAGTCGTCAGGCATGATCAAGATAAGGTACGCGCTCGCGGTCGGGGCGATGGCGGCCTCGGCCCTCGTCGTCCCACTGACGATGCCGGCCCAGCCCGCCGGTGCCGTACCCGTGGCCGGGACTGCTTTCGCGACCGCGCACGTTCTCGCTTCCGCTGATGACCCCTGCGCCAAGCACAAGAACCCGCAGAAA
Source organism: Thermoactinospora rubra (assembly GCF_002093975.1). Classification (GTDB taxonomy): domain Bacteria; phylum Actinomycetota; class Actinomycetes; order Streptosporangiales; family Streptosporangiaceae; genus Nonomuraea; species Nonomuraea rubra_A. The sequence goes on from NZ_MSZZ01000081.1 coordinate 28,004, forward strand.
TGCCGGGAACAGTCCGGCGGCTGAGACGACGAACTCGACGACGCGACATCACGCGTCCTGACGGTGGCGGTATCGACGAGTGAACTGGAGCAGCGTCATCGTCGAACGCCTGTCCAGAACCACCCTCGTGGCCCGGGTCCCCTGAACCTTTTTCATCCTCGTGCGGAAGCCGCTGGCCACATCATG
>NZ_MSZZ01000082.1 GCF_002093975.1 Thermoactinospora rubra
GAGCGGGTGCCCATGACCAGGCCCTCCAGCGGGGTCAGGCCCATGGAGGTGTCCACGCTGCGGCCCGCCGCGACCGCGGTGGCGCTCGCGCCGTTGCCGAGGTGCAGCACGATCATGTTGAGCTCGGCGAGGGGCCGCTCCAGCAGCTCGGCGGCCCGGCGGCAGACGTAGGCGCAGGAGGTGCCGTGGAAGCCGAACCGGCGCACGCCCCACTCGCCGGGCACCGCGTAGGTGAAGGCCTGCGGCGGGAGCGTGTGGTGGAAGGCGGTGTCGAAGACGGCGACGTGCGGGATGTCCGGGTAGGCGGCCCGGGCGGCTTCGATCCCGGCCAGGTTGACGGGGTTGTGCAGCGGCGCGAGGGAGGCCAGCTCGCCGATCGCGGCGATCACCCGCTCGTCGATCGGCACCGGCTCGCGAAAGCGTGTCCCGCCGTGGACCACGCGATGGCCGACCGCGTCGACCGCCTCGCCGGACAGCGCCCCGAGGACGGCGTCCAGGGCCGCCCGGTGGTCGGGGAAGGCCGCTTCGTGGACGGAGGGCGGACGGCCGGCGGGCCGGTGGACGAGCCGTCCCGAGGCCTCGCCGACGGACTCGGCCAGCCCGCGGACCTGCCGCCTGCCGCTCTCGACGTCGATGAGCTCGTACTTGACGGAGGAGGATCCGGTGTTGACGACGAGGACGGCGGTCACACCGCCAACCCTAGGGTCTCCCGGCCGCTCCGCCGGGGATTTCCGGCCGCCGGTCCCCGTGAGGTCTGTTGGTCTGACCTCTTGACCACCCGACCTGTAGCCGTCACCATCGGCGTGTGAGCCCCTTCACGCCTGTCCGCCGCACGTCGGTGTCCGCGGAGGTCTTCGAGCAGATCGCCGCCCAGATCCTCGACGGCACGCTCACCCCGGGTACGGCGCTGCCTCCCGAGCGGGTGCTGACCGAGACGCTCGGCGTCAACCGGCAGGCGCTGCGCGAGGCCCTCCAGCGGCTCGACCAGCTCGGCCTGGTGGAGATCAGGCACGGCGAGGCCACCCGGGTGCGCGACTACCGCCACGACGCCGGGCTCGACCTGCTGCCGCGCCTGTTCCTGCGGCCGGACGGCACGGTGGACCCCCTGGTCGTGCGGTCGGTGATGGAGATGCGGGCGGCGGTGGGCGCCGACGCGGCCGCGCTGTGCGCGGCGCGCGCCGATCCTGACCTCGTCCTGAAACTGCAACGCCTGGTCGAGGAACTGGCCGCCACCGGCGAGGACGACAGGGGCGCGCTGGACGGCCGCTTCTGGGACCTGATCGTCGACGGCTCCGGCAACATCTGCTACCGCCTGTCGCTCAACGCCCTGCGGCAGGCCTACCGGCCCGCCGAGCCGATGGTGGCCCGCGTGCTGGTCGCCGAGCATCGCGCCGTCGACGACTACCGGGCCGTCGTCACGGCGATCGCCGGCCGGGACGCCGCGGGCGCCGCCCGGGCCGCCGCCGCCCTGCTGGCCCGTGGCACCACCGCCATGCAGACCCTGCTCGCCATGGAGGAACCGTCTTGATAACCGAACAGCAGGCCAACGAGTTCCGCCGCGCGGGGCTGACCCTGGACCGGGCCGCCCGCATCTTCCTCAGCCACCGCAACGCCCGCATCCTGCTGCCCGCGACCGCGGCCGCCGTGCTCACCCGCGTGGCGCTCGGCCGGTGGTCGCGCAGAGACCTGACCGCCGCCGCGTGGATCGTCGGCGTCGAGCCCTTCGTCGAGTGGATGATCCATGTCCACCTGCTGCACCAGCGGCCCAGGAGGATCCGGGGCCGGACCGTCGAGCTGTTCTCCGCCCGCGGCCACCGCGAGCACCACCGCAACCCGCGCGACCCGGCCATGGTCTTCATCCCCGGACCCCTGCTGGCCGCCGCCGTCGCCACCCTGGTCGCGGCCAACGCGGCGACCGCCCGGTCACTGCGGCCCGCGGCCACCGGGGTGGCCGTCTCGATGCTGTCCCTGAGCCTGTACGAGTGGACGCACTTCCTCATCCACTCCGCCTACCGGCCCAGGACGGGGCTGTTCCGCCTGCTGCGGCGCACCCACCAGCTCCATCACTACCGCAACGAGAACTACTGGTTCGGGATCATCACCCCCATCTCGGACCACGTCTTCAACACCTATCCGCCCAAGGAGGAGGTGCCGCCCTCGCCCACGGTGAAGACCCTGGGCGTCGAGGAGCCCGCTGCCTCCTGAAGCAGCCTGCCCGGGGTGGCCCGCCCTGGGTCCGACGGCCCGCCGGCATGGGACTTTCGGCCCTGACCCGCGATCTTGCCCGCGTGATGCGCTGGAGCCATCCCTGCTGGAAGGTGTGCCGCCATGAAGGACAAGGCGATCCGCGCGGCGATCGAGGCCGCCACCTGGGCCCCGTCGGTCCACAACACCCAGCCCTGGACCTTCGGCGTGGCCGGGGAGGAGATCAGCCTGCGCGCCGATGTGGAGCGCAAGCTCCGCGTCAGCGACCCGAGCGCCCGCGAGCTGCTCGTCAGCTGCGGCGCCGCACTGCTCAACCTGCGCGTCGCGCTGCGGGCCGAGGGCTACGAGCCGATCGTGCGGGTGCTGCCCGACCCCGACCGGCCCTCGCTGCTGGCCACCGTACGGCCCGGCGCCCCGGTGCGGCCGGATGAGGCGACCCGGACGCTGGCCGGGGAGATCAGGCGCCGCCGTACCCACCGGGCCGGGTTCACCGACCTGCCGGTGCCCGACCGGCTCATCGAGCGGCTGGTGCGGGAGGCGGCGGCCGAGAAGGCCACCTTGACCCCGGTGCGGTCGGCGGCGGCCGTCGACGTCCTGGCCGCGCTCACCCAGGCGGCCCAGGCCGTGCAGGTCCAGGACCGGGCCTTCAGCCTGGAGCTGATGCGCTGGGCGCGCCCGCCGGGCAGCCCGCGCCGCGACGGGGTGCCCGCCGAGGCCTACCCGCGCGGGGGATGGCCGGGCCGGTTCCCGCAGCGGGACTACGCCCACGGCCAGGACTGGGGCAAGCCGGGCGACCAGGGCATGGCCGGCTCCACCGGGCTGGTGGCGGTGCTGACCACGCCCGGCGACACCCGCGAGAGCTGGCTTGCCGCGGGGCAGGCCCTGGAACGGGTGCTGTTGCACGCCTCGGCCTACGGCGTCAGCGCCGCCTTCCACACCCAGGCGCTGGAGATGTACCACCTGCGGGAGTTCCTGCGGCATGAGCTCTGCTCCGACCAGTACCCTCAGACGATCATGCGGCTCGGCATCACGTTCGAGGACAGCCGAGCCGTACGCCGCACGCCGGCGGAAGTCCTGGACTGAAGCGAGCCGCACGCCGGGCACTCACTCCTGGTCGGCCCCCTGGAGATAGGCGAGGACCGCACGGACCCGGCGGTGGTCGCCCGTGTCGTCCGGATGCAGGTCGAGCTTGATGAAGATCGCGCTGATGTGCTTGCCGACCACCTTCTCGGTGATCACCAGCTCCTTCGCGACCGCCGCGTTGGACCGGCCCTCCGCCATGAGCGCCAGGACCTCCCGCTCCCTGGGCGTGAGCCGCGCGAGCGGGTCGCGACGGCGGGCCACGAGCCGGCGGACCACCTCCGGGTCGATCACGCAGCCGCCGGCGGCGACCTGCTCGACGCCGTCGACGAACTGCCGGACGTCGAGGATGCGGTCCTTCAGCAGGTAGCCCAGCCCGCCCCACCCGGACGATTCCAGCAGCCTGGCGGCATAGGCCGTCGCGACGTACTGGCTGAGGACGACCACCGGCAGCCCCGGGTGCTCCTCACGCAGCGCCACGGCGGTGCGCAGCCCCTCGTCGCGGAACGTCGGCGGCATGCGGACATCGGTGACCACCACGTCGGGCCCGTGCTCGGCGACCGCGCCGACCAAGGTGTCCGGGTTGCCGGCGGAGGCGACGACGTCGTGACCGAAGCGGGCCAGGAGCGCCGCGAGCCCTTCACGGAGCAGTACGGCGTCGTCGGCGAGGACTATGCGGAGCACGGCAGCTCCAGCCGCAGAATCGTGGGTCCGCCCGGCGGGCTGCTCAGCGTGAGGGTTCCGTCCAGGGCGGCGACCCGGTCCGCGAGCCCGGTCAGGCCGGTGCCCCTGGCAGGATCGGCCCCGCCGACGCCGTCGTCATGGATCTCCACGAGGAGCGATGAGCCCAGGACGCGGCCAAGCACCCGAGCGCGCGTGGCGGCCGCGTGCTTGGCGACGTTCGCCAGCGCTTCGGCGACGACGAAGTAGGCCGCCGACTCGACCGCGGAGGACAGCCGCCGGGGGACGTCGAGGCGGACCGTCACGGGGAGCGGGGAGCGGTCGGCCAGGTCGGTGACGGCCGCGGGAAGGCCCAGGTCGGCGAGGACCCGCGGGTGGATGCCGCGGACCAGGTCACGCAGCTCCGTCAACGCGCTTCTGGCCTCGTCCGTGGCCTGGTGGAGCAGCGACTTGGCGGCGGCAGGGTCCCTGTCGACCTCCATCTGGGCGCTGACCAGCGTCATCCCGAGCTTGAGCAGCCGCTGCTGGGCGCCGTCGTGCAGGTCGCGCTCGATGCGGCGGCGTTCGACCTCGAAGGCGTCGATGAGGCGCGCCCGCGAGCGCGTCAGGGTGAGTATCCGGGCTTGGTCGTCCGCCGAGAGAAGCATGCGCGCCAGCGTCTCGTGGCCGACGGCGGCGATGGCCGTCGCGTAGCTCAAGACGGGGACCGTGGCCAGGATGGCGAGGGCCGCGCCGACGCCCATGAACACGTCCGAGGCCGGCACGGCGGCGGTGACGAGGGGATCGCGCGCCGCTGGGCCGGCTTCCAGCACGCTGGTCACCCCGCTGAGGAACAGCAGCGACGGAAGCAGGCCGATCACCAGCGCCACGAGGTTGACCACGAGCAGGACGCTGCCGCACAACACCAGGTAGGCCAGCTCACGCCAGGTGACGGCCTCGCCGTACCGGGTGCGGAGCAGGGCGGTGAGGCCCGGCCCGTCGGGACGCCGGTGCGGGTACGGCACCGCCGGGCCGCCGAGCAGCGCCGGCCGCCGCCTCTCGACGGCGGCCAGCGGGCCCGCGAGCAGGGGCGTCATGACCAGCGCGCCCAGCACCATCGCGGCGGGCAGCCACACGAGCGCGGCGAGCCCGACGGCGACGCTGGAGAGCGTGTAGGCCGCCGTCCGCAGCGGCCATGCCGACGCCAGGAAGCGGAGCGGCGCGCCGCGAAGGGCGTCCCGCACGGTCACGGACATGGCCATCACTCTAGGGGCCGCCCTGCGCCCGGGCATGGGGGCCAGCCCTCCCCTCGGAACGCGGGCACGGCCTCATGCGCGCCGCGGCGGCCGGTGGTTTGACTTGCCGGGTCCCGAGAACCTTGCCGGGTCCGAGAACAGGGAGGTCATCGTCGTGACACGGATAGCCCGGGCCATGGCGGGCGTGCTCATGGGCGCCGCGCTGGCGCTCACGCCCAGCCCCGCGCACGCCGCCAGAGCACAGCCGGCGATCAGCTGGAAGGCATGCGAGGGGGACGGCGCCACCGAGTGCGGCACCTTGCGCGTCCCCATCGACTGGGCCAAGCCGGGCGGAGCGGCCATCGAGCTCGCCGTCGCCCGCCGCCGAGCCGGCGACCCAGGCCGCCGCGTCGGCGCGCTGGTCGTCAACTACGGAGGCGGTCCCGGGGCCGACTTCGTCCAGCACCAGGCCGCCGGGTACTTCAGCCCCGAGGTGCTGGCGCGCTTCGACATCGTCGGCTTCGACCCGCGCGGCGTCGGGCGCAGCAACCCCGTCCGTTGCTCGGCCGATCTCGTACGGCGGGAGCCGTGGCCGCCGACGCCACGCGACCAGGCCGACTTCGACCGCCGGGCGGCGTTCTACGCCGAGCTGGCCGCGGACTGCCGCCGCCGCACCGGCCCGGTGTACGAACATCTCGACACCGTCAGCGTCGTGCGCGACATGGAGGCCCTGCGGGTGGCGCTGGGCGAGCGGAAGCTCACCTACCACGGCGTGTCGGCCGGCACGCTGGCCGGCCAGCAGTACGCCGAGCTGTTCGGCGACCGTATCCGGGCCATGTCGCTGGACAGCAGCATGGACCACAGCCTGGACACCCGCCGGTTCCTGCTCACCGCCGCCAGGAGCGCCGAGGACTCCTTCGGACGGTTCCTCCGCTGGTGCGAGCGCGACAGCGGCTGCGCCCTGCACGGCCGGGACGTGGCGCGGATCTGGGACGGCCTGCTGGCGAGGGCGGACCGCGGCGAGCTGCGCGATCCGAACCGGCCGGACTTCGCGCCGACCGCGTTCGACCTGATCAACGAGGCGCACCTCGGCGGCCTCATGCGGCCGGACCCGCGCTGGCTCGCCGAACGCATCGCCGCCTACCACTCCGGGAAGCCGGGGCCGAGAGGCGTCTACCGGGGAGGACCCCCTCCCGACGTGAACGAGGTCGAGATGCCGGCTCCCGCGCTGTGCCAGGACTGGCGGCTGCGGATCCGCGATCACCGTCAATACTCCCGGTACGCCAAGGCGATGCGCCAGGTGGCCCCCCACATGCGGACCGCGCCGGACATCCAGACGGCGGCACTGGTGTGCGCCGTCTGGCCGGGCGAGGCGACCAACCCGCAGCACCGGCTCAGGATCCGGAACACCCCGAAACTGCTCATGATCAACTCCCTGTTCGATCCGGCGACCGGGTACGGCTGGGCCGCCAACGTCCATCGGCAGACGCGCCGCGCATCGGTGCTGGTGACCTACGAGGGCGCCGGGCACGGGGCTTATGAGCGCACACCGTGCACCCGGGCGGTCGTCGACCGCTACCTGCTGGACCTGCGCGTCCCGCCCGAGGGGACCCGATGCCCGGCCGCTCCCCTCGGCGAGTCCCGGTGACGGTCTCACCCGAGAGCGGCTTCCAGCAGGCGTCCCACTACGGGGAGCCGGCGGCCGGTGCGGTCCTCGAAGAGGTCGGCGGCGTGGGCGAGCGCGGAGCCGGCCTGGATGCCCAGCCAGCGCAGCGGCTCGGGTTCCCACCGGCGCCCGAAGCCGCCGACCCAGGGCAGCCGGGTCTCGGAGGCGTCGACGCCGGCGATCAGGTGGGCGAGGGTCCGCCCGGCGAGGTTCGACATCGCCACCCCGTCGCCGCCGTAGCCTCCGGCCCACGCCAGGCGCCGGCGGCGGTCGAGCCCGGCGGCCGGCTCCAGGCTGCGGGCCAGGGCGAGCGGGCCGCCCCAGCGGTGGGTCACCGTCACGCCGGCCAGCCGGGGGAACAGCGAGACGAGGCTCGCGTACAGCCGCCGCCAGATCGCGGGAGCGTGATCACGGTGCGGTGAGACGCGGGATCCGAACCCGTAGGAGATGCCCCGCCCGCCGACGGCGATCCGGTCGTCGGCGGTGCGTTGCAGGTAGGCGAAGTGCCAGCGCTGGTCGGCCACCGCCGCGCCGTCGTCCCAGCCCAACCGGCGCCAGACGTCGGCGGGAAGCGGCTCGGTCGCGATCATGTGGGAGTGGATCGGCGCCACCCGCCGCCGGGCGCCGGGCAGGCCGCAGGTGTACGCCTCGGTCGCCAGCACCACGACGCCGCCCTCGATCACGGCGTCACCGGCGCGGACCCGCCCGCCGTCCACGGCGTGCACCGGGGTTCGCTCGTGGATGACGCCGCCGCGGCGCTCGACCGCGGTAGCCAGGCCGCGGGCCAGCCGTACCGGATCGAGGGTGGCGCAGTGGGGTGTGAACAGGGAGGCGACCGCGTCGGGCACGGCGATGTGACGGATGGTCTCCGCGCGGTCCAGCAGCCGGTAGTCCTCGGGGCCGAAGCCCAGGGCGCGCCGCTGCTGGACCAGGCGCGACAGGCGACCGGCCTGCGCGTGGTTGAGCGCGAGGAGGCGGGTGCCGCCGCGGCGCATCCGGCAGTCGATGCCCTCGGCGGCGGCGACCCGCTGGACCTCGGCCACCGTGGCGAACGCGGCCCGCTGCATGGCGACGGCGGCGTCCCTGCCGTGTCTGCCGAGGAACCCGCCCGGTCCGCTGGGCAGCTCGCCGGAGCACCATCCGCCGTTGCGGCCGGACGCGCCGTACCCGGCGAGCTCGCGCTCGAGGACCACGACGGACAGCTCGGGAGCGACGGCACGCAGGTAGTAGGCGGTCCACAGACCGGTCAGGCCCGCCCCCACGATGACGACGTCGGCGGCGCCGTCGCGGATCAGGGCCGGTCTGGGCTCCACCTGGCCGAGCCCGCTCCACCACAGGCCGGGCCCGCGCATAATTTCCATGACATCCATTATCATAATAAGCATGATGGAAATCCAGCCGGAATCTCGTGGGAAACGATCCGTTGGACGGCCTCCGCTGCCGGGGCGGCGGGCCGAGGTCCTGGCCGTGGCCACCCGGGTCGTCGCGGAACGGGGCATCGACACGCTCTCCCTGGCCGAGCTGGCCGAGGCCCTGGGATGCAGCACCTACACGCTGACCTACCACTTCGGGCGCAAGGACCAGCTGCTGGCGGCCATCGTCGAGCACGTCGAGACGGAGATGCGCGAGGAGGTCGGGCGGCTCGCCGGCGATCCGGGCACCTCGCTGGGGGACCTGCTGCGCCGTTACTGGAAGGCCACCCACGAGCCGGGGGCCAGGCCGTACATGCGGCTCTGGCTGGAACTGCTCGTGCTCAGCTCCCGGCATCCGGAGCGGTTCCCCGGCTTCGCCGAGCGGGCGGCAGGCGGATGGCGCACGCTCGCGGCGGACATCCTCCGCGAGCGCACGGGCTCCGACGAGCTGGCCACCCTCGTGGTCGCCGCGGTCACCGGGCTGGAGATCGAGCACATGGCCAATCCCGGCTCGCCTGAGCCGGATCGGGCTGTGGAGCGCCTGGCGCGCCTCCTCGACGAGGGGTGCTGATCACTGCGAGCCGAGCCAGGTGAGGATTGCGACGGGGAGGAGCATCAGCCACTGGGGCAGGCGCAGCAGCCGGTTGGGCCAGTCCACCGACACGGTGATGACCAGGAACACCAGGGTGTAGGCGACGAAGTGCGCCGCGATGAGGGCGCCCGCCAGGCGGGTGCCCGGACGACGGTGGCCGCTGTGACGAAGATCTTCCGCCGGCCCAGCCGGTCCGAGAGCAGTCCGCCCAGGGCGGCGGCCGTCGCCACGGTGAGCGCGTAGACGAGAGTCGCGATGGCCAGGCCGTCCGGGGTGGTGCTCTTCGTGGCGGACGACGTCGTGCAGGAAATAGAACAGCAGGGCCAGCGCCATGTTCTGGCCGAGCGCGACGCAGAGCCTGGTCAGCCACGCATAGGCGAAGTCGGGATGGCGGCGTGGATCCACCCAGAACGTCCCGCGAAGCGAGATCGCGGAAGCCCTGGGCGTGCTCGCGGGTTCTCGTAGGGTGACGACGAACGCGGCGCAGGATCCCACCAGGAACCCGGTCCCCCATCTTGAGGGGGAGGGCTCGCACCCAGGCCCCGGGGAAGGCTGGAGCTCCGGGCTTCCTGAACCGATCCAGAGCTCCAGCGACCGGGCAAGACCGGCGTTGATCTCGGCCAGACGCCATGGGCTCCGGGTGTACGCCTCAGCCCGCCGTACGGGTGGGCTCGTGGCCCGCCCACCACGCCTGTTCAGCACTGGCCGTCGGCCAGGACCCAGAAGCCGGGACCGGTCTGCTTCAAGGTGTGCGTCGTGAAGGTGTTCCAGAGGCCCATCGGGTCGTTGGAGCCGTTGGCATAGGTGTAGCCGCCGGACTCATAAGCTCGCCCGGCGGTGGTGTGGGCGTAGTTGCTCGCCGTGACGCAGATCGGCGTCGGCGTTGGAGTCGGGGTCGGGGAGGTCGGGGTCGGCGTCGGAGTCGGCGTCGGAGTCGGGGTGGGGCTCGGGGTCGCGCCGCCGTCCAGCCCGAAGAACCGGGCATCGTGATAGGCCGAGCAGACGGCGTCGATGAAGTAGGCGGCGGTACTCCCGCACTGCTCCGGACCGCTTCCGGGGTCGACGGGCAGGCCATGGCCCATGTTGGCGATCTCGTACAGGAGCACGTCGCCGTCGCCGTACTCCTTCAGCGTGGTGCCACCGGGGAGACCGCGCGTGGAGGTGGGCGTCTGCGGGACGCCGCGCACGTCCGTCCACTGATCGCGCAGCTGCGCGGCGTTCGCCGGAATGACCGACCGGTCGGCCATGCCCTGCCAGATGGCGACGCGGGGGTATGGTCCAGCGTGTCCGGGATGGGCGTTGCGGACTAAGTCTCCCCATTGCCGCGGCGTCTTGGTGACGGGGCTGTACTGGCACGTGGACGCTTCCGCATGGCTGGAGGCGCACCGGTACGCCAGCCCGGCGGCGATGGAGCCGGCCGCGAAGACGTCCGGATAGGCGGCGAGCATGACTGCCGACATCGCGCCTCCGGCGGACAGCCCGGCGACGAAGACGCGGGCGGGGTCGGACCCGTAGGTGGCCAGGGCGTAATCCACCATGGACCGGATGGAGGCGGCCTCTCCCTGACCTCGGCTCGTGTCGCCGGGCTCGAACCAGTTGAAGCACTTCAGGATGTTGTTCGCGCTGCTGGTCTGGGGCAGCACGAGGGTGAAGCCCCACCGGTCGGCGTACTTGCGCCATCCGGAGTTGGCGAAGTAGCCGGCGGCGTCCTGCGTGCAGCCGTGGAGGAGGACGACGAGCGGACGCCCGCCGGGCAGCCCGTCGGGCCGGTAGCTGTACATCGCGAGGTCGCCGGGGTTGCCGCCGAAGGAGGGGACCGCGGTCAGCGACGCGGTACGGCCGGGCGGTGCCAGGACTGTCGTGCCGAGCAGTGAGGCCAGGAAGACGAGGGCGATTGTCAGCAGCCGTCTGGTGGGGGGTGGGGACATGGCACGCTCCTGTGCGTGATCGCGGTGACGTTCCCTTGCCGCGGACGGTACGGACCCTGTGACGACTCGGAAATGTTCGCGACCCACGTGGTTTCGCTGGAGTTCATGGAGTCCGGGACGCTCAGGCGACCCGCCGTCACCGGCGCATCACGGCTCTCGGAGATGGACGCCGGGTGTCCTCACCGCGCGGCAGGAGGTCCCTCCCACGCGAGACTCCGGCACTACGGGCCAAGGCGCGCGAACGGTGGGATGGATGGCGGACAGACAAGACGACCACCGACGGCCGCCATCCACACCGGCCTGCTGGGCATCGGCCTTGGGCTCCGAGCTCGGCCTCAGGGCACGACCAGGCGGACCGTGCTCGGGTGATCCGCCGCCCGGAGACCTGCTCCACCTCGACGACGATGAAGTGGTCCCGCTCGCCCGGCGCCCACGGCTCCAGCGGCAGCGCGGCCAGCTTCGACCCGGTCGTCGTGCGGATCACGACGCGCTCGCCGTCCAGGCGGAAGTTCACCGGCTGCACCGCCGGCAGGGCCCGGTCGGTGAACACGATTCGCCCGATCGGGGCCGACGCCAGCAGCTCCAGGCACTCCCGCCGGGAGAGCACCCGCAGACCGGAACCGTCGACATGCATACCCGCCAGCCTGCCGGACGGCGGCGCCGCGGGTCAGGGCCGAAAGTCCCGGCCTTACCCGCCGGTCGGCTCCCCCGGGGCCGCTTCGGGAGGGACGGCGAGCGGCAGGCGCAGGACGAAGCAGGCGCCCGTGGGGTGATCGGCGGCTTCGAGCCGGCCGCCGTACGCCTGGGCGATCTCCCGGGCGATGGGCAGGCCGAGTCCGGTCCCGCCGGGGTCGCGACGGCGGGCGTCGTCCCCGCGATAGCGGCGCTCGAAGATCCGTTCCCGCTGGGCCGGCGGGATGCCCGGGCCGTCGTCGACGACCTCCAGGACCGCTTCGGGCGGATCGGCCGTGACGATGACCTCGATCGTGGTGGAGGTGTGCCGCTCGGCGTTGTCGAGCAGGTTGCCCAGGAGCCGGGCCAGCCGCACGCGGGGCGCGGGTACCACGACGTCCTGCTCGATGCGGGACACGACGGTGGCGGCCAGGACGCGCCGGCCGAGCTCCTCGGCGACGAACGCGCCCAGGTCCACGGTCTCGGCGGCGGAGGGGGCCGCCGTGTCCAGGCGGGCCAGGTCCAGCACGTCGGTCACGATCTCGTTGAGCCGCTCCACGTTCCTGAGCAGCTTGCGCAGGACCTGTTGCGGCTGGACGCCCGGCTCGGAGAGCGCGACCTCCAGCTCCGTCAGCAGGCCGGCGATGGGGTTGCGGAGGTCGTGCGAGGTGTCGAGGACGAGCTGGCGCTGCCGCTGGACGGCCGCCCGCAGCGCGGAGGCGGTCAGCAGCTGGCGCGTGTGCGCCTTGCCGAGCTCCTCGATGAGGTTGTGCAGCTCGCCGGCCTGGGCGTAGAGGCCGGCGTCCAGCAGGGTGCCGGGCTCGCCGTACCGTCTCATCGTCTGGATGAAGCCGGTGACCTCGTGTGAGCTGAGCAGGATCCACCGGAGGGCGCCCCCGGGGCCGAAGACGGGGATGTTGACAGAGCTCCAGTAGCGCTCCTCGAAAACCCCCGGCTTGCCGGGCGTCTCGACGTCGTACCGCTGCAGGGGCATGACGTCCGGCTCCCCGGTGGCCACCACCTGTTCCAGCGAGGCTCGCAGGGCGTTCGCGCTCTGGGCGCCCGGATCGACGGTGCTCGGGTTGAGCGGGAAGGCGGCGAACAGGTTGCGGCCCACGAGGTCGTCGCGGGTGCGCCGGATCGCCTTCAGGCAGACGTCGTTGACCGCCACGATGACGAAGTCCGGCGTCAGCACCAGGGCCAGGACGGGACCGGCCCGGAAGACCGCCTCGTAGTCAACCTCTCCACCCATGCGTCGAATGCCCCTTTTTGCGCTTTATGTCCACTTTAGGGAGAGAGGTGCGGGCGTCAACGGTACGGGCTCGCGAAGGTACGGCGATGCCATACTGGCCGTACTGAAGGCATCCTGCCTGGCTGGGGTGGTGGCCGTGTCGGATGTGCTCGCGGCAGCCCGTGACGCCTACGGCCGTCGCGAATGGTCGCGTGCGCGTGAGCTGTTCCGCCAGGCGGCCGGCGCCGAGCAGCTCGCCGCGGACGACCTGCTGGCCTTCAGCGACTCGGCGTGGTGGTCGGGCTGCTTCGAGGAGGCGTTCCGGCTGACCGAGGCCGCCCACGGCGAGCTGTGCCGGCAGGGCCGCACGCGCCAGGCGGCCATGGCCGCGATGGGGCTGGCGTACCTGTCCTTCCTGCGCGGCGACGAGCCGCTCGGCTCGGGCTGGCTGGGGCGCGCGACGCGGTTGCTGGAGGGCGACGAGGACTGCGCCGAGCACGCCTACCTGCGATACATCACCACGGTGGAAGGCGGCCTGGAAGCCGGGGAGCCCGGCGCCGTCGCCGCGCAGGCGCGGCGCATCCGTGCCGAGGGCCGCCGGTTCGGCGACCCGGCCCTGGTCGCGGTGTCCACCATGGCCGAGGGCCGGGCCCTGATCAAGGGCGGCATGGTCGCCGAGGGCATGGCGCTGCTGGACGAGGCGATGGTGGCCGTGCGCGCCGATCGGCTGCCTCCGGACTGGGCGGGCAACATCTACTGCCACGCCATCGCGGCCTGCCACGAGCTGGTCGACATCGACCGCATGCGCGCCTGGACCGACGCGCTGGAGCGGTGGTGCGACCGGATGCAGGCGGCCGTGCTGTTCGCGGGGATATGCCGGGTGCACCGCGCCCAGCTGTCCCTGGTGAAGGGGGAGCTGGACAGAGCCGGCCGGGAGGCGGCGCAGGTGTGCGCCGAGCTCGGCGGAATCGCCACGGCGACGGTCGCCGAGGCGCTCTACGTCCAGGGCGAGGTGCGCCGGATACGGGGCGACGCCGCCGGGGCCGAGCGGCACTACCTGCGCGCGCACGAGCTCGGCCGGGACCCGCAGCCGGGGCTGGCGCTGCTCCGGCTCCAGCAGGGACGCGGCGACGTCGCGATGCGCTCCATCGCCGCCGCGCTCACCGCGGAACACCGGGGCAGGCTCCGGCGGGCGCCCCTGGCCGCCGCCATGGTCGAGATCGCCTTCGCCGCCGCCGACACCGCCGCCGACGCCGCCGAGGCCATGCGCAAGGCGTCCGACGAGCTCACCGAGACCGCCTCCCTCTACGCCGGCCCGGGGCTTGTGGCGATGGCCCACCAGGCACGCGGCGCCGTGTTCCTGGCCGAGGGCCACCCGGCGGAGGCGCTCGCCGAGCTCCGCCAGGCGTGCACGGCGTGGCGGCGGCTCGACGCGGTCTTCCACTGCGCCGACGCCCGGCTCCTGCTGGCGCGGGCCTACCGCGACCTGGGCGACCTCGAGGCCGCCGACCGCGAGCTCGCCGCCGCCTCCCGGGTCTTCGGCGAGGTACGGCAGGCGGGCCCGCCGGCGCCGCTGACCTCCCGGGAGGTGGAGGTGCTCCGCCTCGTCGCGGCGGGCAAGACCAACCGGGAGATCGCCGCCGCCCTGGTGCTGAGCGAGAAGACCGTGGCGCGGCACCTGTCGAACATCTTCACCAAGCTGAACTGCACGTCCCGGACCGCGGCGGCGGCCTATGCGTTCGACCGCGGGCTGACGGCACAGGGCCGGCGTGGGTAGGGCGTGGGTAGAACGCCGCACCGAGCCGTTGCGGCTTTTGGGTCATCCGCCCGATGAGCGCCCGACCGCGACACGCCTACCGTGAAGCCGACCATCCAGCCATGCAGGGGGCCACCATGACCGCACACACCGAGCCGGACCTGGACGAGGCCAAGGTCGAGCAGTTCGCGGGCAGGCTGTTCGACGCCTTCACCGGCGGCGCGATCACCCTGATGATCGACGTCGGGCACCGCACGGGCCTGTTCGAGGCCGCAGCCCGCGGGCCCGCCACCAGCGCGGAGCTGGCGGAGCGGGCCGGGCTGCAGGAGCGCTACGTGCGCGAATGGCTCAGCGCGCTGGCCACGGCGCACGTGTTCGCCTACGACCCCGAGTCGGCGACCTTCACCCTGCCGGCCGAGCACGCCGTGTGCCTGACCGGTCCGGGGGCGGCCAACCTCGCCCCGGTCAGCGCGGTCATCCCGCTGCTGGGCGAGCACCTCGACGAGGTGGCCACCGCCTTCAGGGAAGGGGGCGGCGTGCCGTACGAGCGCTTCCGGCCGCGGTTCACCTCCGTCATGGACCAGCTGAGCCGGGGGCTGTTCGACACGCAGCTCGTCGACGGCATCCTGCCGCTGACCGGCGAGCTGCCCGAACGGCTGGCCGCCGGCATCCGGGCCGCCGACATCGGATGCGGCACCGGCCACGCCGTCAACGTCCTGGCCGCCGCCTTCCCCGACTCGACGTTCGTCGGCTACGACATCAGCCCCGAGGCGATCGAGCGGGCCCGGGCGGAAGCCCGTGACGCCGGGCTGGCCAACGCGCGCTTCGAGGTGCGGGACGTCGCCGAGCTGGGGGTGGAGCGGGAGTACGAGGCGGTGTTCGCCTTCGACGCGATCCACGACCTGGCCGACCCGGCGTCGGCGCTGCGGAACGTGTGGCGGGCGCTCACCGGCGACGGGGTCTTCGTGATGATGGACATCAAGGCCTCCAGCCGCCTGGAGGACAACATCGGCTCGCCCACGGCGCCCCTGCTGTACACGATGAGCACGCTGCACTGCATGACGGTCTCCCTGGCGCGGGACGGCGCCGGGCTCGGCACGTGCTGGGGCGAGCAGCTGGCCCGGCGGATGCTCGCCGACGCGGGCTTCCAGGTGCTGTCGGTCGGCGACGTGCCCGACGACCCCCTGGACGTCGTGTACCTGTGCCGCAAGGACGCCTGAGAGCGGCGCCGAAATCCTTCCACGTGGGTAGAACCCCGCAAAGGGCGCCGGATCCGGCGGCTGGCCAAGGCCAGACACAGGCCAGGAGGACTCGATGCGGGCGTTGCGGCTGCAGGCGTGGAAGAGCGAGCCGGAGCTGGTGGAGCTGCCCGAGCCCGTGCCGGGTCCCGGCCAGGTGGTGATCCGGGTCGGCGGCGCCGGCGCCTGCCACTCCGACCTGCACCTGATGCACGACTTCGAGCCCGGCCAGCTGCCCTGGCAGCCGCCGTTCACCCTGGGACACGAGAACGCCGGCTGGGTCCACGCCCTCGGCGAGGGCGTCACCGGCCTGACGGCCGGGCAGCCGGTCGCCGTGCACGGGCCGTGGGGGTGCGGCCGCTGCCCGCGCTGCCGCCTCGGGGTCGACCCCTACTGCGACGACATCGCCGCCGCGCCCGCCCCGGGCGGCGGCGGAGGGCTCGGCCTGGACGGCGGCATGGCCGAGTACATGCTCGTCCGCGACGCCCGCCACCTGGTGCCGCTGCCCGAGCGGCTGGACCCGGTGGCGGCGGCGCCGCTGGCCGACGCGGGGCTGACGCCGTACCACGCGGTGCGCCGCTCCTGGCCCAAGCTGGCGCCGGACAGCACGGCCGTGGTGATCGGCGTCGGCGGGCTGGGGCATCTGGCCGTGCAGATCCTCAAGGCCACCACCGCCGCGCGGATCATCGCCGTGGACATGCGCGCCGAGGCGTTGCGGCTGGCCCGCGACCACGGGGCCGACCTGGCCCTGCCGCCGGAGCCGGAGGCGGTGGGGGAGATCCGCGCGGCCACCCCGGGCGGCCGGGGCGCCGACGTGGTGCTGGACTTCGTCGGCTCCGACAACACGCTCGCGCTGGCCGCGCAGGTGACCCGGACGCTGGGGGACGTGACGATCGTCGGCATCGCCGGCGGCACGCTGCCGATCTCCTTCTTCTCCATCGGGTACGAGGTGTCGGTGCAGACCACCTACTGGGGCAGCCGCGGCGAGCTGGCGGAGGTGCTGGAGCTGGGCGCGCGCGGGCTGCTGCGCCCGCACGTCACCCTCTTCCCGCTGGAGCGGGCGGTGGAGGCCTACCGGCGGATGGCCGAGGGCACGCTGACCGGGCGCGCCGTCATCACGCCCGGCGCGCGATGACGGCGGTGACGGCGGCCGATCAGTAGCGGCCGCCCTCCGGAGCGGGCATGGCGTCGAGGTCGGCCAGGTCCGCCGGGCTCAGCTCGACGTCGGCCGCGCCGGCGTTGTCGGCCAGGTACCTCGGGGTCTTGGTGCCGGGAATGGGCACCACGTAGCGGCCCTGGGCCAGCACCCACGCCAGCGCGACCTGCGCCGGGGTGATCCCGGCCCGCTCGGCGACCTGGCGGACCCGGCCGACGATGGCCAGGTTGGCGCGGAGCGCGTCCTGCTGGAAGCGCGGCAGCCGGCGCCGGAAGTCGTCCTCGGGCAGGTCGTCGAAGGAGGAGAACCGCCCGGTGAGGAAGCCCCGCCCCAGGGGCGAGAAGGGCAGGAAGGCGATGCCGTGCTCCTCGCAGTACGGCAGGACCTCGGCCAGCGGGTCACGGGTCCACAGCGACAGCTCCGACTGCACCGACGTCACCGGATGCACCGCCTGGGCGCGCTCGATCTGCTCGACGGTCACCTCGGACAGGCCGATGTGCCGCGCCTTGCCCTGCCGGACGGTCTCCGCCATCGCCCCCCAGGTCTCCTCGATCGGCACCTGCGGGTCCACCCGGTGCAGCTGGTAGAGGTCCACGTAGTCGGTGCCGAGCCGCCGCAGGCTCTCGTCGATCGACCGGCGCACGTGCTCAGGCCTGCCGTTCGGGACGGCGCCGGGGGAGGTGGGGGTGCCGCCGGTCGGGTCCGTCAGCTGCAGGCCGACCTTGGTGGCCAGCACCGCGCGCTCCCGATGGCCGCCCGCCAGTGCCCGGCCGACCAGCTCCTCGTTGGTGTACGGCCCGTACACGTCGGCGGTGTCGATCAGCGTCATGCCGAGGTCGAGCGCCTGGCGGATGACCGCGATGGACGTGTCGTCGTCGCGCGGGGCGTTCATGTCGTAGGCGTGTGTCATGCCCATGCACCCGAGGCCGATGACCCCGACCTCGGGGCCCTTGCTGCCCAGTGTGGTGGTGCGCATGCCGTACGTCCTTCCGGTCCTTTTTGGGCAAGGTGCCCCAGGATGCGGATCCTAACGACCCTCGCCTCCGGCTCGGCGCGGCAGGGCCTGGCCGTCGAGGCTCGGGGCTGCGCTTCGCCAAATATGCCGTTTTACCGACAAGATCGACTGTGTGTCCTTTGGCATGTTCCGCTCCCGGGACCGTCGACCTGACCGACGGGAAGATCACCTACACCGCGGGCGCGGGCGGGCGCAACAGCGCCTCCATCACGATCTTCAACGGGCAGATCGCCGTCTTCGACACCGAGCCGCTCACCCCCAAGGGCGGCTGCCGCCGGCTCACCCCCCGCGCGGTGACCTGCGGCATCGGCGCCACCGAGTTCACCGCCGACCTCGGCGACATGAACGACTCCTTCAGCGGCGGCGTCTCCTTCAAGGGCACCGTCAACGGCGGCGACGGTGACGACACCCTCATCGCCGGCACCAAGTCCGGCACCGGCAGGGCGCTCACCTGGATCGGCGGCACCGGCGTCGACACCGTCTCCTACAAGGGGAGCGACAACTTCGTGAGGGTGAGCCTGGACAACGTGGCCAACGACGGCCGCAACATCGACTCCGACAACGTCCGCAGCGACGTGGAGAACATCGTCGGCTCCGCCTTCGGCGGCGACTTCCTCATCGGCTCGGGCGCCGCCAACCGGATCGAGGACGGCGGCGGCGCGGGCGACAAGATGTTCGGCCAGGCCGGCAACGACCTGCTGTTCGCCAAGGACCTGGCCGCCGACAGCGACCTGGACTGCGGCCGGGGCACAGACGAGATCGTCGTCGACAGGGCCCTCGACCCCGAGCCGGTCGGCTGCGAGACCGTCCAGCGGGTCTGATCCCGCCCTCTCCCCGGCCCCCGCCCACCCCCGGGCGGGGGCCGTCCGCCGCCGAGACGAGCCGGTCAGGGCCTCCAGCAGGCGGTGGCCGCGCGGACACCTGGGCGGCGTCAGGGGATGAGCCGGTAGAAGCGCCAGAAGCCGAAGTCCTCGACCGGGAGGATCTCGAGGTCGCGGAAACCGGCCTCGCGGGCGTAGCGGCGCAGCGTGTCCGGGCGCATCACGGTGCCGGTGCCGGCCGAGGGCCGGTGGGCCATGCCGTCCGGGAGGCAGACGAGCAGGCTGAAGCCGTACATGAGCTGCTCGATCTCGTCGCCGGGCGGGGCGAAGGAGTCGGCGACGGCCTCGTCCATGACGACGACGACGCCGCCGGGGGCGAGCGCCCGCCGGGCCGCGGCGAGGGTGTCGACCGGGCGCGGCATGTCGTGCACGCACTCGAACGCGAAGATCGCGTCGTACTGCTCCGCGCCGAGCCCGGCGGCGTCGCCGTGGCGGAAGGCGACGCGGTCGCCGAGACCGGCTTCCGCGGCGTTGCGCGTGGCCAGCTCGATGGACGGGGCGTCGATGTCGATGCCCTCGACGTGCGCCTGCGGGTAGGCCCGGGCCAGCGCGATGGTCGACCAGCCGCCGCCGCAGCCGATGTCGGCGATGCGGGCCCCGGGGCGGCGCAGCACGGCGTCCAGCTCGGGCAGCCCGGCCAGGACGCCCGGCAGGGCGTGCTCGAACCAGGGCCGGTTCATGTCGGCCTGCGACTCGCGCATGTCGGTCCCGAAGTCCGCCCAGGAGACCCCGCCGCCGGTGCGGTAGGCCTCCAGCAGGGCGGGCATCTGCACGGCGGCCGCGGTGAACAGGCGGGCCATCGGCGCGAGGTAGGCCAGGCTGGACTCGTCGGTCAGCACCTCCGCCTCGCCCTCGCCGAGGACGAAGCGGCCGTCGTCGCCGACCGTCAGGATCCCGGCGATGGCCTGCTGTTCCAGCCATTCCCGGGCGTAGCGCTCGCCCCCGCCCGCGCGGGCGACGAGCTCGCCGGGGGTGGCCGGCCCCTGGGCGGCCAGCGCCCGGTACCAGCCCATCCGGTCGCCGATGTGGATCGACAGGATCTCTGCGGTGCCGAGCGCCGACTTGAACAGCCGGTCGGCGAACTCGTCCACTTTCACAGTCATCGACACCCTCCTCCTTGCTTTTGTGCCTGGTTGAGGGTGACGGTGAGGGCCATCCGCGAAAAAGCCCTTTTGCCACAAATTGCGGTCTCTATTGGGTGCCGACGGTCATGGGTCGTTCAAGGAGACCGTCGCAGACGTGACACGGCGCGGCCGGTGAAGACGATGCGCCCGATCTCCGCCGGCGCCGTCAGGTTCGGGCACTCCCGCGGCGGGAGCTTGACCAGCACGGAAACCTCGCATCGCCTGGCACCAGCCTGGCCCGGCCGGGGTAGGGAACCACAGGGGACGGTGAGGAGGGAAGGGCCTGTGCCGGGCGCCGGTCCGCCTTCCCGCTCTGCCGTACGGCAGGGCCGGAGGTCCCCGGGCGCGCGGGCTGACCGGCCTGGCCTGGATGCCGGGATGGATACGGCCGATGGGGGGACACGCGATGATCGTGGTGGGGGTGGACGGGTCGCGGCCGGCGCTGGAGGCGGTGGCATGGGCGGCCAGGGAGGCGGTCCTGCGCGGGCGCAAGCTGCTGGTCGCGCACGCGATGCCCGCCTGGGCGCGGGACGCGACCGACAAGGACCGCTACGCGGGGGTGGCGCGGTGGATGCGCGAGGGCGCCGAGGTCGTGCTGACCGCCGGGGTGGACCGGGCCCGGCGTGAGGCGCCGTCGGTCGTGGTGGAGCAGGCGCTGCTGGGCGGGGATTCGCGTGCCGCCCTGCTGAAGCTCGCGCCGGAGGCGGAGCTGCTGGTGGTGGGCAGCCACGGCCTGGGCGGCTTCAGGGGCCTGCTGGTCGGCTCGGTGGCGCAGGGCGTGGCCGGGCACGCCGCCTGCGACGTGGTGGTGGTCCGGGCGCTGCCGCGCGGCTCGCGCGGGGAGATCGTGGCAGGGGTGGACGGGTCGCCGGCGGGCGAGCCGGTGCTGGCGTTCGCCTTCGCCGAGGCGGACCTGCGCAAGGCGCGGCTGCGGGTCGTGCACGCCTGGAGGTGGCATGAGGCCACCAGCGTGCTGCACGCCTCCTCCGGCGAGGAGGACGAGCGCCGGCTGCTGGGGGAGGTCCTGGCGGGCTGGCGGGAGCGCTATCCGGACGTGGAGGTGGTCACCGAGGTGGTGAACGGCCATCCGGTGGAGGTGCTGCGGGACGCCGCCGGGGAGGCGGACCTGCTGGTGATCGGCTCGCGGGGGCATGGCGGGGTGACCGGGCTGATCATGGGCTCGGTGAGCCAGGCCATGCTGCACCATGCCCGGTGCCCGCTCGCCGTGATCCGCTCCTCCTCGGGGGACGGCAGGCCGCGATGACCGCCGCGCCCCGATCACAGGGAGCTGACGCGGCGGCCGGTGACGCGGCCGGGCGTGACGCGGATGAACAGGTCCCGCTCGCCGCCCGCCCATGGGGTGACGTGCACCCCGGCCACGGAGGCGGCCTCCTCGGGCGGCACCAGATGGGCCGGGCCCTGCACCAGCACGCTCCAGCCCTCGCGGCGGGCCTCGTCGAGGCGGTCGACCTGGAAGGCGATGATGACGTCCACGCCTTCCAGGCCGGTGCGCAGCTGCTCCTCCATGGCGCCGCCGTACCGGGTGCGGAAGACGATGCCGCCCTCGTGCACGGTGTAGTTCACCGGGAACACCACCGGGCCGCCCGGGCCGCCGAAGGCGACGCGGCCGATGCCGCCGGGGGCGATGAGCCGCAGGCATTCGGCGCGGTCCAGCTCGCGCAGGTGCGGGGCGGCCATGGCGGGACCAGGGCCGGGCGGGCGTTCGCGTCCGCCGCCGAGCAGGTCGGCCACGGTCGTCTCCAGGGCCTTGGCCAGGCGGTCCAGCGCCTCGGCCGACGGCATGGCGGGATTGGCCTCCAGGTAGCGAAGGTAGCCGGGGTCCATCTCGGCGCGCGAGGCCACCTGGTCGGACGTCAGGCCGAGCCGTTCGCGGTGGGCGGCCAGGCGGCGGCCCAGGTCGCTGTTGGCCGTCATGGGGTCCTCCCTCTGTTTGCCCACCTCAGGCTATGCCCGCCCCTTGCGAGCCCGGCACGGCCGTTGGACCCTGCTGTGTGGGACCTCTGGCCCTGCCGTTCGCGCCGCCACCGGGGCGCGATGGGGTGAGGAGGACATCATGATCATCGTTGGAGTCGACGGTTCCCCGGCCGCGCACGCCGCGCTGGACTGGGCCGCGGACGACGCCGTCCGCGTGCGCGAACCGCTCCGCATCGTTCACGTGCTGGACCGCATGCCGTACCAGATCCGCCGGTACCCGCTCGTCGGCTGGCCCGATCCGCTCAGGAAGTCGGCCGAGAGGATCCTCCGGGACGCCGTGGCGCGCGTGCGGGCCAGGCAGCCGGCGCTGGAGGTCAAGACCGAACTGGAGGAGGGCGTCCCCGCCCCGGCGATCCGCCAGCTGGGAAAGGACGCCACCGAGGTCGTCCTCGGCACGCGCGGGGTCGGCGGCTTCGCCGGCGCCCTGCTCGGCTCGGTGAGCGCGTACGTCGCCGCGCACTCCCACTGCCCCGTGGTGGTGGTACGGCCGGCCCAGGACGTCGTCTACGGCGAGATCGTCGCCGGGGTGGACGACTCCGACAACTCCGCGCCGGCCCTGGCCTACGCCTTCGAGCAGGCCAGGCTGCGCGGCGGCACGCTGCGGGCGATCCACGCCTGGCAGCTGCCCATCCACGCCTTCACGCCGGACATCCCCTACGACGAGGAGGAGATCCGGCGGCGGCAGCGGCAGATCATCCGGGAGCGGACGGCCGGCCTGCGCGAGCGCCACCCGGAGGTGACCGTGGTCGAGGACGCCAGGACCGCGCACCCCGTCGAGGCGCTGTGCGCGGCGTCGGCCACCGCCGACCTGGTCGTGGTCGGCTCGCACGGGCGGGGCGCGGTCGGCTCGCTGCTGCTCGGCTCGGTCAGCCGGGGCGCGCTGCACCACGCCCGCTGCACGGTCGCCGTGGTGCGCTCCTGAGCCGTCCTCGCCGCCGGCCGGCGCCCGACGGTGTGTCAGAGTGCAACATGCGCAAGTACGTCATCATGGGCGTCCAGGGCAGCGGCAAGGGAACCCAGAGCACCCTGCTCGCCCGCGACCTCGACCTGGTGCACATCAGCGTCGGCGACATCTTCCGCTGGCACGTGCAGCACCACACCAAGCTCGGGGCCCAGGTCCGGCGCGTGATGGCCGCCGGGGAGCTCGTCGGTGACGACCTGGTGGAGAAGGTCGTGCGTGAGCGGCTGGACCAGCACGACTGGAACTACGGGTTCATCGTCGACGGCTTCCCGCGCAACCGCCGCCAGGCCGAGTTCTTCCTGGAGAGCTACGACATCGACGGCGTCGTGCACCTGGACCTGCCCGACGAGGAGGTACGGCGGCGCGTGCTGGCCCGCCGCCTGTGCGCCCGCTGCGGCCTGGACTACAACCTCATCGCCCATCGCCCCAAGGAGAGCGGCCGGTGCGACGTGTGCGGCGGCGAGCTCGTCACGCGGGAGGACGACACCCCCGAGGCGCTGGCCGCCCGGCTGCGCGACTACCACGACAAGACCGACCCCGTCCTGGACCTGTTCCGCCGCAAGGAGTACGTCGCCACCGTCGACGCCAGGCCCGGGAAGGTCGCGGTGCAGCGCGAGATCCGGGCGCGTCTGGGGCTCCCGCCGTACGAGCCGCACCGCCCCGGCTGACCGCCGGATGCATGGTGTGGGCGACGCGGACCCGTCAGCTTGTCGCCTGCGCCGCGGCCCCTATCGTCATCGCGGGCGGCGCCGGGGGCGCGGCCGGCTCGCGAGCGGCATCACCGGGGGCCTCGACGCCGTCCGGCAGGTCGCGCTGGGTGAACATGTTGACCAGCAGGCCGACCGGAAGTCCCGCCTCGGTGGGGTACCGGAAGCTCTGGTCGAGGTTGAGGGTGTAGTGGTTGCGCCGGCCCACCTTGGTCCGGGTCAGGTAGCCGGCCTCGTGGAGGTCGGTCACGATGCCCTGGACGGCGCGTTCGGTGATGCCGATGCGGGCGGCGATGTCGCGCAGCCGTACCTGCGGATCACGGGCGATCTCCAGCAGCACCCGGGCATGGTGGGTCAGGAAGGTCCACGTGGGCGATCTGTCACCAGAGCTGTTCATGACCACTTCGCATCTTACGGTCCTGGCTGGGCCCCGCGTTCAGGAAACGGACAGGAAACCACCTCTCGCACAAATGATAGGCGAAGAGTCTTTCCGGTAACAGTGTTCTGTCGTTAAGCTGTGCCTGACACCACCACGCCACCCATGGCATCGACGACATGAGGAGGTCGCATGCCTGGCATCCGGCACGTCGGAGCTCGCCCGCGGAAGACGGCGCGCCCGGCTCCTTCGCACTCCACCCACTGACTGCGGCCCCCAGTCACATGACCACCCAACAGGAAACCGCACCAGGCGTTCCCGACCCCGAGCCCTTGGTGAGCGCGGTGATCTATGCCGACCACCAGCTCCGCATCACCCACCGCTCCGGTCCGAACCTGGCCGTGGTGCAGCTGATCGGGGAGATCGACGTCACCAACACCACAGGGGTGGCCGCGGCGCTCGCGCGTGCCTGGCGTGGCGGGGAACTGCTCGACGTCGACGTCGCACGGCTGAGCTTCGTCGACGTCAGGGGGCTCGGCATGCTGGCCGGCCTGTGCCGGGAGGGCTGGGTCCGCCTGACGACCGTGCCGCCCCACATGCGCCGCCTGGCCCGGCTCCTCGACCTGGAGGGCCAGATGCTGGGCT
This sequence comes from Thermoactinospora rubra, assembly GCF_002093975.1. Taxonomy (GTDB): domain Bacteria; phylum Actinomycetota; class Actinomycetes; order Streptosporangiales; family Streptosporangiaceae; genus Nonomuraea; species Nonomuraea rubra_A. The sequence continues at coordinate 24,536 of NZ_MSZZ01000082.1, forward strand.
CCCGGCCGCACTGACCGGGCCGATCCTCCTTCTCGCTTCCTTTTCGGTGAACGGCGGGCCTGCCGTACCGAAAAATCTTGAAAAAAGGTCCGGGGCGCGTGTCGAATCGGGGCCTGCTCGTTCGCAGCGTCTGCAGAGGGCCGGACGGGCCGGCCCCGGTAGACGCGAAGGTTGACGATCATGTCCTGCCAGCTCACCAGCCCCGCCGCCCGCCCGGTCGCCGCCGGGCGCCCGCCGTCCTCGCTGCTCGGGTTCGGCGTGGTCGCCGGTCCCCTGTACGTGACGGTCGCCCTGGCCCAGGCCCTCACCAGGGAGGGCTTCGACCTGGCCCGCCACCCCTGGAGCTTCCTGGCCAACGGCGACCTCGGCTGGATCCAGACCGCGAACTTCGCCGTCACCGCCCTGGCCACCATCGCCTGCGCCGTCGGCCTGCGCGCAGCCTGTCCCCGGGACGCGGCGCGCGGTGGGCGCCGCGCCTGGTGGGCGCGTTCGGGGCGAGCATGATCGGCGCCGCGGTCTTCCCCGCCGATCCCGCGATGGGCTTCCCGCCCGGAACCCCCGAAGGCCAGGGCGCCGTCACCCTCTCCGGGACGCTGCACATGGCCGTGGGCGGCATCGGATTCCTCTGCATGGTCGCCGCCTGCTACGTCCTGGCCTCCCGGTTCGCCCGCGAGGGCCGCAAAGGCTGGGCCGTCTTCTCCCGCGTCACCGGCACGCTGTTCCTGGGCTCCTTCCTCGGCATCGCCGCCGGCGGCGCCGTCCCCGGGGCCAACGTCGCCTTCATCGTCGGCATCATGGCGATCTGGGGCTGGCTGTCGCTGCTGTCGCTGCACCTGTCCCGCAACGCCGCCTGACTCACCGTTTCACTGCTCACAAAGGAGATCGCCATGCGCTACCTGGTCACCCTCAGAGTCGTCTCCCAGCCCGGCGGGCCGCCGCCCGCCGACCTCATGGAGGCCATCGCCAAGCTCGGCCAGGAGGCCGCCGAGACCGGGGCCCTGCTGGACCAAAGCGGCCTGGCCCCCAGCTCGGAAGGAGCCAGGATCGAGGTGAGCGGCGGCCGGCTGACCGTCACCGACGGGCCGTTCGCCGAGGCCAAGGAAATGATCAGCTACGCCCTCTACGAGGTCAGGACCAAGGAGGAGGCCGTGGAGTGGGCCTCCCGCTTCCTCAAGCTGCACCGCGACCTGTGGCCCGGCTGGGAGGGCGAGGCGGAGGTGCTGCGGCTGTTCGGGCCCGGGGACTTCGCCCCTCCGGCCTGACCCGCCGCTTCCGGCCGCGGCCCGCGCGTGCGGTCCGCGGCCCCGTCCTGTATCCAGGACCCATGACCGTCACGGATTCCCATCGGGTGGTGGAGGCGGTGTGGCGGATCGAGTCCGCCCGGATCATCGCCGGCCTGGCCCGCATGGTGCACGACATCGGACTGGCCGAGGAGCTGGCGCAGGACGCCCTCCTCGCCGCTCTGGAGGAGTGGCCGCGCAAGGGCGTCCCCGACAACCCCGGCGCCTGGCTGACGCTGACCGCCAAGCACCGCGCCATCGACCGGTTGCGCCGCCGCGACGTCTACGAGCGCAAGCTCCAGGAGGTGGGGCGCGAGATGGAGCTGCGCCAGGAGAGCGCGGAAGCCGAGCTCGACGACGCGCTGGACGACCACGTCGGCGACGACCTGCTGCGGCTGATCTTCACCGCCTGCCATCCGGCGCTGCCCCCCGAGAGCCGCCTCGCGCTCACCCTCCGCCTGCTCGGCGGCCTGACCACCGAGGAGATCGCGCGGGCCTTCCTGCTTCCCGAGCCGACCGTGGGCCAGCGCATCTCCCGCGCCAAGCGCACCCTCGCCGACAAGAAGATCCCGATCGAGCTGCCGCCGCCGGCCGACCTGCCCGCCCGGCTGGCCTCCGTCCTGGAGGTCGTCTACCTGATCTTCAACGAGGGCTACGCGGCCACCGCGGGCGAGGACTGGATCCGCCCGTCGCTGTGCGAGGAGGCCATGCGCCTGGGCCGCGTCCTGGCCGGGCTCATGCCCGCCGAGCCCGAGGTGCACGGCCTGCTGGCGCTCATGGAACTCCAGGCCTCGCGCATCCCGGCCAGGACCGCACCCGACGGCACCCCCATCCTGCTCCTCGACCAGGACCGCAGCCGCTGGGACCGGCTGCTCGTGCGCCGCGGCCTGCAGGCGCTGGGCCGCGCCGAGGCGCTCGGCACGCTCGGGCCGTACGGCCTGCAGGCCGCCATCGCCGCCTGCCACGCCCGCGCCCCGCGGCCGCAGGACACCGACTGGGAGCGGATGGCGGCCCTGTACCGGCTGCTCGCCCACCTCACCCCCTCGCCGGTCGTCGAGCTGAACCGCGCGGTCGCGGTCGGCATGGCGTACGGCCCCGCACGCGGGCTGGAGATCGCCGACAGCCTCCTGGAGGAGCGCGCGCTGCGGGGCTACGCGCAGCTGCCAGCCGTCCGCGGAGACCTGCTGGCGAAGCTGGGGCGGCTGGAGGAGGCGGCCGCCGAGTTCGGCCGCGCCGCCGCGCTGACCCGCAACGAGCGCGAGCGGCGCCTGTTCTCCGACCGCGCCGCCGCCCTCCTGCGAGACCTCGCAGATCGCGCAGGGGACTGGGCCATCGGCCACTAAACTCGCAGGTCATGGGGGATGAAAGCGGCCCGAAGCCGTCGGTCGTGCCGGTCGAGCGGCTCAGCGCCCTGAGCGACGGCGTGGTGGCCATCGCCATGACCCTTCTGGTCCTCGAACTCAGGGTGCCCGGCGGGCTGGACCCGGCGCGGCGGTCCCGGTGACGGCACGGCCTCGCCCGGCGCGGTCCGGGCGAGGGCGTTGATCCTGGGCGGCACGGCCCTGGTCTTCCTGTGCCCCGTGCTGATCGCGCAGGTGTCTCCGGTAGCCGCCATGTACAGCTGGGTCGCGGCCGCCGTGCTGCAGCCGCTGGTCAGTCGCCTCGTCCCGGTCCGGCGGTGACCTCGGCCGGGCTCCTCGTCACGGCCTGACGCCGCTGACGGCCCAGGCGCGGGCGGTCAGCGGGATGGAACCGTCCGCGTCGTACGGCAAGCGGGCACGCAGCCGCTCGCGCAGGGTGGCCCGCCGGTCCTCCTCCAGCGACATCACATAACCGGGAGCCGGTCCCTGCCCGCCGAGGAACGGCGTCCAGAAGTCGTCGAAGCCGGCGAACCGGGTGGGCACGTCGATCGGGCTCAGCCGTACCCCGGACAGGCCCGCGCCGGTGAACAACGCCCGCAGCGGGTCGGGCCGGCACAGGGGGAAGCGGGCGTGGCGGAGGTAGCCCTCGGCGGCGTCGACGCCGACGACCCGCCGGGGAGCGGCGAGGTCGAGGACCGTCCGGGTGATCGCGCCGGTGCCGCATCCCACGTCGCACCACCGCCGGTCGGGGGAGACGGGCAGCCACCGGACGAACTCGGCCGCCACCATCCGGCTCCACCGCCCGACGTAGGGTTCGTACGCGGCCCCGGCCGACCACAGCTCCTGGCCCATCGGGCCAGCCTAACCCCAATGCCGGGTAGTTAAGGCCCACCGCGTGTTGTCAAGTCGG
>NZ_KZ084341.1 GCF_002093975.1 Thermoactinospora rubra
GTCCCACACCCGGTTACGCGCAGAACTTCTGGATAGACGCTTAGAACCGGGGCTGACGGGGACGGCCATGCTCGCTGCTTGATGTCCTGCCGATCACGGAGATGAGCAGCATGGTGCATCGCGGAGGCCTGGACGGTTGGCCGAGCACGGCGTCCAGCGCCGGCGGCCTGCCTGCGTAGACACCTGCAAGGTCAGTCTGCCTGGCGGCGGCGCAGCCATACCTGGGGCGGGTCGGTCGGGGCGCAGGTCGGGCCAGGAGGTGTGCCGGAGCCGCCCATCTGGCGCGCCGTCGGCTCATAACACGGAAAGGCCGCTCACCCCTGCTGGGCTGCCGCAACCGGGCACGTTGGTGTCTGGTTGGGGAAAGGGTGCGGTGAGAGCAGGTGCGCATGGGATGTGTCGATGCGGGCCTCTGCTGAAGCGGACGCCTGCCATACCGTGACACGACCGGTGTCGGGATCCTCGAGTGTCCGTTGCGCGTGGTCCCCTGTTCCTGGCCGTCGGGGAGGGGCGGGGACCACGCTGGTGCTCTGTCCTTGGCTTCGCATGACGGCTCGCGCGACGAGCGGGAGGTGTGTCTGGCCGCTCCTCACGAGCGGCCAGACGACTCCATGCGCAGGCGGTGCGGCTCCCCCTCCCATAGCCGCATCACCACTTCCGTTTCTATCAGTGATCGAGGAGTAACGGAAGGTGAATCCCCGTGCGAGGGGGTACGGACACTCATCGGGAGGGTTATCTTTCCCTATTCGGCAGGCAACGGTGCCAACATCTCAGGCACTAGGCTGAGGGCAGATGCTGACCCTAGCGCAGCAGCATGCTCAGGGAAGCGGGTGGCTCGGTGGACCGTCCAGACGGTGACTCGCCGCTCCGGGTGACGGTAGAACAGATCACCTTGGGCATCATGGTGAGTCTGCGAGGCGAGCTGGACTACGCCACCGCCATGCTGGTGCCCTCCGAGCTAGACCAGCTTCCCACGGTGGCGGGGCCGCCGCGGGTGATATTGGACCTGTCGGAGCTGACCTTCTGCGACTCCTCCGGACTGATGCAATTGCTGAGGCTCTGGAAGCGCCTCCAGGCGGCTGGCGGCGCCCTGGCCCTGGTCGGTGTGCGCGGGATGTGCGCGCGGCTGTTGCAGCGCACCGCACTGGATCAGCTCTTCGCGATGTACCCCTCGGTCGGTGAGGCCGAAACGGCGCTGGCGGGCAACACAGGCCCGCCGTAGCTCGCCGCAGCTGTGCCTGTTTCCGGTGTGCTCGTCACGATGCAACTGGTGTCTGCACAGCAGACGGATACCGCCGCGTCTATCTGACAGAGCCCCGCTCTACCGGCAGGCAAGTTGCAGGCACACCCCTTCCTCCACTCACCTGGAGCTCCAGGTTTCTCGCCCTCATCGTCCTCGTCGTCGGCCGCCAGCCCCAGTCGGCGCACCCACTCCCCTTCCGACTCCTGAGCCAGTTCCTCGGCCACCCGCGTGGCCAGCGACACATTCAGGGGGTCGGCATGCCGGTCGACGACCTTGGCGCGCGTCGACGCCGATGCGTGCCGGGCCTAGCCTAGGCTGCGGTCATGGCCGAGATCAGCTACCCGACTCCCACGGAAGCCTTCGAGCTGCTGCTCGCCGGTAACCGGCGCTTCGTTGCAGGCGCCCCGGAGCACCCGAACCAGGACGCGACGCGCCGCGCCGAGATCGCACCGGGCCAGCGCCCGTTCGCCGTCCTGTTCGGATGCTCTGACTCCCGGTTGGCCGCAGAGATCGTCTTCGATCGTGGTCTGGGTGACCTCTTCGTGGTGCGCACCGCGGGCCACGTGATGGGCGCAGAGGTGCTCGGCAGCATCGAGTACGGGGTGGACGTGCTGGAGTGCCCGCTGGTGGTGGTCCTCGGCCATGACTCGTGCGGCGCGGTGGGCGCCGCGTGCGCGGCGCTGGAGGACGGGATCGCGCCGACCGGGTACGTCCGGGACGTTGTCGAGCGGGTGACGCCCAGCGTGCTCGCGGCGCGGGCCGCAGGCCGTGTGAAGGCCGAGGAGATCCTGGCCGAGCACGTAAGGCACACGGTTGACCTGCTCTTGGACCGCTCCCGGGTGCTGGCCGGACGGGTCGATGCCGGCCAGGCCGCCGTTGTGGGTCTGTGCTACCGGCTGGCCGAGGGCGGCGCCCAGGTGGTGGCTGTCCGTGGCCTCGACGTCACCGCCGACTTCGCGTCGTGACCGGAGCTCCGCCGGCCGTTGCCCAGCCGCGTCACACCGCGCCTGGACACCGCGCATCGCCCGCCGATCCGGTCACGTCGGTAGAGGTCACTCGGAGGGCCGGGGCCCCGCGGCGCGGCGAAGCCGGTTGGCGATCGCCAGTCCCAGCCCCTCCTCCACCGGCAAGGACGCGATGATGAGGTCGCATCCCCGCTGGTCGAGCTCGCGCAGGAACCCGTACAGGCCGCGCGCGTAGGCGGCCATCGAACCGGGGACCGCCACCACGGCGTGCGCCTTCACCGCTGCATCGGCGAAGGAGGGGGGAACGAAGACGCCCACCTGGTGCCCTTGCTCCTGCGCGAGCTCCGCTTCGGCGATGACCTTCTCGGGCTCGACGAGGACGACCCGCGCCCGCGGCGCGTAGTGTGACGGATGCTGGCCCGGCACCCGAATGCGGCTGGTGGAGTGGACCGCGAGCGGGCGCCCCAGCACCGCTTCAAGGTCCTCGCGCGTCACCCCGCCGGGCCGAAGGACGCTCGGGATCTCGCCCGTGGCGTCGATGATGGTCGACTCGACGCCGACCGCGCAGGGGCCACCGTCCAGCACGAAGTCGACGGCATCGCCAAGCTCCGCACGGACGTGGTTCGCCGTTGTGGGGCTGACCGAGCCGAAGCGGTTGGCGGACGGGGCCGCCACACCGCCGCCGAAGGCCGACAGCAGCTCCAGTGCGACGGGATGATCGGGCACGCGCACGGCCACCGTCTCCAGGCCACCCGTGGCTTCGAGGGACACCCGGCGACCACGCCGCAGGACCAGCGTGAGCGGCCCCGGCCAGAAGCGTTCGGCCAATAGGCGCGCTGGCGCCGGCACGTCCTGGACCCACTCGCCCAGCTGCTCCGCATCGCCGATGTGAACGATCAAGGGGTGGGAGGGCGGGCGCCCCTTGACCTGGAAGACGCGTGCCACGGCGGCGGGGTCCTCGGCGTTGGCGCCCAGACCGTAGACGGTTTCGGTCGGGAAGGCCACCAGCCCTCCCGCGCGCAGCACACCGGCCGCCTTCTCGATGTCACCGGTTCTTGCCGTCACCCTCACAATCCTCTCATCGTCCAGCTCAACCCGCGTCTGTCCACCAACCCGCCCGCCAACCTCGCCGCAGCCACACCGAAGACCTCTGACGTACGTCCTCGTCTACGACGAGGACGACAAGCTGTACTGGGCCGGTGCCGGTCCCGCGCCCGACGATATGCCCGATCTGTAGGCCGGTCGGCGTGATGATCTGCCGGCAGACGTGATACACGATGCCGCTCGCGCGGCTCCCGCGCGAGTCGGCCCCAGGACTCATCATTGTTGAGAGCGGACGGTCATGTGTCGTTCAAGGAAGCTGTCCCAGACCACAGGCCGAACGGCCCGGCCGGCAGGGACCAACTCCTCTACGCAGATCCGGCCGGCGTCGTCACCGTGGAGGTCATGACGCATCCCCCGGCTCATCCCGAGAGCGACCGGCTCGTGCGGACGTCCGGCCAGGCGCCGCCGTACCTCATGGGTGAAAGCGCGCCAGGCGACGTTGCCGAGAGGCGGCCGTGATGGCCGCCGCGAGGGTGCTGGACCGTCTGCAGACGCGGCTGGTCGACCCGGTGGTACGGCTGGCGCTGCGCACGCCGTGGCACGACCTGGTGTCGCGGTGGGTGACGGCGCTGACGGTCACCGGGCGCAGGAGCGGCAGCCCGATCACGATTCCCGTGCAGTACGCCCAGGAGGGCGACACGCTCCACGTGGTGAGCCGCCGCTCCAGGACCTGGTGGCGCAACCTCGAAGCCGACGGCCGGGTGGCGGTCCGGCTGCGCGGGATCGACCGCGCCGGGCACGCCACCGTGAGCCGCGACCCGGCGGAGGTGGCCGCCGCCCTGCGGGCCGTGGCGGCAAGCGCCGGCCGTGACACGCTGCCCCTGGCTCCGCAGGACGCGGTGGCGGTCACCGTACGTCTGGAACCCGCGACACCCNTCACGTGGTGAGCCGCCGGTCCAGGACCTGGTGGCGCAACCTCGAAGCCGACGGCCGGGTGGCGGTCCGGCTGCGTGGGATCGACCGCGCCGGGCACGCCACGGTGAGCCGCGACCCGGCGGAGGTGGCCGCCGCCCTGCGGGCCGTGGCGGCAAGCGTGGGCCGTGACACGCTGCCCCTGGCTCTGCAGGACGCGGTGGCGGTCACCGTACGTCTGGAACCCGCGACACCCGTCGCGGAGGACTCCGGCCGGCTGTGGCGGCGGTGGGTCGTCGCGGTCACGCTGGGCGAGGTTCTCGGCTTCGCCGTCCCCGCACTCGTCGGCGCGGCCGTGGCGGGCGATCCGGCCTGGGGAGCGTGGGGCATCGGGCCGCTGCTGCAGGGCGCCGCCGTGGTGATGGCGGGGGCCGTCGAGGGCGTCGTGCTCGGCATGGCCCAGGCGTACGCGCTGCGGACCGCCCTCCCCGCTGGGGGAACCGTGGAGTGGGTGCGCGCCACGGCGGGCGGCGCGGCCGTCGCCTGGACGGTCGGCGCACTGCCCGTGGTCCTCGGCGACCACGTGTTCACCTGGCATCCCGCCGTACTGGCCGCGCTCGGCCTGGTGCTGCTCGCCGCGATGGGGTGGTTCCAGTGGCGCGTGCTGCGCCGCCACATCCGTGGGGCCGGATGGTGGGTGCCCGCAACGGCCGGGGCATGGCTGGTCGCCCTCGCGGTGTTCAGCGGGGTGACCACGCCGCTGTGGCAGGAGGGGCAGCCCGGCTGGCTGATCGCCGTCATCGGAGTGGCCGGCGGGGCGCTTATGGCGGCCACCGTCGCCGCGCTGACGGGGCTGGCGGTGCTCAGGCTGCGCACCCGTGCCGGTCATGGAGCGGACCGCGCTCCCGGTGGTCCCGACGCCACGCGGCACGCCGATGTGCCTTCGTGACGGGACGGCAAGGCCTTTGGTCCCGGTGATCACGAGAAGAACGCCCCTACCCGCTGCCTTCCATCCAGGCGACCGTCGAGCTATGAAGCAGCGACGCGTAGTGGTGGGCGTGGACGGTTTGGCGGCGGACGAGGTCGCGCGCGGGGGCGGCGAGCTCGTGGTCGTGCGCGCCTGGGGAGCCGAACCGGAGGTCGCCCGCTACGCCGGAGCTCGCCATACGGACGAGGTGGACGGCTTCTCCCAGGCCTGCCAGGTGGTCGAACGCGCCCTGGCCCTGGCCCGCGGGCGGCACCCCGCCCTGGAGATCGGCTCCAGCCTCGTGCGGGGACACGCGACGCCGGTCCTGCTGCGGGCGGGCGCCGACGCGGACCTGCTGGTCCTGGGGTCCTCGGCGCACCGGGCGGGCGACGGACGGCTGGGCGCGGTGCTGCTGGCGTGCCTGCGCTGGCCGCCCTGCCCGGTCGTCGTGCAGCCCGAGGCGGTCCCGTCGCTCGGCGCGGCCACGCCGGTGGGGGAGGCGTCCCGTGGCTGACCGGCTGGTGTCCCTGCCCCCGATGCGGCAGGCGCAGATCGACCTGCTCACCTTCGCCGCCCGGCTCAGGGCCATGCTGGGCCTGCTGGAGGTGGACGTGACCCGAGCCAGGCAGATCATGCGCGAGCGCCGGGCCGAGGGCGAGGACCTGTCGTTCACCGCCTTCGCCGTGGCGTGCCTCGCCCGAACCGTGATCGAGCATCCCGAGGTCCAGGGCCTGCCGGCCGGTCGTACCCGTGTCCTGGTCTTCGACGACGTGGACGTGAGCGTCCAGATCGAGCGGCGGGCCGAGGGACGCCTGCTGGTCGTCCTGCACGTGGTCCGCGCCGCCCAGGCCAAGTCGCCCGGCGGATCACCGACGAGATCAGAGCCACCCTGGGTGGTGGACGGGAAGGCTCGCGTGCGGGAGGTGCTGCACCTGTGCCTGAGCATCGACCACGACGTGGTCGACGGCGCGCCGGCCACCCGCTTCGCACGGCGCCTGGCCGACCTGCCGGCAACCGCCTCCCTGCTCCCTGACCTGGGACCTAAGCCCTCCGAGGAGGGGACGTTCGCCGCTGCCGATCCACGCCCCGGCCCTGGAGCCTGGAGATGAAGGAGGAGGCAACGATGGCCATGCAAGTCAAGGACGTGATGGGCCGGGTGGCCATCGCGGTGCTGGAGAACGCGACGTTCGGCGACATCGTGGCGGCCATGCGGCGCTACGCGGTCGGCGCGGTCAGCGTCATCGATGTCGAACGCCGCCCGGTGGGCATCGTCTCGGAGGACGACCTGCTGCTGAAGGAGGCCGATCCGGTACGGCATGCGACGTCCCTGTTCGAGGGCAGGAAGCGGCGGGAGGAGCACCACAAGGCGGCGGGCGTCACCGCGGCCCAGCTGATGACCTCCCCCGCGCTGACCGTCACGCCGGACACCCCGCTGCGGGACGCCGCCCGGCTGATGCACGAGCGGCGCGTCAAGCAGCTCCCGGTCATCGACGCCGCGGGCCGCATCGTCGGCACGCTCCACCAGGCCGACGTGCTACGGATCTTCACCCGGCCCGCCGAGGAGCTGGAAGCCGACATCCGCGACGCCGTGCCGATCCCCGGCACCGTCGAGATCAAGATCGACCACGGCGTGGTGACGCTCACCGGCACCCTGCCGCGCCGCTCCCAGGCCATCCAGCTCATCGAGCTGGCCCGCCAGGTCGAAGGCGTCATCGATGTGGTGTCCGAGCTGGCGGTCGAGCGCGACGACACGATCGTCCTCCCGCCGATGTTCTAGAAAGGACCCGAGATGAACGTCGTGGTCGGCTACGACGGTTCCGATTTCGCCATGCAGGCCCTGGACTGGGCGATGGACGAGGCGGAGCTGGGCAAGGGCACGCTGACGGTCTGCCACGCCTGGCGGTGGCCGTACGGTGAGGCGGACGAGGAGGCCAAGGGGCACCTGCGCAAGGCGGCCGAGCACGTACTGTGGCACGGCGCCGACTGTGCCCGGCACGTCAGCACGATCGCCGAGGTGGACACCGACCTGTACCAGGGGCCCGCGGCGCGGCGGCTCGTCGAGCTGTCGGCGTCGGCGGACCTGGTCGTGGCGGGCTCGCGCGGGCTGGGCAGGCTCCCGGCCACGGTGCTGGGCTCGGTCGCCACCGAGGTCGCGGAAAACGCCCGCTGCCCGGTCGTGGTCGTGCGCGGCGCCGGACCGCTGCCCTCGCCCTCGAATCCAGGCCCGGTCGTAGCGGCCATCACGCCGGATATGTGGAGCGCCGTCATGGACTTCGCCTGCCATGAGGCCGAGCTGCGGCGGCTGCCGGTGCTCGCCGTCGACGTGAGCGGCCCTTCGGCGTACGGCTACGCGCTTGTGACGCCACCGTTCCTCACGCCGGCCTGGGGAGAGGACGTCGACGAATGGCGTGCTCGGTTCCTCGGCGTCGAGGTGACGGTACGTGCGGGGCACGGCATCCCGCGCAAAGCGCTCCTCGACGCATCGCGCGAAGCCACCCTGCTGGTGATCGGCCGTTCCCGGCCTGGGCACCTGGACCATCTCGCCCAGGCGATGCTGCGTGAGTCGCACTGCCCGGTCGCCGTCGTCCCGGCCGGGGACGACCTGCGGCGGTGACCAGCGGCGTGCCGCCTGCCGCCCGTCTGATCGCCTGCGTGCCTCGCGGCTGTCTCCGCGAGGTCATGACGCGCGGCCGTGGGCCACCACTCGCGCGTCGGGCCCCGGGAAGATCAGGGTCTCCCGCTCGTCCTCCAGCCAGCGCACCAGGTACGGCGGGGAGCCGTCCGGGTGGGCGACCTCGATGATGACCCCTGTACGGCGCACGTCGTTGCCGTAGGTGTTTTCGACGATGAGCTTGTCACCGACTGCGGCTTTCATGACGACCTCCTGAGCCCAGTGCGTCTCTGCCATCCACCTTCCGCGCCCCGGCACGACCGGCACAGGGTCCCAGGGCTCCAAAGCGGTGGGACCTTGGGCCTTCCTCGTCCGAGCGGTTTTTGCCGGGTAGGTACCCCCGGGGGTATGCTGGCATCGTGGAACTGAACGAAGCCATGGTTGGAGACGCGCTGGCACGGCTGAAGCGCGCGCACGGGCAGCTCGCCGGAGTGATCGCGATGATCGAGGCAGGAGAGGACTGCACCAAGGTGCTGACCCAGCTCGCCGCGGTGTCGAAAGCTCTCGACCGGGCCGGCTTCAAGATCGTCGCCAGTGGGCTGCGGCACTGCCAGCGCGCCCAGGAACGTGGCGAGGAGGCGCCGATGAGCGTGGCCGAGCTGGAGAAGCTCTTCCTCGCCCTGGCGTAACGCCGCGAAGAGCCCTGTCGGGGCGTCTTCATGTCTCACAGATACCCCCAGGGGTATAAGAAGGGAAAGAGGCGCATGGACGTCATCGCATTCCGGACGCCCGGCCTGGGCGACCAGACTTACCTGCTGACCCACGACGGCATGGGCGTGCTTGTCGATCCGCAGCGCGACCTGGACCGCTTCCTGGCCGTGGCGGCCGAGCGCGACGTCGAGCTGAGGTTCGTGCTGGAAACGCACCTGCACAACGACTACGTCTCCGGCGGCGAGCAGGCCGCCCGCCGTACGGGTGCGGAGCTGGTGATGCCCGCCGGCGCCGCGCCCGCCTACCGCCACACGCCCGCCTTCCACCTGGAGGACATCGCGGCGGGCAAGGGCCTGGTGATCCGGCCGGTCCACACGCCCGGCCACACCCCGGAGCACACCAGCTACCTGGTGCTCCTCGACGGCGAGCCGGTGGCGGTCTTCTCCGGCGGCAGCCTGCTGGTCGCCTCGGTCGGCCGTCCGGACCTGCTAGGCCCCGAGCGGGCGCGCACGCTGGCCCGGCTGCAGCACGGCTCGGTACGGCGGCTGGCGGCCCTCCCGCCCGGCGTGGGCCTCTACCCCACCCACGGCGAGGGTTCGTTCTGCACCGCCACCGGCGCCGGCCGCCACACTTCCACCATCGGCGCCGAGGCCGCCGGGAACCCTCTGCTGGCCATCGGCGGCGTAGAGGAGTTCGCCGACCGTCTGCTGGCCGAGCCGATGCCCATCCCGGCCTTTTACCGGTTCATGGGACCGGCCAACACCCTCAGCGTGCCGCCCATGCCGCCGACCCGGGTTCGCGAGCTGAAGGTGGAGGAGGTTCCGTCCGGTTCCCACGTCGTGGACATCCGCCCCCGGCGCGCACAGGCCGCGGGCATGCTGCCCGGCTCGCTCGCGATCGAGCTGGGGGACGACTTCGGCGTCTGGGCGGGCTGGCTCCTGCCGTACGGCGAGCCGATCACCCTGGTGGCCGAGCGAGACCAGGACGTCGCCGAGGCGGTCACCCAGCTGGCCAGGATCGGCATGGACCGGGTCGAGGGCGTCGTGCACGACCTGGGCGAGGCCGCCACCCAGTCCTTCACGCTCCTGGAGCTGCCGGACTTCGTGACCCGGCTCCTCCAGCGGGACGCGCAGGTGCTGGACGTGCGCATGCCCAGCGAGCAGGCCGTGGCGCGGATCGAGGGCGCGGTGGAGCGGTTCCTGCCCGACCTGTTCACCCAGGGCGTGCCCCCCGAGCTCGACCGAGACCGTCCGGTGCTGGTCGCCTGCGGCTCCGGGCGACGCGCCGCCATCGCCGCCGGCGAGCTGGCCCGCCAGGGCCACCAGCCGGTCGTGCTCACCGGTGCCGGCGTTCCCGAGGCGGTCACCGCCCTGCGGGCACGCCGAGCCGCCTGACCCCGACCCTGGAGAAAGGAGATCCCCTTGAGCCTCATCGACGTGACCTCCACCAGATCTCTGCCGGCCGCCAATGCCGGCATCCTCGTCGTGGACGTCAGGACCCCAGCCGAGTTCGCGGCCGCTCACGTCCCGGGCGCGGTCAATCTGCCGCTGGACCAGGTGGACGCGCACCTGCGACGCATCGTCACCGACGCCGGAGGCGAGATGCTGCTGGTCTGCCAGTCGGGTAACCGCGCGGAAAGGGCGAGGAAGGCTCTGGCCGACGCCGGGCTGGCCGGCGTCGCCGTCCTGGACGGCGGCATGAACGCCTGGATCGCCGCGGGCGGACCCGTGGCACGCGGCCACGGCCGCAGGCGCTGGGCGCTGGAACGGCAGGTCCGCCTGGTGGCGGGTGGCATCGTGCTGGCCTCGGTGGTGGCGGGCGTGTGGATTCCGGCGGCGAATGCCATGGCCGCGCTCATCGGTGGGGGCCTGGTGGTCGCCGCGATCACCGACACCTGCGCCATGGGCATGATGCTGGCCAAACTGCCCTACAACCGGTCGGGCGACGTCGAAGCGGCGATCGCCCGCCTGCGCCGCGATTCCGTGGACACCGGCTCATGAACGCGTGTCTTCGCTATACCCCTGGGGGCGTCGAGGCGTGCTCGCGCTGACGCTCACCGCCGCCGCCCTCGTCGGGGTGACCCTCGGCCTGTTCGGCGGCAGCGGGTCGATCCTCACCGTGCCGATGCTCGTCTACCTCGCCGGGGGCCCGGCGAAGGCGGCCATCGCGACCTCCCTCCTCGTGGTCGCCGTCACCAGCGCCGTCAGCGCCGTCGGCCACGCCAGGAGGGGCGGGGTCCGCTGGCGCACCGGGCTGATCTTCGGCGCGGCGGGAATGACCGGAGCCTACGCCGGGGGACTGCTCGGCCCGCACCTGCCCGAGGCGCTGCTTATGACGGCGTTCGCGGCGATGATGGTCGCCACGGCCGTCGCCATGATCCGCGGTCGCCGCACCGTCAAGCCGGGGACGCAGGCCCGGGACCTGCCCATCCTGCACTTGATCGACGAGGGCGCCGGTGTCGGCCTGGTGACGGGGCTCGTCGGAGCAGGCGGAGGATTTCTGGTGGTCCCCGCGCTGGTCCTGCTCGGCGGCCTGCCGATGAGCGCCGCCGTCGGCCCCTCGCTGGTGGTGATCGCCATGAAGTCCGCGGCGGGGCTCGCCGGCTACCTGCAGGGCGTATCGATCGACTGGCCGCTCGCCGTCCTGGTCACGGTCGCAGCCACGGCGGGCGGGGTCCTCGGAGGCGGTCTCGCCGGGCGCATCGACGCCGAACGGCTGCGCAAGGCGTTCGGCTGGTTCGTGCTCGCCATGGGCGCCTTCGTGCTCGCCCAGCAGGCGCCGCCTCACCTCCTCCCCGCGCCGGTGTGGATCATCGCGCCGGCGTCGGTCGTGACCGTGACGGCTCTGTCATGGATCGTCCGCCGGCGCCGCGGCAACGGGCGAACCGGTGGGGTCCCGCCGCAGGCTCGCACCCGTCTCCGGGGCGGTTGACGTGAAGCCCGCGAGACGGTCATTGCTGGGCGGAGTACCTCTCCCGAGGTTCCCCGGTGGATGGCATGCCGTCGTCCGGTGGATCGGCCGGCGGTGTCGCGTCCCCGAGCCGACGCTCCAGGGCGTCCCGGACCTGGCCTGCCAGGTCCGCCAGTGGCTTGCTGAGGCGTACGGCGGGCGCGGCAGGCGCGTCCAGGCACCTGACCGCCTCGGGCAGCGCCGCCAGGTCGGCGGCACAACGGTCCCGGGCGGCCGGCAGCGGTTCCGGCGGCGTCAGGCGGCGTCCGCCGCGCATCACGGGGATGAGGAGCGCCTCATGATCCGCCGGGGCCGGCTCGGTGCGCAGGCCCAGCACGTCACCCGAGGGGCCGCGGAAGACCTGCTTGCGACCCGGTGCGGTGGCCTTGCCGGGTGACAGCTTCATCACCGGGCGGCCGTCGTACTCCACCAGTTTGTAGGCGCTGTCCAGGGAGGGTGCGTCCGCCGAGACTCCCACCTTGGTGCCCACGCCGTAGGCGTCGATGGGGGCGCCCTGCCGTACCAGGTCGGCGATGCGGTGCTCGTCCAGGCCGCCGCTGGCCACGACCCTGGCGGAGGTCAGGCCGTGGGCGTCCAGCAGCGCGCGGGCCTGCTTGGACAGCGTCGCGAGGTCGCCGGAGTCCAGGCGCACGCCGACCTGGCCGGGCAGGTGCAGCCGCCGGGTCACGTCGATCGCGGCCCGGACTCCCTCCAGGGTGTCGTAGGTGTCGACGAGGAAGACGGTCCGATCCGGATAGTCGGTGGCGAAGGTCTCGAACGCCGTCGCCTCGTCGGCGAAGGCTTCGATGTAGGAGTGCGCCATCGTGCCGGTGGCGCGCAGGCGGTACCGGCGAGCGGCCTCGACGTTGCTGGTCGCCGCGAAGCCGGCGATCGCGGTGGCGCGGGCGACGGCCATGGCGGCGTCGACGCCCTGCGTGCGCCGGAAGGCGAAGTCGACCAGGTCCGCACCGTCGGCGGCCAGCACGCACCGGGCCGCCTTGCCGGCCACGCTGGTCTGGAAGGTCACGTGGTTGAGCAGCATCGTCTCGACCACCTGAGCTTCGGCGATCGGGGCGGTGACTTCCAGGAGCGGCTCGTTCGCGTACACCACGCGGCCCTCCGGGACCGCCCACACCTCGCCGGTGAAGCGCATGCCGTCCAGGCCGTGCAGGCCGTGGACCTCGGCCAGGTAGGACAGTTCCTCGTCGGTGAAGGACAGGCCCTCCAGGAAGTCGAGGCAGTCGCTCAGCCCGGCGGCCACCAGGAAGCCGCGGGTGGGTGGAAGCCTGCGGGCGAACAGGCTGAAGGTCGCCTGGCCGGTCATGCCGTGCCGCAGGTAGCCGGCGGCCATGGTCAGCTCGTACAGATCCGTCATCAATGCGCCGGGCATGAGGCCAGTGTCCGCTCCGGTCCCGGGTGCGGGCATGGGCCGATGGCCCCTGGCTCCCGGGCCTTTCGGCCCTACGCCCGTCCGCGGGTGACGGCTCAGCCGATCGGGGTCGCCGGCTCGGTGGTCATCGGGGTTCACCGGCCGGCCAGTCGCCGGGTGAGCGCCGTCATGGTGGTGTACTCCAGGTCCTCCAGCGGCAGCCGGTGCGGCTCGAAGGGGCCGTGGCGGCGGAAGTAGTCCATTACCTCGTTCGCCTGCTGCCGTGCCCGGTCGAAGGCCGGGTCGGCGAACAGGTCGCGCGGGCCGTCGAAGTGGTGGGGGAGGAGTGGTCGAATGCGACCGGCATGAGCGGCGCAGCCGTCCGCTCGCGGTACGGCTGCGCCGGGGTGCCTGATGAGTCAGGTGTGCGCGCCGAGTGCGGAGGTCCGCCCCGTGACCTGGATCTCGGCAAGGTCGTGGACCACCTGATTGGCGGCCGGTTCGGGAGTGGTGTGGGCCCGATCGTACGGATGCAGGGCGATGACCAGCCCGAAGCGGCCGCGCCAGGCGGCCTGCAGGGCGGGCCTGGTGACGGCGACGACCGCGGTTTCGTGCGGCTGGGTGTGCAGGCGGTGGGCCGCTTCGGCCAGCATGGCCGGGTCGGGCATCGTGGCGAGCCGCAACCGGGCGGCGTCCGCGCCGTCGACGCCGGCGTCGAACAAGTCGGCCAGAGCGGCGCGCGCGAGGATCTCGGCGCCGTTGCGGCTGGCGGAGACCGCGGCCAGATGGGCGCCCCGGCGGCGCAGCTCACGGGCGAGTCCCGGGGCCGCGGGGAAGACAGCCACGCCGTCGTGGCGGATTTCGGCCAGGAAGGCGACGTCCTTGAGGCAGCCCAGGCCGACGAGCGTGCCGTTGCCGTCCGGCCCCTCGGGCAGGACGATGCCGCGGGAGGCCAGGAAGTCGCGGGCCCCGTCCAGGCGGAGTTTGCCGTCGACGTGGCGCAGGTAGTCGTCGTGGACGTCGAACGGGCGTGTCTGGTGCGGGGACAGGCCGGGCTGTTGCCGCAGGTAGGTGTCGAACACGCGCTTCCAGGCGGCGGCGTGGACGCGGTCGGTGCCGGCGAGCACCCCGTCCGTCTCGAAGATCACTACTGGGAACCGGTGGAGGTCGATCATGGCCATGTCGTGCTCCTCGCCGGGACTGCTGCGTGCGTTGTCATGTCGATGCTCGGCTCCCGACATGCTCGGGCGAAGAGGCGAAGTGCCCGCAGGCGATGGTCGATGGTCCCGGCGCGGAGCCGTACCTGCGGACGCCGGCAGAAAGCGGCGATGTCGGGGGGACGGCAGCCGCCGGATCGGTGAGCGGACTCTCCGCCCGATGACGAGGAGGTCGGTTCCTCTGCCCAGCTCGGCGAGGACCTGGGCCGGCGCCCCCGGGCGCACGCTCGCCGAGACGTCGACACCGTCGAGTTGCCCCGTCGCGACCTCCTGGAGCAGGCGAGGGATCACGTCGGCGGCTCGCAGCTGCGCCGTCCGGTCGACGACCCTGAACCATGGCGGCTGTGCGGCGCGCACGGTCTCCTGGTAGACATGGACGACGTGAAGCGGCAGCCGCCGCAGCCGTGCCTCTCCGATAGCCCAGGCCAGCGCCCATCGGGCGCCGATGGAGTCGTCCACGCCGACGACGATGCGCGGACCGAGAGGTGGTGGCGTCCTCACCGCGATCTCCCTTCGCTGCCTTCCAGATCGAGAGTGAGCCCGTGCAGGCGGTGCCGTGCAGGGCCTTTGGTCCCTTTCGGCAAACTTCGGCAAGGCGCCGGACTCCACGCCATCTGATCACTCAGGACGCGATGACGTGCGGCTCATCACGCACGTTCCCGTTGACGCGACCGCTCATGATCTTCCGGCCGGAGATGTGCTCGACCCTGATCTCGATGAAGTGGTCCCGCTCGCCCGGCGCCCAGCACTCCAGCCGGAGGGTCGCCAGCTGTACCACCTCACAGGGGTCCTCCACGGCGCGGGCGTGCCCGATCGCGGTGACCGACCAGCCGGTCCGCGAGGCGGGGTCGATGTCGTCGGCCTCGAAGGCGACGATCGCGTTGCGCGTGGCGGCGGCCAGCTTGGAGCCGGCGGCCGTGCGGATGACGACGCGATCGCCGTCCAGTCGGAAATTGACCGGCTGCACGGCCGGGAGCGCGCGGTCGGTGAAGACGATCCGCCCGATCTCCGCCGACGACAGCAGGTCCAGGCACTCCCGCGGCGAGAGCGTGACCAGCCGGGAGGCTTCGCATCGCATGACACCAGCCTCGCCCGGCCCGGTAGGCAGCCACAGGGGCGAAGGTCGCTGCCGGGCCGCCGATCAGCCCGCCCGCCGTGCCGTACGGCAGGGCCGAAAGTCCCTGAACGCCTGGGCTGATCGGCCCTGGGCAGGTCAGGGCCCGGCTGCTGGGATGAAAACAGCCGATGAGGGGACACGCGATGATCGTGGTGGGTGTGGACGGGTCGCGGGCCGCGCTGGACGCGGTGGCCTGGGCAGCCAGGGAGGCGGCCCTGCGCGGGCGCAAGCTGCTGGTCGCCCACGCGATGCCCGGCTGGGCACGGGACGCCACCGACACCGACCGGCTGGCGGGAGTGGCGCGGTGGATGCGCGAGGGGGCCGAGGTCGTCCTGACCGCCGGGGTGGACCGGGCCCGGCGCGAGGCGCCCTCGCTCGTGGTGGAGCGGGCACTGCTGGGCGATGATCCGCGCACTGCCCTGCTCAAGCTCGCGCCGGAGGCGGAGCTGCTGGTGGTGGGCAGCCACGGCATGGGCGGCTTCTCGGGGCTGTTGCTGGGCTCGGTGGCGCAGGGCGTGGCCGGGCACGCGCAGTGCGACGTGGTGGTGGTCCGGGCGCTGTCGCGCAGCCCGCGCGAGGAGATCGTGGTGGGCGTGGACGGCTCACCGGCGGGCGAGCCGGTGCTGGCCTTCGCCTTCGCCGAGGCGGAGCTGCGCAAGGCGCGGCTGCACGCGGTCCACGCCTGGACCTGGCACGAGGCCACCAGCGTGCTGCACGCCTCCTCCGGGGAGGATGACGAGAAGCGGCTGCTGGGAGAGGTCCTGGCGGGCTGGCGGGAGCGCTATCCGGACGTGGAGGTGATCACCGAGGTGATCCACGGCCATGCGGTGGAGGTGCTGCGCGACGCCTCGGAGGGGGCGGACCTGCTGGTCGTCGGTTCACACGGGCACGGCCAGGTGACCGGGCTGATCATGGGTTCGGTGAGCCAGGCGATGCTGCACCACGCCCGGTGCCCGCTCGCCGTGATCCGGTCCGGCCCGGGGAACGGCGGGCTGCGATGACGGTCACGGCGACCGCGGCGTCGGCCTGGCGGGTGGAGGTGCGGGGCACCGTCCAGGGCGTGGGGTTCCGCCCGTTCGTCCATCGGCTGGCCACGAGCCTGGGCATCCGGGGGAGCGTGCGCAACGCGGGCGGTCAGGTGGTGATCATCGCGGTGGCAATGCCGGAGCAGCTGGAGGCGTTCGTCTCGGGCCTGCGGAGGGGAAGACCCGAGGCGGCGTGCATCGCCGACATCGCCGTGTCGCCCGCCGATGCGGCCGTGTCGCCCGCGGAGTTCACGATCGAGGACAGCGTGCCGGCGGCCGGCACGTCGCCCGAGGTCCCGCCCGACTTGGCCACCTGCGCCGACTGCCTGCGGGAGCTGTTCGCCCCGGCTGATCGCCGCTACCGCTATCCCTTTATCAACTGCACCGCCTGCGGCCCCCGGGCGACGATCATCGAGGCGCTGCCGTACGACCGGGAACGCACCGCGATGCGGCGCTTTGCGATGTGCGAGCAGTGCGCGCGGGAGTACCACGATCCGGCGGATCGCCGCTTCCACGCCGAGCCGGTCGCCTGCCCGCGCTGCGGCCCGCAGCTGCGCTTCCACGGAGCCACGAGAGATGAGGCGCTGCGCGCCGCCGCCGCGGTGATCGCCGCCGGCGGAGTGGTGGCCCTCAAGGCGCTGGGCGGCTTCCAGCTGGTGTGCGACGCGATGAACGAGGCGGCCGTGGCCCGGGTGCGGGAGCTGAAGGCACGCGAGGCCAAGCCCCTGGCCGTCATGGTCCGCGACCTGGTGACCGCGCACACGCTGGCCCACCTCACGCCCGCCGACGAGAAGGTGCTGGCCGGTACGGCGGCGCCGATCCTGCTCGCGCCGCGCCGCCACGGCATGCTGGCCGCCAACGTCAGCCCCGGCGTGGGCGACGTCGGCCTGTTCCTGCCCACCACACCGCTGCACCACCTGCTCATGCACGAGCTACGCCGCCCGCTGGTGGTGACCAGCGCCAACGTGGCCGACAGCCCCATGCCGACCGGCCGCGTCGACCTGCCGGTGGACGGGGTGCTGGACCACGACCGGCCCATCGTGAGCCGCTACGACGACTCGGTGGTGCGCTCGCTGGGGTCCCGCGCCACCGTCATCCGCAGAGCCCGGGGCCTGGCCCCCGCGCCCTTGGGGTTGCCGGTGGCCACTCGCGAGCCGCTGCTGGCCGTGGGCGCCCAGCTCAAGAGCACCTTCACGCTGGCGCACGGCGGCAGGGCGGTCATCGGCCCGCACGTCGGCGACCTGGAGGACGCCGAGACCCTGCAGGCCTATGAGGCCGCGCTGCGGCGGCTGGCGGCGCTGCACGACATCGACCCGGTCGTCGCCGCCCACGACCTGCATCCCGGATACCTGTCCACGGCGCTGGCCCGGCGCCTGCCGCGTCGCGTCGCCGTCCAGCACCACCACGCGCACGTGGCGGCGGTGGCCGCGGAGCACGGGCTGGCCGGGCCGTTCCTCGGCGTCGCCTACGACGGGCTGGGCCTGGGCGACGACGGCACCTTCTGGGGCGGGGAGCTGCTGCTGGCCGACTACCTCGGCTACCGGCGGCTGGGCCGCTTCTCCCATGCGCCGATGCCCGGCGGCGCGGCAGCCGTACGGCGGCCCGCCCGCATGGCACTCGGCTACCTGCTCGGCGGCGAGACGACCATCGGCCAGCCCACCCCGCAAGGTCTCGCCGCCGACGCAGAGACCCAGGTGATCCGCCGCATGATCGAGCGGGACGTCAACTGCCCGCCCGCCTCCAGCGCCGGACGGCTGTTCGACGCCGCCGCCGCGCTGCTGGGGCTGTGCGAGGAGAACCGGTTCGAGGGCGAGGCCGCGATGCGGCTGGAGCACGCGGCGTCGGCCGCTCTGCGGGCCGGCGACGCCGACCTCCCTGGCGGCCGGTGCGAGAAGACCGTGCCGGTCGCCCCGTTGGCCTGGCGGCTGGAGCGGCGCGAGGGCCTGTGGGTGTACGACGGGGTGGCCACGCTGGGCGACCTGCTGGCCGCCAAGGCTGACGGCGAGCCGGTCGAGCGCATCGCCGCCGCCTTCCACGCCACGATCGCCGCGGTCACGGTGCTGATGTGCGAGCGCGCCGCGGCCGAGACCGGCGTGAGCACCGTGTGCCTGTCGGGCGGGGTGTTCCAGAACCGGCTGCTGGCCACCGACGTGCTGGCCCGCCTGGAGGAGGCCGGGTTCGACCCCTACATCGGCGAGCGGATCCCGGTCAACGACGGCGGCATCAGCTTCGGCCAGGCCGCCGTCGCCGCCGCCCGCCTGGGAGCCCCGTCACGCCATGGGACGCCGTGATGTGCCTGGGAGTGCCGGGCCGGATCGTCGCCGTCGCCGAGGAGATGGGGGTGGTGGACTTCGACGGCGTCCGCCGCGAGGTCTGCCTGTCCTTCACCCCGCAGGCGCGCGTGGGCGACTACGTGATCGTCCATGTCGGCTTCGCCATCTCCCAGGTCGACGAGGAAGAGGCGCGCCGCACCCTGGAGATCCTGCGCGCCATCCCCGGAGGGCTCGATGAAGTATCTCGATGAGTACCGCGACCCGGTGCTGGCTCGGAGCCTCGTCGACCAGATCAGGGCCGCCGCCACCCGCCCCTGGTCGATCATGGAGGTGTGCGGCGGCCAGACCCACACCATCGTCCGCCAGGGCATCGACGAGCTCATCCCGGTCCGGATGGTGCACGGGCCCGGCTGCCCGGTGTGCGTGACGCCGCTGGAGGTGATCGACCGGGCACTGGCCATCGCGGCCCGCCCCGAGGTGATCTTCACCTCGTTCGGCGACATGCTGCGCGTGCCCGGTTCCACCTCCGACCTGTTGTCGGCCAAGGCGCGCGGTGCGGACGTGCGCGTGGTCTACTCGCCGCTGGACGCCGTACGGCTCGCGCGCACGCATCCCGAGCGCGAGGTGGTCTTCTTCGCGGTCGGCTTCGAGACCACCGCCCCGGCCAACGCGATGGCCGTCATCCAGGCCGCCGCTCAGCGCCTGACCAACTTCAGCATGCTCGTCAGCCACGTGCTCGTCCCGCCCGCCATGGTGGCGATCATGGAGTCGGCCTCGGTGGACGCCTTCCTGGCCGCCGGCCACGTGTGCGCGGTGATGGGCTGGACCGAGTACGAGCCGCTGGCCGCGCGCTACCGCACGCCCATCGTGGTCACCGGCTTCGAGCCGCTGGACCTGCTGGAGGGCATCCTCATGGCGGTGCGGCAGCTGGAGGAAGGCCGCTTCGAGGTGACCAACCAGTACGCCCGCGCGGTCCGCCGTACCGGCAACACCGCCGCCCAGGACGCCATGCGCCGCGCCTTCCGGGTGGCCGACCAGACCTGGCGCGGCATCGGCCCGATCCCGGCCAGCGGGCTGGTGCTGGCTCCCGAGTTCGCCGCCTACGACGCCGTCCTGCGCTTCGGCGTGGACGGCGTGACCGCCACCGAACATCCCGGCTGCATCGCCGGCGACATCCTGCGCGGCACCCGCACACCGCTGGAATGCCCCTCCTACGGCACCGCCTGCACCCCGCGGCGCCCGCTCGGCGCGCCGATGGTGTCGGCCGAGGGCACGTGCGCCGCCTACTACTCAGCGGGAAGGACACCTTCGCCATGAGCACCGCGTTCGACCCGATCGCCGCCACCTGCCCGGCGCCGCTGGCCGAGACCGAGCGCGTCCTGCTCGGGCACGGCTCGGGCGGCCAGCTCATGGCCGAGCTGCTGGCCGACCTGACGCCCCGGCTGGGCGGCTCGGCCCTGGAGGACGCCGCCGTCGTGACGACCGGCACGCCGGAGGTCGTCATGAGCACCGACGCCTTCGTCATCACCCCGCGCTTCTTCCCCGGCGGCGACATCGGCTCGCTCGCCGTACACGGCACGGTCAACGACGTGGCCATGATGGGCGCCCGGCCGGTCGCGCTCAGCCTCGCCTACATCGTGGAGGAGGGGCTGCCGCTGGAGGAGCTGCGCCGCGTCACCGCCTCGGCGGCCACGGCGGCACGGGAGTGCGGCGTGCGGGTGGTCACCGGCGACACCAAGGTCGTGGGCCGGGGCGCCGCCGACGGGCTGTTCGTGACCACCACCGGGATCGGCGTGCGACTGCCCGGCGCACGGGTGTCCGCCTCCCATGGCAGGCCGGGCGACGTCGTTCTGGTTTCGGGGCCGATCGGCCTGCACGGGGTGACCATCCTCAGCACGCGGGAGGGGCTCGGCTTCGAGACCGAGATCGCCTCCGACAGCCGCCCGCTGCACCGCCTGGTCGCCGCGATGATCGACGCCGGTGGGTACGGCGTGCACACTCTGCGCGACCCCACGCGCGGTGGCCTGGCCAGCGCGCTCAACGAGCTGGCGGCCGCCTCCGGCGTCGGCGTGGAGCTGGAGGAGCCCGCTGTCCCGGTACCCGCCCAGGTGGCGGCGGCCTGCGAGATCCTCGGCCTGGACCCGCTGCACGTGGCCAACGAGGGCTGCCTGGTCGCCTTCGTAAGCCCCGAGAAGACCGACGAGGTGCTGGCCGTCATGCGCGCCCTGCCAGAAGGCTCGGGCGCCCGCCGGATCGGGCAGCTCGTCGAAGACCATCCGGGCCGGGTCGTCATGCGCACCCTCGTCGGCTCCACCCGCGTGGTCGACATGCTGGTGGGGGAACAGCTACCGCGGATCTGCTAGCCGAAGGTCCCTGCCGACGGCCCGCACCACCTCATCCACCGACGCCCGCACCTCGGGTGACATCGGCCGGCCGATGCCGAAGTCCGCCCCCTCCACGGTGTAGACGACCAGCCGGCGCGGGAGCCGGCCCAGGGCGCGGCCCAGCTCCACGGCGTCGGCCAGGCTCAGGCCGTGGGTGCTGGCCTGGCACCGGGCCGGCAGGTCCAGGCCCTCGTGGCGGCGGATCGTGCCGGGTGGGTCGTGGGCGTGGGCGGCGTCGACGACGACGGCGAGCTCCGCGCCCGCCCAAAAGTCGATGAGCTGGGCGGGGTCGCCGCCGTTCTCCAGGCCGCCGAGCCGCCGGGCCACCTCCAGGCCGGCGGCGTCGTCGCCCCGGTAGTCGTTGCCGACGCCGACGACGACGGCCCTAACCATGGTCCAGGCGCAGGTCGAGGAAGTGCGCCGAGCAGGAGATACATGGGTCGTGGTTGCGCACAGCCTGCTCGCTCAGCTCGGTCAGCCGCGCGACCGGCAGATCGAGGCGGGGCTCCAGCAGGGCCCGCAGGTCCTCCTCGATGCGGGCCTGGTTCTGGGCGGTGGGCGGCACGATGTCGGTCTCGGCGATCCGCCCGGCGTCGTCGACGCGGTAGCGGTGGTAGAGGGTGCCGCGTGGCGCCTCGGACGCGCCGTGGCCCACCCCGGCACGAGGCGTGACGGGTACGGCGGGCGCGTCCGGCTCGGTGTAGCCGTCGATGATCCGCACCGCCTCGTCGCAGGCATGGACCACCTCGACCGCCCGCACGACGATGCTCCGGTAGGGGTTGCGGCAGACCGGACCCAGCCCGGCCGAGGCGGCGGCCTCCCGGGCGAGCGGCGACAACCGCGCCGAGTTGAGGGCGTAGCGGGCCAGCGCGCCGGTGAGGTAGCCGGGGGAGCCGTCCAGGCGGGCGTGCAGGGCGGTGGAGTGCGGCACCTGCTCCTCCACGACGTGAGCGGGCCAGTCCTCGACGGGGAAGCGGGTGCCGTCGCTGACGGCGGGCGTGCCCGACAGGATGGCGTACTCGCCGGGATGGGTCAGGGCCAGGAAGCGGTAGTCGTGCTCGACCGGCGGGAAGTCGAAGCCCGCCACCCAGGACACGGTCTCCAGCGCCAGATCGCGGGCGCGGCGCAGCCGCTCGGCGACCGGCGCCAGGTCGGCACGTGTGGGAGCGCGGTAGAAGCCGCCCAGCCGTACGTTGACCGGATGGATGGCGCGCCCGCCCACGGCGGCCACCAGCTCGTTGCCGGCCTTCTTCAGCGCCAGCCCGCGCTCCACGACCGGGCGGTGGTCGCGGGCCATGGCGATGCCGCTGGGATAGCCGAGGAAGTCGGGGGCGTGCAGCAGGTAGATGTGCAGGGTGTGGGACTCGATCCACTCGCCGAAGTACAGCAGCAGCCGCAGGTCGCGCAGCGGCCCGTCGACGGTCACGCCGCAGATCGCCTCCAGCGCCTGGCAGGCGCTCATCTGGTAGGCGACCGGGCAGATGCCGCAGATGCGGGCGGTGATGTCGGGCGGCTCGGTGAAGTCCCGGCCGCGCAGCAGCGCCTCGAAGAATCGGGGCGGCTCGTAGATGCGCAGCTGGAGATCGGTGATGCGGCCCGCGCGGGCGCGGACCAGCAGCGCGCCCTCGCCCTCCACGCGGGTGAGCCCGCCGACGCGGATCGTCTTATGCGTCACGCTGCCCCCAGGAACGGCTGCCGTACAACTGGAGAACCTTCTGGTCGGGACGTGGTTTCAGGGCGGCCGCGTTGGGCGTCTCCATCGGGCCGAAGCAGCCGAAGCAGCCCCGGTTGAAGGCCGGGCACAGCGCGCCGCAGCCCGCCTGGGTGACCGGCCCGAGGCAGGGGGTGCCGTGCGCGACCAGCACGCACGTGTTCCCGCGTGCCTTGCATTCCACGCACACGCTGTGCGCGGGCACGACGGGACGCCGCCCGGCCAGGAACGCGCCGATGACCTCCAGCAGCTGCCGCTTGTCGATGGGGCAGCCGCGCAGCTCGAAGTCCACCGGCACGTGCGCGGAGATCGGCGTCGACCGCTCCAGGGTCGAGATGTAGTCGGGACGGGCGTAGACCACCGACAGGAACTCCTTCACGTCCGACAGGTCGCGCAGCGCCTGGACGCCGCCGGCGGTCGCGCACGCCCCGATGGTCACCAGATGCTTGGACACCCGCCGCACGTGACGGATCCGCTCGGCGTCCTCCGGCGTGGTGATCGACCCCTCCACCAGCGACAGGTCGAACGGCCCGGGGTCCCTGGAGCTGGAGGCCTCCAGGAAGTAGGCGATCTCCACCCGCGCGGCGACGCGGAGCAGCTCGTCCTCGCAGTCCAGCAGGGTGAGCTGGCAGCCGTCGCAGGAGGCGAACTTCCACACGGCGAGCTTCTTCACAGCTGCTTCACCTCCATCAGTGCCGCCACCCGGTCATAGCCCAGCACCGGCCCGTCGGCGCACGCGAACAGCGGCCCCAGCTGGCAGTGCCCGCAGAGGCCGATGCCGCACTTCATGTTGCGCTCCAGCGACACCGCGATGCGGTGCGCCGGGACGCCGCGGCCCATCAGCCTCTCGGCGGTGGCACGCATCATGATCTCGGGACCGCAGACGAAGGCGCAGGTGCGCGCGGGGTCGAAGACGATCCGGTCCACCAGCTTGGTGATCAGCCCCACCGGCCCCTTCCAGGCCCGGTCCGGGTGATCGACGGTGACCAGCACGTCGAAGTCGCGCGCCCAGCGCGCCAGCTCGCGCGGGTAGAGCAGGGTGGCCGGGGTACGGGTGCCGGCGATCAGGCTGATGCGGCCGTAGCGGGCGCCGTGCGCGGCCAGCTCGCGGATCACCGGCCGCAGCGGGGCCAGGCCGAGCCCGCCCGCCGCGACGACGACGTCCATGCCCGCCGTCGCGGCCAGGTCCCAGTGCGTGCCGTACGGCCCGCGCACCCCGACCACGTCGCCCACCCGCACGCCGCACAGGGCCCGGCTGACCGCGCCGACGGCGCGGATGGTCTGCAGGTAGCCGCCGGAGCGGGCGTGGCCGCTGATGGAGATCGGG
Organism: Thermoactinospora rubra; assembly: GCF_002093975.1. Lineage (GTDB taxonomy): Bacteria > Actinomycetota > Actinomycetes > Streptosporangiales > Streptosporangiaceae > Nonomuraea > Nonomuraea rubra_A. The sequence goes on from NZ_KZ084341.1 coordinate 23,826, forward strand.
ATCTCGCCCACGCCCGGCGCATAGATCATGGTGAACTGGCCCGGCAGGAACGGCGGGCACGCGCCCTCGACCGGCTCCAGGGTGAGGGTGACGGTGTCGGCCCGGTCCGGGCGGCGGGAGCGCACCCGATAGGGCGTGGGAATCATCGCAGCCGCTCCAGTTCCTCGGTGATGTCGATGCCGGCCGGGCACCAGGTGATGCACCGGCCGCAGCCGATGCAGCCGTAGGTGCCGAACTGGTCGACCCAGGTGGAGAACTTGTGGGTCAGCCACTGCCGGTAGCGGGCCGCGCCGGAGCCGCGGACCGGTGCGCCGCCCAGCTCCGTGAAGCCGAGCGTGAAGCAGGAGTCCCACCGCTCGACGCGCTCCGCGCCGCCGCCGGCGAGGTCGGTGGCGTCCTCGACGGTGGTGCAGAAGCACGTCGGGCACACCATGGTGCAGTTGGTGCAGGTGAGGCAGCGGCTGGCGATCTCGTTCCACACGGGCGACTCGCGCTGTTCCACCAGCCGCTCCTTGACGCCGTCGAGGTCGACGTGCCGGCCCATGCGGGCGGCGGCCGTACGGGAGACCTCGTCGGCGGCCTCCAGGTCGGCGGGGCCGGCGGGCCGGTGTGGCAGCTCCGCCAGCAGCTCGCCGCCGCGCTCGCTGCCCGCCTCGGCCAGGAAGAGGTGCGGCTCGGCCAGCTCGGTGAGCGCGAGGTCGAAGCCCGTGGTGGCGCGCGGCCCGGTGCCCATGGAGGCGCAGAAGCACGTCCCGGACGGCACGGCGCAGTTGACCGCGACGAGGAACAGGGCCTCCCGCCGCGCCCGGTACGCCTCGTCGGGGTGCCGCCCGCCCAGGAACACCCGGTCCTGTACGGCTATCGCCGCCAGGTCACAGGCGCGCACCCCGAGCAACGCCACCCTCGGCGCCTCCACCGGGGTCTCCTCCGCGACGCCGTCCCGCCAGCGGAACAGCGACGACCGCGGCGGCTGCGTGTACCGCTTGGCCGAGTCGGGGCTCGCGGCGAACCCGAAGACCAGGTCGTCCCCTTGCCGGAGCCGGTAGCGGCCCGGCTCCTGCTCGTCACTCCAGCCGCGCGGCAGATCGGCCGCCGAGCCGAGCTCGGCGAAGCGGATCACGCCGTCGCGGACCGTTGGGCCCACGACGGCGTAGCCGCGAGCGCGCAACCGGCCGATCAGCGGGTCGAGGGAGTCCAGGACGACCGGGTCCATGCTCAGGCCCCGCCCCACACTGGGGGATTGAGCGCGACGTCGTCGGTCTTCCAGGTCAGCTCGTCGCGGACGGCCACGACGCCGTCGACGTTCTCGGCGTGCCGTACCGCCGAGATGGCCTCGGTGTGCCGGTCGGTCTGGCCGGTGAGGGTGACGACGCCGTCCCTCACCTCGATGTGGACCTTGGGGACGGCGTGCAGCGGGAGTCCCTGCAGGACAGCCTCCTTGATCTCCTCGTCGCCGCGGACGAACACCTTGATCAGGTCGCGGCGGCTAACGATGCCGGCCAGGCGGCCGTCGGCGTCCACCACGGGCAGTCGCTTGACGCCGTGCTTGTCCATCAACCGGGCGGCGGCCACGACCGGCGACTGCGGCGTGGTGACGATGGCCGGGGAGGTCATCAGCTCGCCCGCGGTCTCGCCCTGGGACTTGCGGTAGGTGCCGTGCTCGCTGCCGGTCATGTGGCGCAGCCGGGCGCGCAGCGGCGGGAAGTAGGCGTCGCCGTAGTAGCGCTCCTTGAACTCCTCCTTGCACAGCAGGTCGGCCTCGGAGACGACGCCCACGACCCGGTCGTCGTCGTCGATGACCGGCACGCCGCTGACCTGGCGGTCGATGAGGAGCTGGGCGACGGTGTGGAAGCCGGCCTTCTCATTGACGGCGGCCACCTCGGTGGTCATCACGTCCTGGACGGTGGTTCTCATGGAGTCCTCCTGTGGGTGACCCGGACGACGCCGGGGACGGTTCTGGCGATCACATCGGCGATGGCGTCGGCGTCGGGGTGCGCCGGCCCGGTCAGCTCGGCGATGCCGTCGCGGACGGCGACCTGCCAGCGCGGGCCGGTGGGGTACTGCTCGCGCAGCGCGGTCTCGACGTCGCGGCGCAGCTCCTCGTCGGGCCGGGCGAGCATGGCCATCAGATCGCGGCGGCTCAGGATGCCCACGACGAGGCCCTCGCGGGTGACCGGCAGGCTCTTGACGCGCTTGCCGACCATCAGCTCGACCGCGTCCGCCACGTCGGTGGTCTCGGTGACCGTCACGACCGGGCTGGTCATGACCTCGGCCACGGTCCGCGGCGGCGGTACGGCGGCGCCGGCGACCGGCCGGAGATGGGCGCGGGGGTCGGGCTCGAACTCGCCGCGCAGCAAGTCCAGCTCGCTGACCACGCCGACGATCCGGCCGTCCTCGTCGACGACGGGGGCGGCGGTGACGTTGTGGCCGTACAGGGACCGGATCGCCCGCCGTACCGGATCGGCGGGCCGTACGGTGACCACCGGGCTGGTCATGACCTCGCGGACCAGCATGGCTACCGCCCGGCCCAGGCGCGGTCGTCGTCCTCGGCCCAGGTCAGCTCGTCGACCACGTCGACGACGCCGTTGACGCGGCGGGTGAGGCGGACGGCGATGTCGGCCTCGCTGCGACGGTTCATCCGGCCGCTCAGGGTGACCACGCCGTGGGCGACGTCCACGCGCACCCGGCCGGTGTTCACCCACAGCCCGCGCTCCAGCACCTGCTCGCGGATCTCGCGGGCGATGTCGGCGTCGTCGCGGGTGAACACCTTCAGCACGTCTCTGCGGGAGACGATGCCGGCCAGGCAGCCGTCGCCGTCCACGACGACCAGCCGCTTGACGTCGCGCTCGTCCATGATGCGGACGGCCTGCGTCACGGTGGCGTCGCGGGGGATGGTGACGGCCGGGGCGGTCATGAGGTCGGCGGCGGTGTCCCCGGCGGCCTTGTCGCGGGCGTCGCGGTGGCGCAGCCGGACCTTCAGCGGCGGCTTGTAGCCCTCGCGGTAGTACTGCTCGCGGAACTCCTCCTTGCGCAGCAGGTCGGCCTCGGAGACCACGCCGATGACTCGGCCGTCGCCGTCCAGGACGGGAACGGCGCTGACGGCGTGGGCGATGAGGGTCTCGGCGACGTCCTTGAACGGCGTACGGGGGGTGACCGACACCACGCCGGTCGTCATGATGTCCTTCACTGTGGTGCGCATCCTGCACCTCCTCGATGCCTCCATCCCACCGCCGGGGGAGGAGACCGAGTAGGGACGGAAGTCCCTAGTGCGGGCGCCAGGAGTCCGTAGTGTGAAGGACGTGCCGGTCAGGCGTCGGGGTCAGGCGTGGTCGCGGCGGTCGGCCTTCAGGCGGGCGGCCAGGGCGGCGGCCTGGGTACGGCGTTGCATGTCCAGCTTGCCCAGCAGGTTGGAGACGTAGTTCTTGACCGTCTTCTCGGCCAGGAACAGCCGCTCGCCGATCTGCCGATTGGTCAGCCCCTCGCCGATCAGCTCCAGGATCTGGCGTTCTTGGTCGGTCAGGGCGGCCAGCGGGTCGCGGCGCGCGGTCTGGTCGCGCAGCCGGGCCAGCATGGCGGCGGTGGTCTGGGGGTCCAGCAGGGACTGGCCGGAGGCGACGGTGCGCACCGCCCCGACCAGATCTGAGCCGTGGATCTGCTTGAGCACATAGCCGGACGCCCCGGCCATGACGGCGTCGAACAGCGCGTCGTCGTCGGCGTAGGAGGTGAGCATCAGGCAGCGCAGCTCGGGCAGGCGGGAGCGGACCTCGCGGCAGACGTCCACGCCGGTGCCGTCGGGCAGACGCACGTCCAGCACGGCCACGTCCGGCCGCAGCGCCGGGATGCGGGCGATGGCGGATGCGGCGGTTCCGGCCTCGCCGACCACCTCGATGTCGTCCTCGGCTTCCAGCAGGGCGGCCACGCCCCGCCGTACCACCTCATGGTCGTCG
>NZ_MSZZ01000085.1 GCF_002093975.1 Thermoactinospora rubra
GGGCCCATCCCCACCAGGACTTAAGCCTTTGTCAGCAGGCTCTAACCGCACTCGCCCGGATCATCAAGCGCAACCTCAAGAAGATCCAGTACCGGCCCCATCTGATCGACGGCTGCCTGGCCCAGACCGGACTCACCATGGAGGAGACCACCGTGATCACATGACCGGCTCTACGCGTTCAACCCGTGTAGCGCCTCACCGCGCCTTAGTAATTTTTAAGGTGTTGTCGCTGGCAGTGGGATCGTTGAGCGAGGTTTGGGACCTCTCGCCAGTGGGCCATCCGTTGACATGGTGTGGTTCCACCGCGCCTACGGCAAGCCCAAAGGCATCATGGTGGAAAGCTAATTGCTGAACAGTTCGGCAACCTGCCTCGTTGCCGCTGGGCTCATGCGCAGGCCGAGGAAGTCGAGCTCACGACGGAGGAGTTCGATGGTTCGGCGGGCATCGTCGCGACGGCCCAGCCGAAGCTGGATGCGAGCGATCTGGATGGCCGCGTCTTCGGCCCCCGGTTCGAGGATGCGAACGCGCTCGAGGAGTGCGATGGCCTCCTCCGGATCATCGTGCTCGCGGAGTGCGACCAGACGGCTGAGGGTGTCGGCCTGCGAACGTGTCAGCGCGTATCGATGCTCGTCCACCCACTCGGGCTCCAGCCCTTTCAGAAGTTCCCCCCGGCACAAGGCTGCGGCCCGCGAGAGGGCGGCCACTCGTTCCTCATCGTCGGCTGCCGTCTTGACCTGGTCCAGAGCGGCCAGGTAGTCGTGGAGATCCACGCTGATCAGCGAGGTGTCGATGCGGTAGACGGCGGTCCGCTTGGTGGTCGAGGCGCTGATGAACGGAGCGGTCCTCGGCTCGGGGTTAACGTAGCCCGTGGCGGAGACGAGAGCCTCGCGGAGGTGTCGCAGCGTGTTGTGCAGATCTTTCCCGACCTCGTCCGGCCACAGAGCGGTCGTCAGCTGTGCGTTGGTGACGCCTTCGGGGTGGAGCGCGAGGTAGGCGAGGGCGTTCAGCTGCAGCCAGCTCAGATCAAGCGGCATCGGCCGATCACGAATCTGGACGAGCGGCGGCCCCAGGATCGACAGCCTCACGAGCTGAGGGCCGCGCCACATATCCACACCCTGTGGAAGGGCGATCTCCGGCTCGCCAGCCGATGGCTCTGCGAGCTGCTGAAGGTGCTGGGCAGCCTCGGCCTGCCCGAGGTGGTACATCTCCGTTCCGAGGAGATCGCCGGCAAGCGGGCCGTCCGCTTCGGTGACGTGGCGGTCTTCGCCGATCCGGCAAGTGGTTCCCGGCGGCCACTCTCCCAGGACGATCACCCCGGTGCCGGTCATCCGGCCGGCTGTCAGGAGCGATCCGACGGTCGTGTAGAGCTCGTCTTCGGGGCCGGTCACCAGGATCACCGCGGGCAGCGCCTCGCTCGGATCCCGGTCACGAAGTTCATCGATCCCACTCGCCTCGCGCTCCAGGACCATACGCCGCCGGGTGAAGTGGCGCTCCTCGAACATCCTGAACGCCGCGCCCGCCGAATCGGTGACCGTCAGCCCCGGCACGCCCTCGGGCGACGTGCCGTAGAGCTCATGAGCCATGTCAGCACACATGATCACGTGCGTGCGGTAGTTGTGCGCCTGCTGTACGAGATCGTTCACGAGGTAGCGTGCCACGGCGGACGCGCCGGGGCCGGTAAGCCCGAGGCCCAGGCCGGACAGTCCAGCTTGTACGCCGTCCGCGAGTGCGATCGTGTCCGGAACGTCGATCGCTTCGTGCCGTTGCCGGAGTAGCTCGGCATCGGATAGAGCTGGTTCTCCACGGTCGCTGTGTGCCTGCATGTGAGCCCGGCGGATCTCTCGTATGGCTGGCGCCGGCTCCGGTTCGGGAGTGGGTGTGGCGCTTTCCGGTGCCGATGAGGTTCGGCGGCGCCGGAAGCGAGCCGCGACGTAGGCCGTGCTGATCCCGGCCACATACGCCAGCGTGATCAGTGAGCCGGAGGGCAGCCGGATCGTGATCACTGCCTGGTCTTCCTGCTCTGTGGTTCTCGGAACTGGCCGCGTGGGTTCGGGACTCGCCGTTGGCACGGGCGGTGTGGCCTGCCGCGTCCGGTGATGCGGAGCGGTCGTCTTCGGCTCATGAGGAGCTGGCTTCTTGCTCGGGAGACGTAGCTCCCAGCCCGGCTGGATGAGGTCGGGGTCGGACAAGAACCTGCCGTCGGCCTGGCGATGATGAGCGTTGAGCCGCCAGATCTGCATCCATCGCCGCGGGTTGCCGAGCTGACGGCTGGCGATCTTCCAGAGCGTGTCGCCCGGTTTCACCTTGTAGATCTTTGGCTCAGGCGGTTTCGGGGCCGGATCCACCGGCGCTGTGGCGACGACCTGAGAAGGTGCAGGTGCGGCCAGGGCGGCGGGAGCACTGGCGAGCAAAGTAGCCGACGTGATCAGATACGCCGCGAACCGGCGCATGCCAAGCACGTCTGGCATGCGAGGCCTGATCCGCGCCTGCCTGAAGCGCGCCAGGATCTCCACGGCCAAGGTTGTGACGAACCAGGCCCACGCTGCCCAGGCCACCCACTCCAATGTGCTGATCAGCAGGCTGCCATCGTCTGGGCGGCTCAGGTTATCGATGATCTGCTCGATCGTGGGCAGGCGGTCGGGGATCGGCGAGCCGACGGTGGCATGCAGGAGCGCCGGGAATCCCACGACGATGCCCAGCAGCACAGCGATCGCATTGAGGGCACGGAGATGCCGGGGGATGCTCATCGGTTCGGCCCTTCCACACCGGTGACCAGGTCAGCGGTCGCCGTGGCCGTCATGCTGACCGAGGAGATCCCCACCATTGACAGCAACCAGGTCGTCTTGGTGACCGTCACGCTGACTCGGATCGAGTCTGGACCTGCGATGCTCACCGAACCGGCGTGCCCGCTGGCGGCGAGGTAGTTCTGGGCAGCTCGTACGGCGGCGCCTCGATCGACGATGGCTCGCCCGCCGCGATAAACCGCTTCTCGGTCGAGCTGGCCGGCTCCAGCACGGGCGGCCTCTTCGGCGACGCCCATGGCTTCCCACCCGGCGCGCAGCTTGGCCCCGCCGTCGACGGCCAAGCCGACGAAGAGGAGCAAGACAGCGATCAGGATGACTGCGTAGGCGGTGATGGAGCCGCGGTCGTCGTCCCCCCAGGCCCTCATGATCCTCTCCCCCGGTAAGGATCAAGCGGGCTGATGAAGGTGGCTCGGCGCTGAACGCTGCCGGGAAGGCCGGGGAAAGCCACGTCCTCCAGCGGTACGGCACACGAGACCGTGACGCGCACACTGGCGGGAGTCCCGACCGCAGAGCCAAAGCCTCCGACGTCCACATGGACGCCCAGAGCGGTGCATGTCACGCCATGGCTGTTCAGCGATGCTGTCGCGCTGACAACCGCATTCGCTCGAGCGGCAGAAGCGGTGCGCGCGATGGAGGCTTGCCGGGCTGCGTCTCTGGCGGCGGCCTCGACGGCGAACGTGGCGACAGTGACGCGCCCGGCGGCCACCCCGAGGAGCAGGACGAAGACGATCGCGGTGATGGCGAAGACCGCCTCCGCGGTGGCGCTGCCGCGATCGGTCATGGCGTCGTGAACCTCTCGACTGCACCGGCGGCCTCGGCGACCACGGGGATCGAGGGCAGGAACGGCACCAGCGATAGCGTCCGGCCGCGCACAATCACCCGGATGGTGGTCGCGCCGCCCGCGTTTGACGCGGTCACCGAGTGGAGGAAACCGCCCGCGGTCCTTTCCGCATAGCGCCGAGCCACTGCGGCGCCAGCCGTACGGGATGCCCCTTCGGCGCGGGCGGCGCGCACGCCTTCCTGAGCGGCGGCCAGCGCGACGGACTGGCCGAAGAACACCAGGCACACCTGCATGCAGGCCAGGATCGTGAGCATGACGACGGGCAGGACGATGACTACCTCGGCGGTGACCGCCCCTCGTTCGCCCGGCATGTGCTCAGCCGAGGTCGATGGAGTTGGCCTTGGAGATGATCTTCGCGGTGACGATGCCCATCACCGCGAGGGCGACGAGGACGAGCGCTGCGATGATGATCATCGCCTCGGCCGACATGCTGCCCCGGTCAGATGCCTGACGTGCCCGCTGGAGCCGATCCTTGAGGACGACCATCACATAGACGATCTCGGGAGGTAGGAACTTGGCCATGGGAACTCCTCCTAGCTCATGATCCTGTAGACGGCTGGGAAGCAGACGAGCACCAGGAAGCCGAAGACCGACAACCCGATCGCGACGGGCATCTCACTGGTGCGGCTGTTGGCCTTGGCGCGGGCGTCGGCCAGCGCTGCCGTTCGCATGGACTGGGCCTTGGCCAGCAGCGTGGACAGGACCTGGGTGCCTTCGGATCCGGCGTCCTCCGCGATGTCCGCGAGTTCGGTGAGCTCGGTGACTCCTGCCCTCTCGCCGAGCTCTGCCAGCCCGCGCCAAGGCTGCTCTCCAGCGTGCCGGGCCTGCTGCAAGACCTCTGCGATCCGCCTGAACACCCATCCGGTGCACACGTCGGCGGGTGCTTGGAGAGCCTGGGTGGGCCCTGCTCCGGCAGCCCGCTCCAGGGCGACCATGTCGAGGTAGGTGGACAGGGCGGCGCGGAACTCCTGGCGCCGTTCACGGGCTTGGTTGCGCACGGCCAGGTCCGGGATCAGCGCGAACAGCACGCAGAGAACAAGGCCAGCACCGAGAGGGACCATCCACGGCAGGGACAAGCCGACTGCGACGTAGGCAAGGTAGAGGAGAGAAGGGAGGACGAGGCCGAAGATCCCGTAGCCGACCCGTTTGAGCATGAACTGCTCGACGCTCATTCCGAGCAACTCCAGGTCGCTGCACGGCACCGGAACCCGCGGCAGCCGTAGGGCCAGCCAGGACCCCAGCCCCGTCACCTCGGCTTCGGTGCCCTCGAGTCGGGCAATTGCCGCGTCCAGCCGAGGTGGCGCCGGGAAGAGATGAGCGACCAGGACCGCGAGCCCGAGGCCGATCAGACAGCCGGAGAGGATCGCCGTCATACGCTTCCTCCCAGGAACCGATGGCCGGGGGCGGCGGTCCCGAGCCGATGCAGCCACCACAGGCCGACCGCGTAGAACAGCGCGACCGCCGCGAGGACGGCTTGGCCAAGTGGGGTGCCGAAGGGTGCGACGTACGTCTTCTGGAAGGCGGCGATAGCCGAGAAGGTGGCGAAGATCCCGATGATCCAGCGAATGGACGTCCGATGCTCGGCTCGTGCGGCTTCCACCTCGCGACGGTCGCTGACGTCCTTGGCGACCAGTTCGGCGAGGCGGTTCAGGACAACGACGGCTCCGCTGCCACGCCGGCGGGCGACCAGGATCAGAGCAGCGGCGATCCGGTCACCGACGGGATCGTTGAGTTCGTCGGCGAACAGGCGCAGCGCCTCCTCGGTCGGCAGGCGCGCCGCACCGACGCGGCGGGCGAGCCGGGTGACCGGCCCGGCAATCGGCGGCGGGACGTTCCGGGCTGCGCTGTGCTCCAGCGCCTGCTCCAGAGCTCGGCTGGCAGTGAGTAGATCGGCGAGGCGGCGGGTCCAGAGCTCCAGCGCTTCGAGCTTCTCGATGCGTTCGACAGAAGCACGGTTGCTAACCACTCGCGGAATGCCGAAGACCGCAGCCGCAGTGGCCAGCCCGGCGACCGGCCATCCGGTCAGAACGAAGACCAAGACTCCTGCTGCCATCGCGACGAGGGCTTGCCGCCGATGTCGCGCGGCAGCCGCGCGGAGCGAGGCCCAGCGGCTCGGCGGTCGCGTCGCGGTCTCGGCGGAGCGGCCGATGAAGGCTGCGGACAGGAGGACCGCTCCACCCATGATCGTGGAGGCGCTGAGCCCGGCGAGGACCGCGGTGGTGTTCATGCCGTCTTCCAGGTGGCTGCTCGTGGATCCAGGAGTGCAGGGTCGAATCCGGCTTGCTTGAGTTTGGGCAGGCATTGCGGGGTGATGTCGGGCATGGCCCGGCCTGCCGGTCCGGTCGGGCGGTAGATGTGGTTACGGCTGGGCAGCTCGCTGTCGGCCGGGGGCAAGACCTCGAGGACCTCGGAGACGAAGCGGGTGTTGGTCTCCGGGTCCATGCGCAGGTGGACCACCAGGTCGATGGTCTCGCCGGTGTTGATGTGGATGACGGACGGCGGGGTGGAGGCTCGGGCGCCGCGGGTCCACAGCATGACGATCCGGTTGAAGATCTCCTCGGTGCCGTCGGTGTGGATGGTGCACATCGAGCCGGGGTGGCCGGTGTTCATCGCCTCGAACATCGCGATGATCTCGTCGGATCGGACCTCGCCGACGATGATCCGCTTGATGTTCTTGCGCAGGGAGTGCGGGATCAGCGCGTCCAGGCCGATCGCGCCGACGCCTTCGGAGTTGGCCTGCCGTACCTGGAAAGCGACCACGTTGGCGTGGCGGTGGGTGAGCTTGTCCAGGAACAGCTCGTAGTCGGACTCCAGGGTGGCCAGCCGTTCCATAGGGTCGATCACCGAAGCGAGGGCGCGCAGCAGCGTGGTTTTGCCTGCAGCGGTGCCGCCGGTGATCACGATGTTGAGGCGGGTCAGGACGGCGGCCTGGAGGAAGTCATGAAGGCTCTGGTTGACGGTGCCGAGCCTGAGCAGGTCCTTCAGGGTGATGTCCACCAGGCGGTGGCATCTGATGCTCGCGCACGGTCGCTGGGTCACGGCCATGGTGGCGCTGAGCCGGACGCCGACTCCCTCCTCGTTCTCGCCGGGCCGGAGAGCAACGTTGAGCAGCGGGTTGGCGGCGGAGAACTCACGCGGGCTGTAGCTCTTGTGCAGCGCCCACATCTGGATCATCTTGATCAGGTCGTCGTCGGTCGGGGCCACGGCCGGGCCACGGACGCAGGTCCCGTCGCTGTAGGTGATCCACACCTGGTCGCAGCCGTTGATGTCGATGCTCTCGACCTGGTCGTCCTTGATGTACGGCGTGAGCACGCCGAGCTCGTAGCGCTCGTCCGTAACCGCCTCGACCAGGCGGCGCTGGGTGGCGAAGCTGAGCGGGCCGTCGTTGACGATCTGGTCCTGGGCCCAGCGTTGGACGCGGGCTCGGATGACCTGGCGGGCTTCGTCCCGGTCGCGGGTGTCCTTCAGGTCCTCGGCTACGGAGGCGGTGATCGCGATGACCGCCTCTCGGAACGCCTTGTCTTCAAGGTCGGATTCGGTACGGCTGGGCGGTACCGGGTCTGGGGCGATGCGCCTTGGGAGCGGCTGCGGCTGCCAATCGCCCTTCGGGGGCCAGGTGCTCATCCTGCTTCCTCCACCGAGTCGGCGATCGCGGTCTTCTGCGCGTGTTCGCGCATGGCGACGGCGAGCCTGGCGGCGGCGCGCATCAGGAAATTGACGCGGATGAGTCCTCGGGAACGCTTGCCGTCGGAGAGAAGAGCGGCTGACCGCGGGTCGTGCGGGATCCGCCCGATGATCGGCAGGCCGTACAGCACCTGGCTGATCTGCCTGTCGCTGTAGTCGCCCCGCCCGATGAGGGCGAGCGCGACGGGGACGCTGGTGCCGACATACCGTCCCAGCGCGTCGAGCCGGGGCTTGGCCGCGGTGATCTGCCGCAGGGTCGGGCGGAGGAGCATCACCGCCAGGCTGGAGCGGGCGATCAGCTTCATGGGAGTGTCCGGCCGCCCGATCTGGCCGACGTCTGCCACGACGTCGACGACGTCCTCCGTTGCCGTCTCCAGGACATCGACGATCGAGTCCCAGGCCATGTCGAGCTGTGGAGCGTGGCGAGGATCGCGGATGCCGGGAAGGAGGAGCCACTCGCGGGCGTCCTGGTCGAGCGGGATGACATGTTCCCAGAGCACGGCGGGGTTGGAATTGTGCGCGATGGCCATCGCCAGCTCCAGGAGCCCGCCGTGGATGCCGCCCAGCCGGCCGGTGAGGAAGCCTTGCAGGACGTTGCCGCCTTTGGGGTCGCATTCGGCGAGCAGGGCGCGCCCGCCCCAGGCGTAGCTGACGGCCAACGCCGTTGTCGTCACTCCAGGCGAGTCACCGGGGTTCATCAGCGTGTAGATGGCCACTCACTCCTCCCTGGACCGGAGGACGAGGACGACCTGGCCGGCAGCCGACTGTTCAGCCAGCTGGTCGCTGTCACCGGCGTTCACGATCAGGTCGACCACCACCAGGCCATCAGCGTCGACGCCCTTGACCTGATCCACCGCAGCCGTGACTGCCTCCGCCTTGGAGGGCATCGGAGTCTGTGCGTCCGGTGCGGGAACGACACGGACCAGATCACCTGGCCTCAAGCCGCGGGCGGGAAGGCGGCTCGGCTTGAGAGCGACAGGGACGAGCTCTTGCCCTCGGACCGGACTCACCCGGTCGGTCACGGCTTGCCGTACGACCAGCATGCCTTTTTTGAGATCGGTGGCGGCTCGCATGCCGATGAGGCGCTGGAGCTGGCCGCCTTCGACGGTGGCCAGCCGCTCGTCGGCCTTCACCATCGCCGTCGTGACATCTTCCCTGGTGATCTGCTGACCGATCGGCACGTCGCGGGCCATGACCAGGACAGAGGTACGGTCGTCGAGCCGCCCGACCGTGTGGAAGGCCAGCACGCCACCGCCGGTCACCAGCGCGACGGAGAAGACGGCCATCCCTGTACGGCGCTGCCGCGGCTGTCGAGGGAGCTTCGGCGTCTTGACCGGCGGTACCTGTTCGGAGTTCGGTGGTGCGGGGAGAGTCTTGCGAGCCATTCAGGCACTCCTTTGGACCAGCGCCTGGCCTTCGGCGATGCGGACTGGGAACGTGGTGGACACCGTGATCGGGGCCAGCGGTCCGCCCGCGCCGCCGGAGCCCACCCAGGTCGCCGTCCAGACGACGCTCACTGTGGCGGTGTACTGAGAGCTCTTCAGACCGGCGCTTGATCGTGTGTAGATGTGCGTGCAGCTGGTGTTCTGCCGGTCGGGTGCCTTACTGAAGTCGTACGGCGTGCCCGGCCCTTGGCAGGTGAGGCGAGCCTGGCCTGCGCCTGGATCGATGACGAGGCGGGAGGGCGTTGCGGTGACCTCGGCCCACACGGCTCCAGCGCTGGCTCGCTTGGTGATCGAGCGCCACTGGCTCCGGTCCGTCCAGTAGAAGTGGCGCACACCGACGTAGCCTTCGCGCCCGCGAGGCGGGGCGGTGTGGATGATGGGCGGCGGTGGCTGGACCTGGCGTAGAGCCTCTTCCAGCAACATTTCGGGGGTGATGAACGGACCTGCGGCTCTGTCAGCGGGCGTGGTCCCTTCGAAGGCGGAATCCGGCCCTCCAGGTCGGCCACCCTTGCACTCGAGGTAGGAGATGCCGTTGGGGCCGGGGAGCGTCCGGCAGCTCGACCAATGGCTGCTGCCGTTGCCTTGGCTTCTGCTGGGACGCCCTCTCGAACCTGGAACGGTGGTGGTGTCGGTGGCCCAAGGGCGCCAGCTGTCGGGGGCCTGGTGCACACCGCGGTCATCGTCCTTCGGGCCGGCGGTCCACCCGCCGACAGTCAGGGCAGCGATCAGGAAGACGGTGGCTTGCATGCGGACTCCAGAACCGAGATGCGGGCCAGCCGCCAGACGCCTTCGCGGTCTCGCTCCAGCAGCGCTTCCACGTGCCTCGTCGCCGGACCGCGGGTGGACTCGGGGATCACCTCGTGGGTCTCGGCGTCGGCCAGGCCGCTGTGGGAGACGTCTTGGCAGTCGCGGATGCGGGCGTGGCGGCCGTTGATGGCCACCTCCGTCACGCGGATCTTCTCGGCGCCCCATGGCTCGCGTTTCTGTTTCCGCAGCTGCCTGATCCCGGCGAGCTCCTTGGAGAGGTAGTCCTTGGTGACGTACGGCTCCAGCAGGCGGCGGGCCTGGTCAGGCGGTGACGTGGCCGCCTTCTGGGATGCCGGCCAGTAGTCGGTGTAGGCCCGGAGAGCCGCGTCGTGGGGCGTTGTCGATGCCGAGGCAGGGGCGGAGGCCGCCGACTGTGATGTTCGCGGTGGAAGGGCTGTTCCGTCATTGGTTGCGCATGCGGTAAGAGCCGATCCGCACAGAAGTATTAGCCAAAATGAGCGGCAAGCCAGACCACAATGCGGACGAAACACGGCAATCACCTCTACTTGACTTTCACCGGTAAGCCATGCGCACCGAGAAGAGTAAGCACCGATCCAGCGGAACGACAAGACCAGGCCAGTTGGTTGAGCTGCAGATACTTCAGACCGTGATGAAGCACTGCAGAGAACTTGTCAAAGGCGACAAGTTTTCATACCACTATTTCGAGATATATCCCTTTTGTGGTTTCGGCCCTTAGCTCTTCGGTTAAAGAAGGCATGGATAGGCGTTTAGCAATCTCTGTACGGCGGTACGCCTGGCACGCACAACCGCCGTAGTCATCGGGAGGCCAGATGGCCGAGGACCACGTCCGATCGCCATACCTCGACGACTCGGAGGCCAGCCTGTTGAGAGCCGACGGCGCCGACCGCCTCTCGCCCGAACGACTGCTGCGAGGCAAGAGGCACGCGCCTGCCGGCGGCTGGCGCCGACTCGTCTACCAGTCCACAGGCGGGCTCATTCATCCTGGGGAGTCCCCTCGCGAGCTGCGGCGCCGAGACCTCATCGGCCGAGCCCGCACCCCGGTGGCCGGCGGGCACCATCGAGTCGCTGTCCTGAGCCTGAAGGGCGGTGTCGGCAAGACGACCACGGCAGTGGGGCTTGGGTCCATGCTCGCCGCTGTCCGTGGGGATCGCGTGATCGCCGTGGATGCCAACCCTGATCGCGGCACTCTGTCAGACCGAGTGCGCGTCGAGACCAACGCCACCGTGCGTGAGCTGCTCACCGAGCTCACGCCTGCGGACAACGTGCGGTACGCCGATGTTCGGGCTTTCACCTCCCAGTCGCAATCGAGCCGACTGGAGATCCTGGCCTCTGCCCGCGATCCAGCCGTCTCGGAAGCCTTCAGCGCCAGTGACTACCGGGCCGTGGCCCAGCTCCTGGAGCAGTTCTACTCGATCTGCATCACCGACTGCGGAACCGGGCTGCTGCACTCTGCGATGTCGAGCATCCTCACGCTCGCCCACCAGGTTGTCCTCGTCACGTCGCCGTCAGTGGCAGCGGCCCGAGCCGCGGAGGCGACGCTGGACTGGCTGGAGGTTCACGGATACGCCGACCTGACAAGGAGTGCGACTGTCGTCCTCTCTAGCGTGCGACCTAGGAACAAGTCCACCGTTGACTTGGAGGCACTCAACGGCTACTTCAAGGACCGATGCCGCGCGGTGGTGAGCATTCCCTACGACCCGCACCTCGAAGAGGACTCTGAACTAGACCTCGACCGCTTGGCGAAGGCAACGCGAGACGCCTACCTCGTGCTCGCAGCAACGGTTGGGGATGCCTTCGGTGCCGCACACCGTCGCCAACCGGCCGCTTGAGGGGAGTTGGTGTGACCCGAGTTCCGTGGAAGCGGACTGCTGGATTCTTGTGCCACTCACCGAGAGGCGGGTGGCATGGGACGGCGGGGTTATCCGCCCGAGTTCCGGCGCGAGGTGCTGGACCTGGTCGATGACCGCGGCCTGGAGCCACTGCCTTGCCTGGCCGAGCTCGAAGACGATCTCCGTCAGCGCCGGGAGCGCGCCGTCACGGAAGGCTGGCTTGGTGAGGTGGAGGGCATCGATCTCACTCTGCGCTTGCTGGCCGACAAGCGCCTGCAGGCGCAGCGGCTGCTGAAGATCAACCATGTCGTCGACATCGGCTTGCTGTCCGTCCGCTGATTTCCGATTCGACAAAGCGAGTTCCTGGCAGAGCCGTAGATCCTAGCCGGGACTGCCGCCAGATTTTGCAGCTCACCGAACATTCTTCTGGGCGAGTCTGTGAGCTGGGCTAATATCGTGGCGACGAAAGTTCTGTGTCGTTCTCGACATAGGGTCCCGGCCTCTGGAGGAGGATGAATCCATGAGCGAGTCGAAGATCAGGCTTACAACCCCGACCAGACTCGTGCTCGACGTTCTCATGGCGTCCAGCGCGGACGACCCCGTCTGGGGTTACCGCATCTGCGAACTGTCCGGTTTGGGGTCGGGAACGGTTTACCCGATCTTGGAACGATTGGAGGAGGCGGGCTGGATTGAAGGCAAGTGGGAGGCCGAAGGGCCCGATGATCGTCCCCGTCGCCGTTTCTACGAGGTCACGGGAACAGGTCGGCAGGAGTACGCAGACGCGAAGGCCGAGGCAATCCGGCGCAAGCGTCGCTGGCTACCCGCTGCCCTGCTTCACTAAAGATCACTAAGGCAAGGACTCGGTGACAACAGAACCCTCCAGGGAGAGTACGCCTCCCGTGACCAATCCACTTGCGTGCATGGCTGAAGAGCTGCGCCAGCGCGTTCCCTTGCTGCTGCAGGCTGGCATGGTCGGCGCCGCGGCCGTTGCCCAGACGGCGATCGGGAGAGGCATCGTTGCCCTCTTCGCTGATGACCCTCTTCGGCTCGACCTTCCGCTCGGGTTCATCTTTGCGGTGGTCGTGACGGGGTTGTTGTCCCCCGTCGTCGGCCTGGTCATCCAGGCCAGCCTCGACCGCGTCGGGGTTGGGTGGGCCGGCGTGCTCGCCGGTCTGGCCTTCGGCGCCACCTTGGTGGGCCTCTTCGGGAGCTGGATCACCTTGTTCTGGCTCCTCGGCATCGGCACCCTCAGCGTGAGTCTCTACACGCTGGCCCTGGGGCTGCTGGTCTTCGTGACCGCTCTGCGCCGCGCGAGCTGGGGCGAGGCCAGCAGGAAGGGTGCACTCGCCCTGGCCGGACTCGCCGTGATCATCGGCGGCTCCAAGCGAGCCTGGCGAGCCAAGGAGTTCATCGCCAACCTGCACTTTGGGCCTGGTGATGGACGTGTTCCAAAGCCTCACGAGCTCCTGGCGCATGCCGCTGGGCTTGTGATAGGGGCGATCAAGGTCCGTGCAAGAGACGCCGCTCGACCCGGCGTCAAGATCCTTGATTGGATCCTGGTCGCTCCGCGGACGGAGTTCTTGATCGCCATCGTGACCGTGTTAGGTGCCTCCTACTACGCCCGCAACGGGCGGGGATGGGACGGGGTCATGTCCAACATGGAGAACATCTCCGCGATCGCCCTCTTGGTCGCTGCTGTTCTCCTGTGGTTGCGCACCCGGCGCAGGCCTCCTGGAAGCGGCGATCCGGACGAAAGGTAGTTGGCCGGGCCGACCAGGTGAGACACCTGGTCGGCCCGGCGCCTTTCTCGTAGTGCTGCACAGGGTCCAGAAAAGATCAGAAAGACCCATCTCCTTCATAGTGCGGAGAAGCACGTCTCCGCGCATCCGGCTCTCCACGTGTTCATGCCGTTGGCAGCGGCGTGGTGTTGGCCCACCAGCTCTCCCATGATGTGGAGATCTTCGTGCCCCGGTATCGGCTGACCGGTACGATCGTGGCCGGAAACATCACGGCCCTACCGTCCGCGATCTGCCAGCCGGGCAGGTAGCGACGGCGCAAAATCGCTAGTTCAGCCCGCATGGCGTATCTGGCCGGCGGAGGCCTGCGGCGATGGCAATGCCTGCGATGACGGCTCGCTGTCTCAACGTCTGAAGCGGAGACAGTATGCGCTGTCCGAAAGCCGCCAGAAAGGATGGGCTGACCGCGTGCGGAAAGGCCGTCGATGTCCTCCCCGGCTTCCGCAGTTGGTGGTCACACGTGATGCCGAGTTCCGGGCGTGAGCTGCAGGAACGCCGAGATGGCCGGGCAGGGTCGTGTGCCCACGCCCTCCAGGCCTGTTTCGATCTTGCCTAGCTGGGGTCGAAGGCGGTGAGGCGAGGCGGCGGGGTGATGGAAAGTGCCTGGTAGATGGCCTTGCTATCGGGGCGGAGCGGGGTGGTCTGGGTGATCGTCCCGGCCTGGCCGGCGAGGGTGACCTGCTTGAGCCGGGCGGTCTCGCGCCGGATGTATCGCCATGTTTGCCCGGTGGAACGCTCGGCGATGCGGGTCAGCAGCAGGGCGAGCCAGCAGATCAGGACATGGGCGCGGATCCGGTGCTCGAGCCGGTGGAAGATTGGCCGCAGCAGCAGCTCGGACTTCAGATCACGGAACCCACGCTCGGCCTCGAGAAGGTTCTTGTAGCCCAGGGCGGCGTCCTCGGTGGAGATGTCGGGGTCGCTGGTGGCCAGCAGGTACTTGCCGTCCAGGTTCGCCTCGGTCTTGACCTTCGCGCGGTCGATGACCAGGCGGCCGTTCTTCTGTTGCCGGATCCACCGCTTCAACGTGGGGTGGTCGCGCAGTGCGCACTCGGCTCGCACGTGCGCTTGTTCTGCCCGATCGGCGGCCTTCGCGCTCACCTGCCCGTTCTTGGCGCGGGAGCGGTCGCGTTGGCGCTGAGCGGCGATCCGCTCGAGCTCGGCCTCGATCCGGGCGATGGCCTGCTCTCGCTGGTGCTTGTCGCGCTCGGCCTGCTCAGGGTTGTGGCAGATGATGAACCGGACGTCGCCGGAGCCGTCGACCTTAACTTCCTTGACGCGAAGGTTGTCGCGGACGCTCTGGTAGCGGCCTTGGCGCGCCAGAGCCTGCTCGACCAGGGCGTTGCCGTCGCGCATGCGCATCCCGGCGATGAAGTGCCCGCCGGCCCGGCGCAGATAGGCGAGGTTGTCGGCGCTGGAGAAGCCGCGGTCGACCACGGTGATCACACGGCCGAGCTTCCAGTCCCGCATGTCGTCCTTCACCTCGGCCAGGATCTGCTGGTCGTTGGTGCTGCCGGGCCAGCACCACACCCGCACGGGGATGCCCTCCTTGGTCACCGCCAGGCCGATCACGATCTGCGGCAGGTCGTCGCGGTGATCCTTGGACTTGCCGTATCGGCGGAGCCCTCGCTGCTCAGCAGTGTCGTCGTCTTCCTCGTCGCGTTCGAAGTAGGTGGAGGTGGTGTCGAAGAACAACAGATCCACCTCCAGGTTGAGCAGATGAGCGACGGCGAAGAACACCGCTTCCTGCACCTTGCCGGTGGTGTCGGCCTCGGCCAGCAGGTCCATCGCCCGATAGGCCTGGTCCTCATCCATGCGTCCCAGCCCGCTGATGATCGCGTCTTCGCTGGCCCATTCGGCGGCCGACAGCTTGCTCATCGGTTCGATCGCCCGGTTGGCCACCAGAGCGAACAGCACCCGCTCCACGTTCGTGGTGAACCGGCGCCCGTCGGTGGCCTTCTTGATCGCACCGGCGATCTCCAGGCGCTTCCAGAGCGCGTCAAGCAGCCAGGACGTCCCGATCGGCCGTGAGTCGACCACCTCCATCGGACAGACTCCGGCCGCCAGAGCGGCCTCGGTGCCGTCGTCCAAGATGAGGCCGTCGCCGCCGAAGTGTTTGGTGATCGAGGCCGCGAGCCGCCGCAGCCCGTCCACGTCCAGCCGGTCGACCCGGCCCAGGTTCATCAGCACATCTGGCTTGACCTTGCCGTCCACCCTGCGGTTATGCGCCAACGCCGCGTATCGCACGACCGTCCCGTCGGCGTTGGTCCGCTGGGTGAACCGTAAGTACATGCCCACAGGGAACCATGGATTCGGCTGTTCCGCAGTGAAATCCCAAACGCTCGTGTTACTACACTTTCGAGTTCGACAGGGTCGTGGAACACGGACCTGACTCGCTGACCAGCCGCTATGCGCCGGCAAATCACGCCCGTGTGCCTACGAACTGCGGAACGCGGGTCCTCGAATCACGCCCGCCTGTCCCCGGCACTGCCACCGTCGGCCTACTCGTGTGACCGGCCAGACGCCGCAGCCCGGCTGGAGCGCACGACGGCGACGGCGCTGCGGGCGTGGTGCAGCACGCCGCGGCTGACCGAGCCGAGCAGCAGCGAGCCGACCGCGCCGCGGCCGTGCGAACCCACCACGACCAGGTCCGCGGCGTCCGACGCCTGGCACAGCGCGTCCACCGGGTGGGCGGTCCGCACGTCCTCGACCACAGTCACCTCGGGGTAGCGCTCGCGCAGGCCGGCCACGGCGTCGCGGACCATCTGCGACATTCGGGCCTGGATGTCGTCCAGGTCGTAGGGGATGCCGGGGGCGTACAGGTGGATCGGCAGTTGCCAGGCATGGACGGCCCGGAGCCGGGCGCCGCGCAGCTTGGCCTGCTCGAAGGCGTAGGCCAGGGCGGGGCGGCTGGTGTCGGAGTCGTCGACGCCCACCACGACCTCGCCGTGCGCGGTGTGCTGGCCTGGCCGTGCCGCGACCACGGGGCAATGCGCGTGCTCGGCGACGTAGGTGCTCACCGAGCCCAGCAGGGCTCCGGCGAAGCCGCCCAGCCCACGAGTGCCGAGCACGATCTGGGTGGCCTCCGCCCCCGTCTCCTGGATCGCCGGCGCCGGTGCGCCCTCGACGATGTCGGTCTTGACCTCCAGCGTGGGCTGCCGGTTGCGGACGCGCGCCACGGCCTCCTGGATGATCTTCTCGGCGGCCGGCCTGAGCGGGTCGGGCCAGTCGGCGATCGGGTACATGCGGATCTGGTACGGCAGGCGCTCGAGCACGTGGACGATGCGCAGCGGCTCGTGCATGCGGACGGCGTCGTCGGCGGCCCAGTCCAGGGCGGCGTTCGCGGCGGGGGAACCGTCGACTGCAACGATGATCATGATGTCCTCCTTCGGCTTCCATCGCACCCCACGGATGGGCGTGATCGGCAGGGCCGGAGGTCCCATCACGGTGAGGCCGAACGGCCGTCTCCATGCGCGGCGTCGAGGTGACGCCGTGGGCGGGTCGTGAGGGCGCCCCGGTGCATCCGCATCACCACCGGCTGCCGTATCAAACCCCCTGACCAGGTGATTCCTCGAAGCCGACGCCTGGGCTTACTCGGACACCTACGGGCGGGCGCTGGTCCGCGAAGCGAGCGACGGGACGGGCGGCCGCGTCGGGACCTTCGGCCCGCCCGCCGCGGGACGTCCGGCTCTGCCTGCCCGCCGCCCCGGCCGTCAGTGTTGGAGGCGGGAGGTACGCCATGTCAACGCCACTCATGCGCAGGATCCTGGTCGCGGCGGGCCAGGCGCCGTCGGTCCACAACACCCAGCCGTGGCGGTTCCGGTTCGTCGGCGAGGAGTTCGTCGAGCTGTTCGCCGATCGGGACAGGCAGCTGCAGGCCGGCGATCCTCGTGGCCGGTCCTTGCTCGTGAGCTGTGGTGCGGCGCTGTTCAACATGCGGGTCGCCCTGCGGGCCGCCTGCCGCCGGCCGGTGATCTGGCTGCTGCCGTCCCCGGAGGCCGAGCCTGACCTGCTGGCGGCGGTGCGGATCGGTGTCCCGGCTCCCCGATCGGCCGAGCATCGCGAGCTGTATGACCGCATTCCGCTGCGCCGTACCAACAGGGAACCCTTCGACGGGCGGCCGGTACCGGCGGCGGTGCTGGCCGAGCTGCGCGCCGCGGCGGCCAAGGAGGGCGCCGGGCTGGTCCTGCCGGGCCGCCGGGGCACGGCGGACCTGCTGGACTACGCGGCCATCGCGGAGGAGGAGCTGGCGGCGGATCCCGGATATCGCGCCGAGCTGGCGGCTTGGACCGGACGCGACGGCCTGCCGTCCTACGTCCACGGCCCGCACGCCGTCGGCGACGTCGACCCGATCCGCGACTTCGGCCACCGCACCCGCGAGGCCCGCTTCGAGGCCCACCCGCAGCTGGCGGTGCTGACCACGCCGGGCGACGGGCCGCTGGACTGGCTGTGCGCCGGGCAGGCCCTGCAACGCATGCTGCTGACCGCCACCGGGCACGGCGTGTCGGCCTCGTTCCTCAACCAGGCGCTGGACCTGCGCGACATGCGCCGGCGCGGCGATCCCCGGCACCGCCGCGGCCACCCCCAGATGATCATCAGGCTCGGGTACGGCCCGGCCGTCCCCAGAGCCCCTCGCCGTCCCCTCACCGAACTGGAGCCGTGCCTTGTCTGACAGGAGACGTGCCTTGGCTGACGAATACGACGCCCTGCTGCGGGACGGCGGCATCGCCCACATCAGGCCGCTACGAGCGGATGATCGCCAGGCGTTGCACGCGCTGGTGGACCGCTGCTCCGAGCGCTCGGCGTACCTGCGGTTCTTCACCGGCGGACGGGCCACCGCGCACGCCTACATGGACCACATCACCGGCCCCGGCTATCGCGGCCACGCGCTGGTGGCCACCGTACGGGACCGGCTCGTGGCGGTCACCGAGTACGTCCCCGCAGGCGAGCGCACCGCCGACCTGGCCATCCTGCTGGACGACGCCGTCCACGGCCACGGCCTCGGGACGCTGCTGCTGGAACACCTCGCCCTGGACGCCGCCGAGAACGGCGTCCACGAGCTGGTCGCCGACGTGCTGGCGGAGAACCAGCCGGTGCTTCGCGTGCTGCGCGACCTCGGCACCGACCTCGACCAGCGCTACGACCACGGCGTGATCGCCATCCGGATCGCCGCCCGGCCCACGGCGCGGCTGGCCGCCCGCATCGAGGACCGCGACCATCAGGCCGAGCGGGCCTCGCTGGCCCGGGTCCTCGCGCCCGCCGCGGTGGCGGTGATCGGCGCCGGGCGTGACCCGTCCGGCGTGGGCCACCGCGTGGTGCGCAACCTGCTCGACGGCGGCTTCACCGGGCCCGTCTATCCGGTCAACCCGAGAACGGGCGAGCTGGCCGGCCTGCGCTGCTACCCATCGGTGCGCGACC
Source organism: Thermoactinospora rubra (assembly GCF_002093975.1). Taxonomy (GTDB): domain Bacteria; phylum Actinomycetota; class Actinomycetes; order Streptosporangiales; family Streptosporangiaceae; genus Nonomuraea; species Nonomuraea rubra_A. Next base: position 18,604 of record NZ_MSZZ01000085.1, read on the forward strand.
TGCCCGGCCCCGTCGACGTCGCCGTGGTGGCCGTTCCCGCCCGGCATGTCCTGGACGTGGCACGCGACTGCGCCGCGGCCGGCGTGCGCGGCCTGGTCGTGCTGTCGGCCGGGTTCGCCGAGAGCGGCAAGGACGGCGAGGCGGAGCTGCTGAAGATCTGCCGCACGGCGGGGATGCGGCTCATCGGCCCGAACTGCCTGGGCATCCTCAACACCGCGGCACGCCTCAACGCCACCTTCCTGCCCACGAATCCGCGGCCGGGCCGGGTCGCGCTGATGTCGCAGTCCGGCGCCGTGGGCGCGGCCATCCTGGATCGGCTGCCGGTCTCCTCCTTCGTGTCGGTCGGCAACAAGGCCGACGTCAGCGGCAACGACCTGCTGGAGTACTGGGAGGACGACGAGGCCACCACCGTGATCGCCCTGTACCTGGAGTCCTTCGGCAACCCGCGCAGGTTCCTGCGCATCGCCCGCCGCGTGGCGGCCAAAAAGCCGATCCTGCTGGTCAAGAGCGGCCGCTCCGACGCGGGCGACCGTGCGGTCCGCTCCCACACCGCCGCCGCCGCGACCCCTGACGTGGCCGTGGACGCCCTGGCCCGCGCCTCCGGCGTCATCCGGCTCGACAGCGTCGGCGACCTCATCGACACCGCGCTGCTGCTGGCGGCGCAGCCGCTTCCCCGCGGCCGGCGCGTGGCGATCATCGGTAACTCCGGCGGGCCCCAGGCCATGGCCGCCGACGCCTGCGAACGCCACGGGCTCCTCGTCCCAGAGCTGGATGCGGGCGCGCTGGCCGGTACGGTTCCCTCCGCCGCTGCCCTGGGCAACCCCGTCGACCTCACCGCCGAGGCCCGCGCCGAGCAGCTCGGCCAGGCCATCGAGAAGCTCGCGCCGCAGGTGGACGCGGTGCTCGTGGTCTACACGCCGCCCTTCGGCTCCGGGCTGGAGCGCACCCGCGAGGTGATCGCCGAGGCCGCGCGGCATGTCGACGTCCCCGTGCTGGCCTGCGTCGTCGGCCACGACGGGCTCATCGACGGCCGGGTGCCGAGCTATGCCTTCCCCGAGCGGGCCGTGGCGGCGCTGTCCCACGCGGCCGGCTACGCCGAGTCACGTGGCCGTACGGCGCCGCCCCTGGTCAAGGCACCCGCCCCGGGACAGCCGGACGCCCAGACCCTGATCCGCCAGGCGCTTCAGGAGCATCCCGACGGCTGCTGGGCCTCCCCCGAGCTGGCCGCCCGGCTGCTGGGCTGCTACGGCATCGACCTGGTGAACTCCCTCACCGCCGACGATCCCGACGCCGCCGCGCAGGCCGCCACCCTGGTGGGGCTGCCCGCCGTCCTGAAGGCCGTCGGCCCGGTGCACAAGAGCGACGTGGGCGGGGTACGGCTCGGCCTGCGCACTCCAGAGGAGGTACGGCACGCCTACCGCGAGATGGCCGAGGCGATCGGCCCGGAGATGACCGGCGCACTGGTCCAGCCCATGCTGCCGGCCGGTGTGGAGATCATCGTGGGCGGCGTGACCTACCCCTCCTTCGGCCCGCTGGTCATGGCCGGCATGGGCGGTGTCGCCGCGGACCTGCTCGGCGACCGGGCCCTCCGGGTGCCGCCGCTCACCGCCGAGACCGCTCTGGACATGATCGGGGAGCTGCGCTGCGCTCCCCTGCTGCGCGGCTACCGCGGCAGGCCGCCCGTCGATGTGGAGGCGCTGGCCCGGCAGGTCGTCGGCGTCGCCGACCTGCTCGAAGACCTGCCCGAGGTGGCCGAGCTGGATCTCAATCCCGTCATCGTCACCCCGCAGGGAGCGGTCTGCGTCGACGCGCGCATCAGGCTGATGCCGTGCGAGCCGTCGCCGTCTCCCCTGCGCCGCCGGCTGCGTTCCTAGGGTTCACGCGGCGACAGACGGACGCCGGTGTCCGCGCCGAGATGACGGGAAAGAGCGTGAGACATGGGATCAAGGGAGGATGCAGCATGACGGTCAACAGTGACCTGGGCCGCCGCCTGGTCGCCCACCGCGAACGCCTCGGCCTGACGCCGGAGCAGGTGGCCGAGCGCGCCGAGATGGATCCCGGCTATCTGCGTTACCTGGAGGCCAACCCGGCGACGCCGCCGGTCGAGACGCTGGACCGGCTGGCCAAGGCGTTGGAGACCACCGTGGACAATCTGCTCGGCGGCGGACGCGAACGCCCGCCCGGCCCCGGTCCGGCCATGGCCGCCCCGCACCTGCACGAGCTGGACCGGGACGAGTGCCTGCGCCTCATCGGCCCCGGCGGGGTCGGCCGGGTGGCCTTCGGCGGCCCGGGCGGGCCGGTGGTGTTCCCGGTGAACTACACCGTGCACGAGGGCGGGATCGTCTTCCGCACCCGGTACGGCGGCGCCATGGAGGAGCAGCTGCGCACCGGCCTGCGGGGCGTCGATGTGATCATCGCCTTCCAGGTCGACCGCATCGACGAGGCCCGCCGGGAAGGCTGGAGCGTGCTGGTGCAGGGCCCGGCCCACCTCGTCCCGGAGGAGGAGGCCGCCTCCGTCGCCGGCGTCGAGGTGACGCCGTGGGCGGGCGGCGAGCGCGACCTGTACATCCGCATCACGCCCGGCCGTGTCACCGGCCGCCGCATCAGCTCGCTGTGACCGGGTCGCGCAGCTCGTCCAGCGCGGCACGAAGGTAGCCGGGGAAGCGCCACACGTCGGGAACCAGGTCCCGGTCGGCGATGATGCCGACGTCCAGGTGCCCGTCGTAGGAGAAGGCCGTGATGTTCAGCCCGCCGCTGACGTCCGTGATCACGGATACGGGGTAGTGAGCCAGCAGCCGCACGCCAGCGACCGACAGGGGGAACTGCGGTCCCGGCACGTTGGACACCACGACGTTGACAGGCGGCATCGTCTGGCCCACCAGCTCGAACGCCGTCCGGTCCGCCAGCCCGTTGACCGGCTCCGGGAGGCTTTCCGTCAGGTCTTCCAGCCAGCGGGCGGGCGTCAGCTCGAAGCGCTCCTTGACGGCGCGCATGCCCGTGCTGACCGCCGCCAGCCGTTCCCGGGCGTCGGCGATGTGGGTCGCCAGCGTCGTGAGCATGATGGTGACCTGGTTGCCCGGCCCGTCCCCGCTCTTCCCGCGCCGGGAGTCCTTGCCGCGTAGGGAGAACGGCACACCGGCCACCAGCGGCCGGTCAGGCAGCGCCCCGTGGTCCACGAGCCACTGCCGGACCGCGGCCGCCGCCAGGGCCATCACCACGTCGTTGACGGTGACCCCGCAGGCGTCCTTGACCTGTTTGACCGCGGCGAGGGACAGCTCGGCGAAGACGAAGCGGCGGTGCGCGGACACCGGCCCGCTGAAGGGAGTCGGGGGCGCGGCGAACTCGGGCACGGGCGGCAGCGGGCGCGTGCGCAGCATGCCGGACAGCAGGCGCGCACCGGGGACACGCGAAACGACGGGCAGCTGATCCAGCACGGGAAGCGTCTCACCGGCGAACCTCAGCAGGCGCAGGGGTGACGCCGCGGCGTGCATCGCGGTGCGCGCAAGCATCCGCCACAGGGTGGGCGGCGGCTGCGGCTCCGGCTTCGGGACGGGGCCTGCGGAGTCCATGTCGACGGGGTCCATGAGGGCCGCCAGCACCTCCGCCCCGGTCAGCCCGTCGACGGCGGCGTGGTGGAGCTTGGTGTAGACGGCACTGCGGCCCACGGCCAAGCCTTGAATGACGTACATCTCCCACAGCGGCCGGGTGCGGTCCAGCCGCCGCTCGTGGATGCGAGCCACCTGCTCGCCGAGCTGCCGGTCGTCGCCCGGCGGCGGCAGGGCCAGCTCCCTGACGTGGTAATCCAGGTCCACCTCGGCGTCCTCGGCCCAGTAGGGGTGGTCCAGCCCCAGCGGGACCAAAGCAAGCCGCCGACGCAGCTGCGGTACGGCGGGCAGGCGTTCCTCCAGCAGCGCGAGGATGCCCGTCCGCGAGACCGTGCCGTCCAGGATGGCGAGGCCGCCCACGTTGGCCACGTTGGTGTCGGTCTCGAAGTTGAGGAACTGCGCGTCCAGCGCGCTCAGCTGCCGCATGCCCCCAGCGTCCGCCGCCTGCGGGGCGCCGAGGAGAGCCGTTCTCCCCTTCCCGAAGGGACTTTGGTCTCTGTCCTCCTTCGGGATCCGCCCGGACAGTGGTGTCATGCCACCCGTTTCCGCAAGCCCGTATCGCCGCTACCTGCGCTGGCTGTACCGCGGCGGCAGGCCCAACAGGCTGGCGCGCGTGCTGAACCGGATCCAGGCCGTCGTGCACGACACCGGGCTCGTCATGCCCCGGCGGCTGGCCACGCTGGAGGTCCGGGGACGGCTGACCGGCCGCCCGGTGTCGCTGCCCGTGGTCGTCGCCGACTACCGGGGCGAACGCTACCTGGTGTCGATGCTGGGCGAGCGGGCCAATTGGGTCGCCAACGTCCGAGCCGCCGACGGACGGGTCGTCCTGCGGCATGGCCGTCGTGAAAGAGTGCTCCTGGAGGAGGTGCCGCCGCCGGAGCGGGCGCCGATCCTGCGGCGCTACCTGGCCCTCGCACCGGGCGCCCGGCCGCACATTCCGGTGGACCGGGCCGCCCCGCTGGAGGAGTTCGACCGCATCGCGGAGAGGTATCCCGTCTTCCGCGTCGTCTCGTCATGATGAAGCGCCGCCCCGTCGGGGACGGCGCTTCACCATGAACTCACGCGGGTGAGGGATGGGTGACGAGGGCGGCCAGCTGCTCGCCCCACCGCCGGGCCCGCTCCACCTCGCCGTCCACCAGCGGCCCCTGCGTGTCGGCCACGTAGAAGCTCTCCGGCGGCGCCACCGCCCGCACGCCCAGCCTGCGCAGCGCTCGCCGCGCGGCCTTCGCCGCAGATCCGGGCAGGCGCGGCTTCCAGATGCGGGTGTCGAACGCCGCACTCGCCAGCCGCGCCGACGGGGTGTGCAACGCGGCCAGCCACTCCCGCACGCCGACGCCACGGGAGACGAGCGGCCCGTCCATCTGCTGGGCGGCCGACGCGCGGGTGGACGGCCTGCTCATCCCGAAGGCGTGCGTCGGGCCGCCCACCACGAGCAGGCCGACGTCCTCGCCGAGGATCCGCGGCGCCGACCCGACCTCGGTCACCTGCACGGCCATCGACGTGCCCAGCCCGTCCGCGATCGCCTGCGCGATCCGCTCGGTGTTGCCGAACATCGATTCGTACACGACCAGTGCGTACATGCTGGATCTCCTCCCACGAAGGGCGTGTTCAGCCGTCCACCGGCTCGGGCAGAACGGGTTCGAGCCGGAACATGCCGCTCACGACCGTCCCCGCGCTCTCCGCCGGGCGGATCCGTCCGGCCACGGCGGCCAGCACGTCGTTGACCGTGACGAGCCCGGCCAGGGCGCCGTCGGCCATGACCGGGACGGCGTCGCGTCCGGCATCCAGCATCGCGGCGGCCACGCGCGGCAGCGGGTCCTCGGGCCGGACGTACGGCTGCCGCCGCCCGCTGAGCAGGGTGCGCACCCGCTGCCGCGACAGCGTCTCCGGGTTGCCCGACCAGGCCCGGGTCAGGTCCTCGCGGCTCAGGAGGCCGAGCAGCCGCGCGCCCTCGACCACCGGCAGGTGGTGCACCTCGGCGCGGCGCATGATCTCCCAGGCCAGCAGGGGCGTCTCCTCCGGCGAGACCGCGACCAGGATGCGGCTCATCACCTGGCTCGCGGTCATCGTGTCGGCGCTTGTCCGGGTGGCCGTCTGCGTGGTCATCTGGGTACCTCCTTCATCGGCGCTTTCAGCCTCCCGCGTCCGGGCGTCCCGTACCGGAGGCGAACGGCACCGATGGGCGGGACGTTGGTCCCAAGACGGTCCCAAGACGGTCCCGCGACGGCGGCGGGGCGGGCAGCCTCAGATCCCGGTCCGGTGGTCCCTCGTGTCACCGGCCCGAATGCGGCTAAGCGGCATTCCAGAAGTTCCGCTTGTAACCGGCGGGCAGCCAGGGGCTGGTCCACGGGGCGGCGGTGGCCAGTAGCTGGTCGGGGGAGCGGGCGCGGAAGAAGGCGTGGATCTGTCGCAGCCGGCCGGGCCAGCTGACGGCGGTGTTGGCGATGAACGCCTTCAGGGCGGCCCAGATGCGCTCGGTCGGGTTGTCGTGCGGGCTGTAGCGGGCCCCGTACAGCACCTCGACCTGCGGGTGCTCTTCCAGGTAGCGGGCCCCCGCCCGGGCGTGGTGGATGCTGTCGTTGTCGACGATCACCACGA
>NZ_MSZZ01000086.1 GCF_002093975.1 Thermoactinospora rubra
CGTCCTGCAGAACTACGAGGTCGCGAGAGGATGAAAAAGGCTCCCTGGACGGCCGGGAAGGGCTCTCGTACGGCAGGCTCCGGGAAGCGGACGCATTCCGAGGAGCCACATGATCACCTCGGGCTCGGCGAGTCGACAGACAACCCACTCACCGACCTTTAATTCGTGATTTCTCCGATCATGTGACCCTCCCGGGTTTCGGCGGTATGCCCAGGTCATGCGGTACGCGCACGGCGGCGGGCTGACCGCCGCGCAATGCGCCAAGCGCGAACAGGTCCGGCTGGAGGCGGCTGGCCTGTTCGCTCGCGGCTACGCCGACCCCCAGGTGGCCAAGCACCTGCGGGTCAGCCGCATGTCGGCCAACCGGTGGCACCGCGCCTGGGCGCGCGGCGGCAGTGCGGCGCCGGCCTCCCACGGCCGGCCTGGCTGCCGCTGCTGGAGGAGGCGCAGTTCGCCCGGCTGGAGGCCGCGCTGCTGCACGGCCCGGCCGCGTACGGCTGGGACGACCGGTGCTGGACCCTGGCCCGCATCCGGCGGGTGATCGGCCGGAGTTTGGAAGCTGCTCAGGCGGCATGGCTGGTCGTGCCAGGTGCTTACTCCTACGTGTGGCAGGAGGCGCGCAAGCCGGCGCTCAGCCCGCCCAGGTCGCTTCGTCGCCGGCGGCCAGGCCGTACGATCTGCGGCATGCCGCTGTCTCGCTCTGGCTGAACGCGAGAGTGCCGGCGCCCGAGGTGGCCAAGCGAGCCGGGCACAGCGTGGATGTCCTGCTCCGCGTCTACGCCACGTGCATGGATGGCCAGCAGGAGCACATCAACGGGGAGATCAACGACGCTCTCCGCTAGTTAGCCGCAGCTCACATCCAGGCCCTGGTCTCGCACCGGGGCCTTCGCCCTTGCACGGGGACGGGTAGGGGACGCCAATCGCCGGCATCAGCCACGGTCACCGGTGCCGTGCGGCCGACGAAGGAGGCCCTGCGGCGGCGATCGCCCCGGCCGGCTACGGACGCCAACCATCGCCGCGATCGTCACGGCGGATGGATCTACGGCGTCGCCTCTCGTATGAGCCGGATGGCTTCCACGACATCTGCGGCGATGTGATCGGCCTGGTGCTTCTCGCCGCGGTGCCGCTTGCTATGGATCCATATCGTGCGCAGCCCTGCCGTACGGCCTCCCCGGATGTCGGCGACGAGGTTGTCGCCCACCATCCACCCGCCGCGCTCCAGCCCGGTCCCGCAGCGCTTCGCGGCGATCTCGAACAGCCCGGTGTCGGGCTTGCGGATGCCCTCCACCCCCGAGACCGCGTATCCGCCAGCCCCGTCTGGTGGAGCTTGCCGTGCTGGTTGTCCGCGGTGCCGTTGGTGACGATCCCGACCCGCCACCCCTCCGCCCGCAGCCCGGCCAGACCTTCAAGCGCTCCCGGGCAGCACCGCACGAGGTACGGCATGCGCCGCCGGTAGGCCGCTCAGAGCGTCTCGGCCGGAGCGCGCAGGCCGAACCGCTCCCGGACCTTGGCGAAGAGCAGTTCCCGATGTGGCACTCCGCTGCGATCGAGCTTGATCAGGTACTCGGCGCCCCGGCGTCCCAGCCCGTGTGCCTTGGCGAACTCCTGCGCCCACACGGCGAACACGGCGTCCAGGTCGATGAGCGTCCGGTCAAGGTCGAAGAGGGCGAGGCGCTGCACAAGACGGCACTTTAACCCTCATGATCGTCCCGCAATAGTCCCACGATCTTCGTCCTACGGCTGCACACGGTTGCCTTCCGTGGCCTACCAAGCAAAAGACCTGCGGCGCACAACCGCAGGTCAAAGCCCAAATCACTGGTCATCGAGGTGCCCCCGGCAGGATTCGAACCTGCGGCACCCGCTTTAGGAGAGCGGTGCTCTATCCCCTGAGCTACGGAGGCGCAATGCCCTAAGCCTAGCGAAATCTGAGCACTGCATGCGCCCCCACGATCCACGAGTTGTTCATGCCGCGGGTCATTCCTAGCCTGAGCTGCGGTAAAGCCATGGCAAGCGGTCCCCTGGCCGATCTCGGGATCTGGCTAGCGTCACCTCCGTGGCACGGAGGCGGAGCAGACGGACACACAGGCGAACACGTGGGCGGCCGATCGCCCTGGGGGCGGCGCTCGTGGCGCCCGCGATCCTGGCCGGTGGGCTGGTGGCCGGGGAGTACACCTACCGGCAGCAGGCCGGGGCCGTCACCGTCACGGCAACGTTCGAGCGCGCGGCCTTCGAGCCCGTGGTCGCCCCGGCGCCGCCGCATCCGGACAAGCTGTACGAAGGCGTGATTCCTGCCGCGATCCAGCCGGTTGAGGTGGAGACGGTACGGCATGCCGTACCCGTGGTGGAGAACAGATCCGCGCCGGTAGAGCACGTGCAGCCGCAGGTCAGGCAGCGGCCGGTGGTCAGACGCAGGGTCGGATGCCCGGGGGAGTGGCGGGAGACGTGGTTGTGGGAGCTGTGCCGGGAGCATGAGCGCCACGCCATGCAGGAAGGGCCATAGCGGAGGAGCCGCCAGCCAGCCATGCGGCCGCGAAGCCACAGGCGCACAGCTGCGAGGAGGAGCAGCCAAGCTTCATGCCATGCGCCTCGGCGACGTGCGGGGACGGCGAGCCGGCCTCATGGCTGCGTCGCAGGAGCCTCCACGGAGGTGAAAGAACCCCAAGAGACACCGCAAGGACAATGCGCTGAGGCGGAAGCAGCCCAGCGCCCACTGAGTACCCCCAGCCCCCGCCCTGTACGAGGCGAGCCCCGCGAATCGCCACAGAAGGCATGAGCGCCCGATCACGGACACCCCACCAACCGTCCGAAGCCCCCCGACGGCTCAAACCAGCCAAGATCCGGAATTTCGCTCACCGCGCCGAATGGTGGTCCGCAGTCTGTGAAGGCGGACACCAATCCCTAACCGGGACATAACGGCTCTCTGGACTTCGGTCCGCGCATCGAGACCGCTGTAGTAACGTGCGTGCCTGACCAAGGTAACGAGTGTGCAAATGGAGGAGTTCACCGTGCCATCCCCTCGATCAGCGGGTCTGATCGCGGTCCTCATGGCCACGACCTCCCTGTTTGTCACCCCCGTGCCGGCCTCCGCCGCCCCTCCCCGAGCAGCGGCTACCGCCCAGGCGGTCGAGAAGGACCCCACGAACCTCACCGAACTCCGCAAAGAGGTCGAGAAGGCGTCAAAACAGCTCGAAGAGGCGGACAAAGCGCTGATCAAGCGGCGTAACGAGATAGCCGCCGCGAAGGACCAGCTCAAGGCCAAACTCGACGAACTCGCTCGGATGGAGAAGGAGCTGTCCATCCGGCGCCGGCCCGTCGCCCAGATCGCCGAGCAGTACTATCAGAGCCCCATCGGCGGCGGCTTCATGTCCTTCCTGTCCGGCGAGGCCGACGAGAGCACGCTGCGCGCCATGGTGGACGCCGGGCAGATCGTCGCGGTCAGGCAGCAGGCGGTCGAGGAGACCGGACGGTTGTACGCGGACAAGCAGCGGCTGGCCGCCGAGGCTCAGGAGCTGTGGTCGGCGAACCTGCTGGCCGAGGCGCAGATGGCCGCCGAGGTGGACCTGCTCAGGCAGCGTTCGGACAAGGTCGTGAAGGAGCTCACGCAGGCGCTGGTGAAGCTCGGCATCAAGATCGACAAGGTGGGCCGTGCCGCGCTGGCCTGCAACCCGCTGGGCGTCGCCGACGCCGACCGCTACCCCAACGGCCTGATCCCCAAGAACCTGCTCTGCCCCATCCAGCAGCGCGGCCACCTGCTGCGGGCCGACGCGGCCATCGCGTTCGTGAGCCTCAACGAGGCCTACAAGAAGCAGTTCGGGCGCGACATCTGCGTCTCGGACGCCTACCGCACGCTGGCCGAGCAGCAGTCGATCTACTACCGCAGGCCCGGGCTCGCCGCCGTGCCCGGCCGCAGCAACCACGGCCTCGGCCTGGCGGTCGACCTGTGCGGCGGCGTCGAACGCTTCCGCTCGCCGCAGTTCAACTGGCTCGAGAAGTACGGCAAGCGGTACGGCTGGATCCACCCGGATTGGGCGTACTCCAGCCCCTTCGAGCCCTGGCACTGGGAGTATGACCCCAAGTCCGACTCGATCCTCTAGTGCGACGCCACCTCGCTCGCGCAGAACGCGCAGCGCCTGGCCGCCATCGGAATCTCCGACAGGCACTCCGGGCACTCCCGGTGCGTCGCCTCCTGGGCGGCGGACCGGCGCTCCTTGAGATGCGTGTACGGCTTGACGACCAGGAAGTAGACGGCGGCCGCCACGATGAGGAACGACACGATGGCATTGATGAACCTGCCGTACATGAAGTTCGACTGGCCGATGGTGACCTTCAGGGACGAGAAGTCGGGCAGCCCGCCGAACGCCGAGATCAGCGGAGTCAGGAGGTCGGCGACGAAGGAGTTCACGACCGCGGTGAACGCCGCGCCGATCACCACCGCGACGGCGAGCTCGATCACGTTGCCCTGCATGAGGAACTTCTTGAATCCGCTCATGCTGCCGAATCGTAGTTGACTGACTACGTTGCGTGTCTCAGGATCGTGATCGAGAGGCGGCCGCCCGCCTGTGCGGCCGCCAGTTGCGAGGCCTGGTCCGGCGTGGCCGCCAGCACGAGGAGTGCCCCGTGGTCGTCCCCCGCCGAGGGTGTCGCGAGGACGGTCAGCCCTTCGGCGATGGTGTGCGCGGCAGGCGCGTTCTCCCAGGCGGCGAGCACGCCGACGGTGGAACCTGGCCGGACGAGCCGTGCGGCGTCGGAGTCGGCGATCCGCACCGGCGCGGCCACCAGGCCGGGCGTCAGCCGCGCCAGCAGAGGGTCGTCCAGGAGCCGCACGTCCGTGATCGGCTCGCCCCGCCGTACCGGAGCCGCGAGAACCCACCCAGCGGGGTCCGAGGTCAGGGCTCCGTCCGGTACGGCGGAGCGGGGCAGCCGGGCGGCTTGGGTGTCGCCGGGTCGCAGGACGCCCGGGCTCAGGTCCCGGGCGGCGACCACGACCGTCGAGGCCGGGCCCTCGCCGGGCCGTACGACGGCGAGGGCGGAGGTCATCGCCACGGCGGCCAGGGCCGCGGCGATGAGACGCCGGCGCCGGCCGAACCGGCGGATCCAGGTGCGCATGTGTCGACTCCTCGTCAGGCGGGCCGGAGCCGGGGGCGCGGATCCCGGCTGCAGGTCTTCATTGGTTTGCGGACTTTGTCCGCCGTTGGAAGGCACGAACCGCCGTGGCCTTCCCGTGCCGGTTCGTGCCAGGACGGCCCTGCGGCGGCGTGAAGCGGTCGCCGGGGATGGACGGCAACCACGCCAAGCAGCCGGGTCGCCGTCTGCGGTCCGCCGCTGCCCGCTCAGGCCGAAGGTCGCGGCTCAGCGGCCCAGCAGCTCAAAGCTCGGCTGCTCAAAGGCTCAGCGACCCAAAAGCTCAGCAGCTCAAAGACTCAGTGCTCAAAGACGCAAAGGCTCAGCGAGCACCGGCATCGCTGCGCCCCAAGACGCCACGAGCCGGGACGAGCCGATGCCGTCCCGTCCTCTGCTCAACGTCCGAGCCGGAACCGGGCGGCACAACCCAGGCCCCGGCTCACCCCTCGTCCCGGACATCACGGGTCAAGGACGAACCGTCGCCCCGCGGCGGGACCGGTGCCCGGACAGAACGCCCGTCCAGGCGCCCCTCACGGCAGCTCGATCGGCAGCTTGATCCCCTTCAGCGCCGACCCGCAGTCGCACGTGCGCTCCACCTGCAACCCCTCCACGACCTGGGCCACCAGCGTGCGCATCTTCGCCACGTTCGCCGCGAAGAACGCCAGCACCTCCTCGTGCGTCACCCCTTCGCCCGCCTCGACCCCTGCGTCATGGTCCGTCACCAGGCACAGCGACGTGTAGCAAAGCTCCAGCTCCCGCGCGAGGACCGCCTCGGGGAACCCTGTCATCCCCACGATGGTCCACCCGTTGGCCGAGAACCACCGCGACTCCGCCCGGGTGGAGAAGCGCGGCCCCTCGATGACCACCAGGGTGCCGCCGTCCACCGTCTCCCAGCCCTGCGAGCGCGCCGCGGCGACGGCCACCGCCCGTCCCGAAGGGCAGTAGGGGTCCGCCAGCGACACGTGAACGGCCCCGTCGTCGTAGAACGTCTGCGCGCGCCCCGACGTGCGGTCGACGAACTGGTCGGGGACGACCAGCGTGCCCGGCCCGTGCTCAGGCCGGAGCGAGCCGACCGCGCTCGGGGCGATGACCTGCCGGACGCCGAGCGAGCGGAGCGCCCACAGGTTGGCGCGATAGGGGATGCGATGGGGCGGGAAGCGGTGATCCCGCCCGTGCCGGGGGATGAAGGCGACCGTCCGTGACCCGATGCGGCCCACCGTGACGACGTCGCTCGGCGGGCCGTACGGCGTGGCCGGCTCCACCTCCTCGGCCTCGTCGAGGAGGGAGTAGAAGCCGGAACCGCCGATGACGCCGATCTCTGCGCGAGTGACCATGGCGTGAGAGTAACCGCCCCGCCGATCCCGCAGCGCGCCCCGGCCGGGCCCTGTGGATAACTTCACCGCCAAACCGGATATCCACAACCCGGAAAGTGATCACTCGATCACTCCTCGTATGATCCCGGCATGCGCCGCCGAGACCTCTGGTTCATCCTCGTCGCGCTGATGCTGGGCATGCTCCTGGCCGCGCTCGACCAGACCATCGTCTCCACCGCGCTGCCCACGATCGTCAGCGACCTGGGCGGGCTGGACCACCTGTCATGGGTGGTGACGGGTTACATGCTGGCCTCCGCGGTCTCCACGCCGCTGTGGGGCAAGCTGGGCGACCAGTACGGCCGCAAGAGGCTCTTCATCACCGCGATCGTGATCTTCCTGGCCGGCTCCGCGCTGTGCGGCCTGAGCCAGACGATGGGCCATCTCATCGCCTTCCGCGGCCTCCAGGGGCTGGGTGGCGGCGGCCTCATGGTGCTCGCCCAGGCGATCGTCGGCGATGTGGTCCCGGTGCGCGAGCGCGGCAGATACCAGGGCCTGTTCGGCGGCGTGTTCGCCGTCTCCAGCGTGGTCGGCCCCCTGCTCGGCGGGCTGTTCGTCGACCACGTGTCCTGGCGCTGGGTCTTCTACATCAACCTGCCGATCGGCGTGGTCGCGCTACTGGTGATCGTCTACGCGCTTCCCTCCAAACCGGAGCGCACCCGCCACAGGATCGACTATGCCGGGGTGGTGCTGCTCGGCGGCGCGACCTTCTGCCTGGTGCTGGTCACGACGTGGGGCGGCCAGACGTACGCCTGGACCGACCCGGTGATCGTCGGCCTGCTCGTCGCCGCCGCGGTGATGCTCGGATTGTGGGGGTTCGCGGAGACCCGCGCCAAGGAGCCGGTGCTGCCGTTGCGCCTGTTCAGGATGCGGGAGTTCACCATGGCGTCGCTGGTGGGCTTCGTCGTGGGCTTCGGCATGTTCGGGGCGCTGACCTACCTGCCGCTGTTCATGCAGGTCGTGTACGGCGTGAGCGCCACCATGTCGGGCGTGCACCTGGTGCCGATGATGGCCGGAATGCTCGGGTTCTCCATCCTGAGCGGCCGGCTCATCGCCCGCACGGGACGATACAGGCTCTACCCGATCCTGGGGACCGCCGTCGCGACGGTCGGGATGCTGCTGCTGTCCACGCTGACCGAGCACAGCTCGACGCTGACGGTGAGCCTGTACCTCCTCACCCTGGGCGCCGGCCTCGGCCTGGCCGTGCAGGTGCTCGTGATCGTCGTGCAGAACTCCGTCGGCCATGCCGATCTCGGTGTCGCCACCAGCGGGGCGACGTTCTTCCGCTCGATCGGCGGCTCGTTCGGCGTGGCGGTCCTGGGCTCGGTGTTCACCTCGCGCCTGCGCGACGACCTGGCGGAGGTCGTGAGGACCACACCGCTGCCGCAGGGCTTCGACCCGGCGGCGGCGCAGGCCGACCCGACGGTGATCCAGCGGCTTCCCCCGCAGCTCCGCGGCGACTTCCTCCACATCTACGCCGACTCGATCGCGACGGTGTTCGCGGTGGCCGCCCCCGTCGTGGCCGTGGCGTTCGTGCTGTCGTGGTTCATCCCGCAGCGCCGGCTCAGGGAGACGACGAAGGCGATCGACCTGGGCGAGGGCCTGGGCGCCACCTCGGCCGAGCGCAGCTCGCTGGAGGAGGTGGAGCGCGGTCTGGTACGGCTGGCCGACACCGAGCTGCGCCGCGACTACTACGCCAGGCTCGGGGCGGCCGTGGGCATGGGAGACTTCCCGCCCCAGAGCGTCTGGGTGGTCGCCAGGCTCGCCGGGCACGACTGGGTGCGTGCCGAGCAGCTGGCCGCGAGGGCGAAGGTCCCCAGAGCGCGGGGCCGGCCGTACGTCGACCGGCTCGTCGAGGCTGGGCTGGTGGTCCGGTCGCCCGACGGGGAGTCGCTGAGGCTGACGCCGGAGGGAGAGCGCAAGGCGGCGGACCTGGTGGTCCGTTGCGGCCACACGCTTCGCGCGCTGCTGGCGGACTGGGGCGACCATCCGGAGCTGGCGCTCATGTGCGACCGCATCTCACCCGGGCTGCTCGGCGCCGACCGTGATCGTTGATCGTGCCGGGTGGAGGCGATGGCCGGGCCGCGGGCCGGGAGCGTCAGCTGGAGGCGGCGGCCGCCGCGGGAGCCGAGGTCGAGGACGAGTCGGACTTGCTCTCCGACTTGCCGTTGCTGCTGCTCGTCGTGCTCGAGGTGCTGGACGAGGACCGGTTGTCGGTGCGGTAGAAGCCCGACCCCTTGAACACGATGCCGACCGCGGAGAAGACCTTGCGAAGCTTGCCCTGGCAGGCGGGGCAGATCGTCAGAGCGTCGTCGGAGAACTTCTGGACGACCTCGAGCTGCTCACCGCAGTCATTGCAGACGTACTGATAGGTGGGCACGCGCTCCTCCTAAAAGCTGGCACTCGACCTATGCGACTGCTAATCATAAACGACACGCCGAGCTGACTCATTCCATACCTCGCTCGCCGTACCAACCGGCCAGCTTGCCGGCGCGCGAGACGGCCCGCAGGCGGCGTTCGACCTGTTCACGGCAGTTGGCGGCGGTGACCACGAGGACCTGGTCGCCGACCCTGACGCGGGTCGTCTGGCTGGGCACGAACGACTTGCCCTCGCGCACGATGAGCGTGACGGCCGCGTCGGCGGGCAGCCGCAGCTCGAAGATCTCCACGCCGTGCAGCTGCGACCCCGGCGGGACCCTGACCTGCAGCAGGTCGGCGTTGAGCTCCTCCAGCGGGGCGGACTCGACCTCCAGGTCCAGTGCCTCGGCGGGGGCGCTCACGCGCAGCAGCCGCGCCACGAACGGCAGCGTCGGGCCCTGGACCAGCGTGAACACCACCACGATGACGAAGACCTGGTCGAACAGGTCCTGCGAGCCGGGCACCCCCGCCGCCCAGGGGATGGTGGCCAGCACGATGGGCACCGCGCCGCGCAGCCCGGCCCATGACAGGAACGCCTGCTCGCGCCAGCTGATCGTGTCGAGCCTCGTCACCCTCGCCGCCAGCGCGCACACCACGACCGAGATGGGCCGGGCGAGCAGCACGAGGACCGTTCCAGCGATCAGGCCGGGAACGATCGAGGAGGACATCTGCTTGGGGCTGGCCAGCAGGCCCAGCATGACGAACAGCCCGATCTGCGCCAGCCACGCGGCCCCTTCGGCGAACCCGCGCGTGGCCGCGCGGTGCGGCAGGCGCGCGTTGCCCAGCATCAGCCCGGTCAGGTAGACGGCCAGGAAGCCGGAGCCGTGCGCCATGACGGCTCCGCCGTACGAGACGAAGGTGAGGGCCAGCACGGCGAGGGGGTACAGGCCGGAGGCGGGCAGGGCGACGCGGCGCAGCGCGTAGGCGCCGGCCGGGCCCACGACGAACGCCACGGCGGCGCCGATGGCCAGCTCCAGCACGGTGTTCCACAGGAACATCCACGCCGACGGCATGGGCGTGGTGATGTTGCTGAGCAGCACCACGACGATGACGGTGGGCGCGTCGTTGAACCCCGACTCGGCCTCGAGGATCCCGGCCAGCCGCGGCGGCAGGGGCAGGCGGCGCAGCACGGAGAACACCGCGGCGGCATCCGTCGAGGCCAGCACCGCGCCGAGGATCAGGGCCAGGCGCCAGTCGAAGCCGAGCAGGTACCGCACGGCCAGCGCGACGATCAGGATACTCACCCCGATGCCGAGCGTGGCCAGCAGGAGCGCGCTGGGGATGGCGGGCCGGACATGTCGCCAGTTGGTGGTCAGGCCGCCTTCCGCCAGGATGACGGCGAGCGCGAACAGGCCGATGTTCCGGGCCAGTTCTGGATCGCTGAACGGGATACCGAGCGCGGAGTCGCCCAGCAGCAGGCCGAAGCCGAGGAAAAGCAGGAGGCTGGGCAGCCCGCTTCGATGCGCCACGGCGACCGACGCGATGGCGGCGATGACGACGGCGGCGCCGAGCAGGATCACGACATCGAGGTTCATCTAGTGCACAAGAGTAGTGATGGTGCATCCCTCCATCAGCACAGCGGTCCCGCCTTACTCGGGCGCGGCCGGTAGCCTCACGAGTCCCTCTGGTGTCGCGGCCCAGCGCACCGCCTGGTCGTGAGGTTCGGCGGGAATGCCCTCGACCAGCTCGCCGTCGTGCAGCAGGGCGACCGTCGGGACGTTGGGGCCAACCCTGGCCAGGGCGCGGTCGTAGGAGCCGCCGCCGCGGCCCAGCCGTACGCCCGTGGTCCTGTCCACGGCCAGCGCGGGCACGATGACCAGGGCCGCCGTGCGGATGGCCGCGACGCCCCGGCGCGTGTCGACCGGTTCCATGATTCCGGAACGTCCGGGTGCGAGCGTGTCCGGGCCGTCGTAGACCGCCCAGTCCAGATCGTCGTCCTCTCTGTGCACAGGCAAGATCACGGTGGCGCCGTGTTTCCACAGGGCGAGGACCAGGCCGTGCGTCTCGGGCTCGGTGCCGGTAGACCAGTAGCAGGCAACCAGCCCGGCCATCTGCACCCACGGCTGATCGAGGAGGGTCTCACGGATGAATGTCGCGTTTGCCCGGCGCCGCTCGGGGGAGAGGGAGGCGCGGGCCGCGAGCAGTTCGCGGCGGAGCTTCACCTTGTCCATGAGGTACCTCCACTAGGGTCTAACCATGGCTGACTTCGACCCTGTGACGAAAGCCGTCGTGCCCGCCGCGGGTCTGGGCACCCGGTTTCTCCCGGCGACCAAGGCGACACCCAAGGAGATGTTGCCCATTGTCGACAAGCCCGCGATCCAGTATGTCGTCGAGGAGGCGGCCTCCGCCGGGCTGCTCGACGTGCTGATGGTCACGGGCAAGAACAAAAGGTCGATCGAAGACCACTTCGACCTGGCCTTCGAGCTTGAGGCCGCGCTGGAGGCCAAGGGCGACGACGAGCGGCTCTCCCAGGTGCGCGAGCCGGCTTCCCTGGCGACGCTCCACTATGTACGGCAGGGCGAGCCGCGCGGCCTCGGCCACGCCGTGCTGTGCGCCAAGCAGCACGTCGGCGGCCACCCGTTCGCCTGCCTGCTCGGCGACGACCTCATCGACCACCGCGACGAGCTGCTCAAGCGCATGATCGAGGTCCGCAACACCTACGGCGGCAGCGTCGTGGCGCTCATGGAGGTGCCGCGCGAGCAGGTCTCCCTGTACGGCGTGGCCACCATCGCGCCGACCTCCGAGGAGGACGTGGTGCGTGTCACCGACCTGGTGGAGAAGCCCCCGGCGGACGAGGCGCCGTCCAACTGGGCGATCATCGGGCGCTACGTCATCGACCCCGCGGTGTTCGAGGTGCTGGAGAACACCCCGCCCGGGCGCGGCGGCGAGATCCAGCTGACCGACGCGCTGCGCACGCTGGCCGGGCGCTCCTCCGAGGACGGCGGGCCGGTGCACGGCGTGCTGTTCCGCGGCCGGCGCTACGATACCGGCGACAAGCTCGAGTATCTCCGCACGGTGGTGCGCTTCGCGGCCGACCGGCCCGACCTGGCGCCGGAGTTCGTGCCGTGGCTGCGGGAGTTCCTCGATGAAATCGGTTGACGCGCACCTGGCCGACATCCTGGCCACGGTGCGCGCGCTGGCTCCGCTGGAGGTGGAGCTGGAGCAGGCCCTCGGCACCACGCTCGCCGAGGAGGTCGCCTCGCCCGTGCCGCTGCCGCCCTTCGACAACTCGGCGATGGACGGCTACGCGGTGCGGGCCGCGGACCTGCCGGGCGTCCCGGTGACGCTCCCGGTGATCGACGACGTCGCGGCCGGGTCCGGCGAGCTGCGTGCCGTCGGGCCCGGCCACGCCGTACGCATCATGACGGGGGCCCCGCTGCCCGCGGGAGCCGACGCGGTCGTGCCCGTGGAGTGGACCGACGGCGGGACGGCCACGGTCACGATCGGCCGGGCCGCGCCGCCCGGCAACGCGATCCGGCGCGCCGGGGAGGACGTCCAGGCCGGCGAGATCGTGCTCAAGCCCGGCACGCTGATCGGCCCGCCGCAGCTGGGCATCCTGGCCGGGGTCGGCCGCCGCCGTGTCCTGGTCCGCCCGCGCCCGCGCGTCGTCGTGATCTCCACGGGCGCGGAGCTGGTCGAGCCCGGCAACCCGCTGGGCCCCGGCCAGATCTGGGACTCCAACAGCTACACCCTCGCCGCGGCGGTCCGCGAGGCCGGCGGCGAGTGCTTCCGCGTGGGCATCGTGGGTGACGACGCCGCGGCGTTCCTCGACCAGCTCGACGCCCAGCTGGTCCGCGCCGACCTGGTCATCACCAGCGGCGGCGTGTCCATGGGCGCCTACGAGCCGGTCAAGGAGGCCCTCTCGCCGCTGGGCACCGTGCGGTTCGAGCGAGTCGCCATGCAGCCCGGCATGCCGCAGGGGTTCGGCGTGGTGGGCGACGACCAGGTGCCGATCTTCACGCTGCCGGGCAACCCGGTGTCGTCGTACGTGTCCTTCGTCCTGTTCGTCAGGCCGGCTCTGCGCAAGATGCAGGGACTGCCCGCCGGGCCGCCCGCCCCGGTGCCCGCCCGCACCACCGCGCCGCTGCGGTCGCCGCAGGGCCGCCGCTCGTTCCTGCGCGGCATCCTGGCCGACGACGGCACGGTCGCGCCCGTCCACGGCCAGGGCTCCCACCAGCTGGCCGCCCTCGCCGCGGCCAACTCGCTCATCGTGGTGCCCGAGGAGGTGACCGAGGTGCCCTCCGGCGCTTTCGTGCAGGTGATCAGGCTATGACCGGGTTCACGCATCTCGACGAGACCGGCGCCGCCCGCATGGTCGACGTCTCCGCCAAGGAGACCTCGGCCCGTACGGCTACCGCCACCGGACGTGTGCTGCTGTCGGCCGAGGCCGTCGCGCTGCTCAGGTCGGGGGAGGTGCCCAAGGGCGACGCGCTCGGCGTGGCCCGCATCGCGGGCATCATGGGGGCGAAGCGGACGCCTGACCTGATCCCGCTGTGCCATCCGATCGCCCTGCACGGCGTGAAGGTCTCCCTGGAGGTGGTCGACTCGAGGGTGGAGATCACCTGCGTGGTGAAGACCGCCGATCGGACCGGCGTGGAGATGGAGGCGCTGACCGCTGTGTCGGTGGCGGCGCTGGCGCTGATCGACATGGTCAAGGCGGTCGATCCGGCGGCGGTGATCACCGATGTGCGGGTCGAGGAGAAGACCGGCGGCAAGACCGGGATCTGGAGGCGGCCGTCGTGATGCGCGCTCTCGTCATCACCGTGTCGAACCGCGCATCCGCCGGGATTTATGAGGACAAGTCAGGGCCTGTCCTGGCCGAGGGGCTCGCCGAGGCCGGGTGCCAGGTCGACGGGCCGCTCGTCGTGCCCGACGGGCAGCCGGTCGAGGACGCCCTGCGCCAGGGGGTGGCCGGCGGCTACGACGTCATCGTCACCACGGGCGGCACCGGCCTCACGCCCCAGGACCTGACCCCCGAGATGACCGCCCGCGTCATCACCCGCGAGATCCCGGGCATCGCCGAGGCCGTCCGCCAGGCCAACCGCGACAGGGTGCCGACGTCGGTGCTGTCCCGGGGGCTGGCCGGACAGGCCGGCCGTACCCTCATCGTGAACCTTCCGGGATCGACCGGCGGCGTGCGCGACGGACTGGCCGTCCTGGCGCCGATCCTGCGTCACGCGGTGGATCAGATCCATGGTGGTGACCACCCCCGCTGAGAGATGATGCAGGCGTGGATGGATTTCGAGGCTGGCCTGCGACGCTGACGGAGGGACCCGTGGGGCTGCGGCCCCTGCGGCTCACCGACGTCCGCGTGTGGCGCGAGACCAGGCTCCGCAACGCCGACTGGCTGCGTCCGTGGGAACCCAGCAATCCCGAGACGCCGCTGTTCCGCACCGGGCTGGGGCCGTACATCTCGATGGCCGCCACCCTGCGCAGGGAGGCCCGCCAGGGCATGGCCATGCCGTGGGTCATCACCTACGAGGGCCGTTTCGCCGGGCAGCTCACCGTGGGCGCCATCGTGTGGGGCGCGGCGCGCTCCGCTCAGGTGGGCTACTGGATCGACGGCGCGCTGGCCGGGCGGGGCATCACCCCCACCGCCCTGGCCATGGCAGTGGACCACTGCTTCTTCACCGCCGGACTGCACCGCGTCGAGGCCAGCATCCGGCCCGAGAACCACGCCAGCCGTCGCGTGGTGGAGAAGCTCGGGTTCAGGGAGGAAGGCATCCGCCGCCGCCAGCTCCACATCGACGGGGCCTGGCGCGACCACATCTGCTACGCCTTGACCGTGGAGGACGTCCCCCGTGGCCTGCTGGTCCAGTGGCGCCGGGCGGGCTCCGCCGTTGAAGAGCTTTGACGATCTCGCGACACACCGCACCGAATACTCGTCAATCAGTGACACGCGGTCTTACGGTGCGTGACGTGAGCACATCGAAGACGCGACCAGACCCCATGCGTTTTCGTGCTGCCCAGCGGAGGCCGTCATGAGTCCGGCCATCATCTATGTTGCCATCGTCGTGATGTGGCTGTGCGTCCTGGTGCCGATGTGGCTGCGCCGGGACAAGAGCCACCTCGCCGAGCTCCAGGAGGAGCTCTACGACGTCGACGAGATGATCGAGGTGGCCTCCGAGCCGGAGACCTACGACCCGGACACCCTGGAGCGGTCGCTGGCCGACTTCCGCCACATCCGCGCCCGGCACCGCGCGATCATCGTCGCCCGCCGCCGCCGCATGCTCTTCTTCTCCGTGCTGCTGGTGCTCGCCTCGGTGATCACGGCGGCGGTGAAGGTCATCCCGTGGTGGGGGGTGGCTCCCTCGGGCGTCGTGCTGCTGGCCTACCTCGGGGTGCTGCGCATCGCGGTCAAGGTGGACCGGGAGCGGCGGATGCGCGCCGTCCAGGCCCGCCGCGAGCGGGCTCGCCGCCGCGAGCAGCGCCGCCTCGCCGAGCTCGCGGCCCGCGAGGCCGCCGAGGCGGAGGTCATCGCCTTCACGGCCCGGCAGGAGGACGTTCTGTTCGATCAGTACGCGGATCCGCCGAGGCGTGCCGTCGGTGATTGATTCGATGGCGCGAGGACCCTCCAGGGTTTGCTAATCTAGTCGAGGTCCTTGGGGATGTAGCGCAGTCCGGTAGCGCACTTCGTTCGCATCGAAGGGGTCAGGGGTTCAAATCCCCTCATCTCCACCGGGAAGATGCAGGTGAGAAGGGTCTTCGGAGTAATTCGGAGGCCCTTTTCTCATGTCTGGAAGTCGATGGGAGCCAATCGGGGAGCCATCTCACTCGGACTCTCTACCCGTGTCGGCTGTCGCCGAAGATGGTGTTCATGGTCTGAGCACCTTTGGTGATCACTGGCCTGAGCTGGTGCCGGTATACCGCTTCCGTGACGCTGGTGCCCGCGTGCCCGACGAGATCGGCGATGGTCTCGATGGGTACGCCCTGGTCACTCATGATGGAGACGAAGGAGTGACGCAGTTCGCGGGGACTCCAGGCGGTTCCGATCCCTGCTTCCTTCGTGATCTTGCGGAATGTCCGTCGCACGTTCGAGGCATCCAGTGGGGTGCCGACGCTCGTGCAGAACACCAGGTTGTGATCTTGCCAAGTCTCGCCTGCCTTGAGCTTCTGGGCGGCTTGGCGGGTGTGGTGCTGCCGGAGTGCCTCAGCGGCCAGTTTGGGCAGCTCCAGCGTGCGGGTCTTGGTGTCACCTCCTTCTCGGTCGGCGCGCCATACATAGATGGCGAACTTCTTGTGCTTGAACCCCACCTCGGTCACCGGTCGCCACTGCTTGAGCTCGGGTCTCCACGCGACGACGTGATCCCAGCGCAGCGCGCGGGCTTCCTCGGTGCGGATGCCCGTCGTGAGGCTGGTCACCACGTAAGCATGGAGTTCGGAGGACTCTGCGGCCTTGAGTACCGCTTCTGCCTGGTGTCGAGTGAGCGCCTTGCTCGGTCGCCCGTCCGTACCCTTGGCCGTGGTGACCAGCTCGGCAACGTTCCTGAGCACCATGTCACGTGCCTGAGCTTGCCGGATGGCCCTCTTCAGTGCGCTGTGAATCTCCCGCAGGGTGGTGGCCAGCTTGCTGGCGAGCTGGTCAAGCCACTCATCCACGTGATCGGCGCGTAGCTGCTGGAGCTTGATCCTCCCCAGTGCCGGGATGATGTGCGTCTCGGCGAGGATGCGTAGCTTGGTGACGGCGTTCTCAGACCGGCCCTTGAGGCCCTTGCTGAGCCAGTCGTTGACGGCATCACGCACGGTGTAGGTCTCCGACGCGGTGACGCCTGCCTCAAGGTCCTTGACGGCCTTGATCAGCTTGTCCTTGACCACGGCCTTGGTCTTGCCCTTGCGCTTGAGGCGCTGGCGCTTGCCGTCGGGACCGAACCCGAGGGAGATCGCTCCGGTGTAGCCCTCCCCCTCGGGATAGATGGTCGCTTCGTACTTGCCGATCAGGATTTTGGCCAAGGGATCACCCCTTCTCGTGACGGTTGAGATACTCCTCAATCGCCTTCCTGATCACCCACGACACATCCCGCTCTTGCGACTCGGCGTACCTGCGGAGACGGTTTTTCAGCTCCGCGTCCACCCGGACGGGTGGCAGGGTCGTTCGGTCGCTCGTCATTGACGGCTTCCTTTCGTGTCATGCAGTT
Source organism: Thermoactinospora rubra (assembly GCF_002093975.1). Lineage (GTDB taxonomy): Bacteria > Actinomycetota > Actinomycetes > Streptosporangiales > Streptosporangiaceae > Nonomuraea > Nonomuraea rubra_A. Next base: position 17,045 of record NZ_MSZZ01000086.1, read on the forward strand.
ATCAAGAGGCGCTTGCCGGGTTGTGCGGCGGTGCCGCACAACCCGTCCCGTAGAACTTTGTAGCACGACGTTCTACGCCTCGTCTATCGCTTCCAGAGAGGAAACGAAGTCGGCAAGGTGCTGGTCGGTGATCCGGCGGAGTTTGCCGATCTTGATGCTCTTGAGCTGGCCTGTACGGAGAAGGAAGTAGACCTTGTCACGTCCGATGCTCAGCATCTCCGCCACTTGCTCGACGGTGTATGCCTGCATGTGCATCCCCCCTCTCGTTCCTCGGTGTGCGGCTCCCTTCCTTCACGGGGTTCCGCGATGATTACGGCATGTAATCGTCCGTCCGTTCGTCCGTCAGCGTCTGTCAGGCGCTATATACGCGCAGACGCGCGGACGGACACGGACAACGGACGCGGACGATTACGGATCGTGTATCTCGGGGAGCGCTCGCCAGCGTCCCCGCGTGACCTGTTCGACCTGGCGCGCACCCGGCGGGCCGGCACGGAATACAGGCTGCCTTCGAAGGAGACCAGGCAGTCCTTGCCGACTCGGCGCAGGTGCTTGTCGGCCACCACATACCCTGTCGAGGGCAGCGGTTGTAACGCGGCGTGGTCGCGCTCGGCACGGACGCTGATGACCTCACCGTGGGTGCGGTGCACCTGGCCGCGGCGGATCGGTACCCATGCGGCGAACGCGTTATCGAGCTCGTCCAGCGAGGTGAAGGTGCGGCCGGCCAGGACGTGATCGCGGACGATCTCGACCTGCCGCTCGACCCGGCCCTTGCCAGTGGGCCGGTAGGCGGCCCGCACGTCGATGTCGAAGCCGTAGTGCCCCGCAACCGCCACCGCTTCCGGGTGCAGCGGCACCGCCTGGCCCGGGGCGACATGCCGCCGCACGACGGTCTTGGTGCGATCGTAGACGATCACGCCCGGGACGCTGCCGAAGTGGGTGAACGCCCGCCGGTGGCACTCCCAGAACGTGGCCAGGTCCTGGCTGGTGGTAAAGCAGCAGAACGGGTCGCGCGAGTACGACAGCACCATGTGGAAGGAGTAAACCTTGGCGATCCCTGCATGAGCCAAGATCGCACCTTCCTCGCCCCAGTCCACCTGGGCTTGGGCCCCGGCTACGGTCTCGAACCGGCGGTGCAGCCCCTCCAGCCCGGCCTCGTTGTGCTCGGCCAGCTCGGCGGCGATCCGCGGCCGGGCTTCGGCGCAGTACATCTTGACCCGCTGGTAGTGGCCGTCCCAGCCGTGCTCGGCGGCCAGCCGCTCGTGGATCACGCTGGCCTTGAGGGTAATGTCGGCGCGTAGCCACGCATCGACCACCCCGGCCAGGCGGTCGATCTTGCGGGGCTGGGTGCCCTTGCGCGAGGGCGCCACCGGCGCAGCGACCGGCGGCTCGGCGGTCAGATACTTCTCGACGGTCTTCCAGTCATGCCCGGTCTGCCGGGCGCTCTCGGCGATGCTCATGCCCGCCTGATGCAGGATGCGGAACCTGCGAATGTTCATCCACTCCTCCGGATCCAGGATCATCGGAAGCGGTCACCCTTCGGACTTGTCTGATCGCGAACCGACAAGCCGAAGGGTGATCACTCCTCGCGTCGATCACGTCATCGACACGCCGAGGACTCTGGACGTGAGTCGTACGCGGACAGCCCTGGGCCGCGGAGCTTGGCATGGGCGATGTTGGCGGCTTCTGCAGGCGGGCTTGTTGCGCCCCTTGTAGGGGACGCGCACGTGCTCACCGGCGCCGACATAGCCCTTGTCGGCAAGGGTGACCAGGTCGACGGCTTCCAAACGGTGCAGGATGCCCCAGATCCGGGCGGCTTTGAGGTCGTGCACCGAGCCGGGCAGCGATCCGGAGGTCCACAGCGGTGTGCCATCCGGGTAGCCAGGACCTGGATGTTCATGCCGTGCTTCTTATGCTTGCCCGAATAGTAGGGGCGGTCGGCGGCCACGCGGTCGATGGGGATGAGGGTGCCATCCAGCACCAGGTAGGGGTAGCCGGCGCGCTTGGCCGTGCGTAACACCTGATCCAGGCGGGGTGAGCGGGCGGCGAGCAGGGTGACGGCTTCACGGATGTAGCGCCAGGCGGTGGCCACTCCGACCCCGAAGCCTGCGGCGATCTCGGTGAGCGTCTCGCCCTTGCGCAGGTGAACGAGGACGAGCAAGGCCTGCTGGCCGGGGTTGAGGCGCCGCCACGGAGAGTTGATCTCCTTGCGGTGCCGGCGCAGGACGCCGGACAGGTAGGACAAGGTCTGAGGTGACAACGACAGCGCGGCGCGGTAGAACAGCAACTCGGAGCCTCTGGTCTAATGTTGATCTTGGTCGACAACCCTTCTACCAGGGGCTCTTCTACTTGTCGATCAAGCCCTACACTCGCCACGTCCATGACCTGCGCCTTCGGGTTGGAAAACCCTCAGTAATTTAGTTTCTGGTTAGTAAGGTCCCTTAAGTTTCAGGCTCGCGGAAATCGAACGGTGATCAGCCAGGGTCGCGGGCGTCGAACTGCGGGGAGAAGACCGGGTCCTTCTTGTCAACCTTGATCAGGGTCTCAACGACCGTGCCCTTGAGGTCCACGATGCCGTAGCCATGGCGGACGGGCGCGAGCAGATGCTGCTCGTCATACCAGCCGAGCGCGTCATCCCGTACGAGCTTGTGCTCCTGTCGCGGGTTGGCCAACTTGATCTTGGCGACAGGCTTGCCGGTTGCCGTGTCCCACACGCAGGCTACGCGCATTGGACTGCATGCGGTGACGAAGCGGCGACCCGACGGGGAGAACGTCCCCAGTGCGTGGCCAACCGGGTAACCACGCACCGGCCAGGTACGCTTGGCCACGCCCTGGAGATCGAACTGGCGGATGACGGACTTGCCGTTCGTGCCCCACTGGGCCACGATGCCCTTGCCGTCGCGGGTCCACTGAAAGCCGCCGCTCGCGAGGAGGGCGTTCTCGACGCGGACGAACCTCGGTTCCAGCGACGGCACGTCGATCAGCACGATTCCCTCCGAACGGAGCGCATAGCCGCGCCTCCAAGGTTTGAAGACGTTCAGCAGCAGGTGCTTGCCGTCCGGAGACCAGGTGGGCCAGGCGGCACCCAGATAGAGGCTGGTCGTCTCGGGATCAACAGGAACGGGCAACTCGACGTCTGTCGATTCACCGGTCCTGCGGTCCAAGAACCGCATCTTGGGAGGAAGGTCCACGCGGAACGATGCATGCGTAACCTGCCACCGCTCATCGGGGGAAACGGTCACGGGCCCGACGTATGGCTTGACGAACGCGCGCCTGGCCGGGCTCCAAACCCATCGATGTAAAAGGTCATACCTGGAGCCTGCCTTGACGCAACAGTAGGAGGTGAGCTGGACCGGTCGACCCGCCATTTTCGCCACGATCTCGGCGCTGGTGTCCGGCAACCTGCCGACCGGCGGTTGGACAGGCGGCGCACCGAGTACCGCAGCCAACGCCAACGCAACCCCTGCATTCGCGATCATTTCGACTCCCCGGACCGAACACTTAAGAATCCAGGCCAGTTAGAACCTCGGCATGGTGACCGACTTCTGTGAAGCTGCTGTCCGCCTCCACGGGCGTCAGGGCGCCTTCCTCTGAGCCCAAGAATTGCTCATTGTTAGCCCTGGCTGGATGGCATCTACGCCCGGCCTTATTGCCCGTAACCCCCCAAGGGTGGTGGCTGAGGACGGTCACCGTGACGGGCTTGCCCGGATGAGGTTCGATGCGGTCCGCAACTCTCCTGCAATGGCCTCCATGTCACACTTCTGTGCACCACACCCGGGTTTTGCGAAGGCTTGAGACAAGGGGAGCGGGTTCAGAAGGAGGCCAATCCCGGTCGATGCTCGGCCAGACTATCGCGGGCCGTCGAAATACAGCAGGAACATCATGCCGACAATCATCAGCAGCACACCAACCCAGGCAATATTCAATACCGCCAGCAGGATGCGCCGCCATAGCGGATCCCTTTCCGGGAAAGGCCGATGCAACTTGCGATATCTCATCGCGGGGTTCCCTCCGCGTTTATGCCGTCGGCGGCGGTCGTGTCGGCCGACCACGGCGAACAGCTATTCATTGACGAGCAGCCAGAGCTCCGAGCGCCCACCTCCGACGTCATCACACCGATAATCCAAGGCGTTGCCCTGGGCGACGTATTGGTTCCCTCGCCGGAAGCACTCGAAGTGTCCCCATGTTCCGGCATAGCGCCAATAGGCGCGCATCGAGCCGTCTACGCTGATCAGCGAAGACACGGACGAGCTGCCGGCGCTTCCCGTCATGGTATTCGCGTGGGCAATTGATGTCATGGATATTACGGCGGCACCGACCGCCACTCCCACCAACATCGCCTTTGTTGCTGCGAGCTTGATACCGAAGGCCGCCATGGGCCAATGGAACTACAACATCATTTGCTGCGGTATGGTCCTATAGCGGAAGGCAAGGCCGCTGATGCCTCACTGAGCCTTCCAACACTTCACCCTGCATTCCACCCCGACCTACTCCTCCTGGATCAACCAGGTTGAACGCTGGTTCGTCGAACTGGAGCGACGCTGCCTGAAACGCGGCAACTTCTGCTCCCACGACGCGCTCAAGACCGCGCTGGAAGCGTGGATCAAGATCTGGAACGAGGAAGCCGAGCCGTTCGGGTGGACCAAGACCGCCGACCGGATCCTCGACCGCGTCCGCCGCCACTGCGACCGAATCTCAAAACCGCTCACCAGGCGGCCCGGTGCTCATGGCAGCTCCGCGGGCCCTTCGACCACCCGAATGTCGAGCTGGTCGGCGATCTCGCCCAGCACGTCCTGCACGGCCACCGTGTCGGCCAGCGGCATGATCTCGCTCTCGGTGTGCCCTCCAGCCACGCGTTCGGTGACCTCGACCAGCTCGTGGGTGTAGCCGGCGCCGGTGAGGGGGGCGTCGATGGTCTCCGGGGCATGCCCATCGCGGTACAGCACGATCCGGTTGGGGTAGTGGAATCGCGGCGGCACTTGGATCCAGCCGGTCGTGCCCAGCACCCGGGCCTCCCCGGGGGCCGGGCTCCGCAGCGAGGCGAACAGCAGCGCCGAGCGGCCTCCCGGGTAACGCAGCAGCACCGACTCCTCCACGTCGACTCCGCTCTCATGCAGGACGCCGTGCGCGACGACCGCTTCCGGGGTGCCCAGCAACATTTGGGCGAACGAGACCGGGTAGACACCCAGGTGGAATAGCAGGCCGTCACCCAGCTCGGGGTTGTAGGACTGGGTCGCCGGATCTACGGGGTGGCGTAACCCGAGATTCGCGGTCACCGTGCACACCTCGCCGATCGCCCCGTCGGCCACCAGCTCGCGCAGCCGGACCACGGCCGGACAGAACCGAGTCCACATCGCCTCCATGGCGAAGCGGCCGGCCGCGCCCGCCGCCGCGACGACCTCCCGGGTCGCCGCCGGGGTGACCGTGAACGACTTCTCCACCAGGATCGCCTTGCCGGCGGCCAGCGCGGCCAGGGCCAGCGCGCGGTGCTGGGGATGCGGGGTGGCCAGGTAGACGACATCCACATCCGGGTCGTCGAGCAGTCCCCGGTAGGACCCGTGCGCCCTTGGGACCTGCCCGTGACCGGCGTGCGCGGCGTGCGCGGCGGCGAACGCCTCCGCTCGCTCGGCCGAGCGCGAGCCGACGGCGGTGAGTACCGCGTTCGGCACGTGGAGCAGGTCCCGCATCACCTTGTCGGCGATCGCCCCCGTGCCGGCCACGCCCCACCGCACGGCCATACCTCGATCATGGCCCATCCGCCCCATTCGGCCGACAGTCGCGGCATCCGTAAATGCGCCCTCCTCATACGACGCAAAGGGCATCATCGCCCTCCTTCCGGCGCACTCCAGGCACTCAAGCGCGGGGCAGCTCGCTCGACGCCTGCGATACCTGCTTCATGGGACGGCGACGACAGGGAAGCATCCATGATTTCCACAAACAACGGCGCTCGCACACCGTATCCCTGCCAAACCCCTTACGTGTTCGCCCGGCACAGCATGGGTTCATGATTCCGGGCAGCGGCAAGACTGTGCTATGGACCAATGGTGGAAGACCCGGCACCTCTCCCTATAACCAAGTCAATGGTTACAGGGAGTTCATCATGCGGCCCTTTCATCCCCAGGCGAAGGCGGCTGATCCCGGGTCGCGCTGCGCGAGCCGGATCTGCCGATGGCCCACCTGGACAGCCCCTCCCGGGAGGTGAAGCCGCCGGCCGACCATCGCGACGACTTGATCAGCCAGCGGACCTGGATCTGCAGCCGGCTGCGCGCCGCCTTGTTTCCCGGTCCAGGCACGAGAACGCCACCCGTCTTCTGGTATCGGGCGTGAGGTCGCACGCCGCCGGTGGCGGAGCAGGTGATCCTCGCGATGGCCTTGGCGACGCCGACGAACTGGACTTCTCCGCGCGGGAGTCACCATGCTGTTCTGGTCATGCGGAATCAGGCGCTATGCCCCATTCCCATGCCTCGTCACGACCAGGCGCGCTGCCTCGGTCGGGCCGACGCCAAGGAGGCGAGCAACAGGTGCGGATCTTGACCGATGGGAGAGCGAGCTCCGCATTCGTCGGACGCGACGAAGAGCTGGCCCGGTTGCGGTCGGCCTACGTGCAGGCGGTGCAGAGCAGACCGGTCCTGGCGCTGGTCAGTGGCGAAGCCGGCATCGGCAAGACGCGCCTGGTGGAGGAGTTCGCGCAAGCCCTGCCTGAGAGGGCGTGCGTGCTGTGGGGGCGTTGCGTCGATCTGGGAGCGGAGGGACTGCCCTTCGCGCCCTTCGCCTCGGCGTTCCGGCGGCTGGTTCGCGACCGAGGCGTTGAGGCGATCACGACATTGCTGCCAGAGAGCGGCTGCGGCGGATTGATGGGCCTGCTCCCAGAACTTGCCGGTCCGTCCCGCAGCCCGGCGTCGGGAGCGGCAGGCGATCCGGCACCAGGGCTCGGTCCGGCGTACGGCAGGACGCACCTGTTCGGTGAGATCGCAACCCTGTTCGAACGTCTTGCCGCCCAACAGCCCGTCGTACTCATCCTGGAGGATCTGCACTGGGCTGACGGCTCCAGCCGCGCCCTGCTGTCTGAACCACTCCGACTTTCGTGGAGGCCCTGAAGCCAGCATCA
>NZ_MSZZ01000087.1 GCF_002093975.1 Thermoactinospora rubra
GACTTCTAATCCGACGGTCGGGGGTTCGAATCCCTCAGGGCGCGCATCTCGACACCAGCGGGGGTTTGCTGTGTCCGGCTGTCTACGGCCAGCCCTGATCGTTTTCGGTCGTCTCTCCCCAATGCGTCCCCACGGTCCCGGGCCTGTTCCGGATCATGGATCGGGGTCACTCTCCCTGAGCGCGTCTGCGATGCGCCGCTTGGCGGCCTCATCTTGGCCGTCGATGCACTCGGCGCAGACCCGGAGCATCACGTCGACGCCATGTCCTGCCCGTTCGGCCGCCTCCGGAGCGTGGACGCCCGCGTTGAGTCACAGCGAGACCGCCGCATGTCGGAGGTCGTACGGCCGAGCCGCCAGGGGAGAGGCCACCTGCTCCGGCGGTATCGGGATCTCACGGACCACCGCCTTTCCCCGGTGCTTCAACCCTCGGTCATCGTGGGTCTTTCCCGAGTCGGTGAAGCGTTTGTTGCTCTGCGGCCCGGTCTTCTCCAGGGTCAACAGGCCCCATCCCTCTCGGGGAGGTGGCAGTCACGCTCCCGCGGTCCCGCCGCTTCGGCCGGCGGAGGTCGGCGAAGTACATGCGGGCGAACATGGCCCGGAGCATGAACCCGCGTGTCCGGCCCACGTAGGTCACGCCCACGGCGTACTCCAAGGCGTGGTGGAAGACGGCCCGCTTGCGGCGATAAGTGGAGGTGGCCGCCGCCGTCCTGTTCTGGAGCAGGGCCAGCGCGTGGAGTGCGGCGCGAGTGTGCTCGGCCTCTTCCAGCGCCTTGAGCGGCAGCGAGGCCGCTTCCAGCCAGCGGAGGGTCTTGGTGATCTCGGGTCGGGGAGGGACGGCGGTTCTCGGGCGGGAACGCGAACTCTCGCAGCGCCTTGCGTATCAGCTTGTCATCCGGACGGCCGCGAAGGTCCTTAGTGAACACGGGCGTGATTGAACCGCGCCAGGTTTGAGGTAGCCCGCAACCTCCACGGAACCCGGGGCGGTTCAGGCGGCCTACGGCGCCACCGCCAAGAGCATGACGGTCGCCAACTTCTGCGGCATCGGGCCCGACCTGGTCTCGGCCGTCTGCGACACCACGCCGGCCAAGCAGGGTCTGCTCACGCCGGGCATGCACATCCCGGTCCGGCTGATGGAGGAGTTCCACGCCGACTACCCGGACTACGCGCTGCTGTTCGCGTGGAACTTCGGTGAGGAGATCATCGCCGGGGAGGCGGAGTTCGGACGGCGGGGCGGGAAGTGGATCCAGTACGTCCCGGAGGTGCGCCTGGTGTGACGGCCGCGGTCATCAGGAGCCGGCCGCAGACCTGCCACCGGCCGGTCAGGCCGGTGAGCGGGCCGGGTGCCAGGAACCGCGCCGTGAAGGTGCCGTCGCGGTCGAGGACCACCTCGGCCTCCTCGAACTCGAGCATGGTCCCGGCCAGCGGATACCACGCCTTGTAGGCCGACTCCTTGGCGCTGAACAGCAGCCGGTCCCAGTGGGTGCCCGGCTCCTGCGCCGCCAGCCGGGCCAGCATGCGGCGCTCCTGCTCCAGCGTGACCGCTTTGAGCACGCCCGGCGGCAGCGGCAGGTGCGGCTCGGCGTCGATGCCGACGCTGCCCACCTCGCCGCTTCGAGTCAGCGCCGCCGCCCGATAGCCCTCGCAATGCGTCATGCTGCCCACCACGCCCGCCGGCCACCGGGGCGCGCCGCGCTCTCCCGGCACGATGGGTACGGCGGGCAGGCCCAGCCGGGCCAGCGCCTCACGGGCGCACGCGCGCACCGTGGCGAACTCCCGGCGCCGCTTGTCCACCGCGCGCGCGACGATCGCCTCCTCCTCCGGGAAGAGCTCGGCGTCCGCGACGTCGGCCAGCGATTCGGAGACGGCGAACCCGGGCGGCAGGATTTTCTCGAGCATGGTCACATCGATTTTCTCGGGCTGGTCATACCAATTGGAATTCCGGGGCCGGGAGGATCTCCGTCAGCCGTCCCGGCTCGGCCGCCCGGCGGCTCCACTCGCGGGGATATCCGAGCGAAACCTCATAGTGCGGAACCCCGTCGTGTACGAGCAATCGCGGAACGTGCAGGTGCCCGTAGACCACGCCCGCGACGCGGAAGCTGGTGAGCCATTCCGCGGTGGCGGCCGAGCCACACCACAACGCGAATTCGGGATACCTCAGGATCTCGGTGGGGCGGCGGATGAGCGGGAAGTGGTTGACCAGCATGATCGGCAGGTCGGCGGGGATCTCGGCCAGGCGGGACCTGGTGATCTCCAGCCTGGCCCGGCACCAGGCCTCCCGGCTCGGATACGGGTCGGGGTGGAGCAGGAACTCGTCGGTGCAGATCACGCCGACCTTGTAGGCCGCCGCCAGCGCCGACTCCCTGGAGACGTGACCGGGCGGGACGAAGGTGTAGTCGTAGAGCACGAACAGCGGGGCGATCACCAGCGGGCCGCCGGGCCCGTGCCAGACCGGGTAGGGATCCTCCGGGGTGTGGATCCCGAGCTCGCGGCACAGCTCCACCAGGCGCAGGTACCGCTCCTGCCCGCGCAGTCGCACCGGGTCCTGGGCGTGGGTCCACAGCTCGTGATTTCCCGGCGCCCAGACAACGGTGGAAAACCGGCTGCGGAGAATTCGCAACGCCCATTCGATGTCCTCGAAAATCTCGCCGACGTCACCGGGGAGAAGCAGCCAGTCACCGTCCGACTGGGGCCGCAGCGACTCGACTATCCGCCGGTTCTCGGCATGGCGCACGTGTAAATCGCTGATGGCCAGGAGCTTTTCTCGCCTCATAGATTTCCATCCTGGCCAGCGCGGCAGCCGCATGGCAACCCCTAAAATGAATTCAGCAGCGCTTCGTCCGGCTTGTAGCGCCCAATGATGAGGTGGCGGCAGCGGATCCAGTGAGGGAGTGCGGGCGTGACGAAGATCCCGTTCAACCGGGCCTACCTGACGGCGCGGAGTCGGGCTACATGGCCGCCGCTTTGACGCGCGACACGCTGGAGGGCGACGGGCCCTTCACCGCGAAGGCCTCGGCGCTACTGAGGGACATGATCGGGGCATCGGCGGCGCTGCCACATCCACGGCCCATAGAACGTCGACGGAGCCGGACGCGCCGGCAGCCGTCCCGCAGACCGCCGCTGCTCCCACAGCTCCTTGGACACCACACTGAGATTGATCGTGAAGCTGACCTGCTCCCACATACTGAACGCCGACTTCTGAAACCCCAGCCGCGCCCAATGTCGGTCATCCGGAAGCCGGTAGATCTGACCGGACCCGACAAAGCCAAGCTCCCGAAGCGCCGGTGCGATCTCGTCACGGAGCATCACCCGGAAGGCTTCCTGTGCACTCGACACGCCCTCATTCAACATCACACAGATGACGCCTCCGGCGGGGGCCTCCGGCTCCAGGATGATCGCCCGCACGTTGCCGAGGGCCGTAGGTGGCTGGGATGATCAGGCAGGCGGGAAGCGTGAGGGGGCGCACAAACCAAGATTCGGGACATGCGCGGGACACAGGCCGCGCCAGCCTATCCAGTGGGCTATCGGTCCGCTGGTCGGAGCCGTTTCTTCCGCTTCGTACGGCCGTCCACTTCTAATCCGACGGTCGGGGGTTCGAATCCCTCAGGGCGCGCCAGCAGGACCAGGCAATCCATGTGTTGACCTGGTCTTTCGTTTGATCGAGGTCTTCGCCGAATGCAGCCGTATGCCAGCGTTCGCGGAACATGACGAGTGCCCCGGGGGATACCCGGGCCCGTATGTCGTGAGTGATCATGCAGCGTTGGGGGCTTCGAGGATGCGCCGGTTGGCGATCTCGCGTTGGCCGACGATGCACTTGGCGTATACCCGGAGCATCACGTCGACGCCATGTCCTGCCCGTTCGGCCGCCTCCGGAGCGTGGACGCCCGCGTTGAGCCAGAGCGAGACGGCCGCGTGTCGCAGGTCGTACGGCCTAAGCGTCTATCCAGAAGTTCTGCGCGTAACCGGGTGTGAGATCGCAGGGGTAGGCAGACGTTGACAGGGGCCCCGCCGGGGGTTGGATCAAGGTTGCTCACACCCGTCTGTCCGCCCCGGCGAGGTCGTGGTCAGTATGCGCCCGCCTGTCGTGTTCGCCAGTGCTCCCGACGTCTCGATCGAACACCTGCAGACGGAGCCGCGGGGCCGCTGGTGGCCGGCGATGCGCGCGGTCCGGTGCTGTTGCCGCTGCACAGGTGGCCGGCGGCGCAGATCGCCGGCCTGTTCGGCGCGACGCCGGCACGGTTCGCCGGTGGATCGGCCGGTGCAACCGGCCGGGGCCGCACTCGGACCGCCCGTCGGCCCCGCCGTACCAAACGAACCCGCCGCGCCGGGGCCACACCGCCGCCGTACTTCTCCGTGCCTGACGATCGCCTGATCGTGGTTGGCCACCGTGCATGACGGGGGCGATCGCCGGTCCGGGACTTCGTTCCTCAGCCCCGGCCCACCGAACATGACAGTGAGGCTTGGGGCCGACCTGGGCACTGTCATTTTGATCAGCGTCAAATTAGGACGCCCGAACGACATTCAAAGTGACAGTGTGATCCGAGCATGGTTCGGAGAGGGCTCTGTGGCAAGGCGAGGGCATCGCTGCATCACCACCGCTTCCGGTCCGACGCTGGCATGGGTCAGAAGGAGGCATCGGGTATGGCGGCCCGAGAGTGGGGCGGCGAAGGTGTTGTGGGCTGATTGTGACACCGGTGATGCGGCTGGCGAGTGCCAGGCCCGCCGGGATGGGGTTGTCGATGCTGTCGCGGGCGGCCGGATCGATGCCCAGCTCGCGGAGGTGACGATTGAGCCGGTCGGGATCTTCGCCCTGCCTATCGATGGGAAATCCCGGGTTGATGTCGGTGATGAGCCGGCCGTCGACGGCATAGGTGAAGTGGTGCTGTGCGTAGTCATGGCGCTGCACCGCCACGGCCTCCCCGCCGTTGCGCGACAGGGCGCTCAGAGCCTCCCGTTGCGCGCCGCGCCAGCCGCAGTCCTCGATCGCGACGGTCCAGTCCCCGATTCGCCTCACGGTGATGATCTGAGGTCCTTCCGGATAGGAGCGGTCCCCGTCTCCGATCAGCCGGATGTCCTCATCTGCGGCGCCAAGCCGGCGCAGCACCTCGCGCTCGTCGATCCCACGAACGAAGACAATCGTGTAGATGTCCCCAAGTTGGCTGTCCCCCTGCCACTCGTAATCCTCCGGCGACGCGCCGGGAGTTCTCGCGGTGGCGTGGACCATCTCGAACTTGTTTGCCTGCTCGTAGGCCTCGGGATGGGTGGCGAAGAAAGCCTCGATGATTTCCGGAGCGACCTGGCCACGCTCGCTGACGGAGTAGTCCTTCGTCTTCGCCCATGTGCGGATGCGGCGGGAGGTGTCACGCCCGTGCGTCCAGTAGGTGACACGGAGGGGGGTGAAGTCGGCATCGGACATAATCAGAAACTACCGATGGGTTTGATGTCCTGTCTGTCCGTCCAGGCCTTGTGCTTCTCTCGGCAGGCCGTGGCGGCGAAGCGTACTCTAACAGGAGGGCGGGCCGAGTTGCCGATATCTCCGGTCGCGACACCCATCCCGCGATCCGGAGCATATACGGAATGCCCCGGTGCATCTAGCTGGCGAATACAGTTAACCGCCAGGTTAGAACGCCGAATGGCCCATAGGAAGCCATCCTCTTCTCATCCGACGGCGGGGTTTGAATCCCTCAGGGCGCGCTTACCTTCCTAGCAGTGGGGAGCAAGCCCTTGATCAGCGACGATGGCGGTCAGGGCTCTCGCGTCGAATTCGGTGGTGTACGGCCAGTCGGATGGTGACGGAAGACCGAGCCGGGCGCGCAGGTAGGTATCGTAGCCGGGGATGGACCGGGTGATCTTCGCCAGGGAGGTCGTTCCGCTGAGTACGGCGAGCAGGGCAGGCAGGTCGGAGGTCAGGTCGGCGATGGTGACGTGCTCCGGGTGGCGGGAGAGTACATCGATCGGGGATGATGGCGCGCGAACACGGCCCCTGTTCTCGATCGACTGGCTTCGCCCACCGACGATCATGAGGGGTCGCGATTGTCATCTTCGCGCCGGGGTGCCCTCAATCTTCCGATCCGTGCAGGGTGTGACCATCTCACCAGCCGAGAACGCTTCGGCCCTGCCCCTCGGAGTCCCCTAAGTATTGGGCGAGGAAACGTGATATTGAGCGTCTGGTGGCGCTATATCAAAGCCACCTGCCCGATGATGACGACAGCTACCCGAGGATCTTTTGTTAGCTCAGCGGCCAACTCAATATCGGCATTGTAGGCAGAGCAGAATCGCAATTGCTGAGAACGCTGATCTCGACAGTGCGCTCGTCTGTAACTCGGCTTTCTCCATATCGGCTTCCTTTCCGTATGTTGGCGACACATACGGTGCTCATCGGGACTGGTGCCAGAGGTCGCGAGATCGGCCCGAGTCCGATCTCGCGACCCAGAAGCCTAGCAAGGGCCTAATGGAGCTTTCGACTGGTTGTTGGGAACGCCTGGGGGTGTTCGTCCGAACGCATGCATCGGGACAATAGAGACTGTAACGATCTGGGACTCCAAGACGGTGGCGGTTGCCCATTCGTGGCCGAGTAGGCAACGTCCTTCGTAGGTCTTGAAGACCGTTCCGGATGTGTATGAGAAGGGCCGATGCCAGATGCGTACGCACATTGGCAGCGCGCCAGACGTCTTTCGGCCTGTGACCCGGGAAAATAGGCGATGCGTCTGCCTGGTCTGTCATCGACGGTCGGGGTTCGAATCCCTGAGTATGCACGACCAGGACCAGGCAGCATATGCGCTGACCTGGTATTTCGCTGGACCGGGAGCTTTCTCCGGGTGCGGCGGGAGCGGCTGGGAGCAGCCGTGTGCCAGCGTGAATGGAATGCCACGACCCGGTTTTCGCGGGTAGAGGCCAGGATATCGGAGCCTTGTGGCGAAGACGGCACGGATCCGGGAATACCCGCTGTCCGTATGCTGTGAAGAACCATGGGCTTCACTGGTGGGGCCGGGATCTACGGTGTGCGGCTTTCCTCGAAGGCGCGAAACACTCGCGTGCTCGCGTCAGGTGCCTCTTCGTCCCGAAGGCGGTCGGTGAGCAGGAAACCGGCCAGTTCGAACGCGGAAGCGTGCTCACGCTCGCTAAGGAAGAACGTCCCGCCGCCGAGGTCGGGATTCCAGCCGTGCGTCAAGGCGTAGTCGATGACGTTCCGCACGTCCTTCGGGGTCGGATAGCTGGAATCGGTCCTGCAGCCCCACGGCAAGTCCGCCTTCGACAACAGGTCCGCCTGGAGCACACGGCTGTTCTTCCCGGCGCCCCAAACGCGCACGCGGACGCACCTGTGGCAGTGGCGTTCACCGATGACGTGGTAGATCTGGCCGGTCCATGCGAACTCCCGCCCGTTCGCGTACAGCTTTCGCAACCGCCTTGCCACGCTGCTCACCTCGCCTCATCGACCGGGCTGAAGCCTAGGGTCGCCGGCCTGCGTGCGGCGAACGAATTTGGGTCCCCGGAACGGGGCGTGCCCCTTGCGGCATGGGGCGATGGGCCGGTGGCCGAACTGGAGGTGGGGCCATCGCGTTCTCTCCTGGCTTGTCGCGGGGAACCGGGAAGGCCGGGCTGGCCCGGATGGAGAGGCAGGCGAAGAGCGCGCTCAACGTCCGCCCCTCCATCACCCCGCTCCGGGGAATTCCAGGGGTCCGGCTAACGGGGAACGGGTTCGTCGACCAGGGCCACGCGGACGTCCGCGGGGCCGCCGCCGTACAGCGGGATGGAGAAGACCGCGGTACGGCCGCGCGCCGCGAAGCTCGCGAACCGCAGGCCGCCGTCGTCCCAGAAGTCCTGGACGTCCGAGGACAGGTGGGCGGAGGCCGAGCAGTAGGCCGGGCTGCGGTAGAGCAGCTGCAGCGACGTCTCCAGCGGGATGAGGCCGGGGTCGCGCACGGCCAGCGGGTTGCGCAGGCGGACCACAAGCCGGCGCAGCGGCGTCAGCCAGTGCCGGTCCAGCTCGGGGGACAGGGCGATCAGGGCCGCCGCCTCAACGGCGGCCAGGACCGCGGATTCGGGGGAGATCGGGTACGGCCCGGCCGCCGCGGCCAGGACGCTCATGGCCAGCAGCAGGCCGGCGCGGGCGAACGAGCGCCGGTCGACGCGCCGGCCATGGGCGCCCAGGCAGCCGCACGACGCCTCGGGGGCGGCGATCGCGGCATAGGTCAGGTATGCCAGGAACCCGGCGGACAAGGCGGCGGCCGCCGCGGCGTCCCACGGCGAGGACGGCGGCGCGAGCAGGAGTCCCGAGACCGCCAGCTCGGCCGCCGCCACCAGGCGGAGCAGGGGGACCGCGCGCGCCGGGCCCGCCAGCCTGGCCAGCGCCGTCTGGCCGGCCTGCGACCGCATCCGTCGGCTGAGCAGTTTCATCAGGGCCGCCCAGATGAGGAAGGCGGCGATCACGTAGGGCTGCGACGCGGCGATCCCTTGCATCACTCGCTCCTAATGCGGGAGAACCTCGATCCCAAGCGGGGACAAGGCGCTAATGCGGGGAGAAGACGGTGGCGATGTCGACTTCGTTGGTGTCGGGCCGCCAGGCGCCCAGGATCTGGACGTGCTGGCCGACGCGCAGAAGTGACAGGTCGGCCGTCGGCGGCGCGTCGGAGTGCATGGCCACGGACTTGCCGGGCACGACGTGGCAGAGCACGTCCTGGCCGTTGTGGTCGAGGTGGATCTTCTCGCTGGTGATGTTGCGGACGTGGCCCTTGATGTTGACGATGTTGAGCCACACCGACTCGGCCGCCAAGATGCCGTCGGGCATGCGGATGCCTCTGGCGTACAGGCCGTCGCCGGGTTTGGCCTCATCGAAGCCGACCGGGCCGAGCTTCCACAGGCTGGTGCCGTCGACGACCCTGATCCGGTGGAAGACCAGGTTCGAGCCGAGGACGAGCAGCGTGTTGCCCCTGATGGAGCGGATGCGGCCCTCGGCGAAGTCGGGGTCGGGGACGCCGGGCTCGGGCTGCGGGGGAGCGGCGGCGAAGGCCGCCTCGGGGCCGAGCGAGCCCATCGCGGTGGCGGCCACGACCGTGGCGCCGCCGCCGAGGAGTGCGGATTTGAGCATCTGCCTGCGTGTGGTCATCCTCAGCTCCCTCAGGCCGTCGAGATCTCGCAGGGGCGCAGGCCCGTGGACAGGCTGGCGATCCTGCTGTAGGCCGCCGGGGTGAGGTCGATCAGCCGGTCGCTGGCGCAGGTGGCGCCGCAGCAGCTCCGCTCGCCGCAGAACAGGTCGGTCTGCGGGCCGCAGTCGGCGATGGAGGTCACGACGCTGGCGCCGCCGCACAGGGAGGTGGTCCTGTGGCGGAACCCGCAGGTACGGCGCGACAGGGAGTAGCCGCAGCGGTCGGGGCGGGTGATGCTCCAGCAGGCGTCGGAGGTGTTGGGCCAGGCGTGCTGCAGGCTTCCCGAGTTGCAGGTACCGCAGGCTCCCCGGCCGGTGGAGCTGCACGGTCCCCAGGCGTTCCCGCAGCAGAACCACGAGACTTCGCCGCGGACCGGGGCGAGTAAGTCGATGGGGTCAGTGGGCGTGGGCGTGCTGCGCACCATGCGCGTCCTCCTTGGGGGGTGTGTAGGGGGCCGGTGGTGCAGCGCTGCGATGAAATTTCCCGACTTGATCTATCAATAGCATGTAAGGATTTTTCGTCAATGCCCAAAAACGGCCCGAGCTCGTCGGCTCGCCGAAGGTTCGGGAACGCCGGGACGCCTGCGGCTCCTCCGGCTGGTCACGTGGCCGCGGCGTCGCCGAGGGCGGCGGCAAGGGCGGCGAGGTGCGCTGAGACCGGGCCCAGGGTGAGCAGGCCGCTGCCCGCGCCCGCCAGTTCCCCGGCCGCAGGCTCCAGCGCGGCGCGGGCGCGCCGCATCGCCTCCCGGTCGCCGACGGCCACCGCCGCCCGGGCCACCAGGCACCACATCGCCTCCATCAGCAGGTCAGGCGGCGGTTCCGGCACCCCGGCCAGGGCCGCCGCGGCCTCGTCACGGCGGCCTTCGGCGAGGAGCAGCAGGGGACGGACCCACGGCTCGTACGGTCCCCAGTCCGCATGACCGGTGCTGGGCGGCAGGCCACGGCGCACGCGCGCGCACAACAACGCGAGCGGCAGCAGTCCCCGCTCCAGGCCCGGCATGCCGGCGCCGTCCAGCCGCGCGGCCGCCCGGCGGTAGGCCGCCTCCACCTCCCCGGCGGCCGGTGCCACGCCGCCCGCCCCGGCTTCATCGGGCGGCATCCGTCCCGTCGCGTCCAGCCGCAGCGCCCGGTACCAGCCGGTGAACACGCTCACCAGCGGCCGTTCATGCCGCTCGGCCAGCCGTTCGGCCGCGGCGGCGTGCCGGTCGGCGGCGGCGAAGTCGGCGAGCGCGCACCGCGCCTGCAGCCGGATGAGATGCCCGAGCACCTCGAACGTGTCCAGCCCGTGCCGGGCCGACAACGCCACCAGCCGCGCGCCGATCCCGTCCCGGCGACCGGCCAGCCCCGCGCGGGAAAAGCTCTGCATGAACGCCCCGTTGAGCGCGAAGGCCAGCAACGCCGGATCGTCCAGCCTGCGAGCGATCTCTTCCGCCTCCCGGGCCGCCGCACCCGCACGCGCGGCGTTCGTGCCGCGCGACTCCAGGGCGATCGTGGCCAGCAGGCGCGCCCGCACCGCGTCCGGCGCGTCCGGCGGGAGAGCGGCCAGGGTGCGTTCGGCCGCCGCCACGACCTGCGCCGCCTGCTCCGGGTCGTCCGAACGGGTCCAGATCGCCGGCACGTCGTAGGAGCCGATCACCCGCGCCGTCAGCTCCGCCTCGCCCAGCTCCTCGGCCGCCGCGATCGCCGCCACCCGGTGCCGGCGCGCCGCCTCCAGGCCCGCGCCGCCGGTCACGGCCAGCTCACGCAGCAACGTCACCGCCGACTCCAGCCGCGCCCTGGCACCCGCCGGCACGCTCCGGTCGTAGGCGGTGGCCGCCTGCGCCCACACCGAGCCTGCCGTACCGGACACCGGGTCGAGATGCGGGGCATGGTGGAGGATGTCGGACTCCAGGCGGCGCAGCCGCGGTCCCGGGTCCACCCCCAGGTGCTCCGCCAGCAGGCCGCGCGCCCGGCGCAGCACCGCCAGCGCGTCGCCCTGGCGGCCGGCGCGGTACAGCGCCAGGGCCAGCAGCCGCCAGCCGTCCTCCCGCCACGGATGCTCGGCGACGTGCGCCTGCAGGTCCGGCACCGCCTCGCCGGCCGGTCTCAGCGCCAGCCGAGCCTCGGCCCGCCGTTCGACCGCGTGCAGGCGCAGCTCCGCCAGGCGCGAACGCTCCGCGTCCGCCCAGCCCTGGCCGGCGAAGTCGGCGTAGGCGGGCCCGCGCCACCAGCTAAGGGCCTCCTCCAGCCGCTCGAGAGCCTGCCGGGGCGGCAGCGCCGCCGCGTCGGCGACCGCCCGCTCGAAGCGCCAGGCGTCCACCGCGTCCGGCGCGGGACGCAGCGCGTACCCGGGTCCTTCGGTCACCAGCAGCTGAGACCGGGCGCGTGGCGGCCGCTCCGGCTCCAGCGCGCGGCGCAGCGCCGCCACGAACGTGCGCAGCGCCCCCACCGCGCCCGGCGGCGGCTCGCCCTCCCACAGGTCCCCGGCCAGGCGCGTCACCGGCACGACACGGCGGCGGGCGACGATCAGCCGGGCCAGCACCGCGCGGTGCCGAGGCCCCTTGACGTCGATCACGCCACCGGACCCGTCCCAGGCCGTCACCGGCCCCAGCACCCCGAACCGCACCGTACGCCCCTCCTCAGCCAGCCACCGTAGCGCGCTGACCGGATGCTCATTCGCGCCCGGCAGGCTGGGCGGCGTCACCTTCCGCAACCCTCCTCCACAAGGGAGCGCACCATGACGACCGCCCTCACCGGCTTCGACTACCGGCGCGTCCCCGTCGCCGACGGCGTGTCGCTCAACGTGGCCGTCGGGGGCGCCGGCAGCCCCGTCGTGCTGCTGCACGGCTTCCCCCAGACCCACCTGATGTGGCGGCACGTCGCCGCCGACCTGGCCGCCGACCACACCGTGATCTGCCCCGACCTGCGCGGGTACGGCGACAGCGACAAGCCCGCCGAGACCGGCGCCGCCACCTACGCCAAGCGCACCATGGCCGCCGACGTCGTGGCGCTCGCCCGCGCACTGGGACACGAGCGGTTCGCGCTGGCCGGGCACGACCGGGGCGCCCTGGTCGCCTTCCGCGCCGGGCTCGACCACCCGGCGGCGATCACCCACCTGGCCTGCCTGGACGTGCTGCCGACCCTGGACATGTGGCAGGTGATGCGCGGCGCCGAGGCGGCCGTCGGCTTCCACCTGTACCTCATGGCCCAGCCTCCGGGTCTGCCCGAGCAGATGATCGCCGCGAGCGCGGACGAGTTCTTCGGCCACTTCCTGGACCGGTGGGCGGGCGACGCGCGGGTCTTCCCGGCCGACGTGCGTGCCGCGTACCTGCGGGCCTGCCGCGAGGCGATCCCCTCGATCGTCGCCGACTACCGGGCCTCCGCCGGGATCGACGTCGAGCACGACCGGGCCGACCGGGAGGCGGGCAACCGGCTGCGGATGCCGGTCACCGTGCTGCAGCAGGACTGGGGCGCCGCGCTCGGCTACGACGCGGCGGCGCTGTGGCGCGCCTGGGCGCCCGATCTGCGGCACGAGATCGTCGCCTGCGGCCACTTCATGGCCGAGGAGGCGCCCGCCGACGTCGCCAAGGCGCTGCGCGAGCTCCTCTCCCGCTGACGACGGCGAGCGGCCCGAGCTCATCGGGGTCCCCGCCCTCAGCGGCGGGGCACGACCAGGCCGGGGCGCAGGGCGAGCAGCACGCCCAGCGTGGCGTAGCCGAGCAGCAGGTGCCCGCCGCCGACCCAGCGCGCGCCGTCCTCGCCGACCAGGATGAACAGCGGCACGGTCGCCACGGCCCAGCTCTCGGCGATCAGCGGCCACCAGCGCAGCGCGCCCCGCCAGCGCCCGGCCACCGCCAGCTTCACGCCGATGACCATCATGCCGAGCATGGACAGCGGCCAGAAGGCGTCCAGGACGGCCAGCGCCGCATGGTCCTGGGCGGGCTCGGGCAGGATGCCGTGCAGCAGCGACCACACGCTGGCCAGGCCGAGCAGGACGAGCTCGACCTTCAGCATGATCCTGGAGACGTGCGACTCGCCCGTCGCCCGGGTCCTGATCTGCACGGTGAGCAGGGCGAACACGCCGAGCTGGAACGCGAGCCCGGTCAGGTCGCCGAAGCGCTCGGCGAACCCGTCGTTCACGGTGCCGAACAGGAAGATGCTCGTGGCCCAGGCGAGCGTGCCCGCGGTGAGGGCGAGGCCGAGCCGGCGCACGGTGCCGGGGGCGATGGGCGCGGGGGCGGCCGGGTGGCCGGGGGCGGGGACGTCGGTCCTGGCCCTGGCCGGGGTGGTGCTGAGCTGGGTGTCCATGACGGTCCTTTCTCGAGGTCGCATCGTCGTGGCACCACTGTCCGGGCCGGCGGACCCGGGCGGGCAGAGCCCGGCGTCCCGAGTACGGTCGGGACGGGCGTCCCGGGACGAAAGGGACAAGCATCGGGTGTAATGCGTGGTGTGATTCGTACGGGACGCGGCAGGGCGCCGGTCGTGCTGGCCGCCGCCGCGCTGGCCATCGCGGCCGCGACGGTGGTGCTCGACATCCGGGCGCGGGGCGTGCCGGTGCCGGAGGCGGCGCAGCTGGAGCCGGGTTGGCCCTCGGCGCTGTCGGGGCTGGCGATGCTGGTGCCCGGAGTGTTGCTGCTGCGGCTGCTGCCGCGCCACGCGGTGGCGTGGGTGCTGACCGGGTTCGGGCTGCTGTGGCTGGTGGACGGGCTGGCGACGAGCTGGGCGATCCACGCGGTCTACGTGGAGCCGGGCGCGCCGGGTGCGTCGGCCGCCTACTGGTTCTACGCCCGGTTCGGCGCCACGCTGCTGCTCGGGCTGCCGGTGCTGATCCTGCTGTTCCCGGACGGCCGGCTGCCGGAGGGCCGCCTGTGGGGCGCGCTGTCGGTGGCCAGCCTGGCGCTGACCGGGCTGCTGTCGGCCCTGCTGGTCACGGCGCCCGCGGCGGTGATGACGCGCTTCCACGGCATCCCGCTGCCGCCGGAGATCGCCCGGCTGGACCTCGATCCGCTGGCGGTGGCGCTGCCGTACGCCTTCTGGGAGCCCACGCTGCGGGTGGCGTACCTGTCGGTCCTGGTGAGCCTGGTGGTGCCGTTCGCCGCGACGGTGCGCCGCTACCGGGCCGCCGATCCGGAGCGGCGAGCGCAGATCCGGTGGCTGATGTGGGCGGCGCTGGTGGACATGGTCGTGCTGCTGCTGCCGCTCCGGATGCCGCCGCAGCTGCCGGCGGTCCTGCTGGGCCTGTCCATCGCCCTCACCTCCGCGGCGGTCGTCGTGGCCGTGGCCAAGTACCGCCTCTACGACGTCGACCGGCTGTTGTCGGCCACCGTGGCGTACGGCGTGCTGGCCGCGCTGGTGGTGGCCGTGGACGTGGCGGTGTTCACGGTGGCGGGCAGCGTGCTGGGCGAGCGGGACTCCGCGCTGGCCGCGATCGCGATCGTCGCCGTACTGTACGCGCCGCTGCGTGGGTGGCTGTGGCGCGGGGCACGGCGGCTCGTCCAGGGCAACCGGCACGATCCCTATGCCGCGGTCTCGACGCTCGCCGAACGGCTGGAGCTCACCACCGACCCCGACGGGCAGCTGCGCGCGCTGGCCACGACGCTGGCCGAGGCGTTCCGGCTGGCCTACGTGCGGGTGGAGATCGAACGCCCGGACGGAACGCGCACGGTGGTGGAGCGCGGCACGCCACGCGGGTCCACGGTGTCGCTGCCGGTGGCCTACCGGGGCGAGGCGGTGGGCCGGCTGGTGCTGGGCCGTACCGACCTGAGCGAGCGCGACCAGCGGCTGCTGGGAGATCTGGTACGGCAGGCCGCCGCGGCCGCCCGGGCTACCGAGCTCAGCGCCGACCTGCAGCGCATCCGCTCCCGCCTGGTCCTGGCCCGCGAGGAGGAACGCCGCAGGCTCCGCCGCGACCTGCACGACGGGCTCGGCCCGAGCCTCGGCGCGATGGCGCTGCGCATCGAGGCGGCGCGCAACCTGGCGCCCAGCGCGCCCGAGCAGGCGGACCGGCTGCTGGAACAGGCCGCGGCCGAGGCCGGCGGTGTGCTGGCCGACGTGCGCAGGCTCGTGCACGACCTGCGCCCGCCCGCGCTCGACGAGCTGGGCGTCCTGCGCGCCATCGAGCAGCAGGCCGACCGGTTCCGCTCGCCCGCGCTCGACGTCCGCGTCACCGGCGACGGCCCGCTGGAGGCGCTGCCCGCCGCCGTGGAGGTGGCGGCCTACCGTATCGTGTCCGAGGCGCTGGCCAACGTCGTCAAGCACGCGGCCGCCACACGCTGCGACATCGCCTTGAGCGTGCGCGAGGGCGCGCTGGAGGTGACGGTACGCGACGACGGCACCGGCATCGGGCCCGACGTGGCGGCCGGGGTCGGCATGCATTCGCTGCGCGAGCGCGCCGCCGAGCTGGGCGGGCACTGCGAGGTGAGCTGCCCGCCCGGCGGCGGGACCCTGGTCGGGGCGCGGTTGCCGATCGAGGAGGTGGCAGGTGTCTGACGAGCCGATCCGGGTGGTGCTGGCCGACGACCATCCGATCTACCGGGACGGGCTGGCGGTGCTGCTGGGCTCCATCCCGGGCATCGAGGTCGTGGGCACGGCCTGCGACGGCGCGCAGGCGGTCGAGCGCGCCGCCGAGCTGCAGCCCGACGTGGTGGTGATGGACGTGCGGATGCCCGGGCTCGACGGCATCGAGGCGACCAGGCGGATCGTCGCCGACAGCCCGCACATCGGCGTCGTCGTGCTGACCATGTCGGAGGAGGACGCCACGCTGTTCGCCGCCATGCGCGCCGGCGCCCGTGGCTACCTGCTCAAGGGCGCCGGGCAGGCCGAGATCGTGCGCGCGATCACGGCTGTCGCGCACGGCGAGGCGATCTTCGGACCGGCCGTGGCGCTGCGCGTGGCCGAGTTCTTCCACAGCGCTCCCAAGGCGGGCGACGCCGTGTTCCCGCAGCTCACCTCGCGCGAGCGGGAGATCCTCGCTCTGGTGGCGGCGGGCCGGTCCAACGCGCAGATCGCCTCGGCCCTGTACCTGTCGCCCAAGACCGTGCGCAACAACGTCTCCAACATCTTCGCCAAGCTCCACGTCGCCGACCGCGCGGAGGCCATCGTCCGCGCCCGCGACGCCGGTCTCGGCCGCTGACCGCGTCGTCCCCTCAGGTCACTGCCGGGTGATCTTCACGTCGTCGACGCCCGCCTCCACGAGGCTCGCGGCGGACGTGTCGGCCGCCTCGATGAGGATGCGCACCGTCTGCCCGGCGAAGGCGGAGATGTCCGCGGTAGCCGTACTCCAGGCCGCGTCGCGGTCGGAGGCGGCGCCCAGCTGCTGGAACACCGTCGTCCCGTTGACCTTGACGCGGAAGAAGTCGGCGCTGGAGGAGTTGGAGCCGTGTGCCAGGTACCAGGACAGCGACACCTTCAGCACGCCGCCGGACGGCAGGGCGATCGGCGGTGACTGGATCGAGGTGACGCCTGCGTCGATGTCGTAGGCGCCCGCGCCCGAGCCCGCGAGGCGGCCGGTGACCAGGTCGTTCGCGCCGCTCACGGTGGTGCCGAGCTGCTTGGCGCCGCTGGAGCTGGTCGCCTCGGGGTCGCCGCGCTCCCACTGCCCGGTGGTGGCGGTGTCCGTGCCGTCGGGGTTGGCGGTCCAGCCGGTGGCGGTCTCGAAGTCGTCCGCCCAGACGACGGCCGGCGGTACGGCGGCGCCGATCGTCCAGACCGCGTGGGCGATGGCGTCGGCGTTGCGGTCCAGGGCGGTGTCGTTGATGTTGGCGGTGGTGTCGCACGAGCGGTGGTAGCACGGGTCGAACGCCTGCCCCGCCGTACCGCCCCAGAGCTGGGCCTGGGCGCTGGTCTTGATGCCCTCGGCGCCGGTGAACGTGCCGCCGGCGGGGATGCCGGCGCTGATGAAGGGGCCGTAGTCGGAGCGCCCGTCGAAGTCGGTGCCGCGCGTGGGCACGCCGATGGAGGCGAAGTAGTCCTGCAGGACCCTCTCCAGCTCCGCCGACCCGGCCGGACCGGGGCCCGCGCCGACGCCGTCGGAGTCGTCGCCGTCGTAGACGAAGTAGCCGGCGTTGGGCGAGCCGACCATGTCGAAGTTGAGATAGCCCTTGATCTTCGCGCGTTCGGCGGCGGGCAGGTTGTTGACGTAGAAGCGCGAGCCGCGCAGGCCCAGCTCCTCGGCGCCCCACCAGGCGAAGCGCAGGTGCTTGGTCGGCTGCAGCCCCTGCCGGGCGACCTGGAGGGCCGTTTCCAGGACGGCGGCGCTGCCGGAGCCGTTGTCGTTGATGCCGGGGCCGGCGGTCACGCTGTCGAGGTGGGCGCCGACCATGAGGATGTCGTTGGGGTCGCCGCCCGGCCAGTCGGCGATGACGTTGTAGCCGGTGGCGCCGTTGTAGGTGAAGGTCTGGAGCGTGGTGGCGAACCCGGCCGCGTCCAGCTGGCTTTTGACGTAGTTGGCCGAGGCCAGGTAGCCGGGGCGGCCGTGCGCCCGGTTGCCGCCGTTGTTGCCCGCGATCGTCTGGAACTGCGACAGGTGGGCCTTGAGGTTGGCGAGGGAGATGTCGGGCGCCGCGGCGGCCGTCGCGGGTGTGGCGTTGACGAGCGGGACGGCCAGGCATAAGGCGGCGACGAGCACTCGTGCCTTCATGGGGGATCCTCCGTGGGGGGTGGGACAGAGGCGGGGGCCGGGCGGTCCCCGGTGAGAGGACCGCCCGGCTCTTCGATGGGTCTTACCTGGCGACCACGCCGTGGTGGTCGTCGTGCGACCCGGCGGCCGAGGCCTTCTTGGCGGCGGTGGCGCTCGCGCCGGGACCCGGCAGGTCCTTGCTGAAGCCGAAGACGACCGCCGCGGTGGCGATGGCCCCGGTGTTCAGCGCGAGCGCCTTGTCGTTGACGTTGGCGATGGTGTCGCAGGCCTGGTGGTAGCAGGGGTCGTAGGCGACGCCCGCCGTACCGCCGAACATCGCCTGCTGCTCGGCCGTCTTGATGCCCTCGGCGCCGGTGAACAGGCCGCCCGACGGGATGCCGACCGCGATGAACGGCCCGTAGTCGGACCGGCCGGAGAAGTCGGTGCCGATGTGCGGCTGGCGCAGCGCGTCGAAGTAGCGCTCGTAGACCTTCTCGATCTCGGCCGAGCCGGGCGGCCCGGCCGGGGCGCCGACGCCGTCGGAGTCGTCGCCGTCGTAGATCATCAGGGCGTAGTTGGGCGAGCCGACCATGTCGTAGTTGAGGTAGAGCTTGATCTTGGCGAGCTCCTCGGCCGCCAGGCCGGCCACGTAGTGCTCGGAGCCGAGCAGGCCCAGCTCTTCGGCGCCCCACCAGGCGAAGCGCAGCTTGTTGCGGGTGGGCACCTTGCCCAGCGCCTCGGCCACGGCCAGCAGGGCGGCGCTGCCCGAGCCGTTGTCGTTGATGCCCGGCCCGGCCAGGACCGAGTCGAGGTGGGCGCCGCTCATGACGACCTTGTCCGGGTCGCCCCACCGGGAGTCGGCGATCACGTTGTGGGTGACGCGCATCTCGCTCTCGGTGTCGGTCTTGAGGCGGACCACCGTGCCGGCGGGGTCGGCCAGGTCCTCGCCCACGGCGAAGCTGGTGCCCACCACCGGGATGGTGACGCCGGGCTCCAGGAGGTTGCCCAGCAGGGTCGCGGTACGGCCCGGCTGGCCCTCGTTGAAGATGATGGCCGCGGAGGCGCCCGCGGCCTCGGCGTTGAGCGCCTTGACCCGGAAGTCGCAGCTGCCGCGCTGCATCAGCGCGATGTTGCCCGCGGTGAAGCCGGCGAAGTCGGTCGGCTCGCAGCCGGAGGTGGAGCTGCTGGGCGCCGGGCCGGGCGGCAGCACCAGGTCGACGGCCTGGACCGGCGCGGTGACCTCGCCGGATCCCGAGTAGGTCATGGTGGCGAAGTCGCCGAGGGAGGAGCCGTCCGGCGGGGTCGGGGCGTAGGTCTTCGGCTCCGGTGAGATCTGCGCCATCTGCGCCGTCGACTTCTCGCGGAAGAAGCCGAACTCGAACGGCTGGAGCGTGACGGCGTAGCCGGCCTTGCGCAGCCGGGCCGCCACGTAGTCGCGGGAGGCGTCGTAGCCGGGCGTGCCCGAGGCGCGGGTGCCGCCGTTTGCGTCGGCGATGGCCTGGAACGCCTGGAGGTGCTTCTTGACCGCCGGGGCGGTGACGGAGTCGATCAGCCTCTTGTGGGACGGGGCGGGGTCGGCCTGCGCCGGGGAGGCGAGTGACAGGGGCAGCAGCAGGGCGGTGGCCAGGGATAAGGCGCTGATCGCGCGGCTGCGGGGGACGTGAGGCATGGAGGGTCGCTCCTCCGGTTGGGGAACCTTGGCAAGGGTCGAAACGTGCTGAACGGAACTTAATCCCCGCAACCAGGGCTAGGGAAGAGGCCGGCCTTCCGGCGGTGAGCCGTTGCATCGGGGGCGCCAAGACACCGGCCGGCCTCGTTCTGGCAGGCCAGGGCGGGGAGGACCGGAGCGGGAAGGCGGGGAGACCTGACCGGAGAATCCGGCGACTATGTCCTGGGGCGTTCGGAGGCCGAGACGCGGCGGCGCATCCGGCAGGCGCAGGTCTACGCGCCGATCTCTCGCGCGTTCTTCGTGGTCGCCTTACACCCTGGCCGAACGGCTGCGCGAGGAGAGCGCGAAGGCGCAGGCTGTCCAGACGCTGCCTCCGCTGGTCGGCGCCTGGACACGGCGTTGAGCCGGCGGGCCGGCGCTTCTCACCGCGGAACTTCTTGAGTTAGTTATCCGACTGACTATGGACAGCGGGCCATCTGAGTGGCTAGGGTCTTGAAAAGTAAGTCAGCCAACTAACTCTGTGGAGAATGACATGATCGTCGTGACCGGCGCCACCGGCAACGTCGGACACCAGCTCGTGGCACTGCTCACCGCCGCGGGCGCGCAGGTGACCGCCCTGTCCAGGCACGCCGCCGAACCGTCCGACGGCGTACGGCACGTGCGGGCCGACCTGGCCGACCCCTCCGGCCTGAAGGAGGCGTTCGACGGCGCGGACGCGCTGTTCCTGCTGGTGGCGGGCGAGGACCCGCAGGCCGTGCTGGAGGCCGCCCGCGCCGGCGGGATCCGGCGGGTCGTCCTGCTGTCCTCCCAGGGCGCGGGCACCAGGCCCGAGTCCTACCGCCACCCCGTGGCCTTCGAGGAGGCGCTGCGCCGCTCCGGCCTGGAGTGGACCATCCTGCGGCCGGGCGGCTTCCACACCAACGCCTACGCCTGGGCCCCGTCCATCCGCGCGAGCCGCTCGGCCGCCGCGCCCTTCGGCGACGTCGCCCTGCCGACCGTCGGCCCGGGCGACATCGCCGAGGTCGCCGCGGCCGTGCTGCGCGAGGCCGGGCACGCGGGCCGTACCTACGTGCTCACCGGCCCCGAGCCGACCACGCCACGGGAGCGCGTGGCGGCGATCGGCGCCGCGCTGGGCGAGCCGGTCCGCTTCGCCGAGCAGACCCGGGAGGAGGCGCGCGCACAGATGCTCCAGGTCATGCCCGAACCCGTCGCCGAGGGCACGCTGGCCATCCTGGGCGCGCCGACCGACGCCGAACGGCAGGTCAGCCCGCACGTCGAGCAGATCCTCGGCCGCGCTCCCCGCTCCTTCGCCGACTGGGCCGCCCGCAACGCCGCCGCCTTCATGTGACCGCACCGCCCCGACAGCCCGCCAAGCTCACCATCTGAAGGACCTGTCATGCCTGTTCAACACGTACTCGACTCCACCATCTCCTACCGGGAGATCGGCTCGGGAAGGCCGATGGTCTTCCTCCACGGCAACCCCACCTCCTCCCATCTGTGGCGGGACGTCCTCCCGGCGGTCGGCGAGGGCCGCCGCCTGGCCCCCGACCTGATCGGCATGGGCGAGTCCGGCAAGCCCGCCGTCGACTACACCTTCGCCGACCACGCCCGCTACCTGGACGCCTGGTTCGACGCCCTGGAACTCGACGACGTGGTCCTCGTCGGCCACGACTGGGGCGGCGCCCTGGCCTTCGACTGGGCCGCCCGCCACCTCGGCAGGGTGCGCGGCATCGCCTTCACCGAAGCCATCGTCAAGCCGATGACCTGGGAGGAATTCCCGGACGGCGGGCGCGAGCTGTTCCGAGCCATCAAGACCGAGGGCGTCGGCGAGAAGATGATCCTGGAGGACAACGCCTTCCTGGAGGCGCTGCCCGGCAGCGTCGCCAACCCGATCGGACAGGGCGGCCTGGACGTCTACCGCAAGCCGTACCCGACGCCGGAAAGCCGCCTGCCGCTGCTGCGGTGGGCGCGCTCGATGCCGCTGGGCGGCGAACCCGCCGACGTCGTGGCCAGGGTCGAGGCGTACGACAGGTGGCTGGCCGCCAGCGTGGAGGTGCCGAAGCTGCTGCTCGCCTTCGCTCCCGGCCCCGGCGCGATGATGCACCAGGACATGATCGACTGGTGCGCCGCCACCATGGCGAGCCTCGAAGTCCGGCAGTACGACGAGGTCGCCGGGCACCACACCCCCGAAGACCACCCCGAGCTGATCGCCGAAGCCGTCGCGACCTGGGTGGACGCGCATGCGCTCCGATAGGGTCTGACCACTCGGAAAAGGGGCGCCGGGCCGCTCGGGATCCTCGTCGGCCGGCTTGTGTCCGCTGCCGCCGGGATGCACATTCACATGCGGACGGTTACGACAAGGTCGGAGTGGACGCCGCTTGGCGGTAAAAGTCCGCGGAACTCCGGCGCCCGCCCTCTTACCGTCGGCACCGACCCACCACGACCAGGGGGTTGGAGATGACAGCGGCGAACGAGAACACCTACGCCCTGGGCCACGACGATCCCGAGCTGGCCCGCCTCGAACACCAGGCCCGCATGCTGGCGCCCGCCACGGAGGCGATCCTGCGGCTGGCCGGGCTGCGCCCCGGCATGCGCGTCCTCGACCTCGGCACCGGCCCGGGCGACGTGGCGCTGGCGGCGGCCGGCATCGTCGGCGACGCCGGCGAGGTGGTCGGCATCGACCAGGAGGAGAAGGCGCTCGCCCTCGCCCGGCGCCGCGCCGCGGACCGCGGGTTGCGCAACGTCGCCTTCGAGCGCGGCGATGTGCGCGACTGGCGGGCCGCCGGCCGCTTCGACGCGGTCGTCGGCCGCCTGATCCTGCTGTACTGCCCCGACGTGCCGGCCGTGATCCGGCACCACCTGGAGGCGCTGGAGCCCGGCGGCGTCTATGTCGCCATGGAGTACGACATGACCGCCACCCGCGCCGAACCGGCCTGCCCCGCCTTCGCCCGGGCCGTCGGCTGGGTGGTGGAGGGCTTCCGGCGCGGCGGCATGGACCCCGCGCTGGGCCTCCGCCTGGGGCCGGTGCTGCGGGCGGCCGGGCTCGATCCGACGGTCCTGGGCCTGCAGATCTACGTGTCGCAGCAGGACGGCGCCCGGGCGCTCGCGGGGATCGTCTCGACCCTCCTGCCGCTGATCGAGAAGACCGGGACGGCCACGGCCGAGGAGGTGGACATCGCCACGTTGCCGGACCGCCTCATGGCCGAACTCGCCGCCGCGGACGCCGTGCCGATCTATCCCACCCTCGTGGGAGCCTGGGCGTCCCGTCCTTAGCTCCGGGGCGGACGTGGCCCTTAACGATCTTTGGTCGTGAGGTTCCGGACGTCCGCGGGCACGACGCAGGACAGGGCGCGGCGCAGGACGGCGGCGAAGGATTCGGCGTTACCCGCTTCGAGCCAGTGCCGCCCCGCCACGCGGACGGCACCGGCGACCGCGGCGGCCATGACGGCGGGGAAGAGGTCGCGTGCGGGGTCGGTGCCGGTGCGCATGGCGATCGCCTCGGCGAGCGGGCCCTCCGCCATGCTGAACGCCTTGAGCGCCTCGCCTTCCAGCTCCGGCGTCGACATGATCATGCGCAGGCCGGCCCGGTCGGGCTCCGGGTCGGTGTAGAGCTCGATCATGGCCGCGATGACGGCCTGGTCCAGCGGCTCGTCGGCGGGCCGGGCGCGCAGCGCCTGCCCCGCGCGCTTGGACTGGTCGGCCTGGAAGGCGCAGATCGCCTCCTCCCTGCTGGAGAAGTAGTTGTTGTAGGTGCGCGGCGAGACGCCCGCGGCCTCGGCGATGTCGTGGACGCGGACGAGGGCCAGCCCGCCCGGACCCTGTTCGACGGCCAGGCGCAGCGCGGCTCGGCTGATCGCCTCCCGGGTGGCCTGCTTGTTGCGGGTGCGTAGGTCCATCGTGTCCTCGCTCATGGGACGACTCTATCTGATATTGCGCGCCGCGCACTATATGCGTGACACGCAATTCGTGTGTAGAGTGCCACCAGACGCCTGGCACTCGCGCCCGGAGAGTGCCAACCATCGGCGTGCGCCGGGGCGGCGAGGCCCGCCGGCGAGGGCGTGCTCTCGCCTCGCGGGCCGTCCGTCGCGGGCGCCGTCCCGGACAACCCCATCGAACGACAGGAGCAGGAATGGCTGCCAAGATGATCGCGTTTGACGAGGACGCCCGGCGCGGTCTCGAG
>NZ_MSZZ01000088.1 GCF_002093975.1 Thermoactinospora rubra
ACCCTCGATCATGCCCCAGACCCCGGATTAGCTGCGGAACGCGAGTATGACGGAGTCCCCGGGCAAATCGGCCCGGAGCGGCGGTGACGGGTGGATGATCGTGCACGGCGTGGGATGGGCGCGCCATCGTCAGTCGTAGGGAATCACATAAGCCAGGCCCGCTGCCTGGAGGATCACCTGCGCCGACTTCTCCAACGACATGTGATGGTCAATGATCCGCTCATGTCCGCCCGGTAGAAGATCGCGTTCGATGTACCACTCCCGCATGTGCTCCGGGGTGAACGCCGATCGTTGCGGGCGGGAGTCGTGACGTCGGAGCGTTTCCTCCCACGGGATGTCCATGGAGAAGAAGACGCTGACGCCTCGATGCTCGGCCGAAGCTCGTCGAGCATCGCGGCGTAGCGGCTGGCCGTTAGGATCCCTTCCAAGATCACGTGGTGTCCGTGGCGGAGGGCGTAGAGACAGATCGTCTTCAGCAGGCCGATGTTGACGCCGCCGGGCACATCCAGCTCGCGGAGCATCTCACGGCGGACGACGTCCTGACTGACCACGGCGAGCCCTCGCTGACCATAGGCCCGGCGTACGGCCAGCGCCAGGCTCGTCTTACCGGACCCGGAGTTGCCGCGGATCACGGCGAGTGACGGCTGCACGGAGGCCACGCTATCGGCGGTCAGGCCCAGGCCACGACCAGTTGCGTGCGGCGCTTACGGAAGATCCGGCCGACGGCCGGAACCGGCACCGTGGCATCGGCCGGGTAGAGGGTGCAGGTCGGGCCGGGGTGGCCGCGACAGTCACGGTCCCAGACCTGGACGTGGTCACGACGCTGGTGAGCGAGTCCGGTGCCGTGCGTGCCCGCACGCCGAATCTTCACCTGCGCCCCTGCGTGCGTCGTCCCGTGAAAACTCGGGGGCAGGCAGGCGAAGCTTTCCGGAGTGATGAGAACCGGGTGATGCCGGCGTGCTCCACAGGAGCCTTCTGCTTCATGAGCAAGGGGCTGAGCTCCTCCCCATCGTCCTGGAACCCCAGATCGTTACCAATATTTATGTCCAACTTATAGTGACCTTTCTCACCTTGATCACATTTCCGGATCGGGATAGAGATCGTTTGACAGGGGGCCCGGACAACCGAGAGGAAGCCAGTGAAAAAGTTAGGCGGCTTACCGCCGCGCGACCGTTGGCGCCGACACCTGGCCATCGCCACCACCCTGACGGTGTCGGCGTCTTTGCTTGTAGCGGGCGCTTTGACTCCGGCGACTCCGGCGCAGGCCGATCCGACACCCAGCCCCTCCCCGGGCTCGGCATCCTCGCCTCCCACCGTGTTCCCGCGCCCGGAGGATCCCGACGCGCCGTTGCGGGCGGCGCTGGAAGACGCCAAGCGGCAAGGCAAGCCGGTCGCCGTCGAGGCGGCCTTCACCGAGTCGTCCAGGACCTGGGCCTATCCCGACGGTCACCTGGTCACCGATACCTACGCGGGCCCGGCGCAGATCAAGCAGGCCGACGGCTCGTGGGCGTGGATCGACACCACGCTGGTGGAGGCCGACGGCGTGCTCAAGCCCAAGGTCGCCAAGGCGTCCGTGGCCTTCTCCAGCGGAGGCGATGAGCGGCCTTTTGCCAGTCTGCAGTACGGCGACGGCCAGAACCTGGCGCTGTCCTGGCCCACCGCCCTGCCCAAACCCCGCGTCGACGGCAATACGGCGACCTACGTCGATGCGGCCGGGCCGGGGGCCGACCTGGTGGTCACCGCCCGCGCCACCGGCTTCCAGCACGATGTGGTGCTTCGCCAGCGACCCGACAAGCCGGTGGAGTTTCGCATCCCGGTCAAGACCAGCGGGCTGAAGCTGGCCACGACCAAGGCCGGCGGGTTGAAGCTGAGCGACGACAAGAACACGACCATCGCGACCGCCGATGAGCCGTTCATGGTGGAGAGCGACCTGGTCCTCGCCCATGCCCGCGGACAGACGGGCAAGATCGACGCCAAGGTGGTCACCGAGACCGACGGATCCCAGACCCTCGTGCTCAAGCCCGACGCCGAGTTCCTGGCCGATGCGGACACCACCTATCCGGTCACCATCGACCCCACC
Source organism: Thermoactinospora rubra (assembly GCF_002093975.1). Taxonomy (GTDB): domain Bacteria; phylum Actinomycetota; class Actinomycetes; order Streptosporangiales; family Streptosporangiaceae; genus Nonomuraea; species Nonomuraea rubra_A. The sequence continues at coordinate 2,081 of NZ_MSZZ01000088.1, forward strand.
GTGGGCCTGACCGTGACCCAGGACGCCACCTACAACGACGACGGCGGCACCGGCGGGTCCGGCGCCCACCTGTTCGTCGGCACCGCCCCCAAGGAGGTGACCGTCCAGGACTGCAGCGGTATCACCTGCACCTACCGTAGGGAGTACAAGGCCATCCACTACCGCAGCGCGATCCAGTTCGGCGGGTTCTCCTTCGCCGGCAAGGCGGTCGTGGATGCGCAGATGCAGCTGTTCGGCTCCTGGCAGGGCCGGTGTGACAACTGGCCGCTGACGGCTTCGGTGGCCACCTCCTCCTGGCCGGCCACGGGCGTCGGCTGGTACAACAAGCCGAACACCACCAGCCAGGGCGCCGCAACCGCCTATCCCTCCTGCAGCTCCACCAGGAGCTGGTCGAGCTGGAATGTGACCGAGGCGGCCAAGATGTGGGCCTCCGGAAGCCCCAACTACGGCGTGGAACTGTCCACCACCGAACTCAACTGGCAATACCCCGCCGACGACCCGCGCTACCCCAAACTGCAGGCCTGGACCTTCGACTCCGCCGATGCGGGCACCACCACCCCACCCAAGATGAGCGTGTCCTACCTGCTGCCGCCGGACATCCCCACCTTCACCGCCGAGGCCATCGACTCGCTGGACGGCACCAACGCCATCTCCCGCTCCGGCACCGTCAAGACCGGCTACACCTCCCGCTCCCCCGACGGCAAGAACCTGGACTACACCGTCACGGTGACCGACGCCACCACCCAAGTCCAAGCTCCCGCGGGCACGGGCGGCACTCCCACGGCGAGCAGGACGGCACAGGCGGAACCCACAACCACCGCAGATGCCACAGACACCGGACTGGTGGCCGCCTACGGCATGAACGAGGGCACCGGCACCGCGGTGGCCGACGCCTCGGGCAAGAACAACAACGGCACCGGCCAGAACATCACCTGGACCACCGGCAAGTACGGCAAGGCGGTGTCCTTCAACGGCACCTCCAGCTCCATCGGCATCCCGCACACGCCATCGCTGACACCCGCCGCCCTCACCCTGTCGGCCTGGGTGAAACCAGCCGCCATCGACGGCACCCGCACAGTCCTGTCCAAGTACTACGGCGCCTGGGGTGACAACACCTACACCCTGCAGGCCGCCACCGCCTCCGCCGCCCCCAGCGGCTGGCTGGGCACCGACCTTTTCGGCGGCACCGTCCAGGCCAGAGCCCCACTGAGCACGACCGCCTGGACCCACCTGGCGCTCACCTACGACGGCGCCACGCTCCGCCTGTTCGTCAACGGCACCCAAGCGGGTCAGCAATCCGTCTACGGAACCGTGGTCGACGACGGCGGTGAGCTGCGCATCGGCGCCGACCTCGCCTACGACACCTACTTCAAGGGCCTCATCGACGAGGTACGCATCTACAACGTCGCCCTGACCGCGGCCCAGATCCAGGCGGACATGAACGCACCGGTCTCCGCTCCCGTCCCCGGCAATCCCCCCACAGCGCCCGGCGATCCCACCGCCACCGCCGGCGAGGGCACGATCGGCCTCAAGTGGACCGCCGCCACCGACGACTACGGCATCGGCGGCTATGAAGTCCACCGCTCCAAGACCGCCGACTTCACCCCCTCGGCCGCCACCAAGCTGACCACCACCACCCAGCTCACCTACACCGACGCCAACCTGCCCGGCACCGGCACCTACCACTACCGGATCATCGCCTTGGACAACACCGGCCAGGCCGGACCCCCGTCCAAGACCGCCTCGGCCCACCTCAAGACGCTGACCATCCGCGACACCAACCTGCCCTCCGGCCAGACCGTCTCCAAGAGTTACGAGCTGGGCAGCCCGGAAACCATGCGGATCAAGGTCAAGGCCTGCATCACCGGCTACCCACAGGTGTGCAACGAGTCCCCGTACTACCGCATCACCACCGACGCGGCCCTGCTGCCCACCGACACCGAAACCGGCATGGCCGACCCGGCCCAGCCGATCCTGTCCGGCATGGTCAACCGCCCCTCCGGCGGCCCGGTGACCGCCAAGTACTACCTTTACGACAACACGGGAGCACCGGTCGGGGCTTCCCCTCTCGGGACTCGTACGGTCAACGGTGGCGAGCGTGCGTCTCTCCAGGTTCCAGCCGATACTGTCCGGCCTGGGACTTCCTACATGTGGCAGATGATCGCCTGTCTCGCAGCATCGGATGGAACCGGCGAGATCTGCACTCCCAAGACCCCGCCCGTCTCGTTCACCACTCCTGGGACGCCACCCGAGCCGCCAGTCGAAGACGTCCGTCACCTCACGTTGGGCAAGGACAACTTCGTCATCAAGACCGCCAAGACCGACCCGACTGCCTGTAACGGTGCGCCCTGTGCCGTGACCGACGACACGGTGATCAGGATTGGCGGTACGGGCGTCGAGAAGACCGCTGCCATCATTGGATTCCGGCTCAGCGAAGTTCCCGACGGTGCGGCCGTTTCAAGAGGCGTCATTAAGCTTGGCAGCCCTGTCTGTCCTACCGGAACATGCCCCTCCGATGCAATCATTAGTGCCATCCCTCTCAAGAGTACTGTGACGAGCGAAACCAAGGGCTCAGATCTGGCTGGCGACGCAGACATAAATTCTCCGCCATACTCGCTACCTCTCAGTAGTCCACAGGCCGACATAGCTGACGACGCGTTCCAGTGGGTGATGCTGACCTCCAACAAGGACGACTTCGTCATCTTTGCGGATCCGGCTGCTGGAGAGCAGCCATCTCTGGCACTGACATACCTACCTGCTGGCCCCCCTAGCAAGGTACTCAACCTCAGCGCCCAAGCCGGTGATGCAAGCGCAATTGCCAGATGGGGTCTGCCAGAATCTACGGGTAGTCTGTCGATGCTCGATGGCTTCGACGTCGACGTCATCGACAACGGCGGAAACCGCGTTAAGACCTTGGAAGTTACAGATCCATATGTGGCGATCAGCGGTCTGACCAATGACATCACGTACACAATCAAGGTGCGAGCAAAGACTCGCTTCGGTGCTAGCGCTTGGGAAAGCGTCGAAGTAACCCCGCGTCCAGTCGCGCCACCGCCACCCGACCGAACAAACTGCACTCTCGATTGGCCTTCAGCGCAATCCACTAGTGTCGCAACGGCCGGAGAGTCCGGAGCGCAGACATACATCGATCGGATTAAGGCATACTATCAAGCACAAGATGCTGTGCTTGAAGGGCGTGCCAATACAGTCTGGGATGTCCCGGGTGTTACCTCGGATGCGCCTAGTACGGCGAAGCTATCGCTTTTGAATACGGCACTCGTGCAAGAACGGGAAGCTTTGGCGCGCGCCGGGAAGACCAGAAGCGGATCTCAGGTAACACTGATCAATACCGTAGTCCAGGCCACTCAGAGTGGCGGCGTCCGGGTTATTACCGACATTAAGCGGACATGGACTGAGACAACGCAAGGTGACTCTGCAGCGACTCAATTCCAAAAAGCAGTCGCGCCCGCTGGGACAGTTGAGCCAAGCGAGTACACCGTCTCGATATTCATCTTCGACCGCTGTGGCAACATCACGATTATCGATGTACCCGTTGAGTCGGAGCAGGACCCCACTGACTTCTACTACGACGAAGAATGGGAAGCGTATCTCGCCACTGGACTCATCCCCGGGGAAACGGCGCAAGGTGTAGCTAGCCCCACGCAAACATCTAGCGCTGCCGCCACTAATGAATGTGACGCAAACCCAGATGATCAGTACCCGGCACCAAACGGTTCATGGGTGCGTGAGCATCCTGGATACAGCAAGTACCGAAACCTCAAGACTGAAAGGAATCGGACAGTCAAAGTTCTCTGGAAGACGTGGCAGCTCCACGCCGAGGCTCGGTCGAAGTGGTGCCATCCTAATGGCGAGGACTACTCATCGCTCACTACGGAGACGTGGAGAGTGCCAAGCTTTATTAACTATGTCCGGGTCTATCAAATCGGCCCATGGAAGCAGACCTCGGAGAAGCAGCGGGCAGAATACAGGTATATTCTGAACAATCTCGTTATCAAATCGGCTGGTGAAGCCTGCTTTACCACCGAACGAGACAACGCGACGGCTGGCTTCAATATTTCTATCGATACGCAACGAGTCGGAACTGGAGGCGTCTACGGAGAAGTAAACGGCTCGATCGAGACCACCTGTAAACCTTACGAAAAGGTAGGGCCCCTAAAGCCGAGCAACCCTAACCCTGGCGACACGTTCAAGCTGAGAGGCGTCTGGACCAAGAGAACTGCCAAGGCGGAGTGTTTTGAAGGTCCCCAGAGCTACTGCGAACTTACGGGATACCAGCATCGATTCGAGCCGGAAGTTGTCTTCTGTCACCACATATCTACTACGGAAGCCGACTGCCGCGAATGGGTTCCCAACCCGTACTACAGCTGGTGGCACGACTTCCTAGGCCGTAGAAAGGGAAATGGCTAGCCAACGAATCTGACGTCTGAGGGCCCGTGGCGATGCCCGGGCCCTCATCGCCACATCCAACTAACTGACAGCGGGAAAGCCGTATATGACTTACACAAGAAAGCCCCGAGCAATAGCACTTCTTTTTGTGGCAAGAGTCATACTTCTTGCCCTGGGATCGATTTCGATCATTAGTGGTATGCTGGTCATCATCTTCAGTGCCACAAATCTCTATTGGAACTCCCAAGGCATTAGTACACCCACATCCTTTGTCATAGCTGTCCTTGCCAAGCCGATCATCCTGGTACTGGGCGGTACTGGGCTGATGATTGGCAGTATCGCGGCTTCCCTTGGAAACACGCGGGCTACTTCAGCCGAGGACAAGATTGACAATGTCTGATGGCATGTGCCTTGCTCCGCTCATCCGACTGGCCAGAGCGTGAGTGCCTATGGAACGACGTCGCTCCGCCTGCTCCTTTTCCTAATGTTAGGACCGGGGCCTCTACTCTTAGACCAGCTGCGCCGCCAGCGTAAGCACCGGCAAGATAGGGCTCCCACTACACTGGCTACTGAGCTTGCGTGATGGCATTCTTCCGGTCAGCGCGAGAGTTTCCGCACGAGACTCCTTCGCCGATCAGGAACGGGTTTCCGCTGCGCGGATAGCCAGATGGTGGTGACGTTCTCACCGCTGTTGCCCACGCGTATCAGGTCTCCGTGTCCCTGAAGAGCAGGGAGGAGATGATCCTGACTGAGGCCAGGGTGGAGATCTGCGGCTCCGTAGCGATGCCGGGGATCATGCGGGTGGATATTGATCGCCACGTAGTCGCCCGAGGTGAAGAGGAGATCAAGCAGCGCCATGGGATCATCGGCGTGACCGAGGACATCAACGGCGTAGACGAGCTGGTAGTGCTGCCCGGATAGGTGGGTCAGGCATCGCACACGGCCGGCCTGCCCGAGATCCTCATCGAGTCGCCAGCGGGCGTAGGCCAGGCTCGGGTTGTCCAAGTCGTAGGCGTCGACGTCGTAACCGAGCTGGAGCAGGGCCTGGGCATCCAGGGCGATGCCGCAACCCACATCGGCGATCCGCGACAGCCCCAGCTCGTCGGCGAAGTCGATGAGCAGCTGGAAGAACCCGTCCTTGGCGCCCATGTAATGGAAGCTGGTCAGGTCATACAGGTAGCCGATGCTGCGCCTGTAGAAGTCGGAACGCAGTTCGGACCACTCCTGGTCCAGGAACCGCCGTAGGCGGTCGAAGTCCGTGAGGGCGGGGTCAAAGCGGTCGCCGAGGTAGGTGGCCAGCCGCTGCCAGGCGGTCTGGATGTCGGGGTAGGCCCGGGTCCATCGCCTGCGGATCATCGGCTGCTCATCAGCGTGGACGCCGGCCGTACGGCACAGCGCGCTCCGGTGGCTGCCGCCTGCCGTATCGCCTCGGCGACGTGGAGGACATGCAGGGCCAGATCACCCGTCGCGTGGGTGGGGTGGCCGGTGCGCAGGGCTTGGGCAATGTCCAGGACGCCCATGCTGCGACCGATCACATCGAGGGCGGGTGGTGGCTGTGGGAGGGTGTGCCAGGTGTCCTCGTCGCGGCGGCGCAGCCGTACGGCTCCGGTGTGGAAGTTGGGGTCGGGCAGGATGAGGGTGCCGTCGGTGCCGTAGATCTCCAGATGCGGGCGCATCGTGGCCTGGACGTCGAAGCTGCTGGTCATCGTGATGGAGATGCCTGTCGTGGTCTGCAGGACGGCATCGACGTGGGTGGGAGCGGTTGCCGTGAAGAGGGCGCCGGAGGCTTTGGCCCGGATGGGGCGGCAGGCGGCTGCGGCGCCGTGCACCGCGGCGATGGGGCCGAGCAGGTAGATGAGCGTGGACAGGTAGTACGGCCCCATGTCGAGCAGGGGGCCGAGGGCGTAGATCGGCTCCGGTGCGGGATGCCACCGCTCCGGCCCTGGGGAGAGCAGCGCGGCGGTGGCGGCGACCGGTTGCCCGATGAGGCCATGGGTGATGGCGTCGGCGGCGGCCTGGGCCGGTGGGGCGAGGAAGGTGTCCGGGGCCGCGCCGACCAGGACGCCGTGCTGGTCGGCGAGAGTCAGCAATGCCTCGGCCTCGCGCGAGGACAGCGCCAGGGGCTTTTCGAGGTAGACCGGCATGCCGGACCGCACCACGGCTGAACCGATCTCGAGGTGGTGTGTCGGCGGGGTCAGCACGATGACCAGGTCGGCTTCCAACCGCTCCAACGGCACTGCCTCGGGGATGGCATGCCGATCGGCGAAGGCGGCGGCGCGACCGTGGTCGATGTCGGCGCACGCCACGAGGTCGACCGTGCGACTGCGGCGCAGCGTGCGGGCGTACTCGTCGGCGACCATGCCACAGCCGACCAGGACACAGCGGATGGTGGTCATCGTGTCGGTCCTTCCGCGGGCTTGACGGCCTGGCCGAGCAGGTCGAGGAAGGCTCGCCGGTCCTCGCCTTCGGCGTAGGGGATCTGAATGTCGAGGTAGTGGTTCCAGTCAGGCGTGGCGGTGTCGGGCTGCACGGGCCAGGCGTCACAGGTGTGCAGATCGCCCGAGGTTGGCCGCCAGTGGCGCAGACCCAGAGCATCCAGCTGGGCGGCCAGCGCTGCGGCGGCCTCCGGGGTCTCACACCACAGACCGACATGGGTCCCGTTGCTGGGCTCGATGGGCAGGACCGATCCGAGGCCGGCCAGCAGCTCGGCGGCGGGGTGTTGCAGGGAGCGCACCTGTGCCACGAGCTGATCGAGGCGTTCCAGCTGGGGGATCGCCAGTGCGGCGGCGATCTCCGGCATGCGGGCGTTGCCCCGCCAGCGCGGCTGGAGTGTGCGTGCCCGGGTGTCGCCGGACAGGGCTCGGATCGTGGTGGCGAGGGCGGGATCGTCGCAGACGGCCAGCCCTCCTTCGCCGGTGGCGACGAGCTTGTAGGTCTGGGTGGAGAAGAACGCGGCGGTGCCGTAGGTGCCGACCCCGGGCACGCCCCACGCTTGGGCGCAGTCCTCGATCAACGGGATGCCGCGCTGGCACAGGTCGGCGGCGATGTGGCTGATCTCGGCGGCGGGCATGCCGCGCAGGTGGGCGATGACGACGGCGGCTGTGCGTGGTGTCAGCAGGGCGGCGATGTGCTCGCGCGATGGGGTCAGATAACGGGTGACCGGGGCGATCCGTACTGTGGCTCCGGTCGCGGCGACGGCCGCGCCGACCGAAACCCAGCCCAGGGCGGGAATGACGACCTCGCTGCCGGGACCCACGCCCAGGGCGCGCAGGGTCAACTCCAGAGCGGCCGTGGCGCTGGAGGTGGCGATGGCATGGGCCCGGCCGGTGCGCGTGGCGACCATGGTTTCCAGCCGGGGAACGTGGTGGCCGCCGATGGCGCCCAGCCGACCGGAGGCGATCACCTGGCTGGCGAGGCGGGTTTGGGCGTCGGCGGTGAGCTGGCTGTACTGGTAGAGCCCCACGATGGGCCCTCCGAACAGGTCAGGGGAAGTAGGTCACAGGAAAGCGGCTGAGGGGAGGCGTCCCAGCACCGGGATGGGTGTGAAGGCTTCGCCGTACGCGGTGCCGATCCGGCCGCCGTGCAGACGGGCGAGCGTCTCGGCCATAGGGCCGAAGTGCTCGGTGATGGGCTGGGAACGGTGCACGGCCAGAGCGCGCATCTTCTGGGCGAAGGTGGCGCCGATGTCGATGATCGTGTGCCCGAGGGTGGCGCCGTCCAGGGTGAGGCCGTTGTAGGACTCGCAGGTGTACAGCCGCTGCGGGTGCCCGGTGGTGATGACGGCCATGGGCAGGACCTCCAGGACGGCCAGGCAGGCCCGCCGGTGGTCGGGGTGGACGTCCCGGTCGGGATGGGTGATGACCACCTCGGGACGCAGCTCGGCCAGCAGATCGGCGACGGCATCGCCGGTCATCGTCGGCAGGATGCACAGCTGCGCCCCCAGAATGGCGGCACCGGCGGCGGCCTCGGCGTCTCGGACTGGGTCGTGTGCGGGAACGGCGATGGTGACCGTGGCGCCGCACTGGGCGTGCAGGGCGAGCGTGCCACCGGCCCACAGCTCGGCGTCATCGGGGTGGGCCATGACCGCGAGCACGGACGGGGCCTTCACCACAGCCCCAGCTTCTCGACGATCTCGGCGGGCCTGGGCAGCACCGGGCTGACCTGTCCGGTGGGCAGGTACGGCACGGCCACGTCGGTACGGGTGCGGATCAGTTGCCGCCAGGCCAGGACCTGGTCGAACGCCTGAAGGATCTTCTGGCCCTTGGCGCCGGTCAGGCGGCCGGAGGCGGGCAGGTCCTCCAGGGTCAGGCCGTCGGCCAGCAGCCGGGCGGCGGTGGCCGGCCCGATCCCGGAGACGCCGGGGATGTTGTCGGAGGGGTCGCCGCACAGCGCCCGGAAACACGGCCACTGGGCGGGCATCACCTGGTAGCGCTCGATCACCTGGGCGGGGCCGATGTGCCGCTTGCCGGGGTGCATGGCGGTGTTGAGCACGTGGACGTCGTCGGTGAGGAGCTGGTAGAAGTCCCGGTCGCCGGACATGATCAGCCGGTGGCGGCCCGGGCTGTGGCGGACGAGGGTGGCGATGACGTCGTCGGCTTCGGCGTCCTCGACCTCCATCCAGGCGATGCCGTAGGCGTCCAGGCCGCGTTTGACGTCGGGCAGCGCACGGATCGGTTTGAGGACGGCTTCGTCGGTGGGCCGGTTGGCCTTGTAGGCGGCGTCGGCCTGTTTGCGGGCCGCTGAGCCGTACTCGCCGTCGAAGACGACGATCACCTCGGGCGGGTGCGGGATCTCCTCGCGGATGGCCACCCGTAGCAGGGCGAAGAAGCCGAAGACGCCGGTGAGTTCGCGGCTCTTGTCGCGTGAGTAGATGGGGGCGGGGAACCCGAAGGCCGCCCGCCACAGCAGGTTGTGGCCGTCGACCAGCAGCAGGGGAGCTTCCATCACCAGACCGCCTTCAAGAATGACTCAGCGATAGTGGTGGGCCGGAAGTCCCGCGATCGGTAGTACGCAGCCCGCGATATGCGCAGGTAGGTTACCGGATCCCGAGTGATCGTCATGGCGGCTCGCCACAACTGCTCCGGGCCGCCGTCCCGGGCGACGATGACGCCGGCGGAGCCGATGAGGTCGGGGAGGTTGCCGACGTCGTAGGCGACCACCGGCGTGCCGACACTCATGGCTTCCAGGGCGACCAGGCCGAAGGTCTCAGCCAGCGACGGGACGATGACGACGGCGGCGCCCGCCAGCCATGACGGTACGCGCCGCCAGGCCAGCCCTGCGGCCTGAACCCGCAGGCGGGGATGACGAACGGCCAGGCACCGGCGCACGATCTCGGCCTGGATGCCGTCGTGCTGTTCGAACGGGGCAGCACCGAGCATCACCTCGGCTGGCCGGTCCAGGTCCGGCACGCCGTCCAGGAGCTCGGCCACACCCTTCTCCGGAGCCGGGCGCGCCAGAACGCGGATGGGTCCGCGCCGACGCAGCCGACCACGGCGAATCTCATCCAGCCAGGCGGCCTCATCGTGCAGCAGCGTGTTGGGTACGACCTGCCAGGCCGCGGTGGGGTAGCCGCGCTCTGCGGCCTGGCGCAGCACGGTCGCCGAGGGCGTGATGACCGTATCGGCCGTGGCCAGCGCCGGACGAAGGTCCTCCTCGTGACCCACCACGTGGACGGCGAGCACCTTGCGGGCCGGGTGATCCGCCATGGCGCGGCCGAGCCCCCACAGCGCATCGGTGTAGACGACGGCGTCGGCCTGGTGCCGGTGGAGGATCCCCGCGAGTTCCTCGGCGACGTCAGAACCGTCGATGGCTTCTCGCAACGCCTGATCATCGGTGGGAAACGGCACCTTCAGAGAGGCCAGCCGTACCAGATCCGGGGAGTCAGGAGCGGCGTCCGCCGCGGTGATGATGAGCGTGTCATGACCGCGGCGCCGCAGGGTCGACGCCAGGGCGGCGGTCGCGCGTTCGATCCCGGCCGGGGTGTCGGGGCGTAGGAGGCGAGGACGAAGGCGATCATGTCGTGCTCACCTGCGTGGGGATGGGCAGGAGGCTGGTCGGCTGCTTGGCCGGGGGGTACTCCCAGGGGAAGACGACCCAGTCGGCAACGTCCCAGACATACAGGTCGGGCAGGCTGTCCTCGGCGCCGGCATTGCGGCACAGGGTGGCTGTGCAGATCACGCTCCGGGGTTCGGCCAGGGAACGCAGCGCAGCGGTGACGGTGGCCAGGGTAGCGCCGCTGCCGCAGATGTCGTCCACCACCAGGAAGGGTCCCGTCAACGGCTCGACTCGGCGCAGCGTGTGAAGGCGGCGCAGGTCGCAGGTGACGTGGCCGGTGGCCTGCAGGCCGATCTCGTCGGAGGCGTTGTGCTTGGCCGTCACGACGACGACCCGGGCATCCAGCTGCGTGCCGATCGCGTAGGCGGGGAGGCTTCCGCCGGTTCCCACGCCGACGACGAGCCGCACCTCGCCCAGGCGGTCGCGGGCGGCCTGAGCCAGGAGCCGCGTGGCGGCCTGGAAGGCGTCCGGGGTGAGACGCCACAGCCGCTGGCGGGTGAAGACGCGCCTCATGCGGAACCGTCCGGGCCGGTCAGCGCGAGGTCGGCTGGCGTACGTAGGAGACGGAGCGTCTCGATGAGCTGGGCGGGCCTGCTGTTGCGCCACACGCGCCCGTCAGCCCGGATGACGGTGAACCCGCCCGCGTCCTGCCGGGTGCGCAGCCGTACCGACACCCCGGGCGGCACCTCGAGGTCCTCGATGACGGCGTGGGCGTCGCGGTCGCTCAGCGTCTCCCCGCCGGCCAGTTGTACGGCCTCCCCGATCGGCAGCAGTTGCAGGAAGGTGACTCCACCGGCGCCCAGGCGGTGTGCGAGGGTGACCATCTGCTGGGCGTGCTCGAGGGTGGCGGCCATGAGGACGGTTTGAATCTGCACGTACAACCCACAGGACACCGCCTCGGCGATGCCGGCCATGGCGCGGTTGAACGATCCCTCACCCCTCCACATGTCGTGGTCGCGTGCGGTGGGGCCGTCCAGGCTGACCTTGACGGCGTCGACGTGTCCCACGAGCCGGGCGGCGCGCTTGGAAAGCCGCCAGCCGTTGGTGGTGACGCTGACCACGCAGCCGGCCGAGGTCAGCTCGTCGGCCAGGTCGGCCAGATCCGGCAGCAGGAGGGGTTCGCCGCCGGAGATGTCCACGCCGAGGACGTTCGCGGCGCCGATCAGTGTGGCGATCCTCCGCCGGTCGGCGGCGCCCAGCTCGGGGACGCCCTTGTCGTCCAGGCAGTGCGGGCAGCGCAGGTTGCATCGGACGATCGGCGACCAGCACACGCTGACGGGCATGCCTCCACCGCAGGCGGAGGGGTGGACGACGGGCCAGCTGTGGACCTCGTCGGCATCGAGCTGCTGTCGCCCGGTGGGCAGGTCGCGGCCGGGCCGGTGGGTGAGGCCGGTAGCGGGGTCGTGGACCAGCGTCACCCCTTCCCGGCTGGCCACGCCGAAGGTTCGCATCATCGCAGTACCTCGCATCGGGACAGAAGGCGGTGTGCCGCCGCGGTGAAGGCTGCCGTGCGGCCGCGTGGGGCCGGCGCTTCCAGCAGCGACCGGTAGTGGTGCAGGGTGGCGGGCCAGGAGGCGAGCTTGGCCTGCCACAGCGTGGCGGCGTCGGGCGGGTCGAGATGGAAGCCGACGGCTTGCCGGAGGGGGATCACGAGCAGTCCGGCGGCGATCAGCGTGGCGCCCAGGTGGGTGTCTTCCATTCCCCAGCCGAGCCTGCCGAACTCCGGGTCGAATCCACCGACGTCGAACAGGGCGTGCCGTGGGACGGCGACCAGGGCCGTGACCACCATCCGGGGCAGGTCCCAGTCGTAGTACGTCCGGCCATAGCCCAGATCGAACAGGTCGCGGGTGTCATCCAGGGGGCGCCCGTCCACCGGCCGGTCCAGGACGATGCCGGAGTACATCAGCCGCGTGCCGATAGGTGGACGCCAGCGGACGCGGTGGTCGGCCTCGATGCCGGGGGTTTCGGGCAAGGCGGTGCCATAGGCGATGTTGTGCCGGAATCCGATCAGGACCGCGTCGTCGCGGGCCCGGGCCGCCAGGTCGGCGAGCACGTGGGGCGGCAGCACCATGTCGGCGTCCAGGAAGACGATGGTGGTCGCCGAGGCGGCGGCTGCGCCGACGTTGCGGGCTGTGGCGGCGCCCAGCCGTTCGGGAAGCCGCAGGACCTGGTCGACTGCCGGATGGGCACGCGCGATGGTGACGGTGCCGTCGATGCTGGCGTCGTCTACCACGAGGACCTCGGCGCGGATCGTCTGCCGCGCCAGGGCGTCGAGCACCGCGGGCAGGCAGTAGGCCACGTTGTGCGCCGGGATTATCACCGACACGTCCGGGCGCGGTGGGAGGGCGCCGGGCGCGTGCCAGGGGTGGCCGGTCACGGTCTCGAACTGCCGGGTCAACTCCTGGTGGTCATTACCTCGGCGGCGCAGCAGCGTGCGCAGTGGCTCGGTCATGGCCACCCCCATGCGTCCAGCACGGCCGCGACCGCCGCCCAGTCGCGCGGGTCGTCGATGAGGTGAAGCCGGACCTGGTGCAACTGGTCCCAGACGATCAGCTGGTACAGCGGCTCGGCGACCACGAGGACCTGTTCCGGCAGCCCCTCTGCGGTGAACTGGCGGCTGAGCGCGGTGGCGGCCAGCGGGCGCAGCTCCAACGCCCGCTCGGGCGTCAAGACCCGGTCGTACGGCATCAGCAGCCGATCGGTGTCGATCAGGCCGTGCTCGGCGGACAGGATCCGCACCCGTGCGCGCAGCTCGGGGAGATGGCTGATGCGCTGCCGCAGCCGGGGGATGCAGCCACCTTCATACAGGTCGAGGGCGGGCACCGGCTGGCCGGTGTGCCGCTTGCGGCGCGAGCAGCCGACGATGACGAGGTTCATGCCTCACGCACCACCCGCAGGCCGATGCCGCGCGAGCGCAGTTCCAGAGGAGCGGCGTTGAGGAAGGTGCACTGGGCATACAGCGGTGGCGAGGCGAAGGAGCCGCCACGGATGATGGCCCCGCCGCCCATCAGCGTTGAGGCGGTCCACTCCCACACGGTGCCGGCGACGTCCAGCAGGCCCAGTGGGGTCGCGCCGTCGGGATGGGAGCCGACGAGGCCGGGATGCCCGAGGCCGGAGTCGCGCAGGTTGGCCAGGTGTGGCTGCCACGGCTGGTCGCCCCAGGGATAGCGGCGCCGCTGAGGTCCGGCGGCCATCCACTCCCACTCGGCTGATGTCGGGAGCCGCCCGCCGAGCCGTGCGGCGATGGTGGCGGCCTCCTCGTGGTTGACGTCTGTCAGAGGCTTGCCCGCCTGGCAGGTCAGCGGAGTGGCGCTCCAGTACAGGGGACGGATGCGGATGGGGCGGCCCTCGTCGCCGTACTGGCAGATCCCGCCAGGCACGAGGATCCACCTAATGGCTTCGGTGATGTCCGGGGTTAGGAGCACGTAGGTTCCTTCCTTGCAAGAGGTCGTCTGGGGCATGGGTCACCCGGCGATCAGGAAGAGGTCCTCGGCGCAGGCGTGCTCGCGCAGACGGGTCTTGGCCGGGTTGGCGGTCAGCCCGATCGTCGCCAGGGCTTCGCGGATGCGGTTCCTGGCTTGCTCGGCTTCGGTACGGCTGGCCGTGAAGGCGCAGTAGTTGTCGGCGAAGCGGACGATGCGCAAGTCGTTCAGTAGCTGGTCAGCCCGCGACAGCCGCAGATTGATCAGCAGCGGGGCCAGCCCCGTGCCGGGTGTCAATGGAGAGGGCAGGCCCACCAGGGCGGTGTGGAACAGGCGCAGAAAACTGCCGTCGTGGACGTGCGTGGCGAGCCATCCGGTGGCCTCCTCGGGGTCCGATCCGTGGGAGACGCGCTCGACGTCCACGTCCGCCACCCAGTCGTAGCCGTCCTGAATGAAAGTCGTGGCCTGGCGCAGAGCAGTCAGCCGGTTCCGGCCTGGCCGGTAGCCGGAGACCCAGTCGGCCAGCACCCGAGCCTCCAGGATCGGTTCGATCGCGTTGCGCATCGCCCGGTGCACCAACCGGTCCTCCACCGTGGGGATCACGCACGGCAACGGGGTGCCGGAGTAGGTGATGAACGGATTGGCCCGCAGCGGTCCCGGCCGCCAGGACCCCTCCCGCAGCGCCGCCGCCAGTTGAGGGATCCGTACGGCAGCGGCCCGCCGGTAGTCCGCCCAGGTCATGCCGTCGATCCCCGGGGCCGACCGGCGTCGGCCGCACTGACGCAGGGCCCGGACGAGATGAGGTTCTGTGAGAAAGGGCATCAGGGAATGGCTTTGCGGGCTTATGCTGGTGTTCGCCTGGGCGGCAGGAACGATCCCGGCCTCCTCGCCAGTCAGGGTCAGCACTCCAGCACGCGCGGCCCGGCAGGCCGGGAACGACGGCCCCGCTCCAGGTCTGAGCTCAGCGGACACCGGTGCCCTCCAGCAGGATGTGCAGGCGGCTGCTCAGGTTCCAGCCCCGCGCCAGCGTTTCGTCGGCGATCTCCCGCATCTTCGTCACCACGTGGGACGAGCTGATCGCCTGTGGCATCACCCAGATCGGGGCCAAGCCGTACTCGGCCTCCAACCTGGCGATCTCCTCCAAGTCGTCGGCACTGTCGACGACGAACTTGAAGACGGCTTTCCGCGAGCGTGTGAACACCTCCAGCGCCTCGGGGTTGATCCGCCTGGCGTACGGGAGGTGGGAGTTGGCGAGCTTGGGCGAGACGTTCCAGCCCTTCACCGCGGTGAGCAGGCCGGCCTCTGGCGCGACGGTGCCGTTGGTCTCGACCTCGGTTCGCCGGCCGTGGGCACGCAGCATGTCCACCAGCCAGACCAGCTTGTCCTGTTGCAGCAACGGCTCGCCGCCGGTGATGACCACCAAGGGTGCCGGGATGGCCAGCACCTCGTGTAGCACCTCGGACTCGCTCATCCGCCGGGTGATGGCCGACAGGTCATAGCGGGTGGTGTCCCAGGTCTCCGGGGTGTCGCACCAGGCGCAGGTGAGGTTGCATCTGCTCAGGCGTAGGAACGCGGCCTGCTGGCCGGTCGAGGGTCCCTCGCCCTGGAAGGTCGGGCCGAAGATCTCGGTGACGAGGAGGTTCATGTCGCCCTCCGGTATTCGGCCCAGGTCGCGTCGGTCTCCGAAACCCTGACCGCGTGCAGCAGGTGGGCGACGGGCAGGTTGGCCTCGCACCAGGCGTAGATCGTCTGCGCCAGCCGTTCGCTGGTCGGAGGTCCGTCGAGCACGTCGTTCAGGTGGCGGTGGTCGTAGATGTCCCGCAGGAAGTCACGCACCGGACACAGTTCGGCGAAGTCGACGACGAAGCCGTGGCTGTCCAGCTCGGCGGCGGCGAGCTGGACCTCGACCGTGTAGTTGTGGCCGTGGAGCCGTCGGCAGGGGTGACCTTCCGGCAGGGATTCCAGCCGGTGGCTGGCACTGAACTGGAATCTCTTGGCGATCACGTACATGGCGTCACCGGGGCCGGGTCCTCGTAGTCGGTGGGGTCGGCCACTCCGGCCAGCGCGAAGGCTTCCTTGCGTTCGGTGCAGGTGCCGCACCGGCCGCAGTGCCGCCTCCCGCCGCGGTAGCAGGACCAGGTCGCGGCGAAGGGCACACCGAGTTCGGCGCCCAGCCGTACGATCTCGACCTTGGTCATCCCGACGAAGGGCGTCACGATCTGGAAGCCGTCCACTGTGAAACCCTTGGTGGCCAAGGCGGCCATGCGCCGGTAGGCCTCGACGAACTCCGGGCGGCAGTCGGGGTAGATCGGGTGGTCGCCGGCGTGCGCGCCGAAGGCGACGGTGTTCGCGTTGACGGAGACGGCCAGTGCGACGGCCAGGTCCAGCAGCAGCGCGTTGCGGTTCGGCACGACGGTGGCCCACATGGAGGCGTCGGTGTAGTAGCCGGACGGCACCGGGACGCGGGCGTCGGTGAGCGCCGAGCCGGTCATCAGCGCGGCAAGGCCAGGCAGGTCCAACCGGATGTGGTCGGCGCCGAGCTCGTCGGCGATCCGTTCCAGGCGCGCCAGCTCAACGCGGTGCCGTTGCCCGTAGTCCACGCCGAGCAGCGTGATCCGGGTCGCACCGTCGGCCCGCAGCAGATAGGCCAGCGTGGTGGAGTCCAGGCCACCTGAAGCCACGACGACGGCGTGGCCGATCGGATGTTGGTCATTGCTCATGACGGCTGTCCTCCCTTCGGGGCGAGAGTGGGCCAGGACCGGCGGCAGAGATCTCCGCGCCGTACCGCCGGTCCTGGTGCTTGAGTGCGGTAACGCCTGTTGGCCGGTCCGCTCCCGCGACGGTCGGTCTGTGGCTGGTGAGTGGTCATGTGCTTGCAGCGGACAGGGCCAGGCCTTGGTGCCGGGTGGCCACCCGGTGTGCGGCGGTCTCTACGTCCGAGACGGGGGCGTAGGCGTACTCACGCCAGTGACCATCCGGACCGCTGTAGCGGCCGGTCCACCAGCTGAAGGAGCCTCCATCGCACCAGATGATCAGCCCCGAGCGGAGGTGCAGCAGCGCAACGCCAACTCCTTCGACACGGTCCGCGATGACGCCGAACTCGGCAAGACGCTCTTGCAGCCGTCGAGCAGCAACACCGGCAGTCGGCGGGGTGGTCGGCTGGTGTGCGTACATGAGAGGGATCGTCACGGTGGGTCCCAGTGGTAGGGGGTTCGGAGCGGTGCGGAAGGGGACGCGGCGTGGTCCGCGAATACGCGGTGACCTGGCTTCTGGTTGCCGAGGGCGATGACAAGCGGCCGCACAAGAAGCGCCCCAGCGGTGGTGCCCAGGGCCTCGGCGGAGGTCGAAGCACCAGCGGGCAACCCCTCTACCACCTGATGATCGTCTGTCGTGCCAAGGCCGTGGGGGCGGACCTGGCAGACCTCGTCCTGCCGCCCATGGAATGTGGAGGGGCCAGCATGGAGGTGCGAGCGAGGCCCTGCCAGAACTCTGCGTTATGAGGTGGACGGCACCGAACGATGTCACGATGCGTTCCTCCGGGCATCGCCCGCGATGGCGAACAGGGCAAGTTCGGCGAGAGGCCCGGGCAGCGGTCGCTTCACGAGCGTGCGGTAGTGCTCGGCGAGGCGCGTTGCCGCCGTGGCCGGCGTCCGCGCGTACGTCCACAGGGCGCTGCCCCTCGAGCTCGCATCGGGCGACTGCCAAACGATCGTCCGCCCATCGGTGAAGGCCACCAGATGGGGCCACAGCGAACACGCTGCCCGATGCTCGTCGCCCATCACGTGGGAGGGGACGTTCAGTCGCTCAAGCTCAGCCTGCAGCTCATACGCCACGGCAATGGCCGATGCGGCTCCGGCGTTGGGCAGCTGCTCGATGACGCTGGACAGGTACACGGTCTCGGCTCCTGACGAAGGGACGGTGGAGGCAGACGGCTGGTCGTCCCCACCTTGAGCCGGTGCGGATCCGCTCGGGAGACCAGACGGTGGGGTAGTCAAGGGGCAGATCGAGGGCAGATTGGCGGGCCTTGCCCGGGTGCCCTATGCGACGATGCAGCTGCGTGCCACCCTCGGGAAGGGAATGGTCGATGCCTGACCCCAACGACGCGCTGCGACGTGCGCGGGAAAGCCTGCCTTCTCCGACCACACCCGGCGAGCCGACAAGTCGGCAGGAACTCGCAGACCTGGTCAACGCTTGGATCTACGAACGTCACAAGCGGGTGACCTGCCTGACCGCGAACTACATCGGCAAGCTGGAACGTGGCCTCGTACGGTGGCCGCAAGCGGACTACCGGGAAGCGTTGCGGGCGATCCTGGGCGTGGATGCAGACGCCGAGCTGGGATTCTGCCGGCCGAGGAGATCGACCGCTGTACTTGCGGTGAAGGAAGAGGGGGATGTGAACCGCAAGGCTTTCCTACGCACAGCGATCGGCGCCGCGGCGTCGATGATCCCACTGATCGACCTCACGCAGTTCGCCCAGCCTGTCGAGGTGCCCAAAGCCGTCCAGGCCGCCGACATCCGCGAGCTACGGGTGATGGCCGGCGTGTTCTCTACCTGGGATCACACCTACGGCGGCAGCCTCGTGCGCGAGGCGGTCAACGCGCAGTTGCGCTACTCGGTCGGTCTGCTCCGGCACTCAACATGCCCGCGGTCGCTGCATGACGAGCTGTACGTGGCGGTGGGCTGGCTTGCCCACACGGGCGCGGCCATGGCGTTCGATGCTTACGCGCACGACGACGCCCGCAAGATGTTCCACCTAGCCCTGTCCTGCGCCGAAGAGGCAGGCGACTGGCACCTGCGCGCCAAGGTCCTGTCCTTGATGGCGCGCCAGGCGATCTGGTGCGGCGACGCCGACAACGGGCTGACTCTCGTCGAGCTCGCTCTGGTGCGCGCCGACCGGCTCACCCCTGCCGAACGCGCCATGCTGTACACCGCTCGTGCCCGGGCCCTGGCCGCGTTGGGCAGGGTGCAGGAGACCCTGGAATCCGTACAGCGGGCCGACGAGCAGTTCGCCAAGATCCACCCATCCGACGAGCGGCCCTGGATGCGCTACTACGACGCCGCGCAGCATGCCGGCGACACCGGCCATGCGTTGTTCGACCTGGCCATGCGCAGCAGCCAGTACGTGGGAGAAGCGTCCGCCAGGCTCCGTGCAGCCATCGAAGGACACGCCCCGGCGTATGTACGGTCGCGCGCGATCAGCGGCATCAAGCTCGCCTCCCTGACGATGGCGACGGGCGACCCCGAGGAGGCCGCGGGCATCGGCATGCGCGCCCTGAGCGATGCCGGCAGAGTGCGCTCCTGCCGTACCCGCGACCACATGGCAGAGTTGCACCGACTGGCCCGTCCCCACGAGGAACGCACGCCCGTGGCCGAACTCCGACACCAGATCCGAACGGTGACCCAGGCATGACCCTCCCAGGCGACGCTGAGACCGAGATCCGGCGCCTGCTCGCTGTCGCCTGCCAGCGGGCTGGCATCGATCCGGTCGGCGCCGAGCTGATGCGGTCCGGCGAGAACGTCCTTTTCCGGCTCCGTGGCGGGATCGTCGCCCGGATTTCCCGGGTCGGGCAGATGGCGGCCGCCGCGCGCGAGGTGAACGTCGCGCGCTGGCTGGAGGCCCACCAGGTGCCTGCCGTACAGGCGCTCCCCGACGTCGACCAGCCCGTCGAGGTCGACGGGCGGGCGGTGACCTGGTGGCGAGAGCTGCCACCGCACCGCCACGGCACCGCCCTGGAGGTAGCCCTCGCGCTGCGCCGCCTGCATGAGCTGCCGCCGCCCACGACATTCGATATTGGCCGACTGGACCCGTTCGTACGGCTGGGCGAGCGCATCGACCGGGCCGTCACCCTGCCCGAGGCGGATCGGGCCTGGATGCGCGACCATCTGGCCGGCCTGCGCGAGCGGTACGCCAACCTTCCGGCAGGCCTTCCGGAGAGCGTCGTGCACGGCGATGCGTGGATCGGCAACGTGGTGGGCACCGAGGATGGCCGGGTGGTGCTGCTGGACCTGGAACGCTGCTCGATCGGCCCGCCCGAATGGGACCTGGTGTCCACCGCCGTCAAGGTTTTCACGCTGGGCGGCATCACGGTGGAGGACTACAAGCAGTTCGTCGCCTCCTACGGGCACGATGTCACGCAGTGGGCGGGATTTGAGATGCTGCGCGACATTCGCGAGTTCCGCCTGGTCTGCATGGCCGCGCAGGCCGCCGGGGAGAATCCCGTCCATCACGACGAGGCCGTCCTGCGGTTGGCCTGCCTGCGAGGGGAGCGAGGGCCTCGGCCCTGGACGTGGACGGCCGTCACGTGACTTACTGCCCATTGAGGGAGCTGTCGCTCCTATGTTGGGTGGGCATCAGGTCGATGCCTCTGCTCTCGACAGGGCAGCAAGCTCATCCCTTGAGCTGATCTGGTCTATAGCAACGCGAGCATTCGCCCTGCCTGAGCGGTCTTGGTCTCTCCGCTGGTCCGCAGCAGCCAATGCAACGCGAGGAAGCGGCGACACTCTGTGAACCTGGGAGCTTCGTGAGCGGTCAGCTCCAACCTCTCCAGCACCGCGGTCATGCCGGAGCTGTCGTTGCGCCACACCGATATGTGCTCTATGACCACGGTGAGCTCGAATGCGCGATCGCTGAGGCCGGAGTATTCAAAATCAACGACCCGGATGTTGTGTGCCCCTTGATCGGTCCACGCACTGCAGCGCCGCCAAGCCGAGACATCACCACAGTCGGCGGATCAGCGTCCAGATCGGCGGTCACTGGCGCAGGCGCCAGCCCGGGCTCGTACTCATTGAGCAGCTCCAATGCTCGCCATTCCCGTTCAGGCTCGCCATAGGCCAACGATCGGTATTGCTTGATCACCACATCAGGCCGCACTTCGATCGTGTGCTTGCCTGCCTGGCTACCCATGCACTCTCCGGTCTTCGTCGAGGATCATGATCCTATTAGCGAGCCCATCCATGCCAAGCGGGACGTAGCACTCAGGTCCACGCCATCGCCTCGTGGGAGCAATGATCGAAACCTGTGGATCTGACGGGAAGGGGTGTACC
>NZ_MSZZ01000089.1 GCF_002093975.1 Thermoactinospora rubra
CTCGTGCCATCCGCGGAACGGACCGTCCCCATCACAACTCTCCTCCTCGAATCACGTTTCCTGCTCGGTACGGCGGGGGCGTCTAGCGCGCGGGTGCGATGAGCTCCGTCACGCGGAGGGCGGCGGCCAGCGCGTCCGGGTTGCCGGTGCGGGTGTAGACCTCGGCCGCGGTGTCGGTGAACTTGATGACGTGCTCGTCGGCGTGGTCGACGGCCCGCTCCAGCACCTCGGCGACGGCGCCGGGGCCGCCGGGCGGGGTGGGCAGGGCCGAGCGGGGCGCCGCCTCGGGCGGGGCGTAGGCGGAGTAGATCGCCGCGGTGGTCGTCCAGATCGCGGTCAGGCTCGGCGCCCACAGCTCGCGGGGCAGCGCGGGCAGGGTGTGCAGCACCGCGTTGGGGGCGGTGGCGGTGTGCACCAGCAGGACCGGCTGCCCGTGGCCGTGGGCCAGGTAGCCCAGCGTGGCCGCCGCCACCAGGTCCGCCAGCCGGACCGGCACCTCCTCGGGCGTGGCCGCGGGGGCCAGCCCTGCCACCGCGGCCTTCCAGCCGGGCAGGTGCGCCAGCTGGCCGAACCGGCCGGCCACGTTGCCCCGCTGGTCGGGAATCCGGGGAACGGACCGCAACGCCGCCGGCGGGCTGAGCCGCCCGGAGGGCGGGCCCGCCGGCGGGAAGGGCCGGGACCTGGCCGCCCAGAACGCCAGCCCGTGGGCCAGCTCGTCGAGGGTGGCGGGGGTCTCCGCGCCGGCGAGCAGCGCCCGCACCACGTGCCCGACCCTGATCACCCCGTGCGTCGTGCCCGCCACGATCCCCGGCAGCAGCCGCTCCCACCAGGTGGCCAGCACCTCGCGCCACGGCCGCTCCGCCAGCGCCCGGCCGAAGTACGCGGCCCAGTCGCCGACCCGCCGCCCGTCGCCGAGCGCCTCGCGCCAGTCCGCGTCTGTGATGTCGGCGGTACGGGAGGGCATCTCGTCGAGCCGGTCCAGGTACGCCTGCACCCACCGGTCCACGCGGTCCGCCCGCCCTCGCCGTACCAGGACCTCCACCGCCATCGGGCCGTGGTTGGTCAGCTGATCCTCGCCCCATTCCGGGCCGGTGCGGTGGAAGCGTTCATACGCCTCGTTCAGCACGCCGCCGCTCACGGTCATCACCTCATTCGCCTCGCCGGGTGCCCGGACGAGACGAGTCTCGCGGACGCATCGGAGGAGGACATCCGTGCCGGCCACCTATCGACCACGCAGACTCCACCTAGTTACGGGCTGCCGAGGGGTGATGGTGAGATAGATGGGGTGAGTGCGAATTCGGTGTCGCAGCGTGAGGCGGAAGTGCTGGCCCTGCTCGGCGCGCACCTGTCGAACGCCCAGATCGCGGGACGCCTGCACATCTCCGTACGCACCGTCGAGAACCACGTCTCCTCCCTGCTGCGCAAGCACGGCGTCGCCGACCGTCGGGCGCTGGCCGCCCTCGCCGACCGGCCGCACGACGCCCTGCCGCCCCTCGGCCAGATCGCCGGCATGCCCACCTGGCGCACCGGTTTCATCGGAAGGGCGCACGAACGCGACGCCGTGCTCGGCCTGCTGCAGCCCCGGGGGCTGGTGACCCTGGCCGGGCCGGGCGGGGTGGGCAAGACCCGGCTGGCCGCGGTCGTCGCCGAGGCCGCCGCGCCGGAGTTCCCGCTGGGCGGGGCGTTCGTGGATCTCGTGCCGGTGCGGGACGGGCAGGTCGCCGGGGCCGTGGCCAGGGTGCTGGGCGTGGGCGAGTCGCCGGGCCAGTCGCTGGAAGACGCCGTGGCGTACGCGCTCGGCCAGACGCGGCGGCTGCTGATCCTGGACAACTGCGAGCACGCGCTCGACAGCGTGGCCGCCCTCGCCGACCGGGTGCTGTCCCGGTGTCCAGGCGTGACGGTGCTGGCCACCAGCCGCGAACGCCTCGGCGTGCCGGGCGAGCGCGTGGTCCCGATCTCGCCGCTGCCGTTGGCCTCCGACGTCGAGGCGCTGTTCGCGGACCGGGTCGCCGAGGTCGATCCCGGCTGGGACGGCGCCGCGGCTCCCGGGACGGGCCCGTCCCAGCCCGCCGAGCCCGCGATCGTCGCCGAGATCTGCGCCCGGCTGGACGGCATGCCGCTCGCGATCGAGCTGGCCGCCGCTCGTTACGGCTCCCTGGGTGCGGAGGGGCTGCTCGCCGCGCTGGACGACGCGCTGCGGCTGCTGGCCGGCAGCCGCCACCCGGACGAGCGGCACCGCTCCCTGCGCGCGGTGATCGGCTGGAGCCACGACCTGCTGGACGCCGACGAGCGGGCCCTGTTCTCCCGGCTGGCCGTCTTCAGCGGGGCGTTCGACCTCGACGCCGCCTGCCGCGTCGCCCCCTTCGCCTCCCGCTCCGCCGTCGCCAACGTCCTGGGCCGGCTGGTCGACAAGAGTCTGGTCGCCCGGGGCCGCGGGGCGGGCTCCTGGCGGCTGCTGGAGACCGTCCGCGCGTACGCCATGGACCGGCTGGAGGCGAGCGGCGACCTGGACGAGGTACGCGACCTCCATCTCGGGTGGGCCGCCGACACCGCGCACGAGCTGGCCGGAAACCTGGACGGGCAATGGCGCGACCGCTTCGACGCGGTGTGCGACGACCTGCGTGCCGCCCTGCGGAACGCCCCGCCGGGCCCTGGGGTCGTGCCGCATCGGCTGGCCCGCTCGCTCGGCCTCCTCGCCTACGCGCGCCGGCTGGTCAGCGAAGCGCTGGAGCACTTCAAGGAGGCGGCCCGCCGTGCCCCCACCGCATCGGCCGCGGCCGCCGACCTGCGCACCGCCGCCCAGGCCGTCTACGCCGTGGGACTCGCCCATGGAGCGTTCGACCTGCTCGTGGAGTCCGCCGCGCGCGCGGAGAGCGCGGGCGACCACGACGCCCAGGCGATCGCACTCGCCCAGGCCGTCGTCACAGCCCGCAGGTTCACCTCGGGCTTCCCCGATCCGATCCCCGGCGCGCGGCTGCGCGAACTGCTGGATCGGGCGACCGCGGCCGGCGACCCCGGCGACCCCGTGGTGTCCGCCCAGCTGGCCGCCGCCACCGCCTGGTGCCCTCGCCCGCCCCGGACGGCTCCCGATCCTTCGCTCGCCCATGCGGCCGTGGCGGCGGCCCGCCTCTGCGGTGACCCCGTCCTCATCGGAGCCGCCCTGGACCTCCCCGGCACGCCGGCGCTCCACGCGGGCCGGTTCCGGGAGGCGTGCGAGATCGCGCGGGAACGGCTGGCGCTGGTGGAGCTGATGAACCGCCGCCACCCGGCCGCCGCGGCGGAGATCCTGGACTCCTTCCACAACGCCTGGCTGTGCGCACTCGCCGCCGGCGACCTGCTCGCGGCGCTGTCCACAGCCGAGCGGATCGCGTGCGACGAGTTGCTGGGCGCGCATCCGTACCGGCCCGCCGGCAAGCTGATCCCGCCGCTGGTGCTGCTCGGGCGCTTCGACGAGGCGCTGGAGCACGCCGAGCCCATGTGGCAGGCCTGGCGGCGCTCCGGCATGCCGATCGCCGCCTGGCTGTCCCCGGCCGCCTCGGCGATCGCGCTGGCCCACGGCCTGCGCGGCGACCACGCCTCCTACCGGCTGTGGCGGAACCGCGCCGAACGCGCTCTGGGCACGGACGCCCCCGCCCCGGCCCGCGACGCCATGGTCTTCGCCGCTTTCGTGGACGCCCGCGTCGCCGTGGACGCAGGGGCCGCCGAGGGCGCGCCGTCCCTGATCACCCGGGCCTTCGCCGGCTCCCCCACCGCCTGGCCCGCCGCCTACGCCCGCGCCGCCGCAGCCGAGCTGGCCGTGCTGGCCGGGTCGCCCGACCCGGATCGCCACCTGATCGCCGCGGCCGAGACGGTCGGCGAGAACGACTGGGCGACCGCCTGCCTGCTGCGCGCCCGCGGCCGCCTGCACGGCGACCGCGCCGCCGTCGAGGAATCGCTGCGGGAATGGAGCCGCCTCGACGCGCGGTTCGAACGCGACCGCACTTCCCGCCTCTGCCGCTGAACGTGCCGCTGTGCCAGGCGTGGGGGTGGAGCAGCCAACGGCCGCCGGAATCCGCCTATGTCCGGCTAATGTCCGTCTGGAGACCTGGGCTGGCACGCTCCCAGCGGGAATCGTTGGAGGCCATGGAACCAGCACCCCGGTCCACGGGCGGAACCGGCGACCTCCGCATCGCGCTCCTCGGCCCGTTCGAGGTGCGGCGAGGCGCCGTCCCGATCGAACTGGGCTCGAACCGGCTGCGGGCGCTGCTGGCCGTCCTGGCCATGTCCGCCGGCGAAACGGTCTCCATCGAGCAGCTGGCCGTCGCGTTGTGGGCGGAGGACCTGCCGGCCAACCAGCGGCGCAGCATCCAGACGTACGTCGCACGGCTGCGCCCCGAACTCGGGCCGGACGCGATCCGCACCACGCCGGCGGGCTACCGGCTCGAGGTGGACCCCGAGCAGGTCGACGCGCTGCGGTTCCGCCGCCTTGTCGGGGAGGCGGCGCCGGCGCGCGGCATCGCAGAGGAGCGGCGGCTCCTGGACGAGGCTCTCGCCCTGTGGCGGGGCGACCCCTTCGACGGCGTCGATTCCGACCATCTGCACGGGCCCAAGGCCTCCCGCCTGGTGGAGCTGCGCCTCTCGGCTGTGGAGCGATGGATCGACCTGAGCCTGGCGGAAGGGCGGCACGGCGAGATCGTCGCGGAGGTGCGGGAGCTGGCGGCCCGGCATCCCCTGCGGGAGTCCCTGTGGGGACGCCTGCTCCTCACGCTGGACCGCTGCGGCAGGCAGGCGGAGGCACTGGCCATGTACGAGCAGCTCAGGTCCCGCCTCGCCGAGGAGTTGGGCACCGACCCCGCTCCCGAGCTGCAATGCATCCATGCGGCGCTGCTCGACGGGGGTGCCTGGCAGGCCGAGCCTGTGGTGCCACGCCAGCTGCCGCCCGCCGTCGCCGACTTCACCGGCCGCCGCGACGTCCTGAAGGAGATGGACCGGCTGCTCGGCGAAGGCACCCGAATCTGCGTCGTCACGGGTACCGCCGGCGTCGGCAAGACCTCGCTGGCCGTCCACTGGGCACACCGGGCCGCCGAGCGGTTCCCCGACGGTCAGCTCTACATCGATCTGCAGGGTTTCGGGTCGTCCGGCGCCCCGCTGCGCCCGCAGGACGCCTTGTCGATCCTCCTGCAGGCCATGGGCGTGGCGCGGCACAGGATCCCGGACGACCCGGAAGCCGCTGCCATGCTCTACCGCACCATGCTGGCCGGCAAGCGCACCCTGGTGATCCTCGACAACGCGCGTGACGCCGACCAGGTGCGCCGGCTGTTGCCCGGCGGCGCGGGGTGCGCGGCCGTGGTCACCAGCCGCCGGGGGCTGAGCAGCCTCGTCACGAGGGAAGGGGCCATGCTGGTCACCCTCGGCGTCCTCACGCGGGCGGAAGCCCGCGACCTGCTGGCCCGCCGCCTGGGAAGGGAACGGACCGAGACCGAGGCACAGGCCACCGACGAGATCGTCGATCTGTGCGCGCGGCTGCCCCTCGCCCTGGTCATAGCGGCGGGCCGGGCCGCCGCCAATCCCGGCTGCCCGCTCAGCGCGCTCGCGGCCATCCTGCGCGGCGTCCGCGACGACGTCGGCGTGCTCGCCAGCCGCGATTCGCTCACCGACATGCGCTCGGTCCTCTCGCACTCGTACGAGGCGTTGTGCGCCGACGCGGCCCGCCTGTTCCGGTTGCTGGCCACGCACCCCGGGCCGGACATCAGCCGCACGGCGGCCGCCGCCTTGACCGGCGTTGCTCCCACCCGGGCCGATCGGCTGCTGGACGCCCTGCTCGACGCCCATCTCGTGGCCGAGATCGCCCCCGGCAGGGTCGCCTTCTGTCACGACCTGCTCCGGACGTACGCGCGCGACCTGACCCGGGCCGGCCGCCGGGCGACCGCGCGGCGCACCGAATGTCCGGCCGATGCCCTGGCAATGTCTCCGCTGCCCTCGTGACAATCGAGAACCATCGCCGGGCGATCCTGACCTGGTGCCCGCATGCCGCAGGAAACAGGAAAGAGGTGAACGCCGAAATGCGCGACCGCGAATACTGATCCAGACAAGAGGGCCGGAGATCACGCCGCGAAGAACACGTTCCGGCCCGGAAGCAGATAAGGCGCACTCCTCGTCATGACAGTCGACGACACCCGGCGGGCCACCATTCGCGAGGTGGTGGCTTCCGGTGAGTTCCGCGCGCTGTGGCTGGCCCACGGGTTGTCGCTCGTCGGCGACCAGATCGCCAGGGTGGCGCTCGCCGTGCTGGTCTTCGGACGGACCGGCTCCGTCTCCCTCACCGCGCTCACCTACGCGCTGACCCTTGTTCCCGGGCTGTTCAGCGGGCTCTTGCTGGGGAGCCTCGCCGACCGGTACCCACGGCGCCGGGTGATGATCGCAGCCGATCTCATCCGGGCGGCACTCGTCCTCGCCATGGCGGTTCCGGGGATCCCGCTGCCGGTGGTCGGCGTCCTCGTGGTGGCGGTGGTGATGCTCAACGCGCCGTTCAACGCCTCACGCCTGGCCGTCCTGGCCGACATCCTGCCCGGAGACCGTTACCCCCTGGGGCTGGGCATCACGAACACCACGCAGCAGGCCGTTCAGCTGCTCGGCTTCGGCGGGGGCGGGCTGATCGTGGCCGCGCTCGGCCCGAACGTCGCGCTCCTGGTGGACGCGGGCACGTTCGTCGCCTCCGCGCTGGTGATCCGGGCCTTCGTGCGGTTCCGTACGGCCACGGCCGCACCCGGCGGCAGGCCAGGCCGGCTCGGCCGCTCGGCCTGGCGCGGCATCCGGACGGTGTGGACGGACCGGCGACTGCGCTATTTCGCCGGCCTGTCCTGGCTCTACTCGTTCTTCGTGGTACCCGAGGCGCTGGCGGTGCCGTACTACTCGCAGATCGGGCAGAGCACCGCGACCGTCGGCCTGTTCATGGCCGCCGATCCCGTCTGCTCCGCGATCGGGACACTCCTGATCACGCGGCTGGTCCCGCCCGAGGGACGCCACCGCCTCCTCGCCCCCCTGGCGCTGCTCACGGGCGCGCCGCTTCTCTTCTTCGTGTTCCAGCCGGGGATACCGATCGCCCTGGTCCTGCTGGGCCTCACCGGGTTCCTGTCGAGCTACATGGTCGTGTCCAATGCCTCGTTCGTCAGGACGGCGCCGGACGACCAGCGAGGCCAGATCATCGCCATCGGCTCCGCGGGCCTGATCGGCGGACAAGGGCTGGGCGTCCTGGCCGGCGGGTTGCTCGGCGACCTGCTCGGCCCGCATCTGGCCATCGCGCTCTGCGCGGCCGCGGGCATCCTGACCGCTTTGGCCATCACCGTCTCCAGGCCCGATCCCGGAATCCCCGACAGCGGTGACCGAGGGATGTGAGCCACGGGTACGGCGGAGCCTTTGCCGAAGGCTCCGCCGTACCTCATGTCAGGAACCGGTCGGGAAGTCGCCGGTGCCGAGCAGTTCGGTTCCGCGGCGGACGATTTCCTGCAACGACAGGTCTTCCTTGTGGGTCAGGAAAACCCAGATGTGCCCGAATGGGTCTGCCAGCATGACCGTCCGATCCCCGTAGAACATGTCGGTCGACGGCTGGAGCAGCTTGGCTCCGGCGCGTACGGCTCGCTCGCTGAGCGCGTCCACGTCGTCGACGTAGACGTGGATGCCCACCGTCGAGCCTCCCACGGCGCCGGGAGCCTTGAAGGGATCGTCGGCGTCCCCCACCATGACGGTCGAGCCCCCGATGCCGACCTCGGCGTGAATGATGCGGCCTTGCGGGTCGGCGATGCGGAACAGCTCCTCGCCGCCGAACGCCTCGGTGTAGAACCGGATGGCCTCGGCGGCGCCGTCCACCATGAGATGCGGAATCGCGGCGTATCGGTAACGGTCGGGAACGGCGTTCATCGTCGTGGACTCCTTCCGTGAAGGTTTCTGCCGCCACCGAACGTAGAACCTCAAGTTAACTTGACATCAAGCGGAGCCGACGGCCGCGATCCGCGCAGGTCAGCCGCGCCGGTATTCGTCCAGGGCGGCCAGGAAGCGGGCGAGCAACGGGCCGGCGTCGCCGGCCCGCCAGACCAGATGGAGCTGGGTGACGGCGCCGGCGAGGCGGCGCGGCGTCACGCCTTCGCGGTGCAGCACCCGGTAGGAGTCGGCCATGACGGCGGCGCCGAAGCCGGCGGCCACCAGGGCCAGAAGCGTCTGCGCGCTGCGCCCCTCCGCGCCGACGCGCGGCACGATCCCGGCCCGGTGGCACAGCGCGACGACCTCGTCGTGGGAGTGGGTCGCGGATTCCCGCGGCCACAGCACCAGCGGGATGTCACCGAGCACCGACACCGGCGCGGCCCCTTTCTCTCTGGCCAAAGGGTGAGCGGCGGGGAGGAAGAGGGTGAGGGGCTCGCGTGTCCACACCCGGGTGGCGAGCTTGGCGTCACGAACCGGCAGCCGCTGCACGGCCACGTCGAATCTCCGCTCCAGGACGCCCCCTGACATCTCGGCGTCGTCGAACACCTCCACCAAACGGAGATCGACGTCGGGCAGGCGCACCCGGAGCCGCGCGAGCGCCTCACCCAGCGCGCCGTTGATGCCCGACCCGGCGAAGGCGACCGTCAGGCGGCCGCTCTTGCCCTGGGCGGCCAGCCGTACGTCGTCCACCGCGGCCTCCACCTCGGCCAGCGCGTTCGCCGCCCGGCGCAGCAGCGCCTCGCCGGCCGCCGTGGGGGTCAGCGAGCGCCCCGCCCTGGTGAACAGGTCGGCGCCCAGCCGTCTTTCCAGCTCACGCAGCTGCCTGCTCAGCGTCGGCTGGGTGAGATGGAGCCGGCGGGCCGCGCCGCTGATCGAGCCCTCCTCGGCGATCGCGATCACGTAACCGAGCAATCTCAGGTCCATCCATACCTCCGAGGCATGGGCTCCATATCAACCGATGCCTCACAGTAAGACATCGCGGTTCGTCGAGGCACCATGAAGCAATCCGCCGTTCAACCGACCGTGAGAGACGTCAATGAAGCACCTCGGCATCCTGGCGCACAGCACCGAAGGGGCGGCGCTGTGCTTTCTGACCTTCTGCCAGGAGGGTTTCCTTCGGACGGGCCGGCACGAGCACCCTGATGTGACCCTGGACTACATCGCGTTCGGTTACAGCATGCCGGCGTGGGAGGCGGGCGATCACCCGTCTGTCCGGGCGACCCTCGCCAGGAGCGTGCGGCGGCTCGCCGACGCGGGCGCGGACTTCTTCGTCTGCCCGGACAACACCGCGCACATGGCCCTGGAGGTGCCGGGGCCCGACCTGCCGCTTCCCGGCCTGCACATCGCCGAGGTGGTCGCCGACCAGGCCGCCCGCGACGGTCGCCGGCGTGTGGGAGTCCTCGGCACCAAGTTCACCATGGACGGCACGCTGTACCCGGCGGCGCTGGGCGCGCGCGGCATCGCCACCGAGGTGCCGGATCCGGACGACCGCCGCGTCGTCAACGAGATCATCTTCGACGAGCTGGTGAACGGCGTGGTGAGCGAGGCCTCCCGCCGGGCGTACATCCGCGTCATCGAACGGCTGGCCGCCCGTGGCTGCGACGCGGTCGCCCTCGTGTGCACCGAGATTCCCCTGCTGGTGACTCCCGAGGTCTCCCCCCTGCCCACGCTCGACTCCACTCGTCTGGTGGCGCGTGCCGCCTACGACGTGGCGGTGGGCGCCCGGCCCATGCCCGTCTGGCGCGGCGGCCCGCCCCCGCGCCGGACAGGCGGCAAGCCGCGGGGACACAGCACGGTCGAGCCGGGGGGCACCCGATGACGCACCCGGAACAGCGGCTGGCCGAGCTGGGGCTGTCCTTGCCGGAGGTGGTGCCGCCGGTGGCCACCTATGTGCCGGCCGTACGCTCCGGTGTCCACGTCCACGTGTCGGGCCAGGTGCCGCTGCTGGCCGGGAGGCTGATGGCGACCGGCCGGCTCGGGGACACCGTCGACCTGGAACAGGGGTATGCGTGCGCGCGTCAG
Source organism: Thermoactinospora rubra (assembly GCF_002093975.1). GTDB lineage: Bacteria > Actinomycetota > Actinomycetes > Streptosporangiales > Streptosporangiaceae > Nonomuraea > Nonomuraea rubra_A. The sequence goes on from NZ_MSZZ01000089.1 coordinate 9,979, forward strand.
TGCGCGCTGAACTCCCTGGCGGCGCTGAAAGCGGAGATCGGCGATCTGTCCGCCGTGGTCCGTGTGGTGAAGGCCCTGGTGTTCGTCTCCTCGACCCCTGCCTTCACCCGGCAGCCGCAGGTCGGCGACGGGGCCTCCGACCTGTTTCGCGCGGTCTTCGGCGACGCCGGGCTGCACGCCCGCTCCGCGGTCGGGGTGTCCGCTCTGCCGTTGAACGCTCCCGTCGAGCTCGAAGCCGTCTTCGAGGTCGGCTGACCCGCACTCCGATCAGGGGGTTACGCATGTCTTCGCACGTCACAGCAGCGATCGTCGGTTCGGGGAACATCGGAACGGATCTGCTGTACAAGCTGCTCCGCTCCGAACGTGTCCGTCCCCGCTTCATGGTCGGCATCGATCCGGACAGCGAAGGGCTGCGTCGCGCGGCGGGTCTCGGGCTGGAGGTGTCCGCCGAGGGCGTCGACTGGCTGCTCGACCGCGCGGACGCCCCCATGCTGGTGTTCGAGGCGACCTCGGCGAGCGTCCACGCCCAGGCCGCGCCCCGCTACGCCGAGGCGGGGATCACGGCGATCGACCTCACACCCGCCTCCGTCGGGCCCTATGTCGTGCCGGCGGTCAACCTCGACCAGCACCTCGACGCGCCGAACCTGAACATGGTCAGTTGCGCCGGGCAGGCCACGATCCCCATCCTGCACGCCGTCAACGAGGTCGCGGACGTGTCCTACGGCGAGATCGTCGCGACGATCGCCAGTGCCAGTGCGGGCCCGGGGACCCGGCGGAACCTGAGCGAGTTCAGCGAGAAGACCGCCCGCGCGCTGATCGAGGTGGCCGGCGTCGACGAGGCCAAGGCGATCTCGGTGATCAACCCCGCCGAGCCTCCCATGGTCATGCACGACACCGTGTACGCGCGGGTACGGCGGCGCGACGCCGGCGCCATCGAACGCGCCGTCCACGACATGGTGGCGAAGGTCAGGCACTACGTGCCGGGTTACCGGCTGCGCCTGTTCGAAATGGATCGTGACGTGGTCACCGTCATGCTGGAGGTCGAGGGCGCCGGGGACTTCCTGCCCGCCTACGCCGGCAACCTGGACATCATCACCGCCGCCGCGGTCGCCGTCGCCGAGCGGCTCGCGGCCACGACCATGGGAGCCGTCCGATGAGCGCGCCGATCACCATCGTCGACACCAGCCTCCGCGACGGGATGAGCAGCGTCTCGCACAGGTTCACGACGGACCAGGTCGCCGAGGTCGCCAGAGGGCTCGACCGGGCGGGCGTCCGCGTCATCGAGGTGGCGCACGGCATCGGCATCGGCGCCTCGTCGATCCAGTACGGCTTCGCCGCCGCCACGGACGTCGAATACGTGCGCGCCGCCGTGGACGCCGTGCGGTCCGCGGACATCGCCGTGCTGTACGTGCCGGGGATCTCGACGCTCACGGCACTGGACGCCGTCCGGGAAGCCGGCGCGAGCACCGTCCGGGTGGCCACGCACTGCACCGAGGCCGACTGCGCCGAACAGCCGATCCGGCACGCGCGTGCCGCCGGCATGCGGGTGATGAGCTTCCTGATGATGAGCCACAAGCTTGAGCCGGCGGCTCTCGCCGAGCAGGCCGCGAAGCTGGACTCGTACGGCGCCCAGGTGATCTACGTGGTCGACTCCGCCGGCGCGCTGGTGCCCGGCGGCGCGGCGGCCCGGGTGCGCGCGCTGCGAGACGCCGTCGGCGCCGACATCGGGTTCCACGCGCACAACAACCTGGGGGTCGGCGTCGGCAACGCGCTCGCGGCAGCCGAGAACGGCGCCACGTACATCGACGGATCACTGCGCGGGCTGGGCGCCAGCGCCGGCAACGCGCAGACGGAGGTGCTGGCGGCGGCCCTGGAGCGGGCCGGCTACGTGACGGACGTCGACCTCTTCGCGCTGTGCGACGTCGCCGAGCGCACGATGGCGCCTTTGATGACCGAGCCGCAGATCGTCGACGAGACGGCGCTCATGCTCGGTTACGCCGGGCTGTACTCGACGTTCTTCCATCCGGCCAAGCGCGCCGCCGCCAAGTACGGCGTGCCCGTGCGCGAGCTCCTTCTCGAACTGGGGCGGCGTGACGTCATCGGCGGCCAGGAGGACATGATCGTCGAGGTCGCGTCGGAGCTGTCGGGGCGTGCGCGCCATGAGCCCTGACGAGGTGCGCCAGGCCGCCGCCGCTCTGCTCGGCGCCTACCGGACCGGCACGCCGATCTCTCCGCTGAGCCTGGCTCACCCCCATGCGACGGCCGCGGACGCCTACCGCATCCAGCAGGCGCAGGTCCGGGCATGGACCCAAGCCGGTGACGAGATACGCGGCCACAAGATCGGCCTGGTGTCCCCGGCGATCCAGCGGCAGATGGGCGTTCACGAGCCTGACTACGGCCATCTGACGGCGAGCATGTTCCACCCGGAGCGGCAGCCGATCCCGGCGCGCGCCTTCATCCAGCCGCGGATCGAGCCGGAGATCGCCTTCGTGCTCAAGGCTCCGCTGCGCGGACCGGGAGTCGGCCTCGCCGAGGCGATGCGGGCGGTGGACGTCGTCCTGCCGGCGCTGGAGATCGTGGACTCCCGGATCAAGGACTGGCGAGTGACGATCGTCGACACCATCGCCGACAACGCCTCGTCCGGCGGGGTGATTCTCGGGCGGACGCCCGTCAGGGCGGCGGAGGTGGACCTGCCGTCGGTCACCTGCACCTTGACGAGGAACGGCACGCCCACCGAGAAGGGGACCGGCGCCGCCGTGCTCGGCTCACCGCTGAACGCCCTGGCCTGGCTGGCGAACGCCTTAGGCGCCATGGGCGTCTGTCTCGAACCAGGTCATGTCGTGCTGTCCGGCTCCTTCACCAGAGCCGTCCCCATCGCCCCCGGCGACGTCGTCACGGCCGACATGACCGGGATCGGCACGGTGACCGCCTCGCTTTCCCGAGTGGACGGCTGAGCCGCGATCTGCGCAGATCTTAATCTCCCTTGATTTAGTAGATATCGAACGATCGATATGTTACGCATATGTATCGATATCCCGCCCAAACCGGAGGGTAGAAGACATGAACGCACATCAACCTGGACAAGCATCTGGTACGGCATCCGCGAGGTGCCCCGCCATGAGCGCCGCCGGTCCGGCCCGCACCCTTTCCGCGGGCGGACCGCCGGCGCGGGACGCGAGCCACGTCACCGACGGATTCGCCGGCGGCACGACCACTTCCTCGCCGCAGAAGAACCCTCTGATGTCGGCGTCCTGGACGCTGCCGCACCATCCCGCCTCCGCGCCCGCCGCCCGCAAGTTGCTCCGCGCGCAAGCGCTGGCGTGGCAGGTCGACCACGACGTCGCCGAACTCCTGGTCAGCGAGGTGGTCACCAACGCGCTGCGGCACGCGCCAGGACCGGTACGGCTCACCGTCTGGCTGATCGAAGGACTGTTGCGCTGCGAAGTCGAGGACCGGAACACCGTGGCCCTCCGGGCCCGGCACCCGGCCGAACACGATGAGGGCGGCTACGGGCTGGGCCTGCTGGACGCGCTCGCCTGCTGCTGGGGCAGCATCCCCACCCCGACGGGCAAGGCCGTGTGGTTCGAGCTCCCGGCCGCCGACGCCAAACTTTAACAAAGTCCTCCGTTTCCATACTTGACACATATCGATCGATCGATATCTTCTTTATGGAAACACAGGAGGTCCCATGCACATCACCGGGACATGGCGGCGCGCCCGTCTGGCGGCCGCCGCGGGTGCTTGCCTGATCGCTCTCACCGCATGCGGGGAATCCGTCGGCGGCACCTCCGCCGGCAAGACGCTGGTCGCGGCCAACTACGGCGGAGTCACCGGCAAGGCGCTCAAGCAAGAGCTCGAAGATCCGTACACCCGAGCCACCGGCACGACGTTCCAGCAGGTCAACGTCGGCACCGGATTCGCAGCCAAACTTCAGGCTCAAGCGCAGAGCCAGAACGTGAGCTGGGACGTCATCGAGGGCCTGGCGGGTGCCGACGCGGCGCAGTTGCACGAACTCGGCCTCCTGGAGCCGCTGCCCCAGGACATGAAGGCCCGCCTGGAAAAGGTGTCCCTGCCCGGCACGGTCACCGACTACGGGGTGGCCCTCGCCGAGACCGGTTACGTCATCGCCTGCAACACGGCCAAGGTGAGCAGGTGCCCGGCCGATCCGGCACAGTTCTGGGACACCGCGGCCTTCCCGGGCCGCCGTGCCCTGCCGGACAACCCCGCGGCCATGCTCGCCACCGCGTTGGTCGCCGACGGCGTGAAGGCGCAGGACGTGTTCCCGATCGACACCGAGCGGGCCTTCGCCAGCATGGCGAGGATCAAGCCGCATGTCGACGTCTGGACCACCAGCGGCGACCAGCAGATGCAGGTGATGCGCGACCAGCAGGTCGACATGTCGATCATGTGGAACGGGCGGGCCAAGGCGCTCATGGACCAGGGCGTGAAGCTGCGGCTCGAATGGACCGGGTCGCTGGTCAACCCGAACTACATGGTGGTGGTCAAGGGCGGGCCGAACACGCCCGAGGCGATGCGCTACCTCGAGTGGTATGCGACGCACCCCGAGGCCCAGGCGGGGCTGGCCAGGCAGCTCGCCTACGGAATGTCCCATGTCGAGACGGCGCGGCACCTCTCGCAGAGCGAGGCCGCGCTGCTGCCGGCCGCCCACGCGGACGACAACCAGGTACGGCTGGACCCCCAGTGGTGGGTGGGCAACCGCAAGGCGGTCGAGCAGCCCTGGCGAGAGCTGGTCGGCGGATGACCGGTCCGCTGAGCGCGCTGCGGGCTCGTCCCGGCCGCTGGCAGGCCCAGTCCTCCACGAGCGTCGGCCTGCTGCTGGTGGCGCCCGCGTTGGTCCTGGTGATCGGCTTGGTCGCCTATCCGCTGGTGTCGCTCGTCGCCGACACCCTGCGGCCGGAGGGCCGGGCCGCGCTGGTCGCGGTGCTGTCAGGCGACGCTTCGCGGCGGGCGCTCCTGCGCACGCTGTGGGTCAGCTTCGAGGTCACCGTGCTGGCCGTGGTGCTCGGCGCGTTCATGGCGTGGGCGCTGTGCACGGTCCGCGGGCGCCTGTGGCGGATCCTGCTGTGGATCGCGGTCCTGGCGCCGTTCTGGATGAGCGTCGTCGTCAAGAACTACGCGTTCGTGCTGATCCTGCGCCAGGGCGGGCCGCTCAACCGGCTGCTCGTCGCCCTGGGCCTGATGGACCCGCGGCAGAGCCTGCTCTACACCGAGGGATCCGTGGTCGTCGGCATGCTGTACGCGATGCTGCCCTACGCCGTGCTCCCGCTGTTCGCCACGTTCTCGGGTGTGGACCGCTCGCTCATCGGCGCGGCCGAGACGCTGGGAGCCGGCCGGGCCAGGGCGATCGTCAGCGTCGTGCTGCCTTTGGCCGCGCGGGGCATCGTCTCGGCGACGACCCTGGTCTATGTCATCTGCCTCGGCTTCTACGTGACCCCGGTGGTGCTGGGCGGCCCCGGCACGCCGTTCGCCGCGACACTGATCGGCAGCTACCTCTTCGAGTACTTCGACATGCCAGGCGCCAAGGCGTTCGCCCTGGTGATCCTGCTCGCCGCGCTGGCCGCGGTGGTCGCCGGCCAGGCGCTCGCCCGGGTCCTGCCGTCGGGAGACCCCGCATGAGCCGGCTCGGCACGGCCGCGTTCCGGATCGTGGTGGGGATGACGGCGCTCTTCCTGCTGGCGCCCGCGCTGGTCGTCGTGGCGATGTCCTTCTCCGAGACCTCCTACCTGTCCTTCCCTCCTCAAGGGCTGGGGCTGCGGCAGTACCGGTCGCTGCTGACCTCCGACATCTGGGGCGTGGTGACGGTGCGATCGCTGATCGTCGCCCTGCCCGTGGCACTGCTGGCCGTCGGCGCGGCCACCCTGCTCGTGATCGGGCTGGAGCGCACCCGCCTGCCGTACAAGAACGCGCTCGTCGCGGTCAGCACGCTCCCCATGCTGGTGCCGGGTGTCGCCCTGGCCGTCGCCGTCTACGGCCTGCTGGCCAGGTTGCGGGCCCTGGACACCTACACGGGCGTGATCCTCGCGCACACGGTGATCACGCTGCCGCTGGCGGTGCTGATCCTCTGGCCGGCCCTCCGGGCGATCTCCAGGGATCTGGAACTGGCCGCCATGACGCTCGGCGCCGGGCGCGCCCGCGCATGGTGGGACACCACCGTGCGGCTGCTGGGCCCGGCCGTGGCCGCCTCCATGATCACCGTGTTCCTCACCAGCTTCGACGAGGCGGTGCTGGTCAGCTTCATCTCGGGGCCGCGGACCACCACGTTGCCCAAGGCCATCCTCGACTCGGTCATCACCGGAGTCGATCCGACGATCACCGCGGTCGCCGGCCTGCTCATCCTCCTGACGGCGGCCCTGATGGCCGCCGGTGAAGCGCTCCTGCGGAGAAGTGGACGCCGATGACTCCTGACGTTGCCCAGACCAAAACTTCCCGGCGCCCGCGCCTCGAACTCGACCGGATCACCAAGCGCTACGGAAAGGTCACCGCGGTCGACGACGTGTCGCTGTCCCTGGCGGAAGGGGAGTTCCTCACCTTCCTGGGCCAGAGCGGCTCCGGCAAGACGACGGTCCTGAAGATCATCGCCGGTTTCGAGACGTGCGACGACGGCGCGGTGCGCATCGCGGGCACCGACATGGCGCGCAAGCCGCCGCGAGACCGCGACATCGGCATGGTGTTCCAGAACTACGCGCTCTTTCCGCACATGAGCGTCGCCGACAACATCGCCTACGGCCTGCGCCGGCGGAAGTGGCCGGCCGAGCGCCGGCGTGCCCGCGTACGACAGATGCTGGAGCTGGTGCGCCTGGCCGAGCTGGGCGGCCGGTCGCCGCGCGAGCTGTCCGGCGGCCAGCAGCAGCGCGTGGCGCTGGCCCGGGCGCTGGCCTGCGAGCCGCAGCTGCTGCTGATGGACGAGCCGCTGGGCGCGCTCGACCGGGCGCTGCGCCTGGACCTGGAGCAGGAGATCCGGCGCATCCACCGCTCCACCGGCTGCAGCGTCGTCTACGTGACGCACGATCGGGACGAGGCGCTGGCCCTGTCCGACCGGATCGCCGTCTTCCACGCGGGCCGGGTCGTCGGGCTCGACGAGCCCGCGCAGCTCTACGAGCGGCCTCCGACCGGATACGTCGCCCGCCTGCTCACCGACGCGAACCTCGCCGAGCTGCCCGACGGCACGGCCCTCCGCGGCGACGTGGCCGACATCGTCCTCGGCGGCCGTACCGTCCGGTTCAGGTCGACGGCCACGCGGACCGCGGGCGCCCGGCTGGCGGTGCCGCGCACCTCGATCTCGCTCCAGCCCCAGCACGAGGGGTGCCTGACCGTCGAGGCCAGGGTGGACGACGTCGTCTTCCTGGGAGAGCACGCGCGCATCGACCTCGACACCACCGTGCTGGGCTCCCTCATCGCCCACGTCCCGATGCATCAGACCAGCGACCGGATCATAGGAGAGACGTTGCGCATTCACATCGACCCTGCCAGATGCCAGGTGGTGATCTGACATGGGAGTGGACCTCGCCCCACGTGTCGTCACCGCCCGGGACTTCCTGATGGGATCGATCTGGGAAGGCACCGGAGACGAGCTGCACACCAACCGCCTCACGGCCCGCAAGAGCATGTTCGGGCAGCGCATCCTGTCGGGTGTCACCGGCATGCTGCTCGTGATCGACGCCTACCGGCCGGAGCTGATCTGGACTCCCCTGTCCCGGCTGCGGTGGTCCTTCGACGGGCCGCTGTTCGAAGGCACTCAGGTGGAGGTGCGGGGCCGGTCGGCGGGCGATGAGCACGCCATGAGCGGAACGGCCGGGGACCGGGTCGTCACGCACGGGATCGCCGTCACCGGGCGGCCCGCGGCCGTACCCGCCAAGCCGGGACAGGTCTCCGCGGGCCGCACCATGACAGAGGCGGACGCCCGCCTCTTCCACAGCTGGCTGCCCGGTGATCTGACCGTCGGCGAGAGCGCTCCGGAGCACATACCGTGGCCGCTGATCGTGCTGACCGCGTCCGGCCTGATCACCCGCGGCAGGCACATGGGCGACTTCCACACCGTGCTCAACCGCGCCTTCACCTGGTCCTTCGGCCGCCCGCTCGCGCTGGAGGAGACCATCCACTGCGAGATGGGCACGGTGGAGCGCCGCCCGAGCGCCTCCCTCCCCGGCATGGACGTCGTCCGGTTCGAGGCGAGCGTGGTGGCCACCGCATCCGGAGATCACATCGCCGGTGTCGAATGGGTGATGATATGCCGGTGACGCCCGCCCACCCGCCGCTCGAGCCCAGCGTCGACCCGATCGCGCGGGCAGGTGTGAACATGGCCGGACTGGCCCGCTGGGCGGCGCGCACCTGGCCGGACCGCCCCGCCTTCGAGCACGAGAACGGCGAGCGGCTCACCTTCGCGCAGCTCGCCGCCCGCGTGGCCGGCCTCGCCGGGCAACTGGGCGAGCGCGGCGTCGGCCGGGGAGACGTCCTGGCCGTGTCCCTGGACAGTTGCTCCACCTTTCCCCTGCTCGTGCTGGCGGCCGCCGATCTGGGCGCCGCGATGCTGCCGCTCAATCCCGGATTCACCCCGCCCGAGCTGGACCACATCCTCGGCCTCGTGGAGCCCACGCACGTGGTGGCCACGCCGGAGTTCTGCCTGGCGCACCGCGACGTGGTCCACAGGCACGGAGCCGCGCTCATCCCCTTCCGGCAGCCCGTGCCCGGTGCCGAGCCGCCACTGCGTCCACACGACGCGCCGTTCGACCGCCTCGGCCGCGCCGAGCACCTCGACACACGGGTCCGGTTCGGCCTCACGTCCGGATCCACCGGCGTGCCCAAGGCGGTGGCCAAGACCCAGCGGCAATGGCTGCTCGACGGCCGGGCCCTGGCGACCGTCATGGAACTCACCGAGGACGACCGGGTCATGTCGAGCCAGCCCCTGTACTACGGGGATCCGTTCATGCTGCTCATGGCCGCCCTGCAGACGGGCGCGACGGCGGTCTACCTGTCGCGGTTCCGGTCGCAGACGTTCATGGAGAACGTCGCGCGCAGGTCGATCACCAAGTTCATGACCATCGGGTCCATGCCGGCGATGCTGCTCAACACCCCGCCCGGCCCGTTCGACACCGGGCACCGGGCCGTCGCCGCCTGGAGCGTGGCCGTTCCGCGCCACCTGCACGCGGAGCTGGAGCGCAGGTTCGCCCTCCCCTGGCTGGAGTTGTACGGCACCGCGGAGATGGGCGTGGCGATGGGCCAGCCCCTCTCCGAGGCGCGCTCCGGCACGCGCCGGATCGGGGCGGGCTGGCTGGGCCGCCCCATGCCCGGTCACGAGCTCCGGCTGACCGACGAGAACGGGCAGGTCATCGAGGGCGACGGACTCGGCATGCTGGAGGTGCGCGGGCCGACGGTGACGGACGCCTACCACCGGCGTCCCGACGCCACCGCCGAGGCGTTCCTCCCCGGCGGCTGGTACCGCTCGGGCGACATCATGGAGCGCCGGGGCGCGGACTACCGCTATGTCAGGCGGATGAAGGACATCGTGCGCAGGGCGGGCGAGAACATCTCGTGCCAGGAGGTCGAGGCGGTACTGCGCGCCCAGCCGGGAGTGGTCGACGCGGCGGTCATCCCGCGGCCCGACCCCGTCCGCGGCGAAGAGGTCTGGGCGTTCCTCCAGGTGGAGGACGTTCCCACGCAGGCGCACCTGGTGCGCGAGCGGGCCGAGGCCATCGTGTCCGCGGCGCGGGCGTCCCTGGCCCGGCACAAGCTGCCCCGGTACGTGTCCTTCGTCGACCGTTTCGAACGGACCCCGACCGAGCGGATCGTCAAGCGCCGCCTGACAGACCTGGGCGACCACGTCCCCACCTGCGACCTTGGAGAGCGACGATGAAGAGAACCGGCGGATCCGCGAAGAACGTCGACGTGGCGGAGCCGCCGTCGTCGACCGAACAGCGGCTCATGGAGGCCGCGGGCGCACTGTTCGCGAGCAAGGGATACTCGGCGGTGGGCATCCGGGAGATCGCCCGCGAGGCCGGCCTGACGATCGGATCCCTCTACCACTATGCCTCCAGCAAGGAGGACCTGTTCCTCAAGCTGATGCGGCGCAACTACGCCCGCGTCACCGCGCGTGCCCGGGAGGCGGCCGCGACCGGCTCGACCCCGGCGGAACGGCTGGCCAACCTCGTCAGGGCGCACGTCCTGGCGGAGGTGAGCGACAGCGAGGTGTGGCGGCTGAACCGCTCGGAGCTGGAGGTCATCAGCCCCGAGGCGCGCGCGGAGCTGGTGGCTCTGCGCGACGAGTTCGAGCAGATCTGGCGGCGCGTCATCGAGGACGGCGTCGCGGACGGGAGCTTCGCGCCCGAGGATCCGGTCCTGGCCCGCTTCTCCATCATCCAGATGTGCAACGGCGTGGCGCTGTGGTACCGCCCCGACGGGCGGCTGACGCTCGACGAGATCTCGGACGTCATCTCCCGTCAGGCGCTGGCGCTGCTGCGTGCCGGCTGAACCGCCGCCCTGGGCCTTCAAGCGCTGTCAGGAACGTTCCCGCTGCGCGATCCGGCAGGCTATCCCGTCCAAGATGCAGTCGAGGCCGAACCGGCGCCCGTTGTCGGCCAGGCTGTCGCCGATCTCGGCCATGACGCGGGTGAGGTCGGGGAAGCGCTCGCCGTGCCTGGCCATGAGCTCGCCGATCGCGACCGCCACGCTGCCTTCGGTGGTCCAGGGCTGGGTGCCCGCCGCGGCGGTGGACTGGGTGTTGCGGATGTGCGCGAACAGCAGGAACACCGCCGCCATGCGCTCGCCCGCAGTGAGGCACGTGTCGGCGAGCGCGCGGATCGCCGTGTCGATCCAGCCGATCTCGTTGGGCCCCATCATCCGGTTTCCCGTGGTCACCGAGGGCAGCCACGGATGGCGCTCCCACGTCGCGGTCAGTTGCTCGGCGAACCGCTCCAGCTTGGGCCGCCAGCCGCCCGGCACCCCGTCCAGCTCGGGCGGCTCGCCCACCGCCGTGTCGATCATCACGGCCATGAGCTCGGCCTTGTTGGCCACGTAGCGGTAGAGCGACATCTTGGTGAAGCCGAGGTCGCCGGCCACCCGCTGCATGGACACCGCGGCGATGCCCTCGGCGTCCGCGATCTCGATGGCCGAGCGAGCGATCAGGTCGAGGCTGAGCGCGGGCCGCGCCTTCCTGACCGTCTGCTCCTCCCGGCTCCACAACACGCCGAGCACGCCTGCTTCATCGGTTCCCACGCGTCCTCCTCGCCTCTGGAATTCGGGATTGTCAACTCGACCCCTATGTGTCTAGCGTACACCTTGTGTCCGACGGACACATAGTGTCCACCAGAGACAGGAGGGCCGTCGTGGCCACCAAGATCTTCGTCAACCTGCACGTCCGCGACCTGAACGCGTCCATCGACTTCTTCACCAAGCTCGGCTTCGGCTTCGACCCCGAGTTCACCAACGATGACGCCGGCTCCATGGTGATCGACGAGGGCATCCACGCTCTCCTCGTCACCGAGCCCTTCTTCACCACCATCACCGACAGGCGGCCGGTCGACACGGCCGCCTTCCAGGAGGCCGCCATCGCCCTCGATGTCGACAGCCGCGAGCGCGTCGACGAACTGGCCGACGCCGCCGAGGCCGCCGGCGGTCTGACCGCCGGCGAGCCCATAGACGACGGCTTCATGTACTCCCGCGGCTTCCGCGACCTGGACGGCCACCTGTGGAACGTCCTGCACATGCCCGCGACCGCCTGATTCGAAGAGGAGAGTTGTGATGGGGACGGTCCGTTCCGCGGATGGCACGAGGATCGCTTTTGAGGTGTGGGGGGAGGGCCCGCCTGTGATCATCGTGGACGGGGCCACCGCCCACCGGGCGGTCAACCCGCTGAACGCCGAGGTGGCGCAGCTGCTCGGCGAGGAGTTCCGGGTGTATGCCTATGACCGGCGCGGCCGGGGGGACAGCGGCGACACCGCGCCGTATGCGGTGCAGCGCGAGGTGGAGGACCTGGCCGCGCTGATCGCGCACGCCGGGGCGCCGGCCATGGTGTTCGGCTGGTCCTCCGGGGCGGTGCTGGCCCTGGAGGCCGCGGCGGCCGGCCTGCCGATCACCCACCTGGCGCTGTTCGAGCCGCCGTGCGTCATCGACGACACCCGTCCGCCGCTGCCGGCCGACTACGTGCGGCGGCTGGAGGCCCGCCTCGCCGAGGGCCGCCCGGGGGAGGCGGCGGAGCTGTTCTTGACCGCGGCGGTGGGCCTGCCCGCCGACCTGGTCGCCGGCATCCGGCAAAGCCCGGCCTGGGCCGACCTGGAGGCCATCGCGCACACCCTCGCCTACGACGGGCGGCTGGTGGCCGCCACCATGACGGGCACCCCGCTGCCCACCGGCCGCTGGGACTCGGTCACCGTCCCGGTCCTGATCCTGTACGGCCAGGGCACGATGCCCTGGCTGATCACCGGGGTGCGGGCACTGGCCGGCCTGCTGCCGACCGCGACCCTGCGGGCCGT
>NZ_MSZZ01000090.1 GCF_002093975.1 Thermoactinospora rubra
GTGGCCAGCGGCTTCCGCACGAGGATGAAAAAGGTTCATGGAACGGCTGCTGGTCACGCCGCTCAGCCGTACCGCCATGCTGGTCGGGCGGACGCTGAAGGAGACGCTCGTCTTCCTGGTGCAGACCGTCCTGATCATCGCGTTCGCCGTGCCCCTGGGCTTCGATCTCCACCTGGGCGGCGCGGTGATGGGCGTCTTGCTGCTGGTGGTGCTGGGCGTGGGGCTGGGCTCGCTGTCCTTCGTGCTGGCCATCAAATCAGCTCCCAACGGGACGCTCTTCTACATTCTCACCCAGACACTCCTTTATCCCCTTTTACTGCTTTCCGGGGTTCTGCTGCCCCTGGAATCCGGGCCGGGATGGTTGCGGGTCGTGGGCGCGTTCAATCCGCTCTCGCACATCGTCGACGCCTCCCGTGCGCTTTTCACCGGGCGGGTGTGGGAATCTTCGGTGGCGTACGGCGGAGCGGTCGCTTTGGCGATCGCGATGATCGGGCTGGTCCTGGGGAACCGGGCGATGCGCAAGGGCGTCTAGCGCTCCCCGCTTCCCAGGGGAATTGGTGTGTTGCGCAGGTGCCAGGTGGGATAGATGGTGATATTTAGCGACTTGGCACACGAAGCCGGGCCATTTCGCAAGCCGGTTCACGGCCGGACGGTGAGCTCGCATTCCGCGACTTCTATGCGCATCTGAGCAGCGTGATCTACGCTCAAGGTGTGGACAGTGCGAGCCAGGCGGCGGGAGCGTTGCTCGTGTCGCTGAACCGAGCGCTGGAGCTCTTCACCGAGCTGCACCACCCGTTCGTCCGCAGCCGGGCGTTCTCCCACCTCATCCCGCCCGCCGGGGCCACGGCCGGGACGGTCTTCACCCTGCCTGACGGCCGCGAGGTGCTTTTCTCCGTGGCGATCCGCCAGGAGGGCAACGCCTTCGCGGTCGACGCGACGGCCGCCGTCGAAGAGAAGAACCTGCTCACCCTCCCCCGGCGGAGCGCACCCGACATCCACAGCGCGCTCAACCTCCTGGAGTCCTACCTCGCCGAGGTGGTCGACTCGTCCAGGCGGCTGGTGGACGACCTGCTGGACGAAGTGGCAGGACAGTAGACCTCGGCACCCCGATGATCATGGCGAGGTGGGGTCCGCCTTCCCCATCCGCTAGAACTGCTCTGTTCGGGTCTCACGCCGAGCACTTCGGGGAGGCGCCTTGCTCCATCTGCTGATACTGCGATACCGCACCGACGAAGCCGAGGCCGAGCCGTACATGGGTGATCATGTGAGGTTCCTGGAGCGCCACCACCGCGAGGGCGTCTTCCTGGTCTCCGGCCAGACGGTCCCCACCAGTGAGGGAGGGGCGATCCTGGCCGCCGGCATCGATCGGCCCACGGCGGAGCGGATCGCCGCCGAGGATCCCTTCGTCAAGGCCGGGGTCGCGGAGTACGCCATCACGACGATCACCGCGGGGCGCGTCCATCCTTCGCTCGCCGTACTGCTCGGCGTCGACGAATCGCGAATCCGGGGCACGGCATAGCCGGGCGCTCCAGCGATCACCCGGAACCGCCGCCACACTGAAGATCTCTCATCTGGCCGCCGTGATCCGATTGACCGCCTCATCGATGCCGGGCCGTACCACTCCAGACAGCACCACCGGCGGCGCCTGTCGCGCCACTCACGGACAGCGGAGCATCGACGCTGATCGCTGTCCAGGACGAGGAACCCTCCATGACCGAGCTTCTTTCGCCCTGATCTGGAACCCCGTTCCGGACACGACGATGCCCGCCCCGATCGTCGGTGTGCCCTCGGGCCGTGGCGATCCGGCCGTAGCCTGGTGCGCCGCGATACCTTCGACCGTGTCCCAAACCGACCTTCACCCGGACTTACCGCCCCTCACCCGCGCCTTGATCGACCCTCCGGGGAAGGCACTGCTCTCCCTCGTCGCCGTGACCGGACTGGTCATCCTGCACTACAGCAGCTTCCCGGGCGACGGCCCCTTCGAGGTGCTGATCCTGGGCTTCTTCCTGGTCTGCGGCACGGCCGTCGTCTGGGTCGCCCGCTTCTCGGTGGCCCTCCTCCGCCGCGACGGCCGCCCCGGCCTGCGCCGGTATCAGGCGCTTGCCAGGTCAGGGCCTCCGCCCGACGACGTGGGGCATGACGAGCGAGTGGTGGATCGGCTCGCGGTGGGGGCGGCGGTAGGCAGGCTCGCCCGGGCGCTGGCAGATCTCTCCCCCGGGGAACGTGACGCGATCGGTCGTCAAGGCGTGGCCGTACAGGTCCCTCCCGTGCGGGGCGTCGTCTGGACCCAGCTTGTCATCGACAGGCAGTTAGAGACACGCCGGCAGCTGGAAGGTCAGCGGCACTCAGGACCAGCAAATTCCGTGCGCGCCTGCTGCGCGGAACGCCGCCTCGACGTTGCCGCCGGGCCCGACGCGCCAACGCGGCCGGCCCCGGGAGGGACCGGCCGCGTGGCCGTCAGCGGGAGCGCAGCTGGAAGGCGTGCTTGCTGACCTGTCGCACCACGTTCCCCGCGGTGTCCTTGGCCTCGACCTTCAGGCTGACCGAGGTCGCGCCGCGCGGGTAGTGAGCGAGGGCGGTGTAGGCGCCGTCGCGCCCGGCGACGAGCGGCACCCGTTTCCAGGTGGCGCCGCCGTCGGTGCTGGTCCACAGCCGGACGTCGCGGATGTCCGGCATGGGCTTCGACGAGGGCGCGTGATAGGCGATGACCTTGAAGGCGTGGACCGGACCGGCCGCCACCGTGTTGTCCATGGCGACCGTGTCACCCAGGTCGTAGCGGACGAAGACCAGCGGCTCCACCCGGCAGTCGTGACCGCCGCACCTGTGCCCGCGCTGGGTGTTGTCCGCGGTCACGGGTTCGGAGGTGAACGTCCACGTCGCGGAGGTGTCTCCCTCCTCGACGCTCATCGTGTACGTGGCCCGCTTCTCGGGCAGCGTGTACACGTGGTCGTCGTCGAAGGGCAGTTCCTTGCCCTCCGACCACAGGCGGACGCTGTCGATCCCGAACCGGCTGTTGTGCGGCCCGGTGTAGTGGTTGTCACTTCTGACCTGCGAGAGGAACGGGAAGAGCAGGTTGTCGTCGCGCCGGCAGATCTGGCAGCTGTGCACCGGGTAACCGCGGCCCGTCAGCTGGTTGGCCGCCGCGCCCACGTCGCCTTCCTGCCACCCCTCTTCCTCCTTCCACGGCAGCCGGTAGACGGCGTCGGACGCCACGGCCACGCCTGGCGCGGACGGACCGGCGTTCCACCGCTCGGCGGTCCGGCCGGGTCTGGTGAACAGCTTGACCGCCGTCTCGGACTCCATGTCGATTCCGCCCGCGCCCGTCCCCTCTCTGGTCGCGCCCAGGGTGCGGTGATAGACGACATCGGGATACAGCGGCCCGATGTACAGCCGGTGCGTCCCCGGAGCCTTCACCTGGTTCATCTGGAGCGCGTAACCGTCCCAGTACCGGGGCTTGAAGGGGAAGACGGCCGGATAGAACGTGGTCGGCCGCGCGGCGTGCACCCGCATGTCCACCTTGGCCACTTTGCCGTCGGTCAGGTCGTAGTCGAGGTCGTCGGGAATCCGGCCGTTTTCGAAGGCGGAGAACGCGTAGGCGTACTGCGCCTTCTCCTGCGGAGTTCCCTTGACCTCGATGGTGACCGGTCCCTTGGCCAGGCGCTGCCGCAGCGCCTCCATCTCCTGCGGGATCAGTGAGACGACCGGGATGCCGACGGGGACCGGATCATCGGCGGGGGGCCCGACGAAGATCGGGAAGACGTAGTTCGCATGCGTGTTGGTGACCAGGATGCCCGCGGCGCCGGCGTCCCTGATCGGCTGGATCAGCGACGTGTCGAGCCAGCGCTCCTCGTTGTGGCGCCAGTCGAGCGTGAGCAGGGCCAGCTTGCCCCGCAGGTCCTTGCCCGCCAGGTCCTCGGCTCTGCCGTAGGCCACGTCGACCGCGGCCAGGCGGTGCACCCCGTCGAACGACACCTGGTCCTTCATCCGGATCGGACCGGACTCCGTGATGGGGCCGTCGTGCGGGTACACCCTCGGATCAAGCTCGATCGGATCATCGCCGAGCACTCGCATCTCCACTTCGGGCGGGGCGAGCGGCATCCCTACGTTGAAGTCGAATTCGCCCTTGGTGACCCGTTTGGTGGGCGTCACCCACTTGTACCCGCTGTACCGGGTGAAGAATCCGCGGTGATAGTGGGCTCCGGCGGCGGTGACGCGTTCCATGCTCATCGGCTGGGCCTCCATCACCGTCGACGCCTCGACCGGGCGGTCGGCGGTGAAGGTGACCTTCTTCATTCTCGTGGCGTCCAGCACGACCTCGGCGGGGCCGTCGACCGTCACCTCGGGATCGACCATGAAGCCGAGGTTCTCCCGCAGGCGCTCGTCGATTCCGAAGAGCATCGCCGCGACATGGTAGGTGCCACGGGGCACGCTGACCTGGTAGACGCCCGTGTCGACCTCACGCACGTGGTCGGTCAGGTCACCGGCGTCGCCGGCCACGTCCACCACGTCGACCGCGGAGGCGACCGCGGGTTCGCCGTCCCGCCACTGCGTTCTGATGGTCAGCAGCACCTTCTCCGGCTGCCTGACCAGTCCCACCGGGGTGGTCACCCGTATGTCGCCGCCGTCGGTGGCCACAACCGCGCCGCTGTGAACCCCGCGTGGCGCCTTGGCCGGATCCACCGTGGCGCTCGCCGTGGCGGTGCCGCCCGCCGGGACCGTCACGCTCGCGTCGACGGACAGCCCGTCACCCACGGTCTGGGTGAGCGACAGGGTGACCGGCGCCGTGCCGAAGTTGGCGTAGGTGATCTGCTTCGTGACCGGCGCGTGCTCGTCGGGCACGACGCCGAAGTCCACGTTCGCCGTGGTCGCCACCACCTGCTGGGCGTCGGCGCGGGCCACGTCGAGGCGGCCCGCCCCCTGCTCGTAGGCGGTGAACCCGGCGTCCTTGGCGGTGCTCATCAGCGCCGCCTTGAGCTGCCCGGCGGTCCAGTCGGGATGCCGCTGGGCGACGATCGCCGCCGCGCCGGCGACGTGGGGCGTCGCCATGGAGGTGCCGGAGGACGCCGTGTAGTGGGCGTCGAGGGGCCCGTCGCCGGGCTGGACGCAGGCGCCCTCGCACAAGGAGGTGCCCTCGGCCCTGCCCGCCGCGATGTGCACGCCGGGCGCGGCGATGTCGGGCTTGAGCGCCAGGTCACCCCAGCGCGGCCCCCGGCTGGAGAAGGAGGCCAGCTTGTCGCTCTTGTCGGTGGCGGCGACGGTCAGCGCGGCGTCGGCGGTCCCCGGCGTGGCGATGGTCTGCTCGGCGCTGCCCAAGTTTCCCGCCGCGACCACGAACAGCGCGCCGGTCTCCGCGGTCAGCTCGTTCACCTTCCGGCTCAGCACGTCGGTGCCGCCGGTCACGCCGGCGCCCAGACTCATGGACACGATCCTGGCGCCGCTGCGCGCCGCCCAGTCCATGCCCGCCAGGACCTGCGAGGCGGTCCCCGAACCTGTGTTGTCCAGCACCTTGCCCACCAGGAGCCGAGCGCCCGGCGCCACTCCCTTGCGCTTGCCGCCCCCGGCCGCGCCGGTGCCGGCGATCGTGGTGGCCACGTGGGTGCCGTGCCCGTGCTTGTCCTGGACGTCCTCGCTCCCGATGAACGACTTCGTTTCGGCGATCTGACCCTTGAGGTCGGGGTGGTTCAGGTCGGCGCCGGTGTCCAGCACGGCGACCTTCACGCCCGAGCCGTCGCGGCCGGCCGCCCACGCGGCAGGTGCGCCCACCAGCGGGACGCTCTCTTCCAGCGTGGTCTTCACCCGCACGTCCAGCCACAGCTTGGCCAGCCCCGCCGCGAGCTTCTTGTTCGGGGCGCGCGCGCCGGACGGTCCATCGCCCCAGGCGCCCGGCGGCGCGGCGAAGCCGCCGCGGACGGCCGACCAGAACGCCGGCGCCTCGCTCTTGGTCACCTCCAGCGCCGCCACGCCGAGGCCGTCGATCGCGTGCGTGACCGCGGAGGCGGGCAGCGCGTCGGCGGCGCTCCTGAGCGCGGGCTGGTTCTTCGGATACTCCGCGATGACCGGGAGCCGCGGCGCCCGGTTGTCGGCGTAACCGTTGTCGATCAGGTAGGTGACGTTGAACAGCTCCGGGTCGAGCACCCCTGCCTGGATCGCCGCGGCGGCGTCGTCGGGGAAGACGTACAGGCCGCGGGGTGTGCGCTTGGTGCTGAACGTGGGCGCCTTGCCGTCCGGGCGCGGCGCCGGCACGGGCTTGGCGTCCCAGCGGTCGCCCCTGGCCACGGCCCGGACGCGGTCACCTGTGACCAGCGTGACGGTCGGGGCGTCCGCGGGGGGCTCGGCCGGTGACGGGGTGGGTTCCGCGCCGGCCGGCGGCGGCACGGCCGCCATCAGGCCGGCGGCCACGGCGGACGCGGTGAGGAGTGCCAGTAATCGGGATGTCATCGTTCTCGGCTTTCGCGCTCAGAGGGGCTCGAACCCGTCGGCGGGCTCGAAGGGTGGCTCGATGGAGGGCTCGATAGAGGGCTCGGCGGACGGCTCGATGGGGGCCGCGCCGGTGGGCGGGCCGGGGCTGGCGTCCGCGGGGTGGTCATGCCGGGAGCCTGAAGAGGCTCCCTCCGGGGCAGGCACCGCCGGCCCCGGAGGGGTCTCCAATGCCTCCAGAGGGCGGTCTTGGGGTCGTCGCTCCACGCGGATCAGTGTTGGCGGGCACGCCAGCCGTCGCGATTGGGTGATTCACCCAAAAATCTGCTCGGAGTCGGCGGTGAGCGCGACAACCCGCGCCAGCTCGGTGCGGGAGGAGACGCCGAGCTTGCGCATCGCGGTGCTCAGATGGCGATCCACCGTACGCGGCGACAGGTAGAGCGCGGCGGCGACCTTGCGATTGGTCCAGCCTTGTGCCACCAGGTCCACGACCTCGCGCTCGCGCGGCGAGAGCCGGTCGCCGTAGCCCCGCCGGCCGCCGCGCCAGGCCAGCGGCACCTCCACGCCGTTCTCGCGCATGAGGTGCGCGACCCGGTCGGCGTCCCAGCGGGCGCCCAGGTCCTTGAAGCGGCGCAGCGCCTCCGACAGCAGGCCGATGCCCGCGGCGGTGTCGCCGTGGCGGAGCAGCGCCCCGCCCCCGCGCTCGATCGCCTGCGCCTCGTCGTACGGCCGGGGCAGCGCGGCCCAGGCGGCCGCCGCCGCGCCGTAAAGGTCGGCGGCCGTCGCGGAGTTGGGCTCCACCAGGGCACGGCAGGTGACCAGCGCCGCGGACGGCGCCGGGGCGGGCGCGGCGGCGGCGAACGCGCGCACCAGCCGGCGGGCCTCCTCCTCGCGGCCGGCCCCGAGCAGCGCCTCGACGTGAACCGGCGCCAGGTCGGTGGCCCACAGCCAGACGCCCTTGCCCTCGATGACGGCCATGACCGGCTCGGTCAGGCGGAGCGCGGCCTCGGGAGCCCCGGCGGCCAGGTGGATCCGCGCCATCGCGGCCTGCGCGTAGACGAACGGGTTGGCGCGGCCCCGGGCGCCCTCGATGACCTCGGTCAGGAGCGTCTCGGCCCGCTGCCGGGCGCCGCGGGCCAGGCTCAGCTTGCCGAGGAGCAGCCGGGCGTCCAGCCGGTGCGGCGACTCCTCCGGCGGCGCCTCCACCATGTCGGCGATCGACTCGGCCAGGCCCTCCCACTCGCCGGTATACCAGGCCAGGTGCGCCTTGCCGATCCGGTGGGGGTCGCTCACCCTGCGAAAGCCCGTGTTGTCGATGAGGCGCCCGGCTCTGTCGGCCCAGTGCCGTGCCTCGGCGTAGCGTCCCCACAGCAGGGCGCAGTGCGCGATGTTGAGCGAGCCCCTGGCGATCTCGCGGGCTTCGCTCTCGGTGGCCGCCGTGGTGGGGATGTCGTCGGCCGCGTGCCAGCCCGCCGCCTCGCCCAGCATGAGCAGCGCGGTGGCGTGGCTGAACGCCGACAGCAGCCGTTCGACGGGGTCGTCGATCCGGTCGAAGAGCGAGGTGGCCTGCCGCGCCCACGCGAGGTGCCGGGTCGCCGGCCAGGCCTCGGTGAGCGGGGTGGCGAGGTAGAGCATGGCGCGCGCGGCCAGCGCCGGCCGGTGTCCGAGGTCGGGAACGGCGGCCTCCACGTCGGCGAAACCGTCGTCCCACCGCTCCAGCGCCAGCTTCAGCCGGCCGAGCGCCAGCCGGAGCTCGCCGCGGTCCTGCGCGGGAAGCGCGGGGTCGCGCAGGACTTGTTCGAGCGCATCCCGCACGCGCCCCTCCAGCGTGGACGGCGGTTCGGAGCCCATGGTCGCGGCCTCGGCCAGCTTGCTGGCCAGCCGGGTCCGCCGCTCGAGCGGGTGCTCGGCCTCGGTCAGCAGGTCGAGCAGCACGGTCACCGCGGTGTGGTCGTCGCCGGACTGCAGGGCGAGTTCGGCCGTGGCCTCGGCGTGGCGCGCCCAGGCCTCGACGTCGCCGGCCTCGCGGAAGTGGCGGCTCAGCCGTACCGGCGAGGGATGCTTGTCCGCGCCGAGCGCGGCGCCGGCGCGGCCGTGCAGGAGCCGTCGCTCCGGTGCGAGGATCGCGCCCTCGACCGCCTTGGCTGCCAGGACGTGGCGGAAGGCGAAGGCGCCCGGCTCGGCCTCGCGCAGCAGCCCGCACGCCAGCCCGCCGGACAGGCCGTCGCGTACCGCCGTGGCGTCCAGGCCGGCCACCGCGGCGACGAGCGGCTCGTCGGCGGGGGCGCCCAGCACCGCCAGGGCGTTCAGCACGGCCCGCGTGGCCGGAGGCAGCTGCCCGACCCGCTCCAGGACGGAGTCGCGGACCGTCGGCGGCACCCGCAGCTCGGCCAGCACCCGCCGGGTCCACTCGCCGCCGGACCGCACGATGTCGCGCCGGTCGCGCAGCAGCCGCACGCTCTCCTCCACTGCCAGCGGCACTCCGCCGGTGTGCTCGTGCAGGAACGCCGCGAACTGCTCGGAAACCTCCTCGACGTCGAACATGGATGCCACCAGCCGGCGCGTCTGCGGCACGTCGAGCGGTTCGAGCGCGACGCGCACCGGGGTCATGCCCGCGGGGAGGCGCGAGGTCAGCCGCGGCAGCAGCGATCCGGACGCGACGTCGTAAGGCCGGTAGGTGACCATGACGGACGTGGTGTGGCCCGTCGATGCGGACAGGTTCAGCAACCATTCGAGCGTGGCCGAATCCGCCCAGTGCGCGTCCTCGATCACCAGCACGTCGACCTTCAGGCGTTCGACGAGTTCGTTCAGCGCGCGGAACAGCCGGTGCCGGGTGGCACGCGGATCGTCCAGGCCGTCCAGCGGAGGGGGCAGCTCGTCCGCCCACTCGGGGAACAGCGGGCGCAGCGCGCCGCCGAGCCGGCTCAGCGCGATCGGGCCTGCCCCCTCCCACACTTTGCGCAGGCCGTCCACCAGCGGTCCCAGCGGGAATGGCTCCCGCAGCGGCGGGCAGGCGGCCCCCGCGACCACCCGCCCGCGCAGGGCCGGCGCGGCCAGACACTCCTGCACGAGCCGGGTCTTGCCGATGCCCGCCTCCCCCTCGACGATCACGAACGCCGGCGGGCCCGCCGCGGCGCCGGTGAGCGCGCCAAGGGCCGCGGCAAGGGCCTCGTCGCGTCCCACGAGCGTCGTGGGCTCTGGCAGCGATGGCATCGACACCCGTACTTACCTCCCAGGCAACCCTGACCGTATCGGCCAATTCCGGTCATCGGTAGATGTTTTCGGCTGGCTGGGGTTCGGGCGCGGCCCCGCCCGTCACGGGGTGGCGTCGGCCCGCACGCGAAGAAGCGCGTCTGCCCGTGGAGCTCGCCCGTCATCGGCGACCAGGAGCCCGAGATCCGGGCGTGAGGCGGCGATCAGCGTCGTTCATCAACGCTGGCGTCTCAATCGAGCCCGTGCGCCGCCGCCTCGGCCACGCCTCCACCGAGACCACACAGCTGTACGCGCTGTTGGACGACAAGGTCGCCGACGCCGAGATCCACGCCGCCCGACGCCGCCGCGACCGAGCGGCGCGTTGATCGCACAGTTGGCCATCTCCAGGTTCAGGCGGCTCTGGGCAGAGATAACGCAATCGCGTGTACCGGGTGACAGCTTCGTTGACGGCAGCCCGAACAGCGGGGTGCGGTGGCTGGACAGGTCGAGCTCGAACAGCCCGAGGACGTCCTCGACGAACCAGCGCAGGCTGCGATCGGCGCCGTTGATCAGGGGCGCCAGCCGTGGCTTGGGCCCCTTGCGGCGAGCTCCTCGACGGTCGGCGTGCTGCGCCACCTTGACGGCCAGCAGGAGATCGCCAACAAGCGGACAGACGATGCCCTGTCCACGTGACGGCAGGTCGCGC
Source organism: Thermoactinospora rubra (assembly GCF_002093975.1). GTDB lineage: Bacteria > Actinomycetota > Actinomycetes > Streptosporangiales > Streptosporangiaceae > Nonomuraea > Nonomuraea rubra_A. The sequence goes on from NZ_MSZZ01000090.1 coordinate 10,316, forward strand.
CATGAAGGGTCCTGGAGATCATCCGGGACCCTTCGGCGTTCCATCCCGCGCATATCCCGCACTGCCCGGCTCGACCAGGGCAAACGCCCCATGATCCATCCCGCGACCAGCGGCATACGGCTGCTCAGGGCGCCCTCCGGCTGCCTGCGCCGGAAAAGCAAAGAGGCCCCGAAAGGGCCTCTGAGCTGGTGTAACCAGTGGTGGCAGGTCCAGGATTCGAACCTGGGTAGGCTGAGCCGACGGATTTACAGTCCGCTCCCATTGGCCACTCGGGCAACCTGCCGTGCCATCCGCTCTCGCGGCGACAGCAAGAAGCATAGCGGACTTCCAACGTGCACGTGACACCGGTTTTGTCCCGGGAGCCGTCTAGCCCCGGAGCGCTAAGGTCGGAGGGGAAGAAGAGAGGACACCCATACCGATGGCCGACAGCAGTTTCGACATCGTCAGCAAGATCGATCGGCAGGAGGTCGACAACGCGCTGAACCAGACAGCCAAGGAGCTCGGACACCGGTTCGACTTCAAGGGCACAGGGGCGAGCATCAGCTGGTCCGGTCAGCAGACCATCGAGATCAAGGCCAACAGCGAGGAGCGGGCCAAGGCGGCTCTCGACGTCTTCAAGGAGAAGGTCATCAAGCGGGGCCTGTCCCTGAAGATCCTCGACGCGGGCGAGCCGAAGCTGTCCGGCAAGGAGTACCGCATGCTGATCGGGCTCAAGGAGGGCATCGATCAGGAGCACGCCAAGAAGATCTCGAAGATCATCAGGGATGAGGGGCCCAAGGGCGTGAAGGCGCAGATCCAGGGCGAGGAGCTTCGGGTCAGCTCCAAGAAGAAGGACGACCTGCAGGCGGTCATCTCCCTGCTCAAGGGCAAGGATCTCGACATCGCCCTGCAGTTCACGAACTACCGCTGAAACGCGGGGCCAGCAAGGTTCTGGCCTGGGTTTTCTCACTCCGTCCAGTCTGGAGTGGCACATCCGGGGCACACGGTCGAAAGCGCCGTCCACGAACGCGGGTCGTCTCGTGTGCCCCGGGCCACTCCCGAGGTAGGTACGGCCCAGGGCCGCCGGATGGTATTGACCGAGGTGTCCTTGTGGATCGGCAGGGTCGCCGGTGGCCATCGGTTGCTGAGCCGGGTCGGGTGGTGGACTTCGCTCGGGCCTGCGGTGACCCACGTTGTTTCCCGGCCACGAGACCTGGTGGCGTCGGGCTGCAGGACTGGGGCGCCGCACAGCTACGCGTTCGGCCGGTGCACGGTCTCGGGTGGCGAGCAGCCTCTCACGAGGTCCCGCTTTTCATGAAAGTCACCAGGCGACTGGAACGGCCGTGGGACCGATGTCCACCCCGCCCCGCGTCCACTCGATCTCCTCGAGAGGAACGGCGAGCCGCAGGCCGGGCAATCGGCGGGCGAGCGCGCCCAGAGCGGCGGTGAGCTCGGCCCGGGCCAGGGCCGCGCCGAGGCAGTAGTGCGGCCCGTGGCCGAAGGCCAGGGAAGAGCTGGAGTCACGCCCCGGGCCGAAGTGTTCGGGATGAAAGCGGTCAGGCTCCGCGAAGTGGGCGGGATCTCGCTGGGCCGCCTCCAGCCGTACGAGAAGCATGTCACCGGCCCGGACGCCCACACCGGCCAGTTCCAGATCGACCTGGGCGTACCGGGGGAACGGCTCGCCGGTCAGGCCGGATTGGAGGCGGAGCACCTCCTCGACGACCGCGTCCGTCTCGGCGGCGGCAAGGTCGGCGAGCCGCCCTTCCAGCAGCAACCGGATCGCGCTCACGGAGATCGCATTGGCGGCCGACAGGTAACCGGCGGAGACGATCGTGGTCACCATCGCGACGAGCTCGGCGTCACCGAGCCGTCCGTCGTCGGCGTCGCGGACCGCGATCAGGGCGCTGAGCAGGTCGTCGCCGGGCCGCGCCCGCTTGGTGGCCACCAGATCGGCGGCGTACTCGCCCAGCGCCTCCCATGCTTGAGCCGCCCGGGCCAGATCCTCCTCGGCGCCGGAGAGGAAGTCCGCGGCGCTGACGGCCTGTGCCAGGCTTTGGAAGCGCTCGCGGTCGTCGAGCGCCACGCCGAGCAGTTCGCCGATCACCGTGATCGACAGGGGAGCGGCGAGGTCGGCGACCAGGTCGGCGGGCGGTTCCCCGGCGGCCATGGACGCGACGCGAGCGTCGGCGACGGCTTCGATGCGGGGACGCAGCGCCGAAATGCTCCGCGGCGTGAACGCCCTGGACACCAGGCGCCGGAGCCGGAGGTGTGCTTCGCCGTCCTGGAACAGCGTGTCGTTGCCGGGCGCCGCGTCACCGGGCGGGGCCAGGGCGAAGCGCGGGTCGGACAGCACCGTGGTCACCGCCTCGTAGGAGGTGACCAGCCACGCATCCCGCCCGTCGGGAGTACGCACGGGAGCGACGGCGGCGCTCGCCCGCAGCCGCGGCGGCGGCGCCATGGGGTCGGGGCGGTCGAACGGCAGGCTGGGGCGTGTGGCGGTCATACGCCCCATGAAAGGCGTTGACGTCGCGTCAAGGTCAAGCCGATGGCGAGGCCTTTACGCCGTCCGATCCCAGCCGAGGGCATGATGCGCTCGTCACGCCAGCCGCTCCAGCCTTGCCGGCGCGCTCTCACGCACGGATCTCCGCAGGCGGGCTGGCGCGTCTATTCGCGGCGTTCCGACGCCGCGTTGATCACCTCGTCGAGCACGGCGCGGGAGTTGGTCAGTTCGACGATCATCCTGTCGATGCGGTCCCGTTCGGCGACGAGGTCGCTGACCAGCTGCGGCGTGGCGATCTCCGAGGGGCCGCCGTCCGAGTCCCGCATGCATGGAAGCAGCCGCGCTATTTTCCTGCTGCTCAGGCCCGCCGCGAACAGTTCCTGGATGCGGATGACCCGGTCCACCGCCTGCTCGGGGTAGTCGCGCTGGCCGCCGGGTGTGCGGTCGGCCGTCAGCAGTCCCTGCTGCTCGTAGTAGCGCAGCGATCGCTCGCTCACTCCGGTGCGCCGCGCCAGCTCGCCGATCCTCATGTGAAGCCTCGCCATGTCGGGGTTGAACCTGACACCAATGTTAGGTTTTACCGTGTCGGCATGACGAACACCTTGGAGAACCGGCTCTTCGACTACAGCCCCATCACCGAACGCCCGCCGATCAGCTGGCCCGGCGGCGCGAGGGTCGCCGTCTACGTCGGGCTCAACGTCGAGCACTTCCTGATCGACCGCCCGTCCACCAGCATCTGGCCCGGCACCGCCGACCTGGTTCCCGATCCGCTCAACTACGGCTGGCGGGACTACGGACCCCGCGTGGGCATCTGGCGCACCATCCAGAGCCTGGACCGGCACGGCATCCGGGCGAGCGTGCTGCTGAACTCCGACGTCGTCCACCACTACCCGCAGATCATCAAGGCCGGTCTGGAGCGGAACTGGGCCTGGCTCGCCCATGGGCGGACCAACTCGATCCTGCACACCGGCATGACCCGCGACGAGGAACGAGCCTTCCTCACCGACGTCGTCGACACCATCGCCGCCGCCACCGGCCGGAGGCCGCGCGGGTGGATGGGGCCCGGGCTGACCGAGACGTTCCATACCCCTGCCCTGCTCGCCGAACTCGGCCTGAGCTACGTGCTGGACTGGACCAACGACGACCAGCCGTACCCCTTGAACGTCCCGGGCATGCTCAGCGTCCCGTACACGGTCGAGCTCAACGACCTGGGCCTGTTCGCCAAGGGCACGACCGGGCCGGAGTTCGTGCAGATCGTCAAGGACCAGTACGAGCAGTTGCACGCCGACTCCGAGCACAGCGGCCGGGTGATGGCGTTGGCCCTGCACCCGTTCGTGACCGGCCAGCCGTTCCGCGCCAAGTACCTGGACCAGGCGCTGGCGTATCTCGCCGGGCAGCCCGACGTCTGGCTGACCACCAGCGACGAGATCGCCGAGCACTATCAGCGCACGCTCGGGGAGCGCGGATAGCCGGCGGCGGTACCGCAGGCGGCTCATGCGACCCGGCAAACCCGGCTCATGCGGACCCGCAAACCTGGTTCATGCGACCCCGCAAACCCGGTTCATGCGACCCCGCAAACCTGGTTCTTGCAGCCGCGAAATCCGGTTGCGGGGCGCGATCGCAGAAAGCCATCATCCCGAGGTGGTCTCCACTCCTCCCGACGGCCGTGCCGGCATCGACGCCGCCCTGGTGAAACGCCTGATCGCCGCGCAGTTCCCGCAGTGGAGCCACCTTCCCGTCACCCCCGTGGAGGTGGACGGCTGGGACAACCGGACCTACCGCCTGGGCGCGGAGATGACGGTCCGGCTGCCGACGGCCCCTGGCTACGTCCCCGCGGTCGACAAGGAGGACCGCTGGCTGCCCCGGCTGGCGCCGTCGCTGCCGGTCGCCGTTCCCACGATCGTGGCCAGGGGCGCCCCCGGCGACGGTTATCCCTTTCCCTGGTCGGTGCGCGGCTGGATCGAGGGCGAGACGGCGGCACGCGCGCGCATCGACGACATGACCCGGTTCGCCGTCTCGGTGGCGGAGTTCATCCTCGCGCTGCAACGCTGCGACGCCACCGGCGGTCCGCAGGCCGGGGAGCACAGCTGGTACCGCGGGGCGTCACCGGCGCACTACGACGACGAGACCCGCCGCTGCCTGGCCGCGCTGGAGGGCCGGGTCGACACCGGCAGGGCGGCCGCCGTCTGGGAGGCCGCCCTGGCCGCCGAGTGGCACGGCGCGCCCGTGTGGTTCCACGGCGACATCGCGCCCGGCAACCTGCTGGTGGCCGACGGCAAGCTGGTGGCCGTCATCGACTTCGGAACCTCGGGCGTCGGCGACCCGGCCTGCGATCTGGTGATCGCGTGGGGGATGTTCGAGGGTGAGAGCCGGGAGGCGTTCCGGCACGCGGTGGGCCAGGACGAGGGCACCTGGGCACGGGCCCGCGGGTGGGCGCTGTGGAAGGCCTTGCTGGTCCTGACCCAGCACATCGACACCGACCCGGAGCGGGCGGCCGGCCTCCGGCGGGAGATCGACGAGATCCTGGCCGACCACGACCGCTTCGCCTGACCGGACGCGAACGACCTGACCGGGCGCGAACGGCCAGCCACACGAAGATGTCCGGCGTCATCGCGGAACCGGCACCCGGGCTTCCCGGGGCAGCGCCAGCGCGACCGCCACACCGCTGACCGCCAGCGCCCCCGCGACCAGGACCGCGGATCGCAGCCCGTCCACCGTGGCCGCGCGCAGGGCCTCCCCTGCCAGCCCGGTCGTGTCTCGGGTCGCCACCGCCACCAGGACGGCCAGGCCCGCGCTGCTGCCCGCCTGCAGCACCGTGGAGGACAGCCCGGACACCGCGCCCTGCTCGTGGGGCGGCACGCCGGTCGAGGCGGCGATGAACATGGTCGCGAACGACAGGCCCGTCCCCAGGCCGAAGCCGGCGACGCCCGCCAGCAGGCCGAGGTATGAGCCCCCGGCGGACAGGCTCAGGCCCAGCACCGCCGTACCCGCCGCGCCGACGACCAGGCTGAGGACCAGCGTGCCGCGCAGGCCGAGGCGCGGGATCAGCCGCTCGGCGGCCAGGTTGCCCGCCGTGATGGCCAGGGTGGGTCCGAGGAAGGCCAGGCCCGACCGCAGGGCGTCGTAGCCCAGCACGTCCTGGAAGTGCAGGGTCAGGAAGTACGGCACGCACTGGAGGGTCATGCCGTAGACCAGGATGGCCCCGGCCGCGGCGCTCGTGTGCCGGTTGGCCAGCAGCCGCAACGGCATCAGCGGGTTCGCGCTGCGCGCCTCGATGACGAAGAAGGCGGCGAGCAGCGCCACCGCGGCGACCAGCGAGGCGAGCACGCCGAAGGAGGTCCAGCCGGACTCGGCGCCCTGCGCGATCGCGAACACGAGGCCCGTGACGCCCGCGGTTCCGGTGAGCGCGCCCGGCAGGTCGAAGCCACCCGCCCGCCGCGCGCCCCCACTCGGTCCGGCCGACCTCCGCGCGCCCCCACTCGGCCCGTCCGGCGTCAGTACGGCCAGCGCCGCCACAGCGCCTGCCGCGGTCAGCGGCACGTTCACGAAGAACACCGCCTCCCAGCCGAACACGCCCGTCAGCACGCCGCCGAGCAGCGCACCGAGGCTGAGCCCGCTCGCGCCGCACACCGCCCACACGGTCATCGCCCGGTTGCGCGCCGGGCCCTCCTCGAACATCGTGACGACGAGCGACAGGGTCGCCGGCATGAGCACGGCGCCGCCGAGGCCCTGGAGCGCCCGCGCGCCGACCAGGAGCGCCGGTTCGGTGGCCAGGCCGCCGAGCAGCGAGGCGACGCCGTACAGCAGCATGCCCGCCACGAACATGCGCCGCCTGCCGAGCAGGTCGGACAGGCGGCCGCCGAGGAGCAGGAAGCCGCCGAAGGGTACGGCATAGCCGCTGACCACCCACTGCAGCGCATGCGCGGAGAAGCCGACGTCCCGCGCGATCTGGGGCAGCGCGACGTAGACGATGGTGAAGTCCAGAGCGGTGATCATGCTGCCGAGGCCGAGCAGCATGAGAGGGATCAAGCGTCGCATGCCGGACAGCCTGCTGGCGGGCCGGGACGCGGGCCATCCCCGGACCTTGAGTACGCAAAAGTTGCATAGGCTGGGTAACTGTGGACCGTGCCGCCGAGCTGAGCGAGTTCCTCAAGTCCCGCAGGGCCAGGCTGCGGCCGCAGGACGTGGGCCTGCCGTACGGGAGCAACGGGACCCGGCGGGTGCGCGGGCTGCGCCGCGAGGAGCTGGCGATGCTGGCCGGGGTGAGCGTCGCCCACTACACCCGGCTGGAGCAGGGGCACAGCCGGAACGTCTCGGCCGAGGTGCTGGACGCCCTCGCCGACGTGCTGCGGCTCACCGGCGACGAGCGGGCGTACCTGCACGCGCTCGCCCACCCGGCGCGCAGGTGCCAGGACCATCCGCAGGCGCCGGTCAGGCCGGGGCTGCAGCGGCTGCTGGACTCCATGGTCCTCACCCCGGCCTTCGTGCTGGGGCGGCACGCCAACGTGGTCGCCTGGAACAGGCTGGCCGCCGCCGTCTTCGCCGACTTCGCGGCGCTGCCGGAGGAGCGGAGGACCGTCGCCCACCTGATCTTCCTGGACGAGGGGATCAGGCGCATGCACGGGGAGAACTGGCCGCGGCTGGCCCGGGAGCACGTGGCGCAGCTGCGCCTGCTGGCCGCGAGATATCCCAAGTACGCGCGGATCATGGCGCACGTCGATGCGATCTGCCGGGAGAGTCCTGAGTTCCGCAGGTTGTGGCACGAGCACCACGTGGCCGCCGCGACGCACCGGGACTACGTCCTGCACCATCCCGTCGTGGGCGAGTTGCGGCTGTCCGCGGAGCTCGTCAGCCTGCCGGGTGATCCCGAGTTGCAGGGCATGGACCTGTTCGCCGCCGAGCCCGGCTCGGAGTCGGAGGACAAGCTGCGCCACCTGGCGGCCACCACGACCCGCGCACCGTCCGCCCCGCCGTCCCAGCAGCCGCCGTCCTAGTAACCCGTCGTAGCCGCCGTCACGCCGTGACCGCCTGCCGTACCGCCGCCTCCACCAGCCGCCGGGCGAGGGCATGATGGTCCATATGATCCCTCTCCGCCGGTTCACCGCTCGCGCCATGCCAGTGAACCATGAAGGCAAGGTCCTCCTCCTCCAGGGCTTCGAGCCGAACACCCCGCACATCACGCGCTGGTTCACGATCGGCGGCGCGATGGAGGACGGCGAGACGCTCCAGGAGGCCGCCGCCCGGGAACTGCACGAGGAGGCCGGCATCCTGGTCGAGCCGGCCGCTTTCGCCCCGCCGTACGGCACGAGCACCATCAGGTTCACCTTCGGCGAGTGGGACATCACGCAGGACCAGACCTTTCTGGCGGTGTACGTCGGCGACGCGCCGGTGTCGCTCGACCGCATGGAGGAGATCGAGAAGGCGACGACGATCGGCTGGCGCTGGTGGAGCGCGGAGGAGCTGGAGGACAGCGACGTGCTGTACCACCCCGAGGACCTGCCCACGCTGATCAAGCAGGCCGTCAGCCTGGTGGGGTGAGGCGCGTCAGTTCGGCCGCAGCACGCGCGTCCCGCCCGCGATCAGCGCGGTCGCCAGCACCCAGCCCATGACGATCAGCCCGTAGGCGAACCCCTGCGTCCACCCCGCCGGATCGAAGTGGTCGCGCTGCCCGAACACCGACACCGGCAGCAGCAGGTCGAAGGCGTACGCGAACGGCTCGAACGCGGGGCTCTCCGACGGCTTGATCGCTCTGGGAGGATGCGCCGCGAAGACCGCCGTGCCCGCGCCCAGCAGCGCCGCGAACCACATCGCCGCCAGCCACGGGCGGTAGCCGTACCCGACCGTGACGTCGAGCAGCAGGCCGGTCAGCCGCCCGCCGAGGCCGCCGCGGTGGCGCCGCATGGCGCGGAGCTTGGCCAGCTGGGTACGGCGGGCGAGGGCGTCGTTGCCGTCGCGCAGGTACCAGGCGGCCAGCTGCTCGTACGGCTGGGGCCGGAAGCCGTCGGGGTCGCGGCCGGCCCACGAGATGCGACGCGCGACGGCGCCGCCGCGCAGCCGCTCGTAGACGAGCCCGTTGAGCCGCAGCTTCTCGGGCCAGCGCGCCGGATCGTCCTCGAACGTCTCCACCCGCGAGTACGCGAAGGTCACCATGCCGTCGACCGCCTCCGCCGGGCGGAGGACCACTTCGCGGGCCTCGATGTGCCCGGCGTGCAGGGCGTAGCGGGTGTCCGGGCTGCGCAGCACGCCCTCGATGCGCAGGCTGCCGTTGAACCGGGCGCCGCGCAGCCGTACGCACCCTTCGGCCAGGAATCCGTCGGTGCAGCGCATGACGTCCTCGACGACCATGCTGTCCGCCACGAGGGCGTCCTTGCCGGGATTGTGGAGGCGGGCGCCCTCCATCAGCAGGCCGCCGTTGAGCCGCGCGCCGGCCAGCCGGACGCCGCCCGTGAAGTGGGCGTTCATGGCGAGCATGCCCATGTCGACGACCATGGCGTTGCCGACGAGCGCCCACTCGCCGTCTCCGTCGATCTTGGTTCCGGCGAGCCACAGCCCGTCGCCGAGCTGGGCGCGCGGCAGTTGCACGACGCCGGTGACGTGCGAGCCGGACAGGCTGAGATGCCCGCCGGCGCGCAGCCCGCTCGCGATCAGGGCGGGCAGGCGGCAGTCGGTGAGGCGGATCGTCCTGGTGACGCAGCCGGTGAGGACGACCGGTTCGTCCAGGTGGCATCCGCTCAGGGACAGCTCGTGCTCGACGGTCCCGCCGCGCAGGTCGAGCGCGCCGACGATCCGCGCCCCGCGCAGCCGTACCGCGGGAATCCCTCCGGCGTCCGCCTCGCGGGCGCCCAGCAGCAGCGCCGCGATGACCTCCGCCCGCACGGTCCGCTCGGGCCCCCAGGAGTGGCCCTCTCGCGGGGCGTTCCCTCCCGCCGTGGTACGGCGCGCGCCCACGGGGTCGCCCAGCTCGACCCACGAGCCGGATGGGAAGGCCCGCCAGAGTAACCGTTCCGCCCTGGTCAGCCGCTTCACGATCCCATTGTTCCGGCGTGGCCGATCCGTGACGCAACCTTTCGCCACGATCACGCATCTATTCATGCAAACGAAGGGGACAACCATGATCAACTCACGCGGGTTCGCCGTACTCGCCCTTGCGGCAGCGGCCTCCACGATGGTGATCGCCGCGCCCGCGCAGGCGCAGGCGCGAGCGGGGGACCAGGCGCGGTACGCCTGGGTGAAGGGATGCGCCAAGCGCGATTACACGGTGCCGTGCGGCCCGTGGACGCTGACCTTGAGCTCCGGCAAGGACCTGGTGCTCAAGGACGCCGTCGTCCACCCGAAGACGGCCGGCGGCAAGGTGGACAAGGAGGCCAGCGCCCCCATCGCGATCAGCGGGAACGGCGCGCACGTCGCGTACTTCCGCAAGAGCGACGGCAGGCTGGTCACCCGCGACCTGGCCAAGGGGACGGTCAAGCCGCTGCCCGGCGACGCCGCCAGGCTGCCGAAGGGCATCGGCATGGCCGACATCGACCTGGCCCTCTCCAACGACGGCGGCAAGCTCTTCGTCGACTACTTCGACGCCGACTCCACCAGGAAGTCGGTGGTGGCGAACCTGCGCAACGGCGCGCTGACCCGGATCCCGGGCGCCGAGGTCCTGCAGGGCTTCAGCCCCAGCGGCGAGTACGTGCTCACCTCGCGCACCACCGAGGACAACACCACCGAGTTCGCCGTCTACGACGCCTCCGGCAGCGAGGTCGAGAGCCGCGTCGTGCCGCAGGTCGTCAGCAACAACGCGCCGATCGCGCTCAACGACGACGCCAAGACGGTCGCCGTGCTGATCACCGGGCCGAACGAGACCGACAGGGCCCGCCTGCGCACCTACGACCTGACCGAGGACACCGTCTCCGACGCCGTCAAGCTGAGCTACGCGCCGAAGCGTGAGTACCCGGCGCGGCTGAGCTGGGTGTCCGGCGACGGGCTGACGCTGTGGACGTTCCGCACCGACGCCGAGGGCAACCCGATCGCGGCCGTGCGGCGCAACGTCAACCCCGACACCGGCGCCGCGGTCAAGCAGGACTCCTTCAGCCTGAGGAAGAACGCCTGGACGTGGTGGCTGCCGGGCGACTGAACCGGTCGGCGGCCGCCACGGCCTGCTCCCACATCGTCGCGCCGCCGTGTCCGGCGTCGTCCACCACGATCAGCTCGCTTCCCGGCCAGGCCCGCTGGAGCAGCCAAGCCGTCTCCAGCGGGCTGCTGACGTCGTACCTGCCGTGGATGAGCACGCCGGGGATGCCGCTGAGCCGCCCGGCGTTGTCCAGCAGGACGCCCTCCTCCAGGAAGCAGCCGTTGGCCCAGTAGTGCGTGACCAGGCGGGCGAAGGTCATGCGGAAGGCCGGGTCCGCGTAGCGCGGGTTCGGCTTGAACCCGGGGACGAGGCTGACGTGGGTGTCCTCCCACCGGCACCACTCTCGGGCGGCGTGCTCCCGGACCTCGGGGTCGGGGTGCCGCAGGAGCCGGGCGTACGCCTCGGCCAGGTTCCCGTCCCGGTCCTCTTCCGGTACGGCGGAGCGGAACCGGTCCCACTCTTCCGGAAATATCCGGCCCATCTCCCGGGTGATCCATTCGACCTCACGGCGCCGCCCGGCGGTCACCGACATGATGATCATCTCGGTGACCCGCTCGGGGTACTGCTCGGCGTAGGCGAGCATCAGCGTCGAGCCCCACGACCCGCCCGCCAGCTGCCAGCGCTCGACCCCGAGGTGCTCCCGCAGCCGCTCCATGTCCGCGACGAGGTGCCGCGTGGTGTTGACGCCGAGGTCGGTGGCGGGGTCCGCGGCGTTCGGGGTGCTCCGGCCGCAGCCACGCTGGTCGAACAGGACGATCCGGTACGCCTCGGGGTTCCACAGCCTGCGCCAGCCGGGGCTCGACCCGCTGCCGGGACCGCCGTGGACGGCCAGGGCGGGCTTGCCCTCGGGGTTGCCGCCGACCTCCCAGTAGATCTGGTTGCCGTCGCCTACGTCGAGCATGCCCTGGTCGCGGGGCTCGGTCGGAGAATGCATAAGCGCTAATATATCTCTGTGTCGGCTACTCCGGAGGGGACGGCGCCCAGCCAGGGCACGTTGATGCGCACGCTGTACGAGCTCACCGACGGCGCGATCGCCCGGCTCTACGCCGAGCTCGGCATGCCGGACTACCGGCCGCGCTACTCCCCCGTCGTCCGGGCCCTGGTGGCTTCGGGGCCGATGACCATCAGGGAGCTGGCGTCGGCGATCGGGGTCACGCATTCGGCGGCCAGCCAGACGGTGTCGCAGATGCGCCGCGCGGGCTTCGTCACGCTGGAAACCGGCTCGGACGCCCGGCAGCGCATCGTCCACCTCACCGGCCGGGCCCGCGAGGCGCTGCCGCTGATCGAGGCGGAGTGGGAGGCGACGGCGCGGGCGGCGGCCGAGCTGGACGCCGAGCTGCCGATGCCGCTGGGGGAGGTGATGCTCGCGGCCGTGCGGGCCCTGGAGCGCCGCCCGTTCCGCGACCGCATCCTGGCCGCCGGGCTGCGAGAGCACATTTGACGTGCTCCCCGGCATGAATGCCGGGGATTCAGCCTGTGCCG
>NZ_MSZZ01000091.1 GCF_002093975.1 Thermoactinospora rubra
CCAACTCGGCCGTACCGACCAAACCCTTCGTCAGCAGGCTCTTAGACCGGTGACCACGAAGTTGGCCATGGAGCGCCGCATCAGTGACCAGATGCCTTCCGCCGGGTTGAGCTCGGGGGGCGTAGACCGGGAGCCGGTAGATGCGTAACCAGCCGGCGTTGGCATCGGCGAAGCGGGCCCAGCTCGGCGATCAGGTGCACGCTCAAGTTGTCCCGGCACCACACGAGCGGCCAGGCATGCGGCCAGCGTCGGGCACAGCAGCAGGGCGGCTGTGCCCAGCCTCAGGAGTCGCGGCGATGTCATCGGCAGAAGAATCCCATATCCGAGAATCCCATATCCGCCCCGGAGGCTCGGCTGCTGGCCGCCGAGTGGCGATCAGGACCACAACGCCCACCACCCTGGTCATCTCGGCGACGCGGCGGATGAGAACCGCGGCGTCCTTGGGGCCTGTTCCTCGCCGTGACGGCATCGCCTACGGTGGCTTCATGCTGGAGGGGCACACCCGCCTGGAGGAGCTCCATGACCGCCGCTTGGCGCGGTCTGGGGTGCGGGTGCTGCTGTTGCGGGACGACCTGCTGTCGGCCGACTGCCCAGGCAACAAGTGGCGTAAGCTCAAGTACAACCTGGCCCGGGCGGTGGAGGAGGGTCACGACACCCTGCTGACCTTCGGCGGAGCCTACTCCAACCATGTCCGGGCTGTTGCCGCGGCCGGGCGGCGCCTGGGATTGTCGACCATCGGTGTGATCCGGGGTGAGGAGCACCTGCCGCTCAACGACGTGCTGGCCTTCGCCGCCGAGCGGGGGATGCGGCTGGTGTACATGGATCGCGCCACCTACCGCCTCAAGCATTCCCCCGCCGTCATCGACGCCCTGCGGCAGTGGTTCGGGCGCTTCCACCTGCTGCCCGAGGGCGGCAGCAACGAGCTGGCCGTCCGTGGCTGCGCGGAGCTGCCTGCCGAGATCACCGTCCCGTTCGACGTGGTGTGCGTCCCGGTCGGGACCGGGGGCACCCTGGCCGGCGTCGCAGGCGGGCTGGGCCCGGGCCGGCGGGCGTTGGGGTTCGCGGTGCTGAAAGGCGCCCAATTCCTGGCCGAGGAGGTGACCTCGCTTCAGCGGGCCGCCTTCGGGGCCGTGCCGGACAACTGGGAGATCGTCTACGACTTCCACGCGGGTGGCTACGCCAGGCGCAACGCGGAGCTGGACGCCTTCCTGTCCGACTTCGCCGACCGGCACCACCTGCTACTGGACCACGTCTATGTGGGAAAGATGATGTGGGGCCTGTTCACCCTGATCCAGCGCGGGTTCTTCCCGCCGGGCACACGCGTGGTGGCTGTGGTCACCGGCCCGGTCGGCGAAGCCGGCCAGAAACCCCGAGGCTAGAGCTTGTTGTGGTAGCGACGCAGGTCCCGGGCCGACAGGGACCCGTCGACCCAGGCCAGCTCCCACTGTCCGGAGTTGACCTGGAAGTCCTTGCCGAACCCGAGCCACTTGCCGCGCAGTGCCCGATCGGCGGGGGACAGCAGCAGCTGCAGGGTGCCGTGATAGGTGGCGCCGCGGTAGTAGCCGGTGGGCGAGGTCCGTTCGGTCCAGGTGCCGGTGGCCACGTGTCCCTCGATGGACAGATCCAAGCTGAGGCGGGAGCCGGTGCTGTGCGGCAGGCTCTGGCCCTTCAGCTTGTCGCCGCGGTGGTACAGGACCACGTAGTGCTGTCCCTCGAATTCGGCGTTGCGGCCAGAGGAGGGGTAGAGGTAGCGCGACAGCCACACCCCTGACAGGGATGATCGTGATGACCGGCGGGGAGCGGGGTCCTCGGTGGCATGGGCCAGGCTGGGATGGGCGGCGGCCAGCGTGAGCCCGGCCGACAGCCTCAGGAGCAGGTCGCGGCGTGCCGGATTCGGCGGGGCGTCACCGGCCCACAGGGCGATCATGTCTGCCACCTCCTGCACGTCCATCTCCTGCAACTGTGCCAAGACCGCGTCCAGGTCGCGTGGTTCCCACGGCTGGACTGATCTGTCAGACACGAGGGTGGCCTGGCCGGGCCGTAAGGACAGGGTGTGCGCCCGGGTGCGGACTCGGTGGTGCGGATCGGCGTCGCGGAAGTCGCCGACGTCGCTGAGGAGGTCGGCCACGCTGCACCGGTACAGGGCCGCGAGCCGGATCAGCACCTCCACCGACGGAGCGTGCCCGGAAGGTGCTGGCCAGCGCTCCCAGTAGGAGAAGTTCTTGAAGGTCTTGGGCTCGGCGGGCCATCGGGCGTTCCACTGCTCGGCTGCCTGGCTCTGGCTCCAGCCGTGGGCCAGGCGGAACGCGGTGCGCATGTTGACGCCGTAGCGGTCACGGAACTCCGCTGCGATCTCTGGCCAGGTACGGTTGCCCGCTCGCAGCCTGGCAACCAGGTCGGACTGTTCCTGCCGGACACTGCGCGGCTTGACGGCCATCAGCGTCTCCCTCCGCCAGATGGAAGAAGCATCGTGCCGTGCCCACGATACAAATCTTTCCCGTACGGCGGGGAAGAATTGCCTGCGAATTTCGCGATCATGCTGGGTGGATTGCCGCTGGTGCAGCCTGGGCAGTGGAGAGGTGCCCATCACCATCCGCTTCGTGCCTCTCGCGGTGAGTGACCCGCCTCCAGCCGCCGACAACCCCGCCATGGCCACGTCGCTCGCGGGTGATCGGTCATGACGGGCATCACGTGGATCCGACACGGGGCGTGGCTGGTGATGGCTCGCCGGGGAGCCTTCACCGCCTGGCACATGGGCGACCCGGGCGGGTGCCGCGTGGCCGACTCCGACAGCTGGCCCGGCCTGCTGCGGCTCATGACCCTCGCCGAACGTCTCGCCTTGACGGATCTCTCAACGCCTCGTCCTGGCCTGGCCGCCTACCTGCCTGAACGGCCCGTGAAAGGGCTGTCCCCATGAGCGGGCGTGGCTGTCCGGTCTGTCGCAGCCCACGCGGCCCGAGTCGATCTTTCGGGGAGGATCGTGCCTCCCAGGCAGCCACGCTCTTCCACCCTCACCCATCCAGCCGCTGGTAGGAGCCATGAACGTGATCATGCTGGCTGTGTCCCGGGGCTTTCGCCCGCCCTCGGAACTCAGGACGCCATCACCCGGCACCGATGCCGCACCCGCAAACCCCTCCACGACAGACAGCACCGAGGACCAGCGGACCGCGCCGGAGTGTCCCCGGTAACGCCGCAGGCGCCATCCGAACCCGCCGTCCCCGTGGGAGGTCGATCGTGCACACGAAGTCCCTGATCGTCGACACCGCCGCCAGCTCCTGCTACTTCCGCACCTCGGTCGGCGGTGAGGGGCGCAAGGCGCTCATCCAGATCACCGAGCGCTGCAATCTCCACTGCGCCCACTGCTTCGTCTCGGCCGTCAAAGAGGGCGGAGACCTGTCCCTCACCCAGCTCACCACCCTGGTCATCCCGCGGCTGCGCCGCGCCCGCGTGGAGCGGATCACCCTGACCGGCGGGGAGCCCTTCGTCCATCCCGACATCATCGCCCTGTGCCGGCACCTGGCCGAGCTAGGCATACCGGTCGGCATCTGCACCAACGCCACCCAGACCAGCGATGATCAGATCGAGCAACTGGCCGCGTTGGGCAACGTCCACATCAACGTCAGCCTGGACGGCTTCCGGCCCGGCAGCCACGGCAGGTTCCGGGGCGATCAGTCCTCCTTCGAGCTGACCGTGGCCACTGTCCGCAAGTTCGCCGCCACCGGTCTGCTGCAGGGGCTGCTGTCCACGCCCAACACGCTCACCACCGTGGAGGAGTTCGCGGACCTGTGCGAGTTCGCCGTCCAGATCGGCGCGCAGTACGTGCTGATGAACGTGTGGACGCTCACGTAATTCCCCCGGGGTCGGCTCACGTAATTCCCCCACCCCTTGTCTCGTGGGCGAGTCGATGAGGTATCACCGGCCTTGTCGACGGCGGGACGAGCGGGTGGTTGTTCGGTGGCAAGGTGACCCGGACCGCAGGCGCTCCAAGCGCCGAGGACCGGAAGCACCGCGGCAGTCATTCCCCGTAGCTGCGGTGCTCCCGGAGTCAGAATGACGCGAGCCCTACGTGGTGGCGTTGGTCGCCTTGGGTCGCTTGTTCGGCCGGTAGGACGGGCCGTTCATGAACACCTGATGACTGGTATTGATCAGCCTGTCCAGCAGCGATTCTGCGACGACGGGATTCGGAAACAGTGGATACCAGTCCTGAGGCGCGCGATTGGCGGTGATCGCCAGTGAGCGGCCTTCGGCGATGCGCTGGGAGATGAGCTCATAGAGGTCGTCAGCCTGGGTGGGAGTGAACTCGCGCATGGCGAAGTCGTCGAGGATGAGCAGGTCGGTCTTGACGTGTCCGGCCAGGCGCTTGGCGAAGGTGTTGTCGGCGTGGCCACCGGCCAAGTCGGCCAGGATGCGGCTGGTCTTGTGGAAGCGGATCTCGGCGCCGGCGCGGATCGCCAGGTGGCCAAGAGCTTGGGCGACATGGGTCTTGCCGACACCGACGGCGCCGTAGAGGATGATCGACTCTCCGGCTTGCAGCCAGCGCAGCGCGGCCAGGTCGCGGATCTGGGCGGCGGGCAGCTTGGGGGAGGCGGTGAAATCGAAGGCCTCCAGGGTGGTCTCGGTGTCGAAGCGGGCGCGACGCAAACGGCGGGCCATGCCCTGCTGCTCGCGGCGGGTGATCTCGTCGTCGCAGAGGATCTGGAGGAACTCCAGGTAGCCCAGGTCACCGCCTTGGGCCTGGGCCAGGCGGGCGTCCAGGGTTTCCAGCATCCCGGACAGTTTCAGGGCTCGCAGGCTGTCGGCCAGGCCGGGGCGCAGGATGGTCATGGTGTGTCAACCTTCTGTGGTGGAGTGGGAGCTGCTGGTCAGGAGGGCATCCAGGCGGTCGGCGTGGATGGCCAGGGCGGCGCTGAAGGATTCGGCGACGGGGTGGAAACCGAAGTAGTCGTCCAAGACGTCGGCGACGGTCTCGTCGCAGTCATCGAGGAAACGTTCAAGCTCACGAAGCAGCCCGGCCAGGGCGACAGCGTCCGTGCGGCGCAGATGGACCGCGCTGTCGTTGCCGGTGTCGGGAGTCACGAGGCGGCGTTGGTCGGCTCGTCGTCGCCGGACTCGCCGTCCTGTTCGTCCGCCGTATCGACCTCGGGGCCGGGGAACGGGATCACGTCGGCGAACAGGGCGTCCGGGCCGTGCAGGAACGCTGGAGCTCCGGCGTCCCCGGTGGGCCGCTGCTGATCGATGTCCTCCAGGCCGGCGACCAGGATGTTGCGGATGGTGCGATAGGAGGGGTCGCCTGCGGTGGCAGCCTTATGACAAGCTGCCTCCAGTCGCAGGTCGGAGTGCTTGGTGGCCAGCCCCAAGATTGATTGCGCGGAGCGGAGCCGGTGCAGCGCTGGGCCGTCCAACAGTTCGGCAATACAGTTCGGCAATGATGCCCGCCGTGGCCGGGCCGATCTGCTCGGCCCGCTCATGGCACCATGCCGGGGTGCGCATCGCGAAGGCGATCTTCTCCGGTGGGTAGTCTGCGACATCGGTGCGCCTGCCCTGGCCGGTGCGGACGTGGGTCTTGACCAGTTCGCCGCGGTGGAAGATCTGCACCATGGTGGGCGTGGCGCGGATGTCCACGTGCTCCCCGATCAGCCGCCACGGCACCGAGTAGAACGCCTTGCCGCACTTGATGTGAACGTCCGGAGCAACCTTGGCCCGTGTCCACTCCGCCAGCGTGAACGCTGCGGCTGGAAGCGGGATCAGGCACCCGGCCTCGGCCTGCTCGAACACCTCGGCCGGGGTCCGCCCGTCCAGGCTGCGGTGCTTGCGCAAGCCCGCGACCTGGCGGCACCAGTGCAGCGCCGAGGCCTGCATCTCCGCCACGGAGGAGAACTCCCGGCCCCGCCACCAGGAGTCCCGGATATACGGCATCTGCCGCTCCACCCGCGGTTTATCCCGAGGCTTGCGTGAGCGCGCCGGGTCGATCAGGACGCTGTAGTGTGCCGCCAGCTCCGCATACGCCCGGTTGATTTTCGGGTCGTAGAGGTCAGGCTTGTCCACCCCGGTCTTCACGTTGTCCGGCACCAGCCGCGCCGGAGCGCCGCCGAAGAACGCGAACGCCTCCACGTGGCTGGCCGTCCACGAGGCCTGATCCATCGACATCACCGGACGGACGAACATGTGCCGGGAGTGCGACAACACCATGACGAACGCCCAGATGCGTTGCGAGCGGCCGGTGCGTGGGTCTGTCCAGGAGCCCAGCAGCCCATAGTCCACCTGCGCCTCGAACCCCGGCTCGGGGTCCGGCCGCAGCACCGTCACCTTCTCCCGTGCCGCATCCTCGGCCAGGTTCGCGGCCACATACCGCTTGAGCGAGGCCAGCGAGCCGCTCGCACCGTGTTCATCCCGCAGCCGCTGGTGGATCGTTGCCTTGGTCACCCCGGTGCGCAGCATCTCGACGATGTAATCGCGGTGCTTATCGAACTCCGGCCAGGTCACTTGCCGCAGCCGGGTATCGCTCAACTGCGGGAACCACTCCTTGACCAGCCTCGCCCACTCTTCCGGGCTCACCGGCGGGCCGCCAGGCACAAACCCCGCGACGATCGCCGGCTCCACGTACCGGCGGATCGTCTTGCGGTCCACTCCCAGCGAGCCGGCTACCTCGTGTTGGGACCGGCCCGCATACCAGTGCA
This sequence comes from Thermoactinospora rubra, assembly GCF_002093975.1. Taxonomy (GTDB): domain Bacteria; phylum Actinomycetota; class Actinomycetes; order Streptosporangiales; family Streptosporangiaceae; genus Nonomuraea; species Nonomuraea rubra_A. The sequence goes on from NZ_MSZZ01000091.1 coordinate 6,678, forward strand.
CCAAGATCTCGGTTATGTCGATCACGTAGAAGGTCCTCCTCGCCATCTGCTCCCCAGACGTCTGGGCGCCTGGAGGCGATCATCGACGGGAGAGGTCCGAGCCAGGACAATGCCGCCGGAACGTTCGTCGTCCCCTGGACGAACATCACGAGCGACATCTGTGGTCCATGACGAGCGGGCAGTGGGGGAATTACGTGAGCGAATCACACCCCGATGGGGGAATTACGTGAGCGCTGACAGTCGTCCATGGGGCGCGGAGTCAGGAGCCAGGCCCGCCTGGCCGCGGACGAGGACAAGATGCGCGCCATCCAGGCCGTCACCGAGCGGTTCAGGTCGCGCGGAGTGGACCTGGTCCACATCCGCTTCCCCAACGACGAGCTGCCGCTGGCCGGGTGCGACGCGGGCAAACTGATCTACGTCTTCGCCGACGGCGCCACGGCGGTGTGCCCGTACCTGGTCTTCGCCGCCCGCACCCCGCAGTCGCGCTACCCCGACAGCGACTTCCTGGTCGGCAACATTCTCACCGGCGAGGTCGCTCCCGCGCTGGACGCCTACGATCTGGCCGGCACCTTGGCCATGGGCGCCAACCCCACCTGTGCCGCCTGTTCGCTGAATGATTCCTGCGGCAAGGGCTGTCCCGCGGCCGTGATCTCACGGGGTCTGCCGATCGGCGCGGTCGACACCGAGCAGTGCCCGAAGGCCGAGGGGTACGGCCGGCCGCTGCTGCAGATCGGGCGGCGGTCGAGGTGACCGGCAACCGGACGGGCGGCGTGTTCATCGCGGTGGAAGGCCCCAACGGGGTCGGTAAGACGACCGCGGCCGCTGCCCTGACCATCCACCTGAAAGCCATGGGAGTGGCGGTGCTGCCGACCACCGAGCCATCCGGCACGCCGCTGGGTCGCCTGATCCGCGAAGGGGAGGCCGAGTTGTCGGGGCGCACCCTGGCCCTGGCCATCGCCGCCGACCGGGCCGCCCATCTCGCCAGAGACATCGAGCCCGCCCTGGCCGCCGGACGCCACGTCGTCAGCGACCGCTACCTGCCCTCCTCCCTGGTCCTGCAACGACTGGACGGGCTGAGCACGGCCGAGATCTGGCGCTACAACTCCTGGGCCGCCCCTCCGGACGTGACCTTCTACCTGGAACACGACCCGGCGGCCATCCGCTGCCGGTTGAATGAGCGCCGGCACCACTCCCGCCTGGAGCGGCTGGGCTCGCCCGAGCGGGAACTGGCCCTCTACGCCGAGGCCTACGACTTTCTGACCGGGTACGGCTGGCGCCAGATCCGCGTCGATTGCCGCGGGCTGACCCCGGCGGACGTCGCAGCCGTCATGCTCGACCACCTCGATCTGCAGAGCGTCTGACCCAGACGACATAAGGAGTACCCCCGCATGCTGTCGATCCTGACGGTCAACATCGGCGCCGCCTCCCGCCACCGGGCCGAGCGCCTGCTGGCCTGGCTGGCCACCCGGCCCGAGCACGTGGTCCTGCTCACCGAGACCAGCGCCGGCAGCGGCACCGCCTACCTGCTGGGAGAGTTCGCCCGGGCCGGATGGGCGGTGGTCGACACCTCCGATGACGGCGACCGCGGCGCCGCCCTGGTCAGCAGGATCGCGACCGCCGCCCAGCCGATGGACCTGCCGGAGGTGTCGATCCCCGGCCGTGTCGCCGCCGCCGTACTCGACACCCAGCCGCAGGTGTGCGTGGTGGCGGTATACGTCCCCTCACGCGACCGCAGCCAGGCCAAGACCGAACGCAAGGAGACCTTCATCGCCTCCCTGCTCAAGGCCCTGGCCGGGCTGCCCGGCAACCTCCACCGGCACCTGATCCTCGGCGGCGACTACAACGTCATCGCCCGGACCCACCGCCCCCTTCACCCGGGGTTCCTGCCGTTCGAATTCGGCCTGCTGGAGGCCCTGGCCGAGCAGGGGCTCATCGACGCACATGACCATCTGTGGCCCGGTGCCCAGCCCTACAGCTGGACCGGCCGTACCGGCGATGGCTACCGCTACGACTACCTCCACGTCGGCCCGGCCCTGGTGCCGCGGCTGCATTCGTGCGCCTACCTGCACGAGACCCGCGAGCAGGGCCTGACCGACCACGCCGCCCTCACCATGACATTGCAGGCCGACGGCACCGAACTGCCCACCGCCGCGCTGGCCATACCTCGACAGATCGCTCTGTTTCAGGCAGGCGCGAGCGCTTGGCGCACCAGCGAGTCGTAGGTCTCGACGACCCGCTCCAGGCGCACACCCAGCGAGCGGGCGAACCTGTCCAGCCGCGCTTGGGCGGCCGTGCCGGATTCGGCCGCAGTCACCACCGTCTCCAGCTCCAGGAACAAGCCGGCGTGCTCGACCTGGTCCACGCACAGCGCGACATCGCCCAGTCGCGCGGTGCGCCGGACCTTCACGATCCGGACCGTCGGCCGAAACCCCATCTGCTTGATCGCCTCATGCATCTGATCGCGATCGGCGACCAGCGTCTCATGCTCCAGGCAGGCCATCTCGTTGGCCAGCGGGGTCTTGACGGTGAACAGGTGCCGCCCGTCCTGGGTGCGCAGCCGCGCGAACGTCACCCCGACCTTGGACTGCCCGTAGGACCACCCAGGCTGCGCGTACGCCTGGTCGTCCTGATGGACCGGCGCCGACAGGACCACCCCACGCTCGGCCAGCACCTCCTCAAGGGCCGCCAGGTCATGCAGGCGGTACTTGACCTCGATCTCCTGCACCGATCACCCCTTCGCCGCGGCTCGCCACCGGACTGCTGACCGGCGAAAGCGTAGCCGACCGGTCGCCACAGGAGGGTGTCTCCACCACATCAGGCTCCGACGCACCGCTGCGGGTCAGCGCCCACCCCCACGATGTCGCCAGCGTGAGGGCACCGTCGATGCGCAGGCCGGTCACCGCAGGGCGATCGATTTGCCCGTCGTTTTGGTTTCCTGGTTGGCGTACCAATAGCTCTCCCGATTAATCGGGGGAGGGTGACCGGTGCATTATCCCAGGCAGGGCTCGGGTTCCTTGCGCGTTGGAGAACCCCGACTTGGGTACGGGAACCCCCTTCCGTAGAGGCTGAGCAGGAGGCGGACGCTGTCTATGGCAGGGGGCTGTCTGCTGCGGATCGACCGGGGATATGAATCAGGGAAGGCATTTAATAAACCGCCTCTTTTAGTCTGCCCTTACCCATTCGATCGCGTCGTTGACCTGGGAATATATCCATTCCAATTTGGCTGACCCTGTTGAATCGATCTCCATTTCGCGGTTCAATTGAATTGGCCAAGAAAGGCGGCACCCTAGAGGGTGCCGAAAGGGATCGGAGCATGGTCATGGCGAAATTCGACTTCGGAAAGGTCACACCGGCGAACGTCCCCGGCGCGACTCTCACACCCGAAGATATGGCGCGCGTGACGCCGGAGGACTGGCTGCAAATTCGTAAGCTCTCGCGCGGCTACTGCCGTACGGTCGACGCGACCCGATCGCGGAAGCGTATGGACGGAAGCGCGACGATCGTCAAAGGCGGATACGCGCCCTACGGCACTGACGACGTCTCCGACGACGTCAACCAGGATGCGGTTCTCCTCTTCGCTCAGCGTCTCCGCGACATCCTCAGCACCTGCAAGCCAGCCTCTGAGGGCGACGGCTGGATCTACGTACGGCGCGACGGGAGCGAGATGGTCATCACGCGCCTGACCCTTCAGAGGTGGGCCGTACGGGACGCGGCGGCGCGCAACGGCTACCGCGTGGACGTCCCTCCAGACGAGATCGACGCCACTCCCGGCGCTCAGCTCATGCGCGGGCTCCCGCATGTGGAGAACGCCACACGCGCAGCCGTCGCCTTCTCTGCCGCTCAGCACAGCGCCGAGATCTTCCGTCAGGCGTTCGGGCGCGGAGAGGAGTTCCCGACTCTCCGGCGGATCCTGCGTAAGGCGGAGGATGCCGAAGACCTCGGGCGCGCGGGCATCTTCGCGTCCGTGGCACAGGAGCAGTACGGCGGCGCGTACGGCTCCCGCCGTGCGGTGATCCGGGTACGCGACGCGGCGCGAGCAGAGCTCCGGGAGCTCGCAGAGCGCCTTGACGATGCTCGGAGCGCCATGGTCTACACGGCTATCGAGTCGCCCACAGGCGACTGATGGAGAGCTTTTGAGAGCCCCGGTCACCCTGGCTGGGGCTCTCTCCTTTTCTCAAAGAATCTGCAGCTCAGCGGACGGTTGGGCGGGCCGGCCGCCCGTATTTAAGTGAGAGCGAAAACGATCGGCGCCGCGCGAAAAGCGCTGCCGATCGCGGACGTTCGGGCCGTTCCGGCGCCCGTATTCAAGTGAGGGCGCGCGGGCACGGTCAGCGCTCCCAGTCCGGCGCTTTCCATCGCAGGACTGGACCCATGATCCGCCGTCCGGGCGGTACGGCAGGCCCGCCCGGACGGCTCCCGCACGCCCGAAAGGGGTACAGCCATGCCGGTCTTGGACGGCCTTGAGCTGCCCCAGGGCTGGAGGATCTCCTCCCGGCTCCTGGCAGCCTGGCCCATCGATAACGATCACCAGCTGGAGCTCTGGCCAGCCGGGCGCACGGACGACGGGCGGATCCGGTGGCGCTACCGGCTCTCCAGGAAGAACCGCACGATCTTCGCCGGGTCGGAGATCGCTTCGGCGGTAGGCGCGGTGCTGACCAGCGCTGAACTCATCCGGGCGGCGCGAACGGTGCTGTCCTTCCTGACCCTCCGCGAGGGCGACACGGACGCGGAGTACTTCGCGTCCTACACCCGCGCCCAGATCGCATGGCGCGACGAGTTCGCCGAGGAGCTGTCCCTCTACGCGATGGACAACCTCTGCGGCTACTGCGGCGGCGAGCACCTCTCACCCGGTTGCCCCAGTCTCGGCGCGGAGGGCTGAGCCATGGCGCGATGGTTCGGCCTGTGGTGGGGAGGCTCCGGCTACAGCCGCCCGGAGTCCAACGATCTCGAAGAGTTCGCGTCGCTGGTGGAGGCCAGGCGCAAGCTGGTCGAGCGGTACCTCCACGGGTACTGGCAGACGACGGAGTTCCGCTTCGTCCACAGGGAGCCTACGCGCGTGCTCACACCCTGCGTCGACACGCAGTGCGAGATCTTGCTGTTCCGCTCGAGCAATGCGGAGGTGCTTCCGGAGCTGCGGCTCTCCATCGGGCCGCGCGGCGGCGTCCGCCTCGAGCGCTGCTGACTCACCGTCCCCGTCTCTTCGCCCCGGCCTGACCAGGCCGGGGCTTCGTCATGTCTGGAGGACACCCATGCCCGCTTCCCCTGACTCTGGCGCCCTGCGGGTGAGCAGCGCGGCCGATCTCATCGCGATCGTGCCGTACCTGCTGGGCTATCACCCGGCACAAAGCCTGGTCGCGATCGCCTGCGACGGCCACCTGGTCACGTGTGTGACGCGCTTCGACCTTCCCGAGCGTTCCGACCAGACGCCGGAGCTGGTGGGCGCGTGCGCGCACATGCTTCACCAGCAGGCCGCCTCGTGCGCCTTCCTGATCGGTTACGGGCCGGACTGGCGCGTCACGCCCGTCATGGACGGCATCGCCAGCGCGATCACGGCGTCCGGCATCGAGATCAAGGACATGATCCGGTGCGAGGATGGCCGGTACTGGTCGTACGTCTGCCCCGACCCGGAATGCTGCTCGCCGGACGGCCAGCCGTACGACGTGACCAGCAGCGCCGCCGCAGCCGGCGCGGTGGCGGCCGGGCTCGTGGCGATGCCGGACCGGGCGGCGTTCTGCCAGCGCGTCGCTCACGTGGACGGGCCCGAGCGGGAGCCGGTGCGGGCGGCCACGGAGGCGGCGCGTGCTGCAGCGGAGGCGGTCCTCGACCGGACCGACTGGTTCGCCGAAGGGCTCCGGCGGATCAGGCAGTGCTTCGAGCGCGTGCGGGCGGGGCGCCCGATCCCTGCCGAGGACATCGCCTGGCTGGGGGTACTGCTGACCGGCGTGCTGGTGCGTGACATCGCGCTGGCCCTCACTCACGAGTACGGCCAGGACGTATCCCTTCGGCTGTGGACGGAGGTCACCCGCCGGGTGGAACCGGAGTACGCCCCGGCCCCCGCCGTCAATCTCGCGTTCCTCGCCCTCCGATCCGGCGACGGCACGCTGGCCCGCGCAGCCGCTGAGCGCGCGCTGGCAGTCGACCCGGATTACTCCTTCGCGAAGCTGATCATGCTCTCGCTCGACACGGGACTCCCGCCGTCGCAGCTCTGCAACGTCGACTTCGCGGAGCTGGTGGAGGAGATCGCCCATCAGGCCGCTGCGAATCCGCGCGGCGCGCGGCCGGTGCTCCCTCCCGTCCCCGACCAGAACTGACCACCCCACAGGCGCCGGGCACCCGCCCGGCGCCTTCTTCGTGCCTGGAGGGCAGATGTCCAAGGAATCCCTGCAGTGGCTCAACGAGAACACCCTGATCGGCTTCACCGACAAGCGCGGTACTGCCTGGCACTACCGCGCCAGCCACCAGGGTGCCGAGCCGAACCACTACCCGGGTCCGATCCCGGTCACCGACGTCGAGCGGCGCCTGTTCGGCTGGGACGCCCTGTCGCGCCCGATCTACGTCGAGGATCCCGTGACCGGCGGGCTCGCGGAGGTCCCCGAACGTCAGGCCATCGTCCGCAGCGACAACGGGCACGTGATGGGGATCTTCTCCGACAGCTACGAGCCGCACCCGTACCGGGAATGGCTGCTGGGCACGATCGCCCGGCTGCTCGACGACGACCTGTCCATCGGCTCGGCCGGCCTGCTGCGCTCCGGCGCGGTTGCGTGGGTCTCGGTCGAGGTGCCGGAGAACATCCGCACGCCGGAGGGCGTGGAGTTCCGCCCGAACCTGTTCGGGGCGACGTCCTTCGACGGCTCGCTGGCCACGACCTTCAAGCGTGCGGTCACCAACATTGTGTGCGACAACACGATGGCCGCCGGTCTGGCCGAGCGCGGGCAGCAGGTGAAGATCAAGCACTCTCGGCACTCCAAGCTCCGCCTCGGTGAGGCTCGGGAAGCGCTCAACATCGTCTATGAAGTGGCCGACACGTTCACCGCTCAGGTCAAGCGGCTCTGCGAGACCACGGTGAGCCCGAGCCAGTGGGTCAAGTTCCTGGACGAATACGCCCCCGTCCCGGCTGAGATCGGTCGCGCCCGGACGCTGGCGGAGGCCAAGCGAGACAGCCTGCTCAAGCTGTGGCGCTACGACAACCGCGTCGCGCCGTGGTCGGGTACGGCCTGGGGCGTCGTCCAGGCCGTGAACACGTACGTCCAGCACGAGCAGGCCGTCCGCGGTGCCGGCCGGGTGGAGCGGAACTTCCTCCGCGCGGTGACGGGCGGTGTGGACGAGCTCGACCGGGAAACGCTCCAGACGCTGGAGAAGGTGCTCGACCGGCCGGTGTTCGCTCGCGTCGCGTGACGCCAAGCGGGTACGGCTGCCGCCCCTCCTCGGCAGCCGTACCCGTGGCAGGATCGCATGGACGGACCACTACGGAGGGCGACATGAACGACGAGACGGCGGCGTTGCTCTTCGACGTGGTCGGCCGGCTGGAGGTGAGCATCCTCGCCCGCGAGTGTCCGGCCATCGTGGTCCTGCAGGGCGAGCGTCTGCTGGCGCTCACCGATTACGACTACCTGCAAGACGATCAGACGGCGGCTGCCTTCGAGAGGCGGGCGGCGGACAAGGCGCGAGAAATCGACGCCAAGCGGTGGGTGCTCGCCGTTCCGCAGGTCTGGGTGGTCACACCGGATGCGATCTTCAGTCGGGCCGTGTCGAACCATCCTTTGCGGGAGGGCGAGCAGGAAGCGATCACCTGGATGAGCTTCGACCGGGAGGACGGTGTGGACTACGGCCGCGTGCCGTACACCCGCCGACCGAACGGCGAGCCGGTCTTCGGTGACCCTGAGATCATCACTGTCGGTGTCAGGCCGGATGAGTCGATGCCGGGGTACACCTTGCTGCAGGCACTTGCCTGAGGTCAGGCATGCGCCGCATGGGCTACGGCGCGAGCAGTGATTCGTGAAGGTGCTCGTCCAGGTCGGCGACGAAGGGCTCGGCTCGCCATGGCCGTAGGTTGCGACGCACTTGGGCGATGCGCAGCGCGGGGACGCGCGCCCTCGTCGTGGCGGCCAAGTCGATGCAGTCATGGAGGAGTGCGGCGGCGGCCTCGGGGGATCCGCACTGTAGCCGTGCGAGGGCCAGGTCGGCCGCGACGACGGCGCGCTGTACGGCCTGCCGCGGGTGAGTGAGCGTAGACAGTGAATGAGCCAGCTGAGGCTCAGCCTCGGAGCCACGCCCCAGGTGCAGGTTGCACACGCCCTCGAAGCCGTCGAGGTAGCCGGCGCCGAAGCGGCCCGGGGCCGGGTCACCGGTGATGTCGCTGTCGATGTCGCGCCACGCCAGGTGGAGCGCGGCAAAGGCATGGTGTTCCTGTCCGGCGCGGGCAGCCATCTCGGCTTGCAGGGCGTGGGCGCGGGCGCGCACGATGCGGCTGTCACCGCGGCGGGCCTCTCGTACGGCTGTGTCGGCGACGGCTCGGGCCGCGGTGACATCGCGGGTGGCGTACAGCGTGACGAGGGCCTGGCTGGTACGGATGGCCACGCGTTCCCATGCGGGCAACTCGACGGCGGCCTGCACGGCGTGTTTGTACAGGCCGGTGGAGGTATTGTCCTCACGGGTCTCGAAGGCGACCCGAGCGGCGATCATGAAGGCGTTGGCCGCGGTCTGCGCGAGCGTCCGCCGTACGGGCTCCGGCGGGCCGGCGGCGAGCAGGACCCGGCACGCCTCGACGGCGGGCGCGAGGGCGAGCTGGAGGCGGGCAAAGGGCACGGCACCGATCTGAGCGTTGACATCGGAGACGAGGTCGCCAAGCTGCCGGACGACATCGGGGGTGAGGGTGTCCGGGTCGGTCAGGGCACGCGCGAGGCTGTGAGCCAGGCCGGGGGAGAGGAATGCCAGCAGCGCGTGTCCGGACGTGACCGCCTGGGTTACCTGCCCGCGGATCTCGGCGGCCCGCTCGGCGGAGGTGCCCCAGACCGGGAAAAGGGCCATCAGGCGGTCGAGGTCCGAGCCGCGGCCTACCATCACCTCATCGCCCTTGCGGGCGAACACGTAGGCGAGCAGCAACTGGTAGCGCTCGCCCGGGGCGGTCGGCCTGTCCTCACGTTCCCACCGGGCGATGGTGCGGATCAGGCTGGCCACGCTGAGATGCGCGACCGGAGTGATGGACAGCGTGCGGGCGGTGGCCTTGAGGGCGCGGGCCTGGTCCGACCATGACCAGCCGCGCCGTTCACGCAGGGAGCGAAGGGTGTGTGCGGCAGCCCGCCGGTCGACCTCCGTCATGGGGCAAGTACAGCACGTAGCGGCGTTACACGGGCAGTATCAGGCGAGGCTTGTTCTGGGTGGCCGCGTAATCGAGGGTGTACCAGGTGCCGCTGGCGGTGTCCTCGCCACGGGGAAAGCCGATGACGAAGTCGCTGCGGTCCACCATCCACCGGTTGCGGTGGTGGTAGCCCTCCGTCGACGGGTGCATCGGGTGAGCGAGTTCCACCAGCTCGGCCAGGCGGCTCTGGTCACGTACCAACGCGACCGCGTGCCGGGCGTCGGCCGGCTGCCCTTCCAGGGTTCCGGGAACGACCACCGTGAGCGACGCCTGCGTCTCAGAGGCCAGCCACAGCAGCGCCAGCGAGTCGATCCCCCGCGCGCCGCCGAGGTAGAACCTGATCCCGGGCAAGGCGAACGGCGCGAGGTACTGGGCGAACAGCAGCCGGTATTCCCCAAGCGGACGATGGTCGGTTGACCTCGTCCCGGTGATCGTTATCGCGCTGAGCACAGGATCCGCCGCCATGTCATCGAATGTCATCTCCCTTGGAAGTATCCGCCGGGCGTGTACTTCTTGCATGACTCAGCTTGACTGTCTGGCTGATTTTCTGGAGCGTCACGGGCTCGCCACGCGCACCCTGCACGACGCAGTAGAGGTGCGCAACCCGGTCAACGGTTGGCTGACCGACAGCGTCCGGTGCACCGAGGAGATCTACGTCACCTCGTCGGGATACGAGATCGGCGAGATCGGCGACGAGGCGGAGACCGCCGACCGGCTCGCCTTCCTCCTGGGAGTTCCCCATGCATGATCAGGAGACGACGATATCCGGCTGGTCGCAGTGGACCTCGGATGAAGGACGCTACTGGGCGACCCGGCATCGCCCGTTCAGCTGCGCCGCCGAACGCGAGGGCGCCTGCCGGACGGTCGATGCAGATACCGAAGAGACCCTGCGCCGGCTGATCGATGAGCAGGAGCATCGGGCGATGCTGGCCAACCGCGGATCGGCGCAGCCATGAGCAGGCGCGGCAGCGGTACGGATTCCCAGGCGCCCGCTGTCGCGTCTCCGCACAGGACCGGGTCTGTGCGGACGCGGCGGTACGGACGGCCATCCCTCCGGCGTGTCCGTGCCGCCGCGTGTCAAGCCCTGACCACCGACCGGCATGAGACTCGGGAGCGGTGCTGATGGAGCCCGTGCTGTGGGAGCCGCATCAGCCCCGCTGTCAACGGGTGCGCGTGATCGAGACGAGCTGTTGCGGCGAGTACGAATGGTGCGGCGAAGGCGGCCAGTACTTCGTGCTCCGCTATACCAAGCAGCGCGGATACGAGGAGGCCGGGCGCGGCCTGTATCGCGAGGCGCGCGAGACCTGGGAGAAGCTGATCCAGCAGCACGTGCACCGGGCGAAGGCTTTCAGTGGCGACGCTTAGCGCTCCCACGGGCGTCGTTGTCTGAATCAACCTGCTCAGTGAGGGCGAGGCGCTTCATGTCCCCACAGCCCAGACAACTGCCGCGCTGCATGCCGCAGACCGAGCCTCGACAACTTCGGGTGCGTCTTCGAGGTTGGGGAGCGCTTGAACGGCACAGGAGGTCATGAGAATCGTGAAGGAGGGCCAGCTCACGTGTAGCCGGCCCTCCGGCACCTGCTCTTCCCATTCGGCCAAGAAAGGTCGGAGCGGTCGTCCCCAGCGTACGCCTGATCTACCCCGGGCGTACGGCTCCCGCGAACTCCGCTTCCTGTGCCGATGTCCAGCGCCCAACCTGCACGGTGCTGCCCGTGTATGGGGCATGCACGTAGCGCTTGCCGTCGATGTTGATCGCGACGTGGTAGATCGTCGCAGGGTTTCTCGGGTTGGTGGCGAAGAAGATCAGATCGCCGGGCTTGAGCTGCGAGCGTGGGACCCGGATGCCCGCGTTCCACTGGGTGGAGGTGTGCCCGCCGATCTTCACGCCGGCCTTCGCCCAGGCGTACTCAGCGAGCCCCGAACAGTCGAAACCCCTGGTCCGAGCTCCTCGGCCGATGCCCAGGCTGGGACCGCCTGCTCCGCCCCCGCCCCAGGAGTACGGCACGCCGATCATCTTCAGTGCCGCCTGAAGCGCCACCGCCCCGCGGCCAGACTTGCTGATCGCCTCCAGAGTCTTCGGATCGAGAACCTCGCCGATCTTCTTGGAAAGCTCGGTGCACAGGCGGTCAGCGGCGCTGTTGACGATCTGCTCGGCGAGTGCGGCTGAGTCACCGCTTGCCCTGCGTGCGCTCGGAAGATGACCGCTTTGAAGGCCGGAGGTCACATCCGCGACGACGGCGGAGCGCGGAATGCCCAGGGCGATCGCTGCCTCCAGGCTGGCTCGTACGGTCCGAGCGTCCTTGGCTGAGAGATTCACCGGGTCACGGCTGACCGATGATGCCGCGGGAGTGCGCGCTCCTCCGCCGAGAGCCTCCACGATGCGCTCGGCACGCCCCTCGTGTTTGGCATATGCCGAAGGAAACGCCGACCGCTGGACGCTCTGCGCGACCACGGTGAGCGGCTTGCTGCCCCAGTCCTCGACTTTGACCAGGCGGGAGAAGAACTTGCGGGCTGCGTACTCGGGATCGGTGACCTGAGCACGAGACCCCCACCCGTACTCAGGGTGCTGCTGGAAGATCCCGAACGCCTTCCCGTTGTCGCCGACCACGCCGTTCTTGAGCGAGGACTCCTGGAGCGCCGTGGCTACGCCGATGACAGCAGCCCGCCTGGGCAATCCGAGGTCGTGTGCGGTGGACACGATCGTCCGGGCGTTCTTGAGCTGTTCCGCTGTGAGCCCCAGCCTTCGCGGGGACACCTTCACGACCTGCTTGGCAGCGTCTGGCGACCGGTCGACGTAGGCGCACGCAGCGGACGCCAGCTTCGCGGGATCGGCCTGAACCGCGGCGTACTGCCCTCCACCCGTCATCCCGGCGATGAGGGCGATGCTGGAGACCAGGCCACCTCCGGCGGCGATGGCCTTGATGAGCCCGGCTTCGGCGATCATTCGTCGGCCTCCTCCGGCGCTTCCTGAGGTCCGAGGCCGGGCCAGTAAAGGGCCAGCTGGGCGAGCCGCGACCGCCGGCCGTCCTGATCGGTGGGCAGCCAGCGCGCACCGGCGGGGCCGTCGTCGATCACGCTGTCCCCGGCGCCCGGGTAGGCGGTGGCGATGGGCACGAACATCCGGGCCGGGTGGTGCTTGAGCTTCTTGCGGAGGTTCGCCTCGCGACGCTCGCCCTGGACCCAGAACAGGACCGGCGTCACGATCCGGCTGGACTCGGTGAGCTCGGCGTAGCCGTCCAGCTTGCGAGCGACACGATCGAGCGGCTCGGTGCCGGTGTCGTACTCGAGGAAGAACTCGACGCGGTGCTCGCCCTCCCGCCAGCGGGCGTAGGCGTCCGGGCGCACGATCGGCCCCCATTCGGCCTTGCACCGGTGCTCAGGCCACCATGTGGTCAGCTCGCTTTCCGGGTGACGGCGTGCGTAGCCGTACAGGCTGGCCGCGATGCCGTTGGTGCCGACCGTGTGGCCAAGGTGGGAGCTGAAGGCGATACCGATCACGCGGTCGCGGCGATAGCCGGACTCGCCCAGGTCGACGCCGTCCTCCGACGCCAGCACCGCGGCGGCGGTCTCGCCGATCACGTAGTGGTAAGGCGCCGTACCCATCTCGGGAGGCAGGTTGGGGCGGAACCGCTCCAGCACGTCCATGCGGGTCAGCACCAGCAGGCGCTTGCGCGCGGCGTCGGCGGTGTCGAAGTACATCTCCGCGATCTGTGCCGAGGTCAGCACCCGGAAGTCGCGAATCATCCGGATGAGGTGCCGGTCGCGATCGGTGAGCCGGATCGCGAGGGCGTGGAGCATGCGCGGGGTGTAGCGGGTCGTGGTCATGGTGAACTCCTTGAGGGTGTGCGCCGGGCGTCCGGCTTGGGGGTGGTGGCGCCGGCCGTACGGCCGTGCCTTTGGGCGGCGATGAGGCGGATCCGCCGGGCTACGTCGGGGTCGGGCTCCGGGAGGGGGCGGGTGCGCAGCGTGAACGGCGGCACTTCGGCGGAGCGGACGACCAGGCGGGCGGCGGCCTGGAAGGCGTCCAGGCCGCCCAGGTCGTGGGCGGTCAGGTAGGGCGTGAAGTGGTGCTCGACCTCGCGTGCGTCCTGCGGCGAGAGCGAGAAGTAGACCTTGTTGCGGGCGTCCGAGGAGATCGCCTGCCGTAGCTCGCGGGGAAGCTGGGCGAGGTGCTGATGAGCGAGGACCAGCGACACCCGGTAGGCGCGGGCCTCAGCGAGTATGTCGGCCAGCGCGTGCGGCAGGGTGAGGAAGTTGTGGCACTCGTCCACGTACAGCGCGGCGGCGTTCCGGGATCGGCCGAGCCTGGCCCGGCGGGCGGCGGCCTGCCAGACCTGGGCCAGCACCATCGAGCCGAGCAGCCGGGCGGTGTCGTCGCCGAGCACACCCTTGGGCAGGCGGACCAGGAGGACGCCGCCGTCGAGCACGTCGCCGAGGTCGAAGGTCGAGGTGGTTGAGCCGAGCACGTCCCGGACGAAGGGGCGGAGCAGGAAGGCGCGCAGCTTGTTCATGATGGGCGCGGTGACGTGGGCCTGTGCCTGCTCCGACAGGGAGGAGTACCACGTCCAGAAGCCGCGCAGCAGCGGGTCACCGACCGTCGCGATCTGCCGCTGGCGGAACGTGGCGTTGGACAGCAGCTCGGGGACGTCGGCGAGGGTGCCGCCGTTGCGGGCCAGGGTGAGCGCGCAACCGCGCAGGATGTCGTCGGTGCGCGGGCCCCAGTAGTCGGCGTAGATCTGGCGGAAGATCCCGACCAGGTTGTCCACGCCCATGGCCAGGTCCGAGCCGCCCAGGACGTTGAGGGACGGTCGCGGGTGCCGATCGTCCGGGTCGATCAGCACGAGCTTCTCGGCGTGCTCCTCGCGGATGAGCCCGAGGAGATCCCGCACCAGGTCGCCTTTGGCCTCGATGACGACGACGCCGCGGCCGGTCTCGATGTCGGACAGGATCATCTGGGCCAGCAAGGTGGACTTGCCAGTGCCGTTGGGCCCCATGACATGCACGTGGTGGAAGGAGTCGGCGACGCGCAGGGCGACCGGGCGCTCGTGGCCGGCGTCGGAGAACCCGAGCACCTTGCCGGTCCGGGACACTGCGGGGGAGGGCGGCACGCAGTTCGCGCCCGCCCGCTGCAGGCCGGGGACGGCGGCGTCCAGCGGGAGGTGAGCCAGGGCCGCCAGCTCGGGCACCGACAGGAGGAACCCTCGTCCCATGCGGCGGGAGGCAAGACGGTGAGCGGGGAAGAGCAGCCGGCGCCGTTCGAGCCGGTTGTGCCCGCTGTAGAGGGCGAACGCCGCGGCGATCGCATGCGCGCGTCCCGTGATCGCATTGCGGCGGACGGCGGCAAGCGGCTTGGAGTCGGCTGGATCTGCCTGTACGGCATAGCGGATCGCCACCTCATAGCGGGAGCGATGCGCCTTGTCCCGTACGGCTCGCGCCTCGGCGGACTCCTCGAGGCGGAGAACGCGATCCTGCGCGTGGACCCGAACGCTGGCGGGTCCGGGAACGAGCTCGTCGAGAATCCACCGCACGACTCCGGCGGGACCGCGAAGGGCGGCAGACAGCCGGCGGCCCGTCGCCGGCCGGGCAAGGACCTGCACGACAGCGTGCTGCCAGGACGGCATGCCGACGGCCGCACCGTTGATCGCCCGTAGCGGATCGGTGCCGAACTGGTGGCGGATAGGGAGCCGCTCGCCGCGGGCGAGGACGAAATGACCTCCGACGGCCTGGCCGTCGAGCGGGACGGGCGCGGTCGCCTCGCCGATGAGGGTACGCGCGGACGGCCAGGCCGCCTCGATCGCGTGCTCGACGAGATCCTGCGGGATGCAGCCGGGCACCCAGAGACGGATGCGGATCCCGCCGATCCCGAAGACGTACTCGAAGGCCAGGTGCGGCTGGCCGATCAACAGCCGCTTCCAGGCGGGCCGGAGGAGGCCGATCAGGTTGTCCCACAGCGCCTCCGCGCCCGGCATGGTCGCCACGGGTGGCGCCAGGATCTCGACGCAGCGCGCCCCACGCGTGAGGTAGCTCTGGCGCAGCCGTACGGCAAGGGCTTTCAGCAGGACGAGCAGGACCACAGCGCTGATGGAGGCGGCGGCGAGCTGCCAGGCGTGTACGGCCAGCCAGCCGAGAAGCCGGTCCAGGACGGCCGTGGGGTCTTCTAGCCAGTCGTAGATCACTAGGGCACCCTCTTTCTGGCGGGTGGTGGCAAGCTG
>NZ_MSZZ01000092.1 GCF_002093975.1 Thermoactinospora rubra
CCGACCCTTGACGCCCGGCTCCAGACCTTAACTACACGGCATTGGAGCTAGAGAGGCGCCGAACACCGGCATGATCGAGACGATCTTCCTGCCGTCCAGGCGGAGGTGCTCGGCAGTGCGCTGAGTGCCCGCCTTCTCGTAGCCGAACGTGTCCCCCGAGTGGTGCCGCAGAGGGAAGACGAGGAGCGTCCTAGCTCACGATCGTCTCGTGCAGGTGCAGCCACGCCAAGCCGCTCCCGCGCCTGAACACCACCGTGGAGCGGATGGCCGGACCCGTGCTCCGGCGCTCGGCATAGGACGCCACGGCCAGCGGCCCCTCCTCCGCGACCAGGGCCACGTCCGAGATCTCGATGACGATCCCGGGAGCCGTCCCGTACGCCTCCCGGACCCGCTCCAGCACCCGATCCCGGTCCAGCGCCGAGCCGTCGGGCCGCACCATCGTGAAGCCCGGTGCGTGGGCGTCCGCGAAAGCCCCGAAGTCCGATCGCGGCATCGTCCCCGCGAGCCACCGCCGGATCACCTCATGGTGCCGCACGATCTCGGCGCGGATCGGTTCGAGTGCGTTCATCAGCCCAGCGCCTCCCACGGCCGGCCGGCGATCCAGTCCCGCACCGGCGTCGCGGGCGCCAGAGCCTCCCACACGCCCTCGCGGGCCACGCCTTCATAGAACTCGGCATCCGCATGCGACGCGATCCACCGGTATGTGTCCGCCACCGTCCGGGCCGTTCCGGCGCCCAGCACGCCGGCCAGCCCCGCCTCGAACTCCTCGGGATCCAGCGTCTCGTACCCGACCTCCCGCCCCAGCGCCTCCCCGAAGAGCGGGGCGAGCTCCGCGCCGGTCATCGGCGGGGAGGCGCCCAGGTCCACCACCGACCCCTCGACCCCCGGGGCGGTGAGCGCCGCGGCGGTGGCCGCCGCCAGGTCCGCGTGGTTGGCCCAGGCCACGGGCAGGCCGGCCGGGAGCGGATACCGCAGGACGCCCTCCCGCACGAGCGGCCCCCAGGTCCACGGGCCGAGGAGGTTGTCCAGGTAGACCGACGGCCGCAGCACCACGGCGGGCACCCCGGACTCGAGGAACGCCCGGGCCGCCGCCCGCCGCGTCTCCCAGGCCGCGAGCCCGGTGCCGCCGGCCGGGTACCGGGTGGTCGTGTTGAAGACCAGGCGCTCGACGTCGTTCGCCAGGGCGGCGTCGACCAGGTGGCGGACGTAGGAGTCCACCAGCGGAGCGTCGTAGACCATGGGCAGGGTCACCGACACGTGCGTGACGCCGGTGAAGGCCGCCTTGAGCGCGGAGAGGTCGCCCAGGTCCGCGGTGAACGGCTCGACGCCTTGCGGGATGCGCCCGGCCGTACGGGAAAGGCCACGTACGGCGTGGCCCTGGCCGGCGAGGTGGCGGGCGACGGCGCCGCCCTGCTGGCCGCCGGCGCCGATGACAAGGAAGGTTCGCATGCCGAAAAATCTGGCAAAGACCGACGCTACTCTCGATAAAGAGAAATATCGCCGAACATAAGGATCGTCCATGGATGATCTCTTGAGCGAGCTGCTGTCCCCGCTGCGCCTCGGCGGCGTCTTCCACAGCCGCTGGATCGCCAGAGCCCCCTGGGCCGTCGCCGGCGAACGCGAGGACTGCGCGATCCTCCACTACGTCCAGGACGGCGAGTGCGTGGCCGAGCTCGGCGACGACGTGATCCACCTGCGTGCCGGCGACCTCGCGGTCTTCCCGCACGGCGCCGGCCACCGCCTCGGCGACCGGCCCGGCCGTACGGCGACGCCGCTGTCCCGGCTCCTCGCCGACAGGCCGCTCGGCGCCGTCCGCACCGTCGAGATCGACGGGTACGGCCCGGCCACCGTGATGCTGTGCGGCGGTCTGCACTACGACCCCCAGTCGGCCGCGCCGCTGTACCGCGCCCTGCCCCAGGTGATCGTCCTGGACCGCCCGGCCGTGGAGCGGCAGCCGTTCCTGGCGAGCACGTTGCGGCGGCTCGCGGAGGAGTGGACGGCCGAGGAGGCGGGGGCGCCGCTGGTGACGCTGCGCGCCTTCGAGCTGGTCTTCGTCCTGGCCCTCCGCGCGGCGCTCACCGAGCTGCCCGCGCCGGTCCTGCGGGCGATGCGCCACCCGGCCATCGGCAAGGCGCTGCTGGCGATCCACACCCGCTTCGCCGAGCCGTGGACGCTGGAGTCGCTGGCCGCCGAGGCGGGACTGTCGCGGTCCGCCTTCGCGGCGGCGTTCCGGGACCTGGTGGGCGAGCCGCCGATGCGGCACCTCACCGCGCGCCGCATGCAGGAGGCGGCCCGGCTGCTCGCCGACACCACCCTGCCGCACGGCCGCATCGCCGAGCGCGTCGGGTACGGCTCGGCCGTGGGGTTCCACCTGGCGTTCCGCGCCTGGTCGGGACGGACGCCGGGGGAGTTTCGCCGAGGGGCGGCCTAGAGGCGACCTGGATCAGAGCGCCCGGTACAGGGTCAGCCAGTTGCGGTGCCCGCAATGGCCTTGCCGCGCCCGTCCCTCGACAGGGCGTACTCCACCCGGTGCGGCGCCGGGATCCACGGCACCGTCCTGGTCTCGATCACCTCGCCGTCAGGGCGCCGCCGCGGTCCGGAATCCATGGAGTGCAGTATCCAGTGCCGCATCCGCCGCGGCCAGGACGGCTTCGACATGGCCCGGCGAGGGCGAGTCGGGCACGGTGCCGTGGACGAAGCGGACGGTGACGTCGCCGATCCCGCAGAACTCGCTGATCCCCACGCGGAGCTGCTGGTCGATCACCTTGTCCCAGCCGCCTCCGACGAAGGCGTCCTCGGCGTACCCCGTCAGCCCGATCCAAGCCATCCGCTTGCCTGCCAGCGCGGGAACCGGCCGCCCGTAGGTCAGGCCGTGGTTCCAGACCCGGTCGATCCAGCCCTTCAGCGTCGCGGGCAGGCCGAACCACCAGACGGGGAAGACCACGACGATGGGGTCGGCGGCGAGCAGGCGCTCGAAGTGGGCGTGGACCTCGGGGGAGTACGGCTTGGCCGGATCGGCCCAGTCCGGCTCGTCCGCGGTCGTCATCCGCGGATCGAAGCCCTCGGCGTGCAGGTCGAGGAGGTCGGCGGACTCGAAGCGGGCCAGGGCCCGCTCCGCCACCCGCGCGGTCAGCGAGCCGGGACGCGGATGGCAGACGACCACGAGCGCGGGCATCACAGCCTCACCAGCATCTTGCCGACGTTCCGCCCGCGCAGGACGTCGAGCAGCGCGGCAGGCGCCTGCTCCAGTCCCTCGACGACCGTCTCGGCGGTGCGCAGGCTGCCCTCCCGCAGCCACTGGACGGCCTGGGGAACGTACTCGGCGAACGACGCGAGGTGGTCGATGATGACCATCCCGCGCAGGCCGACCCGCTTCCTGGCCGCCTCGAAGAGGTTGCCGACCGGCGCCGGAGCGCCGTTGTAGGTGCTGATCGCGCCGACCAGGGCGATCCGGCCGAAGTCCCGCATCGACGCGATGGCCGCCTCCAGGTGGTCGCCGCCCACGGAGTCGAGGTAGACGTCGATCTCGTAGGGGGCGAGCTGGTCGGCGATGGGGGCGGCCTTGTAGTCGAGGGCCACGTCGAACCCGAAGTCCGAGGTCAGCCTCTCAGCCTTCTGCGGCCCGCCGGCCGAGCCGATCACCAGGGAGGCGCCCAGCCTGCGGGCGATCTGGCCGGCCACGCTGCCCACCGCGCCCGCCGCGGCGGACACGAACACCACGTCGCCCCGCCGTACCGGGGCGATCTGGGTCAGGGCGATGTAGGCGGTCAGTCCGGTGGTTCCGAGGGGGCCGAGGTAGGCCTGCTCGGGCGCCGCCGAGGTGTCGATCACGGTGGCGTCGTCCACGACGGAGTACTCCCGCCAGCCCGCGAAATGCGTCACCGTGGCGCCCACCGGCACCGGTCCGCGGGAGGCCACGACCTCGCCCACGGCGGAGCCCTCCAGCGGCTCGCCGATCCGGAAGGGCGGGATGTAGGAGGGCTTGTCGTCCATCCGGCCGCGCATGTAGGGATCGACCGACATCCAGGTGTTGCGCACGAGCATCTGGCCCTCGCGCAGCTCGGGCACCTCGGCGGTGACGAGGCGGAAGTCGTCGAGGGAGGGCTGTCCGGCGGGGCGGGAGGCGAGCACGATCTGCTTGGTCTTCATGGTGGGGAGCCTGCCGGGAGGGACTGTCGGAACGCTGTCGGTACCGTGTCGGCTATGCGCTTCGGAGTCCTGGGCCCGGTGACCGCCTGGACGGCGGACGGGAGGCCGGTGCCGGTTCCCGAGGCCAAGGTCCGGGCGCTCCTGGCGGACCTGCTCGCCCACGCCGGCGCCGTGGTGTCGGCGGACCGGCTGATCGACGACCTGTGGGGCGACGACGTGCCCGCGAACCCCGCCGGAGCGCTGCAGCTCAAGGTCTCGCGGCTGCGCCAGGCGCTGGAGCGGGCCGAGCCCGGCGCGCGAGACGCCGTACGGTTCCGCGCGCCCGGCTACGTGCTGGAGGGCGACACCGACGCCGCCGCCTTCCGCGACCTGACGGACCGCGCCCGCAGGACCGAGGACCCGCGCAGCCGTGCCGTCCTGCTGGCCGACGCCCTGGCGTTGTGGCGCGGGCCCGCCTTCGCGGACTTCGCCGACGCGCCGTTCGTCCGGCCCGCGGCCGCGCGCCTGGAGGAGGAGCGGCTGGCCGCCCTGGAGGAGCAGGCCGAGGTACGGCTGGCGCTCGGCGAGCACCGCGTGCTGGCGGGGGAGCTGGCGGACCTGGTGGCGCGGCATCCGTTGCGCGAGCGGTTGCGTGCCGCGCACATGCGGGCGCTCTACCACGCGGGGCGTCCGGCCGAGGCGTTGCGCGGTTACGGGGAGTTCCGCGAACGGCTGGCCGAGGAGCTGGGCCTCGATCCGGGCCCGGAGCTCAGGGCGCTGCACGAGGCGATCCTGCGCCAGGACCTGCGCCCGCCCGTCCAGCGGCCGCGCAGCAACCTTCCGGCCCCGGTCGCCGAGCTGGTCGGTCGGGAGGAGGAGGTGCGGGCCGTCCGCGAGTCGCTGGGCCGTGGCAGGCTCGTCACGCTGACCGGCCCGGGCGGCGTGGGCAAGACCCGGCTCGCCGTGGAGGTCGCGCTCCAGCTGACCACCGCGGACGCCTCGCTCGGGACGCCCGACAGCGTCTGGCCGGTCACCGCGGACGCCTCCCCCGAGAGGTCCGGCGGCTTCCGGCCGGTCACCCCGGACGCCTTCCCCGGGACGCCCGCGATCCCCGACGGCGCCTGGCTGGCCGACCTGGCGGGGCTGAAGGTGGGCGCGCCTCTCGCGGCCGTGGTGGACGTCGTGGCCGCCGCCCTCGGCGTGCGCGACGACGCCGCCCGCGGCACCCTGCTCGACCAGCTCCTCAACGCCGTCCGCGCGATGCGCGTCCTGCTCGTCCTGGACAACTGCGAGCACGTGATCGAGCCCGTCGCCGAGCTCGCCGCGCTGATCCTGCGCTCCGCCCCCGGCGCGCGCATCCTGGCCACCAGCCAGGAACCCCTCGCCCTCCCGGGCGAGCTGGTGCACGCCGTACCGCCGCTCGACCTGCCCGACGCCGTCCGCTTGCTGCTGTCCCGCGTCCCGGGAGCGACCTTCGACCCCCACGTCGAGGCCGTCTGCCGCCGCCTCGACGGCCTCCCGCTCGCCCTCGAACTGGCCGCCACCCGCATGCGCACGCTCGGCGCACGCGAGCTGGCCGAACGGCTCGACGACCGGTTCCGCCTGCTGTCCTCCGGCTCCCGCGGCACGCCGCCGCGCCACCAGACGCTCCGCGCGATGATCGACTGGAGCTGGGACCTGCTCCCCGGCCCCGAGCGCACGGTGCTGCGCAGGCTGGCCGTCCACGCCGACGGATGCACCCTCGACGCCGCGCGGGAGGTCGGCGGCGCGGACGTCGTCGACGTGCTCCCCCGCCTGGTCGACCGCTCGCTCGTCACCCCCGGGCCGCGTCACCGGCTGCTGGAGTCGGTCAGGGCCTACTGCCTGGAACGGCTGGCCGAGCACGGCGAGCTGGAGAAGATGACGCGCCGCCACGCCCTGGCCTACACGCGCCTGGCCGAGCGCGCCGCGCCCGAGCTGTACGGCCCGGCGCAGCGCATGTGGCTGGAACGCCTCGACGTCGAAAGCGCGAACCTGCGCCTGGCGCTGGAGTCGGAGGAGGCCGGGGCGCGGCTGGCGCGGGCGCTCGGCTGGTACTGGGTGGTGCGCGGCAGGCTCAGCGAGGCCCGCCGGTGGCTGGAGCGCCACGACGGCCCGGGCACCCGCGTCTGGCGCGCGGGCGTCGCCTGGCTCACCGGCGAGCGCGTGGAGCTGCCCGAGACCCACGACGCCCGGGAGACCTGGTTCCTCGCCTACGCCCACCGTCCCTTCGGCGACCTCGCCACCACGGCCGCCCTGCTCGACCGCGCCCTGGCCCAGGCCGGGGAGGATCGCTGGGTCAGGGCGGCGGCGCTGGCCGTACGGGCCACGATGGGCAGGGCCCGCGGCGACCTGGAGGCCGCGCGCCGGGACGCCGAGGAGAGCATGGCCCTGTTCCGCAGGCTCGGCGACCGGTGGGGACAGCTCAGAGCGATCGAGACGCTCAGCGTGCTCGCGGAGATCTTCGGCCGGTACGGCGAAGCCGCCCGCCTGCACCGCGAGGGCCTGCGCATCGCCGAGGACCTCGAGCTGTGGGTGGAGGTCTCCCACCGGCTGTCGGGGCTGGGCAGGATCGCCCTGTTGCGGGGGGAGCTCGCCGACGCCGACGACTTCCACGAGCGGGCCAGGCGGCTGGCCGCGACCCAGGGCGACGAGGTGGCCGAGGAGTTCGCGGAGATCGGTCTCGCGCTGAGCGCCCGGCGGCAGGGACGGCTGGACGCCGCGGAAGCCCACCTCACCAGGTGGCTGGACTTCCTGCGGGGCGTGGACGGGGAGCCCGGGCTGGCGCTGGTGCTGGCCGAGCTGGGCTTCGTGGCCGAGGAGCGGGGTGACGCCGCCACCGCCCTCGAGTGGCACCGCGAGGGTCTGGCCGCCGCCGAGCGGATCGGCGATCCCCGCGCGGTGGCGCTGGCCTACGAGGGGCTGGCCGGAGCCGAGTCGCTCGCCGGCCGCCGGGAGGAGGCCGCCCGGCTGCTGGAGCGGGCCCGCCGGCTGCGCGAGTCGGTCGGCGCCCCGCTGCCGGAGGGCGAGCGGCGCGACGTCGCCCGCATCCTGCGCCGCCTGGGGGAATAGCGCTCCTCTATCGTCGGGGGGCATGAACGAACCCTGGCAGGAGATCGGCGACCGCGTCTTCGTCCGCCGGCACCGCTCCTTCGACCTCAACGTCGGGCTCGTCGTGGGCGACGGCCACTGCCTGGTGCTCGACACCAGGATGTCGCACCGGGAGGCGGGCGACCTCATCGCGGCGATCAGGCAGGTCACGAGCGCGTCCTGGACCGTGGTCAACAGCCACGCGCACTTCGACCACTGCTTCGGCAACGCGGCGTTCCGCCCGGCGGAGATCTGGGGGCACCTGCGCTGCGCCGAGGACCTGGAGCGGGAGGGGGAGCTCCAGCGCGGCAACGTCCTGGGCTTCATGCCCGAGGAGCGGCGGGCCGAGATCGAGGAGGTGGAGATCGTCCCGCCGGACCACACGTTCGCCGAGAGCGCCACGCTGGACATCGGCGGGCGTGCGGTCCACCTGCGGTACTTCGGCCGCGGCCACACCGACAACGACATCGTGGTCCAGGTGCCGGACGCGGGCGTGGTGTTCGCGGGCGACCTGGTGGAGGAGGGCGCGCCGCCGTCCTTCGGCGACGGGTACCCGCTCGACTGGCCCCTCACCCTGGCCGCGATGCTCGGCGAGCTGCCGGAGGACGTGATCGTCCCGGGGCACGGCGCGGTGGTCGACCGGGCGTTCGTGGAGGAGCAGCGGGCCCAGATCGCGGTCATGGCCGAACTCGCGCGGCAGGCGTACGCGGCCGGGACGAAGGAGGTCCCGGCGGGGGCGCCGTTCCCCGAGGAGGCCGCCCGCACGGCCATCGAGCGCGCCTGGCTCCAGCTGATATAGTGCATTTTGCAATATAGGAGAAAGCACTATGGCACGACGTCCGAACCTGGTGGGCCTGACCGTGCTCGCCATGCTCTCGGTGCGCGCTAGCCACCCCTACGAGCTGCACCGCTTCATCGTCGACACCCACAAGGACTACGTGACCGGCCTGCCGCGCAGCCTCTACCACGCGGTCGAGCGGCTGGCGAAGGAGGAGCTGATCGTCCCCGTGGAGACCAGCCGCGAGGGCCGCAGGCCGGAGCGCACGGTCTACGAGATCACCGACGAGGGGCGCAGGGAGCTCCGCACGCGGCTCCGCGAGCTGCTGGAGCGGCCCGACCCCGACCGGCGGGCGTTCGTCGCGGCGATCTCGCTGATCGGCTGCCTGCCGGCCGCGGAGGCCGTCCGCGCGCTGCGGGCGCGTACGGCCACGCTCGAAGGCCGGATCGCCGGCTTCGAGGCGCACGTCAGGGAGCTGCGCGAGCGCGACCTGCCTGACGTGCTGTGGCTGGAGGTCGACTACGAGCGGGCGCTGGCCGTCACCGAGCTGGACTGGCTGCGCGGGCTGGTCGCCCGGGCGGAGAAGGGCGAGCTGGACTGGCCGGGGACGGTGCGGGCGGAGCTGCTGGAGCGCGTGCTCGAGTGACGGAGGAGCCGATGAGGAAGCTGATCACCGAGGTCGCGGGCGTCATCGGGGCGCCGCCCGAGAAGGTCATGCGGGAGCTGCGCGCCACGATCCCGGCCCACGGGACCGTGGAGGTGGGCGACCGGAGCCTGTCGATCCAGGGCGGCTGGTGGTACCGCGGCGAGTGGCACGCCTCGCCGCACCCCGAGGGCACCCTGCTCGTTCACCGCGTCTACAACGTCGCCCAGTGGATGCGCTGGGGCGTGCCGCTGGCCAACAAGTTCTTCATCGGCTTCAGGGAGACCACGCGCGACGGCTTCGCCCAGGGCATCGCCGAGATCGGCCGCAGGCTCGGCGTTCCCGCCCGCCTGAAAACCGGTTGAGCCCGCCCATACCCTGATCGTGTGGACATCACCTGGGGCCCGCTGAGCCGGGACGACGCCGAGGCGCTGGCCGAGCTGTACGCGGCGATCGAGGCGGAGGACCGGATCGACGAGCACTACAGCGCCGACGACATGGCCGAGTACCTCGCCGACCCGCTGCTCGACCTCGCGGAGGGCACGCTCGGCGCCTGGCACGGGACCCGCCTGGTGGCCGCCGGGCTGCTGCCGTGCAAGCAGGCCGCCGACCCGGCGCACCTGATGGTCCTGGGCGGCGGCGTGCACCCGCAGGTCCGCCGGCAGGGGTACGGCAGGCGGATCCTTGACTGGGCGATCCGCACCGCGCCCGTCCTCCACGACAGGCGCTACCCCGGCAGGCCGCTGGAGCTCCACGCCGGGGCCGACGACCGCGAGAAGGGCAAGGCGGCCCTGCTGGAGAGCGCGGGCTTCACGCAGGTGCGCTGGTTCTTCGAGATGTCGGCCGACCTGGCCGAGGCCCGGCCGCGGGCCGCCGTCCCCGACGGCATCCGGATCGTCCCGTGGTCGCCCGAGCTGGACGACGGGGCGCGCGCCGTGCGGAACCTCGCCTTCCGCGACCACTGGGGCAGCGTGCCGCACACGCCGGAGAGCTGGCGGCACGCCCTCACCGGGGCGAGCTCCTTCCGGCCGGAGTCGAGCTTCCTGGCGCTGGCCGGCGACCGGGTGGTGAGCATCCTCCTCACCCAGTACTTCGAGGCCGACACGGCCGCGACGGGCGTGCGCGACGCCTACATCGCGATCATCGGGACGCTGCGCGAGTGGCGCGGCAGGGGCGTGGCCGGCGCGCTGATCGCGCACGCGCTCACGGAGTTCAGACGCCAGGGGTACGGCACGGCCAGCCTGGGCGTGGACGCCGACAACCCCACCGGGGCCGTGGGGGTGTACGAGCGGGCCGGGTTCAAGGTCGAGCACCGGGGGGCGGTGTACGCGCTGCCGCTGAGGGGAACGTCGCGATGAACCCGCCGTCGGCGGCCACCAGGCTGCCGCCGTGGAGCACGGCGATGTCCCGCGCGATCGGCAGGCCCAGCCCCGCCCCTCCGGCGTCCCTGGCCCTGGCCTCGTCCAGCCGGGTGAAGCGGTCGAACACCGCCTCGCGGTGCTCGGGAGGCACGCCCGGGCCGTCGTCCAGCACCTCCAGCCGCGCCCGGCCGCCGTCCGCCGTCACGCGCACGACCACGGTGGCGGCCGCGTGCCGTACGGCGTTGTCCACCAGGTTGGACACCAGCCGTTCCAGGTGGCCGCGCGAGCCGCTCACGACCACGTCGGGCTGGACGTCCAGCTCGACGCGCACCCCGGGGCGGCCCATCCAGCGCAGCGCCGTCTCCGCGGCGACCTGGCCCAGGTCGAGGTCCTGAGCGCGCAGCGGCTCGCCGGCGTCCAGCCGCGCCAGCAGCAGCAGGTCGCCGGCCAGCGCCTGCAGCCGCGTCACGTCGGCCAGTGCCTCGGCGGCCACGTCCGGCGGCGCGGTCAGCTCCAGGCGGGCGCGGAGCGTGGCGATCGGGCTGCGCAGCTCGTGGGCGGCGTCGGCGACGAAACGCTTGTGCCGCTCGACGGCCGTCTCCAGCCGGTCGAGCGTGGCGTTGACGGTCGCGGCCAGCGCCGCCACCTCGTCCCCCGAGTCGGGCACCGGGACGCGCTGGTGCAGGTCCCGCGCGGTGATGTCGGCCATCTTGGCGCGGATGGCCGCGACCGGGCGCAGCGCCCCGCCGACCGCGAACCACGTCATCCCGGCCACCACGGCCAGCAGGATCGGCACGCCGGGCAGCAGCACCCGGCGCAGCGTGTCCAGCGCCCGGTCGGCCGGGGCCAGCGACTCGCGGGCGAAGACCGTGAGTGCGTCGCCGTCCTCGGCCGGGACCGTCAGCCGGGCGACGGCGAAGCTCTCGGCCGGCAGCCAGTCGGCGGGGGCGGCCCCGGCCCTGGCCACGGTGACGTCCGGATCGGCGATCGTCAGCTGGGGCGATGTCGCGACCGTCGCGCTCTCGGCCGGCAGGGCCTCGGCCGCGATCGCCGCCCTGCGCGCCGCCTGCTGGGTGGCGCTGTCCCACAGGCTGCCGCGCAGGGCGACCACCAGCACGACCACCGTCACCGCCAGCGCGAGTGCGACCACCAGGGTCGCCGCGAGCGTGGCCCGCACCCGGACCGAGCGGGCCGCCCTCACGCCGGCTCCAGGCGATACCCGGCGCCGCGCACCGTCACCAGCGACGACCGCCCAAACGGCACGTCGATCTTGCGGCGCAGGGCGCTGATGTACACCTCGACGATGTTCGGGTCGCCGTCGTAGGAGAAGTCCCAGGCCTGGGCCAGCAGCTCGCTCTTGGACACCACCTCGCCCGCGCGCCTGGCCAGGCCGTGCAGCACCGCGAACTCCTTGGGCGTCAGCGGGATCTCGGTCGCGCCGCGGAAGCACTTCAGCCCGGCCGGGTCGACCGTCAGGTCGCCCACCGTGATGGCCACAGGCCGCTCGCGGCCGCCCCGCCGTACCAGCGCACGCAGCCGGGCGAGGAGCACGACGTAGGAGAACGGCTTGGCCAGGTAGTCGTCGGCGCCGGTGTCGAGCGCCTCGGCCTCGTCGTAGACGCCGTCCTTGGCGGTCAGCATCATGATCGGGGTCCAGTCGCCGGCCTCGCGCAGGCGGGCGCACACGGCGTAGCCGTTCAGCCGGGGGAGCATCACGTCCAGGACGATGACGTCGTAGTCGTTCTCCGTGGCCAGCCACAGCCCCTCGCGGCCGTCGTGCGCCACGTCGACCGCGAACCCCTCGCCGGCCAGGCCCTGCTTCAGCAGGGCGGCCAGGCGTTCCTCGTCTTCCACCAGCAGGACACGCACGCCGCCCAGCGTGCCCGACGGGACCTAAAGCGAAGCTGAAGACGGCTTCGGGGGGATTCAGGGTGGCTTCAGGTCGGCTCTGAGAGTCTCGGCGGCGTTCAGGCAGACATTCACCGAGGAGGTCGGAATGCGCAAGCGACGTGCCGCCGTGCTGGGCGCGGCGGCGGTGCTGGCTCTCATGACCGGGCTGAGCGGGTCGGCCCTGGCCGACGAGGGGCCGGGCGGGGAGAAGACGCTCGTCTGCAAGACGAGCGACGGCAAGCGGTTCGAGGTCTCCGCCGCGACGCCGGCGAAGACCGTGGACCTGGCCGATGGGACCGCCGTGGCGGTGACCAGGGCGCCCGACGCCGCGCCCGCGGAGGGAACCGTGGAGAGGATCGAGTTCACCCGCGTGGTGCCGGCCGACGAGGCGGGCGAGTGGAAGGAGGCCGTGCCCGCCGTGCCCGCCGAGCCCGCGGCCGGGAAGGCCAAGCTGGCGGACGAGGCGGCGCCGGTGGACGGGCACGCGGTGACGATCACCTGCACGGACGAGTAACCTCCGGCGCCTCTCGCCGCCCCCCTTCCCGCCGCCCCGCACGGCACCCTCACACGCCGGCGCTCCTCTTCCACCTCGGTCCTGCACCACTGAGGTGGTCGGTTGCGGTACGGCGGGGCGGTGGGGTCGGCGGCTTTCCCCTCCCGGTCCCGCACCACTGAGGTGGTCGGCTGGGGTACGGCGGGTCAGGCGAAGGAGGGGTGCGGCCCCAGAGCCCAGTACTCGAACAGGCCGTGCCCCACGAGGCCGTCGTACTCGAAGCGCCCCACGGCGTCGACCATCCCCCACATGCGCCCGGCGTCCTCCGGCAACGTGTAGGTCACCCCCTGGACCACGGGCCCTGGCCCCTGGTACATGCCGTGCTTCCAGTCCGGCTCCAGGCCGTACCCGGTGCCGACCATGAGGTGTACCGGCAGCAGCGGCGTGCACCGCACGTCGAACGGCTTGCCGCCGGGCGGGGAGAAGGTCACGGTCGCCGAGACGACCTCGCGCGTGCCGGGCGCGTAGACCGGGTGGTACTCGGGTCGTCCCAGGTACTCCTCCTCGCGCCCGTCCCCCCACACCCGAACGGCCTCCTCCAGCAGCCGCCGCCCCTTGTGGTCCTCCTGGAGGATGCACAGGATCGCGTGGTCGTCGAACTGCATCGGCGCGTACAGCCATTAGTTCATGCATAAGACAACACTTAATCAAGACCGCATGAGCACAGCATCCGATGATCGTCCAGGCACGACGACGAGGACAGCCACGTCGCAACCAGGCAGAATGCCGGTCCCGGCTCATGTCCCATCGCTCGATGCATGAGCGTCCAAGCTGTTCTTCGGCGAGAAGTTTCTCTACAGGGTCAAGGGCTCGCTTCGCTCGCCGCAGGCCGCTCGCCCGCGCGGCGGCCAGGCGGGCTTGCGCATGCGGCCCTGGGGGGCCGTACGCGCCCGCCGCCGCACGCGGGCGGCGGCCCCGCGAGCAGCACCCCGCCCAGGGGAAACACGCGATCAATGGGCACCGGTGATGAGCCTGCCCTGAGAGGGTGGCAGCGTGCGGGTTGCTGTCCGTGCCCCCGCCCCCGCGCGCCCATTGTTCGTGTCCCTCGGTCGGCGTCAACTCCGGCTGTGCGGCTCGGGGGTGTGGCCGCGTGGAAGCCGGACGGGGGACCGGCGTCGGAAGCCGGAGTTGACATCTCGGTCGGGACACACAATTTGGGCGGCTGTGCGGGGGCGGGGGGAGGAGTGGGCCGTGGGATGATCCGGCCCACGCATGGGGGTACGGCAGCGCGGGATACGGCGTTGGTCCAGCCACCCGGAAGGCTGGACGATCACCGCGCTGCCGTCCCGCTGCGGGCGCGACGGGACGGGGACGGGGCATCCTCGTGACCGCGCCGACCCGAGGGTGTGCCGTCCCATCGCGCCCCGTCTTTAGGGGTCGAGGTCGTCAGGCGGGGTGAGGTGGCGGGCGATCACCGCGCGGCCGTCCGGACTGGCCAAGGCGTTCTCCCAGGAGCCGAAGAAGGCGATCAGGCAGTCCTGGACGTACTCCGGGCTGGGCGAGCCGCCCGACAGCGGGAGGCGCATCGGAACCGAGTACATCAGCATCCGCCTTCCTGGACCGCTGGGGACGGGCCGTCCGTGGCGCGCAGATCCCGGTAGCGGAAGAAGACGCGGCGGGCGGCGTGCTCGGGGTCATGGGCCGGGTGCCAGGCGTAGACGGTCCGCTGGCGTCGTTCGTCCCAGCCCGAGCGCCACCAGAACCGTTCACCGTCGCACCACACGACCAGGCCCGCCCAGACGGACACCAGCGCGGCCCGTACCCGTCGTGAACGTCGGCGGCGATGTGGTGTTCCTGAAGCGCCAGCCGCAGCCGTTCCGCCGACGCGCACGGATCAACGGCGACCAACGCGGGAGCGCCTGGCATGTCCACCCGCGGCCGTTCGGACTGACGCTTGTTCACCCCGGCACCGCCCTCGTGGCAGGGATGTGGCTTCGCCCGGTTGGGCGGAATGGTCTTAAGCTGCTCCATGGGTCGCACCTCCGGTGTGCGATCAAGGACCCGCCCGGTGTTCGCGCACTGTGGCGGGTCCGCTATTTGTCTCCCATGGTGGGGGCCGAGCTTCGCGGATTCGATTCCACGGGCATATACCAAGGGCGTATTGTCATGCCTATGAACAGGTCTAACCTCTGGGCTGACGTGCGCCTACGTGCCGCGTG
This sequence comes from Thermoactinospora rubra, assembly GCF_002093975.1. Lineage (GTDB taxonomy): Bacteria > Actinomycetota > Actinomycetes > Streptosporangiales > Streptosporangiaceae > Nonomuraea > Nonomuraea rubra_A. The sequence continues at coordinate 14,621 of NZ_MSZZ01000092.1, forward strand.
GGCACGGGAAGATTGGCCTGTCGTCTTCCGCGAGTACAGACGCATTGCCGGGATCTCCCAGCTCAAGTTGGGCGAGCTCATCGGCATGCCCCAGCCCCACGTTTCCGCCGTCGAGAATGGTCGCAGGCGGATAACCTCAGCGGAAGTCATTTCGCGGATCGTTGAAGGGTTGCAGGTGCCCGAAGAACTGGGTGGTATCGCCCGTAACGCACAAAACCTTGCACATTGGCTCCCGGATCCAGAGTTGCGCGAACGGATAGCGCATGCCCACGCGACCGGACGAACCGACATCCGTACTGCCGAGTGGATCGGGCGCGTGTTGGCCGAGCATCGCCGTGCCGAAGACGTCGTAGGAGGGCGCGAACTGTGGCCGGTTGTCAGGTCCCAGCTTGACGCGGTCACCCGGCTCGTTCCCGACACCTCCGGGCGTGCCGCCGACCGTCTGTTGGTTCTTGCCGGGGAACACGCGCACTGGCTGTCGTGGGTCGCCGCCGAGCATGGCCAGTATGGCGCGGCCCTGGCATGGCTCGATCTCGCCCACGGATGGGCCGTCGAGGCCGGGGAGGGTGACTTGGCTTCGTGGGTCACCCGGGTCCGCTCTTTCTACAGCTTGAGCCGTGGAGATCCCATACGCGCCCTGCGGACCGCTGAGGCCGCCCGACATGCGTTCACCGCCTTGTCTCCGGCCACTGAGTCCGTTGCCGCTCACGCCGCTTGTATGGCTGCTGCTGCCGTGGGGGAGCGCGACCGAGCCCGCCGTCTGGCCGACGAAGCTTACGAGCTGGCGCTGCGGGTGCCGGAGGAAGCGGACCGTCCAAGTTGGCTGTACTGGCTAGACCCGGTACGCGCCCGGCTGCATCTGGCGGACGCGGCCTATGCGGTCCGAGATTGGCAGGCAGCCGCCGAAGGATTCCGCGAAGGACTGGCCGGACTCGGCCAGTATCCGAGAGATCAGGAGTACTACCGTGCACGCTTGGCCGATGCGGAGCAGCGCGCTTAGCCGCTTGGCTGACGGCGAACGATCTCGGTCTTGAGAATGACGGCATCACAGTTGTTGCGCTGACGGATCGCAGCGAGCATTTGCCCAATGCTGGGGCCGTATGAGATGAAAGTGCCGTTCAGCTCGAATCCTGACGTGTCCGGGTCAGGAAGGGTGAACAGCTCTCGCCGACTCTCTTGGTCCGGCGCGTTGCCAGCTTCGCATTCACCGCTCGGGTCATCATCCTTGATGAGACGGTAGGTGATCCAGACGTCCATGCCCCGCCTTCGCAGTTGGCCGATCTCGATAGCGGCACGCCCCGAAGGGCTGAACTCTAGGTCGTGTATCCACCGTAGAGGTTTTGAATCCCTCTCAGCAGTCCTCTGCTCCATCCGACACAGCGCACCGTGGGGCCGCCGGCGGAACTCGCTTCGCTCGCCCTTCGGGTGCCTACGGCATTCCGCCGGCCGCCCCACTCCCGCACGATCCGGGCCGTCATCACCCCGTCTTGCGCTGCTCCCGCTCCCGAGCGATCCGGCGCGCGGTCGCGGTGCGCTGCCGGATGATCTCCGCCCAGAACTCTTCGCCGTGCCGGTAGCCGCTCCCCGCGTAGCGCCACTCGCTGTGAGTAACCGTTTCGTGCTCCGGACGATCGGGGAGGCCCCGCGCCTGCCGTGCCTCTGCCGCCCGATGATCGGCCCGTGCCTGCCGCAGATCACCGAGCCTGACTGAGTAGCGACGGCTCTTGGTCGAGAAGTGCCCCCGGTAGCCGAGCATGTGCGCCCATGCCCGCAACAGGAGGCCGCGATACTCCGGCCGATCGGCCAGCACGAAGCACGTGTAGATCATGCGCCGGGCATGCTCGCTGACGTCGAGCCCGGCGACTTCCCGCATGTGGCGGATCGGGCGGTCCACCGTGCCCGCAGACTCGGCACCCTTCGTTGCGTACTTCGCGATGTAGGACGCGACCCGATGGTCAGACATCCCCTCCAGGCCGGAGTCGAGGTAGACCGGCTCGACATCGAGTTCGCGACCCCAGCGCAGCACGATGGACGAGTCGCCCGAGGCATCCGGGACGGGTACGGCGACGTGTTCGGCACTTTGCCGAATCGCGCGTTCCAGGGTGGGCACGGTAGCCCAGTCCGGGGGATGGTCGGCCGGTCCACCGGGGCCGTCCAGGCGGATCACGGCATGGAAGTGAACCATGCCCCGCGCCTGGTACTCGGCGACCTTGGCATACGACAGCCGAACCCGCCGCCGCAGCTCCGCCCGCGTGATACCGAGCGATCGGGCGAAGGCGGCCGGTAGAGCCTGAGTGAAGCGCCGCCACAGCTCGCCCGCATGCGCGTTCCACAGCACTGCGCCGACGTAGTCATAGCAGTCCACGCAGATCGGTTGCCCGATCTGGGGATCATTCTCGGCGTGCCGTACCCGGCACTCTTGCAACCGGCCGTGCTCGCACACCGGGTTGTCGCGTCGAGGACGGCAGGGCAGCGTCTTGCCTCCCTTCTCGCGTCGCGTGTGGACAGCGCCGAAGGACGGGGCGGTGAAGGTCGCGAATACGCGCGGGTGTGTGCTGACGTCCTCGGGTACGCCCTTGCCGCCCCGCAGTCCGGACAGGATCAGGTGATAGGTATCGTCTCGGTAGACCTCCGAGCAGGCCGGGCAACGTGCTGCGCGCCGGTTGCCGCACGCGGTCAGCAGATACCCGGTCGGTTCGTCGGCGGTGCGGTAGACCTCCAGGACCTCGCCCGTGGCCGCATCCAGGGTCACCCGTTCGCCCTGGAGACGGATCGGATGGGCACATCCGCCGGTAGCGCGGACCATCTCTTGCCACCGGGAGAAGTCGGGCAGCTCCGCCCGCCGAGCCGCCGCAAGGATGTCGGGAGAGAGGGAGGAGTGCTCGCTCACGCGGCATCCCTCCCACTCTCGGCGGGATGAGCAGGGACGACGCCGGAGGGACCAGGGTCTATCTCGACGTCGAGAATGGCAGCGACGCGCCGCCATTTCTCGGGCGACCACTCGGGGAGTTGAGCGGCCTTCTGCTTGCCCCACTCCTGAGCAAGCTTGAGGTGTGGCACCAGCTCATCGGGTACCAGCGGTAGGCTCCTTTCGCCGCAGGGAGCCACCGAACGCGCTCAGAGAACGACAAAGCACCAGCGCAGACCAAGCTACGGAAGGTAGCTGCCATCTTGCGGTGGTGCTCTGAGCGAGAGTGCTTCTGGAGTGTTTTGTATGCGACGGTAACCGGTGAGCGCTCGTCGAGAATCAGGGCCTACCGTTGGCCGGGTCCCTCCAACGGAACGGCAATCATGTGTTTTGAATGCCCGGTGACTTTAATGCGCTCGGATTGAATGGTCGCGGCCGGTTTCTCGCTCTCCTCCTTGTGGAGATCGTCTGTGGGTCGGTGGCTTTCGGTCACCTCTAGATTTACCACCCCGGCAACGAGTGAATCCAATGTAAAGTTCCACGTCTCACCCGCTTCTTAACGTCCGTCAGCGTCCGTCAGCGTCCGTCAGCGTCCGAGGGAGTCCGTAGACGTCCGTCGAAGCCGGGCTATAAGCAAGGAAGCCGTCACTCTTCAGTAAGGGTCACGGCTTCCTGTCGGTCTTGAAGACGTCTTGGACGTCCTACGCGGCGTCGCGCGGGATCGGCTCAAGAAGATCGGGGTTGAAGGGAGCCCGGCCAGTCTTCCCGCTGGGATGGACGATGACCGTGTGCAGCACCTCACGCACATACGTGCGCTTCCGTGACATCGGTAGCCCGCCCTCGCTCTCTGGCAGATACCAGCGCTTCCGCAGATCATCCACGTTGATCTCCGTACGTGCCCGCTGAGCTCTCGCGGCCCCCTCGAAGCGGCTCTTCTCTGCCCGGAGCTCCTGCACCTCGCGCTCAAGGGCGGGAAGCAGCCGGTAGAACATCTCGGCGCTTATCCTGCGTGGCTTGTCCATGAATGCACTCACGTGCTCATCCAGAGCCGTTTGTGCTTCTTCGAGTTCCTTCTGCCGAGGCCAGACGTCCGAGGTGGGCACTTTGCGCATCCGCGCCTCTTCCAGCTTCGCCAGGACGAGTTCCGACACGTAGAGGTCAACGAGGTCCCCGCGCCTCGCGAGAGACCCGCAGCCGCCCTTGCTCTTCGCCGGGCACCGATAGATGTGATGTCCGCCGTCCTTACGGGTGCGAACGCCCAGCGGCGTATTACACATCCGGCCGTTTTCGAGGACCTTGCCACATCGCAGGATTCCGGTGAGCAGGTGGCGATTCTCGCGGAAGTCGCGAGGAAGCGGATTACCGATCGTGCCGTCGCGAAGTACTTCATGCCCCTTCCGCCGGTCGAAGATCGCTTTTATGGCCAACCACTCTTCGTGGGTCAGGACCGGTTCCCATTGCCCTACGACCGGGTTGCCGTCGTCGTCTCGCACCAGCTCACCGTTCAGGCTTCGCCAGCCGCACAGGCGAGGGTTCAAGAGCGCGACCTTGAGCGTACGGGTTCGCCACTGATGTCCCCGCGACGTCCGGACCCCGTTCTTGATCCACTCTGTCACGATGGAGTGGAGCGAGCGCCCGCCGATCACATCGCGGGCGGCCTGCCGGAGAAGCGGCGCCTCTACTGGATCCAGTGTTCGCCGGTCTTCCTGCCACCCGAAGGGACGAGGACCGCCTACGGGAGTGCCTTGCTCTGCCCGCTCCCGGTGCGAGTTGCGCATCCGTCGCTGCATCTTACGAACTTCCATCTTGGAGATCACGGCCCCGAACAGGCCCATGCTCTCCACATCCTCGCTGTAGAGGTTCTTGGTCTGCTTCTCGTCGGCGTAGACGAAGCCGTCATGGTAGGTGAACGCCTCCACGAAGCGTTCGTAGTCGCCGGGGCGACGCACCAAGCGGTCGTCCGCGACGACCACCACACCCTGTACCGGTGTTCCGTCGTCGAGGTGACCCGCCCGCAGAGCCTTGATCATGGTTTCGAAGCCATCGCGGTAGACGTCGGCCTTGGCCGCGGACTTGTCGTTGTCGTCGAGTTCCCGGACGACCGTCCATCCGTGCTTGGCAGCCGTCCTGTGATTGATCTTGTGCTGGTCCTTGATCCCGTGTTCGTCCTTGCGGGTGTCCGACGAGATCCGGGCGTACGAGATCACGGGAATCATGCCGGGTGCCTGGTCGGCCAGCTTCAGCACGAGCGCCCCCTCAGACGAAGTGATGTCTAAGGTCTTTACTACCAGTAGAAGGTCCCCGGGTTCTTCACCTGGATGCCGGGCGGTTCCGGCTCGCCGACCGGCCGGATGCCCCACGACCGGTCACGGGTGCCCTGCCACCGGTCGGGCGTGACCGGGATCTCGACGTCCCCCACCCGGATGTGCCCGCTCCAGCGCCCGGTCTGCGCCAGCCGCAGCGAGTCGAAGACCACCCGTTCCTGCCAGCGCAGGAAGTGCCGGGGTTCGAGCGTCGCCGGGATCGTGCCCTCCCAGGCGAGGTCGAAGGACAGGCCATGCTCGGTCGGCTCCAGCACCACGCGGAGCCGTTTGAGCCCTTCGAGGACCTCGACGCGGAAGGGGCCGACCCGGGTGTCCATGCGGTCGTCGCCGAGCTCGCGCGAGGCGCGCACGACCCTGTGGATGTCCGCGTGCCGTACGCAGGCGAAGGCGTCGGTGACCCCCAGGTTGGGGTACTGGCCGAGGCCGACGAGCAGCATCAGCTCGCCGGTGCCGTCGTGGCAGTTGAAGTAGTACCGGTCGTAGAAGTTGCGGTCGGAGGTCGCGACGTGGCGCATGACCTCGGGCGCCTGATGGACGGGGTAGTCGTCGAGGGGTGACAGCGTCATGCCTCGTTGTAGCAAGCGCTTGGTTATACGTCAACGCAGTGGGCACGTCGGCGCCCCCGGGGTCCACGTTCCCCGGGGGCGCCGGACGGCTTACTTCTTGGACGCCTCGTCGGCCACGGAGGAGGCCTGGTCCGCGGCGCGGTCGGCCTTCTCGCTGACCCACCGGGAAGCGTCGGCCGCCGAGTCCTTCATCTGGTCGGTCCACTGCTGGGCGTTGCGACGGTAGAACATGTAACCCATCGCGCCCAGCGCGATCCCGGTCATGAGGACGGCGACCGGCCAGCGGCGCGTACGCGCCGGGGTCGGGTCGACCCGCTTGGCCGCCCGGGTCAGCATCTCGCTGACGCGCGGCGCGAACTCCTCCTCCACCCGATGGGCGGCCTCCTCGAGTCTCGGCGCCGCCCAGTGACGGGCGTCCTCCAAACGCGACGAGGCGACCTGTCTGGCCTGCCCCGCCATCGGTGCGAGCCGGTCACCGGCCCGCATCGCCTGGGCCTTCATGCGGCCCATCCACGTGCTCGGAACTTCAACGATCACGCGGCGTTTTCTGAGTGTCAGGGACACGACAACCTCCCCTGTCGTTGGGGCCCCGCAGCGTGACCTTCCCGGAGGAAGGCGCCTCAATCATCCCGGGCCGTGGGAGGATGCTGGAGAGGCCCGAGGGCCACAATCGACACACCTGGACAAAACGCAGAGGGGGCGGCTTTCTCGTGACTGAGAAGCTGATCGCAAACCTTCAGACCAACCACGGCACCATCCGCGTCAAGCTCTTCCCCGAGCTCGCCCCGGTGACCGTTCGCAACTTCGTCGAGCTGGCCGAGGGCGCCCGCGAGTGGACCCACCCGGAAACCGGGCGGAAGACCACCGATCCGCTCTACGACGGCACGATCTTCCACCGCGTCATCCGCGGCTTCATGATCCAGGGCGGCGACCCGCTCGGCCAGGGCACCGGCGGCCCCGGCTACGACTTCGACGACGAGATCCACGCCAAGAACACCTTCAACCGGCCCTACCTCATGGCCATGGCCAACGCCGGCAAGCGCTTCGGCAAGGGCACCAACGGCTCCCAGTTCTTCATCACCGTCAGCGCCCAGCCCCACCTCAACCAGGGCCACACCATCTTCGGCGAGGTCATCGAGGGCCGCGACGTCGTCGACTCCATCGCCAACACCCCCACCGGCCGCAACGACCGCCCGGTGCAGGACGTCGTGCTGGAGAAGGTCACCATCGAGAGGGTTCCGGCCTAGCTCAGAAAGCCTTGCTCCACGGGTCTCCGGCGGGATCTAGGCTCAATGCCGGGTAGTTAAGAGAGGCTGTGGGCTGTCAAGCAGAACGGAGATCCGGTAGAACGGGTGATCTTCCACAACCATCCGTCTGAAACTGGATCTCCGTTGAGTACTGAGTCTGCCAGCTCCGCACTGTCCTCGGCTATCTGCGTGTCCACCCGGCAGGTGTTATCGGCTTGGGTTCCGCAGATGTGTCTGTAGGAAAGGACACGGATCAGGG
>NZ_MSZZ01000093.1 GCF_002093975.1 Thermoactinospora rubra
CGCGGGCCGAAGGTCCCTCCCACGCGAGACCTCCGGCACTACGGGCCAAGGCGCGGAAACGGTGGGATGGAAGGCAGACAGACAAGGAGACCACCGATGACCGCCATCCACGCAAAGCCCGTCACCGCCCCCGTCCCCCACACCACGACGACGCGCCCGGTGGACTACGTGTGGGCCATCGCCCGCATCGCGCTCGGCTGGATCTTCCTGTGGGCGTTCCTGGACAAGGCCTTCGGCCTCGGCTTCGCCACCCCCGCCGCCAAGGCGTGGATCAACGGCGGCAGCCCGACCACCGGTTTTCTCAAGGGCACCGGCGAGAACGCCCTCGGCGGCTTCTTCACCGGCCTGGCCGGACAGACCTGGGTCGACTGGCTGTTCATGACCGGCCTGCTGGGCATCGGCCTGGCGCTGATCCTCGGCATCGGCCTGCGCATCGCCGCGGCCACCGGCGGCCTGCTGCTGATGCTCATGTGGGCGGCCGAGCTGCCCCTCGCGAACAACCCCTTCATGGACGACCACCTCGTCTACACCATCGTGCTGATCGGCCTGGCCCTCGCGGGCGCGGGCGACACGCTCGGCCTGGGCAGGTGGTGGGGCAACCTCGGCATCGTCCACCGCAACCCCTACCTCAAGTAGGCACCGGCCGCACCAGCAGGCCCACCCCGTCCTCGGGGTGGGCCTGTTCGCGTGCCGCCGCCGGATGGGAGTACGCCAGTGGGCCCGCCATGTCGAGGTGGAGCAGGAGATCCTGCCCGGTACCCGCGAGCCTCCTGCTGGCGGTGGGTAGCCATGGGGTCTGGCGGAGGACCGCGGCGTGCCCAGAGCCGAACGTCATCTCGTCACGGGCACTGTGGCCGTGACCAGTACCCCTACGAAACCGCGGCAATGCCGACGAGCCGACCACGCACGACGGCGTGACGCTGATCCCCGTGGCGAGGATCGCCGGTGGCGGGGGTGGCGGCAGCGGCAAGCAGGAGGGCGAGCACCCGGGAGAGGGCTCCGGCGGTGGCTTCGGCCTGGGCGGCAGCCGTACGGCGAGGCCACGGCTACGGGGAGGTGCGGGTCGTGACGAGGCGGCCGAGACGCACGCGCTGGCCGGACCTGTCCCCGCGGCAGCGGAGCGCGCTGCTCGGGCTGGCCTCGCTGGAGTGCGCCCTCACCGCCCTGGCCGCGACGGACCTGTGATCCCGGCCACAGGACGAGCTGCGGGGCAGGAAGGCGTGGTGGTGGCTGGGCATCTTCGTCCAGCCCGTGGGCCAGGTCGCCTACCTGGCGTGGGGTCGCAGGCCCGCGCCCGACTGAGGGAGTGGCGGGTTGCCGGCCGGCTCGCGGTCGGCCTTGGGCTCCGAGCTCGGGCTCAGGGCGTGACCAGGGGACCGTGTTCGGGTGATTCGCCGCCCGGAGACCTGCTCCACCTCGACGACGATGAAGTGGTCCCGCTCGCCCGGCGCCCACGGTTCCAGCGGCAGCGCGGCCAGCCGTACCCGCTCAAGGGGATCGTGGACGGCGCGGGCGTGCCCGACCGCGGTGACCGACCAGCCGGTGCGCTCGGCCGCGTCGAACTCGTCGGCCTCGAAGGCGACCACGGCGTGCCGGGTGGCCGCGGCCAGCTTCGACCCGGTCGTCGTGCGGATCACGACGCGCTCGCCGTCCAGGCAGAAGTTCACCGGCTGCACCGCCGGCAGGGCCCGGTCGGTGAACACGATCCGCCCGATCGGGACCGACGCCAGCAGCTCCAGGCACTCCCGCCGGGAGAGCACCCGCAGACCGGAACCGTCGACATGCATACCCGCCAGCCTGCCGGACGGCGGCGTCGCGGATCAGGGCCGAAGGTCCCGACCTTGCCCGACGACAGGCCCTCATCGCGGGAAGTGCACGGAGACACGTGAGCATCGTGCCGCCCTCGGCGGCGAGCCCCGTCTTGCCTGGCGCGTACCGCGTACCAGGCGTGGCCGACCCGCACCCGTGTGGTACGGCCGGCCTCCTGGAGCACGAAACGGTGGCATGACCGGCCAGCCGCAGCCCGATCCAGGCAACCGGACGCCGCTGGCATCCGTCCCATTGCCGAAGTCGTCAGTCCGGCTCCATCTGGGGTCGGCGGAAGCGCCAGGAGATCTCCCGCTCCGGCGGGTGGACGGCCGCCAGGGCGCGGTCGAGCGCCTGCTCGAGCGGAGCGCCGGTGTCGATCTCGACGGCGTCAGGCCAAGGGGACGCGGCGGAGCGCACGACCTCGGCGATGGCCGCGTCGGCGTCCGAGGCGCCCGGCCGCCGGCCGGCGAGCCGCTCCGCGGCGATCTGCGGCATGACCGTGCACCGCAGCGCCACCAGATCGCTGTGGGTGCGGCCGGCAACGTCGGCGGCCATGGCGCGGTGGCGCTCGCCGGTCCAGGAGGCGTCCAGGACGACGGGCTCGCCCAGGCCGAGCAACGTCTCGGCGCGGGCGAGCAGCTCGGCGTAGGTGCGTTCGGTGTGCTCGGGGCTGTAGATGCCCTCCTGGTACGGCGCGGCGGCCGGCTGCAGCGGGTCGAGCCCCGCGAGCTCCTTGCGGATGCGGTCGCTGCTCAGCAGCGTGTGGCCGAGCCGGTCGGCGACGGCCCCGGCCAGCGTCGTCTTGCCGGTGCCCGGTGAGCCGCCCACCATGACCAGGGTGACCGCGCCCGCGCGCAGGTGGCGAAGCGTGAGGCCGGCCAGCTGCCGGGCTTCCCATCCGGCCTCGGCCTCTCCCTGCCAGTGGCGCAGGCAGGCGACCTTGGCGCGGACGAACGCCCGGTAGGCCAGGTAGTGGTGCCATAGCGTGGGCGGGGCGGGGTCCCCGGAGAACTCCACGTACCAGCGCAGGAACAGCTCGGCCAGCCGGGGCGCGCCCAGCCGTTCGAGATCCATGGCCAGGAAGGCCGCGTCGTCGAGCCCGTCCAGGAAGCGCAGCCGCTCGTCGAACTCCAGGCAGTCCAGGATCCGAGGGCCGTCGTCCAGGCAGAAGATGTCCTCGGCCAGCAGGTCGCCGTGGCCGTCGACGACGCGCCCCTCGGCGATGCGGCTGTCGAACAGCGGCGCGCGCCCGTCCAGGAAGCGGAGCGTGAGGCGTTCGGTCTCGTCGACCGTGCGGGGCTCGACGGGCGCGCCTGGCAGGCCGCGCACCTGGGCGAAGCTGTCGGCCCACCGGCCGCGCAGCGCCTCCCGGCCGCCCTGGCGGTCGATCTGCGGTCCGTGCCGCGCTTTGGCGTGCAACCCGGCGACCAGGCGGGCGATGTCGCGCAGGTGGTCGTCCACCGGCTTGCCGGTGCGAACCAGCGTGGCCAGGCGGCGCTCCTCCGGCATGCGCCGCATCACCACCAGGTGGTCGCACGGCTCCCCGTCCGGGCCCAGCACGTCGGCGACTCCCTCGTAGACGTCCGGCGCGAGGCGGCGGTTGAGTTCGACCTCCTCCTGGCAGGCGGCCTGCCTGGCCTGCCGGGTGGTGAAGTCCAGGAAGCTCAGGTTCACCGGCTTCTTCAGCTTGTAGGCCCGGTCGCCGACCAGGAACACCACGGCGACGTGCGTCTCCTTCAGATCCACGGACATGGGAACCCACCTCCCCTTCCAGTGCAGACCGGGACGAGGGGCTCGGCCAGGGCCGAACGTCACACAGATGCCAGCACCGTGGCCGTGACCAGGTAGATCGTGATGGACACCAGGTCCTGCAGGACGGTGGCCAGGGGCCCGAGCCGAAGGCGGGGTCACGGCCCAGGCGGCTCAGCGCCCAGGGGAGGGTGAGGTGGAGAAGCGTGGCGACCGAGCAGGCGGCGAACAGCGACACCGTCACGATCAGCGTCACCGCGGCGTCGCCGAACAGGAGCGTGAACGGCAGGAAGGCGCAGGCCAGCACGGCGCCGATCAGCACCCCTGTCATGCCCTCGCGGCGCACCAGATGGCTGACGGGCACGCCGACCGACAACCCGCGGACCACGACGGTGACCGTCTGCGTGCCGACCGCGTCGGCCAGGTACACCACGCCGGGCAGGAAGAACGCCAGCGTGACGTTGGCCGCCAGCCGTTCCTCGAAGGAGCCCAGCAGGACGGCGGACACCGCGGCGCCCGCCAGGCCCAGCAGCAGCCAGGGGATCCGGTGGAGGAACCGCCTGCCGACCGGCTCCTCGGCGGCGGTCCTGGCCACGGCGGAGCCTTTCAGGTAACCGCCCAGGCGCGCCAGGTCCTCGTCGTGCTCCTCCAGCAGGACGCGCAGCATCCGGCGCCGGGGCACCAGGCCGTGGAACCGGCCGTCCGGGCCGACCAGGATCAGGCTGCTCTCGCCGTGCCGGACGGCCCGCCAGGCGGCGACCTCCTGGTCGACGTCCGGGGTGACGGTGGGCGGGTCGCGGTCCATCAGGTCGGCCAGCGGTACGTCGTCATCGGCGGCGAGCAGGCGCTCGATCGCCAGCATGCCGTACACGCGCCGGTCGGGTCCGCAGACGACGATGTCGGCGGCGCTGTCGAAGCGCCTGCCCGACATCCGTGACCTGGCCTCGCCGGCCGTCACGCCCGGCTCGAACATCGGCACCGCGGTGACCGCGTGCTCCCCGGCGGTCCCGGTGAAGGACTCGGTCACCTCCGACGCCCGGACGTCGTCCAGATTCTGCCGATCGACGCGGCCGTCGCCGCCGCCCAGGCGGAGAGCGATCCTGCGCAAGATTCTCACCACTCCAGCACACGTCCGGGCATGCGACGGCACCAGAGTCGTTGGTCACGTGATGTCCCGACGAGAGGGAATCGCTGGAGGGATGCCGGCGCCGGGGCGGATCGCCGGTCCGGTCCGGAAGACGGACGACAGGTGAGGACCTCCGCCCCTGGCGCCCGGTCCGGAACGCGGAGGAGCATGGTGGGCACCCGTCGACCTCTACTGCGACGACATCGCCGCGGCGCCCGCGACCACGGCGCAGACCTCACCCTGACGCCGGAGCCGGAGGCCGTCGGGTAGATCCGCGCGGCCACCCCGGGCGGCACGCCGACCGGACGCGCCGTCATCACCCCTCCTCCGAGGGGTGGGTCACTTCGAGCGTGCGATGAACGATGTGATGATGGCCGCGAGCGCGAAGATCGCGGCGATGATGACCAGTGCGAGAGGCCAGTCCATGGCTCCTCCTTTCGTCTGTTTCCAGTGGACTACGCCACGACCCCGTCCGTGAGCGGTCGGACGTCACCCGGAGGAGGGACCTTCGGCAGGCTCGGCACCTGTCGGCTCGCCGAAGGCGTCCGCGTCCGCACGTGACGAAAGGCCCTGCACTCTGTGACTTCCTCCCCGGGCTGAACCGAGCGCCGTCCCCGAGGCTGGACGGAGAGGACCGGTGAAGGGGGCGGGAAATGGGCGATCCGATCGTCGTGGGCGTGGACGGCTCGATGCGGGCGCTCGCCGCGGTGGAATGGGCCGCGGATGACGCTGCGCGCCGCAGACGCCCCTTGCGCATCGTGCACGCGTGCGAGCCGTGGGCGATTGCCGGGCGCGGAGACGTGTCCGTCTGCCGAGGAGCGCTGCGGGCAGCGGTGCATCGTGCCCGTGGGCACGCCCCGGGACTGGAGATCGGTTCCGCGCTGCTTCCGGGGCACCCGGTCGAGGTGCTGACGGCCGAGTCGGCGGGCGCCGACAGCGTCGTGCTGGGCAGCAGGGGCGTGGGCGGTTTCGGCGGGCTCGTGCTCGGCTCGGTCAGCCTGGGCGTCGCCGGGCACGCCGACGGACCCGTCGTGGTGGTCCGTGAGAACCCGTGGGACCTGTTCGGCGAGATCGTCGTCGGCTTCGACGGCTCGGCTCCCGCCGAGGCCGCCCTGGAGTACGCGATCGACCAGGCCCGCGCGAGAAGGACGCGGATGCACGTGGTCTACGCCTGGCACGCCTGGCCCTGGCATGGCTCGTCGGGCCAGGCGCCCGCGGAGGAGTCGGCGGCGGCGCGGGACCGCCTGGCGCCGTGGCGGGAGAAGTGCCCGGACATCGCGATGCGGGAGTCGACCGTCTGCGACCATCCGGTCGCCGCCCTGGTCAACGCCTCGCGGGGCGCGGAGATGCTGGTGGTGGGATCGCGCGGGCTCGGTGGGCCGGCCTCGGCCGTCCTCGGCTCGGTGAGCCACGGCGTACTGCACCACGCGCCGTGCCCGGTCGCCGTGGTGCGTCCCCGGGCGGGTGGCCGATGAAGTCGTGGGTGTTCCTGGCCCTGACCGTCGGTGCGCTGCTGGTCGGCGCTGGGTTGCACCTGCTGGGATACACGATGGTCGGGGACGTCGCCTGGGCGGCCGGGACCGCGGTGGCGGTGCCGCCCGCGATCTGGTGGGTGGTCTCCGCACTGCGGGAGCGGCGCCTGGGCGTGGATGCGATCGCGGTGCTGGCCTTGGCGGGCGCGCTGGCCGTCCAGGAGTACCTGGCGGGGGCGGTCATCGCCGTGATGCTGGCCACGGGCCGGGCGCTGGAGCGGTACGCGCTGCGGCGGGCGCGCCGGGACCTGACGGCGCTGTATGAGCGAGCGCCGCGCTCAGCGCGGCGATACGTCGACGGCATGCCCACGCCGGTGGGCATCGACGAGGTACGGCGTGGCGACCTGCTGCTGGTCCCCACAGGCGAGATCGTCCCGGTCGACGGGGTGGTGGCGCGCGGCGCGGCGGTGCTGGACGAGTCGGCGCTGACCGGCGAGTCCGTCCCGGTGGAGTACACCGAAGGCGACAGCGTGCGCAGCGGTGTCGTCAACGCCGGCGCGGCCTTCGACCTGCGCGCCACCGGCACGGCGCAGGAGAGCGCCTACGCGGGAATCGTGCGGCTGGCGCGCGAGACCGAGGCGGACACGGCGCCCGTGGTGCGGCTCGCCGACCGCTTCGCCGCCTGGTTCCTGCCCGCCACGCTGCTGCTGGCCGGGCTCGCCTGGGCGGTGACGGGCCAGGCGGTGCGGGCGGTGGCCGTGCTGGTCGTGGCCACGCCGTGCCCGCTGCTGCTGGCCGCCCCGGCGGCGATCGCCGCCGGCCTGTCCCGTACGGCCCGCCGCGGCGTGGTGGTCAAGGGCGGGGCGGCGCTGGAGACGCTGGGCCACGCCCGGACGCTCGTGCTGGACAAGACCGGGACGCTGACGGCGGGACGGCCGGAGGTGTTCGACGTCGTGGCTGCGCCCGGATTCCGCGCCGGGGACGTCCTGCGGTGGGCGGCGGGCGTGGATCAGATGTCCTCCCACGTGCTGGCGGCGGCCATCGTCCGCGCCTGCTCCGCCCGCGGCCTCACCCCACCGGCGGCCTCCGGCGTCACCGAGCAACCCGGAGTGGGAGCCACCGGCATGGTCGAGGGACACCGCGTCCACGTCGGCAAGGCCCCTGCCGTACCCGCCACCGAGTGGATGGCGGCGCAGCGGGCCAGGGCCGCGCTGGACAGCGCCATGACCGTGTGGGTGACCGCGGACGACCACGTCGCCGGGGTGATCCTGCTGCGTGACGCGATCCGCCCCGACGCGGCTCGCACGCTGCGGCGGCTGCGGACGGCCGGGATCGACAGCGTGGTGATGCTCACCGGCGACCGGGCCGAGGTCGCCGAGAGCGTCGGGGCCGTCCTCGGCGTCGACCGGGTGCTGGCCGAGCAGAGCCCCGCCGCCAAGGTCGCCGGCGTCCGCGAGGAAGCCGACAAGGCGGTGACCGTCATGGTGGGCGACGGCGTCAACGACGCTCCGGCGCTGGCCGCCGCGAGCGTCGGCGTGGCCATGGGCGCGCACGGGTCGGCCGCCTCCGCGCAGGCGGCCGACGTGGTGCTCACCACCGACCGGCTGGACCGGCTGGCCGACGCGATGGACGTGGCACGCCGTGCTCGCCGCATCGCCGTGCAGGGCGCGGGGGTGGGCATCGGGCTGTCGCTGCTGGCCATGGTCATCGCCGCGCTGGGCTGGCTGCCGCCGACGGCGGGCGCGATGTTCCAGGAAGGCATCGACGTGGCGGTCATCCTCAACGCCCTGCGGGCTCTGCGTCCGGCTCCCGGCACCCGCCTGCGGGTGGACGCGGGAACCGACGCGTTGCTGCGCCGCTTCGAGCACGAGCACGCCGCCCTCCGCCCGCCCCTCGACCTGATCAGGCAGACGGCCGACGAGCTGGACCGGCCCGAGGCCCCGGCCCGGCTGCACCGGCTGCACGCCTTCCTGACGGAGGAGCTGCTGCCGCACGAGCAGGCCGAGGAGCGGCGGCTGTACCCGGCGGTGAGCCGGCTGCTGGGCGACCCGGAGGCTACGGTGACCATGAGCAGGGCGCACGCGGAGATCGGCAGGCTGGTCGCCCGCCTGGGGCGGCATCTGGACCTGGCCGCTTCCGGCGGGCTGTCCGCCGGCCAGCTGGACGACCTGCGGGCCTGCCTGTACGGCCTGCACGCGGTGCTCACGCTGCACTTCGCCCAGGAGGAAGAGGCCTACTTCTCGCTGACCTCCGACGTGTGAGCCGGTCGGGCTAGTACGGGAGGGGCCTGCCCGCCGGAGTGCGGAGGTCGAGGTCCGGCGAGGGGTGCGAGGGTTTCGGGCGTGCCAGGATGCGGATGGTGTGCATCTTCTGCTCCCTCCACATGTACAGCGCCCTCGACATGCACAGCGCCTGAGCCTCCCGCCGCGGACGCCGTGGAAGACCCGTGAAGGACCAAGGTCCCACCAGGCGGGGCCGGACGACCCTGTGGCAAGGCGAGGCGGAGCGGAATCCTGAAGGTGCGGCACCCCGCCCGGGAGCCGAAGGGCAAGGTCCCGGAGATCCCAAACCGGACGACGGGGAGGCGTCGGCGACCGCGAGGTCGTCAGGCCCGTCCGCTTCGAGGTGGCATCCCCGGTCGGCGGACGGATCGCCGGTCCCGAGGCCCCGGCGGGCGGCGGCAGGGATACGGCCGCTGCCGATTCCATGAGGAGGCGGCAGCGGCCGTTTACCGTCCCGGGAATGGCGGGGTGGGATATCGGCTCGCCGAGTGAGACACTGCCGAATGTGGCTGATGTGGGAGCAAGCTCCTTGCTGCCGCAGATGCGGCTGGATGAGCTGCTCGCGGAGCTGCAGGTCCGGCTGAACGCGGTGCTGGCCACCCGGGACCGGGTGCACGCCCTGCTGGACGCGGTGGTGTCGGTGGGCAGCGATCTGGACCTGGAGACCGTGCTGCGGCGGATCGTGGAGACCGCCACCAACCTGGTGGACGCCTCCTACGGCGCGCTCGGGGTGGTGGGGGAGGGCGGCACGCTCATCCAGTTCATCCCGGTGGGGCTGAGCGAGGAGGAGATCGCCCGCATCGAGCACTGGCCGCACGGGCTGGGCCTGCTCGGACTGCTGATCAAGGACGCCCGGCCGCTGCGGCTGGCCCGCATCTCCGACCACCCGGAGTCCTACGGCTTCCCGCCGGGGCATCCGGAGATGGGCAGCTTTCTGGGGGTGCCGATCCGGATCCGCGATGAGGTGTTCGGCAACCTGTACCTGACCGAAAAACGCGGCGGCGAGTTCGATCAGGAGGACGAGGCGATCGTCGTCGCGCTGGCGACCGCGGCCGGGGTGGCGGTGGAGAACGCCCGGCTGTTCGAGGAGACGCGGCGGCGGGAGCGGTGGCTGCAGGCCTCGGCGGAGATCACCACCAGTCTGCTGTCCGGCGCGGCGTCCGCCGAGGTGCTGCGCATGCTGGCCGCGAGCGCCCACGCCATGACGGACGCCGACCTGGCCCTGGTGCTTCTGCCGGATGAGTCCAAGGAGTGGCTGAAGGCTGTGGTGGCCGACGGCCTGCACGCCGAGGAGCTGGTGGGCCAGGCGGTGAGCGTGGCCGACACGCTGGCTGGGCACGTGTTCAGCACTGGTGAGCCGGTGGTGGAGGCGACCACCTCGGCGGGAGTCGACCTGATGCCGGGTGAGCTGAGCACCGGCCCCGTTCTCATCGCGCCGCTGGGCGCCGGGTCGGCGGTGCGCGGCGTGCTCAAGCTGGTCAAGCGGGTGGGCCGGCTGCCCTTCACCGCCGGGGACCTGGCCATGCTGACCGCCTTCGCCGGGCAGGCCGCCGTGGCGCTGGAGCTGGCCGAGGCCCGCCGCGACGCCGAACGGCTGAGCCTGCTGGAGGACCGCGACCGCATCGCCAAGGACCTGCACGACGTGGTCATCCAGCGGTTGTTCGCGGTCGCGATGAGCCTGATGGGCGCGGTCCGGCTGGTGGAGCGCCCCGAGGCGGCCGAGCGGGTGCGGCACGCCATCGACGAGCTGGACGAGACCATCCGGCAGATCCGCTCGACCATCTTCGCGCTGCAGGCCACCCGCCGGCCCGACGCGCCGAGCCTGCGGGCCCGCGTCGTGGGCCTGGTGGAGGACGCCCGCGGCCACCTGGGGTTCATGCCCGGCCTGCGGATGGAGGGCCCGCTCGACCACGGGGTGCCCGAGCCGGTCGCCGACCAGCTGCTGGCCGTACTGCGCGAGCTGCTGTCCAACCTGGTACGGCACGCGAAGGCCACCAGAGCGGACGTCTCGGTCGAGGTGCGCGACGGCGTTCTGACGCTGGCCGTACAGGACGACGGCGTGGGCCTGACCGGAGGCGGACGGCGCAGCGGGCTGCGCAACATCGAGGAACGCGCCCTCCAGCTCGGCGGCACGTTCGACATCGAGGCGCCCGAGGGCGGCGGCACCCGCTTCCGCTGGTGCGCCCCGCTGTGAGTCAGACCACGACGCGCTCGTCCTGACGCGGCACGACGGCCAGCCAGCCCAGCTCCCGCTGAATGCGGTCGCGCAGGCTCTCGGAGGCGTCCGGCTCGCCGTGGACGACGTAGACGACCTCAGGCGGCCTGGTGGCGGTCGACAGCCAGGCGATCATGTCGTCGGCGTCGGCGTGCACCGAGAAGCCGGGAAGGTCCACGATCTCGGCGCGCACGGGGACGTAGTGGCCGTGGATCTTGACCGAGGTGGCGCCGTCCACGAGGTCGCGTGCCCGGGTGCCGAGCGCCGCGAAGCCCACGACCAGGACGGTCATCTTCGGGTCGGGCAACATGTGACGCAGGTGGTGCAGGACGCGCCCGCCGCTGGCCATGCCGGAGGCGGACACGACGACGCAGGGCCGGCCGGGGTCGTTCACGGTCATCGACTCCTCGGCGGTCCGCAGCTCGTGCACCCAGCTCGGATCCAGCGTGTCGCGGGTCAGGCCGGGCCGCAGCTCGGCCGAGCCGTTCGCGATGGCCTCCAGGTAGACGTCCCGGGCGGCCAGCCCCATGGGGCTGTCGACGTAGACGGGGATCTCCGGGATGCGCCCCGCGCGGCGCAGCTCGCCCAGCCGGTAGAGGATCACCTCGGTGCGGTCCACCGCGAAGGCCGGGATGAGCACCGAGCCGCCGCGGTCCACCGTGCGGGTGATCGCGGCCGCCATGTCGTCCAGTGTCCGCTCGTCGTCGTGGCGGCGGTTGCCGTACGTCGACTCGACCAGCAGCACGTCGGCGGCCTCCAGCGGCGCGGGCGGGCGGAGGATGGGGTGGCACGGACGGCCCAGGTCGCCGGTGTGGACGAGGGTGCGCCCGCCGGGCAGGGTCACCCGCGTCCAGGAGGAGCCGAGGATGTGCCCGGCCGGGTACTGCACCACACTCGCCCCGCCCACCGCGACGTCTGTCCCGTGCCCGGCCGGGACGATCAGGTTCAGCGCCCGGGTGACGTCCTTGTCGTCGTAGAGCGGCAGCGCCGGGTGGTGCTTGGACCAGCCGTAGGTGTTGGCGTGCTGGGCTTCGTCCGCCATGAGCTTGGCGCTGTCGCGCAGGACGATGGCGGCGAGCCTGGCCGTTTCCGGCGTGGTGCGGACGGGACCGTCGAAGCCCTGCCGTACCAGGGCGGGCAGGTAGCCGCAGTGGTCGAGGTGGGCGTGACTCAAACTCACGGCGGAAACCGAGGACGGCGGGAGGGGGAAGCTCGCCCAGTTGCGGCGGCGCAGCTCCCGCTGCCCCTGGAACAGCCCGCAGTCCAGCAGCAGGCGCGTGCCGTCCGGGAGGTCGAGCAGGAACTTGCTGCCGGTCACCGTGCCCACGCCGCCGAGGAAGGTCAAAGTCGACGATCTCATGCCCTCCACCCTGCCCGGCGGTGGCGGGCGGCGGCAGGGCCTTTGGTCCTCTACTGCCCGGCCCAGACGGGCGCGTCGTCCTCGGCCCAGGTCAGCTCGTCGACGACGTCGACCACGCCGTTGACGCGGCGGACCAGCCGGACGGCGAGCCCGGCCTCGCTGCGGCGGTCCATCCGGCCGCCGAGCGTGACCACACCGTGGATGACCTCGACGCGCACGCCCGAGGTCTCGGCCCACAGCTCCCGCTCCAGCACCTGCTCGCGGATCTCGCGGGCGATGTCGGCGTCGTCACGGACGAAGACCTTCAGCAGGTCGTGCCGGGAGACGATGCCGATGAGCCGTCCCTCGGCGTCGACCACGACGAGCCGCTTGACGTCGCGCTCGTCCATGATGCGGGCGGCCTGGGTGACGGTGGCGGACGTCGGGACGGTGACGGCCGGGGCGGTCATGAGGTCGGCGGCGGTGTCCCCGGCGGCCTTGTCGCGGGCGTCGCGGTGGCGCAGCCGGACCTTCAGCGGCGGCTTGTAGCCCTCGCGGTAGTACTGCTCGCGGAACTCCTCCTTGCGCAGCAGGTCGGCCTCCGAGACGACGCCCACGACCCGGCCGTCGCGATCGACGACGGGAACGGCGCTGACGGCGTTCGCGATGAGGGTCTCGGCGACGTCCTTGAACGGGGTTGCGGGGGTAACCGACACGACGTCGGTCGTCATGATGTCGCTCACTTTGGTGCGCATGGTGCACCTCCTTCACCCTCCATCCCACCGCCGGAAACGGGACCCGAATAGGGACGGAAGTCCCTGGTGCCGCCGCCGGGAGTCCGTGACGATGGCGCCATGGACGCCGATCGGCGCACGCTGCTCCGTGCCGGGCTCGCCCTGCTGGGCGGGGCGGCCGTCACCGCCTGCGGCGGCGCTCCGCCGTACGTCTCGCCCACGGGGGAACCGGTGCGGGCGGCGGAGCGGGCCCGCGCGGGCGGCCGGATCACCGACGTCCGCCTCACCGCCGTGGCGGGCCGGGTGGACCTGGGCGGGCCGGTCGTGCACACCTGGAGCTACGACGGGCGGATCCCCGGCGTCCCGGTCAGGGTCAGGGCGGGCGAGGTGATCCGCGCCAGGCTGGCCAACCGGCTGCCCGCCGGGACCAGCGTCCACTGGCACGGCCTTGCACTGCGCAACGACGCCGACGGCGTGCCGGGCGTCACGCAGCCGCCCATCGCGGCGGGCGGGGACTTCGTCTACGAGTTCACCGCGGCGACTCCCGGCACGTACTGGTTCCACCCGCATTCGGGAACCCAGCTGGACCGCGGCCTGTACGCGCCGCTCATCGTCGAGGACCCGCGCGAGCGGCTGCGTTACGACGCCGAATGGACCGTGGTCCTGGACGACTGGCTCGACGGCGTCGCCGGCACGCCCGACGACATGCTCAACAGGCTGCGTTCCGGCATGCACCACGGCCATATGGCCATGAGCACCGCCAGCGCGCTGCTCGGCGGCGACGCCGGCGACGTGACCTACCCCCACTACCTGCTCAACGGCCGGATCGCCGCCGCCCCCGAGACCTTCCGCGCCAGGCCGGGCCGGCGCGTCCGGATCCGCCTCCTCAACGCGGGCAGCGACACGGCCTTCCGCGTGGCGCTGGCCGGGCACCGGATGACGATCACCCACGCCGACGGTTATCCCGTCCAGCCGGTGGAAACCGACACGCTCCTCATCGCGATGGGGGAACGCTACGACGTCCTGGTCACCCTGGCCGACGGTGTCTTCCCCCTGGTGGCCCTCGCGGAAGGCAAGAACGCCCTGGCCCGGGGCCTGGTCAGGACAGGCGGCGGTCGCGCGCCCGAGCTCGGATTGCGCCCGCGCGAGCTCGACGGCGCCCTCGTGCCCGCCCATGCCCTGCGCCCGGTGCAGGCCGTACGGCTTCCGCGACGCGACCCCGGCAGGACGATCCGGCTGGAGCTCACCGGCGGCATGATGGCCTACGACTGGGCCGTCAACGGCAGGCCGTACGACCCGTCGGTGATCGAGGAGGTGCGCTCCGGCGAGCGGGTACGGCTGGCCTTCGCCAACCACACGATGATGTGGCACCCGATGCACCTGCACGGGCACACCTTCGCCCTGACCGGGACCGGCGTGCGCAAGGACACCGCCATTGTTCTGCCGCACGCCACGCTCGAGGCGGACTTCGACGCCGACAACCCCGGTGTCTGGATGGTCCACTGCCACAACGCCTACCACGCCGAGGCGGGGATGATGGCGCTGCTGGGCTACCGGAGACCCTGACCCGGGCCGTCCGGCCGGGAAGCCGGTGCCGAAGGTCCCTGCCCCAGACCGGACGCGCCTGTGACGGTGGGAAGCATGGCATCGGTGACGGCGGGCACGGCGGGACTCACCAGTCAGGACGCGGCCAGGCGGCTGGCGGCCGACGGCCCCAACACCCTCCCGCCGCCCCGGCGCTCCCCACCGGTGCTCCTCCTGGCCCGGGAGATGGTGCACTTCTTCGCCCTGCTGCTGTGGGGCGCCGCGCTGCTGGCCTGGTGGGCCGGCATGCCGCAGCTGGCCGCCGCGATCGTGGTGGTCGTACTGCTCAACGGCGCCTTCGCCTTCGCCCAGGAATACCGCGCCGACAAGGCGGCGCAGCGGCTGGGCGAGCTCGTCCCGGCCGACGTCGTGGTCCGCAGGGACGGCCGCCGCCGGGTCATCCGGGCGGCCGACCTGGTGGTGGGCGACGTGGTGCTGCTGGAGGCGGGGGACCGGGTCCCGGCCGACCTGGAGCTGTCCGAGGCGCACGGGCTGGCGGTCAACACCTCCATGCTGACGGGGGAGAGCGTCCCGGACCGCCCGAGCGCGGGCGAGCCGGCCTTCGCGGGCACCTTCGTCGTCGAGGGCCAGGCCGAGGGGGTCGTGACCGCCACGGGCACGCACACCCGCCTGGCCTCCATCGCGGCCCTCACCCTGCACGCGCGCCGTCCGCCCAGCCCGCTCGCGGTGCAACTCGGCAAGGTCGTGCGGATCGTCGCGCTCATCGCGGCAGGCGTCGGCGTGGCCTTCTTCGGCCTGGCCGTGCTGCTCGGCATGGATCCGGCCGACGGCTTCCTCTTCGCCCTCGGCGTCACCGTCGCCCTGGTGCCCGAGGGCCTGCTGCCCACCGTCACGCTGTCCCTCGCGCGGGCGGCCCAGCGGATGGCCGCCCGCAACGCGCTGGTCCGGCACCTGGAGGCCGTGGAGACGCTCGGCTCGGCCACCTTCATCTGCACCGACAAGACCGGGACGCTCACCCGCAACGAGATGACCGTGGCCGGGATCTGGGGCGTCGAGCGGGACATCCTGCGCTCCGCCGTGCTGGCCTCCACGGGACGGATGAGTGACGGCAAGCCGGTTGGCGATCCGATGGAGGTCGCCCTCCATGTGGCCGCGTTGCGGGCCGGCGTGGACGTCGATGCTGAGATCACCCGCCGTATCCCCTTCGACCCCGTGCGGCGCCGCGCCGCCGTGGTCGCCGGCGGCGAGCTCCACGTCAAGGGCGCGCCGGACAGCGTGCTGCCGCTGTGCCCGGCCGTACCCGGAGCACAGGAGGCCCTGGCCCGGATGAGCGAGCGCGGCCTGCGGGTGCTGGCCGTCGCCCGCGGCGCCGGCGAGGAGGAACGGGACCTCACGCTGCTCGGCCTGGTCGGCCTGGAGGATCCGCCGCGCGACGACGTGGCCGAGGCCATCGCCACATGCCGCACGGCCGGGATCAAGCTGGCCATGGTGACCGGCGACCATCCCGGTACGGCCCGCGCCATCGCCGCCGAGGTCGGCCTCCTCGGCCCCGACCGGCTCGTGGTCACCGGCGACCGGCTCCCCGGCGACGACGCGGCGCTGGGCGAGCTGCTGGACCGCGACGGCGTGGTCGTGGCCCGGGTGACGCCGGAGGACAAGCTGCGCATCGCCCGCGCCCTGCGCCGGCGCGGCCATGTGGTGGCCATGACCGGCGACGGCGTCAACGACGGTCCCGCGCTGCGCGAGGCCGACATCGGCATCGCCATGGGCGCCTCGGGCACCGACGTCGCCCGGGAGGCGGCCGACGTGGTGCTGCTGGACGATCACTTCGCCACCATCGTCGCGGCCGTCGAGCTGGGCCGCGCCACCTACGCCAACATCCGCCGCTTCCTCACCTACCACCTGACCGACAACGTCGCCGAGCTCACCCCGTTCGTCGCATGGGCGCTGTCCGGTGGGACGATCCCGCTGGCGCTGAGCGTGCTGCAGATCCTCGCCCTGGACATCGGCACCGACCTGCTTCCGGCCCTCGCGCTGGGCGCCGAGCCGCCCAACCCGCGCACCATGCAAGGACCGGCCCGCGCCGGCGCCCTCATCGACCGGCGGCTGCTCGTCCGTGTCTTCGGCGTGCTCGGCCCGGCCCAGGCGCTGGTGGAGATGGCCGCCTTCCTCGGCGTGCTGGCGGCCGGCGGCGGGTTGGCGGCGGCTTCCGGTACGGCTTTCGCGGCCGTGGCCCTGGGCCAGTTCGCCAACGCCTTCGCCTGCCGCAGCGAGACCCGCTGGGTGGGCCTGCTGCGCTGGCCCGGCAACCGGCTCCTGATCGGCGCCGTCGCCGCCGAAGCCGTGATCGTGCTTGCCTTCCTGGGCGTGCCGTGGCTGTCGGCCGTGCTGGGCGGCGCCTTCCCGCCCCCGCTCGGCTGGGCGCTGGCGGCGCTCGCGATCCCCGCCGTGATCGGTGCCGACGCGCTGCACAAGGGCTGGCGGGCGGCCAGGTCGAAGGACCGGGGTTCGCTTGGCCGATGACCGGGGCAGGGCCGCGGCTGTGGCACCGGCCGACGGTCAGGGGCCGCCGGTGGAAGCGACGTCGGGGAGCCGTAGCCGCTTCAGCGCGAGTGCGTTGACGGCGACGATGAAGCTGGACCCGGACATCGACAGGGCGGCGATCTCCGGCCGCAGCATCAAACCGAACGCGGGCTCGAACACACCGGCGGCGATCGGCAACGCGATGGCGTTGTAGCCGATCGCCCAGCCCAGGTTCTGCCGCATCTTGCGCAGCGTGCCGCGTCCGATCGCCAGGGCGGTCGGCACGTCGAGCGGATCGGAGCGCATGAGCACCACGTCGGCGGTCTCGATCGCCACGTCGGTGCCGGCGCCGATCGCGATGCCGAGATCCGCCTGGGCCAGGGCGGGGGCGTCGTTCACCCCGTCGCCCACCATGGCGACCTTCCGGCCGCCGGCCTGCAGTTCGGCGATCTTGGCGGCCTTGTCGCCGGGCAGCACCTCGGCGATCACCGTGTCGATGCCCAGCTGCTCGGCGATCCGCCGGGCGGTGGCCTCGTTGTCCCCGGTCAGCATGATCACCTCAACGCCCGCCTGGTGCAGCGTCGCCACGGCCGCCGCCGAGGTCTCGCGCGGCGCGTCGGCGATGCCGATCAGCCCGGCCGCCCGCCCGTCAACCGCGGCGACGACGGCCGTGCGCCCGCCCGCGGCCAGCTCCTCGCGCCGGGCGGCCAGCTGACCGAGCTGGATGCCCTCGACCTCCATCAGACGGCGGTTGCCCACCACGACGCGCCGTCCGTCGACCTCCGCGATCGCGCCGTGGCCGGGGACGTTCTCGAATTTGGCCGCGCGCAGGGAGTCGGTTCCGCGCTCCTCGGCGTGCCGGACGATAGCCTCGGCGAGCGGGTGCTCGGACTCCCGCTCGACGGCGGCGACCAGGCGCAGCAGCTCCTCCTCGGCGATCCCGTCGGCGATCACATCGGTGACCTCGGGCTCGCCCTTGGTCAGGGTGCCGGTCTTGTCCATGACCACCGCCTGGATGCGGGCCGAGCTCTCCAGCGCCATCGCGTTCTTGAACAGCACGCCACGCTTGGCGCCCAGGCCCGTGCCGACCATGATCGCGGTGGGTGTGGCGAGGCCGAGCGCGTCCGGGCAGGTGATCACCACCACGGTGATGGCGAAGAGCATCGCCGTACCCAAGGGAGCGCCGGCCAGCAGCCAGGCCGCGAGGGTCAGGGCCCCGCCGATGAGCGCCACGAACACCAGCCAGAACGCCGCCCGGTCGGCCAGCCGCTGCCCCGGCGCCTTGGAGTTCTGGGCCTGCTGGACGAGCTTGACGATCTGAGCGAGCGCGGTGTCGGCTCCCACCTTGGTGGCCCGCACGCGCAGGGTGCCGTTGGTGTTGATGGTCGCTCCGATGACGGCCGCGCCGACGGTCTTGTGCACCGGCAGGCTCTCGCCGGTGACCATGGACTCGTCCACCTCGCTCTGGCCGTCCTCGACCACTCCGTCGACGGCGATCTTGGCGCCGGGCCGTACCAGCAGCAGGTCACCTGCGACGACCTCGGCCGTGGGCACCTCGACCGGCTCGCCGCCGCGGATGACCAGCGCCTTGGGCGGGGCCAGGTCGAGCAGGGTGCGGATCGCGTCGTTGGCGCCGCCGCGGGCACGCATCTCCAGCCAGTGCCCGAGCAGGACGAAGGCGGCCAGCACCGTGGCCGCCTCGTAGAACACCTCGCCGCCGCCGGTCAGCGTGATGACCACCGAGTACAGCCAGCCGGCGCCGATGGCCACCGCCACCAGCACCATCATGTCCAGCGTGCGGGCCCGCAGCGCCCGGGCCGCGCCGTCGAAGAAGATCCACGACGAGTAGAAGATCACCGGCAGGCTGAGCAGCAGCGCCCACACGTCCTCGCGCAGCCCGAACGGCACCGGCACGTGCAGGCCGAGCACCTCGCGCCCGATCGGCGACCAGATCAGGATCGGCACCGACAGCACCGCCGCGACCAGGAACCGGTTGCGCATGTCGGCGACCATCGCCTCCATCGACATCCCGGCGTGCCCGCCGTGCCCCATCACCTCGTGCGGCGACGGCGCGGCTTCGTGGCCCGCATGCGGCGCGCGACTCGGCGCGTGGTCCGCATGGGCGTCGTGCGGTTGGTCCTGTACGGCTGCCGCGGCATGGTGATGCGCCTGCTCGTCGCCCGGCGGGTCGGGCTCGGCCATCGGATCGCAGATGTGGGAGGGGACGGACTGGCCGACGCAGTGGTAGCCGCACTCCTGCACCCACCGGCGCAGCTCGGCCACCGAGGTGGCGCGGGGGTCGAACACCACGGTGGCCGTCTGCGCCACCGGGTTGACCTCCACGTCCAGCACTCCCGGGCGGCGGCTCAGGACCGCGTGCACCAGGTTCTGCTCTGAGGCCCACTGAAGACCGCCCACGTCGAGGATCGCGGTGCTGCGGTCCTTGAGGTCTCCCGCCGACATGCCCGTCTCCGTCCGCACTAAGCCAACGATGATAGATAGTAGTCAGGTGCCGGTTCGGATCTCCACGTCCGCGTGCGTCATGCCCGTGGTTCCAGGAGGCTGATGCGGCGGCGCTCCTCCAGGTGTATGGCTCCCTGAGGCGCCTCCGGGATAGAGGATCTACCAACTGCTACTTTGCATAGTTTGCGCATCCTTGTCCGAATCGAGTACCTTCAGCTACTCAAGGCAGCAGAACGGCAGGCCTCGCCTGCCGTTCTTTGCCGTCACATTGCCGGAACCGCCTCCATCCCCCGATGGGGCGGCCGTCGAGTCCGCGACGTCGCGGAGCCGGGGACCCACGTCTCTTGGGGTGAATCGGGTGCCGTCCTGCACGGCGCTCGTAGGGCACTTCCACGCCCGAACCCGTCAGCTAACCCGGTAGACGGTATGGAAGCCACGCAAGGAGTACTCACCCGCATGGGTCAGCACCGCCGTTCACCGATCTCCCTCAGCAAGCAGCAGGCCGCCTGTCTCGCCCTGGGCGCCACCGTCGTCACCGGCGTCATCTGGGCGGCCCCCGCCCCGGCCGCGGCTCCCCATAAGGCCCCGTCCACCTCTGCAAAGGCTGCCGTCGCGCCCAAAAAGGCTGCTATCGCGCCTAAGAGCCTGCTGACGAAGGGTTTGGTCGGTACGGCCGAGTTGG
>NZ_MSZZ01000094.1 GCF_002093975.1 Thermoactinospora rubra
ATACGGCGGAGGCGTTGCGCGAGGCTGCCAACAGATGTCCTTCCGGAGGGCACGGATGGATTCGACCTGCGCGCACCGAACGACCCCGGCGGAATCAGGGCGTCGAAGGGCAGCGCGAGGGAGCAGCATAACGCAAACCGCAAACGGATGTCCACACCTACTATAAGTGTCAACCTCGGTGCCGCCTTCAGCATCGCACAGCCCGACTGCACTCGTCAACTTCTTTCATCGCGGCATGCCGTGACCCGTACCGGCTGCAGTTGGGGGGTGTGGAGCAGCGTTGAGAGAGCACGGGTGAGGGCCCGGTGGCGCACAGGACGATCGTCTATGACGTCGCCAAGCGAGCAGGCGTCTCCATCGCGACGGTGTCGCACATATTCCGGCAGCCGGAGCGGGTTCGGCCCGAGACGCGGGAGCTGGTCCTGGAGGCCGAGCCTCGACTCGCTGGGCAGCATCGACCTCGCCGGCAGCGTCGACGGGCTGGTGATCTTCCCGGGGAGCGCGGCACGCGATCTGCTTGAGCACGTGGGACGCGGCGTTCCCTTCGACGGGATCCTCGCCGGGCGGCTGTCGAAGCCGACGCTGACCACGGTCCGCCAGCCGTTCGCCTCGACGGGCCGGCTCGCGCATCCTGACCGACACAGCCCTGGGGGTCGCGCACCCAAAAGTCGTACGTGCTGCCGACGCGCCTGGCCATCGGCGGCAGCTGCGGCTGACGCTTCGCCGATCCCCGGAAGATTCCTCGACAGGCCCAGCCCGGGAGTACGGGGCGGTCGCCGCGGAGGCACATCCTCGTCACCGACGATCGTTCAGGCACTATGGAGCGCATGGCCGACACCGTTGTTGAAATCCATGTTCCGCTGCGTGAGACCCCGGACCGTTCCGAGACTTCCTATCCGTTTCCATGGATCGACGCGATCGAGGAGTTCCTGACCGAGGCGGAGGAGCAGGGACTGGCGGAGGTCTTCGACGACGGCGAGGAGTTCGGGGACGTGTACGTCTTCTCCATCACCGGCGCCGGGGAAGACCGGCTCTTGGAGATCGCTTCCCGTGCCGCCGCCCTCGATGGCGTGCCCGGCGGCGCTTTCGCGATGGTCACCGACGACGAAGCCGAGGAGTTCGGTTTGGGGCGGCGGGTGGACCTTCCCTGACCTGACGTCGCGTCGAAAAGGCCTGGCTGAGAGCTGCCTGGGTTCGTCTCGTACGGCGCTGCTGTACGGAGATCACAAAGGCCACCTCCGGAAATCGGAAGTGGCCTTTGACCTGCGAGCCGCCTTGGGGATTCGAACCCCAGACCCCTTCATTACGAGTGAAGTGCTCTGGCCGACTGAGCTAAGGCGGCGTGCCGTACGGCGGTAGCAGTCTACAGGACCCCAAGCGGTCCTCGCGCCCACGGATCATAGAACACCCGGACAGACGGCCCCATCCCCGCCGTCGAACGACGCTACACGCCGTCCTTGTCCAGCAGGCGGTCGATCCTGAACCCCAGCTCGATCATCTCGCAGCGGATGATGTCGCGCTCCCGCAGCATCTCCGCCTGGAGGGCGTTGAGCTGCTCGCCGGCCCGGTGGCGGAAGACGGCGAGCTCGTCGTGGAGGGCGATGAGGTCTTGCTTGATATCGGCCCACATGTCGGCGATATCGGATCTTATGGCGGCGAGGTCGCTTCGCAGCCCCGAGACGTCGATCTCCACGCTTCGCTGGTGGGAGCTGCCGAGGATGGCCCCGATGGAGCGCACGGCGGCTTCGAGGGTGTCCATACGGCGCTTCAGGTCGGCGATCTCCGCTACCACGTCCATGTGATCCCACTCTCTCGCGCAGGAATGTCCCACAATCCGTAAGCACATGGTCGCAGAAAGGTGAAGAGCGGGGCGATCGCCGATCGCCGCCGGGTGGAGTTTTCTCCACCGCCCGGAGTGCCGCCGGCCAACCCGGTGTGCGAAATCTTCAGGAAGCTTCAGGAAGGCCGCCTCACGCCGACGGGCCGGGATCCGCCCGCCCCCCGCCGTACATCTTCTCGTGCTGCTGCCGAGGCGAGCACACCGACGCCGCCGGGCACGCGCAGCGCCGTCCCCCGTCGTCCAGCCGCACCACGACGGTGTCGGACGGGACGTTGTGGCCCACGACGCTCCCCTCGCCCTGCGGCGTGCTGACCCGCGCCCCCACCCGAGGCATCCTGTTGCGCGTCTCCACATACAGCGGGTGCTCGTACTTCAGGCAGCACATCAGGCGGCCGCACGCCCCCGCGATGCGCATGGGGTTGACCGGAAGGTCCTGGTCCTTCGCCATGCGCACCGAGACGGGCTCGAAGTCCTTCAGGAACGTCGCGCAGCACAGGTCGCGCCCGCACGGGCCGATGCCGCCCTGCAGGCGGGCCTCGTCGCGCGGGCCGATCTGCCGCAGCTCCACCCGGGCACGCAGGTTGCGCGCCAGGTCGCGCACCAGCGCACGGAAGTCGACCCGGTGCGGGGCCGAGAAGTACACCGTGAAGACGTTGTCCGCGTCGAGGTAGTCGACCCCCACGACCTTCATCGGCAGCTCGTGCCGCCTGATCAGCCGCTTGGCGACGCTGCGCGCCTCGGCCCTGCGCCGCTTGTTGGCCTCGTCGCGGGCGAGGTGCTCCTCCTGGGCCAGGCCCTGGCAGACCGGCAGGCCGTCGATGTCCTCGCTGACGTACTGCGGAGCCCAGACGCACTCGGCCACCTCCGGGCCCGAGTCGGTCGGCACCAGCACCTTGTCGCCGACCCTGGGGCTGTGGGGGCCGGGGTCGAGGTAGTAGAGCCTTCCGTAGCGGGTGAAGCTCACCGCCATGATCATGCCCATGGGTGGGAGCTCGCCTCCTGACGGCCTCGGGGGTCCATACGGCCTTACCTTGCCAGCCTACGGGGCCGCTACACCTGTGCCTCACCAGGTGTCGGGGTCGGTGGTCACCGCCATGAAGACGCCCGGCATGTTCTGGACCACGGACTGCGCGCGCCGGACGTCGGCCCCGGGCCGGAGGAGCGCATGGAACATGGGCGACATGTCCGCAACGGTCATCTTCGCGAACCGCTGCTTGTCGGTGAAGGTCCTGCGGAACCTCTCGTAGGCCTGCTCCGGGGTCTCGAACGTGACCGACTGAACCTCCGGCAGCGACTCCAGCCGCCGCCTGACCGCGTTCATCTGCTCCTGCGTGGCGGCCCCGTCGCGGCATTTCAGGGCGCCGATCCGCTCGATGCAGAAGAACACCGTCATCCCATGCTGGGGCTGCACGGCCGCGGTGTGCGACTGCTCCGCGGGCGGCGGCAGGAGCGTCACCCCGCCCCCGACGGCCGCCCCCGCCAGGAGCGCCGCGGCCGCCCACCGCAGGTCCACTCGAAACCGCCGCCGTGCCCGCTCCGGCGCCCGCAACGGCCTCAGATCCTCCAGCCGCACCGTCGCCGCGGCCTCCCCCAGCGCCTCCCGCAGGCGCTCCTCCACTCCGTTCATGCCTTCTCCCCAAGCGCCCGGCCGAGGGCCGCCAGCCCCCGCGCGATCGTGGACCGGACCGTGCTCGCCCCGATCCCCATGGTCTCGGCGATCTCCTGATCGGAAAGGTCGAGGTAGTACCGCAACACCAGCGCCTCCCGCTGCCTGCGCGGCAGGTCGCGTAAGGCCAGCAGCACCTCGCGCCGCTCCTCCCCGAGCAGCACGGAGCTCTCCGCCGACCACACCGGCGGGTCGTACGGCAGCGCCTTGCGGAACACGGTCGCCCTGCGGCGCAGCACCGACCGGCACTGGTTCAGCACGGCCGACCGGATGTACGCCAGCACGCTCGCCGGATCCCGCAACCGCCCACGCCCCGCATGGGTGCGCGCGAACGCCTCCTGCACGACGTCCTCGGCGGTGGCCAGGTCCCCGACCATGAGCAGCGCGAGCCGTACCAGGCCCAGGTGGTGGGCGGCGAAGATCGACGCGACGTCCACGGGGGCGTCGCGGAAGAGCAGCAGTTCGGCTTCCACATCACGGAGACGTCCGGCGGACCGATCTGCTGCTCGCCCCGGGCTCACGAGTCGCCCCGGAGTCACACGAGTCGTCTCGGGCTCACACGAGCGCGAGGCTCTGCCGGGGAGAACGCAACGCCAGCGTCATCGCCTCCACCGCCATCTGCGGGTTGACGTTGGCCTCCAGCCGTTCGCGGCACCGCATGATCGCCTCGATGCGCAGCAGCGTCTCCTCCGGCGTCGAGGCGCGGGCCAGCCGGTCGAGGTCGTAGCGGTGGTCGTCGTTGGCCAGCTCCACCCCGGCGCCCAGCTGCATCGCCAGCACGTCGCGGTAGAACCCCGCCAGCTCCAGCAGCGCCGCGTCCAGCGTGTCGCGCTTGATGCGGGTGGCGCGCGACTTCTGGCGATCCTCCAGCTCCTTCAACGCCCCCGCGCCGCCGCGGACGAGCCCGCGTCCCAGGCCCTTGCCCGTCGAGCCCTCGCCGTACAGCTTCCGCAGCTCGGCGGTCTCGGCCTCGTTCAGCGTCGCCGTGGCCGCCGCGGCCTCCTCCTCGGCGGTCTTGACCAGGCGTTCGGCCGCCGCAATGCACTCGGCCACCCCGGTCAGCGACGCCGGGATCGCCAGCACGGCCTCGCGGCGCTGCCGTACGCCCTCATCCAGCGCCAGCTGACGCGCCCGGACCAGGTCGCCCTGGGCGGCGCGGGCGGCGAAGGACGCCATCGCCGGCGGCACGCCCTCGCGCTCCGCCAGGACGTCGGCGACGGCCCGCGTGGAGGGGATGACGAGCGTGACGACGCGGCAGCGCGACCTGATGGTGACCAGCAGGTCGTCGGCCGAGGGCGCGCACAGCAGCCACACCGTGCGCGGCGGCGGTTCCTCGATGGCTTTCAGCAGGGCGTTCGCGGCGCCCTCGGTCAGGCGCTCGCCGCCCTCGAACAGCATCACCCGCCAGCGGCCCTGCGTCGGGGCTCCGGCGGCGCGCAGGATCAGCTCCCGCGCCTGCCGGACGCCGTAGGACAGGCCCTCGGGGCGGACGTGCTCCAGGTCTGGGTGCGAGCCGATGAACACCTGGTGGCAGTTGTCGCAGTGGCCGCAGCCGCCGTCGGGGCACAGCAGCGCGGCGGCGAAGGCGCGGGCGGCGTCCTCGCGGCCGGCGCCGGGCGGGCCGGTGAACAGCCAGGCGTGCGTCATCCCGGCGCCGCGGCCGCCGTCGACGACCTCCCGCGCCGCCGCGACGGCACGCTCCAGCACGGCCACGGCACGCTCCTGGCCCACAAGATCCCCGAACACGCCCACGCGGCTAGGGTATCTGTTTCTTCATCCTGTACGGCGGAGCCGGCTTGGAGCCACCCACCGACCGGGGCGGGCGTCTGTCCAGGGTGACGCTCACCGGGCGCGCGGGGCCGGCCGCCGTGACGGCGTCTTCTTGGGCGATCGCCGTGGTTCCCACCCTGGGCGCCGCACAACCGCGCCGGGCTCCGCCGTCCCCCTTCCCGCCGACCCGGCGCGGGAGGGGGGTTCCCGGATGGTTGAGCCTGAGGCAGCCCCATACCGAGGTAGCTCGACCCAGGCAACTCGACCCAGGCGGCTCAGCACCGGATGAAGAACCGAGGAAAAAGGGACTACTCCCGGATGGCGGGCATCGTGCCGGTGATGTCCTCCGCCTCCCTCGGCACCGGGTCGGGCAGGATCTCCCTGATCCGGTCCTGAATCAACCGCGTGATCTCCTCCTGCGCCAGCGTCCCGTCGACCACCAGGTAGCGGTCGGGGCTGGCGGCGGCCAGGGCGCGGAACTCCTTGCGCACCCGCTCGTGGAACTCCAGCGGCTCCGACTCGATGCGGTCCGCCGCGCCGCCCAGGCGGCGCAGCCCCACCTCGGGCGGGGTGTCGATGAGGACCGTGAGGTGAGGCACCAGGCCGCCGGTCGCCCAGGCGTTCACCTTGGACACGTCCTCGGGGTCCAGCGCCCGGCCCGCTCCCTGGTAGGCCAGCGACGAGTCGACGTACCGGTCGGAGACGACCACCGAGCCCCGGTGGAGCGCGGGCCGGATGACCTTCTCCACGTGCTCGGCCCGGTCCGCCGCGTACATCAGCGCCTCGGCCCGCGCCGACAGGCCCTTCTCGGCCGCGTCGAGCAGGATGGCCCGCAGCCGCATGCCCGCCTTCGTGGCGCCCGGCTCGCGCGTCTGGACCACGTCGTAGCCCTGGTCGCGCAGCCAGATGGCGATCATCCGCGACTGGGTCGTCTTGCCCGAGCCCTCGCCGCCCTCGAAGGCGATGAACAGCCCCGGTACCTCCTCGGGCGGCTCGGGGGTGAACGACTCGCCGCGCACCGCGGCCAGCAGGTCGGCGGTCAGCGGGACGCCCTTGCGGTCGTCCATGTGCCACAGGCCCAGCACGCCCACCACGGCCGCGAGGACGCCGCCGATCACCAGCACCAGGTTGGACCCGTCGAAGGTGTAGGAGAACGCGCCGGCCCGCACCATGTGGGAGCCGAACAGCGCGGCCACCGGGTTGGCCACCGCGACCACGAACAGGAGCACGACGCGCGCCGTGGACTGCAGGAACGCGAAGGTCCGCCCGCGGATGGCGTCCTCGACCTCCAGCCCGATGAGCGTGTAGCCGATGATCCAGGCGATGCCCGCGCAGGCGCCGAGCAGCACGGTCAGCATCACCACGAACACCAGGTCGTGGATCAGCGCGATCGCGATGAGGACCAGGCCCGCGACGGTGATCGCCAGGCCGAACAGCCGCCGGCGCGACAGCCCGCGCAGCAGGCGCAGGCCGAAGAACATGCCGGCGGCCATGCCGACGAACACCGCGCCGAACATGACGCCGTAGGCCGCGTCGCCGCCGCGCAGCGCCGTGACGTAGATCCTCGCCACGCCGATGACCGCGCCGCCCGCCGCGAACGCGCCCAGCATGCCGATGACCAGCCCGCGCACCAGCCGGTTGCCGCCGACGAAGCGCCAGCCCTCGACGATCTGCTTGACGACCGAGGGCGTGGAGATCGCGCCGTTCCGCCGGGGGATGCCCTTCAGCGTGAAGATCAGCGCCGCCGAGACCAGGAACGCGCCCGCGTTGACGACCAGCGCGAGGCAGCCCGACAGCCAGGGCCGGCCGCCCAGCAGGTCCACCACCACCGACAGCGCCGCGAACAGGGCGGCGGCCAGCGGCGCCGTGCCGTACGTCACCAGCAGGTTGAGCTGGTTGGCCTGCTCCAGCCGTTCCTTGGGGACCAGGTTGGGCACCGTCGCGTCCTTGGCGGGCACCCAGAAGAGGTTGACGCACTCCACCAGCAGCGTGGCGGCGATGATCCAGCGATAGGCGACGTCGTTCGGGGCCAGCCACACGACCGCCGCGATGGAGATGACGAGCGCGAACCGCGACAGGTCCGCCACGACCATGCACAGCCGCCGGTCGAACCGGTCGGCGAACGCCCCCGCGAGCGGCCCCAGCAGGATGGCCGGGAGCATCTTGGCGACGAACACGCCGCCGACCGCCAGCGACTGCGCGCGGAAGTCGCCCGGTCTGGCCAGATTGCCGGCCAGGGCGGTCAGCGCGACGATGTTCAGCCAGTCACCCAGGCTGCAGACCGACATGGCCAGCCACAGCCTGCGGAAGGGGGCGTTTGCCAGCACATGGGCCGGCCTGCGGGCGGTCATAGTGTCAGCGTATCCAGGTGGTTGACGGGCCAGGGAGACAGCGACGAGCCGGATATACCCGGCTGCTCGGCGCTGAGAGTAATACGTCCGGCAATCGGCCGTCCGCCACACGGGCCGAATGGTCAGGACCGGAGTTCGAGCAGGGTGATCTCGGGCGGCGCGCCGACGCGGACCGGCGGTCCCCAGAACCCCGCCCCGCGGGTGACGTAGACCTGGACGCCGTCCACGGTGGCCAGGCCGGACACCACCGGCTGCTGGAGCGGGACCAGCAGGTTGAAGGGCGCCATCTGGCCGCCGTGCGTGTGCCCCGACAGCTGCAGGTCCACCCCGTGCCGCGCGGCCTCACGCACCTGGATGGGCTGGTGCGCGAGCAGGACCGTGCTGCGCGTCCGGTCCCGGCCGCCCAGCGCCTTGGCGAAGTCGGGACCGTCGCCGGCCTGCGCGCCGTTGACGTCGTTGACGCCGGCGAGGTCGAGGACGGCGCCGTTGTGCGCGATCTCCACCCGGGAGTTGCGCAGCGAGCGCACGCCCAGCTGGTCGAGCTCCTCGATCCACTCGTCCGGGCCGTTGGCGGTGTAGTACTCGTGGTTGCCGGTGACGAAGTAGGCGCCGTAGCGGGATTCGAGGTGGCGCAGCGGGCGGGCCATCGCTCCCAGCTCCGCGACCGTCCCGTCGACCAGGTCCCCCACGATGGCCACCACGTCCGGCTTCGTCTCGTTGATCATGCGGACGATCCGCTCGGTGTGGGCGACGCCCGTGATGGGCCCGAGGTGGATGTCGCTGACCACCGCGAACCGCAGGCCGCTCAGCCGGGGGTCCAGCCGCGGCAGCCGTACCGCCACGGGCTCGACCACCGGGTCGCCCAGCGCCGTCCGCACGCCGTACCCCACGGTGCCCAGCGCGCCGACGCCCGCCACCAGCGCGGCGGCCCGCCCGACGAACAGCCTCCTGCTGATGTCGCCGGGCGCGCCGGTGTCCGGCCCTTCAGCCGGTACGGCGGAGTCCGGCCCTTCAGCCGGTACGGCGGAGCCGCCTCCCCCGACGGGCGCGGCGACCGGCTCGCGCACGCGCCGCGCCCGCAGCACGCCGTGCGCCACGGCCCGTGGCACCTCCAGCGCCAGCAGCCACACCAGCAGGTAGAACATGACCGCCAGCCACAGGAAGCCCGGCCAGGCCAGCCAGTGCCCCCACTCCATGCGGGAGCCCACGAACGTCGTCATCACCAGCACGGCCATGCCGACCAGCGCCAGCGTCAGGGCCTTCCTGGCGCGGCCAGGGCGGGTGGTGCTCCGCACCAGGCGGTGCCATAGGTACAGGTGCACGCCGACGAGGACCGCGACCACCGTGACGAGGAAACCCAGGATCACCCCAAAATGCTACGGGGCCGCCCCTGAGATCGCTCTCAGCTAGGACTTCTAGGACTTCGCCTTGGCCGGGGCCTTCTTCGCCGTGCTCGTCGAGGCCTTCTTGGCGGGGGCCTTGCGGGCGGCGGTGGTTTTCTTGGCCGCGGGGGCCTTCTCCCGGCGCTCGGCCAGCAGCTCGGCCGCCCGCTCGATGGTGATGTCCTCGACCGTGTCGCCCTTGCGCAGCGAGGCGTTGGTCTCGCCGTCGGTCACGTACGGGCCGAACCGTCCCTCCTTGACCACGACAGGCCGCTTGGAGTTGGGGTCCTCGCCCAGCTCGCGCAGCGGGGCGGCGGCAGCCGTACGGCGGCCACGCTGCTTGGGCTGCGCGAACAGCTCCTTGGCCTGCTCGATCGTGACGGTGAAGAGCTCCTCCTCCGAGCCGAGCGAGCGCGAGTCGGTGCCCTTCTTCAGGTAGGGGCCGAACTTGCCGTTGTAGGCCAGCACCTCCTCGCCGTCGAGCTCGCCCACCCTCCGCGGCAGCGACAGCAGCCTGAGCGCGTCGTCCAGCGTGACGGTGTCCAGCGACATCGACTTGAACAGCGACTGCGTGCGCGGCTTGGGGGCGTCGGCCTTCTTCGTCCGCTTCCTGGGCGTCTCCTCGGCGGGCTCGGGCAGGACCTCGGTGACGTACGGGCCGAAACGCCCGTCCTTGGCGACGATCACGTTGCCGGTCACCGGGTCCCGGCCCAGTTCGCGGTCGCCGCTCGGGCGCGAGAACAGCTCCTCGGCCTTCTCCGCCGTCAGCTCGTCGGGCGCCATGTCCTCGGGCACGTTCACCCGGACGCCGTCGCGGTCCAGGTACGGGCCGAAGCGCCCGACCCGCAGCACGATGTCGGTCCCCTTGATCGGGAAGGAGCTGATCTCCTTGGCGTCGATCTCGCCGAGGTCGGTCACCAGCTCCTTGAGCCCCTCGTCGCCGTTGCCGCCGAAGTAGAAGCGCCGCAGCTCCGGCACCCGCTCGGCGCGGTCGTTGGCGATGTCGTCGAGAACCTTCTCCATCGTCGCGGTGAAGTCGTAGTCGACCAGGTGGCCGAAGTGCTGCTCCAGCAGGTTCACCACGGCGAAGGCCAGGAAGCTCGGGACCAGCGCGGTCCCCTTCTTGAAGACGTAGCCGCGGTCCAGGATCGTGCCGATGATCGACGCATACGTCGACGGCCGGCCGATTTCCCGCTCCTCCAGCTCCTTGACCAGCGTGGCCTCGGTGTAGCGGGCGGGCGGCTTGGTGGTGTGCCCGGCCACGTCGAGCCTGGCCAGGGTCAGCGGGTCGCCCTCCGCCAGGTTGGGCAGGCGCTTCTCGGAGTCGTCGCGGTCGGTCGACGGGTCGTCGGCGCTCTCGACGTACGCCTTGAGGAAGCCGTAGAAGGTGATCGTGCGGCCGGTCGCGCTGAACTCCACGTCGTCGCCCGCCACCTTGACGCTGATGGACTCGCCGACCGCGTCCTTCATCTGCGAGGCGACCGTGCGCTGCCAGATCAGCTCGTACAGCCGGAACATATCGCCCGACAGGCCCGTCTCGCCCGGCGTGCGGAACTCCTCGCCCGACGGCCGGATCGCCTCGTGCGCCTCCTGGGCGTTCTTCACCTTGCTGGCGTACACGCGCGGCTTGTCCGGCACGTAGGCCGGGCCGTACAGCTTGATCGCCTGCGACCGGGCGGCGGCCACGGCCGTCTCCGACAGCGTGATGCTGTCGGTCCGCATGTAGGTGATGAAGCCGTTCTCATACAGCCGCTGCGCCACCTGCATGGTGTACTTCGCCGAGAAGCCGAGCTTGCGGCTGGCCTCCTGCTGCAGCGTGGTCGTGCGGAACGGCGGGTACGGCTTGCGCGTGTACGGCTTGCGCTCGACCGACTTGACCCGGAACCTCGTGGCGTGCAGGCGGGCCTTGAGCGCCTCGGCCGCCTCCTGGGTGAGGTGGAGGACGTCGGCGTTCTTCAGCCGGCCGTCGCTGCCGAAGTCGCGGCCCTGCGCCACCCGCCTGCCGCCCACGCTGGTGAGCGTCGCGGTGAAGTCGCGCGGCGTCTCCTCCGGCTTGCCGGTGTCGAACAGCGCCTGCAGGT
Source organism: Thermoactinospora rubra (assembly GCF_002093975.1). GTDB lineage: Bacteria > Actinomycetota > Actinomycetes > Streptosporangiales > Streptosporangiaceae > Nonomuraea > Nonomuraea rubra_A. The sequence continues at coordinate 11,091 of NZ_MSZZ01000094.1, forward strand.
CCCAGTAGCTCGCCGGGGTGAACGCCATCCGCTCGCGCTCGCGCTCGACCACCAGCCTGGTCGCCACCGACTGCACCCGGCCCGCGCTCAGCCGCGGCTTGACCTTCTTCCACAGCACCGGGCTGACCTCGTAGCCGTAGAGGCGGTCGAGGATGCGCCGCGTCTCCTGCGCGTCCACCAGGCGCAGGTCCAGGTCGCGCGGGTTGGCCACGGCGTCCTGGATCGCCTGCGGGGTGATCTCGTGGAACACCATGCGGTGCACCGGCACCTTCGGCTTGAGCACCTCGCGCAGGTGCCAGGCGATCGCCTCGCCTTCGCGGTCCTCGTCGGTGGCGAGGTAGAGCTCGTCGGCGTCCTTCAGCAGCTGCTTGAGCTTGGCCACCTGCGACTTCTTGTCGGGGTTGACGATGTAGAGCGGCTCGAAGTCATGCTCGACGTTCACGCCAAGCCGCGCCCACGGCTCCCCCTTGTACTTCTCGGGGATGTCGTCGGCTCGCTCCGGCAGATCGCGGATGTGACCGATGCTCGACTCGACGGTGAACCCGCGCCCGAGGTACTCGGCGATCTTCTTCGCCTTCGTCGGCGACTCGACGATCACCAGGCGGGTCCCGCGACCGCCGCTGCTGCCGTTCTTGGCTGGCACGCTGCTTCCTACCTCGCTGTTCGCTTGCTTCATCCCCGCTCGTGGTTGGGCGCAGACCTGAAAGGTAACCCGAATCGCCCGTGTTGCCTTCCCCCCGTGGCTACCCAGTCGCTTTCCGGTCCACCCACAAGGACGCAGAATAGGGCCCATGGAGCGGCGTCTCGCCCTGACTCACCCAGGAGACTAATCGTTGTGCCCGAGTACTCCTACATGGACGTCTACATCCCCGGCGGCGTCTCACGAGAAGCCGCACGTCAGCTGCTGACGGAACATGCGGAATACGGTCAGTGGGAGCTGGCCCGCGTGCGGGTCTACTCCGACGGGAGCCGTCGGGTACGGCTGCGCCGGAAAATCATACGAGTGCGCAGCACTCTTTGAAAAAGGGCTTTGCCCGTCCCCGGGCCATCGCCCCCGGAGACGGGCAAAGCGGCTGTCGCCGTGTTCGTGTGATGTGGCGGGCGGACCGGCCGTCGGCGGTCGGGCAGTGCTGGCCGCGCCGCTCCTCGCCGTGATCGTCCTTTCGGGTACGGCCTAGCGTGACGTCGCGGCCCGCCGTACTCCATGGGCCACGCCCGCCGGCGAACCGGCTCGTCGGGATGCCCCGCCCGCTCCCGCGCTGTGACGCCTACCCCCACCCGGGAGCGGGCGGAGCACGTCTGGCTACTTCCTGCGGAAGCGCAGGCGGCGCGTGGTGGCGAACAGCGTCGCCGAGGCGGCGAACATCGCGCCGAGCACCAGCGCCAGCAGCGAGCTGGAGTTCATCCCGGTCACGCCGCCAGGGGTGGCGGCGCTCATGAGGCCCACGTCGCCGACGGGCAGGGCGCCGGCCGCCTGGCCCACGGCGCCGCCGACCGGCGTGGAGGCGACCAGGTCGGTCACCGGAGCGGCGGCCGGCAGCGGGCTGGCACCCTTGTCCTTGCCGCTCTTGTGCCCCTGCTGCCCCTGCTGCCCCGGCGTCGCGGGGGAGCCGGGCAGCCCGGGCATGGCCGGGAGCGCGGGCAGGCCCAGCGTGCTGGGCAGGTCGCCGACCAGCGGCAGGGACGGCAGGCCCGAGCCGCGCATCTGCTGGGTGAGGTTGCCGGCGTCCTTGAGGCCGCTCAGCGCCGGGACGACGGGCAGGGCGGGCAGGATGCCGCCGGCCTGCCGGGTCTTGGCGAACCGGCCGCTGGCGTGCGCCCAGTGGTCGAAGCCGTCGTGGACGGGCTTGCCGACGCGGGCCCCGCCGAGGCACCCGGCGGCGGCGTCGCCCAGGACGGCGACCGCGTTGCCGCAGACGTTGACCGGAGCGGTGATCGGCGCGACCACCTGGTTGCCGGACAGCACCCCGGAACGGCCCGAGGTGGTGTTGCCGCCCGCGCCCGAACCGGACGCGGTGTTCTCGACCGTGCTGCCGCCCATGCATCCCGCGGGCGCGTTGCCGGCGGCGTTGCCGCAGACGTTGAGCGGAGCGGTGATCGGGGCGATCACCTGGTTGCCGCTGCCCGCGCCGAACCGGCCGTCGGTGTCGTTGCCGGTCGAGCCCTGCCTGCGGGTGCCGTGGTAGTGGCGCCGCGGCTTGTCGCCGTTGTTGGTGACGGACGAGCCGCCCTTACACCCGGCGAACGCCTCGCCGAACACCGCCACGGCGTTGCCGCAGATGTTGACCGGGGCGGTGATCGGCGCGACCACCTGGTTGCCGCCGAGCACCGAGCTCCTGCCCGAGGTGGTGTTGCCGCCGGAGCCCACGCCGGTGTTCTTGACGCTCGCGCCGCCCTTGCAGCCCGCGCTCGCGTCACCGAAGATCGCCACGGCGTTGCCGCAGGCGTTGATCGGAGCGGTGATGGGCGCGGTGACCTGGTTGCCGCCCAGGATGCTGCTGTCGCCGGAGGTCCTGTTGCCTCCCGCGCCGCCCTTGCCCGAGGTCTTGACGTCCGCGCCGCCCTTGCAGCCGGCGTCGGAGTTGCCGAACAGCGACACGGCGTTGCCGCAGGCGTTGATCGGGGCGTTGACGGGCGCGTTCACCTGGTTGCCGCCCAGGACGCTACTCTTGCCGGACGTCTTGTTGGGGATGCCGCCGTTGCCGGTGTTCTCCACCGACGCGCCGCCCCGGGAGGAGGCGGTGGACTCGCCCGCGACGCCGGCGGCGTTGCCGCTGATGTCGATCGGGATCGAGACCGGGAGGTTGACCTGGTTGCCGCCGCCGATGGAGGAGTCTCCCGAGGTGTCGGCGACAGCCGTACCGCTGCCGATGGACATGACCGCGACGGCCAGCAGGGCCGCCGGGGCCGATGCCTTCGCCCACGTACGCATGATGAATGCTCCTAGTGGTTCTTGGGGGGATACCTGACAGCTCGGGCGTCGCGAGACCCGGGTACAGCGGGGGTCTCGTGCGCCGTCGAGCGGTTGACTGACCGCGGAGAGCGGTGGGCTTGGCAGGGTCTGCCTGCGGGGTCCTTCCGTGGGGCCGCTCGCGGTTCCGTCCGTGGGGTCCGCTTGCGAGTCCGACCGCGGGGTTTGACCTGCGGGTCCGCCCGCGGGGCTTGTCCTGCGGGTCCCTTGCGAGCACCACCTGCCGGGGTCCACGGGGCGGGATCCGCGCGTGCCGGACCGGCTCGGGGATTCCGCACGGGAGTTCCGCGCGCGGCGCCCTGTGCCGAGGTCACGTGGTGTGACCGCTGGACGTCTGCGGACGACCGACCGGCTGGACCCGGGAGTCAGGAGCTCGATGCTCAGGCTCGGGAGTGCTCAGACTCGGGAGCTCGACGCTCGGACTCCGGACTCGGGAGTCGATGCTCGGGCTCGGGACTCGGGACGGAAACGCGCCGCGAGGGTTCTCGCAGGGCCGCCGCGGAGGGACTACGCCGCACTCCGCTCCCGGCCGCGCCATGGGCCGGGCTTTCGAGCAGGGTCAGTCAGGTGAGAAGGAAGGGTCGTCCGCCGCTGTGCGGAAGACCGGGGGAAGCACGCGCGCCAGGGGGACGCGCTGCACCAGAAGCCGCGGGTCGAATGCGGACCGCGCGACGTCCCCCATACCCGGCCCGAAGGGGCCGTTGCCACCGTTGGGCACCAGCCCGTTCGGGCCAGAGCTCTCCTTGACGGTGGAAGGTGCGGGGTAGCCGGGGTGCGACTGGCTGGTCAGCCCGTCGACCTTGAGCCCGGCCATGGCCCCGGTGTTGTCGAGCACCGGGGCGTCGGGGGCGGGGAGTCCGTCCTTCGCGGACCCGGTGACCGCCTCGGTCGAGGGGATCGCCAGGGCCGCGTCCGTCGCCGGCCGAGAGTCGGCGGCGGCCTCGGACCCCGAAGCCGTCGTGCCCGCGGCCGCCGTCTCGGCGGTGGCGGACCCGGCGGCCGCGGGGGACGCTCCGAAGAGCAGGGCGAGCAACCAGCCGGCGACGACGACGCCACCCAGCGTGAGCGCTCTGGCGAGGATCCGACGGGCCCCGGCCGCGAACCGCGCCATCCGGTCGGCCCGGTCGGTCATCGCATCCTCTCGAGAGGCCGTCACGGGCACGCGCACAGCGGTGAGGGATCGCTCCCCCAGCTGCTGGTGCGTCTTGCGCGCCACGTGACCTCCCGTGCTCCATGACCGGTCCCGCGAGGGGACCGGTCCGTGGACTCACCCCTCAACGGTCAGTAACCGTAGCAGCACCCAACGTGGGTGCAAGCCGTTTTCAGCAGAGATCAAGGAATCGGTCAAGAACCCTGACCCCAAACCGGAGCGAATCGACCGGCACGCGCTCGTCCACGCCATGGAACATCCCCGAGAAGTCCAATTCCGGCGGCAGCCGCAGCGGCGCGAAGCCGTACCCCTTGATCCCCAGCCTGTTGAAGGACTTCAGGTCCGTGCCGCCCGACAGGGTGTACGGCACGGCGAGCCCCTCGGGGTCCTCCTCGGCCAGCGCCCGGGCCATGGCCTGGACCAGCGGCCCCTCGAAGGCGAACTCCAGCGCGGCCTGGTGCTGGACGAACTCCCTGGTGACGTTCGGGCCCAGCAGGTCGTCGACGGTCGCGAGGAACTCCTCCTCGTGCCCCGGCAGGAACCGCCCGTCGATCACCGCCTCCGCGGTCTGCGGGATGACGTTCGTCTTGTACCCGGCGGTGAGCATCGTCGGGTTGGCGGTGTTGCGCAGCACCGCGCCGATCATCCTCGCGAGCGGGCCGAGCTGCGCGACGGCCTCCTCGGGACGATCCAGGTCCGCGCCGAGCTCTTCGAGGAGCCTCGTGACCGTCGGCGTCAGCCGTACCGGCCACTGGTGACGGCCGATCCTGCCCACCGCCTCGGCCAGCTCGGTGACCGCGTTCTCGGCGTTCAACATCGAGCCGTGGCCGGCGCGCCCCTTGGCGGTCAGCCGCATCCAGGCCATGCCCTTCTCGGCGGCCTCGATCAGGTACAGCCGGCGATCGCCCATCGTGACGCTGAACCCGCCCACCTCGCCGATGGCCTCCGTGACGCCCTCGAAGACCTCCGGATGCTTGCCGACCAGGAACTTGGCGCCGTAGTCGCCCCCGGCCTCCTCGTCGGCGGTGAACACGAGCACCACGTCGCGCCTGACCGGCCGTCCCTCGCTGAGGCGCTTGCGCACCACGGCCAGGATCATCGCGTCCATGTCCTTCATGTCCACGGCCCCGCGCCCCCACACGCACCCGTCGGCCACCTCGCCCGACAAGGGGTGCACCCGCCAGTCGGCGGCGTCGAACGGCACCACGTCCAGGTGCCCGTGCAGCAGGAGGGCCTCCCCGGACTCGCCGGTCCCCTCGATCCTCGCGACCACGTTCGCCCTCTTGCGGTCGCTCTCCAGGATCGTGGCCTCGACGCCGACCTCGGCGAGCTTGCCCGCCACGAACTCCGCGGCCGCCCTCTCCCCGGGCCCGGCGTTGTCCCCGGCGTTCCTGGAGTCGATCCTGATCAGGTCGCGGCAGAGCTCGACGACCTCGTCCTCACCCATGGCGGCTCCCTCCCACCGACGTGCTCTCGAGCCACCATCCTGCCGCCGCGGATTCCTGGTATGACGCACCGCCCAGAGTTTGCTAACCTAACTGAGCCGACGCGGGATGACGGTCCCGCGTGCAGGCACCAAGTCCGGGTGGCGGAATAGGCAGACGCGCTAGCTTGAGGTGCTAGTGCCCGTTAAGGGCATGGGGGTTCAAGTCCCCCCTCGGACACAAACCATTTGCACATGTGGGGGTCAGGGATCACTCTAAGCGTCTATCCAGAAGTTCTGCGCGTAACCGGGTGTGGGAC
>NZ_MSZZ01000095.1 GCF_002093975.1 Thermoactinospora rubra
GGCGTCATCACGCTCGTCCTCCAGCTCCGCGCGTTCCTTCTCCCACGCCGCTCGTTCCTTGGCATGCTGCTTGACCAGCTCGGCCTTCTCCCGCCGCAGCCGGGCCAGTTCCTGTCCGGCCGACTCCTTCAGCGCCTTGCCTCCGCTCTCGCGGCCGGCCTGCCCGCCGGCGAGCCGGTCCATCTGCACCCAGTTGTGCAGGGTGTATTCGTTGATACCAAGATCCCGCGCGACCTGCACGACGGTCTTGCCGGTCTCCTTGACGATCCTCACCGCTCCGGCCCGGAACTCCGGATCAAAGCGACGCCTCGTGGTTCCTGCCACGACCAAACCTCTCCCGGTTCGGTCTCCACGCTAAGAGGGGAAGCTCAGGGCCGCCTGTGGCTGGGCCGCTACAGCAAGACCGACAACGGCATCGTGGCGGTGACCACGTTGTGGGCCGATGAGCGGATCTACTACCGGCTGCACGACGGCCCTCCACCCCAGCCCGCCACTTCGCCCGGGGCAAGGGCGATCCGGGCTTCGCCACCAAGTGGCAGATCGCCGTGGACCTGGTCGGCCGGGCCGTTGTGGCGGGAATGCAGTTCCGGGCGGTGACGGCCGACCGCCCCCGGCGAGATCGACGATTGCCGTGGCGAGCTGCGTCGGGCCATCCTGGGCTGGGTGGTGGCGGTGCGGCCTGGCCGCGGCGTGTGGGCCTACGGGGCTAAGGCCGCTACGCCGCGGGATGCCGCCGCCGCGCTGGCCTGGGACGGCCTTGAGGATCCCGGGGCTGGCGGCCGGTGCGGCGCCGTTTCCGCACGGGCATACCGAGATCTGATGGGCAGTCAAGGCCAGGTGGGTTTGTGGGACCCGACGGATCCACCCGGCTTGTGATCGCCACCACCGACCCGGCCACCCTGCTGGACAAAGGCCACCTGATACCTGGCCACCAACCTGCCCCGCCCCGGTGGCCCCCATGACGCCGCCAGCGGCGGGGACAGCCCGCACCCGAGCGCCGACCTGGCTGAGATCGTCCGGATCTACGGCATCCGGCACTGGATCGAGCAGAGCTACAACCAGCTCAAGGACGAACTGGGCTGGGCCGAGTTCCAGGTCCGCTCCGACATTGCGATTCGCCGTCACCAGACGCTGGTCGCCTGTGCCTTCAGCTTCTGCTGGACCTGCCGGTCCGCCAGGTGCCCAGCGCCGCTGCCCCACCCGAGCCCGAGGCTGGCCCCCAGCCCATCTGTTGACTCCAGCCTTACCCTTACCAGGGGCACCACGCTGGCCCCACGCCCTGCGCGCCGTCCACAGCTGGCTCACCCTGGCTATCGCGCTCACACGCTGGTGGCGCGCCTGGCCGCAAACGCCCCCGCCCCCTTGAACTCCAGACCCTGATCGACGCCGTCACCGCAGGCCGAGGCCTGTATCTCTACACGCCGCCTTGATTCAACGGACTACCGGTACCTTCTTAGAAGCCGTTAACCCGGATTCGGTACGGGTCGCCGATCGGCATCGCTGGGACATGTGCAAATGGCTGCGGTCGCCCCTCGGACACACTTTGCTACATGATCGCCCGAGCTGAGCTCGGGCGATTACTTCTTTCCGGACAGGTTCGTACGTCAGCTGCAACCCGAGCTGGCCGTAGACCTCGGCCTTGTCCATCGGATCGGCGCTGTGCAGGGCTCTGCGTACGTCTCCGAGCATGGCCGTCATGGCGGCGATCTCCTCCTCCGTGAGCCGTTTGGGGATGGCGCTGATCAGCTGATCCAGGCGCATCTGCTCGACCTTCCGCTTGGCTTCCGTCTCGGCGATCCACCCGGCGACCACCGCCGGATCGCTCCCCGCATCCACGAGGGCTCGATAGGCGGCGAGCTTGCGTTCGCACGCGGCCACCGCCTGGCGAGCAGCCTCGACCGCCACCAGGCGATGGTCGTCGGCCAGCTGTGCCTCCGTCATGGCGCGGATCGTGTCCGGGAGATGCGCGGGATCGAACACCGTGGCCAGCCACTCATCGAGCGGCTCGACGATCAGCTCTTCCCGGACGTAGACCGAGCGCGGGTGGTCGAGCTTGTTGGCCTGCGCGTACTGGCTGGGGAAGACGCATCGGTAGTGCGGCTTGCCGTTGTTCCAGCTGCCCTGCATGCGCCGCTCGCAGATGCCGCAGAACAGCAGGCCGCGGAAGATGTACGGCCGAGGCGTCCGGCGGGGTTTGCGATTGTCCTGGGCGCGTCTGGGGACGGCGAGGAGCGCCTGGACCTGGTTGAAGGTCTCGTCGTCCACCAGCGCTTCGTGAGCCCGCTGCTCGGACCAGACCCAGTGGTCGGGGTTGTTCCAGCGCAGCTTGGTCATGTGGCCGAGACCAACGTCGTTGACGTCGATGAGCACTTCGTCCTTGTGCTGGCGGCTCCAGACCTGGCGGCCGGTGTAGCGGGGGTTGAGCAGGATGGCGCGCACGGCGTACTTGGACCAGGCGATGCCGCTGCGATGGGAGTTCCTCGCCCGGTCATAGGCGGACGGGCACAGGATGCCGTCCCGGGTCAGCCCCTCGGCGATCGCGAGCAGTCCCTTGCCGCCGAGGAACTCGGCGAAGATCCGCCGGACCACCGGGGCGGTCAGCGGGTCGGGCTCCAGGCGACGTAGCCGCTTGCCGTCCGCGGCCTTGGCGGGATTGGGGTGAGGCCCGGCATCCGCCAGGAGATAGCCGTAGGGTGGCCGTCCTCCGAGATACCGGCCTTCCATCTGGGCAAGGGCGGCCATCGAGGAGCGGACCCGGAGCTTGATGCGGTTCCGTTCACCCTTACTGATCCCGCCGAACATCGACATGATCAGCTCGTGCGCCTCGTTGGCCGGGTCGATCGGCCCGCCGACCTCCGGCACCCACAGCGGGACGCCGTAGTGCTCGAAGAGCGGGAAGGTCAGCCCGAACTGGTTGCCGTAGAAGGCGCGCTGCGGCTCCCCTACCACGACGGCGGAGAAGCCGCGCTCGGGATTGGCGAGCTGGCTGAGCAGGCGGGCGGCCTGGGGCCGTCTCAGCGGCGGGATGGAGCGCGACTTGTCCACGTCGAAGAACTCCGCCACGATCCGACCTCCGCGCGGCTCCACGAGCGCTCTCGCGCGATTCAGCTGCCACGCTCGGGACGCCTCGGGGTCCTGGCGATCCTCGGTCGAGCACCGGCCCCAGAACGCCAGCTCGATCACTACCGCTCCTTTCTCGTCTCCTCCTGTGCGAGCCGCTCGTATGCCTTCAGCAGGATCCGCAGCAGCGCGGCGGCGGCTCCGGAGGTCAGGCATGGCGGATCAGGCGGCAGCACGACGCGGACCCCGCTGGCCTCGCCTGCCGTTCCGGGCCCTGCAGCGTACTTCGCTGAACCTGATTCGGGAGGCCCCGAGCAGGCCCTTTGTAGCTCTTCAGCCACCCTCGGCCTCCCGGCTGTCCGCTTCCGCGCCGGCGGCGACGAGGCGAGCGCGGGCAAGATCGCAGAACGCTTCGTTCAGCTCGATGCCGACGAAGCGGCGGCCGAGCTGCCGGGCGGCAAGGGCAGTGGTTGCCGCCCCGGCAAACGGGTCCAGGACGGTGCCGCCGGGGCGGCAGCCGGCGGCAATGGCGCGGAGCGGGATGTCGATGGGGAAGGGCGCGAAGTGTGCCGCCTTGAGCGGCCGAGTGGAGATCGGCCAGACATCGCCCGGGTTCCTGCCGCGCTCGTGTGCCGCGGTGTGCCGCTGACCGGTGGGCAGCATCGCGGCGCCGTAGCGCTTGCCACACAGCACCTCGGTGGCATCGGTGTACTTGCCGTCAGACGGCCAAGCGGTCTTGATGCTGTTGGGCTTGATGCCGCCGCATCGGGCGCGCCGTGTCAGCGGCCGATCCCCGGTGTACGGCTCGCGGATGGCGTCCAGGTCGAACCAGTAGCGGCGCTGCTTGACCAGCAGGAAGATCATCTCGTAGCGGGTGGAGAGGCGATCCAGGACCGATTGCGGCATCGCGTTGGGCTTGTGCCAGACGATGGCGTTGCGCAGGATCCAGCCGTCTTGCTGGAGCGCGAAGGCCACCCGCCATGGCATGCCCAGCAGGTTCTTCGGCGGCACATGCAGCCGTGACCGTGGCCGGACGACAGGCTGCCGCTCGTTGTAGCCGCCGCCGCGCGCCCAGCCGTCGGAGTTGGCCGCATAGCAGTCGCCCAGGTTCAGCCACAGCGTGCCGTCGTCGGCCAGCACACGCCGGGCTTCGGCGAACACAGTGCGGAGGGTGTCGACGTAGTCGGCGGGGGTGGCCTCCTGCCCGTACTGGCCGGGCACGCCGTAGTCGCGCAGGCCGTAGTAGGGCGGGCTGGTGACGATGCAGTCCACCGCCGCAGTGGGCATCTCGGCCAGCACCTGTCGCGCGTCGCCGAGGTAGAGGGTCGCCTGACTGTCGCTCCACCAGGGTCGCCGCATCATGACGCCCCCTCAGCGGAGGAGGCAGAGGCGGAGTCGTCGCCGCGGCAGGCCCACGGTGAGCAGCCCTCGGTCGGCTCATCCTCGCCGGGGCTCAGGACCGCTTCGGACAGCGGTCGGCGCGAGCGGTGCAGGTAGTAAGTGGCGCCGATCCGCGGCGCTCGGGGGTGGCCGTGGCGGATGGCCGCGTCGAAGGCGAGCGCGTCGGCCCACCCGTCGGGGTCGGTCGTCTTCAGGTGGAGCCATTCGGCGTCGCGCCGGTACGGACAGCCGATGCAGGCGCTTCGAGGCGTGTCAGCCATGCCCTTGGCGGTCAGGTAGGCGCGGCAGTCGGCGCGGGTCCAGCCCAGGTCGATCAGGGGGAAGACGTTGCGCAGGTAGCGGACGTTGGCGTCCTTGGCGCGGTGGAACTCATCCACGCTGATGCCGATGGCCTGTTCGGCGTGGACGCCGTCGGGGACGCGGGCGGGGTGGGGATAGCCGAGGAGGCGGCGGGCCTCGGCCTTCAGGCAGGAGATCTTGTACTCGTTGGTGCACTGCCGGCGCAACATCCCGCGGGAGCCGTCCTTGCCCAGGACGAACAGGGGCATGGAGACGAAGCGGTGCTCGGGGTCGAGCGCGTCGTCGCGGAGGTTGCCGGTGGCCACGCGGCGGATGGGGATGCCGGCGTCGGCGGCGAGGCGTTCCAGCCGTTCCAGGTGGCGGTAGACGTCGGCGGGTTCCCAGCCGGTGTCGGCGACTCCGCCGTGAGTTCGCGGTTTCTGAAGGGTGCTCAGGACGAACCCACGGGCGGTTGGAGCGTCAGGAGCGGAACTGACCCGTGAGTTGAGAAGGGCCCACGAGGCTGGGGTTGTTTGCAGGGAGGCGATCATGGGTGCCTCCCGTCGTCGCCGTGGCCGGTTTCGAGCGCGTTGTGGAGGAACTGCCGCGCGGCCTCGGCGTAGCGGATCGCGGTGTTCTCGCTGATCCCGAAGACGGCGACGAGGTGGAGCGGGTCGGGGCCGTAGCTGAGTGCTTCTTCGAGTTGCCGGTCGATTCGGATCTGGTTGATCGTGGCGCCGGCACCTTCGAACTGGTCGCCGAGCCATCCGGTGCTGACGGGCCGCTGGTCGTGAGCGGTCTGGCTGGTCAGCAGCAGATGCCGATTGGCGGTGTGCGGCCAGCGGTCTCGCCGGTAGATCAGGTACTTGTCGATCAATGCGGCGGTGAGGTCGTCGAGGCGCCTGGGATGACCTGCGATGGTGATCCGCCGGTTGGGGACGTCGACGTCGTCCAGGGCGATCGCGCGGATGGCCATCGGTCGGGCGGCGTGGACGGCCGCCAGCGCCAGAATGAGTTGCCGGTGCGGACGTCCAGCCGTGTGGGTGATCAGCTGTTGGAGCTGGCCGGGGTGGAGGGGAGCGGGCAGACGGACGGCGGGGTTGCCGATGGTGATCCGGTTGGCGGGGTCGATGAATACCCGGTGGGTGGCCTTGCAGAATCCGAACAGCGAGCGCAGCGCCACCATGGTCCGTTTGCGTGGCAGGCCGTTCAGGGTGTCGGTGACGGCGCGGATGTCGTCCTGGGTGACCTGGCGCAGGCTCGTGTAACGAGTGGACCAGGTGATCAGCCAGGGCTCGGCCTCCTTGAGGTAGTGCCGAACCGTTTCCGGGTTGCGGGGCCTGCTTCGCGGTCCGCCACGCCGTAGCATCGTGGCCCAGGCGAGCACGTCGGTGGCGATGGCTGGGGCCAGGTCGAGGAGGAACCGGTCGATCCATGCGTCCAACGCCGCGGTGCGGTCGTCGTGAAGCAGTCCAAGTGTGCTGAGGACTTCGGCGGTGTGGCCGACGTTGGCGCCGCGTTTGTCGAGGGGGACGATGTCGCTGTAGGGGATCAGGTCGCCGGGGGCATGGCCGGACAGCAGGATGAGCAGGGCTTCGTCGACCTCTTCGGCCAGGAGGTTCGACCAGCCGCGGGCTTGGCCGAGCTCTTGCGCCGCCGCCCGGGCCTGGATGAGGGCGGGGTTGTCGGGGTTGACGTGCCGTGCGCGGTTGACAGACCGGTAGTCGGGGCGGGCGGGGAACAGCGCCAGCTGGCCCGGGAGCTGCCAGGTCGGCGGGAGCTGTGGTTCGGCGGCCGGTTTGCGGGGTCGGCCACGGGCTTTGCGCTTGCCGAGTGGGAAGGACAGGAACAGCTGCCAGCCGGTGAAGCTGATCTGCGGCACCGAGCCGCGGAACCGCTGCCGGTTCAGCTGCAGAGCGGCTTGCGCGTGGCAGAGCCGGCAGTGCCGGTGTTTGGCGGGCGCGTGACGTCCGCAGCCGGCACAGGTGCCGGCCTGCCACAGCCTCCAGGCGATGCAGTCCCGGCACATGCGTAGCTGGTGAAGGCCCCAGGCCAGGCAGTAGTGGCAGCTGTCCGGCCCGCCGGCGGGGCGCGTCACGTGGGCGGCAGCGAGCGCCCTCCAGGCGGTCGTGGCGTCACAGCGGACGATGCCGAGGCGGGCCTCGTGTCCGGGCCGGCGGCCGGGGCGGAACGTGTGACCGTCTCCGGTTCGGCGATCAGGAGCTCCTCCACGCCGCAGCCAAGCACGGCGCAGATCACCTCCAGGTCGGACAGCTTGATGCTGCTGGGCTGCCCTGACCACAGGCCGGACATCTTCCCGGCGGAGATCACCAGGCCGTGCTCGGCCAGCAGCCGCTGCATCTCGCTGGCCTTCCAGATGCCGCGGTTGGCGGCGGCCAGCCGCAGGTTCCACCTCATCGTGTGAGTCCTTCCAGGCGGGCTGCGGCGCGTTGCTGTCCGGCGATCCAGGCATCTTCGACGTGGGTGTGCAGCACATGCACGTAGCGCATGGTGGTGGCGATCCACCAGTGGCCGAGGAGCTCTTGGATGGCCAGCAGGTCCATGCCGTGCCGGTAGAGCTGGGAGGCGCAGTAGTGGCGCAGCACGTGAGGGGTGAGCCGGTGGCGCCACTGGGGCAGGTGCCGGGCGGTGGCGTCGGACAGGCCGCGGCGCAGCGGATCGTCGCCGATCCGGGCGGCGGAGGAGTCGGCGTTGCGGCGTTCGGAGGGGAACAGCGGGGCGCCGGGACGTGTGTGGTGGTCATCGAAGTGCCCCCACACGTCCGTGACGTACCACCGCAGCAGCCGATCGGCGCCGTCGATGAGCGGAACCACGCGCTGCCGGGGGCCGCTGCCCTGGCTGCCCTTGCCGAAGCGGACGTGCAGCTTGCCGAAGCGCCCCAGCTCCCAGCGGACATCGGCCAGGTCCAGGCGCCGGACCTCGTTGATCCGCAACCCGAGCAGGGCCATCAGCCGGGCGGCGGTGAAGTTGCGGGCCATCGGCGCGAACTTGCGGCAGGTGGCCAGCTCGTTCCTCCACCCGGTGAACAGGGTGTCTACCTCGGCGTCGGTGGGCGGGATGCGCAGCCCGATCTCCTTGCGACCGCGAGGCCGGTTCATCTCGTCGAGCGGACAGGCCACGACATGGCCGGTCAGCGCGTGCAGCTCGGCGCGGTGCCGTAGCTCCAGGAAGGCGAAGAACGTCGACAGCGTCTGCGCATAGGCCAGCCGCGTCCCCTGCGCGGCCGACCGTACGACTTTGCCGAAGTAGGTGTCGGCGTCGCTGGCCTGCATCTCCCACAGCGGGCGACCGAACCAGGCGCGGATCTGTTCCAGGTGTGTCACATCGCCCCGGATCGTCGAGTCCGACAGCCCCGCGGAGGCGCGCGCCAGTACGAACCCAGACAGCACGTCGGTCTCGAACGCGGCCAGTTCCTCCGGAGTCGCCGCAGGACGGCGCTCGCTGAGGTCTCGCACTGCCGATAAGGCCATGGTGTTCCTCCGTCTGCTCGACGTACGCGAACAGATCGAAGGTAGCGCGACGAATCTTCAGAAATCCTGAAGTTCCATCAGATCGTGGCATCACCGCTGAGGAGATGCCTGCATCCTGGTCAGGCACGTCATCCTCAAGACCTGGTGCAGAGGATGGACCGGGAACCTGCGGGATATCCCACAAGATCGCGGCGTCGAAGCGCGGGATGACGCCTTCGACGGCGAGGAGCAGCAGGGCGCTGGACTGGACGCCGGCGCCGAGGGACGGCAGCCGCAGGGCGGGGGTTGCGCGAACCGTCTCGGGATCGCGCGGGTTGACGCTTGTGGTGGTCGTGGGTTCGGCGTTGATCGGGATTGTCATCGCCGGTTCGGGGCGGGCCTCAGATCCGCAGCGCCCGCATGAGCTCACGGCTCCAGCGAGGCGCGCCTCCAGTCGAACAGCGATCTTTGGCGGCCCTCTGGCGGAGCTCTGGCGAGCATTAGTTGGCAGGCGTTGATCTCTGGCGCCAAAGCCAGCGCTCGCCAAGTCATTTCTCCTGCTCAAGGTGAGCCGGAGGCCCGCCAGAGGCGGCTCCTACACCGGGTGACCAGACCGAAGTTCCTCGCGTAGTGGAGCCACCCGATGCCTACCGACCTTCACGAGACGCCTCTGGCGAACAACTCACCGCTGGATGTAGCAGAGCACGTCTTCCAGCTCCTCGCCTGCGAACCCGCGGGGCTCTCCGTGAGAGGGGACATGCTCGGCCGAGAACTCCCCCGGCGCGAGATCCTGCTGACCGAGCTCCGTGATCTGCTGACCTCCCGCGCGGTGACCAATGACACCCGTGACGTGGTGTGGCGGGAGCTGGTCGAGCGCGCCCGCCGCGAGGGAGCGCAGTGGCTCGTCGGCGCCGTGGGCGTCGCCGTGCCGGCTCTGCGTGGCATCGCCGGACGGATCTGCCGGGGCTATGAGGCCGGCGAGGCGGTCGACATCGACACCGAGGTGCTCGCCGCCTTCATCGAGGCCGTGCGAACGATCGATCTCGACAAGCCTGCGATCTTCCCGCGGATGTGCGACGCCGCCCGCAGGGCAGGCGAGCGGGTGCGCGAGCTGGCCGAGTCCGATGTCGCACGCAAGATCTTCGACCCTGCTTCCAGGGCGCCTGCCGCCCCATGGGGTCATCCCGATCTCGTCCTGGCCGACGCGGTCGCCAAAGGGATCATCAGCGAGCTGGACGCCGAGCTCATCGGCCTGACCCGGCTGGAGAAGCGCACCCTCGCGGAGGCTGCTGACGAGCTCGGGCTGAGCGCGGAGGCGGCCAAGAAACGGCGCCAGCGGTGCGGGCCGGTCCTCATCAAGGCCGTTCTCGCTGGAGAAGTCGAGTCGGCCCTGTCCCTGACGATCACCTCTCCCACCCCTAGAAGGGTGGAGGACACCTCTCCCGAGACTTCCGCGCGGAGCCGGATCACCTCAGATCCGCAGCCCGACACCACCGACACGAAGGGAGGCCGGGGCAACCCCACCGGCTCCGCGCGGATCCATCACCCGGCCCGTCGGCGTCTGCTGCGGTGGGCCCTGGTCACCGTCGCCGTGACGGCAATCGTGATCGGTACGGCTGCCGCCGTCCTTGCCGCGCCGGTGCCGTCCGGATCACCGCCGACACGGTATGCCGCACTGCCGAACGACCTGAACAAGGTCTTCGAGAACCTCCGGAACTGGCTCATCGGGCTGCTCGCCGCCCTGGCAACGCTGATGCTGACCATCGGCGGCCTGCGCTACCTCGTGGCCGGCGGCGATCCGGGCGAGGTGCAGAAGGCCAAGTCGGCGCTCAAGGCGGCAGCGTTCGGGTACGGCCTTGCCGTCCTGGCGCCCCTGTTCGTCAACGTGCTCAAGCGCATCGTGGGCGGGTGAGGCGCGATGGCAACCCGCCCTGCCGCCACGGCAACACGCCGTGCCGCTGTCCTTGCCGTCCTTGCCACGGCGGCCGTCGTGGCCGCCTCCACGACCGCATGGGCTGACCCGGCACCGGCGCCGTCCCCTTCGCCGCCGACTACCGAGTCCCCGTCCCTGCCGTCGTTGCCGCCGCTGCCCGGCGTGAGCATCGGCGACTGGATGACCAAGCAGATCAATGCCTGGTTTGCCAACCTGGCCGCATCGGCCATCAAGCCGCTGCTCGATGTGCTGGCCACCACGCTGCTGGCCACCCCGGACTTTTCCGCCAGCGGGCGGGTCATGGACCTGTGGAAGGTCACCGCGGGCATCGCCAACGGAAGCTTCGTCGTCCTGGCCACCGTCGGCGCCATCACCGCGATGGGCTACCAGACCGTCCAGACCCGGTACGCGATCAGAGAGGTGCTCCCCCGCCTCGGATTGGCCATCCTGGCGGCCAACATCAGCTTCCTCGTCTGCGGCAAGCTCATCGAGCTGGCCAACGCCCTGTCACGTGCCCTGCTCGGCCAGGACTTCGACGCGCGACGGGCCGCCGACTCCATGCGCATGATGATCCTGCCGCGCACCGACAACCAGATCTTCTACATCCTCCTGGCGCTGGTCGCGGTGATCCTCCTGCTGCTCTTGCTGGTCACCTTCATGCTGCGCACGTCGCTCGTGCTGCTCCTCATGGTGGCCGCTCCGCTGGCGCTCGCCTGTCACGCCCTTCCGCATACCGACGGGCTGGCCCGGTTCTGGTGGCGCGCCTTCACCGGCCTGCTGGTCATCCAGGTCGCCCAGTCGCTCACGCTGGTCCTCGCGGTCCGGATCTTCTTCAACCAGGACGGGCGCGTGCTGATGGGCATCCACCCGACCGGGCAGCTGGTGAATCTCCTGCTGACGGTGTGCCTGCTGATCGTCCTGGTGCGGATCCCCTCCTGGGTGTCCAAGCAGATCTTCATCCAGGGCGGACGCAGCTCGATGATCACACGGATCATCAAGACGGCCATCGCCTACAAGGTCGCCTCCCCGGTCCTCACCGCCCTGCACCTCCGCAAGAGAGGCACAGGAGTCGTCGGCGGGCTCGGCAAGGCCACCGCCAGGGCAGCGGTCACGCGAGTCGTTGCCGGCACGGTAACCGGTCCGGCCGGGCCGGCGGCCACAGCGGCGATCACGGCGGCATCCGCTGCCACAGGCGGGCCTGGCCCCGCCAAGCACGCCCCCGTTGGTGCCCGCCGTCCGGTGCGCGCCGAGGACTGGGAGCCGGCGCCCGTGAAACACGCCCCGACGGCCCCGCCGGTCCAGGGCAAATACCGGCCGACGCCGACGCCACAACGGCCGGTGCGACCCACGATCCCGGTCTACGGCTATCCCCGCGAGAACCTCTACACCGCCGGACCGGCCGGACTCGGCCAGATGCAGCACCTGCGCGACCGCGGCATCACCGACCCCCGGCGAGCCATCGCACCGCCACGGGGATCCCGACCTGCTCCCCCGATCGTGGCATCGAGCGCTCCCATCCCGGGCTCTGTCGACTGGCCGGAGAACCGCGGCGCTCGCCGTACTCCGCCGCCCTTGCCGCCGCGCCGCCGTACCCGCAACCGCCGCAGCGGAGGTGGGAGTACATGAGCTGGGTCGAGCCCGTCCGCATCCCCGCAGATGTGGAGCAGCCAGACAAGATCATCGGATCGTTCACGGCGCGCCAGCTCCTGATCCTCGGTGGCACGGGCGCCCTGCTCTATGCCGCCTACATGGCCGTAGGCGAGCACGTGCCGCTCGTGGTCTGCGCTGCCGTGTCCCTGCCCATCGCCGTCGCCGGCATCCTCCTGGCGATCGGCCAGCACGACGGCGTGTCCCTGGACCGCTACGTCATGGCCGCGATCCGGCATCACCGCTCCCCCAAGCACCTGGTTTCCACGCCGGAGGACATTCCCATGCCGCCCGCCTGGATCTCCGCCACGCCTGGCCCGCAACCCGCCCTGCTCAAGCTTCCCGCCCGCGGTGTGGCAGGTGACGGCCTGATCGACCTCGGGCCCGACGGCGTCGCAGCCGTCGCCGAGGTCTCCACCGTCAGCTTCGCCCTGCGCACCCCCGACGAGCAGGACGCCCTGGTGGCCGTCTTCGGCAGGTGGCTCAACTCCCTGTCCGGTCCGGCCCAGATCCTGGTACGCGCCGAAAGGGTCGACCTGTCGGAAACGGTCGGCACGCTGGAGGAGACCGCCCGCCGGCTTCCCCATCCGGCCCTCGCCGTGGCCGCGCTGGAACATGCGGCTTTCCTGGCCGACCTGTCCGCCCGCCATGACCTGCTCCGCCGCCAGGTCCTGTTGATCATCAGAGAGCCGGCCGTCGGTGCCAACGGCCGTGAAGCCGCAGCCGCCCGTGCCCTGCGCCGCCTGGACGAGGCCTCCCGCGTGCTGAGCGCCTGCGGGCTCAGCGTCCGGCTGCTGGACGCCCGGGACGTGACCCGGCTGCTGGCCTCATGCTTCGACCCCGCTGGCCCTGCGCTCCCCGAGCAGGACCTCGCCCTCCCCAGCGAGGTGATCACGCGAGGAGGTCGGTGGTGAAGATCCGCCTGCCTCGCCGTACCACTACTGGCCCTGAGGTATCGAGCTTCGGCCCCGATGCCGTGCAGGTCGAAGCCCGTCGCATCCACGTCGGCGGGAGTGTGTGCGCCACGCTGGCCATCACCGGCTATCCCCGCGAAGTCGCGCCCGGCTGGCTGGAGCCGCTCCTCACCTATCCCGGACGGCTGGACGTCTCGCTGCACATCGAGCCCGTCCCGTCCCTGGTCGCCTCCGACCGGTTGCGCAAGCAGCTGGCCAGGCTGGAGTCCGGGCTCCGCTCCGATCAGGAGCACGACCGGCTGCTCGACCCCGGCAGGGAAGCCGCAGCGGAGGACGCCCAGGACCTCGCCTCCCGGCTGGCTCGCGGGCAGGCCAAGCTGTTCCGCGCGTCGATCTACCTCACGGTCCACGCGACCAGCGAGGAAGAGCTCGACGACGCCTGTGCCCAGGTGCGGGCGCTGGCCGCCTCCTTGCTCCTGGACGCCAGGCAGGTCACCTACCGCCAGCTGCAGGGCTGGGTCTCCAGCCTGCCCCTCGCCTACGACAACCTGGCCATGCGCCGCACCTTCGACACCCCCGCGCTGGCCTCCGCCTTCCCGTTCACCAGCCCCGATCTGACGACGGAGCTCGGCTCGACGGCGGTGCTCTACGGCGCGAACACCTCCAGCGCCTCCCTCGTCGCCTGGGACCGGTTCGCGCAGGACAACCACAACTCGGTCATCCTGGCCCGCTCGGGCGCGGGCAAGAGCTACCTGGCCAAGCTCGAGGCCCTGCGCTCGCTGTATGCGGGCATCGAGGTCGCCGTCATCGATCCCGAGGACGAGTACGCCCGGCTGTGTTCCGCGGTCGGCGGCGCCTACATCCACCTGGGCGCGCCCAAGGTCCGGCTCAACCCGCTGGATCTCCCGCCCAAGAGCCAGCGCGGCGACGACCCGCTCACCCGGCGGGCGCTGTTCCTGCACACGCTGATCGCGGTCATGCTCGGCGAGCCGCTCGGCAACGCGAGCAAGGCCGCACTCGACCGGGCCATCCTCGCCACCTACCGGCAGGCCGGGATCACCCAGGCACCCCACACGTGGAACCGCCGCGCTCCGCTGCTTCGCGACCTCGCGGCCACGCTGAGCAAGGACACAGATCCGAAGGCCAAGGAGCTCGCCGCCGGGCTCGCGCCGTACGTCACCGGCAGCCACCGCCAGCTGTTCGACGGCCCCACGACCACACGCCCCGACTCCCACATGATCGTCTTCTCGCTGCGCGATCTGCCCGAGGAGCTCAAGGCCGTCGGCACGCTGCTCACCCTGGACGCCATCTGGCGCCGCGTCTCCGACCCCCACAACCGGCGCCCTCGCCTGGTGGTCGTCGACGAGGCCTGGCTGCTGATGGAGGACCCGGAGGGCGCCAGGTTCCTGCTGCGGATGG
This sequence comes from Thermoactinospora rubra, assembly GCF_002093975.1. Taxonomy (GTDB): domain Bacteria; phylum Actinomycetota; class Actinomycetes; order Streptosporangiales; family Streptosporangiaceae; genus Nonomuraea; species Nonomuraea rubra_A. The sequence continues at coordinate 14,124 of NZ_MSZZ01000095.1, forward strand.
CCAAGGCCGCCCGCAAGCACTGGGCCGGCCTGTCCGTCGTCACGCAGGACGCCGCCGACCTCCTCGGCAACGAGATCGGGCAGGCCATCGTCGCCAACTCCACCACGCAGATCCTGCTCCGCCAGGCGCCCCAGGCCATCGACAAGGTCACCGAGGCCTTCCGGCTCTCGGACGGCGAGCGGCAGCTCTTGCTGTCTGCCGAGCGAGGCACAGGACTGCTCACCGCCGGTGTCGGCGGACAGCGCTGCCCGCTTCAGGTCATCGCCAGCGCCCGCGAGCACGACCTCGTCACCTCCTCGCCGCAGGAGCTGCTCGAGTACGAGGAGGGCGACCTGTGATACTCCCTGTGTCAACCTCACGCCACGGCTTCGGTGAG
>NZ_MSZZ01000096.1 GCF_002093975.1 Thermoactinospora rubra
CATGGGCCTGACCCCGCTGGAGGGCCTGGTCATGGGCACCCGCTCGGGTGATGTGGACCCGGCGCTGCCCGGCTACCTGGCCCGCGTGCTCGGGCTGTCCAGCGCGGAGATCGAGGCCGCCCTGGAGCGGCGCGGCGGCCTGCTGGCGCTGGCCGGAACCGCCGACATGCGCGCGGTACGGCAGGCGGCCCGCGCAGGGGACGCGGCCGCGCGGCTGGCCCGGGAGGTCTACTGCCGCCGCATCCGCAAGTACGTCGGCGCCTACTACGCGGTGCTCGGCCGGGTGGACGCGATCGTCTTCACCGGCGGGGTGGGCGAGCACGACGCCGAGGTGCGCGCGCTGTCCCTGGCCGGGCTGGACCTGCTCGGCGTCGCGGTCGATCCCGCCCGCAACGAGGCGGCCGGGGAGGGCCCGGTCTCGCCGCCGGGGGCCGAGGTGGCCGTGCTGGTGGTCCCCACCGACGAGGAGTGGGAGATCGCCCGCCAGGTCCTCGCCGTCCTGCAGGCATAGACCCTCGGGAACGGTCAGCGGGACGGTTCCCACCCGCGTCGCGGGGTACGGCTGCCGGCCCGCATGTCGTCGCGGCTGCGGTAGACGACGTAGGGCCGGGTGAGGTACCCGATCGGCGCGGTCAGCATGTGCACCAGCCGGGTGAAGGGCCAGATGGCGAACAGCAGCAGGGCGCTGAGCGCGTGCAGCTGGAACAGCGGCGGCGCGCCGGCCATCAGCGCCGGATCCGGGCGCAGGTAGAAGATCGAGCGGAACCACGGCGAGACGGTGGCGCGGTAGTCGTATCCGCCGCCGACGAGGTTGGCCATCACCGTGGCCGCCAGGCCGAGCACGATGACCAGGGTGAGCACGGCGTACATGAGCTTGTCGTTGCGCGTGGTGGCGGTGAACACCGGCCCGACGGTGCGCCGCCGGTAGATCAGGATGGCCAGCCCGCCCAGCGTGCAGACCCCGGCGATCGTCCCCAGCACCACGGCCACCACGTGGTACGTCTCCTCGCTCACCCCGGCCGCCTCGGTCCAGCTCTTGGGGATGACCAGCCCGCCGACGTGGCCCAGCAGCACCACCAGGATGCCGAAGTGGAACAGCGGGCTGCCGACGCGCAGCAGCCGCGACTCGTACATCTGCGAGGAGCGGGTGGTCCAGCCGAACTTGTCGTAGCGGTAGCGCCACAGGTGGCCCAGGACGAACACGGTCAGCGCGATGTAGGGGGCGACGACCCACAGCAGGACGTTCACCGCGGACCTCCCATCCCGTAGGGTTCCAGGCCGACCTGTTCGGCGGGCGGCCCCTCGGCCGCCAGCCGCAGCGCGGCCTCCCGCTCGCGGGCGCCGGGCGGCGGCAGCGTGGCCAGCACCGCCGCCGCCACGTGGGCGTACGGCGAGCGCTCGGCCTCCAGCGCCGCGCGCAGCACCTCCAGCCCCGCCCGGTGTTCGCGCAGCAGCCGCCCGGCCTGCCGTACGGCGCCGCGCCCCGACAGCTCGCACACCACGGCCAGGTGGTCGGGCAGCTCGCCCTCGGCCGGCTCGAAACCCGCCTCCCGCAGGGCGTGCTTGAAGCGCAGCAGCGCCATGCCCCGCTTGCGGGTGTCGCCGTAGGCGTAGTACGTCAGGTACAGGCAGCAGCGGCGCCGCAGGTCGAAGGTGGCCACGTAGTGGGCCGCCACCTCGGCGAGCGGGGTGGCGTCCAGGTGGTCCAGGAAGGCCGCCAGGTGCTCGCGCACCGCGCCCGCGGGCAGGCCCGCCACGGCCTCGGCCAGCAGCGGCCGGGCCTCCTCAAGGCGCTCGTCGGGGTAGCCGAGCAGCACCGAGGCCGTCAGGTGCGCGGCCCGCACGTCGGCGTCGCTGAGTGTCGTCATGAGTTGTCCTGCCGCTTCCGCTTGGGCGGGAACAGGCCCTCCGGCGTTCCCTTGCCGTCCCAGTTGAGGAGGTTGACCCGGCCGCGCAGCTCGTCGGCCTCGTCCAGCTCGTCGCCCGCCTGCCGCTGGCGCAGGGCGTGGAAGTTCTCCACCGCCACCGGCGCGGGCGGGCCGGAGGCCTCGCCGAAGGGGCCGGTCATGCCGGGGCCGCCCGCGTAGTCGAGGCTGCATCCGGTGGCGAGCTCCTCCAGCTGGGCGCCCTGCTCGGCGTGGGCCTTGGGGATGACGTACCGCTCGCCGTACGGGGCGACGGCCAGCAGCCGGTGCATGGCCTCCACCTGCTCGCCGGTCATGCCGACGCCGGCGGCGATGGACTCGTCGGGCTCCTGGCCGAGGTTGAGGCGGCGCATGTAGGAGCGCATGGCGGCCAGGCGGCGCAGCACCGCCCGCACCGGCTCGACGTCCCCGGCGGTGAACAGCTCGGCCAGGTAGCCGACCGGGATGCGCAGCGCGTCGATGGCGCCGAACAGGTTGCCCGCGTCCTCGCCGTCGTGGCCGGTGTCGCGCAGCACGTCCACGACCGGGGACAGCGGCGGGATGTACCAGACCATCGGCATCGTGCGGAACTCCGGGTGCAGCGGCAGCGCCACGCCGTAGGTGAAGATCAGCTTGTGGATCGGGGAGCGCCCGGCGGCCTCCAGCCAGTCCTCGGGGATGCCGGACCTCCTGGCCGCGTCGGCCACCCGGGGGTCGTGCGGGTCGAGCAGCACGCTCTTCTGGGCCTCGAACAGGTCCTTTTCCTCCGGTACGGCTGCCGCCTCGGCGACCCGGTCGGCGTCGTACAGCACCAGCCCGATGTAGCGCAGCCGTCCGACGCAGGTCTCCGAGCACACGGTGGGGATGCCGACCTCGACCCGCGGGAAGCAGAAGGTGCATTTTTCGGCCTTGCCGGTGCGGTGGTTGAAGTACACCTTCTTGTACGGGCAGCCCGTGACGCACATCCGCCAGCCCCGGCAGCGGTCCTGGTCCACCAGCACGATGCCGTCCTCCGACCTCTTGTAGAGGGCTCCCGACGGGCAGGAGGCCACGCACGAGGGGTTGAGGCAGTGCTCGCAGATGCGCGGCAGGTAGAACATGAACGCCCGCTCGAACTCCAGCCTCACCTGGTCCGACACCCGCTTGAGCACCGGGTCGCCGGGCGCCAGCTCCGGGCCGCCGGCCAGGTTGTCGTCCCAGTTCGCGCTCCAGGTGATCTTCGTGGGCTCGCCGCTGATGAGCGAGCGGGGCCGGGCGACCGGGGTGTCCTCGGTGGCGGGCGCGGAGAACAGCCGGTCGTAGTCGTAGGTCCAGGGCTCGTAGTAGTCGCCGATGGACGGCATGAGCGGGTTGGCGAAGATGGTCAGCAGCTTCTTCAACCGCCCGCCGGCCTTCAGCCTGAGCCTGCCGCGCCGGTTCAGCTCCCAGCCGCCCCGCCAGCGCTCCTGGTCCTGGTAGGTCCGCGGATAGCCCTGGCCGGGGCGGGTCTCGACGTTGTTGAACCACACGTACTCAGTCCCGGCCCGGTTGGTCCAGGCCTGCTTGCAGGTGACCGAGCAGGTGTGGCAGCCGATGCACTTGTCCAGGTTCATCACCATGGCCAGCTGTGCCATGACGCGCATCAGTAGTCCACCTCCTGGCCGCGGCGGCGGATCACGGTGACCTCGTCGCGCTGGTTGCCGGTCGGGCCCAGGTAGTTGAAGGCGAACGACAGCTGGGCGTAGCCGCCGATCAGGTGGGTCGGCTTGATGAGCAGCCGGGTCAGGGAGTTGTGGATGCCGCCCCGGCGGCCGGACGTCTCGGACTTGGGGACGTCCACCACCCGCTCCTGGGCGTGGTACATGTACACGGTTCCCTCCGGCATGCGGTGCGAGACGACCGCCCGCGCGACGACCACGCCGTTGCGGTTGACCGCCTCCACCCAGTCGTTGTCGGCGATGCCGGCCTTGGCGGCGTCGGCGGGGCTCATCCAGATCGTCGGCCCGCCCCGCGACAGGGTCAGCATGAGCAGGTTGTCCTGGTATTCGGAGTGGATGGACCACTTCGAGTGCGGGGTGAGGTAGCGGACCGTGATGCCCTGGGGTCCGCCCTCGCCGATGCCGGGCTCGCCGAACAGGGCGGTCATGTTCAGCGGCGGCCGGTAGACCGGCAGCGCCTCCCCGGCCTCGTGGATCCAGTCGTGGTCGAGGTAGAAGTGCTGGCGCCCGGTGAGGGTGTGCCAGGGTTTGCGGTGCTCGACGTTGATGGTGAAGGCCGAGTAGCGCCGTCCGCCGGTCTCGCTGCCCGACCACTCCGGCGAGGTGATCACCGGGACCGGCCGGGCCTGGGTGTCGGCGAAGGTGATCTGCTTGTGCTCGTCGGCCAGGCCGTCGAAGGAGGTCCCGGTACGGCGGGCTAGCGCGGCGAACCCCTGGGCGGCCAGGTGCCCGTTGGTGGTGCCGGACAGGGCGAGGACGGCCTCGCACATGTCCACGTCGCGGGCCAGCGAGGGCCGTCCATTGGCGGCGGTGCCGTTGAGGCGGCGCAGCCGGTCCATCTCCCCGGACACCTCGTAGGTCAGGCCCTTGGTGGTGGCGCCCAGCCGCTCCAGCACCGGCCCGAGCGAGGCCATCTTCTCGGCGACGGCCGGATAGTCCCGCTCCACCACGACGATCTTGGGGAAGGTACGGCCCGGCACCGGCCGCTCCCCCGTGGCCCGCCAGTCGCTCACCCGGCCGTGCGGGGTGGCCAGCTCATCGGGCGTGTCGTGCAGCAGCGGCACCGCGACCAGGTCGCGCCGCGTGCCCAGGTGCTCGCGGGCCAGCTCGCTGAACGCTCTGGCGATGGCGTGGAAGGCGGCGAAGTCGGTGCGCGTCTGCCAGGGCGGATCGATCGCCGGGGTGAAGGCGTGCACGAACGGGTGCATGTCGGTGGAGGACAGGTCGTGCTTCTCGTACCAGGTGGCCGCCGGGAGCACGATGTCAGAGAACAGCGTGGTGGACGTCATCCGGAAGTCCAGCGAGACCAGCAGGTCGAGCTTGCCGTGGGGGGCCTCCTCGCGCCACGTCACGCTCTCGGGCCGCTGCTCGGGCGCGGCCTCCTCGGCCCGCAGCGAGGCGTCGGCGCCGAGCAGGTGGCGCAGGAAGTACTCGTTGCCCTTGGCCGAGGATCCCAGCAGGTTGGCCCGCCACACCGTCAGCACCCGCGGCCAGTTCTGCGGCGCGTCGGGATCCTCGCACGCCAAGCCCAGCCGTCCCGCGGCGACCTGGTCGGCGACGTAGGCGGCCGGGTCCTGGTCCGCCGCGTCGGCTTCGTCGGCCAGGTCCAGCGGGTTGCGGTCGAAGGTCGGATACGACGGCATCCAGCCCAGCCGGGCCGAGGTGGCCAGCAGGTCGGCCGTGGCCTTCCCGGCGAAGGCGCCCTCGCCCAGCGGGGAGGCCACCACGTCGGCGGAGTAGGTGTCGTAGCGCCACTGATCGGTGTGCAGGTACCAGAACGCGGTGCCGATCATCTGCCGGGGCGGGCGCGACCAGTCCAGCCCGAAGGCCAGCTGCGCCCACCCGGTGACCGGGCGGCACTTCTCCTGCCCCACGTAGTGTGCCCAGCCGCCGCCGTTGACGCCCTGGCAGCCGGTCAGCGTGGTCAGCGCCAGGAACGACCGGTAGATGGTGTCGGAGTGGAACCAGTGGTTCGTCCCCGCCCCCATGATGATCATGGATCGGCCGCCGGACTCCTCGGCGTTGCGGGCGAACTCCCGCGCGATGCGGGCCGCCGCCGCCGCGGGCACGCCGGTGATCGCCTCCTGCCAGGCCGGGGTGTACGGCTCGGCCGCGTCGTCGTAGCCGGACGGCCAGCGGCCGGGCAGCCCGGGCCTGGCCACGCCGTACTGGGCGAGCATCAGGTCGAAGACGGTGGTGACCAGGTGACCGCCGACCTCGCGCACCGGGACGCCGCGCTCCAGCACGCCCGGCCCAGCCCGGTCGAAGCGGGGCAGCGCCACCGTGACCGCCCGCCCGCCGTCCATCGTCAAAGCCGGGTCGATCTCGCCGAGGTCGAGGTTCCAGCGGCCGGCGCCCTGCTCGGAGTAGCGGAAGCCGAGCGAGCCGTTGGGGATCGCCGGCTCGCCGGTGCGGGCGTCGACGAGCACCGTGGCGAAGGCCGCCTCCCTGCCTTCCTGGCCGAGGTCGGCCGCGGTGAGGAACTTGTCGGGCACGTAGGCCCCGTCGCGCTCGCGCAGCCGTACCAGGAAGGGCAGGTCGGTGAAGCGCTTGACGTAGTCGGTGAAGGACGGGGTGACCCGGTCGGCGAAGAACTCCTTGAGGATCACGTGGCCCATGGCCATGGCGAGCGCGCCGTCGGTGCCCGGGCACGGGGCCAGCCACTCGTCGGCGAACTTGGCCGCGTCGTTGTAGTCGGGCGAGAGCACGACGACCTTCTGGCCGCGGTAGCGCGCCTCGGCCATGTAGTGGGCGTCCGGGGTGCGGGTGACCGGGACGTTGGAGCCCCACAGCATCAGGTAGGCGGCGTCCCACCAGTCGGCCGACTCCGGCACGTCGGTCTGGTCGCCGAACACCTGCGGGGAGGCCACCGGCAGGTCGGCGTACCAGTCGTAGAACGACAGCATCGTGCCGCCGATCAGCGAGATGAAGCGGGCGCCGACGGCGTGCGAGACCATCGACATGGCCGGGATCGGCGAGAAGCCCGCCACGCGGTCGGGGCCGTAGGTCTTGATGGTGTGCACGTGGGCGGCGGCGATCATCTCGGTGGCCAGGTCCCAGGTGACGCGGACCAGGCCGCCCTTGCCGCGCGCCGACTGGTAGCGGCGCCGTTTTTCCGGATTTGTCGTGATTTCGGCCCAGGCGGCGACCGGGTCCAGGCCGCCGCGCCGGGCCTCGCCGTACATCTCGACCAGCACGCCGCGGGCGTACGGGTAGCGGACCCGGGTCGGCGAGTAGGTGTACCAGGAGAAGGCGGCCCCACGCGGGCAGCCGCGCGGCTCGTACTCCGGCCGGTCGCCGCCCACGCTCGGGTAGTCGGTCTGCTGGGCCTCCCAGGTGATGATGCCGTCCTTGACGTACACCTTCCACGAGCACGAGCCGGTGCAGTTCACGCCGTGGGTGGAGCGCACCACCTTGTCGTGGCTCCACCGGTCGCGGTAGAAGACGTCGCCCTGGCGGCCCCCGATCTGGTGCAGGGTGCGCAGGTCGCCGGAGACCTCGCCGCGGCGCAGGTGGCGGCCCAGCCGCAGCAGCGCGTCGCTCACCGGCCCGTCCATCACCGACATGGTCACTCCTCTTCCTGTCCTCACGTCACTGGTCCGGCTGTCCCGGCTGGCCCGGCGCGGGAGGCCGGGCGCGCTGGCGGAGGATGAACCAGCTGTAGACGAACGCGCCGAAGGCCACCATGGCCAGCAGCATCAACCCGATCGAGTAGGAGCCGGTGGCCTGGAAGATCAGGCCCATCACGATCGGCGGCAGGAAGCCGCCCAGCCCGCCCGCGGCGCCCACCACGCCGGTGGCGCTGCCCACCATGGACCCGGGGATGCCCCGGCCCAGCAGCGCGAAGATCGCGCCGTTGCCCAGGCCGAGCGCGGCGGCCATGACCAGGAACCCCGGCGTGGCCAGCAGCATGACCGGGGCGAAGGACACCACGATCGCGCAGACGACCACGACGGCCAGCACCGCCGACAGCACCTTCTCGCCGCCCATCCGGTCGGCCAGCCACCCGCCGACCGGGCGGGCGAGGGTGGCCAGCAGCACGAACCCGGCCGCGCGGGCGGCGGCGTCGGCCGTGGTCAGCCCGTATTCGGCCTTCAGGTACAGCGGCAGGTACACCCCGAAGGCGACGAAGCCGCCGAAGGTGAGCGCGTACATGGCGGCCAGCTCCCGCGTGGTGCGCAGCCGGGCCGCGTGCATGAAGCGCGTCAGGAACAGCTCAGCGGCCGGGGCCGTGCCCGGCGCGTTCCTGCCCGCCAGCAGGAAGACCAGCCCGGTCAACGCCAGCGCGGCGGCCACCACCAGGAAGGGCGCCGCACGGCCCCACTGCCCGGCCAGCCATGGGGTGACGAACCCGGAGATCGCGGTGCCGATGTTGCCCATGCCGAACACGCCCAGCGCCAGGCCACGCCGCTCGGGCGGGAACCAGGCGTTCACGAATGGCACGCCGATGGCGAAGGTCGCGCCCGTGATGCCCAGGACGAGCCCACCCGCCAGCAGCGCCGGGTAGCTTTCAGCGAAGGCCAGGAACAGCACCGGCGCGACCCCGACCAGGCTGGCCACCCCGAACACCAACCGCCCGCCATACCGGTCGGTCAGCGCGCCTAGCACCATGCGCCCGAGCGAACCGACGATCACCGGCACCGCGACCAACACGGACACAGCCGTCGCGCTCAACCCCAGCAGTTCCTTGTAGACCGGGCCGAGCGGGCTCAGCAGCGCCCACGCCCAGAAGTTCACCGCGAACGCCAGCGTGGCCAGCGCCAGCGCCGTCATCCGTCCGGCCGTCGTGGCCTTCGTCACAGCGGGGGAAACAGACGTCATCGTCCTGTCGTCCTTCATCGCATGTCGGTCGTCTTCAGTCACCGACCAGCCTCCCCGCGCCGCTCGGCCCACGGGCAGGGTCTTTGGTCCCGATTTGGCGGTCCCTGTGGCACCGCGCCGGGCACGCCCCGGCGGACGAGACGCTCACGAACACATCCTGGCCACATATGCCTCATCGTTCCCGCATCAAACCGAGCAAACCGGGATCGTGTGCCGCCCTCGGGACGATGCGCATGCGAGGCTCCCGCTTGCAGGCGCGGACGTGGTCCATGCACCAGCCGTACGGGAGGGCCCCGGAGGCGTCCGATGGTGTACCGCATACCTGCCTTGGCGTACGCGCTGGCCCAGTTCGGGCCGCCCACCCGTGCCGGCGGGCCATCCATCTTCTCCTGCTCGGCGCGATCAGCACCGCGATCTAAACCATCTCGGACTTCAGCACCCAACCCTTGACACACGAAACACATGTCGTGAATAGTGAAGCGTAGTTCGAGGGGGAGTACCCGACTCGTCACCGCACCGCCGTCAGTACGGACCCGACCGATCCGGGCCCCGGTGGTGCAGCCACCGGTTTCGTCAGTGGCCCGGGGAGACCGTCGACCGCAAGGATGCCGCCTCGCGACGCGAGGTGGCCTGGTCGAGGAGGTCTCTGCGTTGTCTGTTGCCTGGTGGGCCTGGGCCGCGGTGATGGCGGCCGTGGCGGTGATGCTCGCGGTCGATCTGTTCCTGCACCGCGACAACCACGTCATCGGTTTCCGTGAGGCAGCCGTCTGGTCGGGCGTGTGGATCGCCGCCGGGCTGGCCTTCGGGGCCGTGCTGTGGTGGTGGCAGGGCGGGCAGGTGGCCGGCACCTACTTCGCCGGCTACCTGATCGAAAAGGCGCTGTCGGTCGACAACGTCTTCGTCTTCGCGCTGATCTTCACCTTCTTCGCGGTCCCGCCCTCGGTGCAGCACAAGGTGCTGTTCTGGGGTGTCATCGGCGCGCTGGCCTTCCGGCTAGCTTTCATCTTCCTCGGCGCCGAGCTGCTGGAGACCTTCTTCTGGACCGCCTACCTGTTCGGCGCGTTCCTCATCTACACCGGCTACAAGATGGCCTTCCGGCACGACGAGCAGACCCCGCCCGACCGCAACCCTCTGGTGCGTCTGGTGCGCCGTGTGGTCCCCACCGACCCTCGCTACCACGGTGACCGGTTCTTCGCTCGCGTCAACGGTCGGCGGGTGGCCACGCTGCTGCTGGTGGTGCTCATCGCGGTGGAGGCCACCGACCTGATCTTCGCGATCGACTCGGTCGCCGCGATCCTGGCCATCACCACCAGCACGTTCATCGTCTGGACCGCCAACGCCTTCGCCGTCCTCGGATTGCGCAGCCTGTACTTCTGCCTGGCCGGGCTGCTGCGCCGGTTCGTGCACCTGCACTACGGTCTGGCCGTCCTGCTGGGCTTCGCGGGCGTCAAGCTGATCCTTTCCGAGACCCCGGTGGGTAAGCTGCCCATCCCGGTCACGCTCGGGGTCATCGTGATCACCCTGGGCGTCTCGATCGTCTGGAGCCTGCAGGCCACCCGCACCACTGGTGACGGCGACACCGGCTCGCACGGCGACGGCACTAAAGCCAGCAGCGGAAGGAGCGCCGACACCGCGCGGCCACCTGCAGCCTCCGGCACCGGCGCGCCGAAGGTTGGTGCAGGCAACGCAGCGGCCGCTGGCGCCGGTGACAGCGCCACCTCATCGTGAGCCCTTCCGTTCTGAACGTCGTTCCCTGCCGCCTCAGCGGGACTCTCAGGCACCGCTTCCACCCATCTCCACCCGCCTTCACCCGCAGGAACGCCCGGAGCACCGAGCGCCCGGGCAGGAAGGAGCGCACGCGATGCGCCGCCCACCCGCCACCGCCCACACCACCGTCCGTCTCAATGCGCCTGCCAGCGTGTACTGCCATCAGGTCACCGGCCGCCTGCCAGGCAGTGGGCCGGTGCTGGCCCTCTTCACCGGCGGCCTCGCGGACCTGGCCGTGGCCCAGGCGGCCGCCACCTGGGCGGCCGGCACCCGCAGCCTGGTCATCGCCACCACCGTGGTCACCAGCACTGGCTTCAGCCTCAACCCGCTGCTGCACCAGATCCGCTCCCGGCGCCAGGACACTGACAGCCTGGCCATCATCGGCCGCCTCACCCCGGTGCTGACCGCGGCCGGGGTGGCCTGGCTGCGCATCATCGTGGCCGTGCCCACGCTCGCTGGCCCGGCCCGCGCCCTGCCCATGACCACCGTGCGGCGCCTGGTCGACCGATTCGCCGCCGTCGCCGTCGTCACCGCCATGCCGCTGCACGACCCGACCGGTCGCATGGTGCCCCTCACTCCGCAGGAAGCCACCGTAGCGATCACAGCGGCGGGCACGGCGGCGCTCAGGCCGCACCAGTCACAACCCTCAGCCACCACCGACAGTCCAGACCACAGGAAAGGGGCATGACCATGACCACAACCACCGGCATCGGCGCGACCCTCGCTCCCGCCCAGATCACCGCCCTGTAGCAGATCCGCGAGTATCCGGCCGTCTCCCTGCTGAACACCACCCCCGCCCGCACCTGGCGGCCCGAGATGCTCGCCGTGGACGACTCCCTGCACTACCCTGCCGGCTGTCCGACGACGGCGACATCCTCACCCCGGCCACCGAAATCGACCACTCCCGCTGTCATCGACGACGCCGTGGACGAGCTCATCGAACTCGTGCTGGCCCGCGGCGGCCGGATCGCCTTCACCACACCCGGCACCCTGGCCGGCCACCAGGGCGTGGCCATCATCACCCGCCGCTGAGCCCTACCGGACCCACTCGCGCCACCGAATTCAGGCTTCGGGTTTCGTGCCCTTTTGTTCACGACGCCGGTGTCATCCTTTCTAGGATGGGAGGCATGCCGGACTGGACCTTCCTGACCAACCACGCCCACGTGCTGGTGTGCATCGCCCGGGACCCCGGCATCCGGATGCGCGACATCGCCGTCCGCGTCGGCATCACCGAACGGGCCGCGCAACGCATCGTGGCCGACCTTGCCGCTGCTGGGTACATCACCAGCACCCGCGAGGGACGCCGCAACCGTTATCGGCTCGACCCGACCCTGCCCCTGCGCCACCCGTTGGAGCATGACCACCAGATCGGGGAGATCCTCGCCGTCTTCCGGCCCGACATCGTGCAGACGACCAGCGCGACCACGACCACCACCACGCGGCCATCTGGACCGTAAGCCCGCATTGATGTGGCGTAGCCCGGGGTACGACCGCATGCTGCGCTACACGTGATGGGGAACAATGCCCTGCTTACAGCGGGAAGCCCGCGCAGTCCCCAAGGAATCCTGGGTCATTAGTGCACACTCCTACCTGCGAGAACCGCATAGGTTCTTGATGTAGGGACTCGGCGGGAGCCGGGGTGACGGCCTGCGTCGGTCGCCTGTGAAGGGCCACTGTGACACCGCCGCCCCCGGCTTTCCCGAGGGCGCGGACTGGCAACAGGTGCATGCGCCGTGGAGCGCCAGTTAATGACCATCCAGGAGCCGTCCTCGGTGCCGTCGAGTCGTCGCTGCCATCGCAGGGAGTTGTCGTGTCGCTTGCACTGCCCGAAGCGCTGTTCTTCGTCGGGATCGACTAGGCCGCCGACACCCACGCGGTCTGCGTGATGGATCCCGCCGGGAAGATCGCCGCCGAGTTCACCGTCGTCCACAGCGGGGAGGGGATCACCCGGCTGATCCGCCGGCTGGCGGCCTACGGCACAGCCGGGCAGATCCCGATCGCGATCGAACGCCCCAACGGGCGGCTGGTCGATCTGTTGCTGGAAGCCGGACACCCGGTGGTGCCGGTCAAACCGAACGCGATCAAACTCTGGCGTGAAGGCGAGGTGCTGTCGGGGGCCAAGAACGACGCGGGCGACGCCGCCGTCATCGCCGAGTACCTCCGGTTGCGCCGGCATCGGCTGTGCGTGGCCGCGCCATACACACCGGCCACCACCGCACTGCGGATGCTGGTGCGTTCGCGCACCGACCTGGTGGAGATGCGGGTGGCAGCGGGTAATCAGCTCTCGGCGCTGCTGGAGACCTCCTGGCCGGGAGCCAAGGCCATCTTCGCCGATGTCACCTCGGCGATCGCGCTGGCCTTCTTGACCCGCTACCCGACCCCGGCGTCCGCGGCCCGGCTCGGCGAGCAGCGCATCGCCGCCTTCTGCGCCCGCCACGGCTACTCGGGCAAGCGCCCGGCCGCCGAGCTGCTCGCACGCCTGCGCTCGGCCCCCCAAGGGGTCACCGACGCCGTGGTCTGCGAGGCGCTGGCCCAGGCCGTCCTTGCCCTGGTCGGCACGCTGAGCGCGCTGAATGCCGCGGTCAAGGATCTGGACCAGAAGATCGCCGCCCACCTCGGGGAGCATCCGGACGGGAAGATCTTCACGTCGCTGCCAAGGTCGGGTCGGATCAACGCCGCCCAGATGCTCGCCGAGTGGGGCGACTGCCGTCCAGCTTACGAAACCCCCGATGCGGTCGCCGCGCTCGCCGGGTGCACACCGGTCACCAAGGAATCGGGGAAGCATCGCGCCGTGCATTTCCGCTGGGCCTGCAACAAACGCTTCCGCCAGGCCATGACCACCTTCGCCGACAACAGCCGGCACGCCAGCCCCTGGGCGAAGAAGATCTACGCCGACGCCCGGGCGGCGGGCAAGGATCATCCCCACGCGATACGCATCCTGGCCCGCGCCTGGATCCGCGTGATCTTCCGCTGCTGGCGCGACAACAGGCCCTACGACCCCACCCAGCACGGAGCCGCAGCAACACTCACCAAGCAACTGACCGGCCAAATCGCGGCTTGAGGTTGACACAGGTGGTGTCACAGGCCCGCCTCGCGGCGGGTGCGCACGATCGCCAGCGGCCCGGGAGCGTGGTGCAGCAGGGCCTGGCTCACCGAGCCGAGCACCAGGCCCGCGACGGCACCGTGCCCACGTGAGCCCACGACGAGCAGGTCGGCCCCCTCCGCCGCGTGACGGAGCGCGGCCACCGGGTGGTCGTGGACCACCTCGCAGAAGACCTCCACGTCGGGGTGACGGCCGCGCCAACCGGCCAGCACCTCCTTCACCAGGCGCTGCTCGTTGTCCTCATCGGCGGAGGCGGCCAGGATGCCGCCCAGGTCATGCCTGTTCCAGGCGTGCACCACGCGCAGCGGAACGCCGCGCAGTTCCGCCTCGGCGAAGGCGAACGCCAGCACGCCATCGCCGGCCGCGGAGCCGTCGACACCTGCGACGATCTCGCCACGCGGCCGGCCCGGCACCTCACGCACCACCACGACGTCACATGCCGCGTGACCGGCGACGCCCAGGGCGACCGAGCCCAGCAGCAGGCCGCGGAAGCCGCCCAGGCCGTGGCTGCCCACCACCAGCAGCTCCGCCTCCGGTGCGATCTTGAGCAGGGCGGCCCGCGGGTCACCCGGCAGGATCTCCTGGTCCACTTCGACCGTGGGCGCTTCCTGCCTGGCGTGCTCGACCGCAGTGTTCAGGACGGCGTTCGCGCCGTCCTGCATCCACCGGGCGACACCCACGTAACGGTCGTTCTCGGTGGCGTCACGCGCCCATGCCGGCATGGCGTGCACGATCCGCAGGGGGCGCTTGCGCAAGGCCGCCTCTCGGGCAGCCCAGCCTGCGGCTTGCAGGCCGATACGTGAACCGTCGACCCCTACCACGATCATGACGTCTCCTCTCGGTTGTCTTACCAGGAAGGCAATGGTTGTTCACCGCGACGGGGAGTCGCCCTGCGCGTACGGCCAGGACCAGGTGCGGATCTCGGCCGGGTCCTCGCCGTACTCCCGGGTGTG
>NZ_MSZZ01000097.1 GCF_002093975.1 Thermoactinospora rubra
CCGCTTCGCCATTCTTTCCGCCGCCCCGACCACTGTCAAATCGGCGGATCCCGTTTCCGGGCAACCCCTCTACCTTACCAGCCCACCCGCAAGAACACGAACCAACCGGACAAGCCAGGAAGGAGTGAGGTTGGCGCGGACCACCGCCGCGCACCACTAACTGTAGCAGCCCTCAGACACCACACAGGTAACTAGAGAGTCCTTCCCCGCCCACCAGTACGCCAAACCTGCGGACTGCGGCAAGCGGACAGCAAGTCATCCGCAATCGGTGCCGGATACCTAGTAGTCACGAGCAGACTGCACCCTCGGAGGTGTCCGCCATGACCCGCTCGGAGTTCGACGACATCCGCGCCCACCTCGCCGATGGCACGACACATCCCTCTGAGCTGCTGAGCATCGCCCGCGACCTGGTCGACGACCTCGAGCAGGCGCGGATGCGCGAGGCCGTCCTGCGTACCTACTACCTGCGCCTGCTGACCGCCGCCCGGGCGACGATCGCGGCCGACGCGGCCGGCGCCGACGACCCCCTCTCCTTCCTCCGGCACGAACTCGCCGAACGCGGGCAACTCCCCCAGGACGGCGAAGCCGTCCAGCGCATCCTGGCCGACGCGCGTGCGGCGGCCGCGCTCCTCGCCTGCCTGGAGCAGACGGCTTCCCTCAGGCCCCGCGGTCTGCGCGTGCGGCGCTGTGTCGGGTCGGGCCGGTCGCTGCCCCGCTAAGGCCGACAAGTCGGTTGTTGCTCCCCGAACACCGACACCACACCTCGCCTTGGCAATGTGCCTGCGACACTGCGCTTATGTGGCATCGGGGTTTGAACTGGGCGGCCATCGCCCTGGTCGGGAGCTTCGCACTCATCTGGCTCGGAGTCGTGATCTTCGCGGCTGATGCCTCCGCGATGTGGGTACGGCTCGCGGAAGGGGCGTTCGCTCTCTTCCTGGCCGGCTGGGCCGTACAAAAAGCCGTCCTCATGCTGAGGTGACCGGCCGGCCGTACCGGCTCCTCCCGATGGGTACGGCGGAGGCCCCTGGCTGTGGACTTCGCCGCCTTCAGCCCGTGTGCCCGCAGGGACGGCCGTCCGGCGCCTCGGTGGGCAGGCTCAGCCCCCAGGCGGCATACAGCTCCCTGGGAACGGGAGGAATGCAGCCGCGCGTCGCCCACTCGCCGCTGTAATGCCAGATGTCGCCCGCCTGCCTGGTCCACAGATGGATCCGGTCGCGGATCGCGATGGCGTAGTACTTGTCCGAGGCTCCGTTCTAGCCGAAGACGCCGCCGTAGTGGATTTCGCCGCCGGCCGCGTCGACCGCCGCGCGGCTCCCCTTGAGACACGCCGCCGCGACCAGCCCGGTGCGGGTGACGGGATCAAGGGTCAGGTTCCAGGCGGCTCCGGTTGACACGCGCTGTCCCGGCCCGTCCTCGTAGTCGAGGTCTTCGGATCGCGGCATGGCAGGGCACCCGGTGGTCGGGGCAGGGTCCGCCGAGAGCGTCCCGCCGCCGCCGAACACCGTCGACAGCACCACGATCGCCGTCACAAGGACGGCTCCCGCAACGGCGGCCAGTGTCAAGAGCAGTGCGCGCACAACCACTGCCTAACATCTAGGTCGCCTTTCGGCCATGCACCCGCATGAGGGACGACGACAACGCTCCTCCCCCTGCGGCCTCAGCCCATCACCTCGCCGAGCTGGTCCAGCGCGAGCCGCCAGGGAAACGAGCCGGTCGGGTCGGCTCCCTGACTCGGCGCGTGCGGCTCGAAGGCTCCTGGCCCGAAGCAGACGCGCACGCCTTCGGCGCGCAGTGCCTCGACGCTCCGCCGAAACGGGGCGCGCGAGGCCAGAGCGCCGTTCACGAAGGGCAGGACGACGACGGGGATGCCGAGTCCCGGAGCCTCCGCCAGGACGCCCAGCGCATAGGTGTCCGCGATGCCCTGCGCGAACTTGTTGACGGTGTTGTAGGTGGCGGGCGCGACGATGATCGCGTCCGCCCTGGGCGGCTTGGGCTCGTCGGGCCTGCGGTACCGGCTGCGCACCGGACGGCCGGTCTGCTCCTCCAGGGCCGGCACGTCGACGAACTCCAGCGCGGACGGCGTCGCGACGACCTGCACGACCCATCCCTCGCCCTGCGCCATCGCGACGAGGCGGCCGACGTCCCGGGCCGGGCTCGCCGCGCACACGATCGCGTAGAGAAGCCTGCCGTCACCGCCCAAACCCAGACCCCCTATGCCTTCCGCCCGGACATGGTCACGAACCGGAGGTGGCGACGCACGAGGCTCCGCCGTACCATCCGATGATCCCGAGCCATCGCACCACCCGAGGACACCACCACGTGATCGCAGGACATCGCCCTCCCGGCCCCACCGCGCGGCTCGCCTTCCGCGAGATGACTCCCGACGACCTCGACGACATGGCCGCCCTCCTCGGCGATCCGGAGGTGATGCGACACTACCCGCGCCCGAAGACCCGCGACGAGGCGCTCGGCTGGATCACGGCGAGTCAGCGGAGCTATCGCGAGCACGGTCACGGTCTGTGGGTGGTCACCTTGCGGGACACCGGAGAGTTCGTGGGCGACTGCGGCCTGACGCGCCAGACCGTCGAGGGCGAGGTCTTCGTCGAGGTCGGCTACCACGTCCGGGCGGACCTGCAGGGGCGCGGGTACGCGACCGAGGCGGCCGCCGCCTGCCGCGACCACGCGCGCGACGTCCTCGACGTCGACCGCCTGATCGCGATCATCGCCCCGGCCAACGTGCCCTCCCAGCGCGTGGCCGAGAAGATCGGGCTCAGGTTCGAGCGCATGGCCACCTACAACGGCGGCCGGCAGCGCATCTACTCGATGAAGCTCTGACCGCGCCTGCTTTCTCCTTTCCGGTACGGCGGAGCGGCGTGCGCGGCCCCTCGACACGCCAGCGGCCTGGAGGCCCACGGCCTGGCCTCGCCGCCCTCGTATCCTTGATCGAGTTGCCCGACGTGCCGCGGTGAAGGGACCTGACATGCGGCGTTACTCACGTGTCGTGGTCAAGCTCAGTGGCGAGGCGCTCGCCGACGGCACCGGTTCCGGAACGGATCCCTCGAGCCTCGACCGGATGGCCGACGAGATCCTCTCGGTCCACGACCTCGGTGTCCAGATCGCCGTGGTGATCGGCGGGGGCAACTACTTCCGCGGCCGCATGGCTCAGGGCTGGGGCATCCGCAGGGCGGAGGCCGACAACATCGGCATGCTGGGCACGGTCATGAACGCCCTGATGCTGCGTGGCGTGCTGACCGCACGCACGGAGACCGACGTCCGGGTGATGACCGCGATCCCGATGCAGAGCGTGGCGGAACCCTTCATCCGGCTCCGCGCCGACCGGCACCTGCGCCGCGGGCTGATCGTGCTGCTGGCGGGCGGCATCGGCCAGCCGTACGTCACCACCGACTATCCCGCCGTCCAGCGCGCCCTGGAGCTCGACGCCGACGCGCTGCTCGTGGCCAAGCACGGCGTCGACGGCGTTTACGACAGCGACCCGAGGACGAACCCGGGCGCGAGGCGCTACAGCCGGCTGACGTACCGCGAGGCGCTGAGCGCGGGGATACGGGTCATGGACGAGAGCGCCTTCGTGCTGGCGAACGAGCAGCGGCTCCTCATGCATGTCTTCGACGTGAAGGCCAAGGGCGCGATGAGGGCGATCTGCGAGGGCGAGGACATCGGGACCCTCATCGCCAGCGAGATCCCGGCCTGACCCGCGGGGGCGGTGTTCAGCGGCGGCCGAGGCCGAGGAAGCGGGCGACGCGGGTCATCAGGTGGGACATCCTGGACGGGAAGGCGTCGGGTGCGGGGACGCCGATGGGGCGGACCCGGCCGTTGTGGATGGCGCCGATCTTCCAGCCGGTGGTGGTGCGGACCAGGACGACGGTCTGCCGGGACAGGCGCCGCCTGGGCAGCTTGCTCCGCCAGGGCATCAGGACCGAGGCGGTGCCGTGGACGATCGCCACGTCAGGGGTGAGGTAGCGGATCGACTCCAGGTCGCCGACCAGAGCCGAGCCGGCCAGGACGCCGCGGAAGAGCAGGTCGTGGTTGTGCTGGTGCTCCCGGCGGCCGCGGGCGATCGTGCCGTCATAGGAGACGTAGTCGGAGTCGTCGGTGAACAGCGCGCCGAAGGCGTGGGCGTCGTTGTCGGTCCAGGCCCGCATGAACGCCTGGAACAGGTTCTTGATCTCGGTGTCGTCGGCGGTGAGGGTGGTGGTGGTCATGGCGGTGCCTCCGCGATATGATTGTTTCGATCAACGAAAGATACGATATCAGAAAGATTCGAATGTCGAAAGATGTGCTTCTCCAGGAGATCGCCACGCTCCTGCGGCAGCTGCAGCAAAGCTTCGACGCCTTCGACGAGGCCGCCGCCGCGCGGCTCGGCCTCAACCGCACCGACCTGCGCTGCCTTGACGTCGTGCTGGGCGCCGGTCCGCTGCCCGCCGGACAGCTCAGCACCGCGCTGAAGCTCAGCCCGGCGGCCACCACCACCGTCATCGACCGGCTGGAACGCGCCGGACTGGTCTCACGTGCCCGTGACCCAGGCAACCGCCGCCTCGTCCTGGTCGCCCCGACCGACACCGCCCGCGAGGCGGAGGCGGAACTGTTCGCCCCGGTCGGCCAGGCGGGCGCCCAGGCGCTGACCCGCTACACCTATGACCAGCTCACCGTCATCCTGGACTTCCTCCAGACCGTCCTGCGGGTCCAGGAGGAACAGACCGCCCGCGTCGCGGCACTGCCCTGAAGGCCACGCCGAGCGCCCGCTGATCAGGGCCGGATGTTCTGGTTGAGGCGGAAGACGTTCTCGGGGTCGTAGGTGCGCTTGAGCGCCACGAGACGGTCGTACGTCCCGGCGGGGTAGGCCTGGCGGACGCGATCCTCGCCCTCCTCGCCGAGGTGGTTGACGTAGGTGCCCCTCGACCAGGGGCGCAGCGCCTGCCAGCTGTCGCGGGCCCACCGTACGTGCGGCTGGGGGTCCCCGGCCGGGTCCTCCCAGGCCCCGGCGACGGTCAGCAGGTACTCGGCGTCCCGGTGGCCGAAGGCCGTGGCGTCGGCGGGCACCCGCCGTACCGCGCCGCCCATGTGGTGCAGCAGCAGCTGGTTGTACGGCGAGCTGGGCTCGGCGGCGCGGGCGGCGGCCACCTCGAGCGCGGCGTCGTCGAGCGGCCCGAGCATCTCGCTCTTGACGTAGATCGGCCGCCCGGGGACGTTCATCGGATCGGCGAGACGCTGCAGTTCGACGTAGGGCATGACGCCGAACAGGTCGACCGGCGGCGGGCCGAACCGGCGCAGCGGGGCCAGGGCGCGCTCGCCGTCCTCCACCGGCCCGACGTGGCAGCCGGCCAGCAGGACCATCGGCCGGCCCCGCATCTCCGGCGGGACGAACGGCTCCGGCGGCGCGGTGACCAGGGCCGCCATCAGGCTCAGCTCGTCGGGCGCGGCGGCGGCCAGGTCGCGCACGAACCGCAGCGCCTGCGGCGCCCGGTCACCCGGATGCATGACCGCCCCGGCGAACAGGGGCCCGACCGGGTGCAGCCGGTAGGTGAAGCGGGTGACGACCCCGAAGTTGCCGCCCCCGCCGCGCAGCCCCCAGAACAGCTCAGGATGTTCCTCGGCGCCGGCGTGCAGTACCTGCCCGTCGGCGGTGACCAGCTCGGCGGCGAGCAGGTTGTCGCAGGTCAGGCCGTGGACACGCTTGAGCCAGCCGATGCCGCCGCCGAGGGTCAGGCCGGCGATGCCGGTGTCGGAGACCTCGCCGCCGGTGACGGCCAGCCCGTGCCGCTGGGTCGCCGCGTCGAGCTCTCCCCAGGTCAGCCCGGCTTCGGCGACCGCGACCCGGCGCACGGGGTCGACGGTGACGCCCTTCATCGGGCCCAGGTCGAGGACGATGCCGTCATCGCAGGTGGAGTAACCGGGGATGCTGTGCCCGCCGCCGCGCACGGCGACCAGGAAGCCGCGTTCGCGGGCGAAGCGCAGGGCGGCGACGACATCGGCGGTCCGCCTGCAGCGCACGATGGCGGCCGGGTAGCGGTCGACGGCCCCGTTCCAGACCCGCCGCGCGCGGTCGTAGCCGGGGTCGCCGGGGAGGACGAGCTCGCCCGCGAGCCGGTCCGCCAGCTGGTTCAGTTCGGTGTCGATGGAGGTCATGACGTCGACGCTAGGGACGCCGCGGCGCGGTGGGGATCCCTCGGTTCTGGGATTCCGTCCCGGCCGGACCGGGTTAGCCTGGGTTCATGGACAAGCGGGCCGCCGAGCGCGCCCGCCGGGCGGTCGCCCGGGTCACCGCCTCGGCGACGGACAGTGTCGCCGCGTTCTGCGCCGTCACTCCCGCCCTGCGCGCCGCGGTACCGGCCGACACCTGGTGCGGGATCACCCTCGACCCGGCGACGATGCTGACCACCGGCGGGGCCCACCACGAAGGCCTGCCGCCGGCGGTGCTGCCCCGGCTCCTGGCGATCGAGTACGGCGAGGCCGACGTCATGCTCTTCACCGACATGGCCCGGCAGGACCCGCCGGTGGGCGTGCTGCGGGAGGCCACCGGGAAGCGCCCGGAGCGCAGCGTGCGGTACCGGGACGTGCTGGAGCCCAGCGGCATGGAGCACGAGGCGCGCCTGGTGTTCCGGGACGGCCGGCAGGCATGGGGGGCGCTGGTGCTGATGCGCGAACCCGGCAGCCCGCCGTTCGGGCCGGACGAGGCCGAGTTCCTCACCGAGCTGTCGGCGCCGCTGGCCCGCATGGTGCGCCAGGCGCTGCTGCGCGGCGAGGTCGAGCGGGGAGGCCTGCCCGACGGGCCGGGCCTGCTCATCCTCAGCCCCGACCACGCCGTGGAGTCGGTCACCCCGACCGCCGAGCGCTGGCTGGCCGACCTGGTCGAGCTGCGCCCGGACGGCGCTCCGCTGCCCTATCCGGTGTTCTCCTTGGCCGCGCAGGCGGCCGCCGACGACAGCGGCCAGGCCGCCCGGGCCCGCGCCCGCACCCGCAGCGGGATGTGGCTCACCCTGCACGCCTGGCGCCTGGCCGGGTCCCGCGTCGCGGTCACCCTGGAGCTGTCCCAGCCGCACGAGCTGACCGCCCTGGTGCTCGACGCATGCGGGCTCAGCGCCCGCGAGCGCGAGGTGGCCCAGCTCGCGCTGCTCGGCTACTCGACCGCCGAGATCGCCGGCGCGCTGTTCGTCTCGCCGTACACCGTGCAGGACCACCTCAAGGCGGTCTTCGACAAGACCGGGGTGCGCAGCCGCCGTGAGCTGGCCGCCCAGCTGTTCTTCCGCCACTACCTGCCGCGCATCGAACGCAGCGCTCCTGTCGCCGCCAACGGGTGGTTCGACGAGTCCTGATCGGTGGAGGGGAACACGGCGCCGAACTGCTCGGCTTTGTCCGGGAACGATGGCGGCCGGATGATCCGGTTTCTCTGTCAACACCTACGGCCAGCGCCGTGTGTGCTGCGCTCATCCTGGAGCCCGAGACCCTCGCCGGAGGCAAGTGGACCTTCCCAAACAGATCCGGCAAGCTGGAGCCCTCCACGAAGGGCTGGTCTATATGCGAATCGGACTCTCCAGTCTTCTGATCACGCTGGTGATTTGGGCATTCCTGGCAGCGGTGTTCTTCCTTCTTGTCTACTGGGCGGTTCGCCTGGCGATCCGGCATGAGCGGCGGGGTCCGAGCCTGCGGGAAATCGAGGATCGGGCTCTCCACGAACGGGTGACCGCTGAGCGTGCGGCGCAACGTCGCGAATGGGAGGAGCGACAGTCTCGGCGGAATGCAGGGCCGACGGCTGAATCATGAGGTCGATGAGCTCACGGATGGGGTGTGCGGCCTTCCGCGCTGCGCGAAGCGTCGCCTCTGGTCTCTATGAGAGCGATTCGGCAAGTCACAGCATTACACGTTGAGTTGCGGCATGCCATTCACTCGAATACGCATGTCAGCGAGCAAGATCCTCGGGAAGGGGCAAGTCGAGCGCCTGAAGGAAGCGGGCCGCCTTGACCTCGACAAAGATCTCTCCGTCGTCGAGTGCATCCACGTCTTCCTCCTCGTCGTACTCGATCTCCGAAGGATCCAGGTCCTCGGCAAGGAAGCCGATCAGCTCGCTCTCCTTGGACGCCCGCGCCGCCTCGGTCGCACCGCCACGTCGCTGTGCCCACCAGTCGGCGAGCCCCTTCGCCTCCACCTCGATGTCAGTCGGCGCCGATGCCTCATCGTTCTCGAAATACGTGCGCGGGGTATACCCAAGGTATGCGACTCCGCTGCCTCGGCCTTCGGGCCGATAAACGACGGTCGCGACGTCGCTGGCGTGAATATCGATCAGCAGCCACGGCTCGGCGACATCAGGCAGGTGATCGCTTTCGCACGCCGTCCAGCCGCTTCCATCGAAAAGATAGGTTCCGAAAAATCCCATCAAGCGCTCACACCGGTTTGCAGGGACAATGATCTGACTTATGTGGCCACGCCTTTCGGGTCCCGCCTCTGGGATACTCCATAGTCTTCCAGCCTGCTACCTCGTTGGGCGGCCCAGCACCAGTGGTCGTCCTTTCGCCGAGTCTTTTCTCGGCCTGGCCGCCGCCGGCAAACCAGACGGCGTCGGCTACGGATCGTGTCGTCCGAACACCAGGCAGAACGGGTGGCCTGCCGGATCCGCAAAGACACGGTAGCGACCCTCCAGTTCCCCCGGCAGCCGCTTCGCTCCCAGGGCCAGCACCTCCCGCTCCGCCGCATCCACGTCGTCGACGCGAATGTCCAGATGCAACTGCTGGGGACGCCGCGGATCGCCCCAGACCGGCGGGGTCCAGTGCGCCACACGCTGAAAGGCCAGCTGGCGCGCACCCGGCTCGGAGCCGATGACGACCCAGTCGTCGCCGTCCTCATTGATGCGCATGCCCAGGATCGCGGCGTAGAACGCGGCGAGCGCGCGAGGGTCGGGACAGTCGACCACCGTCTTCTCCAACCGACCGATCATGTCTCGATTCTGGCACCCTCACGATCGAGACCACGCATCCTCGCGCCCGGCTACAGGATCACGGCCCGCTGTTCTGCGGGGGAGACTGTCTGTCTTTCACGACGTACGGCACAGCTACACCACCCCGGACCGGGACGCGAAGATCGACGGGGAGGCGCTCAGCCAGGCTGACTCGGCCTTCACCATGAAGCAGTACGTTCAAGCCGATCGAGAACTGATCACCCACGGAACTCTCGCTCCCGTGGAAGCCGCAGACGGGAAGGAGATCTGCGGTCAGGTGGGCGGGGTACTGGTCTCCATCACTCGGAGCGCCATGCCGGCCGCTCGGACCACCTGGGGCCACGAGGGGTGATCGAGATAGGCGCTGTCGGGCTCGTGTGGTCCGAGGTCATCCAGCACCAACAACAATGCATCGGCAGCAGCCTGTACCGCATCCGCCTCCCGCTCATCCCAGAAGACATCGGGTATCCAGAATCGAGCCGGCCTGTGGTCAAGAAAAGGATCGTCGATCAGCCAGTGCACGGCGTTGGTAAGGTCCGGCCAGCCTCCACCGTTTCGCCAGTGCCGTTCCTGGTAGCCCCGATCGCCGAGAACGCGAAGGGCATCCAGGACCTCAGCTCGCACGGACGGAGGCTATCCGAAGATCCCGTTCACGAACGGCCGTTCCACGTCTCATAACGATCAAGGCCTGGCTTGGTGTCGAGGGCACGATCTGAACCTGCAACCTGCGGGTCGTGAGGCGAACGACGCGTCTCCGTCGCCTCGACCCGTCCCATGCCTTCGCTGTGACCTTGTGGGATCGAGGTACGGCGGGGCGGCTCTGTCACGGCTCGGCTCGCCGGGCCGTACCCGAACCCGTTCCCAAGAACGGTTGCTGGCCTCGACTATGACGCCTGCACGCGCGCCTCCCCTCGTCTGGTCCTCCCGAAGCCCTCGTCTGGTTCCCCGAATCATGAGGCCCCCGCCGGAAACGACGAGCGGACGGCATCGACGGAAGGCGCGCTCGGCCTACGGATCGTTGATCGCGGCCGGTGTGTCGTTCTGCGCGTGGTCGGTGACTTCGGCCGTGGCGCGGCTCCGGCTGCTCAATTGAGAGATGCGATGGCCTCCCGGGTGGTGCTTGACCTGAGTGACGTGAGGACTTGGGATGATCTCTCGGTCGGTGCGGTGATGAGCATTGCGGCGAATGAGGCACAACGTGCCTGTCTGCCAACTCGGTAGAGAGCACCAGCCGGGATGGGCTTGGTTTGCCACCGGACAGCCGGTCGGATAGGAAGCTTGCGTGCTGAGAGGTAACAAGGTCGGGCTCAGGGCCCGGCACGAGGAGGACATTCCGATCCTGCAGGCCGAGCTCTACGACGACGTGGTCACCTCTTCGCGAGCCGAAGGCCGGCCGTGGCGGCCGATCTCACCCGGCTCGAAGGATCCGCGGCTCGTGGTGGACGACAAGGAGCAAGGGCACGTCCCGTTCTCGGTCGTGGAGCTGGACGGCGGCACGCTGGTCGGCACCGCGACGCTGTGGGGCATCGACAACCACAACCGCTCCGCGCACATCGGGCTGGGGCTGTTGCCGTCGGCCCGCGGCAAGGGCTACGGGACCGAGGTGGTCGCGGTGCTGTGCCACTACGGTTTCGTCGTGCGCGGCCTGCAGCGGCTGCAGATCGAGACGCTGTCGGACAACGCCGCGATGCTGCGCGCCGCCGAGCACAACGGTTTCGTCCGCGAGGGCGTGCTGCGCTCCTCGGCCTGGGTGATGGGCGAGTTCTTGGACGAGGTGCTGCTCGGGCTCCTCGTCAAGGATTGGAAGCCGGACTCGAAGGCCTACCTGTGATCTTCGCGTTCGGGACGTCGTGAACATGCCGGGCTGTGGCCAGGCGCAGCGGCGGCGCGGGCCGTTTCTTGGAACCGGGTGGTCGTCGGCGGCCGGGGATCATCTGGTGCTTGGCCTCTCACGACGACCGTAGGCGTGACAGAACGGCCGGCCCGGGCTGATCGCGGCGTTCATCGTGATCGAACGGCGCGCCAAGGCGCCGCTCGTCCGGCTGGGGATCTTCCGCTAGGCCACGATGATCCGGGCCAGCCTCGCCGCGTTCTTCGGCTTCCAGTTCATCGTCACGCTCTGCCTGCAGGAACTGCGCGGCTGGTCCTCGCCGCAGACCGCGATCGCGCTGATCGTGATGGGCTGCGACGCCGTACTGGCGCCCTCTTCGTCCTCGACGCCGCCACGCCTGGCGATCCCCACGAACCGGAAGACACCTGCCCCGTGCCATGACCGCCTCGGCGGACCGTCACCAGCCATCCCATGCTTCGCATCCCCACCACGGGCCTTCGAGATGGACGGTTCCCTCGCACGATGTGTCTTCAGGCGGCTCGCGGCCATCTGGCAGCCACGTACCAGATGGGCACGCTGGCCCAGTCAAGGGCGAGGACGGCGACGACGGTGACGAGGATCAGATAGGGCCATCCTGGCGGCTTCTTGAGCATCCGGTAGTCACCTCGGACGACGTAGTGGGCGACAGGAAGGTAACGAACAAAGCCGCACTTGATCTACCCCTTGGCTCAGCGCAGTGCCGGAGATACAGGCCGAACTCACCCGAGACCTCGTCGATCTCGACGCGGCAGAGCTCGGCCTTCGCCTGCTGATCGCCTGAACCCGCCACGGCCGGGCACCACTTCGCCGCCCGGACCACAGGAACAAAAAATCCCATTGGCATGGACAACGAAAATGCCCTTCCGGATCATCTCCGGAAGGGCATTTTCCCTGGTAGCGGGGGTAGGATTTTGAACCTACGACCTCTGGGTTATGAGGCGTCAGGCACACATCTGCGGCGTCTCAGGTCGTCTCACGGCGTCTCGTTGAGCTGGTGGCTTGCACGTTTCCAGGTGTACGGCGTGGCGCTCCGTCTCCCTTGTCTCGAAGCGCCTCGTTAGCAATCCGTTAGCAAAACCGGGCTTCCACCTGCGGTAGCACGTCGCTTGTCAGCTTGTGCGGCCAGCACGATCCTCCCTTGCCTGGTCGTCCCGTCGCCGTCGTCCCAAACGCCAGTGGAGCGGGTCAGGGGTGAAGGTGGAGCTCCCCACGGCAGAACGACCTTCGCCCCCGGCCCCTGGTCTGCTCGGCTTGTCCTGGGGCG
This sequence comes from Thermoactinospora rubra, assembly GCF_002093975.1. Lineage (GTDB taxonomy): Bacteria > Actinomycetota > Actinomycetes > Streptosporangiales > Streptosporangiaceae > Nonomuraea > Nonomuraea rubra_A. The sequence goes on from NZ_MSZZ01000097.1 coordinate 12,082, forward strand.
ACGGCGACGGGACGATCAGGTTTCCGCCTCAGCCAACTACGGACCCTCATGCGCTTCGTGATCATCCTGGAGCCGGAGGCCCCCGCCGGAGGCAAAATGAAGGGCAAGCGGCATCGACGGAAGGCAGTCGGCCATGCCTGGCAGGGAACCTGCGACCCCGCTCGACCTACGGATCGTTGATCGCGGCCAGTGTGTCGTTCTGAAGGTGGTCGGTGACTTCGGCCGTAGTACGGCTCCGGCCGCGCGATTGGGAGATGCGATGGTCTCCCTGGGTGCCGCGCCTCGTGTAGTGCTTGATCTGAGCGACGTCAGGTCTTGGGATGATCTCTCTGTCGGTGCGGTGATAGGCGCGGTGAAACGGGCCCTGGCGGCCGGCGGGCGGTTGGTGGTTGCGGGAACTCCTGCTGATCTCATGGAGCGTTTTCGCCAGCTGCGGTTGGGTGAGCGCTGTGTGTTCCATGAGAGTGTTGCGGATGCTGTGGCCGAGTTTCGCCGCGCTTGAGAGCACGTGGCATGTCCGCCACGACCGGCGCGGCCCGAGCACGGCGCACGCGAGAACGGCCCCCAGGCCGCACGCGCAGCGTGCGGCCTGGCGCAGGGCCGCGCGGTGGCGGCGCGAAGCGCCGCCCTTGATCCCTATGAGAACAACTCGGCAATGCGGAGTATCCCAGGGGGTGTAACTGGCTGTCTGGTGGTATCAAGCACCAGCCAGGATGAAGCCTCCCTAAGCGTCTATCCAGAAGTTCTGCGCGTAACCGGGTGTGGGAC
>NZ_KZ084342.1 GCF_002093975.1 Thermoactinospora rubra
CGTGAACGCGGGGTTGACCTTCACCACCCGGCCGGGCGCCTTGTGTTCCAGCCGCTCCGCCAGCTGTCCCCAGCCGGAGGCCAGAATGGCCCGGTTCAGCCCGGCCTTGGCCGCAACGTTCCGCCCCGGGGCCTGGCGGGTCCCCTTGGCCGAGCGGGTCATGGCGCGGACGTTGAGGTCCTCCACGGCGATCACGTCGAACTGCCACGCCAGGCGGGTGCTGGTCTTCTCCACCCAGTCCTTGCGCCGGTCGGCCTCCCGGGCCTTCAGCCGGGCGATCGCCGCGTTGACCTTCGCCCGCCGAAGCGAGCCGCGCCGGGCCCGGGCCAGCTTGCGCTGGAGCCTGCGCAGCCGGGCCTGCTCCGGTTCCCGCAGCGTGGGCGCGCTNACGACCCCGCGATCCACACCGACCGTCTCACCGGTGCCAGGCGCGGGAATCGGGGCCGGGATCGCGGCGAAGGCCACATGCCAGCGCCCGGCCCGATCCCGGGTCACCCGGAAGGACTTGACCCCCGCCGGGACGGGGCGCGACCAGCGCAACCGCACCCACCCCACCTTGGGGATCCGCACCTCGCCCACCCGACGCGACAGGCGGCGCACCGCCCAGTGCCGGCCCCGGGTCCCGACGATCCGGAACCCCTCGTGCCGCCCGGCCTTGCGCCAGCTCGGCCGGCCGTGGGTCCCGTCAAAGAAGTTCGCCATGGCCTGGGCGAAGTCCTTGAGCGCCTGCTGCTGCACGATGATCGACCCGGCGGCCAGCCAGGCGAACGCCGCCCGCGCCTCGGTCAGCTGACGGCACTGCTCGGCGAAGCCGGGCGCGCCGGCGCGTCCCGGCCGCCAGTGGCTGTGCTGCTCCACCGCCAGATTCCACACAAACCTGGCATGGGCGCAGTGCTCCAGCAGCGCCCGCTCTTGGGCAGGGGTGGGCTGGAGGCGGTAGCGCGACACGCACCGCAGCCTATCGACCGGCGCCGACATCATCAGGAGATCGCCGTGTGCGGCCGTTCCGCGCTGCTCCCCGCCCTGAAGGGTGGGGCCTCCGCGCTTCAGGAGAACTGGTGAACGTTGTAGGGCATGGTGGAAGCGCACCGGCCGCCGCCCTGCCGACCACACTGTCCGGTGACGAACACGGCGCGGCGGCCAGGCGGGCCGAGCGGAAGGACGGCGTGGTGGTGTCGAGTCCTCCGAGGCGAGGAGCTGTCCGGACCGATCTCGAACAGGTCTTCCACACGGCCTATCCACGGGTCGTCGCCGTCGCCGCCCGGGTACTCGGCTCCCGGGACAAGGCCGAGGACGTGGCGCAGGAGGTGTTCCTGACCTTTGGCCGCTCCTCGGTGCCGGCCGGCGAGGCCCTGGGATGGCTGTCGGTCGCCGCGGCGCACACCGCGCTGAACCACCTGCGCTCCGGCGGCCCCCGCGCGCCGCTGGCGTACGGCGCTGCGCAGCCCCGTGGTCGCCGTGTTCGGCACGGCGTTCCTGGCCGGCCCGACCCTGGCCGGGGAGATCGAGTCGGGGGTCGCGCTGGCGGTGCTGGGGCGGCCGGTCCGCCGCTCGGCGGTGCTGCTGGGCAAGTGGCTGGGGCTCGTGGCGTTCGGCAGCGGCTTCGTGACCGTCGCCGGATTCGCCCAGTTCCTCATCGTCTGGTGGACGCTGGGCTACTGGCCGTCGCAGCCGGCGACCGGCCTGGCGCTGCTGGCGGCGCAGACGACGGTACTGCTCACGCTGGGACTGCTGCTGTCCACCCTCATCTCGCCGATGGCCTCGGGCATCGTGGCGGTCGGGCTGTTCGGCGCCACCTGGATCGCGGGCGTGGTGGGCGGCGTCGGCCGCGCCTTCGGCAACGAGACGGTGACCAGGATCGGCACGGTGTCCCGGATGCTGCTGCCGACCGACGGCCTGTGGCGCGGGGCCATGCACGCCTTCCAGGACCCGGTGACGCTGGCGCGGTTCGGCGGCCCGGCGCTCGAGGGCGGCTTCCCGTTCCTCAGCGAGGCGCCGCTCACCGGCGCCTACCTGGCCTGGGTCGGGCTTTGGGTCGTCCTCGTCCTCGGGCTCGCGGCGCTGTCCTTCCGCCGCCGCGACCTGTGAGCCGCGCTCAGCCGGGCTTGTGACGCCGGTAGTGGCGGGCGACGCGGACGCGGTTGCCGCAGCGGGCGGCCGAGCACCAGCGGCGGCGCGGGTGCGCGGGCAGGAACAGCAGCACGCAGTCCTCGGCCTCGCACTGGCGGATCCGGGTGACCGCCGGGTCGGCGAGCAGCTCGGCCGCGGCCTCGGCCAGCCAGGCCGCCACCCGGGCTCCCGGCGATCCGGTACGGCGGCGCACGGCCGTGACGCCCGTGCCGGTCCAGAACGGCTCGACGACGGCGGGCGCGGCCAGCTGGGCCTGGCACAGCGCCCGCAGATCCTCCGCCGGGGGCCGGGTGCCGTGGCGGGCGTGGTCGAGGAGGCGGGCCGTACGGTCGCGGACCTGGTGCACGGCGGCCAGGTCGGCGGCGGTCAGCTCGGCGGCGGCCAGCTCCCCCGCCTCGGGGAACCGGCCGGCCTGCAGGGTGAGCCAGTCCCGCAGGTCCTCGACGGTGGCCAGCAGGTCGGCGGCGGCCGGGCGGGTGTTGACCAGGTCCAGGGCCAGCGGCTCTCCGGTCAGCGGGACGGCGTCGCTCATGTCGCTAATGCTATCTGACGGTGTTGACGCATTAGAAGCATGGCGTCTATAACTAATGCATCAATGCGATTGAAAGGCATTAGAGATGTCGGCTGTCCCGCTCGCCCGCGTCGTCCACCGCCACCTGGACGTCGACGGCGTCCGCGTCTTCTACCGCGAATCCCTCCCCGACCGGCCCGGCGCGCCCGTGCTGCTGCTCCTGCACGGCTTCCCCTCGGCCTCCCACCAGTTCCGCCGCCTCCTGGACGCCCTGGGCTCCCGCTACCGGCTCATCGCCCCCGACTACCCCGGCTTCGGCCACACCCGGGCCCCGGCGGGCTTCCGCTACTCCTTCGACCGCCTCGCCGACGTCGTGACCGGCTTCGTCGAGCGCCTGGGGCTGGAGCGGTTCGTCATGTACGTCTTCGACTTCGGCGCCCCGGTCGGCTTCCGCCTGGCCGAACGCCACCCCGGCCGGATCGCCGGCCTGGTCGTCCAGAACGGCAACGCCTACGCCGAGGGCCTGTCGCAGGCCGCCCGCGACTTCATCGCCCTGCGCCCCGAGACCCCCGGCGCGGAGGAGGCCGTCCGCGGCCTGCTCACCCTGGAGGGCACCCGCATGCAGTACCAGACCGGCGTGAGGGACCCCGAGCTCCTCTCCCCCGACGGCTGGATGCTCGACCAGCACTTCCTGGACCTGCCCGGCCGCAAGGAGGCGCAGGTGGCGCTGGCCTTCGACTACCACACCAACCTCCAGCGCTACGAGCGCTGGCAGTCCTGGCTGCGCGAGCACACCCCGCCCACGCTCATCGCCTGGGGGACGGGCGACCCGTTCTTCACCGTCGAGGGCGCGCGGGCCTATCGGCGCGACGTGCCCGAGGCCAAGCTCCACCTGTTCGACACCGGCCACTTCGCCCTGGAGACCCATCTGCCGCAGATCGCGCCGCTGATCGCCGGCTTCCTCGACCGGACCTGGCGTCCCTGAGCAGCCCGGCGCCTCCTCGCGGAGGTCCCGGCGGCCTGCGTCAGCGCGGGGTGAGGACGCAGAACTCGTTGCCCTCCGGGTCGGCCAGGACCGTCCACGGCACGTCGCCCTGGCCCACGTCGGCGGGCGTCGCGCCGAGAGCCCGCAGCCGGGCCACCTCCGCCGCGTGATCGTCACCGGGGTAGGGCCGGAGGTCGAGATGGACGCGGTTCTTCACGGTCTTGGCGTCGGGCGTGCGAAGGAACTTCAGATACGGGCCGACGCCCTTGGCCGAGCGCAGCACCGCATGATCGTCGGTCACCTCGTGCAGGGTCCAGTCCATCGCCTCGTCCCAGAACCGGGCCATGGCCCGCGGATCCGCGCAGTCGACCACCACCGCGGCGATCGGCCCGGTGTCACGGTAGACCGGTCGAGGCTCCAGCACGCAGAACTCGTTGCCCTCCGGATCGGCCAGGACCGTCCACGGCACGTCGCCCTGGCCCACGTCGGCGGGCGTCGCGCCGAGATCCTTAAGGCGCGCGACCAGGTCCGCCCGATGGGCCGCGGAGGTGGTGGCGAGGTCGACGTGCACGCGGTTCTTCACCGTCTTGGGTTCCGCGACGGCGATGACGTCGATGTAGACGGCGGCGGGGTCGGGATAGACCAAGCCCGCGGGTTCGACGTTGGTCACGCCGGGTTCCTCGCTGGCGACACCCCAGCCGAGCGCCTCCGCCCAGAACCGGCCGACCGCGGAGTCATCCCGAGCGTTCATCGCAATCTGAACAAGCCGCAACGCCATGCCGCCGATCCTATGCCCGATGCGCGGGACCTCAGGATCGGCCGCAGCTCGCAGGGCAGAACCTGACCTCCGGGTAGCGCGACGACGGCCCCTCCAGGAGGGGCTGCCGCCTGCCCTTCAGGTGCTGGTCGAGGAAGGCCGCCACGTACGTCCGTGTCGATCCCGGCCCGCACCCGGGAGTCCTTCAGCATGGCCGCCATGGCGCTGGACCCGCTGATCGACTGGCCGGCGGACCGGCCTTTGGTAGCCGCCCCGGGGTGGTCTACGACAGCGTGGCCCGGGTCGAGACCGTCGCCGCGATCGAGGAGGAGTTCGGGCTGGTGGTGACGGCGGTGACACCCGAGGATCTGACCAGTGTGTCGGCGCTCGTCACGTTTGCTGTCGGATGGCGTGCTTACCGGCGCCGGGTGGCGCGCACGACGACGTCGTGGAGGGGTACCGCTCGGCCGCCGGGTCCGGTGAGCGTGCGGAGGTGCTCTTCGGCGGTGACGATCTCCCACTCCGTGCCGTCCAGGCGCGCGGTGATGGCCGCGGAGGTGACCGACGCCTCGGCGGGAGGGTGGTGCCCGTGGCCGGTGGAGTCCGGGGTGCGCAGGTGCCCCACGATGAGCAGCGTGCCGCCGGGTGCCACCCATCCGGCGATGCGGTCGTAGAACTCCAGCTGGGGCATCGCCGGGTGGGCGTAGTTCGTCATGACCAGGTCGAAACGTGCGTCCGGGCTCCAGACGCTCAGATCCGCCTCAACCCATCGCACGTGCCCGGAGGCCCCGCTCGCCGCCGCGCGCTCGGCAGCGTGGGCGAGGGCCTCGGAGGAGATGTCGACCGCGGTGACGTGCCAGCCGTGGGAGGCGAGCCAGATCGCCTCGGCACCGCCGCCGCACCCCGCGTCCAGCGCCGTGCCCGGTGTCAGTCCGCTGGTCTCACGAGCGAGGTAGGGGTTCGGCGAGTCGCCGCCCATGGACCCGGGGCCCGCGGCTCGCCCCTGTCTCCAATGCCGTTCCCAGTAATCCTTGTCGAATCCGTGCGTCATGGATCGCCCTCCCCTTGTGATGATCGCTCCGCCGTGGCCGGTGCGCTCTTGATGATGCGAAGAGGGACGGAAATTGGCAAACTTTGTTGCCGAAACGGCAAGGGGAAGGGTGGATGACGCCGTTGGCCGGGCCGCATGACTCGTCCAGCGCATCAGCGGGCCCGAGGGAGCCCCGGCCTCAGCGGCTCACGGCGGTCTCCCGCTCCACCCGCGACAGCTTCTCGGGATTGCGCACGTAGTAGAGGCCGGCGATCATGCCGCTTTCGACCCGCACCGCCAGCACGCCGTCGAGCTCGCCGTCGAGCCGGAGGAGCAGCGCCGGGCCGCCATTGATCTGTACCGGCTCCAGCGACATCGCGGCGCCGACCTTGTCCAGGCCGGCGGCGAACAACCGGGCCACCTTGTCGGCCCCCACGACGGGCCGCGGCACGGCCTGCTTGACTCCGCCGCCGTCGCTCAGGAGCACGACGTCGGGGGCGAGGATGTCGAGCAGGCTCTGCAGCTCGCCGGTTTCGACCGCCCGTTGGAAGGCCTGCAGCGCGCCTTGGGTCTCGGCCGAGGAGACGGTGCCGCGTGGCCGACGTGCGGCCACGTGCGAGCGGGCCCGGTGGGCGATCTGGCGGACCGCGGCCTGGGTCTTGCCGACGGCTTCGGCGATCTCGTCGTACCCGAGGTCGAACACCTCGCGCAGCACGAACACCGCCCGCTCGGTCGGCCCGAGCGTCTCCAGCACCAGCAGCATCGCCATCGAGACGCTCTCGGCCAGCTCCACGTCCTCGGCCACGTCGGGCGCGGTCAGCAGCGGCTCGGGCAGCCACGGGCCGATGTAGGACTCCTTGCGCCGGCCCAGCGTGCGCAGCCGGCTCAGCGCCTGCCTGGTGGTGATCTTGACCAGGTAGGCGCGCTGGTCCAGCACCGTGCCGAGGTCGACGCCCGCCCACCGCAGCCAGGTCTCCTGCAGGACGTCCTCGGCGTCGGCGGCCGAGCCGAGCATCTCGTAGGCGACGGTGAACAGCAGGTTGCGATGGGCGAGGAACGCCTCGGTGGCCGAGTCCGTGCGGTCGCCACTGGCGGGCGGCTCGGCCGGGTCCGTGGTTCGCTCGCTCATGCCTGCCTCCTGTCTGCTCGCTCTCGACTCTCCCACACACGCAAGACGCCGGTCCCCACCGCCCTGTGACATCCGCGGCCGGTGGCGCACGTCACATGACCGCGGGTGTCACGGGGATCGGGTCGCCGGCGTCTCGTGTTCGTCAGGCCGCCGCGCGGCGCACATCTCCACCAGTGAGGACGAATGATGAACGCGGAACAGACCTCGGTGCTGATCACCGGAGGCAACAAGGGACTCGGTTTCGAGACGGCCCGGCGGCTCGGCGAACAGAGCTGGACGGTCTTCCTCGGCTCGCGCGACGAAGGCCGGGGGCGGGCCGCCGCCGGCAAGCTCGCCGCCGACGGCGTGAAGGTGATCATGGTCCCGCTGGATGTGACCTCGGACGAGTCGGTGGCGGGCGCCGTACGGCTCGTCCGGGAGCACACCGACCGGCTGGACGTGCTGATCAACAACGCCGGCACGCCGGGAAGGGTCGTCGCGCCCGCGGACGCGACGGCGGAGGAGCTCCATTCCGTCTACGACACCAACGTGTACGGACCGGTCAGGGTCACGCATGCGTTCCTGCCCCTGCTGCTGGCGGCGGACCACCCCCGGGTGGTGATGGTCTCCAGCGCCGCCGGTTCCTTCGCGGTCGTGACCGATCCGGAGCAGCGCGCCTCGAAACTGCACGAGCTCGCCTACACCTCGTCGAAGGCGGCGCTGAACATGATCACTGTCCGGTACGCCCAGGCGATCCCGAAGATCAAGTTCAACGCCGTCACTCCCGGTGAGGTCGCCAACCACAAGTTCGCCGCCACCGACATGAACAATCACACCGGTCAGCTGACGGCCGCCGAGGGCAGCGACCCGATCGTGAAGCTCGCGACGATCGGCCCCGACGGGCCGACCGGGATCTTCATCGATCGCCTCGGCCCCATCGCGTGGTGAAGGCGCGCTCGTACTCGACCTGGTCGAGCAGGTTGCCATCGCCGAAGTCGAACCCGCGGACCGCGCCGGACTCGGTGAAACCGTTCTTGGCATAGAACCGGCGCGACCGAGGCGTATCGCGCAGCGTCCACAGATGGACCTGGCCAAAGCCGTCCTGGCGCAGTCTCCGCAGGGTCGCGCGCATCAAGGCGCCGGCGACGCCGGTGCCCCAGCCCGCCGGATGCCCGAAGAAGCTGAAGATCTGCGCCGCCCCCGGCCGAGCCGGCGAGGCGCCGGAGAAGGACAGGGCCAGCGGCCGTCCCTTCGGGCCGGCCAGCATGATGACGCCTTGGCCCTTGGCGATCCGGTCGTGCCACTGGGTGCGCCGCCGTCGCAGGGCTTGAGCGAGGAAGCCCGGGGTGAAGAAGGGAGCATAGGCCGCCTTCCAGGACTCGGCGTGGATCTCGCCCAGCACGTCCCCGTCACCGGCCGACGCCTCATAGATGACGAATTTCTCGCTCACAAGATCACATTATGGGTGGCCGCTGGCGGCCAGCTCGAGCGCCCGCTCGCAGGTCTCGACGTCGATCACCATCGCCTGGCTGCCGACGAACTCGCCGTGCTCTCCAGCCGAGCGGCGAAGTCACGCATCTCCTGCATGTGGGCGGACAGCTCCTCCGGCGTCCACTGCCCCACCGGCACCTCGTTGACGGCTGCCGGCGCGCCCCGGCAGCGCTTGAGCAGCAGATAGTCGGCCCTCGTGATTCTGTGGTTCTCCTCTGCACGGCACGGCCCAGTGCGTCCGTGTTCGGCCCATGAGGAACAGCCGAACGAGAACATACGCTAAGGAATGATCTTGATGGCTGGGCGAGGTGCCGGGAGGTCGCTGACAAGATCACCCGGCACCTGGAACGTTCCGTGCGTGGATCATTGATGGGCTCGGGCACGACCGCTTGTCGGCCGTCACCCCGCGCGAGGTGAGCGCCTGGCGCGGCCACCTGGCCGCCGCCGGCAACACCGGCCGTGACGGCAAGGCGGCACCCATGGCGGCGACCGTCAACAACCACCTCGCACACGTCTCGGCGCTGTTCACCTGGATCACCGCGCACGTCCCCACCACGCTGCTACGCCACACGGTGATCCGACCAAGAAGGTGACTCCGCTGCCGCTGCCGGCCCCGCAGGTGCGCGCCCTGGCCGCCGCTCAGGTGCGCACCGTCAAGAACGTGATCGACCGGATCGAGACCTTCCACGAGCTCAAGGGCCGCCGGCACCGCGGAACCGGCCCGCGGGTGCACGCCCACGCCCGCCCGGCCCGTGACCGGGCCATCGTCTACCTGCTGTTCGGCACCGGGTTGCGCCGCGCCGAGTTCGTCGGCCTGGACCTGGACCAGCTGGAACCGGCCGACCCCGATCGGCTGCGTCAGGCCAGGAAGGCCCGCCTGACCGGCGTGCGGGGCAAGGGCCGCACCAGCCGCACCGTGTTCCTCGGCCGCGATGCCCGCCAAGCCCTCGCCGACTACCTGGAGTCGGAACGCCCCGGCGATGCTGCCGCCAGCACCACACCGGCGGCGCTGTTCCTCTCAGCGGCTTCTATCGCCGCCCGCCGCCCAGACGGCTGCATGTCGCCCCGCTCGATCAACACCATCGTCGGCGAGATCGGCCGCCTGCACGACGCCCAGACGAGCGACCCCGACCGCAAGCTTGGCACCTTGCGCCCGCACGACGCCCGCCACACCTTCGCCTTCGAACTGTCCCAAGCCTCCGGTCACAACCGCGCCGAGCTGGAGCGCCGCCTCGGCCACGCCAGCGACCGCTACCTCAAGATCTACACCAACCCGCCCGACGACATCGCCGCCGACTACATCGAGGACCTGTGACATGATCGACGACGGGTGAGAGCTTGCGCTGCAACATTACCGGCGACCTGGCCGTCCTGCGCGAGCAGATGCGCCACTATGCCGTCGTCGCCGGACTGGCCTGGACCCGGCTGACCGACCTGCTTGCCCGTGGCGGTCGACGAGGTGAACGTCAACGTTGTCGGGCAGGACGGAGGAATGGGACGTCTTTCGCCCGGGGCGGCAGAAACGAGCGCAGCGCTTCGTGCCGATGGCGGGCTGGGGCCGCCGATGATCGGTAGGGCTATCGCACTGCTGATCGCTAGCCGTTGGGCCCGATGACTACCAGGCGATGCCCGCCCAGGTAAACAGCGAAGTCCGCAAGGAACTCCGAGTCCAACGGAGGGCAGTCCCACAACTGCACGCTGAGATTCGTGCGCAGCCACCGGTGCTCGCCGCGCCACTCGTCGATGGGGACGCGTCGGCCGCAGCTCGGGCAGACAGGCCGTGGCGGCCACTCCGGCGTGGCGAGGGTGAGCGGCCGGATGAAATCGTCCCATTCCGGCGTCGCCACCCCCTCGGCGCGAAGGACCAGCCGATGCTCGCAGCGAGGGCATGCCAGGGCGTCGACCTGGTACGGATGGCAGACCTGTTCCGCTGACGCGACGCGGTGCACGCCAGGAGGGGAGTCCAGGTCGCAGGAGGCCTCGCTCACGACACCCGCCTCGACCAGCCAGTCTCTGATCGGCTCTGCGGGTACCTGATCGGTGGCGTCCACGTCGACCACGATCTGAAGGCGCGATGGCGGCGTCGGCCCGGTCATGCGCCGCTCGAGCGCGATCAGGCCATCGCCCGGGGCCAACTCGAGGGCCTGGTCTAGGTCGGCCACGGCGCGCTCCAGATCGCCCAGTGCCCTATGGGCCGCCGCTCTTCTGCCGAGCAGGAAACTATCGTCGGGGGTGAGTTCCAGAGCGCGGTCGAGATCCGCCAGCGCCGCATCGTAGTGGCGAAGGGCGAGATGGACGCAGCCGAGCAAGCTGACGGCCCAGGCGTCGTCAGGGGTCCGGTCGACGGCCGTGTGCAGGGCTTCGTGTGCTTCCTCGAACCGTTCCAGGTGGTAGAGGGCGTTGCCCAGCAGCGACCAGACCTGGACGTTCGTGGCAGGGTCGAGCTCGGTGGCCAGGCGAAGGTCGTCGGCCGCCTGAGCGTGCCGCCCTTGCGAGCTGTGGATGTCGCCTCGAGTGATCAGCGCTACCACGTCGTTGGGATCCAGGGCGAGGGCGTGATCCAGATCTGTCAGCGCCTCGTCCGGTCTGCCCAGGTGGTTCAGGGCGCTGCCGCGCGAGCTCAGGCACAGAACGTTGTCAGGGTCGTCGGCCAGGACCCGGGTGAGGTCGGCCACGGCTTCCTCGTGGCGGCCGAGCAGACGCAGGGCGTCGCCCCGCCAGGTGCGCGCGTCCGGGTCGGCGGGGTCGGACTCGAGGACGTGGTCGAGGTCGGTCACGGCAGCGTCGTAGTGGCCCATCTTCCAGTGCACGGCGCCCCTCGTCCGCAGTGCGGTGAGATTGTCCGGCTCGAGCTCGACGGCCCGATCGAGATCAGCCACGGCCTGTGCGTCACGGCCCAGCGACTCGTGGAGCAGGGCCCGCCAGATGTGGCCCTGGACATGGTCGGGTTCGAGCTCCAGCCCGCGGTCCAGATCGATCAGCGCCACGGCGTCGTCGCCCTGCCTCATGCGGGTCTCGCCACGGAAGAGCCACGCTTCGTGGTCTTCCGGATCACGCTCGATCAGCGCGGTGTAGTCGGCGATCGCCTCGGCGTACTGCCCTAGCTCGTCGTAGCAGGTGGCCCGCGTGATTCTGGACCATCGATCGTCGGCGTCCAGGTCGAGGGCGCGGGTGAGATCGGCGACGGCTTCCGCGTGCCGGCCCAGGCGGCACAGGCTCCGTCCGCGCGCTGCCAGCGCCTGCTGCTCGTCCGGCTGCAGCTCCAGATAGGCGTTGAGGTCGTCGACGGCCTCGGCGAACCGGCCCAGGTCCTGGTAGACGTACTGGCGGATCAGGAGGGCGTAGGAGTAGAGCGGTGCCAGGCCGAGCGCCCGATCGACGTCCGCCAGCGCGTCGTGCGGCCGTCCCTGCTGGCGGTGCAGATCCGCACGGCGTGCCAGGGCCCAGGCGTACTCGGGGTCGAGCGCGATGGCTCTGTCGAGGTCGGCGCGTGCCTCGTCCAGCCGATCGAGCATGCGGTAGGTCTCACCGCGGATGCCCAGCGCGGAGCTGACGGCTGGATCGAGTTCGAGAGCGCGGTCGAGGACGCTCAGTGCCTCGACATGGTGACCGAGTTCGAGGAGGAGCTGGCCGTACTCGATGAAGATCCAGAGGCGATCGTCGGTGAGGCGGAGGGCGTGCTCCATGTCGGCCAGCCCTTCGTGCAGGCGGCCGAGCGCCAGCTGTGCCTTCCCGCGCTGCGCCAGGTCCCAGGCGTCTCCAGGCTGGAGCTCGATGGCGCGCGTGAGATCGGCGAGCGCCTCCTCGAAGCGGCCCAGACGCCGGTAGCACTCACCTCGGTGGGCCAGTTCCCACGCCACCTCGTACTCGGCCAGGAAGCGTGTGTAGTCCTCGGCCGCCTCCGCGTACCGGCCAAGCTCGTAGAGGACGTCGCCGCGTGCGGAAAGCGCGGAGGCGTAGCCGGGATACAACTCGAGTGCCCGCGAGAGGTCGGCCAGCGCCTCGTCGAGGCGACCGAGCCGGCGGTAGAGCTCACCGCGATCGCCGAAGCAGCCCGGAATCTCCGGGTCGAGGGAAACGGCACGGTCGAGATCGGCGAGCGCCGCATCGAGGCGACCGGCTTGCATATGCGCGTTGCCTCGAAGTCCGAAGGCCATGCTCCGTGCGTCGGTGGGAGTCTCAGGCTGCCGGATCAGGACAGTGGTCAATTCCGCGACGTCCTCGATGTGCGCGAGCTCGTCGGCCAATGCGCGCAGGCGCCGGTCGTCCGCGTCGCGCGCGACGGCGGCGACCATCTCGCGCCATCGACGAGACGGCCCCATGTCACTCGCGCACGATACCGCGCCAGCCCGGAGAAGGTCTGGCAGCCGTCCGACCGGATCCTCGCACACCCGGTGATACAGGTGCTCTATTCTCGATTCCACCCACGCAGGATCGCTCCATCGGAGACGGTCGTTGGGCCTCACCCGGTCGCGCCGCTCGCGGTAGAGCTCGGCGAGCTGCTGGTGGAGCTCACGCCAGCGGCGCGGTGAGCGTTGCCTGCTGAGCCTGACCATCGGCTCTCTCACCACGTCGTGATACTGCAGGTGGCCTCCGGCCTGAGAGACGAAGCTCTGCAGGCTTGACGTGCTCCCCGGCATGAATGCCGGGGATTCAGCCTGTGCC
>NZ_MSZZ01000100.1 GCF_002093975.1 Thermoactinospora rubra
GTCCCACACCCGGTTACGCGCAGAACTTCTGGATAGACGCTTAGGAGCCGGGCTCCCACCGTCCATCGACGCGAGCCCAGGGGCCAAGCTCCGTCCCGACAACCCTTGATGAGGATCCATGGCTTCGTGTCTTCACTCCGCTCCCGTTCGTCGGAACATCGGCCACAAGTCCCCAGCACGATGATGGCCGCTGCCGGTCTGGGCGGTCACGCTGGCGGTGCACACCCTGTTCGATTGGTCGGGATGGGATCCGGGCTGATCAGCTTCTGTGTGCTGCTCGCGCTGTACACGGTGGCCGCGTGGCGGCCGGTTCCGGTCTCGCCGGCCTGTCTGACGGCCACGTATACGATCGCGGTCCCCATCGTGGCGCTGCGGGCGCCGGAGACCTTCTCGCCGGCCACGCTGCCCGAGTCGGGGTTCTTCGTGGTGGCGTGGGTGCTGGCGGCTGGGCCGCGAGCAGGCGACGGCCCGGGTGCTGGAGACCGAGAGGAGCCGGGCGGCGACGGTGGAGCAGGCGGTGTACGCCGAACGGCTGCGCATCGCCCGCGACCTGCACGACATCGTCTCCCCCACACTGTCGGTGATCACCGTCCAGTCAGGGGTCGCCCGGCATCTGGCCGGCGAGCGGCCCGAACAGGCGGGGGCCGGCGTTGACCGCCGTCGAGCAGGCCGCTCGCACTGCCATGGAGGACCTGCGCCGCATGCTGGAGCTGCTCCAGCCCGACACCGCGGCGGCCAGCCTCGCCCCTGCTCCGGGCGTGGAGGAGCTGCGGATGCTCGCCTCGGTGCACCGTGCTCACCGTAGCGGCGGTCTCATCCCACCCGCGCCCGGACACGTCACCTCCGGGGAGAGCGCCTGGCTGCCGACGAACTCGCCGTGCTCTCCAGCCAAGCGGCGAAGTCACGCATCTCCTGCAGGTAGGTGGACAGCTCCTCCGGCGTCCACTACCCCATCGGCACCTCGCTGACGGCTGCCGACGCGCCCGGGTAGTGCTTGAGCAGCAGGTATTTTCTCCTCTGGATGGCACGGCCCAGTGTGGTCGTGCTCGCCCGGGGACCGAACCGCACGCGGGTTCTCGACGCTCGGCATGCACGCGGGCTCAGGAGGTCTTCCTCGGCTTGCGGGCCCGCAGTTCGGCGGCCACCGCCCGCTCGCGCAGCTGGGCCGCCTCGGCGCGGGCGGCCTCCAACTGCGTGAGCAGGTCCTCCCTGCGCGTTCGCTCCAGCTGGAGGTCCAGCTTCAGCGCGGCCAGCTCCTCCCCCGCGGCCCGCGCCTTTTCGCTTTCGGCACGGCATGCCGTACGGGCCTGCTCGGCCTCCTGCGACGCCCGGTCCAGCGCCACCTTCAGATCGCGCTCGCGCAGCAGGAGCTCCTCGCGGGCCCGTTCGGCCGCCACCGCCCGCGCGGTGGCGCGATCCCGCTCCTGCTCGGCCGCCTCGCCCCGGGCCACGGCCGCCGCCAGCGCACGCTCGGCCTCCTCCCGCGCCGCCGCCGCCTGCTGCTGGGCCCGCCTGGCTCGCCGTACCTCCTCGGCCCGCCGCTCGAGCTCCGCCCGGATCTGCGCGGCCTCGTCCGCGTGCCGCCGCGCCTCCTGGCGTGCCTGCTCCGTAGCCGCCTCGGCCTGCTCGACCCGCTCGGCCAGCTCCCGCACCGCCTGGTCCCGGGCCCGTTCGGCGAGTTCTGCACGCTGTACGGCTTGCGCCGCCTCCTGGCGCGCCCGGCGCTCGATGGCCGCGGCCTCGCGGAGGGCGGCAAGGGCTTGCTCGCGTGCCTTCTCGGCGTCGGCGACGGCCGTGTCGCGTTCCTCCTGCGCCTGCCGTACCAGCTCGGCCATCCGCTCGACCTCGGCTTCGGCCTGCTCGCGGGCGTGCCGCGCCGCCGCCTGCGCCTCCTCCCGGATCCGCTCGGCCTCGGCCCTCGTCCGCTCGGTTTCCTCCCGCGCCAGCCGTACCTGCTCCAAGGCCTGCTCCCGCTCGGCGCGGGCGACGGCGACCTGCGTGTAGGCCTCGGCCTGGATCGCGCTGATCTTGGCCTCCACCCCCGCCGGGCTGAGCTCATCGGCCAGCGCCTTGGCCAGCGGCTCGAGCACGGCGCTCAGGCCGGTCTCCATGCGTTCGTAGAACTGCTCGGCCCGGGCGAGCGCGCCTTCCAGCCCCGGTGTGGCACGGCGCAGCTCACGCTCCCGCTTGGCGGCCGCCTGGCAGTCGCCGTTGGGACAGTACAGGCGCGGGCGTCCCCTGCCCGGGCGTTGCTCGATGGGGGCGCCGCAGTGCTTGCACGGGGTGACGGTAGGGGCGTCTGACGTCATGGTCGCAGCCTATCATTTTTTATTTTCTGGAAAATCAAAATCAATAAGTCTAGTTCGTTGCGCAGCGGTGACTTGCGGGAAGGAAAGATTCCCGCAAGTAATGTGGATCCCGGAAGGGTGGCGAAGTAGCTCCAGGTGACGGCATGCCCAGCCGTACCTCGGCCAGGAGCGCCGCCGGTTTGACCTTGACGCTGCGTCAACTTCTAGCCTCGGGGCCATGTCGATCACTGTTCTTGACACCTACTCCGCCATGCGGCGGATCCTGCTGGCCCCGGTCGCCGACCGTGTTGACCTGCTGCGTTCGATGCTGGAGCCCAGCAGGGGCATGTACCGCCACTACCCCGGCGAGGTCGACCTGGTGGCCATGCACCGCCAGACGTCCGGGTTCCCCCTCGACCGCGACGAGGAGCGGTGCCTCGACGCGCTCGAAACCCTGGCAGCGGCCGGAGCCTGGGAACGGATGCAACGCGCGCTCGACGAGGCTCTCGCCGTACTGCTGGAGGCGACGCCGGGGCTCAAGGCTCCGGACATCACCGTGCTGTTCGTGCTCGGCGATCCGGGTGACGAGCACTTCATGGGGCCCTGCCAAGGAGTGACCGGGTTCGGCGGCATCTCAGGCCACATCGCCATCACGCTGTGGCCCTTCCCCGAGAACGTGGAGCGGCTGGAGGCCACCACCGTGCACGAGCTCCACCACAACCTGCGATTCGGCCCGGGAGGAGTGGTGTGGGACCCGACGACCGTCACGGTCGGCGATCACATCGTCTCCGAGGGCCTGGCCGACGCCTTCGCCCGCCAGCTCTACGGCGACGAGCTCGGCCGCACCCGCATCGGCGTCCCGCACCTGCACGACGACGAGGTCTTCGCCAAGGTACTCACCGGGCTCGGCGTGACCGGCATGCAGAACTTCACCGCCTGGGTGCACGGCGACCCCAGCGCCGAGCGCTTCGGCCTCACCCCGGTGGGACTGCCGATGGGTGCCGGGTACGCAGCGGGCAACCGGCTGGTCGACGCCTACCTGGCGGCCACCGGGCAGACGGCGGCGCAGGCCCTGCACGCCGACGCCTCGGAGGTCATCGCGGCCACGCTGCGCCGGAGGTGACACTGGGACGATGGAGTGGACGATCCAGGAACTCGCGGCGAGGGCCGGCATCACCAGCCGCACCCTGCGTCACTACGACCGCATCGGGCTCCTGCCGCCGTCCCGGGTCGGCGCGAACGGGTACCGCTACTACGGCCCGGCCGCGGTCGTCCGGCTCCAGCGGATCCTGCTCATGCGCCGGCTCGGCATGGGCCTGCCGGCCATCGCCGAGGTCCTGGCCGAGGAGGTGGACGCCTGCGACGGGCTGCGCGCGCACATCGCCGCGTTGGAGGAGGAACGGGACCGCATCGACCGGCAGATCCGGTCTGTGCGGCACACGCTCGAGGCCCTGCAGGCGGGGGCGGAACCGCAGATGGACGTGATGCTGGCGGGGTTCAACGACCGCTACGAGGACGAGGTGGTCTCACGCTGGGGCGAGCGCGCGTTCCAGGCGAGCAACGACTGGTGGCACGGCAAGACCCTGGCCCAGCAGCGGGCCTGGAAACAGGCCGCCGAGGATCTCGTCGCCGCCTGGGTCGCCGCAGCCAAGGCCGGGGTCTCCCCGACCTCGGACCACGCTCAAACACTGGCCGCCCGGCACGTCCAGTGGCTGAGCCAGATCCCGGGCACCCCCACGGCCGAGGGCGACCGGGAACGCTCGATCGAGATGGTGACCTGTCTGGGCGACATGTACGTCGACGACCCCCGCTTCGCCGGCATGTACGGCGACGCCGCGGGGGCGAGGTTCGTCCGCGACGCCCTGCAGGCGTACGCGCGGACCCGGATGTAGCCCGTGTGGTTCGCGGAAACGACCGGTGGGCTGCCGGCGGACGAGCGACAACCCTCAAGATGACGCTCCGTAGCGGGCGGCGATCGCGGCGGCCCGGTCGCGCAGGGAGGCGCGCAGCCACTGCGGGGCCAGGGCTTCCGCGTCCGTGGTGAGCTGCCACAGCGCCCATTCGGCGTGCCGGGAATCCTGGAAGGTCACCTCCAACCTTAGCCGGCCGCCCGCGTCGGGTTCCTCGGCGAGGACGGCCAGCGCGGTGCCCACCAGCTCCTCCCGCCGCGCCGGGTCCACCCGTACCAGCACGGTGACCTGGTCGCCGCCGGTCCGGAACCGCGTGCTGCGCTCCCGCCAGACCTGGTCCAGATCGACGCGGTCTGGTCGCTGTGCGGGTTCGGGGAGTTCCTCGGCGGCCAGGATCCGGGACAGCCGGTAGGTGCGGTCCGCGCCGGCCCTCGTGGCCAGCAAGTAGCTCTGGCCGCGTACGGTGACCAGGCCGATCGGGTCCACCGTGCGCCACTTCGGGGCCTGTTCCACGGCCGCGTAGCGGATGCGCAGCTTGCGTCCGGCGAGCACCGCGCGCCGGACCTCGGCCACCACGGTGTCGGGCACCTCCTCGGCGGCCGGCCGGCGTGAGAGCAGGTCGGTCTCCGGGTCGATGAGCAGCCGCTCGGCCGCGCCGGCCGCGCCGGTGCGGTGGCTTTCGGGGAGCGCGTCGACCACCTTGAGCATCGCCGAAGCGAGCGCTGCGCCGAGGCCGAACGCCTGCGCGCCGCGCCGCGATCCGGCGATCAGCAGGGCGAGGGCCTCGTCGTGGTTCAGTCCGGTGAGCTCGGTCCGGAAACCGGGCAACAGCGCGAAACCGCCGTGCCGGCCGCGTTCGGCGTAGACCGGGACGCCTGCCGCGGACAGCGCCTCGATGTCGCGCAGCACGGTGCGGGTGGACACCTCCAGCTCGCGGGCCAGCCTGGTCGCGGACAGCCGGCCGTACCGGCGCAGCAGCAGCACCAGGGAGACCAGCCGGTCGGCACGCATGCGAGGACTTTAGCGAAATATACGACACAGGATGTCGCGATTTGCTGGGAGGCTCGGCACCACGGCCAAAGGGCGGCTACTGAGCCGCTCGACGTGCGTGATGTCGACGAATGGAGCTGATGTGGCAATGGAGCGAACGGCGGTCAACCCGTGGGCGTGGTCGGTGGAGCTGGGGTACAACCAGGGCGAGACCGTCTCCGGGCACACCCGGACCCTGTACTGCGCCGGGCAGACCGCGATGAGCGGCGACGGCAAGCCCCAGCACGCCGGTGACATGGCGGCGCAGCTGGCGCTGAGCCTGGACAACCTGGAGGCCGTGCTCGGCGAGACCGGCATGTCCCTCGCGAACCTCGTCCGGCTCAACGTCTACACCACCGACGTCGATCTGCTCTTCCAGCACTACGGCGTGCTGGCGGCGCGGCTGGGCGCCGCCGGGGTGGCGCCGCCCACCACGATGCTCGGAGTGACACGGCTGGCGATCCCCGACCTGATGGTCGAGCTTGAGGGGACCGCCGTCGCGTGATGCGACCTCGCCGCCTCCGGCGGGGCTTCCAGAGGCGGCACACGCAGCAGACAGGTGGGTGATTTCCGGTGCTCAGCATGGTGACGATCGGCGTCTACGGCTTCGACGGCGAGTCCTTCCTGCAACGGCTGCGGCATGCGGACGTCCGTCTGCTGCTCGACGTACGGCAGCGCCGCGGCGTCCGCGGACCCGAGTACGCCTGGGCGAACTCACGCCGGCTGCAGGCGGCCCTCGCCCATGCCGGGATCGCCTACGAGCACCACCTTGAGCTCGCCCCGACCACCGAGTTGCGCCGGCTCCAGTACGCCGAGGACGACCGCCAAGGGGTCGGCAAGCGCTCGCGCCGCGAGCTCGCCGACGAGTACACCCGCCGCTACACCGCCGAGATCCTCGACCGCGCCGACCTCGCGGCGATCGTGTCGGCTCTGCCGGGCAGCGGGACCGCGGCGCTGCTGTGCGTCGAGCGCGACGCCGAGGCCTGCCACCGCTCGTTGATCGCCCGGCGGCTGGCCGAGCAGCACCACGTCACGATCGAGCACCTGCGCCCGTTGTGACACGTGAACTCCTCAGCGGTGGTGGCCTTTCTCGGGTGTCGTCGACGACGCTGTCACCAGCCGCCGTCTCGGGGTTGACACAGTACGCGGCAGTGCGAGGATCTCCACCGCCGGGCCGGGCGGCTCCCCATTGCTCGGCGGCAGTGGCATGGCCATGCGGGAGAGGCGCCCCTAGCGGGGCGGCTGGTCTGCCTCCAGACTGCTGAGGATCTTGGTGGCGAGGTCGGCGAACTGCTCGAGCTCTTCGGGGGTGAGCCGGTCGACGAACAGGCGCCGGACCTCCTGGGCATGGCCGGATACGGCCTTCTTGAGCAAGGCAGGCGGCCGGAATTATGACGCGGTTATGAGGGCGCGTCCCTATCTTTGACGCGCTGTTCCGCACAACACCTCGTGCGATCCGGCCTGCCCAGGTCATGGGCGGTGGCCGTAGTCAATGTCATCCCCGAGGAGGAACTCCCACTCGTGTACGCAGTGCGTAATAGAGGAAGCATTCGCAGAATGCTCGTCGTCGCCCTGGGCGCGTTAGCGTTCATCGGGCTGATGCCCGGCACCGGAGACGCGCGGTCGCGCCCGCCGGGCTATCAGGTGCACGGCATCGACGTCTACAGCGGGCACCACGATGGCAAACCCATCGACTGGAGACAGGTGCGCGCGTCCGGCGTGGACTTCGTCACCAGAAAGGCCACGGAAGGGACCGCGCACAACAATCCGTGGTTCGCTGAGGACTTCGCCCAGGCCCGCGCCGCCGGCCTGGCGATCGCTCCGTACCACTTCTATCTCGCCCGCAGCCCCAACACCGGGGCGGCCCAGGCGGACCACTTCATCGCGGCCCTGCGCGCCGTCGGCTACACCGGGCACCGTCCGGGCGAGCTGCCGCCGGTGTTCGATTTCGAATGGGACTGGCAGACCGGCAGGTGCCCCGCCTACGGCTCGGTCGCGGACGCCAAGGCCTGGCTCGACAAGGTCGAGCGCGCTTTCGGCCGGAAGCCGATCATCTACACGGCCAAGGGCTTCATCAACGGCTGCATGGGCGGCACCACCGCGTTCGGCTCCTATCCGCTTCAGGTCGCCGACTACGACGGGGACAGCCCGGCGATGCCGCCCGGATGGACGAAGTGGCTCATGTGGCAGTACGGCGAGGCCGCCGTTCCCGGAATCCCGGGAATTCCGAACGTGGACGTCTTCAACGGGACCCAGGCCGAACTCGACGCGATGGCGAACAGGTCCGCCCGTGGCGGCAGCGTGAACGGGGATGCGTTCGCCGACATCGTCTCCGTCACCTCCGATGGAGCGTTGCGTTACTACGGCAACAACTTCAACGTCTCGCCCACCGCTCCTTACGGGAACGGCTACCAGATCGGCTCCGGCTGGCAGACGATGCGGCACGCCTCCCTCGGCGATGTGAACGGTGACGGTTACAGCGACGTGCTGGCCGTGAAGCCGGACGGGACGCTGTGGTACTACGGCAACAACTTCAACGTCTCGCCCACCGCCCCCTACGGGAACGGCTACCAGATCGGCTCCGGCTGGGATGCGATGAAGCATTTCACTACCGGCGACGTGAACGGCGACGGCTACGCCGACCTCTTGGCCGTGAAGCCGGACGGCACGCTGTGGTATTACGGCAACAACTTCAACGTCTCGCCCACCGCTCCCTATGGGAACGGCTACCAGATCGGGTCGGGCTGGGACGTGATGAAGCACGTCACCGCGGGTGACGTCAACGGCGACGGCTACAGCGACGTGCTGGCCGTACGGCCGGACGGCGCGCTCTGGTACTACGGCAACAACTTCAACGTCTCCCCGAAGGCGCCGTACGGAAACGGCTACCAAATCGGCTCCGGCTGGGACGTGATGAAGCACGTCACCGCCGGCGATGTCAACGGCGACGGCCACGCCGATGTGCTGGCCGTACGGCCGGACGGCGCGCTCTGGTACTACGGCAACAACTTCAACGTCTCCCCGAAGGCGCCGTACGGGAACGGCTACCAGATCGGCTCCGGCTGGGATGCCATGACACACATTCTCTGATCACTGCGACATTCACCAATCCTTCAGAAAGAGTGAGCATGCGTTTACGTCTGTTCGTCCGTCGCGTCCTCGCGCAGACCGCGGCCGTCCTCACGGCCGCCGGATGCGGCCTCGTGGCACTGTCCGCCGCCACCCCCGCGCCCGCCGCTGCGTCGACCACGAGGGAGCGAATCGTCGACATAGCTTTCCGGGAATACGGCAACCCCGCACGGAACCGCGAGATCGGCGGGGAAGACTGCAACTTCTACACCGGGCAGGTGCAGACCTCCGCCCCGTCGTGCAACGGCTCGTCCGGCTTCCGCGTGAACGCTTGGTGCGCCAACTTCGTCAAGTACGTGTGGAAGACGGCGGGCGTCGTGGAAGGTCTCGACCTGATCGACGGCTACGCCTATTCGCTGCGAGACTACGGGAAGGCAAAAGGGACCTGGCATCCGGTGGGCAGCGGTTACAGCCCACGTCCCGGCGACGCCATCGTCTACGCGGGTGCGACCAGGCCGAGGCACGTCGGCATCGTCGTCTCGAACTCAGGCGGGACGATCAAAACCATCGAAGGCAACTCCGGCGACAGGATCGCGCTGAAAACCAACCCGTCGGGCGTGGAGGGCTACACGTCTCCGGTCGTGTCCGACGTCGCAGACTCCGGGAGCGTGAACGGCGACGCGTTCGCCGACATCGTCTCCGTCACCTCCGATGGCGCGCTGCGTTACTACGGCAATAACTTCAACGTCTCGCCCACCGCTCCTTACGGGAACGGCTACCAGATCGGCTCCGGCTGGCAGACGATGCGGCACGCCTCCCTCGGTGACGTGAACGGTGACGGTTACAGCGACGTGCTGGCCGTGAAGCCGGACGGGACGCTGTGGTACTACGGCAACAACTTCAACGTCTCCCCGAGGGCGCCGTACGGGAACGGCTACCAGATCGGCTCCGGCTGGGATGCGATGAAGCATTTCACTACCGGCGACGTGAACGGCGACGGCCACGCCGACCTCTTGGCCGTGAAGCCGGATGGCACGCTCTGGTACTACGGCAACAACTTCAACGTCTCCCCGAGGGCGCCGTACGGGAACGGCTACCAGATCGGCTCCGGCTGGGACGTGATGAAACATTTCGCGGCCGGCGACGTGAACGGCGACGGCCACGCCGACCTCTTGGCCGTGAAGCCGGATGGCACGCTGTGGTATTACGGCAACAACTTCAACGTCTCGCCCACGGCTCCCTATGGGAACGGTTACCAGATCGGGTCGGGCTGGGACGTGATGAAGCACGTCACCGCGGGTGACGTCAACGGCGACGGCCACGCCGATGTGCTGGCCGTACGGCCGGACGGCACGCTCTGGTACTACGGCAACAACTTCAACGTCTCCCCGAGAGCGCCGTACGGAAACGGCTACCAAATCGGCTCCGGCTGGGACACCATGACACACATTCTCTGAAAAAGCGGACGGCACCTCTCCGCGACGCACGGAGAGGTGCCGTCCGCATGCCCGACGTCCGCACATTTCGACGTCGCGGTGTGGCCAGAGGGCTGCGCGAGTTGAAGGTCAAGCTGACCCCTGATCGGGCTGGGCCCTTGAGGTGGGCGCGGATCACGGACGAAGAGTGCGGTCCGGGGAGGTCGTCATCATGCTCCTTGCGGCCGTCTTGAGGATCTCGATCAGTGCGGTGGTCGCGGGCGGGTCCGGCGGCTCGCCGTACGTGACGGCGAAGATGTGCCGGGCGTTGCCCGTGATCTCGGTGGCGTGGATCCCCGGCGTGCGGTGCGCCTGAAGTGCGAGGCCGGGCAGCGTGGCGACCCCCATGCCGGCCGCCACGAGCGCCTGGACCACGACCATGTCGTCGCTGGAGTACGCGATCCGCGGGGTGAAGCCGGCTCGCTGACAGCACGATCGCTGGCCAGACCTGGGGCACGGCCCCGCAGGCATCGTCGTCGCACTGGCCCGGCAAACCCCGCAACATCCCGATCATCGTCGCCTGGAACGGCTCGCGGATCGTCATGTGCACGCCGAAGATCCTGCTCATCCGCGGCCGGGCCGAGCCGGACTACGTCGACGGCATCCCGGACGAATACCTCCAGGCGACCGGCACCTATCAGATGACGCCCGAGCAACGGGTCGAGTGGGAGGCGGAGGTGCGTTCCCTCTACCACGACGGCATAGTCCGCATCGTGATGACCCCGACCCGTGCGAAGCTGATCGACTTCGAGACGACCCTGCCCTGCCTCTGTTAGGGGCCGGTCGCGCCTGCCTGTGGCGCACGTCACGTAGGGGCGCTGTCACAGGGATCGCGCCGGCGCCATCTCATGGTCGACCGAACGCCTCGTGTGACAGGCGACAACGAAGAACGGATGGGCATCATGAGCAAGGTTTGGTTCGTCACCGGCTCCTCGCGCGGTTTGGGCCGCAGCTTCGTCGAGGCCGCGCTGTCCCGCGGCGACAAGGTGGCCGCGACCGCCCGGAACGCCGCAAGCCTTGACGACCTGGTTACCGCCTACGGCGAGGCGGTGCTTCCGCTCGCGCTGGACGTGACCGACAAGGCCGCCGTCTTCGAGGGCGTCAAGCGGGCCAAGGAGCACTTCGGCCGTCTGGACGTCATCGTGAACAACGCGGGCTACGCCCAGATCGGCGCGATCGAGGAGCTGACCGAGCAGCAGCTGCGCGACCAGCTGGAGACCAACCTGTTCGGCGCGGTGTGGGTGATCCAGGCCGCGCTGCCGTACCTGCGCGAGCAGCGCTCGGGGCACATCGTTCAGCTCTCCTCGGCGGCCGGGCTCATCGCGATGCCGCTCGGCGGCGCGTACCACGCCTCCAAGTGGGCCCTGGAGGGGTTGAACGAAGCCCTCGCCGGTGAGGTTGCCGACTTCGGCGTCAAGGTGACCATCATCGAGCCCGGCGGCTTCGCCACCAGGTCGGGCAAGAACCCCGATCCGCTCGCCAACGGTCACGTCGCCGAGGCCAGCCCGATCTACGACGGCCTCCGCCGGCGCCTGGCCGGGTTCACGGGGAAGCAGGCCGCCGGTGACCCGGCCGCCGCGGCCCAGGCGCTCCTCAAGATCGTCGATTCGGACAACCCGCCCCTGCGGGTGCTCTTCGGCCTGGGCTTCTACCCGATGCTGCAGCAGGTCTACGCCGACCGGCTCAAGACCTGGGCCGATTGGCAGGACCTCTCGGCGGAGGCTCAGGGCAACCTCGATCAAGCAGATCGGTGACCCTCGCCCGGCCGTGTGCCGGCCGGGCGAGGCCGCCATCGGTCAGCGGGTGGGAGTGCCGTGGCCGATCGGCCTGGGCCCGGCGGCGCGGGCGCACCGATCTGGCCCCGCCCAGGCTCAAAACGACCGACCAGGACGCCGACCCACCGACTCGTGGACCGTCTGCGACCACTCGGTGGCGGAGGCGATGTCGTCCAGCCTCGGCGATGTCAGAACCACGCATTGACGTGCTCCCCGGCATGAATGCCGGGGATTCAGCCTGTGC
>NZ_MSZZ01000101.1 GCF_002093975.1 Thermoactinospora rubra
GTGGCCAGCGGCTTCCGCACGAGGATGAAAAAGGTTCATGGAACGACGCATCGAACCGTCGCGCTTGGTGAGAAAGACATGGACGTAGGACGCATATCCGGAGCCGTAATGTCGGAACTCGGCATGGTGAACGCTCAACGACGGCATCCGGTCGAGATCGGCGACAACCCATTTCAGGAAACCCTCCACAGAGGCCTTCCCACCGGCCCATGCTCCCGCCGTACTCGCCGGCATGTCGTTCACCGCGTTTCGGAGCGCTTCCGGATCGGTCGCCAGGCTGCTGCTCACCTGTTCGCCTCTCGATCTGGTCCGCCGCCCCTCCGTGCACGATAACCAGGCGCCCTGCCGTACGCGCTCCTCCGCGATGAGGCGAGGCATGGGGGAAGGCCGGGCGGGCCTAAGATCGGCTCATGAGAGCCGGGTACGGCGAGGCGATGGCGATGCTCGGGTACGTGCTGGGCATGGCCGCCGCGTCCGTCCTCATGGGATGGGCGCGTGAGAGCGACCGGGAAGCGCTCGGCGAAGTCCTGTTCATGTGCTTCGTGTTGTTGGAGGTCGCGTTCGTCTTCGGGGTGATCCGGCTTCTCCTGCGTGGTCTGCGGTGGAGCGGTCGACTCTTCGCGCTTCGACGGCGGGCGACGACACCGCAGCAGAACCCTTCCGGCTCGGCGCCCCTGTGAGGCGTGATCGACTGCCGTGACCCGTTGCGGCGGAACCATCACTTGTCCGGGCAGATCGCCTCGGTCCACGTGGCGGTCAGGTCCTGGCACGTCAGGGCGACAAACCCGGAGTTCAACGCCATCTCGTAGCGGCAGCCGTCCGGGTGCGGAAGGATCTCGTCCAGGACCAGGACAGACCACGCGATCACACCCGTCGACACAGTGGACTCGTAATGGGTCACCCCCTGGTAGCGGATGGTCAGGTCCTCCTCGTGCTTCCAGCAGTTGTGCCGGAAACCGAGTTCTATGTAAGCGTCGCCCTCGTTGATGGTGATCCGCTCGAGCGCGAGGTCCTTGACGCACCGCTGACTGTAGAAATCGTAATGATCCGGGTCGGTGGCGAACTCGCGGGCGCCCGGCGGGAGTCGGGGGGCGAGTTCGGGGAGCACGTCCAGGTAGGGGAGGGGGTCGATCTCGTTGCGGGCGGGAGTGGTGTGAACCCTCACGTATTCCATGATCTGGAGTGTCGCATTCACCGGCGATCAGGGCAGCGGGGAGCGGGTCGCCCGGCGTGGTTCGAAAGGGGTGTGTGGACGAGAGCGGGGTCGTTGGCCTGATCGGATCAGTCGGCTGGTCGGCTGGAAGAGGCGGTGGACAAGCGGCGCGCCGCCGTACGCCAGGCCAGGCAGGAGGAGCCGGTCAGCCGGCGTCCGGGACGTAGGTCAGGTTGAGCACGCCGGTCTGGAAGGTCTCGGACTTGACCAGCTTCAGCGGGTGGGTCGGGGTGTTCTCGAACAGCCGCTGGCCGTGGCCGACGACGATCGGGTGGACGAGCAGGTTCAGCTCGTCGAGCAGCCCGTTGGCGAGCAGCCACCGCACGGTCGTCGCGGAGCCGGACATCTGGATGTCGCCGTCGGTCTGCTCCTTGAGCTCGCGCAGCTTGGCCGCGACGTCACCGGAGACGATGGTGGTGTTGTTCCAGTCCGCCTTCTCCAGGGTGTTCGACACGACGTACTTGCGGAGGTTGGTGAGGGACGCGGCGACGTCCGGGTCGGCCTCCGCGGTCGGCCAGTACGCGGCCCACTCCTCATACAGCTTGCGGCCCATCAGCATCGCCGCCGCGCTCTGCATGCCCGCCCCCACCACCGCGCCCATCTCGTCGTTCCAGTACGGGAAGTGCCACTTGTCCGGCGACTCGACCACGCCGTCCACGGAGATGAAGAAGCTCGAGATGATCTTGGCCATGGGTCTGCTCCTTGGTCGTCGAAGTTGCGAGGACTGGCCCGCGATCACGAGGTTAGGCGGGGCGGAGCGCTCAAGTCTTGTACAGAAGCGACAGCGGCTTGGCCGGATCCCGATCGCGCAGCTGCGTGGCGGTCCGCCCGATGTAGCGGGCCAGCGACCGCGCCAGGTGCGGCTGGTCGAAGTACCCGAGCCGGTGGATCACATCGTGGACGGGCACGCCCTCCTGGATCAGGACCGCCGCCTGCCTGGCGCGGTCGATCTGCCGGATGGCGCCCCGGGTGAGCCCGGTCGCCGCCACGAAGCGCCGCTGAAGGGTGCGCTCCGACACCTCCGGCGACGCGCCGCCGAGCACCGCGGCCACGATCGGGTCGCAGGCCAGCACGCCTTCCCGCACCAGCCGCCCGACGAACTCCTCGGCGTTGTCGTAGCCGGGAAGCCGCCAGGCGGAACCCTTCAGCCAGAACGATCTGCGCGTGGCATCGGGAATCTCCACGGAATCGTCGACGAGCCGGTCGATCGGAAGATGCGGCATCGACGTGCCCAGCACGAAAGTGATGCCCAGGAACGTGGCGTCTTCGGGAACGGGAGCCGGACTCGCCCTCGGCACCGGCCCCTGAACGGTCACGTTGACCTGACCGCGGTGCTCCCAGAAGACCAGGTCCCAGTGGGTCGCCGCGATCGACGTCATCCGGGCGACGCCGTCGCTGCTGCTCCGCCATACCCTCTCGATGTACGGCGAAGCGGACGCTCGGCTCTCGACCTCCAAGCCCATGCGAACCGGCCCCCTTACTTCGTCGCCACCCTGCCACGAGGACGACCACTGGGAACCCTACCGGCGAGAGGTGACAGTTCAGCGCTGGAGCGCTCCGGCCGGCGGGGCGGCGAAGGCCGGCGGCGTACCATCCGAGGGATGCGGATCGACCTGCACAGCCACAGCAGCGCCTCCGACGGCACCGAGCCGCCCGCGGAGGTCATGCGCCGTGCCAGGGAGCGCGGCCTGGACGTCGTCGCCCTGACCGACCACGACACCACGGCGGGGCACACGGAGGCCGCCGTGGCCCTTCCCGACGGGCTGACGCTGGTGCCCGGCATGGAGCTGTCCTGCCGCCGCGAGGGCCGCAGTATCCACCTGCTCGCCTACCTCTTCGATCCCCGGAACGCGGAGCTGCAGGCCGAGTGCGTACGCCTGAGGCAGGCCCGCGAGGAACGCGCCCGCCTCACCGTGGAGAAGCTGGCGGCACTGGGCGTCGGCATCACCTGGGAGCAGGTGGCGGCGCTCGCGGCAGGCGGCCCGGTGGGCCGTCCGCACATCGCCCGGGCCATGGCCGCCGCGGGCGCCGTGGCCACGCCCGAGCAGGCGTTCACCCGGGAGTGGCTGGCTCCGGGCGGCCGCGCCTACGTCACCCGTTACGCCCTCGACCCGGTCCGTGCCGTCCATCTGGTACGGCAGGCGGGCGGCGTCCCGGTGCTCGCCCACCCCAAAGCAGACAAACGCGGATACACCATCCCCGACGCCTGGATCGCCGAGCTTGCGGAGGCGGGCCTGTTCGGCGTGGAAGCCGACCACATGGACCACGACAGGAAAGCCCGCGACCACCTCAGGTCGCTGGCCCGCGACCTGGGCCTGGCGGTGACCGGCTCCAGCGACGACCACGGCGCCGCGACGGGCCACCGCCTGGGCTGCGAGACCACCTCACCCGAGGTCTACGAGCGACTCCTCGCCCAGGCCGCCGGCGCCACTCCCATCACCGCATGACGCCACCCCGGCAGCCAGGGGAGCGTTGAGAGAGAGCGGGGTGACCCGGTCGGGCGTTCGCCGGACGGAACGTGCTCCGTCCGGCGTCGTGCCCGCTCGACCGGGCTTCGTACGGCTACCGCAGGGTGACGCGGTCGCCCTTCGGGGCGTGGACCGGCGAGTGGTTGGCGATGTACGACGCCAGCGCTCCCGTGTCGTCCGGCCCGCCGTTGTACACGCGAGTGGTCCCCTCCCAGGCGGGGAAGCCCTGCCAGCCGCCCATGAGGTGATAGTTGGCGGCAATCTTGATCACCTGGCTGTCGGACACCGGAGCGCCGTTCAGCGTGAGCTCGGTGACCACCCCATCGGTCAGCGTGTAGCGCAGCGAGGCCGAGGGGGTCAGCACTCCGGCTGCCGGGCTCGCGTGCCCCAGCAGCTTCCTGAGCTGTGCGCCGGTCATCGCGCGGACGTCGACGGCCAGTCCGGCGGACTGGATGCCCCACACTTCCTCGGAGGTGACCGGACCCTTCTTCAGATCCGTGCGAAGCCCGTACTTGCTGATGAGGGCGACCTGGGCGCCGGAGACGGACTGGACGGCCTCCAGGTAGGCGTCGGCGATCAGTTCGGCCAGCGGACCGCCCATGCTGGTCCGCGGGATGTCCTCGGCTGCGACGCCGACCGTGATGGGTGTGCGCGGCGGGCCGCACTTGAAGTAGTAGATGATGTTGGACTTCAGGCCGTCCGGCTGGTTGATCTCGATCTGGATCGAGGTCTTGCCCGTCTCCCAGTCCCAGGTAAGGGTCTCCAGCACGGTGGCGAAGACATCGCCGTGGTCGGCCGGCACGTTGACGGTCTTCCACTCCTGGGTGCCGACGAGGCGGTACTGCACAGCCTGCGCACCGGCGGGAAGCCCTTCGAGGTAGGCGTGAACCTTGAAGGTCACCGGGCACTTCGACGCGGTGGTCCGCTCGAAGGCGATCGTGGCCTTGCGCACCGGGTTGTGAGCCGGCTTGTCGTCGTCCTGTCCGGGGGGAGGCGTGGTAGCCGAGTCGTCCGGCTTGTCGGCCCCCGTGGCGGAGGTGGTCACGCTGTCCCACACGTCGCCCGTGCTCGCCGCGTCACCGGCGCAGACGACGGCGAAGGAGGCCTTCTTGGACGTCTTCTTCACGGGACTGAACAGGCGAACCGCGCCCCAGCCACGAGCGCCGCCCGTGACCTTGATCGACGTGGACAGCCGGACGGTCTTGAAGCCCTTGCCGCCGACCTTGTACGTCTTGGCGCGGCTCTTGTCTCCGTCGCTGAAGGTCCACATGTACTTCAGCGTCACCGGCGCCTTGACCTTGACCGTGGTGGACAGCTTCACGGTCGTCGGGCAGGCGCCGTCATAGCTCTTCGGCGAGGCGGAAGCCGTACCGAAACCGACTGGGTTCGGGGCGGCCTGCGCTCCCGAGGCGAAGACGCCGGACGCCAGGACGGCGACCGCCACCAGCGCCCCGATCCGGCGCCGAGCCAGAGTCAATAAACCCACAGGATTCCTCTCTCGTGATCTTCGGAGGATCCTGGCAGGTCTGGGTAAACGATCAATAACGGGCCGGTCCGGCCCGGATCAAGCGAAACGCGAGCTGCGGACGGGCCCCGGAGAGCGGACGCGATCACGGGGACCGCCGGCCGGCCACAGGGCGGCGACACCGGCCACGAACCGGGCGAGCACCTCGTCGTCGTCCGGCGGCGTCGCGCCGTCGCCGCCGTCGGGGGCGGGATCGGCACGCAGGATCTCCTCCGCCAGCTCCTCCGCGCCCCGGTCGTCGGCCGGGGACCTCTCCACGGACCCGTCACGCACCTGGAGCTGCTCGCCCCACGGCGGGGTGACCGTCTGGGCCAGCAGCGTGCTGACGTCCGCGCTGATGGCAGGCGGCTCCGTCCAGCAGGTGGCGTGCTCGTACACCACCTGGCCGGGAAGGCGCTCGTGCAGGCCGGCCAGCAGCTCGTCGTCAGCTTCCCGCAGGTCGTAGGCGATCACGACGGTGTCGGTCCGGCCCGGGGCGTACGGCTCGGCGGGCAGCCCCAGCACCCGCGCGGCGGCCAGGCCGAGCGCTCGGTCGCCCCGGCCCGGCAGCAGCGAGACCGTGCGGGGACCACGGCCCGCCGCCTCCAGGATGACGCGAAGCCGCAGCAGGCCGCGCAGGCACATGCCGAAGTCGTCGCGCAGGTATGCGTACCGGCCGGTCATGCCCTGGTCGAAGCCGTACGGGGACAGGGTGGCCAGCACGCCGCCGGACAGCGCGAAGTGCCAGCCTCGCAGGTCCCGGTGGTCGAGCGGACCGACGGCCTGAGCCGCACGCGCCCGCTCGATCATCCGCGAGAGGCGGTCGCGGGCCGGCAGCCACTGCTCATGGCCGGGGGTGGGCAGCTCGGCGAACTCCGCCGCGGCGCGGGCGAGATCCCCCGCCATGAGCGCGTTGTAGGACAGCAGGTAGCGGTCCGGCCAGGGGAGCAGCTCCTCCCGATGCCCGTCCAGGACCGTCACGGCGTCGCCGTGCCGGTGCTCGTCCTCCAGGGCGACGACCAGCTCCCGCACGATCTCCAGCGCGCCCGGCCGCCGGGCCAGCGCCGCCTCCAGCGCGGGAACCGCTAGGTATGAGGCGCCTCGCTCGATGCATGCGTACCCGAAGCCGTACAGGGCGTCCGCGTCGTCGGGGGCGGCGGCCACGGCCCGCGCCGCCTCGGCCAGGTCGGTGAACCCCATGAGCTCCGCCGCCCGCCCGGCGAGCGGCGCGACGTCGCCGACGGCCAGCCGGTCGGCGGTGAAGCGCAGATGCCGCATGAGACCGGCGACGTCACCGGCCTGGGCCAGCTCCTGCGCCGTCCGGAGATCGTTGCTCATGCGGCGACGCTACCGGTCGGCTCTCCGCGCTTCATCCTGGTTTTGTCCATGGCGGTTCGCGTTTTTGGTCCATGACCGCGTACGGCTCGCGCGGCACGATCCGGCGGTGCGGTTCATGACAACCGTGACTGATCGGGCGTACCTTCCAATCATGGCCGTCATCCACACGCCTCGCGTGGCATGGGACGGCGCCCGCGCCTTCGTCTCGGCTGCGACCACGGACGTCTACTGGTGGCTCAGCGAGGCCATCGGTCGCTACCTGGGCCTGATGTACCAGTTCGACCTGGCCAACACGCGCATCCGCCTGCAGGGGGAGGACGCCCACTTCGCCGAGGCCGGAGTGTGGCGGGCCCGCCTCGAAGAGCTCCTCCACAGCCGCCCCGACCTCCTGCCCCTCGTCCAGCAGCTGGTCAGCGAAACGTCCTGCCGCCTGACCCGCTGACCGGCGGCCCTGAACGCCCTCTTCGCGTTGGGGATCCGGTGGCGGCGTCATGCAGCCGGACCAGCAGTGGCTCTGGGAGGAACTCCTCCGCTCCAGTGGCGACGGGCCTGCTCCGGGCGAAGTGCCACCTCCCAGGAGGCACCGGCTCGTCCCCAAGCACCTCCTTGGCCGCTCTTGTGCCTGTGCCGCCGGATTCCCTGAAGCCCGCCATGGCGAGCGTGACGTGCTGGTGAACGCCTCGGGATCCGCCCGCCGCGGTACGTACCACGAGCCGGGCGGGAGCCGTGAACATCGCGGCGGAGCCGGGAACGGGCAGCGCCACAGGACCTCCGGCGGTGTGCTCATGCGTCGTCGGCTGTCGTGCCGGTGAAGTGACGCACTTCGCGGCTGGCCGCGGTGGTGGCGGACATCGCCAGGAGGAGGGCGCCGACGAGGACGAGCGTGCCGGCGCCGCCCAGGGTGGCCGCGAGTGCGCCGCCGATGACCGGCCCGAGAGGGGTGAGGCCGGTGCCGGCCAGGCCGAGCAGGGCGTCCATGCGGCCGAGCATGTGGTCGGGGACCACGCGTGTGAGGACGACGTTCATCACGACGTTGAGCGTGGGGGTGACCAGCGAGACCAGCAGCATGGGAACGAACGGCCACCACGGGCCGAACGGCAGCGCCATCGCCGCGTAGGCCAGACCGAGAAGCGCCGGGAAGACGATGAGCAGCTTGCCGGGAGGCAGCAGCTTGGCGGCGCGGCCGGACAGGAGCGCGCCGATGAGGCCGCCGATGCCGATTCCGGCGAAGACCGTCCCGGTGGTGAACGCGCTGCCGCCTCGCTCGCCGACGAGCACGATGAGCGGCAGCATGCCCGCTCCGCCCAGCAGATTGAGGGCGAGGACGGCGGCGCACACCTCTCGCAGCCCCGGCTGCCGCCACAGCCAGGCGAGCGCTTCACCGGCTTCGCGTCGCATGCTCCGCTTGGTCGTGGCGGCGGTCGCGGACTTGGGTGTGGGCGCGGGCTCGGGCGTCTCGGGCGTGGGGTGGAGTGGTTCGGCGGTGGGGTGGAGTGGTTCGGCGGTGGGCTGGGGTGTTGTGCCGGGGCGGCGGGGGAGTCTGGCGGCGATGGCGCACACCAGGGCGACGGCGAAGGTGATCGCGTCGACCACGAACGGGATGGCGCGTCCGAAGCCGTAGAGCAGCCCGCCCAGCGGGGGGCCGATCAGGCGGGCCGCGTGGCCGCGCGACTCTTCCTGGGCGTAGGCGCTGTGCAGCTGCTCCTCGGGGACCACGGCGCGGATGGCGGTCGTCCGGACGGGGCCGACGAACGCCGTGCAGACCCCGTCGACTATGCCCAGGGCGACGAAGTGCCAGATCGCCGCCGAGTCGGTCATGACGAGCGCCGCCAGCACGGCCGCGGCGAGCGTCTGGACGCCTTGGCTCATGATGAGCGTGCGGCGGCGGTCCCAGCGGTCCACCCAGACGCCGGCCGGCATCTGGGTGATCACCAGGGCGGCCAGGCGCGCGCCGGTGACGACGCCGGCCAGCCCCGGCGAGCCCGTCAACGCCAGGACGAGCAGCGGCATCGCCAGCTTGGTCAGCTCCGTGCCGAGCTGCGATACGGCGCTGCCCAGCCACAGCAGCTGGAACTGCGTGTTTCGACGCAGCGGCACGGTCACCGCGATCTCCTTCCAGGGCGCAGGGGCGTCGGGCATGAGGGACGTCCGGACGTGGAGGCGCCCGGCTCAGCGATGGCAGGCGGAAGGCCTACCGGCTTCCAGACGGAGGAGCCGCAGCGGGCGCCGGTGTTCGCGGCCCGGGCGCTGTGGGGCGACGGGCCGGCGGGCCGACGGACATGCTGACGGACAGGCTTGGGCGGGAGCTGTGAATCCGGGAGCTGTGAATCCGGGAGCTGCGAAGCCGGGAGCTATGAAGCATAGAGCAGCCTCGGAGGGTGCGTGATCCCGAGGCCGGGACAGCTCGGCGGGATGCTCAGCACAGCACCGACGCCGCGATCCCCGCGATCTCCTGTGTCGTGACGGGCTCGCGTGACGGATTGACGGACAGGGTCATCCGCCTGCTTCCGTCCTCGGTGGCGAAAGCGAAGGTCAGATAGCCGATGAGCTCGCCACTGTGACCCCAGGCGGCCTTCCCGCACGGCAACGTGTAGCGCTGCAGCCCGAGCCCGTAGGCGAACCCCTCGCCGGTGTCGACTGTGGTTCGCATGGCCGCCAGCGACCGCGGGCCGGTCAGCTTGCCGCCGAGGAGCGCGGCGAGGAACCGGTTGAGGTCGCGGCCCGTCGAGATCATCTCGCCCGCGGCCCAGTCGAGCGACGGGTTCATCCGCGTGGCGTCGACCAGCTTCCCGTCGGCCAGCGCCTTGTAGCCGCGCGCGTGCGGGCGAGGCAGCCCGGGCCGGTCGCCGGGAAGCGACGTCTGGGTGAGCCCGAGCGGCTGGAGGATGCGGCGGCGGACCTCCTGCTCGTACGGCCGGCCGGTCACCTTCTCGATGAGCAGGCCGGCGACGACGGCGTTGGTGTTGGAGTAGGACCAGCGTGAGCCGGGCGGCAGCGACTTGGCGGGATCGGCGAAGGCGACCTTCAGCAGCTCCCGGGGCGAGTAGTGGCGGAACCGGTCGGCGCCGCGCCAGCGGTTGGTGGAGTGGCCGGGCTCGTGCATGTAGTCATGCAGGCCGCTCATGTGGTTGAGCAGCTGCTCGACCGTGATGTCGGCGCCGCGTGGCACCACGCCGGGCAGGTGGCGCTCGACCGGGTCGGTGAACGCCAGCCGCCCCTCGTCCACCAGTTGCGCCACCACCGTGGCCACGAACGTCTTCGTCACGCTGCCGACGCGGAAGTGGCCGTCGGGCGAGGCCGGTTCGCCCGACCTGAGGTCGGCCGTCCCGGCGGCGTGCGACCAGCTCTCACCCCCGGCGTCCACGCGAATCAGCGCGGCCGTCGCCTTGCCGTCGGCCACGAGCCTGTCGACCATGCCGGCCGTGGCCGGCTGGGTGGGTCCCGAAGAGAGCAGCGTGAGGAGCAATCCCGCAATCAAGGTCTTGACCATGGGCCGAAACGCTACGAGGCCGCAGCCCGCCGCGGGATGAGGGAAACCGCCGCTGTGGACAACGGAGATCCGCAGCGCCGTACTGTGGAAAACCGCAACCGCGCGCCGGTCAGCGTTCGACGGCCAGCCGTACCCCCAGACCGATGAAGATCCCGCCGGTCGCGACGTCCACCCGGCGGCGTACGGCGCGGCGGCGGCGCATCCATCCGCCGATCCGCCCCGCCAGCAGCCCCACCGTGCCGTCGACCGCGAACTCCAGCGCGATCAGCACCGCCCCCAGGATCGCGAACTGCAGCCACACCTGGCCTAGGCTCGGGTCCACGAACTGCGGCAGGAACGCGATCGTGAAGGTGACCATCTTGGGGTTGAGCAGGTTGGTCATCAGGCCGCTGGCGAAGGCGCGGCGGCCGGACATCCCGCTGCCCGGCGCCGGCAGGTCCTCCTCGGCGCGCTTGCGGTTGCGGATCATCTGGACGCCCAGGTAGATCAGGTACGCCGCGCCGACGATCCGGACGACGGTGAAGGCGACCGGCGCCGCCGCGAAGAGCGCCGCCAGGCCCGCGGCGGCCACGGCGACGTGGATGGCCTCACTCGTCGCCACGCCCGCCGTGGCCAGCAGCCCGGCGCGAGCCCCGCCGCGGATGCCGCAGCCCAGCACGAACAGCATGTCCGGACCCGGTGTGATCATCGCGACGAGCGTGGTGACGGTGAAAAGGGCAAGAAGGTGGGGATCAATAGGCATAGGCCCCCATCATGCCTTTTGAGCGGCTATTTGGAGAAGATTGCCGCAGGTGTCGTCGAACACGGCGGTGGTCACGTCGCCCATCTCCACCGGCTCCTGGACGAACCGCACGCCGAGCCCCCGCAGCCGCTCGTACTCCGCCTGCACGTCGTCCACCGCGAAGGAGGTGAAGGGGATGCCGTCCTCGACGAGAGCCCGCTTGAACGGCCCGGCCGCCGGGTGCCCGTCGGGCTCCAGCAGCAGCTCGACGCCGTCCGGGTTCTCGGGGGAGACGACGGTGAGCCACCTGGCCCCGCCCCCCAGCGGAATGTCGGTCTTCTTCTGGAAGCCCAGCACCTCGGTGTAGAAGCGCAGGGCCTTGTCCTGGTCGTCGACGAGGACGCTGGTGACGTTGATCCTCACGGGTCCTTCTCCTTGAGCTTGGTGAGCCAGCGGTCGGCGAGGCGCCGAAGGGGCTCGGGGTCGAGGTGGTGGAACTTGTAACGCCCCTCCCGCCGGGTGTGGATCAGCCCGGCTTCCTCCAGCACGTCCATGTGCTGGGAGATGGCCTGACGGGAGGACGTGAGCCCATGCTTCATGGTCAGCCGGGTGCAGATCTCGAAGAGCGTCTGGCCGTCGCGCTCGGCCAGCTCGTCGAGGATCTTCCTCCGGGTGGGGTCGGCCAGGGCCTTGAAGATGTCACCCACGCCGCCACTATAGGCAAGTCGTCACTTGCCTATCAAGGGCGGGGCAGATGTCGAGGTACGGCTGAGCCGTCCGTGTAGGGGGTGAGAGGAAGGACAATGTCAGGAACTTAAGAATGAGCGGAAAGCACGAAGCTCCTGC
>NZ_MSZZ01000102.1 GCF_002093975.1 Thermoactinospora rubra
CGTTCTGCTTGACAGCCCACAGCCTCTCTTAACTACCCGGCATTGCCGTTAAGCCCGCCTGCTCGGCGGTGTCTCGCAGGTGCTTCAGCGCGCCGATGAGGCCGAGCTCGTCCAGGACGGGCGGGCGCAGCAGCCGGGCCAGGCGGCGTACCTCCTCCAGTGTCTGGCCGCTCTGCTCCTTCAGCGCGTCCAGCAGCTCGCCGGCGGCAGCCGGATCGGTGGCCATGACGGCACGTGCGGCGTCAACCGTGAGGGCGATGCCGCTGAGTGCGGGGCCGAGCGAGTCGTGCAGGTCGCGGCGCAGCCGGCGCCGCTCCTCCTCCCGTGCCAGGACGAGCTGCTCGCGGGCCTTTTGCAGATCTGCGGCGAGGCGGTGGATGCGCAGCGACTCCAGGGCGCCGTGCAGGGCGGCGCCGGAGTGTCCCGCGAGGTCGGACAGCAGCAGGCGGTCCCTGCTTGACAGGGTGTCGCCCGGGGTGCCGACGATCAGTGTGCCGAGCGCCTCGCCGCGGTGGCTGACCGGGAAACTCTCGGTGGGTCCCGCCCGCCTGCCGGTGCTCGCGACGATCTCCCCTGCCAGCTCGAGCGCGGCGTACGGGGTCTTGATCGTGCGCTTGACCGTCTCCACGATGGCCGGGGCGATCTCCTCCGGCTGGACGACGCCGCTGAGCTGCCGGGCGAGTCCGGACAGGGCGAGGTAGGGGTCGCCGCGCTCGCCGTACATCAGCCTGTTGACCTGTCGCTGGACGCGGTCGCGCAGCGGGCTGAAGACGAGCGCCACGGCGGCTGCGGCGGCGACCGGCAGCACGCCCGCCGCTCCCTCGGTCCACAGCGCGCCGATGCCGCCGACCACCGCCGCGTAGGCCGCGACCACGAAGGCGGTCAGGACGCCGTAGACCAGCGCCCGGTTGAGCCAGACATCCAGGTCGAACAGCCGGTGGCGGAGTACGGCGATCGCCACCGCGGCGGGGATCAGCGACATGATCACGGCTGTGGCCACAGCGATGATCACGAACGCGATCAGTCCGCGCGGGCTGGCCTCGCCGTACAGCGCGCCCAGCGGGGTCACGTTCAGCGTCAGCGCGAAGGCGAACCACAGGCCGACGGCCATCATCAACCACTTGGCCTGCTGCTTCTCGACCGGTCCCGACACCCGCACGTAGCGGTACACCTGGGCGGCCACGCAGGTGCCGACCAGCACCAGCGTGACGGCGACGTCGACCTCCGGCGAGCCGGCGACCTGAGCCAGCCCCAGCAGGAGATAGCAGGCCCACCCCCCAGCCAGCCAGCGGCTCCAACCGGGCACGAACCGGCCGTCGGGGAAGACGTAGGCGATCGGGAACAACGCGATCCAGGCCAGTCCCTGCACGGTGCGGGCCACGGCGTCGAGCTCGGGATACAGCGCCGCCATGACCAGCGGCGTCTCGCTGCCGGCTGTGGCGAACAGCACCAGCGCGAAGCCCAGATACAACCGGAACCACGAGGTCTCCCGCCGCACTACCAGCGCCGCCGCGGTCACGCTCGCCGCCGTGACGATCAGGCCGGGAAGCGCCACGAGCGCCGCCCACGACTCAGCGGGGATGCCCCAGCCTTCGAGCACCAGGCGGCCCTGGGGCGTGGACCACGGCGCGAACTCGATCTCCGGCAGTTGGGCCGCGTTGACGATCCAGACCCCTAGCCCGATGGCGTACAGGGCGAGCAGGAGGCAGATCAGGGCGACGGCGACAGCGCGGCCGACGCGCAACGCGTCGGCCGCAAGGCGCCTGCCATTCAAGGTACAGCCCCTTTACTCGGTGCGGCCGCGCCAGGCAAGCCAGGCGATTGCCACCAGAGTCGCCATGAAGACCGCGTGGAGCACATCGTAGACGATCCCCGCTCCACCGGCGATCATCGCGATCTGGCTCAGCGGCACCGCCGCCGCCAGCCACCTGGGCACCGCGCGAGACCGCCACAAAGCGGCCCCGAGCACGATAAAGCCCAGGACCGACAGCAGGAATCCGATCGCCTGGATACCGAAGACCTGCCCGGACGCGGACTGGAAGTAGGCGAACAGCGCCTGCCCGCCGGACGCGTCCGCCGTCAGGTACCAATCAACGGCGCCGATGGCAAAGAAGCCGGCGCAGAACAGCACCCCGGCCAGACCGGTGAGCACCGCACCGATCGTCGCCAGGGCAGCACCCTTGTGCCGGATGAGCACACAGGCGACGAGCCCCGCGGTGAGCTGGACGACGGCCGTGCTGACCCCTCCGAGCAGGCTGAACAGCCATACCGCATCGCGCTCGGCCCGCACGGCGGCGTAGGTGCCGAAGTCGAGCGCCGGGATCGGCCGCAGCAGGAGGTTGGCCGCGGCCGTGACGGCCCCGACGGCCAGGAGTACGGCCAAGACGGCGGTCCGGCTCGACAGGGCGGTTCGTGAGGAGGCGAGGGTTTCCATTGGAGCTTCTCCCTTGTTTCGGTGGAAGCCCCCAGCGTCGTGTTCCCGCCGTCCCTGCCTCCAGAGGCCACATGTCCTGCCCGGTTCAGGGACCTCATGTCCCGGAAAGGACCTCTGGCCCCTGCCTGGGATCGGACATGTGGCCTCTGGGATCAAGGGCGCCGGGAACGTGAATCTGAGAGCGCCCGCCGGAAGGCGGCCCTTGTCCTGGAAGGAACGTCTCATGCGCACAGCCCGCCCGACCGCCTCTGATGCTCACCGTGTCCGGGACGATGCCGAGAGCGAGCCGCTTGCACCGCACCGGCAGCGTGAAGACCCCGCCCAGGCCGCGATACCGCCGCCCGGCCGAGTGCTCGTTCCCCCGCGCGGGGAACCTGCCGGGGGCGTCCACCCGATGGTGGAACGGCGGAGCCGGCCGCTCGGCCGCTGCCCGCGACACCACCTTCGTCGCACGCTTGCTGACGTCGGCCTTGCGGATTGCTCACTGTTCCGCTCGCCGGCGGCCCCGTCGCCGATCGCTCGAAAGGCAAGCCATGCCCGTGACCTCTCACGGCTCCTTCGGCTCCCAGGCGCGTTCTCACCCCGCAGTTCGCCGTCGTCGCCGGCGGCCTGGTCCGCGCGATGGGCGCGGCGGCCTCCATCTCCAGTTGCGTCCTGCTGTCCGATCTCAGCGGCCGCGAGGCCGTCCGCAGCCCGCTCTGCGTCACCGCCAACGTGCTGATCGCCATCGGGTTCCTCACGGTCGCCCTCGCCCTGCCCGCGCCGGCTGGCCCGCTGGGCCACCGTCACCGTCGGCCTCGGCTGCGCGTTCCTCGCCGCGGTCGCGTGGGCGATGGCGACCGTGGGCGCCGACTTCGCGGGTACGGTCACCGACGCCCAGTGGGACAGCCCCGGCCTGCCGGCCTACCTCGGCCTGGTCCCCAAGACGTTGCTGTGCGCAGTCGGCTTCGCCGCCATCGCCGTCGCCGGCTGGCACCGCCGGAGCATCCGCGGGGGAGCGGGCGTCCTGCTCGTGCTCGCCGCGCTCGTCGCGGTGCTGCTGATGCCGCATCAGCCCACCGCTCTGCTTGGCGGCCTTGCCCTGGCCTGGGCCGCGAGGAGCCCTGCCAAGCCCGTCTGATCCCACCAAGCACACCACCACGGAAAGGAATGTCCACCATGTCCCTCACAGCAGTACGCGGCGCCATCGCCGCCGTGGCTACGGTCGCCCTCCTCACGGGTCTGGCACTGTCCGCCCCCGGAACCGCCCAGGCCACAACCGCTGAAACGGTCAAGAGCTTCACGTGGAACAGGCCCATGAACGCGGGTGACTGCACGATGTTCGAAGGCGCCCGCTGGACACTTCACCGCGACGGCAGGGCGTACTTCGACGGCACGGTCACCAGCAGTGACGACAACGACGCCTGGCTGATGTGGGCGCGTCTCAAGGACCAGAACGGCGCGGTGCTGGGTTCCATCGTCAATAACGCCAATCAGAGCCCCACCGACCGGACGAAGTTCGTCAAGAACCTGCCCAGTCACACCCAGCGGTACCGCTGGTTCGCGTCGGGCTGGTTCAACCCTGCCCTGTTCGATCTCATCAAGGGCATGTCACTGGCCAAGCACTGCTGACCGCTGCATCGCGCCCGCCATGGGGCAGGATGCCGTGAGCCGCACCCTGCCCCATCTTCACCCACGCCCGATCGGGTCGAAGTGGACGGTTAACGTAGCGACAGGCAGCAGCGCGCCGTCGTACAGCTGTCGTCTGCCCATCGGCGGCCGGCCAAATCCCCGCGTTTCCCTTGACTGTCACGCCATCAGACATCCGGAGAGGTTCATGGCAGATCCCACCGCCACCAGGCTGGCCCATCGCTTCGTGGAATAGCTGCGCACCGGCGACGGCGCGATCGTCGAGGAGATCTTCTCTCCCAACCATCATGATCACGTCAGTGGCTGGCGAGGCCGCGACATTTACCGCACGGCGCGGCGGTGGATCGAAGGTACGGTCGCCGATGTCCGGCTGGACACCCATGCCATCATGAGCGAGGGCGACCGTGTCATGATCTGGGTCACCCTGCACGGCCGCCACGTCGGCAATGCCTTCCCATTCCTTGCCGGGCGGCCTGTGACCGGTCGGCATCTGGACGCCGAGGCCGTTCATATCTTCCGAATCAGCGACGGCTTGCTCACCGAACACTGGGCAGTCCGCAATGACCTGGCCCTGATCCGACAGATCGACAGCTGACCCCAAGCCTCTGCGACGCGTCACCCGGGGCTACAGGAGAGCGCAGACGCGAGGCAGAGAACAAGAGCACCGGACGGGGCTGGCGGGCCCGCGGTACACGGACCTCGGCAAGCCGCAGAGCACGGTCACCCCTGCATCGCCGGCCACTCTCTCGCACGACAACCCATACGAGAACATGATGCCTTGCGGAGCGCATCGTGAGCGACTGGGATGGATCTCATGACCGATCTCGCGCGTTCGGCCCAGGACATCGTGAAGCGGCGGCAGCGAGCGACTTTCGTGGGCCGGGCAGGCGAGCTGGCCTTCTTCCGCGAGAACTTGGACCTCCCGCCGGGCGACGAACGGCGGATGTTGCTGTTCAACATCCACGGTGACGGGGGCGTGGGCAAGTCGTTCCTGCTCGATCGGCTGGAGGAGGTGGCCAGGGAGCGGGGATGTCTGACGGCTCGCACCGACGAGTCCGTTTACACCGTCACAGAGGCCATGGCGGAGATCGCCGAACAACTTGACGGGCAGGGAGCGCGGCTGAAGCGGTTCGCCAAGGCACATGCCGCCTATCTCAAGAGCGCCCAGCAGGCGGACCCGAGCGCCGTAGAGGGTGAGGGGGCGGCCGACGTGGTCACCAAGACCGCGACCGAGCTGGCGACCGGCGTGGCGGACGTGGTATTCCCCGGCGCCGGAGCGGTCACCAGGGCGATCGGTCCGGATCGGGTCAACCAGATGCGGGTCGCGGTGGCCGGTAAGCTGCGCCGCCGCAACGATCTGTGTACGGCGGCGCCCGAGCGGGTGCTCACTCCCACCTTCCTGGAGGGCTTGCGCGATCTCCGGACGCCGGTGGTGCTGTTCTTCGACACCTACGAGCGCACGGGTGAGTACCTGGACGGGTGGCTGCGGGCGATCCTGGAAGGTCACTACGGCGATGCGCCGGAAGACCTGGTGATCGTTGTCGCCGGCCGCGAGCCGCTCGACTCTCAGCGCTGGTCGTCGTATCTGGACCTGATAGCCGATCTCGCGCTCACCCGCTTCACCGAGTTCGAGGCGCGCAAGCTGCTGGCCCGCAAGTCCATTCTGGACGAGGCTGTCATCGCGGAGATTCTGGCCGTCTCCGGCGGGCTGCCGCTTGCGGTCGCCACCCTGGCCGGGCAGCGACCGGCGACGCCCGAGGCGATCCGTGATCCGGCGGCCGGCCTGGTCGACCGGTTCCTGCAGTGGGAGCAGGATCCCGCCAAGCGCGAGCTGGCCGTGACCGCTGCGCTTCCCCGCCAGCTCGACGAGGACGTGGTGGCCGTGCTGGCCGGCGACGGCGACGCCGGGGACCTGTACGAGTGGCTACCAAAATGCGGGCCAGTGCTCCGGCCTTCAGGCCGGGGG
>NZ_MSZZ01000103.1 GCF_002093975.1 Thermoactinospora rubra
GACCTGCCGCCTGCCGCTCTCGACGTCGATGAGCTCGTACTTGACCGAGGAGGATCCGGTGTTGACGACGAGGACGGCGGTCACACCGCCACCCTAGGGTCTCCCGGCTGACCGGGCGGGGACTTTGGGCCCTGCCGTGCGGAGGCCGGCCGTGGGGAGAGTGGGTGGATGAGGATCCTGGTCACCGAATCGGAGCCCTCCGGCGCCGAGGCCGCGCGAGACCTGCTGATCGGCGAGGGGTACGACGTCGTCCTTGTGCCATCCACCCGAGGTGGTCGGCGCCCCGTGCGCGGGCCTGGCGCCGGGAGGACGCTGCCCGCTCGCCGACGGCGACGTCGACCTGGTCGTCGACGTACGGCGGACGCCCGGCCCGATGACGGCGCGGGAGGCCGGACTGCTGTGCGGCATGCACAGCGGCGTGCCGACCCTCGTGGCGGGCAGCCCGCCGACCGGCGCCACGCTGCCGGACACCGCCACCTGTGAGGCGGGCGACCTGGCCGCCGCCTGCGCCGAGGCGATCCCCGCGACGGGGGCGGAGGTACGGCGCGCCGTCACCGACGCCCTGGCACCGATCCTGCGCCGCGAGGGGGTCCACCCCGCCGTGCAGCTGGCGGAACTGGACGGCACGGTCCACCTGTACATCTCCGTCACGCACGCGCTGGCGGCCGACCATGTCGTGCTGATGCGTCGCATGGCGTGGCTGGCATACACGCGAGCCACGCGCGGGCGTGTCCATGCCGTGGTCCATGTCGCGCACCACCCAGGACCCCAGCGGCGCGCCGCGAAGGGAAGGACCAAGGTCCCATCGCCCAGGGCCAGGTGACCCTACGCCCGGACGGGGCGCCGCCCGGAAGCTGGCGGGCATGGATGTCCTGGACCTGTCGCGCTGGCAGTTCGGTATCACGACCGTCTACCACTTCCTGTTCGTTCCGCTGACCATCGGCTTGTCGATCATCGTGGCCGGGCTGCAGACCGCCTGGCACCGCACCGGCAAGGAGAAGTACCTCAAGCTGACGAAGTTCTGGGGCAGGCTCTTCCTCATCAACTTCGCGATGGGCGTGGTCACCGGCATCGTGCAGGAGTTCCAGTTCGGGATGAACTGGAGTGACTACTCCCGCTTTGTCGGCGACGTGTTCGGCGCTCCGCTGGCGATGGAAGGGCTGATGGCCTTCTTCCTGGAGTCGACGTTCCTGGGCCTGTGGATCTTCGGGTGGGACCGGCTGTCGCCGCGGCTGCACCTGGCGACGATCTGGCTGGCCGCGATCGGCACGAACATCTCCGCCTACTTCATCCTGGCCGCCAACTCCTGGATGCAGCACCCGGTCGGCTACCGGATCAACAACGGCCGCGCCGAGCTGACCGACATCTGGGCCGTGCTGACCAACCCCACCACCCTGGTCACCTTCCCGCACGTCATCTTCGGCGCGTTCGTCACCGCCGGCGCCTTCGTCATCGGGGTGAGCGCCTGGTTTCTCATGCGCAAGCGTGACGTGGACCTGTTCCGCACCTCCGCCAAGCTGGCCATGGTGGTGACCGGGGTCGCCTCGATCGGCGTGGCGTTCTCCGGCCACTGGCAGGCGCAGATCATGACCGAGCAGCAGCCGATGAAGATGGCCGCCGCCGAGGCGCTGTGGGAGGACGAGCG
Organism: Thermoactinospora rubra; assembly: GCF_002093975.1. Taxonomy (GTDB): domain Bacteria; phylum Actinomycetota; class Actinomycetes; order Streptosporangiales; family Streptosporangiaceae; genus Nonomuraea; species Nonomuraea rubra_A. Next base: position 1,646 of record NZ_MSZZ01000103.1, read on the forward strand.
GGCCGCCGGGTTCTCCCTGTTCGCCGTCGGCGATGTGGAGAACGGCCGCAATCACGTCAACATCCAGATCCCTTACGGCCTGAGCCTGCTGGCCACCAACTCGCCGGACGGCCAGGTCGAGGGCATCAACGACATTCAGGCCCGCTACGAGCGGCAGTACGGCCCCGGCGACTACAAGCCGGTGGTGGGCATCGCGTACTGGACCTTCCGGCTCATGATCGGCTTCGGGGCGCTGGCGGCGCTGCTGGCCCTGGCCGGGCTGTGGCTGATGCGGCGCGGACGGCTGCCGGAATCCCGCTGGTTCTACCGGGCCGCGCTCGCCGGGATCGCCCTGCCGTTCCTAGCCAACACCATGGGCTGGATCTTCACCGAGATGGGTCGCCAGCCCTGGACCGTCTTCGGCGTCATGCGCACCGCCGCAGCCGTCTCCCCGGGCGTGGACGTGGCCGAGGTGGCCACCACGCTGGTCGGCTTCACTCTGGCCTACGCGGTCCTCGCGGTGATCGAGATCCGGCTGCTGGTGAAGTTCATCAGGATCGGCCCGCACGAGCAGGCAGAGCCCGAGACCGACGCCGACTCCCTTCCGGCCCTGACCTACTGAGGAACGCGCATCATGGAACTCACCACCGTCTGGTTCGTGCTCATCGCCGTGCTGTGGACCGGCTACTTCGTCCTGGAGGGCTTCGACTTCGGCGTCGGCATGCTGATGCCGGTGCTGGGCCGTACCGCCGCCGACCGCAAGACGATGGTCGCCACCATCGGCCCGGTGTGGGACGGCAACGAGGTCTGGGTGCTGGTGGCGGGCGGCGCGACCTTCGCCGCCTTCCCCGAGTGGTACGCCACCCTGTTCAGCGGCTTCTACCTGCCGCTGTTCCTCATCCTGCTGGCGTTGATCGTGCGGGGGATCGCGCTGGAGTACCGCAACAAGACCGCCTCCGCCAAGGGCTGGGACCGCGCCTTCTTCTGGGGCTCGCTCGGCCCGGCCGTGCTGTGGGGCGTGGCGCTGGCCAACGTCGTGCGCGAGGTGCCGCTGGATGCGAACCACGAGTACACCGGAACGCTCTTCACGCTCCTCAACCCTTATGCGTTGCTGGGCGGGGTGGCGACGGCGGCGCTGTTCGCCCTGCACGGAGCCACCTTCCTGGCTCTGCGCACCACCGGCGAGCTGCGGGAGCGGGCCACGAGGGTGACCTGGCTGCTGGGCCCGGCGACCGCCGTCGTGGCCGGGGTGTTCCTGGTTCTCACCGTGGACAACCCGCTGACCTGGATCGCCGTGGCCGTAGCGGCCGCCGGGCTGCTGGCCACGATCCTCGCGACGCTGCGCGGCCGGGACGGCTGGGCCTTCACCGGCACCGCCGTCGCCGTCGTCGCGCTGGTGGTCACGCTGTTCGGCAACCTGTGGCCGGACGTCATGCCTGCGGTCGACCCGGCCAACAGCCTGACGGTGACCAACGCCTCCTCCAGCCCCTACACCCTCACCGTCATGACCTGGGTGGCGGCGATCTTCACCCCGGTGGTGCTGGCCTATCAGGGCTGGACATACTGGGTGTTCCGCCGCCGCGTGACCGGGGCCGTTACCTCCTGACCGTCAGTTGCAGCAGTCGCAGCAGGTACAGCAGGTGCCGTCACGGAAATAGAAGCGCTCCTCGCACGGGCGGCCTCTGCGCTTGCTCCAGCGGGGACGCCACAGGCCGCAGGTGAAGAACGTGCCGATGCCTGCCAGCGACTTGCGGATCCAGCCGGGGCGTTCGTAGGAGGCGGTGAAGGCGCGGTCGATGGCCCGCCGTACCTCGGTCTCCAGCAGCACCCGCACCAGGTGCCGGTCGGCCAGGTCGGCCTCGGCCAGCGCCAGGGCCAAGCCGTGCGCGGCGTCCTCGCACAGCCGCCGCGCCTCGGCCGGTGGCGTGCGGGTGGCGATGAGCGGGTTGAACGCGCCGCGCTCGCGGTCCTCTTCCAGGTCCTCGACGGCGTCCAGCAGGTGGGCGATGCGGCCGAAGAAGCGTCCGGCCTCGGCCAGCGGGGCGGCGTTGCCGGGTTTGCCGGCCAGCACCGTGGTGTGGGCAAAGGCGGCGGCGACCGCGTCCTCGGTGAGGGCGGTCAGCTCCAGGAGGGTGACCTCGTCGCGGCGTTCGAGCTCGAGCTGCCGTTCCGCGGCCGTCGTCAGTGTCGTGGCGTCGAAGCCGACTCCGGCGGCCAGCCGTACGCCGCCGTCCTGCCAGCGGGCGGCCAGCCGCCTGCGCACGGCCGCAGTGGCGGGGGAGGCGTCGCCGTCGGCGACCTGATCGCGCAGGCGGCCGGCGGCCAGCAGCAGGGACACGCCCGCCGCGAGGCGGGCACCCTGGGCCTGGGCGTCGACGACGTCGGCGGTACGGAAGCCCCGCAGCGCGCACGGCCCGGCCATCCGGTGGGGAGATGCGGTGGGTCGCTGGGCCTCGGTGAGCACCGAGATGATCAGCGTGTCGTAGCCGGTGGCCAGCCGGGCGGTGTGGCCGTGGCCGTCCCGCAGGGTCAGGCACAGCCCGCACAGGTGGGCCCGCCACGCCTCGCGCAGCGTTGGACAGCCGTGCGTGCTGCACGGGCGCAGAATGCCGAACACAGGACCTCGCCGTCTTTTTGGAGCGTTCTAGGGGGTGATCGGAGGGATCGTACTGCCTGCCCCCCGGGACGCCGCTAGACCCTGGCGCCGGGGGCCGGGAAGTGGACACTCCAGCTCATCCGTCCCGCCAGGTCGCCGCTGTCACAGACGATGACCGGACAGGGAGCCGCGTGAAGCACCGCCGCGACGGTGGCCCCCTCCAGTGGCCGGCCACCGAAGCCGGTCCCGAGCACGATCGCGTCACCGCCGGAGGCCTGGCAGCTGAGCACTTCGCCCGCCGGGCCGGTGAGCAGCAGCGTGCGCTCGCCGTCCGCGAAGTGGGCCAGCAGCCGCTCGCCCTCGCGCCGGACGTCCTCGCCGGCCTCCTGGACGACGTGGACGACCAGGAGGCCGACGCCTCGCCGTACGGCCTCCTCACGGCCCCGGCGCAGAGCGGCGATGGAGCTCGGTGAGCCGTCGAGCCCGACGATGACAGCCATGGCACCCGCCTCCTTTCCAGAGGGATTGAGGTGGCCAGTGTTGCGGCGGTGATGGATCGGTCCCAGAGGCGGACGGCCCACGTGGAATCGGTATTGGTCCTGACACCGGCATATCTCCCCAACCGGACATGAGGGCCGATGGCCTGTCGATGCGGGACTTTCGGCCCTGACCTGCGACCTTGTCCGCGTGATGCGCTGGAGCCATCCCTGCTGGAAGGTGTGCCGCCATGAACGACAAGGCGACGAAGGACAAGGCGATCCGCGCGGCGATCGAGGCCGCCACCTGGGCCCCGTCGGTCCACAACACCCAGCCCTGGACCTTCGCCGTGTCCGGGGAGGAGATCAGCCTGCGCGCCGATGTGGAGCGCAAGCTGCGCGTCAGCGACCCGAGCGCCCGCGAGCTGATCGTCAGCTGCGGCGCCGCGCTGCTCAACCTGCGCGTCGCGCTGCGGGCCGAGGGCTACGAGCCGATCGTGCGGGTGCTGCCCGACCCCGACCGGCCCTCGCTGCTGGCCACCGTACGGCCCGGCCAACCGGTGACGCCGGATGAGACAACCCGGACGCTGGCCGGAGAGGTCAAGCGCCGCCGTACCCACCGGGCCGGGTTCACCGACCTGCCGGTGCCCGACCGGCTCATCGAGCGGCTGGTGCGGGAGGCGGCGGCCGAGAAGGCCACCTTGACCCCCGTGCGGTCGGAGGCGGCCGTGGACATCCTGGCGGCACTCACCCAGGCGGCCCAGGCCGTGCAGGTCCAGGACCGGGCCTTCAGCCTGGAGCTGATGCGCTGGGCCCGCCCGCCGGGCAGCCCGCGCCGCGACGGGGTGCCCGCCGAGGCATACCCGCGCGGGGGATGGCCGGGCCGGTTCCCGCAGCGGGACTACGCCCACGGCCAGGACTGGGGCAAGCCGGGCGACCAGGGCATGGCCGACTCCACCGGTCTGGTGGCGGTGCTGACCACGCCCGGCGACACCCGCGAGAGCTGGCTCGCCGCGGGGCAGGCCCTGGAACGGGTGCTGCTGCACGCCTCGGCCTACGGCGTCGGCGCCGCCTTCCACACCCAGGCGCTGGAGATGTACCACCTGCGGGAGTTCCTGCGGCATGAGCTGTGCTCCGACCAGTACCCTCAGACGATCATGCGGCTCGGGATCACGTTCGAGGACAGCCGAGCCGTGCGCCGCACGCCGGCGGAAGTCCTGGACTGACGGCTCGCCGTGGTGGCGGCTCTGCCGGACGGCGAGGCTGTCGGCGGAAGTCCCGGGTCGGCGCGGGCCGAAGGTCCCTCCCACGCGAGACCTCCGGCACTACGGG
>NZ_MSZZ01000104.1 GCF_002093975.1 Thermoactinospora rubra
CTGCCCGCCGGTTACAAGCGGAACTTCTGGAATGCCGCTTAGCTGACCGTGGCCGCATTGGCGACCGGAACCGACAGCGAACCTGGCGGCTCGCCTGCTGGCTACGTGGCGCAGGAGGCGGTTGCGGCCGCAGACGGCTAAGGGCTGTCTCATTGATCAACTGGGGTTGTCTCCCTGGCACCGAGGTCAAACCATTCGCCGACCCCATCCCCGTATCGAGGATGAGAGCTGGTTCATCACAGCATTCAGTCTGGAAAGTCGGGCTCATCTCCCCAGAGGGCAGAACCAGCTGCCCTCGCGGCCCCTGAGCCAGCACGAGGCGTGCTCACCGAAGGACCACTCACCGCAGCGCTGTCGGTCGTCCGATACACCACACGGTCACCGACAATAGTTCCTGCGTAGCGTCCGCTCGGGTCGTGGACCTTATTGCCGCTGATCCGACCAACGTACTTGCCTGACCTCGAGTAGAGCTTCGAACCGGACACCTGTAAGGGCCGACCGTTCTTGGTATAGAGCCTGCTCATTCCCCCAGTGGATCACACGCCTCCGATAGTTACGGCAGCCGTAGATCGTTGTGATTGTCCCGTGACGCCGAAGGCTGGGCGCGCGCCATCGAACCCTGGCCGGTTTCAGGTCCACCGGTACCGCCGATGTCCGAGTCATGGCGTGCGAGACGAAAACCCGGTGCGAAGCAGCCTGCCACCCGGCAGACTCGGTGACATGACCATGAAGATCAGCCGTTTCAACCCCGACCAGCTTCACCAGACACCCGGCTATCACCACGTCACCGTTGTGACGCCCGGCCGGATGGCGTTCCTGGCCGGCCAGTGCCCGCTCGACCCTACCGGCACCTTGGTCGGCCTCGATGATCTCAACGCACAGATCGATCAGGTCGCGGCGAACGCCTTGACCGCCCTGCCGGCCATCGGCGCCGAACCCAAGCACGTCGTCCGTTCCGTGATTTATGTCGTCACTCAGGACAGGGAGGACTTGGCCGAGGCGTGGCGCCGCCTCAACGACTCGGTCATCGGTCCGGCGTTCACCACCGCCAGCACCCTCTTGGGCGTTGCGCAGCTGGGTTTCAGCGGGCAACTCGTCGAGGTGGATCTCACGGTGGCTCTTCCCGACTAGACCCAAGGGCTGGGAAGCGGTACTGGGTGAGGAGGCCGATCAACAGTCGATGGCACGCGCCCAGCCTTCGGGGTCACGGGACAGTGATCATGGAGTTGGTGCGGCGTGGGCGTGCCGCCGCTGGTGGCGGAGGCGGGCGCGGTATTGGTGCCGTCGCCGCCAGATGGACCAGGTCAGGCGGTGTGCCCGGTCCCGTCGTGGGCCGGGGATGAGGATGCCGCGGAGTTGGCGGAGCAGTTCGGGATGGCGATGGCGGCCGGGCCGAGGTGTTCGCCGAGGTGTTCGACGAGAGGGCCGTCGGGCTGACGCTGGTGGGCGGTGGCCACGGCGATGAGGGTGTAGGCGAGGGTGTAGGCGAGCAGGGCCATGGTGCTCCAGCGGTGCCAGGAGCGCCGGCGGATGGCCTGTCCGGCGTCCAGGCCGCAGGGCTGCCTGGCACGTTGGTGATCTTCTTCGATGCGCCCTCTGCAGGTGGCGAGGTGGACCAGGCGGGGCGGCGGCACCGGGCGCGGGCTCCAGCAGCGGTGGAACGCTATCTGGCCGGTGTGGCGGTGGCGGCGGATCAGCAGGGCGGCGGGTCCGCCGTCATGCCCGCCCTCCAGCCCGTCGGGGGTGTCGTCGGGCTGGAGGGCGGGCATCGCCCAGTCGTCGTGGCGGGCGCCCGTGGTGCCGCTGCCGGTGCGCAGCCGCATCCAGGCGCCGGCGGGGATGAGACGGGGATGAGACGGGGATGAGACAGAGGGCGTCGGTGGCGGTGAGGGGGCTCGGCGGTGAAGGTGTTCCCCGCGTGGATGCGCACCGTGGTGCTGGAGCGGATCGCCGGCACGTAGCCCAGGTCCACAGCCCAGGTCCAGAGCCCAGGTCCAGGGCTCGCAGCCGGCATCCACCGTCGACCTCCTCCCCGGCGTAGACCTCGTCCCCGGCGCCGTAGGCGGCGCGTACCCCGGCCGCGTGCGCGCCTTCCAGCAGCTCCCCGGCGAGTCGGGGCGTGGTGGCGCACATGGTGTCCTGGGGAATGCGGGCCGGCTCGCGGTGTTCCTCATCGGCCGTGCCGTGCTCGGGCAGGTACAGGGCTCGGGCAGGTACAGGGCACGGCCGAGGATGGTGTGCCCGCGCGAGGTGGCGTCGGCAAGATGGACCGCGACCTGGCATGACCTGGCATAACGCCACTCCGCCGAGGGCGCCGCTGTCCTGGCGGGCGGCTCCGGCCGCGTCGGTGGAGGACGTGGCGCCGGCGGTCTCGTCGATGATCAGCACGGTATGGCCGGGATCGCCGTCGTCCAGGCGCTCGATCGCCCCGCGGGCGGCTTGGGCTGTGACCTGCTGCTCCTCCCAGCAGGCCCGGGCCAGCAGGCTCGGGCCGGGAAATGCTGCAGCCGGTCGGGCGTGGAGTGTCCTGCGGCCTCGGCCAGTGTCCAGCGGTTGTTGTCTTCCAGCCCCATCAGCAGCCCGGTCGGCATCTGCCCGCAGGTGGTGCGGCTCTCGCGCCGGGGAAGCACCCGGTCAGCCGAGCCGGCAGTTCCTGTTGGAGAGCGGCATGCTCGGCATGCGCTACGGCGACGGCACGAGCCGCCGCGGCCTGATCTTGATTCACACCTTGACATGATCGCGGCGGCTCTTCGTGTCACGGCACACGACCAGCGGCAACGCCATGGGGACCACGATCTACGGCTGCCGTAATAGTTTCTCGGCCATGTCAGTTACGACCGAGCCGCAATCTTCCTGCTCGCCCCTGGCTACGAACAGGTCTGCTCCGTGGTCATCGTCCTGGCCGATGACTGGGAGGCCGTCTAAGAACTTCAACTTCCCACGAGGCTTCTCGTCGGCTACGCGTCACAATTCATGGTTTTGCACGAGCTCCAGCATGCTCATCGGCAATGGCCCGGCGCCGGTGCTGCCGCTGGATCGCTCCAGATGGGCTCGAAGCCGGGCGCGCTGCCAGACCAGCTGTCGGCGAATCTCCACGGGATCCTCCTCGCGAATGGAGGGAGTCTTCTGCTGCGGCTCAACCGCCTTCGCACTGGCCTCGATCATCTGCTCGGCCGTCTCATCGACAGCCTTCCACCGCCGCCGCTGCTGCCCCATCGTGCCGTCGGCTACCCGGGTCCACTGGCGGCGTTGTTCTACCTCGCGCTCCCGTCTACGGACGGCGGCCGCCACTGCTGGGCTGAGCGCGATGACGCGGGCACGTGTCTCCTGTGCTCGACGCACAGGATCGCGTGCGGCCGACACACGCAGACGGGCCCACTCTCGGCGCTGCTGCTCCTGCTCGCGTCGCAGTCGCTCGGCCTGCTCGGCCAGGATGTGGGAGCGAGGTTTGATCGGATTGCCGAACCCGTCTAGCCAAGCCCGCAGCCGTTGCTCTGCCCAGTCGCTCGTGCCGTGCGGGTGCTGGCTGGCCAGCCACTCGCTGCCATCTGGGCGGTAATCGAGCGCATGCAAGACGTCGCTTGGCGTCCAGCCCGCGGCGAGAAAGCGGAGCGCCGCTTCTTCGGCCCATCGTGGGATCATGGACATGCTCAGATCATGATGGTGGGTTTCACGAGAGGATGATCGCATGTGCGGGGCTTTCCACCCTCTTCGATCCAACCGTACTCATCACATTCAGGACACTCGATCGCTTGTTTCTCGCGAGGAGACGCCTCCCAAGCCTGCAGCTCTTGCAAGCGTTGCCGGATGAGGTCAGCCGGGTGGAGTGCTGAGGGGTCGGTCAGCGACTTTGGAGGGTCATACTCCGGAACGGGCCGACGGCGTTCACGGGCGTCCTCGAGCTTTCGACGCAATATGGTGACCGCTGCGGAGGCCGCCTCCGGCGGCCCTACCCGGGGTGTACGTTCCTTCCACGAGGCAGCCGAATCCGCTGCGCGCCAGGCAAGAGCGTTCATTTGTTTGCGTGTATACTCCGTCAGCCCAGCGCGGATTATATCTACTAGTTCGGCGGCTCGCTCCCTGGGAGTGGCGGGATATCCGTAAACGCGGGTGAGAAGGTCATCGAGGTAGTCGCGGACCGCCCACACTTCCATGTCCTGGACGAACTCAGTGAACTCTTTCCGCGCTGCGATACCGATCTCATCGGCGATACCAAGGCAGCTCTGTAGTTCAGCGTTGATCGCGTCGACTGCGCTGACCTTGCCGAAGGGCAGCCGCCACCGGACCTGGTCCACAGTGAGCATCAGCTCGCCATCGCGCTCGAAGAACGCATCATGAGGGGTGTTGTGGTGAATGGCCAGCCAGCGGCGGGTGTAGAGGCTCTTGATCGTTTCTAGGTCACGGTCGGCGGAGCCTGTCCATCCGTGAGTGAGGTCTTCGAGAGATGGCACGGGCACACCATGCCCTCCCTCATGCCTATTCAGGGCTGTAGCCATGCGATGCATCGCCGCCAACACGATTATATCAACCGGCGAATGAAGCGGATCTCGCGTATCGAGAGTCAGTTCGTTTTCTCGGGCCAGCAGGTCATCGATCTTTCGCCGAAGATTCTCCCTGCGCCGGCGTTCCTGTTCTGCTTGGCGTTGCTGGCGTTCACGCTCTTCTGCGGCAGCAGCAGCTTGACAAGCGGCGCATAGTGGGGTGTGCGAGATGGAGTGCCACTTGCTCCCTTGCAGATCGTGGCCGGCGAGCTGCGTGGCCTGAGCACGGCTGGTGGCCGCGAGCGGCTCACCACACTGCCGACACGGGACTTTCAACAAGGCCGCCTCGGAGAAGGCCGCTACCGTCTCGGTCACCGACCGTGGCTGTCCGAGATCCGCGACCCGGCACGCCCACGTCCCATCAGTGGTGAATTTCCAGTATTCACCAATAATACCCGCTTGCGCCGGGTCCGCCCCCGACTTCAGAAATACGCGGAGCAAAGGATCGTGCGTGGTAGGATAGTCCCAATGTTGGCTCTGCGGTACATTCTGTGTACGTTGGCGTTCACGAAGCCGACGCCGCTGGCGTTTGCCCACGGAAGACCTCCTTTCCGCGCCCTTGGTGGTGGCCATTGGCACAGTTTACGGTCACCTCCGGCTCGCTGCCACCGCGATAGCTCAACGCCATGCCTCCTCCGAGGTCGTCATCATCGGTCTCCGGGATCCGGGGAAGGTTGTGAAGACTGCCGAAAACAACTCCTTTGTGGACCCGAAAGTCGATGCGACCTCGACAGCGCGCTTCGCACCAATACTGGATAAACATCATCGGCCCTCGGTGCGGTGGCCCGTTTTGTTGGATCGCTGCGGCTTCTGGGCTACCCCTCACCTCCAGGAAGGGGAAGGTTACGGTGATGGCATCGCGCGGCTCACGGTCGTCGTCGGTGATGAATCCAACGATGTCGAGGTGGACGTTCATGTCTCCGCACTGTGGGCACGCGACGGGGAGCTGTTCGTCCAGGTGGGCGGCTTCGCCGCGTAGATACAGCAACGGCAGCATGCGGGCGAACCCGTCTTCGTCCATGCCTACTGGGAGGGTGCGGCGCGGCCTCGAGACTTGCCCTCTTGACGTATGGGACCTCGGCTTCAGGATCGGTAGCGGGGCGGCACCAGCGGCGCGCTCGGGGTCGATGCAGGCGTGATGACCCCATTGCCGCAAGGTGACGTTCAGGGCAATCGTCTCGCCTGCGGCGATGTCCTGGTGACATGTGCAGCACACGCCATTGCGGCGGGCCGTCACCGTAGGAGCCTTTTTCATCCTCTCGCGACCTCGTAGTTCTGCAGGACGG
>NZ_MSZZ01000105.1 GCF_002093975.1 Thermoactinospora rubra
CCCTGATCCGTGTCCTTTCCTACAGACACATCTGCGGAACCCAAGTCATACGGCAGGGAGCTCGTTTGGTATCCCCGTCGAGGTGAGCGCATCGGGCTGCCGGTTGGTGATGGGACCTTTCAGAGTCGATCAATTCGTGTCCGTCAATCGTCGGTAGAGCTGGGCAGTTTGCAGCTCGGGCTTACGGCCGCGTTCCCTCAGCACTTCCACCAGCTGGTCATAGCAGTTGTGGACAGCGGTGAGCTGGCCGAGGCCGGCGTAGAGCTGCATCCGCGCGCGATAGAGATGTTCGGCCCCCGGGTCGATGCCGGTGGCCCGCTCCAGGTACGTCACTCCCCTGTCCGGGGTTTCTGCCAGAGCGGCGAGCTGGCTCAGCGCCTGGACGACATCCCTGACGAGGTTGCGGGCGTCGTGGTGTGCCCACGTGTACGGCAGATCCGGGAGGTAGGGGCCGATGTAGAGATCGACCGCTGCGCCCAGCAACGCCGCCTTCTCCGCATCCGCGGCGGAGGCGGCCTTGCTCAGGAGGTCCCGCAGTTGCCACACATCACAGGTGAACAGCTCGGAGTTGATCGCGTAGCCGTACCCGCCAGTGTTGCCGATGACGGCTGTGCCCTGGCTGGACGGCAGCCCCAGCGCCTCGCACATCTTGCCGCGCGTTGCCTTCATCAACACCTTGAACCGATGACGCGACGGCGGAATCCCGTCCCAGAGCTTGTCCTCCACAACAGCCTGGGTGACCAAGGTCATGCGATTCTCGGCCAGCAGACCCAGCAGCGCTCTCATGTCTGTGGCCTGAACGCCGGACGTTCCCGCCGGGCCGCTGACCTCGTACCGCCCCATCAACCGGATGAGACCGATCGCACTGCCCCTAACCATGGCCCGGGGACCCGGTGCGGCCTCATCCTTCGGATCAGGAGTCGCCTTCGAGGCGCTCGGGTCTTGCTGCCTCGCCGGGACAACCGAGGCAAGCCGCTTTGCGGCGTCGGCTTCGGTGAGCAGGTGCATGTGGACGCCCACCAGGCCATCGCATGCCAGGCCGGCGGCGTCTGTCGTCACGCCGTCGCTGCCGATGACCACAGTTGTTCCGTGTGGCCAGTCGCCAAGGACGACGGCACCGACCGCGCGGGAGGCGCCGAGGCCAAGATCCGCCTTCAGCCGCTCCAGGTGTTCTCCCGGATCGAGGAAGCACACCAGCGGCACGGCCTTCTCCCGGTCTCCTGGCTCCTCCCCTTCGCTTCGTGACCGTTGGACGAGCTCGGCGCCCAACTGGTTGAGCGCGTCCTTCGCCGACGTGGCGACATACAGCCCGGCGATGCCCTCGATCCTGGAGGCGATCTCGTTCCCGAACAGCCGGTTGAGATCTTCCCGTCCCGTGATGACGCGCCAGCGACCGTCATGCGCTTTGGCCACGAGCTGAGCCAGCAACGCGCGCTCGGCATCCACCGCGCCGCTGCCCATCAGGTGCAAGCCTCGTGTGCGCGTCAGATCGATCTCGATGGATGCGCCGCTCTTGCTGCCCAGGGTGACCGTCACCGGTCTGTGGCGGGGTTCTTCCGAGGCCATCGGGATCGGAACGGACGGTGTCGAGACGTGGTGGACCCTCGGCGCTCGACGCCCCTGGGGCCGGCGCCGCGGGACAACGGTTCCGGCCAGCGCCAGATTGACCCGGGTCGTCAGTGCCCAAGCTCCCAGCAGGAGCAGGAAGGCGACATCCACCACCCCGCCTATCAGCTGGGAGGGCGACTCCAACATCCCCGCCGGAAAGGGTCTGATCGGCTCAGCGTTCGGTCGCTGGGAACGAGGCGCGGCCGAAGGAGGCAGTCCGCTTTCTGTGCCCGGTGAGACGGGAACCGTTTCTGACGGTCTCGCGGAGGAGCGGGACGGCGGCTGCTTCTTCGTATGCTCGGCCGACGGCGGGACGACCGCCTTGTGTCGCTTGCCATGGCTGAGCTTGTAACCGTCGGGCCACCGCTCGTCGCCGGCTCTGCGGCTGACCCCGAACGCATCGGGAAGGGGATGTGCTCTCTTAGCTCGTGCCTTGCGCAGCGATGAGTCCACCTGCCTGACCGAATCAGCTCTCGGCAGGTGCTGCGCCGGATCGTTCGCCGTGTGATCCTGGGCGGGGCCTGCCGGGCTCGTCGATGTGGGCTGGCGGGCGGACTCCTTGAGGGCCCTGCCCCAATCCACGCTTCCGGTCTCGCCCATCTGCTGGCCGACGTTCCTGCAGAGCTTGTTCTCGTCGAACGCGCTGGCCGCAGCGCCCTTCAGATCGGGACAACCACGCCGGCCCACAGCCGCGTCCGCGGAGGCAGTGCCCAGCATGGCGACTCCGACGACGAACCCGACAGCCGCCACTGTGAAAGCCGCCGGGCGGACAGCCTTGCTGACACTGCTGGAGTACTGGTCGATGTGCGCCTTCTCTTCGCTCAACGTCCCATCGCTCCATGCCGAGTGGGCGGCGCATCTGGGGAATCGGCGCGCCGTGTTGCCAGGTCTCCTCAGGATCATCAACCTGACTGCGCCGTGTCCCAGATGACACACCCTCGACTTGATCATGAAAAGGCAACGGGCAGGCATGGCTACTGTTGCCGACCGGCTATCAGCCTGGTCAGGATGGAACTTGCGTGTCGAGCGTGTGTCGGATCCGCCACCCATCCCGCGGGAATGGGGAGAATGGCGATTTCGACCAAACCCCGCCACCATCACCGGCTCACCCCCACGGGCGTGGAGAGGACGCATGGGTCGGCCTGTCGGACTCCATGGAGAGCGGCTCACCCCCACGGGCGTGGGGAGGACGGATCGCTGGTCCTGGCCGTGGATCGGACCTACGGCTCACCCCCACGGGCATGGGGACCCGTCGACGCGCAGCAGCTGCGCATCCCGGCCCGGCTCACCCCCACGGGCGTGGGGAGGACCCGCACTCGTCGAGCCTGGTCACGCGCATCACCGGCTCACCCCCACGGGCGTGGGGAGGACAGCCCCACCCAGCGCGAACGGTTCCGGCTCGGCGGCTCACCCCCACGGGCGTGGGGAGGACGGTTACCGCAGCTTCCGCCAGGCTTACGCGGACGGCTCACCCCCACGGGCGTGGGGAGGACATCAGCCGCCCGGTGATCGAGTCGGCGGTGATCGGCTCACCCCCACGGGCGTGGGGAGGACCCGCTCGCGCCCGTATCGGCCCAGTGTGCGGGCGGCTCACCCCCACGGGCGTGGGGAGGACTAGCCGCGCCGTAGCGTCGTCTTACCGGCACCCGGCTCACCCCCACGGGCGTGGGGAGGACTTGACCGTGGACGGCACAACGTCCCCGACGTGCGGCTCACCCCCACGGGCGTGGGGAGGACCGGGCAAGATCCGCGAGCCCGAGCGCACCTCTCGGCTCACCCCCACGGGCGTGGGGAGGACTCCAGCCCGGCCCACATGCCGGCCCAGATCTGCGGCTCACCCCCACGGGCGTGGGGAGGACGTCGACTGGGTACGGCAGACACCGCGGCTCGGAGGCTCACCCCCACGGGCGTGGGGAGGACGCCAGCCTGACGGACCCGATCTGCACATCCCCGGGCTCACCCCCACGGGCGTGGGGAGGACGCCGCCCGTGCCTGCCTGCCTGGGTGGCTCCCCGGCTCACCCCCACGGGCGTGGGGAGGACCGGAGGGGGTGTGGTGCGGGTCGGTGTGGCTGAGGCTCACCCCCACGGGCGTGGGGAGGACGCTCGACGGCCTCGGCCAGCGCCCTCCGCAGCTGGCTCACCCCCACGGGCGTGGGGAGGACACCGGCACGCATCAGGCGATGCGGCAGGGCCACGGCTCACCCCCACGGGCGTGGGGAGGACTCTCGGTCATCGTGACCGGCCTGGCCGCTCGGCGGCTCACCCCCACGGGCGTGGGGAGGACTCGTCAAGGAGCTGCTCGGCGAGGATGGCGCGCGGCTCACCCCCACGGGCGTGGGGAGGACACTTCGCGACCTGCTAGTTTACGGCGGGCTTCGTCACTCTTGGGCAGGTGTGGACCGTCCCAGCGCCCGTCTCCGTTTGGGTCACGAAGTCATCGTCTCCGTTCTGGGCACTTTTGTCGGCGCCTCCCCCTATAGTGACATGTCGTGTGATCGTAGAGCTGCGAGCATGTGAAGGAGGTGCTGGGTCCCCTATGGAGGATGTACCAGAAATAGATTTACGGCTCTGGGGAAAACAGCGAGGGCTCCCATCACCATATCCGGTGGTCTGTCACCTCCTCGACGCTGTCGCGGCGGTCGAGACGCTGTGGGATGACTATCTCGCGGTAGGCTTGCGCAAGGCCATCGCCGCCGAGCTTGGGGTCTCAGAGGTCCAGGCGCGGGCTCTGTTGGCGTACTGGGCAGGGCTTCACGACATCGGCAAGGTCATAAGCTGCTTCCAAAGCGGCCATACGGAAAGCTTTCTTCAGCTCACCGGCTATCCCGAACGTCGCGGTGAAAAGAAAACCCACGACTTCGCGGTTCATGCCTGGCTCGCGCGAATCCTGGCCGCAGACAACGCTCGGCTGAGCCCAAGGTCGTGCGCATTTCAAGTGGCTCAGCTCCTTGGTGGGCACCACGGCAAGTTTTACTCCTACGATTTCCGCACGGCACAAAATCCACTGGCTTTCGTTCCCGAATTGGGTGATGGCCGTTGGGAAGAGCAGCGGCGAGCGATCGTAACCGTGGTGCACAGGCTGGCCGGGAGTCCTGAGCTGCCCGGCGAGCTGTCGGGGGCGGGGGCCGCGCTCGCATCCGGGCTGGTGATCCTCGCGGACTGGCTGGTCAGCCAAGATCATTTCTTGCGTGGACGGCTTGCGCATGGGCTTCCGGAGCGGGGCGGCCTTGAGTCCCTCGCCAAGCACCTGGACGCCACCCGCGCGGTCATGCCTGCCGTACTCGAGGAAGCCGGGCTGAGCCGTCCCGAGTTTCAGCGTGGCGGCTTCCAGGATGACTTTCCCCAGATCACAGAGCCCAACGGTCTTCAGCGGTCGATCAGTGAGCCTTTTTCATCCTCTCGCGACCTCGTAGTTCTGCAGGACGG
>NZ_MSZZ01000106.1 GCF_002093975.1 Thermoactinospora rubra
CCTCTCCAGTCTCACAGTCCTCAAGCGTTCGGTGGTCTTGTGGGTGAAAGAGGCGATGGGCCGGTGAGCGTGGCGGCCTTCATCTGCTCCCAGAAGACCGACCACGGCATCGACCACGCGATCTCCTGCCGGGCGCTGGAGGTCTCCCAGTCGTGGTTCTACAAGTGGAAGAACCGCATCGGGACAGAGACGCCGACCGCCCGCGAGCAGCGGCGGGCCCGGTTGGATGCAGAGATCAAGCGGCTGTTTGCGGCCTCGGGCGGCACGTACGGCTCCCCTCGGATCACCCAGGACCTGCACGAGGCGGGCTGGCGGGTGTCGGAGAACACCGTGGCCAGGCGGATGGCCGAGCTCGGCTTGGCCGGGCGGGCGCCGAAGAGGCTGCGCTCGCTGACCCGGCAGGGCAAGCGGCCGGCCGCGCCGGACCTGGTGCGCCGCAGGTTCACCGCGGTCGCTCCGGACGTGCTGTGGGTCGGCGACGTCACCATGATCCACACCGATGAAGGGCGGTTGTACTTGGCCTCGGTCGAGGACCTGTTCTCCCGCCGGCTGCTCGGCTACGCCATGTCCGCCCACCACGACGCGGCGCTGACGGTCGCCTCGCTGCAGATGGCGGCGGCCACCCGAGGCGGTGACGTGGACGGGGTGATCTTCCATTCGGACCGCGGATCGGAGTACACCGCCGCCCGCTACCAGGCCGAATGCCGCAAGCACGGGGTGGTGCAGTCGATGGGCCGGGTCGGGTGCGCGCTCGACAACGGAGCCGCCGAGTCGCTCAACAGCACCCTGAAGGTCGAGTTCGTGCACCGGCACCACTTCCGCACCCGGGCGGAGGCCCGCCTGAAGATCGCCACCTGGATAGCGGACTTCTACAACGTCAAGCGCAGGCACAGCGCCAACGACGGGCTGCCGCCTGTCACATTCGAGCGTCAGATGATCGAGAAGAGGCAAGCATCAACGGCCCTGCTGAGGGCCGCTGTGGCATAGGACCGTCTCCACGATTTGAGGGGATTGACAACGGCGGCACCAGCGACCTGTGCTCCCCGCGCACGCGGGGATGATCCCGAAACCCTCGCATGCGACCTGGACGGCGACAAGTGCTCCCCGCGCACGCGGGGATGATCCCGGGCCCGGCCGCTCGGGCAGCGCGGTGCCGATGTGCTCCCCGCGCACGCGGGGATGATCCCTGTCCGGCCTGGTCGGCACACTCAAGGCCGGCGTGCTCCCCGCGCACGCGGGGATGATCCCACTGGCCGTAGCTCGGTCGTGGACTCGGTCGTGTGCTCCCCGCGCACGCGGGGATGATCCCCGGCCATGAACAAGCACTTCACCGCCTGGATCGTGCTCCCCGCGCACGCGGGGATGATCCCGACCGCATCCTCACCGCCGCCGTGCTGGAGATGTGCTCCCCGCGCACGCGGGGATGATCCCTGGGTGTTGAGGTCCTTCAGGTCCCGCTTGACGTGCTCCCCGCGCACGCGGGGATGATCCGTGGGTGCTCGGCCGGCACTTCGTGTCCTGGACGTGCTCCCCGCGCACGCGGGGATGATCCCAACTCGCCGCTGATCAGCATGGAGCGGTTCAAGTGCTCCCCGCGCACGCGGGGATGATCCCGGCCTGCTGTACCGCGTCTTCGAGGACGCGCTGTGCTCCCCGCGCACGCGGGGATGATCCCATCTTCGTCCCTATCGGCGCCAAGGCCGCTCGGTGCTCCCCGCGCACGCGGGGATGATCCCCATCACGGCGATGCTGATCCGCCCCGACATCCGTGCTCCCCGCGCACGCGGGGATGATCCCAGCGACGGGCTGATGGGGCCGATCATCCGCTCGTGCTCCCCGCGCACGCGGGGATGATCCCGCCGTCTACCACCTCATCGACGGCGGCGTGCTGTGCTCCCCGCGCACGCGGGGATGATCCCATGGTCATCGGCTTGACCCCTGACTTTGAAGCGTGCTCCCCGCGCACGCGGGGATGATCCCTGGGCGTCCGGCGACCGTGGCCGCAGCCGGAGGTGCTCCCCGCGCACGCGGGGATGATCCCTGGCCGTACGCCCCGGCATAGGCCTTGGTGATGTGCTCCCCGCGCACGCGGGGATGATCCCCCGCCGACGGCATTCCCCGGCAGGGCGAGATCGTGCTCCCCGCGCACGCGGGGATGATCCCGTCTCTCGGCAATGGCGGCCCCGTACAGCAGAGTGCTCCCCGCGCACGCGGGGATGATCCCAACGCCGTCCAGAGCGCCAAGAACCTCCTCGGGTGCTCCCCGCGCACGCGGGGATGATCCATATCGAGCAACCCCGCTCGATATGTCACACGAGTGCTCCCCGCGCACGCGGGGATGATCCCGTGGACGGGTCGACCGTCTTGGACGGCGACCAGTGCTCCCCGCGCACGCGGGGATGATCCCTGCATACGTCTGTGCGAAGTTACCGCGAAACGGTGCTCCCCGCGCACGCGGGGATGATCCCACGCACACCTTAGCTGACATGCTCCGGATCATGTGCTCCCCGCGCACGCGGGGATGATCCCTTTTCGGTCTCGGTGCGGCCGTCGACGTCGGGGTGCTCCCCGCGCACGCGGGGATGATCCCAGGGCGCGTGGCCAGCACACCGTGGAGGGCATGTGCTCCCCGCGCACGCGGGGATGATCCCAGATCGATCAGGTTGTCGGTGGTGAACGCGCCGTGCTCCCCGCGCACGCGGGGATGATCCCCTGCCCGCGATGGGAGCGGCGTGACATGAGCGGTGCTCCCCGCGCACGCGGGGATGATCCCAATGCCGGGTAGTTAAGAGAGGCTGTGGGCTGTCAAGCAGAA
>NZ_MSZZ01000107.1 GCF_002093975.1 Thermoactinospora rubra
CAGCCAGCTAACCCGGCCTCCACGAAACTCGGCGCGGTTCACTTTATCAGCAGCTGGTCCGATCCTGGGACGGGAGTGTCCACATAGGCTTCGCGCAAAACCTCCGGGCCACCCGTTCCGTGCATGTAAATCGCTTGCATAGCAGCTCCGAGATGTCATGCCTGCGGCAACCAAGGCGTCGGACCTCCCACTCTCAGCCAATCTGCAAGCAGTCGCATCGGGCGAAGTCCTTATCCGGTCGTGGCAGCACACTCAGTCCACGGCAGGGGGCAGATCCGCGCCGCACCGCCACGCCCAGGCCCCGCCCGAGGTGTGGAAGCGGCGCTCCTGCCGGCCAGGGCGCCAAAGGACCGCCGGTGTATGGCTGGGCGCCGGCCACCGTGCGCTTGCAGGCCGAGCCCGGCTGCCGGCGCCGGCTGCTGGTCCGCCGCGGCTGACCCCAACGCCAAAGGCGAGCTGGAGCCGGCCTGCTATCTGTGCCACGCCCCGGTCGGCACCACGCTGGGACCCCATCGCCATCGCCGGAACCGGCTCGGCCATCGAGGAGCGCTTCCACGCCGTCAAGAACGAGACCGGTGGACCACGATCAGGTCCGGCGCTATGACGCCTGACACCGCCACATCGCTCTGGCGATGCTCGCCCACGCCCTGGCCTGGGCGATCGGTGGGAATCTGGATATTCCTCCCGTGTCGGTGATGCTTGCCGGAGTAGTACGGCTTCTCGTCGGCCAGCCGGTCGATGAGGATGAGGGTGCCGTCAAGGATGTCGACTGGCTCAGCTTTGAACTCCGCCAATCGGATCAGTGGCCGACGTCGCTCGCCGCACCGCTAGCAATAGCTCGGTTTGTCAATAGGAGTCGGGCCATCAGCTCATGCTCGTCGCGAAGGCAGCTTCACGCCCAACGTGCGACAGTGGGCTGCTACGGGTACGGACTCACCTTGCGAATTATTGGTAATCTCGAGGCTACTTGTGCACGCGCCCTGACGCAGTTCTCCACCGAGCCCAGAGACCACAGGGAACGTCGCCGGTGCACACACGAAATGTTCCACCTTTGGCCCATTGCACATTATTCCTCCGCGGTCCACAGTGGGTGTCAAAGATGTCGGAATACGCGAGGGAGCACGCCACGTTTCGGCTCTACCGGCGTCACACTGTGCGGGATTTTCGCGGCAGTCAGGCTCTATTTTCACGTAAGAAAGCGCCGTGCATGTTCTTCTCCCTCGTCAATGATGCGGAAGGGCCAGCCGAACAGGCGCTGCAGGCACTCGGTCGTCGTCAGGCAGCCAATGCACGGGTTGCGGCGGTCGCCGTTTCCGGAGCTCTGGAACTGATCGCCGGCTCCCATGCAAGCCCTGTCCTAACGTTCGTGGCGGTAGTCGCGGCAGTGATCGGCTGCATCATCTACTATGCCAATCTGATTGGGCCGAGAAAGAGCTGGCTCTTTGTCTTGGACGTCGTCCTGACCGCCGCATTCTGTCTGAGCCAGGCTATGACCGTATCGGCTGGCATCATGATGAGCGGCGCGGGGTGGGTTCAGACGAGCGCGTCCATCGCTGTGATCGTCTATCAATGGCACACCACCCCTGCCGGAGGCGCAGTCGCGACCTTGCTCATCACGGCCGCCTATTTGTTAGGACTGTCCACGCTCCCTTACCCGATAGATGCCGCGGTCTGGCTCAGAGCGCCATGGCTGATCGTCGAAGCAGTGCTTTCACGATGTCTCTGGGTGTTGCTGAAGCGCGGAGGCCGGCTCGCGGATGTCGAACGACAGCGTGACGAGCTCCTGAGATGTCAGCAAGCTGTCGCCGCGGCCAGGCGTGCCGAGGAACGCGAATACCTCGCTGCACTCCACGACACCGCAGCGACCACGTTGCTGCTTGTCAGCGCCGGGATGGCGGATACGCGGCGGGAATGGCTGTCGGAGCAGGCCCGTCGCGATGTGAAGGTGCTCATCGGCCAGCGCCGCTATCGACCAGGGTCGGTGGATCTTCGAGAGTTGATCCATCGGGAGGCGCAACGTGCGCCTCTGACGTCGGTCCGTATCAGTGCGCCATCGGATTCGCCGGTCCTGGTGCCTCCGGATCCTGCCGCTGCGATCTGCGGGAGCATATCCGAGGCGTTGGCAAACGTTGAACGTCACGCGGGCGTGGATAGCGCCTCGATTCATCTCGTACGGTTCGGCCAGGGAGTACTCGTCGAGGTGATCGATGAGGGCCGGGGCTTCGCACCAGATGAAGCCGTGTCCGGCCAGGGTTTGACACTCTCGATTATCGGCCGCATGGAGAGCGTAGGCGGCCGGGCATATGTGGATTCGCGCCCTGGTATCGGCACGAGGATCTCCCTTCAGTGGGTGCCCGAGGCGATGCGCCTGTCGAGCGCGGATACGGCGAAGCAGACCTCGATCCTCAACGTCGGTACTGCGGTGACGACCGCTGCTCGCTTCGAACGGGCATTGCAACTCGCCTTGCTCGCCGTCACGTCGACGATCCTGCTGACGTGGGAACTAGCGATGCTGATCACGCATGCGCATCTGTATCGATTCCTTTCCCTCCAGATCGTCGCGTTCACCCTCATGATCGCGGTCATCGGCTACTGCGCATTCCACATGATGAGAGGTCGGCTCCTAGGCCGAGAACGATGGGTGCTCGCAGGTATCATCGCCGTCGCGACGCTGCTGTCCACCTTGGGGGAGCCTTTTTCATCCTCTCGCGACCTCGTAGTTCTGCAGGACG
>NZ_MSZZ01000108.1 GCF_002093975.1 Thermoactinospora rubra
CTTGGGTTCCGCAGATGTGTCTGTAGGAAAGGACACGGATCAGGGGTCTGAGCTGGGGTAACGCATGGTGGAGCGCTGGTGCGGCGTGTCACTAGGGCGGGGTGTTGCCGCTGGTCAGGAGGGGGTGGCCGGTATGGCCTCGATGACCTTCTTCGGGATGGTGATGCCGAGTTTGGCGAGGATGTCTCGTTGTGGCCTTGTGAGTTCGCCTATCTGGCGAAAGGTGCCGGTTGGCCCGGTGAAGGTGGCGATGGTCAGATCGTCGAATTCCTCACGAATACGGTTCCAGGTCCTCTCTGTGCTGGTTTCGGTGATGCGGATGAGCAGCAGGGCGAGCCAGCAGAGGATGACGTGGGCACGGATGCGCTGCTCCAGGCGGTGGTAGACGGGACGCAGGTCGATGATCTGTTTCATGTCACGCCAGCCGCGTTCCACCTGCCAGAGCTGCTTGAACCCCAGCGCGATGTCCTCGGCGGACAGGTGCGGATCTGAGCTGCGCAGCAGGTACTTGCCGTCCAGCTTGGTCTCGGCTTTGACCTTGGCGGCGTTGATGCGCAGCAGCCCGCCGGCGGTGACGCGCAGGTAGCGGTTCAGGCCGGGCTTGGTGGAGATCACCCCGCGCAGCTCGGCTCGTTTGTCCGGCTTCAGGTCATCGGTGCCGTCGATCAGGTCGCCGAGCTGGGCCAGCAGCCGCTCGCGGACAGCGGCGTCGCGGGTGGCGCCGTCGGGGTTGAAGCAGATCACGAATCGTTCATGCTCGCTGATGCGGACCTCTTTGACCTTGAGGTTGCCGGCGACGTCGGTGTAGCGGCCCTGGCGCGACAGCGCCGCCTTGGCTTCGGGGCTGCCAGAGCGCAGCTTCTCGCCCAGGATGTAGTGGTGATCGCCGGTGCGCAGCATGCGCCGGTTGTCCTCGGAGGTGAATCCCCGATCACCCACCCACACGATCTTGGCGAGGGTCCAGTCCCGCATGTCCTTCTTGACCTGTCCGATCACCGTCTGGTCGCTGGTGTTGCCGGGCCAGCACCAGACCCGGACCGGGATGCCGTCGCGGGTGACCGCCAGCCCGATCACGACCTGCGGCAGGTCATCGCGGTGATCCTTGGACTTGCCGAAGATCCGAAACCCCTTGCGCATGGCGGGCTCGCCGCCGTCGTTGTCGCTGTCGGGGATGGGTCTGCCGCGTTCGTCGCGGTCGATGGCCTCGTCCGGGCTGTCGATCTCGAAGTAGGTCGAGGTGGTGTCAAAGAAGAGCAAATCAACCTCAAGGTTCAGCAAAGTAGCGACCTGGTCGAACACCTTCTTCTCCACGGCGTCTTGGACGTCGTGCAGCCAGTCCATCGCCCGGTAGCAGGCATCGTCGCTGCAGCTGGCCAGGCCGTCGATGTGGGCTTTGCGGCCCACCCAGTGGGAGGCGGCCAGCTTGGAGGAGGCATCCAGCGCCCGGTTGGCCACCAGCGCGAACAGGACACGCTCGGTGTAGGGGCCGCGCCGGGTACGGGCCAGCATCCCGGTCATGATCGAGTCGATGGACAGCCGCCGCCACAGCTGGTCCAGCAGGTAGGTACCGCCGAAGGCGGTCGAGCCCACGTAGTTCAGCTCGCCCGGGGTGCGCGCGACCGCGGCCTGCTCGGGGGTAAGTAGTCGGCACAGCGAGCCGACCAGGCGTTCCACCGCGGCCCGGTCGAGCTGGTCCTCGCGGCCGAAGCTGTGCAGCACCTTGGTCTTGGACGTTTTGCTGGCCGGATCCCACTCGTTGTGCACCAGTTGCAGGTAGCGGACCATCGTGCCGTCTTTGTTCTTCCGGGTCGCCGTCTTGACGAACATGCCGCCAGACCGTAGCAGCTCACCCACAGCTCGTGACGGCCTTTTCCTGCAAGTCGTGCCCCTAGGCGTTCTCGCGGATTCCACCAGGCCTCACGCGACTGACCTGCACCTTCACCCTCGATCATGCCCCAGACCCCGGATTAGCTGCGGAACGCGAG
>NZ_MSZZ01000109.1 GCF_002093975.1 Thermoactinospora rubra
CCAGGTGCGGATCTCGGCCGGGTCCTCGCCGTACTCCCGGGTGTGGGCGCGGGCGCGCAGGCGGGCCTCGGCCATGCGCTGGCGCAGGTGGGCCTGGGTGACCGCCAGGCCGGGGACGCGGTCGACGACGTCCATGACCAGGTGGTAGCGGTCGATGTCGTTCATCATGGCCATGTCGAACGGCGTGGTGGTGGTGCCCTCCTCCTTGTAGCCGCGCACGTGCAGGTTGGCGTGGCCGCGGCGGCGGTAGGCCAGGCGGTGGATCAGCCACGGGTAGCCGTGGAAGTTGAAGATGACCGGCTTGTCGGCGGTGAACAGCGCGTCGAACTCGGCGTCGGGCAGGCCGTGCGGGTGCTCTGCAGGCTGCTGCAGGCGCATCAGGTCGACCACGTTGACCACGCGGACCCTCAAGCGCGGCAGGTGCTCGCGCAGCAGCGCGGCGGCGGCCAGCGTCTCCATCGTCGGCACGTCGCCCGCGCAGGCCAGCACCACGTCCGGCTCGGCGCCCTCGTCCGTGCTGGCCCAGGGCAGGATGCCCAGCCCGCGCGTGCAGTGGACGACCGCCTCCTCGCGGGTGAACAGGTCCAGCACCGGCTGCTTGCCGGCCACGATCACGTTGACGTAGTCGCGGGAGCGCAGGCAGTGGTCGGCCACCGACAGCAGCGTGTTGGCGTCCGGCGGCAGGTAGACCCGCACCACCGAGGCCTTCTTGTTGACCACCACGTCGAGGAAGCCCGGGTCCTGGTGGGAGAAGCCGTTGTGGTCCTGGCGCCACACGTGGGAGGACAGCAGGTAGGTGAGCGAGGCGATCGGGCGGCGCCAGGGGATCTTCCGGGAGGTCTCCAGCCACTTGGCGTGCTGGTTGAACATGGCGTCCACGATGTGGATGAACGCCTCGTAGCAGTTGAACAGGCCGTGGCGGCCGGTCAGCAGGTAGCCCTCCAGCCAACCCTGGCACAGGTGCTCGCTGAGCACCTCCATGACCCGCCCGCCCGCGCCCAGGTGCTCGTCGGTCGGCAACCTGGCGGCGTTCCAGGCGCGGTCGGTGACCTCGAAGACGGCCTGCAGCCGGTTGGAGGCGGTCTCGTCGGGGCCCATCAGCCGGAACGTGTGCGGGTTGGCGGCGATCACGTCGCGCAGGTAGCCGCCCAGCACCCGGGTGGGCTCGCTGGTCTGCGCGGCGGGCGCCTTGACCTCCACGGCGTGCTCGGCGAAGTCCGGCAGCCGCAGCGGGCGCATCAGCTCCCCGCCGTTGGCGTGCGGGTTGGCGCTCATCCGGCGCGGCCCGGCCGGTACGGTGGCCCGGACCGCCTCGACCGGGCGGCCGCCCGCGTCGAACAGCTCCTCGGGCCGGTAGGAGCGCATCCACTCCTCCAGCATCGCCAGGTGCGCGGGGTTGTCGCGGACGGCGGCCAGCGGCACCTGGTGGGCGCGCCAGGTGCCCTCCACCGGCAGGCCGTCCACCTCGCGGGGGCCGGTCCAGCCCTTCGGGGTGCGCAGGACGATCATGGGGAGGCGGTCGAGCGTCCGGTCTTTGCAGGCGGCGATCTCGTCGAAGACCGCATCGAGGGTGCGGGCCATCTCCTCGTGGGAGGGGCCGACCAGGTGGGGGCGGTAGCCGTACCCCTCCATGAGCTTGAGCAGGTCGGCCTCGGGGATGCGGGCCAGCACGGTCGGGTTGGCGATCTTGTAGCCGTTCAGGTGCAGGATGGGCAGCACCACACCGTCGCGCACCGGGTCGAGGAACTTGTTCGAGTGCCAGCTCGCGGCCAGCGGGCCGGTCTCGGCCTCGCCGTCGCCGACGACGCAGGCCACCACCAGGCGGGGGTTGTCGAAGGCGGCGCCGAAGGCGTGCGCGAGGGAGTAGCCCAGCTCGCCGCCCTCGTGGATGGAGCCGGGCGTCTCGGGGGCCAC
>NZ_MSZZ01000110.1 GCF_002093975.1 Thermoactinospora rubra
CATGGGCCTGACCCCGCTGGAGGGCCTGGTCATGGGCACCCGCTCCGGCGACGTGGACCCGGCGCTGCCCGGCTACCTGGCGCGCGTGCTCGGGCTGTCCAGCGCGGAGGTCGAGGCCGCCCTGGAGCAGCACGGCGGCCTGCTGGCGCTGGCCGGAACCGCCGACATGCGCGCCGTACGGCAGGCGGCCCGCGCAGGGGACGCGGCCGCGCGGCTGGCCCGGGAGGTCTACTGCCGCCGCATCCGCAAGTACGTCGGCGCCTACTACGCGGTGCTCGGCCGGGTGGACGCGATCGTCTTCACCGGCGGGGTGGGCGAGCACGACGCCGAGGTGCGCGCGCTGTCCCTGGCCGGGCTGGACCGGCTCGGCGTCGCGGTCGATCCCGCCCGCAACGAGGCGGCCGGGGATGGCCCGGTCTCGCCGCCGGGTGCCGAGGTGGCCGTGCTGGTGGTCCCCACCGACGAGGAGTGGGAGATCGCCCGCCAGGTCCTCGCCGTCCTGCAGGCGTAGACCCGCGGGAACGGTCAGCGGGACGGTTCCCACCCGCGTCGCGGGGTACGGCTTCCGGCCCGCGTGTCGTCGCGGCTGCGGTAGACGATGTAGGGCCGGGTGAGGTAGCCGACCGGGGCGGTCAGCATGTGCACCAGCCGGGTGAAGGGCCAGATGGCGAACAGCAGCAGGGCGCTGAGCGCGTGCAGCTGGAACAGCGGCGGCGCGCCGGCCATCAGCGCCGGGTCGGGACGCAGGTAGAGGATCGAGCGGAACCACGGTGAGACGGTGGCGCGGTAGTCGTATCCGCCGCCGGCGAGGTTGGCCATCACCGTGGCCGCCAGGCCGAGCACGATGACCAGGGTGAGGACGGCGTACATGAGCTTGTCGTTGCGCGTCGTCGCCGTGAACACCGGCCCGACGGTGCGCCGCCGGTAGATGAGGATGGCCAGCCCGCCCAGCGTGCAGACCCCGGCGATCGTCCCCAGCTGCGCCCACCCGGTGACCGGGCGGCACTTCTCCTGCCCCACGTAGTGCGCCCAGCCGCCGCCGTTGACGCCCTGGCAGCCGGTCAGCGTGGTCAGCGCCAGGAACGACCGGTAGATCGTGTCGGAGTGGAACCAGTGGTTCGTCCCCGCCCCCATGATGATCATGGATCGGCCGCCGGCCTCCTCGGCGTTGCGGGCGAACTCCCGCGCGATGCGGGCCGCCGCCGCGGGCACGCCGGTGATCGCCTCCTGCCAGGCCGGGGTGTACGGCTCGGCCGCGTCGTCGTAGCCGGACGGCCAGCGGCCGGGCAACCCGGGCCGGGCCACGCCGTACTGGGCGAGCATCAGGTCGAAGACGGTGGTGACCAGGTGGCCGCCGACCTCGCGCACCGGGACGCCGCGCTCCAGCACGCCCGGCTCGGCCCGGTCGAAGCGGGGCAGCGCCACCGTGACCGCCCGCCCACCCTCCATCGTCAAAGCCGGGTCGACGTCGCCCAGGTCGAGGTTCCAGCGGCCGGCTGTCATGGGGGTTCCTCCCGCGTCCCGCCCCCGGACCGCCTCGGCGAGACGATCACAGACGGTCACGGAACAATCTCTATCCGCTCACGGACGCTCGCCCTTGGAGCCGCCCTTCCCTCGAGAGCACACATTGCACTTCAGGGGACCTGTGCCGGCCTAGGGATCAAGGTCCCCGGACGGCGGGACGAGCGTCCCCAGCCGGGCGAGCGGCGGCGGCGCGCCACCGCAACGTCATGCATGGGGCCAGGTCCAGGTGCGGATCTCGGCCGGGTCCTCGCCGTACTCCCGGGTGTG
>NZ_MSZZ01000111.1 GCF_002093975.1 Thermoactinospora rubra
CTAGCGATCTTTGGTCGTGAAGTTCTGGACGTTTGTGTCAAGTTCTCACGACGCCCGGGGAAGCCGCGCGCGGGCGGCGTAGTCGTCGACGTGCCGGGTGATGGTCTTGAGCGCCGCTCGAAGTTCGGGGGGCGCTTGAGGTTGATCGGCCGCGGTGAGCGGGACGAGTAACCGATTGTAGATCTTGGTGTAGAAGACGGCGATGCGGATGCCCTCGTCGGTGAGGACGTAACGGTTGGAGCGGGGCAGGCGGCGGATCAGGCCGTTGAGCCGCAGGCGGCGTAGGTCGTAGGTCATCTGGCCTGTGCTGTAGGCGGTGCGGCCGAGCAGTCCGGTCATCAAGACGCGAAGGTTCTTGTTGGTGAAGCCGGTCGCGGCGAGCAGCATCTGACAGAGGGCGCCGACCAGGGCCATGACCCGAGGATCGCCGAAGCGTAGCGCCGGGGTCCTCCGTCCCGCCGTATCCACGGTGGGGTGCGCGATCCGCTCAAAGACTGGACTCGCAAGGACGCAGCCCTGGCCGGCACGTTCGACTTCCAGTATGCGCCGGTTCGCGGCGCGGGCCTTGGCCTGAAGTTCGGGAAGGTTGGGCAGGCGGGCGTTGCAGCCCAGGTCGCGGGGCGCGTTGACGACGGTCTCGATCCGCATCGCCCGCCCGTCTTTGAGGTACTGCTTGATCCGGGAATGCTTGTAGAAGACGTTGACGATGACGCCGCCGTTGTCGCGGCGGTCGATCGCGGTGCGGAAAGTGCCGGCCGTGTCGCGACGCACCCGCCGGCCGAAGATGATCTCGACGTTGTGCGGGCGGCCGATGTCGAGGTTGTCGGCGATGAGCGCCTCGAAGAAGCCGCGGGCGTGACGGGGCGCGTCGAAGACGATGGTGCGGGAGATCTCGATCTGCCGCATAGAGGTCTCCCACCAATAGCCGGCGTCGCGTTCTTTGTCGCCGAAGGGCAGCGGCAGCCGAGCGAGCCAGCGCTGCACGAACACGTTGATCGTGCCGGGGCCGAGCCGGTCGCAGATCTCCTGCAGCGCGGCCGGATCGGCGCAGGCGGCGAACCCGTTGGACAGCTCGGCGAAGGCGAGCCCGGCCTTGGCCGCTTGGCATTTGACCCACTCATGCCCGTTGATCCAGACCTTGGCCGGATAGGGGAAGTACGCGCACACCTTGATGAAGCCGGGGCCGAAGTTCTCGTCCCAGAGATAGAAGTAGTAGCAGGTCACCCGCCGGTCGGCCTTGACGAAGGACCAGCGGGGAGTGCCGGTGGAGGTCTTGCCCTCGTGAGCGGTCCACACGCGCTGGAACTCCTGCGCCACCCCGATCGCCGCCACGCCGGAGCGGCCAGTGGCCGCTTGGCGGGCCAGATGAGGTTGCATCGCCTCGAGCTTGGACTCGTCCTTGGCGAACTTGACCCACGGAAGGCCGTTGTCGGCGGCGAAGACCGCAACCGCCTTGCGGAAGCGGTCTCCCAACTGCTTGAACAGCACCGGCGAGGGAAACGGGAAACCCAGATGCCCAGACAGGAACGCCACCACCTGCGAACTAGTCTGCAAGATCGGGACGTAGGCGTTGAGGTAGATCCGATCCAGGCACTCGATGTCCAGCTTCACGTGCCCGTCGAGAACGTCGTTCACCGTCACGACCCGCGCCATGGCAACCACCCACCGCAACCGTTTCCTGGATGCGAGCATGCGCCCACCCGCACGATCGTGTCCACGCCAACCACGCATCTCGGCGGTCCGAGGCGGAGCCTCATTAG
>NZ_MSZZ01000112.1 GCF_002093975.1 Thermoactinospora rubra
TCATGATGTGGCCAGCGGCTTCCGCACGAGGATGAAAAAGGTTCGGGGTTCCCGTCGAAGACCTTGGTACGTCGGCGCATTGGGCATACGGCAACATCGGGTGGTTTGGCTTGCTGCTGCTGCGAAACGCACCCTTGGTGCTTCTCGTCGCCGTGCTGTCCGCTGACTTCATCATGATGGAGACGATCCAGATTCTTGGGGGGCGGACCGGAACATATGGCGTCATCCTGGTGCTGACTTCGAGCGTGATCATTTGGATTACCCAACTAGGTGTCGCCTTCGCCACACATGCATTGCGAAACGTGGCGAGGACCGCGGCAAGAGCAGCGATGGATCGAGAGCAGCTGCGGACACGTGAAGCAGTAAGTGAAGAGCTGCACAGGGATCGCCGTGTGCGTTATGCCTCCTTGGCAGATGCCGTGGTCCCGCTGCTTCAAGGTCTGGCCACTGGAGCATATGATCCGGCCGATCAGTCGGTACGGCAA
Organism: Thermoactinospora rubra; assembly: GCF_002093975.1. Taxonomy (GTDB): domain Bacteria; phylum Actinomycetota; class Actinomycetes; order Streptosporangiales; family Streptosporangiaceae; genus Nonomuraea; species Nonomuraea rubra_A. The sequence goes on from NZ_MSZZ01000112.1 coordinate 486, forward strand.
GCCTGCGCCGTACAGGCGGCCCGCATTCGTCGTCTCCTGGCCGAGAGCGACGATGTACCAGACCGTCTCCTCCATGAGCTGCGGGCGGGCATCGAGATCGCGGAACGCAGAGGAGTCGCGGTTTCTCTCGCTGTTCGAGGTAATCGCGTCGCTCTGCCGCCGGCCGTCCGCCGGGCGTTGATCGAGCCAGTGCTGGCCGTACTGGCCACAGCGGCCACCACCGCCCGGGCGACCGTGGTCGGCTCTCCGACGTCAGTGAAGGTCGGCGTGGTCGCGGATTCTCCTGAGAGATCGCGCGAGGAGCTGCTGAATCCGGAACACAGTGATCAAGTCAACGTGACATTGACGATGCAGAAAGGACGTGTATGGGTGGAGGCGACTTGGTCGAGCACAACCTCGTCACAGTCGCAGTGATCGATGACCATCCTGCGGTCATTGCCGGCGTTCGAGCGTGGTGCGCGTCCGCACGTCCCGAGATTGAGATCGTCGCGGCCGGCTTCGATCTCGGTGCCGTGTGGACAGGAATCGGCAGGTCGGCGGACGTGGTCATTTTCGATCTCCAGCTGGATAGCTCAACGCCCGCCTACGGAGAGCTCAAGCGCCTCGTGGACGATGGGCGGCAGGTGATCATCTACACCATGCGTGACGACCCTGACGTCGCATTGCAATGCCTGGACATCGGTGCCTTCACATATTTGACCAAGGCCGAAGGCGAGGAGCATCTCGTGGGCGCCATCCGAGCGGCGGCCGAGCACGTGCCCTACACACCTCCATCGCTGAGCGGTGCTTTTTGGACCGACACTCGATCTCATCGCCCGCGGCTGTCCGCGAGGGAACTCGATGTCCTGGTGGAGTGGTTCCAGTCGGAGTCAAAGGAGATGGTCGCGCGGAGGCTAGGCATCTCCACCCGCACCGTCAGCACCTACATAGACCGGGTCAGGATCAAGTACGCCAATGTTGGCAGGCCGGCCTCGACCAAGGCATCCCTGGTGGCCCGTGCCATCCAGGACGGTCTGATCCGCCTCGAAGATCTTTGACGTTGTGGGTCGTACGACCGTCACCGCGCGAATCGCGTCGTTCCTACGATGACTCCTGCTCAGTGGGACGCGCTCGGAGGAGAGCAGCATGCCGAAACCGTCGGGCCACTCAACCTCGCGTTCCGCAGCTAATCCGGGGTCTGGGGCATGATCGAGGGT
>NZ_MSZZ01000113.1 GCF_002093975.1 Thermoactinospora rubra
CCAATGTCAGGAACTTTAGGGGTCTGGCGTTGGCCGTTGGGCGACTGTTTGGGCTGATTGGGCGGGGTGTGGGTGGGTGCGGGTGCGTGGTGGGACGGTGATGGAGTAACTGGCGTTGTGTGCTAGGGGGCTGGTGTGGGTGTGGCGGGAGGGGTAGTGGGTGGCGACCCGCCAGACGGCTCTGGGGTAGACGCGGCCGGGACGGTGGGGGACCAGGGTACGGGGGTCGGTGAGGATGTCGGCCAGCCCCTTGGCGTGGGGGCCGGAACGGGTGACGGTGTCGCGGATGGTGTGCAGGGCGTGGGTGAAGCTGATCCGGTCGGGGTCGAGGCCGTGGGTGAGGGCGGCGCCGATGATGAGGTAGCGGATGGCCTGGTAGACGATGAGGTAGCCGTAGATTTCCTGCCGGACGAGGCCGGGGTGGGGCGAGCGGAGCAGGCGGCGGGTCCCGCGCAGCCGGGTCTTGATCTCGCTGTAGGCGATCTCGCAGTTCCAGCGCTGGGCGTAGGCGGCGGCCAGGACGTGGGCGGGATGGGTGCGGTAGTCGGTCAGGGTGGTCAGCAGCCGGTACGGTTCGGTGCGGGTGCTGCCGTCGTCGCCGGTGACGGTGATCAGGCAGATGATGACGCGGGCCAGGGTGGCTTTCATGGGTGCGACGGGTCGGGTGCTGCCGTTTCTGGCGCGGCTGCGGCGTTTGGCTTTGTGCTGGTCGCGTTCGCGTTGGCTGGTCAGGGCGGTCAGGTAGGAGCCGTCGGGCAGCGGTTGCAGGACCGGGAGCAGGACTTGGTGGTTGATGCGCCACAGCAGGTGGGCGCCGGTGGCGGCGGCATCGCGCCACAGGGTCAGGCCGTAGAAGCCGCGATCGGCCAGGGCCAGCATGCCCGGGTGCAGGCAGCGGATGAGCCGGTGGGCCAGCAGGCGTTCGCTGCCCGAGGTGCCGATCTCGGCGCCGAGGACGGCACGAGTTCCGCAGGCGATCAGCGTCAGCAGGGTCAGGTTCGGGTAGTGGGCGCCGGCGTGGCCCTCGGGGGCGGCAACGGGGTTGAAGGCGTGCTTGTTGCCGGGGCTGGCCGGGGTGGTCAGCCCGGTGCCGTCCCAGGCCACTACCAGCAGGTCATCCAGGTGGGACCAGGGCTGGCGGCCGTAGGTCAACGGCCCGGCCAGCCGGTGCAGCAGGGCGGCGAACACCGGCCAGCCCAGCCGCTGCCGCAGACCGGACAACGCCGTAGAGGAGGGCTGCTGCCAGTTACGCTCTCGCCATCGGCGCAGCAGCCCGCCGCCTGGTCCACCGGTCAGCCGGTCTAGCACCTGGCTGTAGTTCAGCGAGCTGAACAGGCATAAGCCGAGTACGAACCAGATGCCCAGATGGGCGGTCAGCTGTCGCGCCCGGATGGCCTTGCCATGGGTCGGCCGCCACTCAGCCAGCACCTCATCGACCACGGTGGGGTCGATGAACGATGTCAATGCGCCCAGCCCCACCCGATCTGCGACCTTCAGCCGAGTGGTCAGCGGGCCCAGACGTGTGACAGCATGAGCAACCACGAAGCTCCTTGCCAGACTAGATGATCTCGACAATCTCCAGTCATAGCAGGAGCTTCGTGCTTTCCGCTCATTCTTAAGTTCCTGACATTG
>NZ_MSZZ01000114.1 GCF_002093975.1 Thermoactinospora rubra
CTCGGCGGTCCGAGGCGGAGCCTCATTAGTACTCCAGCCGCACTTACTGATCTCTAGCTTGTTGTCGCAGGTAGTGGCTTTGTCGGGCGCGGGCTTGGCGGCGTCGTCGCCAGCGTGACCAGTACACGATGTGGCTTTCGTCGGTGGGAGGGCGGGTCAGCAAGGCGAACAGGCGGCGGATCTCGTTCACCGACATCGGGATGAGCTGGCAGGAGCCTGGATCGGCCGGCTCGGTCAGCGGGTCACCGACCGCAACGCGGGTCACCGCCAGGAAGGCCAGTGCGAGCATGGCCAGCGTCATGTAGCGGTACCAGGCCGGGTAAAGCCGGACCTGGTAGTGGTCGAACGCGGCCTCGTTCTTGCCGGTCTGGAAGCATTCCTCGATGGTCCAGCGGCAGCCGACGATGTGGACCAGTCGGCCCAACGGCACCGGTGTGGGGGTGTGGCACAGGAAGAAGGCCAGGCCGGCGGGCTTGCTGACGGAACGGCGGATCAGCAGGTGATGGGTCGGGCTGGCGGTGGCGATCAGAGCCCGGTCATAGTGGCGCTCGCCCTTGGCGCCCGGCCCACACGACAGGCGCTGCCATCCAGCCTTGCGGACCTTGCCGGCCATGATGGCGGCACGCGTCTTACCGGCGCCGGTGGTGATCTGATGGGTACGCGAGACAGCCACCACGTAGCCGATGCGCCTGTCCTCCAGGAAGTGGCGCAGCGGTCCGTTGTCGCCGTAGGCCTCATCGGCGGTCACCCAGGCAAACGGCAGCCCCGCCGCCACAGCTCGCTCGATCATCGCGTGGAGGAGTTGCGGCTTGGTGGCGAAGCCGACCTGCTCGGGAATCTGCGCGGCGGCGCGCCGGGACGGCTCGGCGATCCACGAGTCGCGGGGCAGGTATAACTCGCGATCGATCAAGGCCCGGCCGCCGATGGAGGCATAGCCGCGGAACACCCCGATCCGGCAGTTGGCGATCTTCCCCAGGGTGCCGGTGTATTGCCGCTGCACCCCGGCTGAGCAGCGGCCTTGTTTGGCGAAGCCGGTGTCGTCGCCCACCGGCACACCGTCGCCGTGGCCGAGATGGTCGATGACGTAGGCGCGGATGTCATCGCGCACACCCTCGGCATCCCACGTGGCCGCGTTGAACAGCCGTTGCATCCCATCGGGACTGCGCTCGCCCGCGTACTCGGCCAGCGACCAGCCGTTCTTCCGCTCCAGCCCGGACAGCAGGCCCTCAACGCAGCGGCGTGCCCGTGCACGCACCTCCGGGCCTTTGAAGCGACCGGCCACCCGCGCGAAGGCGGCATCGAGACCGGCCTGCAAACGAGCAGCACCCAGGTGTTCTACGCTGGCCATCGCGGCCACCGCACGATCTTCAGTTCCATCACACCTGAATGATCACAGCGGTGGCCGTTCCTTCTTCACGCGGGCACCACCCAGGCACGCCCCGGTATACCCAGGCGGTCCCAACCACGGTCAAGCGTGTCCAGACACGCTCCTTCAAGAGCCGAAGTGCGGCTGGAGTACTAATGAGGCTCCGCCTCGGACCGCCGAG
>NZ_MSZZ01000115.1 GCF_002093975.1 Thermoactinospora rubra
CGCCCAACGGCCAACGCCAGACCCCTAAAGTTCCTGACATTGGCCTGCGGCCCACCCCCACGCCCCCGGTGCGAGGGGACTGCCGTCCCCTCGCGCTCCCTGGACGCGAACCCGTTTCAGCAGGGGTGCATCGTTGGGCGCCTCCCCACGGGAAAGTGAGGCGGCTTGGGAGCGGGCGTCAAGGGCATGGGCTTCGCCGCCTCGGCGCTTCGCGCTTGTCGAGGCTCAGGCTGTGTTTCGTGGGGAGAGTCCTTCGGCCTCCCCCCACGCCCCCGGGCGAGGGGTCTGCCGACCCCTCGCGCTCCCCGGACGCAAACCCGCTTCAGCAGGCGCGCATCGCTGGGCGCCTCCCCACGGGCGGGATGCTGTGGCTCGATCAACCACGCTCGGGACAGGGATGGGCCACGTGCCCGTTCGGGCAGCACACCATGCCGAGGGTGACGAAGCGGCCACCATGCAGCCATTCGCCCCACTGCACATCCACCCACGCGGCAAAAGATCGGTCGCCACGGCCAAGCGATGCTCGACCGGGATGATGTCGCATTGCGGACGCAGCGGCCTGTACTCCCCGGCCATCCACGCCACCGCCTTGGTCGCGTCGTCGAACGTTTCGGCGATCCTGGTGGGTGGTTTGGCCAGCCAGTCCCCGGTGCGCACGGGCGGCAGCGGCGAGGTGGCGAAGTCCGGGGAATCTGGGCGGCGTTCGGCCTCGCGTTTGAGCTCGGCGCCGTGACCGGTCCAGGTGTAGGCGTGCCAGTGCATCGGTCTCCCGTGCCGTCCGTATCGTCGCGGAAGGGGACGGCCCCTGCCGGATTCCGGCGGGCAGGGGCCGTCCTCGGGTGGCGGTTCCTAGATGGCCCGCATCCCGGCGGCGCGCAGCTCGTCACTGGTGAACCGGAGCGTCCCGGCCTGGGGATTCTTCGAGTCGCGCAGGGCGAAGGCGTCGACCTCACCGGGAAGCGGGCGCGATCTCCACGCAGGACTCCATCTCCTCTTCCTGCTGGTTGCCGCCGCACAGGCGGCGGAAGGCCGGCGGGCCGAGATCCCTCGCATACAGGTCCATCTGGGGGTGCCCTCCTTTCTCGCTCGGGCCGGGTGGCCCGAGGTGGTGGCACGGCCGACAGCAGGGTTTCCCCTCATGTGAGCCACTACCGCCGGCCGTGCGCCTGTGGGGAGCGGCCGTGTCTACAGGCGCGCTTGCCGCTCCAGCTGCGGAACCAGCCCGACCAGATCACCGGCCAGCAGCACCGGGACCATGCCGCGCCGGTAGTCCTCATCGGTCAGGGACCGCTGCCGCCGTACGGCGGCCACCCCGATGGCCAGCTGTGGGAAGAACTCCCAGACCCGCCCGTACTTCTCGTCAAGCTCGGCCGGCGTCATCGCGCCTGGACCACCGAGGGGCGCGACAGCAGCTTCACCACCAGTTCGGGCTGGTCGGCGGGCACCGGGTGAGCATCGGCAGCGTTGCCCGCCACCGACACCAGATAGACGCCCGACCGTGAACCGCGCCGAGTTTCGTGGAGGCCGGGTTAGCTGGCTGGGG
>NZ_MSZZ01000116.1 GCF_002093975.1 Thermoactinospora rubra
CTGTGATACTCCCTGTGTCAACCTCACGCCACGGCTTCGGTGAGGAAGGCCGCCGCTGCGCGGTGTCTGGCGGGGTCGTAAGGGATGCCGTCGTTCCAGCAGCGCCAGATCACCCGGATCCATGCGCGGGCCAGGATGCGGACGGCGTGGGGGTGGTCCTTGCCGCTGGCGCGTGCGTTGGCGTAGAGGGCGGCGGCCCAGGGGCTGGCGCGTCGGCTGTTGTCGGCGAAGATGGTGAGGGCGCGGCGGAAGCGTTTGTTGCAGGCCCACCGGAAGTGCACCGCCCGGTGTTTGCCGGACTGTTTGGTGACCGGTGTGCATCCGGCCAGGGCGGCGACGGAGTCGGGTCCGGCGTAGGCTGCTCGGCAGTCGCCCCACTCGGCGAGCATCTGGGCGGCGTTGATCTGACCCGACCTTGGCAGCGACGTGAAGATCTCGCCGTCCGGGTGCTCCCCGAGGTGGGCGGCGCTCGACCGGTCCAGGTCCTTGATCGCTCCGACCAGCGACTTGACCACGGTGGCCAGGGCGATGACCGCATCGCGCAGCGCTTCGGTCAGGGCCTCGCCGGTGGTGCCGGCCGGGGCCTGGCGCAGCCGGGCCAGCAGCTCGGCCGGGCGGCGGCGGCCGCTGTAGCCGTGCTTGACCAAGAACGCGGCCATCCGCTTTTCGCCCAGATGGGCGGCCGAAGCCGGGGTCGGGTAGCGGGTCAGGAAATCCAGCGCGATCGGCGAGGCCAGGTCGGCGAAGACCGCCTTGGCGCCCGGCCAGTGGGTCTCCAGCAGCGCGGCGAGCTGGTTGGTGGCCGCTACCCGGGCCTCCACCAGGTCATCACGGGTGCGGATCACCGTGCGCACGGCCTTGGTCTGGTCGCTGTAGGGCGTGGCGAGCTGCAGCTTGTGGCGACGCAGCCGCAGGTACTCGGCGATCACCGAGGCGTCACCGGCGTCGGACTTGGCGCCCGACAGCACTTCGCCCTCCCGCCATGTCTTGATCGCGTTGGGTTTGACCGGGACGACCGGGTGACCGGCTTCCAGCAGCAGATCGACCAGGCGGCCGTTGGGCCGCTCGATCGCGATGGGGACGGCCGCCGGGTCATCGAGCCGGGCCAGCCGACCGATCAGCGAGGCGATGCCGTCGCTGCTGTGCGCGATGACGAACTCATCGATGGTCTTGCCGCTGTCGTCGAGGACACAGACAGCGTGCTTGTCTGCGGCCCAGTCGACTCCGACGAACCAGCGCGCCGGGGGCAACGCAAGCGACACCTGAACTCCTTTGCCTGGCAGCGACGACTCGGCGAGGAGGCTGTCTACCGGGCGATCACTAACCGGCGCTCTACGGCGCTACTCCCTGTTGCCGGTCTGCAGCCTCGGGGAAGCCGGGGGCGGCGGTATCACAGTGGCCCTTCCCGGGCGATCAACACAGGCCCTTCCCCCGACTCCCGCCGAGTCCCTACGACGAGCAGCTTGCCACCACCCGCCAGAAAGAGGGTGCCCTAGTGATC
>NZ_MSZZ01000117.1 GCF_002093975.1 Thermoactinospora rubra
CAATGCCGTGTAGTTAAGGTCTGGAGCCGGGCGTCAAGGGTCGGGTGCGGCCAGAATGTCGATGCTGATGGTGGCCTTGTAGCTGGTTCGGTCGACGGTGCCTTTGGCGTTGTATTTGGAGATGGCGCGTTTAACGACGCGGGGGCGGGTGCGAACGCGCCGGTCGGGCATGAGGTCGGCCAGGACGTGTCGGCCGATGGTGCCCAGGAGGTCGATGGCGGTGTCGGTGATGACGCCCGCGGCTTGGATGATCAGGTCGCGGGCGGTGTGCAGGGCGATGGTGAAGCTGGCCCGGTCGGGGTCCAGCCCGGGCTGGGTGGTGGTGGCGTCGGCCATGGCCAGGCGCACGAGTTGGTAGGCGGTGAGGAGGGCGTAGATCTCCTGGGTGATGCCGGCGGGGGTGCGGGCGCGCAGGGCCCGGCCGCCCAGAATGGTGGATTTGATCTCCAGGTAGGCGGTCTCGACCTCCCATCGCTGGTGGTAGAGGGTGATCAGTTCGCCGGCGGGGTGGGTGCGGGCATCGGTCAGGGTCGTGACGAGACGGTAGAGGCCGGTGCGGCGGCCCGCGCTGGTGGTGATGGCGATCTCGCAGTCGATGACCCGGACCGCCAGGACGCCGAGCCGGGAGGTGTAGGAGCCGTCGTGGTGACGGTGCAGGACGGGCAGGGCCCGACTGTTACGCGCCCGGACCAGGACGTGCGCGCCGGTTCCCGCGATCGCGGTCACCAGCGTGTGGGCGGCGAAGTTGCGGTCCAGCAGCACGATCATCCCCTCGCGCAGGCGGGCCAGCAGTCGTGGCGCCTGCGTGGTCTCGCCGTCGCTGGTGGGGCCGAACACCGCGTCCAGGATCGTGCGCGTGCCGCAGGACACCAGCGCCAGCAGGCGCAGCGCCGGATAGCCCGCCCCGCCGTTGTTGCAGCGGTGTTTGAGGTAGGTGGTCAGGTTCGCGGGCGTGTCGGGCACCGCCATCGTGGTGCCGTCGATCGCGCAGACCAGCAGTCCCCGCCACCACACACCGGGGGTGGCGATCCCGGCCGCCGGACCACGGAGCAGGTCGAACAGCCATCGCATCGGCTCGGCCCCGACCCGGCGGCGGGCCTGTGCCAGTGCCCCGCCCGTCGGGAACGCCACCGCCAGGCCCGTCAGTCCCATCGTCAGCTTCCGCCACACCCCGCGCCATCCCAGTTCGGGGAACAACGCCCCGGCCAGCAGCAGATACATCACCACCCGGGAGGGCAGGTCCCGTACCCGCGACTCCACCCGGCCCGTCGCCGCCAGCGCCTGATCCATCATCTCGAATGGCACCAGCCGGGTCAGCTCGCCCAGATGCCCCGGCGCGAACGCCCCGGCCGCCACCACAACCTCACGAGAAATGACACAATGCGTGTCCACGGAGCTCCTAGCCGAACAGTGATCTTGGTCGACACCGTTCTAGCAGGAGCTCCGTCCCATTTCAGGCGACTTGACACAAGCACCCAACGCCTATCTATACGGCATTG
>NZ_MSZZ01000118.1 GCF_002093975.1 Thermoactinospora rubra
CTCACCTAGACCACCGGAGGAAGCCCGGTCCTTCAGGGCCGGGAGGAATCCGGGCCCCGTCAGGGGCGGCCCGCCGAAGGCGGGGCGGCCTCGGGCGCGGAGCGTCCGTCATCGGACAGTCCTTTCTCGAGTAGGTACAAGATTTCTGCATTGAGAGACCGACGGTCGCGCTCGGCGGCGGCGGTGACCAGGGCGTGAAGGTCGTCGGGAAGACGCAACGTAATCCGAATCATGACACCACTTTAGTGGTATAGTGGTGTCATGTCTCGTTACCGGCTCCAGCCCACACCCGCCCAGGAGGCGGCCCTGCTGGAGCACTGCTCGCACGCGCGGTTCGTGTGGAACCTCGCCATCGAGCAGCACGCCCACTGGGCGCCGGGACGTAAAAGCGGGCCAGGGTTCGCCGAGCAGTGCCGCCAGCTCACCGAGGCGCGGGCGGAGTTCGCCTGGCTGGCCGCCGGGTCGATCATCGTCCAGCAGCAGGCGCTGCGGGACTTCGCCCAGGCCATGGCCAACTTCTTCAACGGGACACACCGGCGGCCGACCTGGCGCAAGCAGGGGCGGCACGAGGGGTTCCGCATCGTCGGCCAGCAGGGCGATCAATGGGATGTGCGCCGTGTGTCCCGCCACGTGGGCGAGGTCAAGGTGCCGAAGGTGGGGTGGGTGCGGTTCCGCTGGTCCCGCGCGGTCCCGGCGGAGGTGAAGTCGTACCGGATCACCCGCGACCGCGCCGGTCGCTGGCATGTCGCCTTCGCCGCGATCCCCGAGCCGATCCCCGCACCCGAAACCGGAGAGAGCGTTGGCCTGGACCGTGGCGTTGCCATCTCGGCCGCTCTGTCCACCGGCGAGACGCTGCACGTCCCCACGCTGCGCGAGGCCGAGGCGGCGCGGCTGCGCCGCCTGGAACGCAAGCTGGCCCGCGCCCGGCGCGGGTCCAAGCGCAGGGCGAAGATCAAGGCCGCGATCGCCCGGCTGAAGGCGCGGGAGGCCGATCGGCGTAAGGACTGGGTCGAGAAGGTCTCCACCGATCTGGCCCGCCGCTTCGACGTGGTCGCCGTCGAGGACCTCAACATCCGCGGCATGACCCGCTCGGCCAAGGGCACGGTCGACGCGCCGGGCCGGAACGTCCGGCACAAGGCTGGGCTGAACCGGGGCATCCTCGCCGCCGGGTGAGGCCGGCTCGTTGAGCGGCTGGAGCACAAGGCGCCCGGCCGCATCATGAAGATCAACCCCGCGTACACGAGCCAGCGCTGCTCGGCGTGCGGGATCGTGGATCGTGAGGCGCGCGAGAGCCAAGCCGTCTTCCGCTGCCGGTCCTGCGGATACGCCGGCAACGCCGACGTGAACGCGGCCAGGAACATCAAGCTGGCGGCAGGGCATGCCGTGACTGCGCGGGAAGGGCCCTGGGCTGCCGGGCCAGCGCACCGCGAACCTCAACCGATCCTCCATTCTGCATAGGTGTGACGGTTGGAATCCCCCGCCTTCAGGCG
>NZ_MSZZ01000119.1 GCF_002093975.1 Thermoactinospora rubra
GAGCAATCGTCAAGACCTGTGGATCAAGATCTTTTAGGCGGCTCTCGACTGGTCCTCGGTGACGGGTGATTCCTCGGGCCGCTCGACCAGCTTGCCGTTGATGAACGTCGCCCCGGCACGGACCAGGGCGACAAGATGAGGTGCGTTGACGGCTCGCCAGCGCTTTTGCGCCGACTCGATGAGTTTGAAGGCCATCGCCAGCCCGGCTGCTCGCGAGCCCGGCCCCTTGGTGACCTTGGTCCGGTGCCGGACGGTGGCGAAGGTCGACTCGATGGGGTTGGTCGTGCGTAGGTGCACCCAATGTTCGGCCGGGTAGTCGTAGAAGGCCAGCAGTTCGTCGAGGTCGTCGGTGACCTTGGCGACGGCCTTGGAATACTTGGCGCCGTAGGTGGCCTTGAAGTCGGTGACCGCGCGTTCGGCGTGGTCCTTGTCCTCGGCGTTCCAGATCTCCGCCAGCGCCTTCTTCGCGCCCGGGTGGGCCGACTTCGGCAGCGCCCCCAACACATTAGAGATCTTGTGAAACCAGCACCTCTGGGCTCTGGTCTGCGCAAACACCTCACCCAGCGCCGACCAGAAGCCGAGCGCGCCGTCCCCGATCGCCAGCACCGGCGCGGTCATCCCGCGCCGTTTGCAGTCGCGCAGCAGGTCGGCCCACGACTCCGTCGACTCCCGGTAGCCATCGGTCACCGCGACGAGCTCCTTACGGCCGTCGGCCCGCACGCCGATCATCACCAGCAGGCACAGCTTGTGCTCCTCCAGCCGGATGTTGACGTGGATGCCGTCCACCCACAGGTAGACGTAGTCGACGAGCGACAGGTCCCGGCCGGCGAAGGCACGTTGCTCGCTCTTCCAGGTCTCGGTCAGTCTCGTGATCACCGAGGCCGACAGGCCCGCGCTCGACCCAAGGAAGTGCCCCAGCGCGGGCACGAAGTCGCCGGAGGACAAGCCGTGCAGATACAGCAGCGGCAGCACCTCCGTCAGCTGCGGCGTCTTACGGGCCCAGGCGGGCAGAATCGCCGAGGAGAACCGCCGACGCTCACCCGTCGTCTCGTCGATGCGCTTGTCGTTGACCCGCGGAGCCTTCACCTCGATCGCGCCGACGCCGGTGAGCAGCTCACGCGGGGCGTGGTAGCCGTTGCGCACGACCAGGCGGTGCCCGGCCTCGTCGCGCTCGTCGGCGAAGGCGGCGATGTAGGCGTCGACCTCGGCCTGCAGAGCGGCGGCGAGCATCTTGCGGGCGCCCTCGCGGACGATCTGGTCGATCAGCGAGGCGGAGCCGCCGCCAGGCACACCATCGTGGTCGTCAGCGGGCAACTCGGGCACTACGGTGAGGGACACGGGTGTGCCTTCCCGGCCGACGCCGCGAACGTCGGCCTATCTCGAAACCTTGATCAGATGATTCGGGAAGGTACACCCCTTCCCGTCAGATCCACAGGTTTCGATCATTGCTC
>NZ_MSZZ01000120.1 GCF_002093975.1 Thermoactinospora rubra
GGGAGTGTCAAGAAAAGGGTGTAACTAGATCTTGATGGGTTTCAGATGCGACCGACGGACAGGCGCCCGTCGAAGGCGATGTCGAAGGCGTTGAGCGCGGCCTTCCAGCGGATCATCCAGCGGGCGCGGCCCTTGCCGGTGGGATCCAGGCTCATCAAGGCCATGTACAGGCACTTGAGCGCGGCCTGCTCATTGGGGAAGTGACCACGTGCGTTCACCGCCCTCCTGAGGCGAGCGTTGATCGACTCTATCGCGTTCGTGCTGCAGATGACCTTGCGGATCTCCACATCGAAGGCCAGGAACGGCACGAACTCGGCCCAGGCATCGGTCCACAGCTTGACGATCGCCGGGTAGCGCACCTCCCACTTGTCGCTGAACTCGGCGAACCGGTCCAGCGCCGCCGACTCGCTCGGGGCGGTGTAGACGGGCTTGAGGTCCTTGGCGAGCTGAGGCCAGTCCTTCTTGCTCGCGTAGCGGAAGGAGGTGCGCAGCAGGTGCACGATGCAGGTCTGCACGATCGTCTGCTCCCAGGTCGCCGACACCGCGTCCGGCAGGCCTTTCAAGCCGTCGCAGACCAGCATGAGCACATCGCCCACCCCGCGGTTTTTGATCTCGGTGAGCACGCGCAGCCAGAACTTGGCGCCCTCGCCGTCGCCATGCTCGCCAGCCCACAGCCCGAGGATGTCGCGCTCACCGTCGACGGTGACGCCCAAGGCGAGGTAGATGGGCCGGTTGGCGACGTTGCCCTCGCGGATCTTCACCCGGATGGCGTCGATGAAGATCACCGGGTAAACCGGATCCAGGGGCCGGTTCTGCCACTCGGCCATGCCCTCCATCACCCGGTCGGTGATGGTGGAGATCGTCTCCTTCGAGACGCTCGCGCCGTACACCTCGGCCAGGTGCGCGGAGATCTCCCCGGTGGTCAGCCCCTTGGCGGCCAGCGAGCACACGATGCCGTCCACCCCGGCAAGCCGCCGCTGCCGCTTACGAACGATCTGCGGCTCGAAGCTGGCGTTCCGGTCGCGCGGCACGTCGATCTCGACCGGGCCGGCCTCGGTCAGCACGGTCTTGGCCCGGCGCCCGTTGCGTGCGTTGCCCTCTGGGCTGCCGCCGCGCTCGTGCTTGGCATAGCCCAGGTGGGCGTCCATCTCGCCCTCCAGGGCGCTCTCCAGCAGCTTCTTGGTCAGCTGGGCCAGCAGTCCGCCCTCGCCGGCCAGGCTCACCCCGCCGGTCTTGGCCCGCTCGGCCAGCATCGCCATCAACTCGTCGTCGATGAGGTCTTCAGGCTTCTTCGCCGAGGCCGGCTTCGGTGTGCCCGAGGACGTCGTCGCTGTCATGGGTTTCCTCCTCCAGAGGGACATCCGCCCCTCAGGTCTCAGGAGTTACACCCTTATTCGTACAGTCCC
>NZ_MSZZ01000121.1 GCF_002093975.1 Thermoactinospora rubra
CGTCAGCATTCGATGACGTTGACCGCCAGCCCGCCGCGGGAGGTCTCCTTGTACTTGTCCAGCATGTCCCGCCCGGTGTCCCGCATCGTCTTGATCGCCTTGTCCAGCGACACGAAATGCCGGCCGTCCCCGCGCAACGCGATCCGCGCCGCGGTGATCGCCTTGATCGAGGCCACCGCGTTGCGCTCGATGCACGGAATCTGCACCAGCCCGCCGATCGGATCACACGTCAACCCCAAATTGTGCTCGATCCCGATCTCGGCGGCGTTCTCCACCTGCGCCGGGGTGCCGCCCAGCACCTCGGTCAACCCGGCCGCCGCCATCGAACAGGCCGACCCCACCTCCCCCTGACAGCCCACCTCCGCCCCGGAGATGGAGGCGTTCTCCTTGAACAACACCCCGATCGCCGCCGCGGTCAGCAAAAACCGCACGATCCCGTCCTCGGCCTCGCCCGGCCCGGCGTGCGGGACGAACCGGGCGTAGTAGTGCAGCACCGCCGGGACGATGCCGGCCGCCCCGTTGGTCGGCGCGGTGACGATCCGCCCCCCGGCGGCGTTCTCCTCATTGACCGCCAGCGCCCACAAGGTGACCCAGTCCATGGCGTGCAGCGGATCCTTGTCCGGCGCCTCGGCCTGCAGCCGCCGATACAGCTGGTTGGCGCGCCGCCGCACCTTCAGCCCGCCGGGCAGCACCCCCTCGGCGGCGATGCCCCGCCGCACGCAGGCGGCCATCACCCGCCACAGGCGCAGCAGCCCCTCCCGGATCTGCTCCTGGGTGCGGCCGAAGGCCTGCTCGTTGGCCAGCATCAGCCCGGAGATCGACAGCCCGGTCTGCTCGCAGTGCGCCAAAAGCTGGGCGGCGGTGGCGAACGGGTAGGGCAGCACCGTGTCATCGGGTTTGATCCGGTCGGCGCCGGTGGCACTCTCATCGACCACGAAGCCGCCGCCCACCGAGTAGTACACCTTCTCCCGCAGCACCGCCCCGTCGGCATCGAAGGCGACAAAGCGCATGCCGTTGGGGTGCCCGGGCAGGCTGGTCTTGCGCTCGAAGATCAGGTCCTCGCCGGCCGCGAACGGGATGGGGTGCTTGCCGTACAACTCGAGGGTGCCGGTGGCGCGCATCCGGGCCAGCCGGGGTTCGACGGTGTCCACGTCGACGAGCTCGGGTTTGTCGCCGGACAGCCCCAGCAGCACGGCCTTGTCGCTGCCGTGGCCCTTGCCGGTCAGCCCGAGCGAGCCGTACAGGATGGCCTGCACCCGGGCGACCTGGCCGAGCAGGCCGTCGGCGTCCAGGCCGCGGGCGAAGCGGTGCGCGGCGGCCATCGGGCCGCCGGTGTGCGAGCTGGACGGACCGATACCGATCTTGAAAAGGTCGAAGACGC
>NZ_MSZZ01000122.1 GCF_002093975.1 Thermoactinospora rubra
TGGGAGAAGGAACGCGCGGAGCTGGAGGACGAGCGTGATGACGCCCCTATGTCTGTCAAGCCGTCGATGATGAGGTTTGCGCTGGTGAGAGCGCTTCCCTGATTATTGGGAAGACTTCTCGAGCGACGTATCGCTTCAGACAGCGGATGATCTCCTTCTTGGACTTGCCCTCGGCGGTGCGCCGCTGCGCGTAGTCGCGAGTGCGCTGGTCGCGTCCGAGCCTGGTCAGCACGATGGTGTAGAGGGCGCTGTTGCTGCGCCGGTCACCGCCACGATTGAGACGATGCCGGGTCGTCTTTCCAGAGGACGCTTCGATGGGATTGACGCCGCACAGCGCGGCGAAGGCGGCCTCGCTGTTTAGCCGCTCAGGGTTGTCACCTGCGGTAATGAGGAGGGATGCGGCGGTGTCCGGGCCGATCCCGTGCCGTTCCAGCAGCTTCGGGGCGCAGCCGGTGATGATCTCGGTCAGGGCTCGTTCGTGGGCGCGGATCTCCTCGGTGAGTGCGAGGATCCGCAAGGCCAGGGTGCGTAGGACGGCGATGGCTGCGTCCTCGATCCCGACAAGGGAACCGGCCTGGAACCTGGAGCAGGTGCGCAGTAGCGCGGCCTGTCCGAGTCCCTTGAGCGAGTCGCGCAGACTTGGATCGGTTCGTGCGAGGACGGCCCTGAGCTGGTTGAGCGTCTGGGTTCGTGCCTTGATCGCGGAGTCCTTGGCCATCTTGAACAGCCGGACCATCTCGACCGCTCCGTCTCCGGTCTTGGCGATCGCCGTGGCTTCCCCGGCCAACACCGCCCGCGCGGCGTTCTCGGCATCGACGGCGTCGCTCTTGCCGCGTCGACGCCGCACCGCCCGGTTGGGCCGGTTGACCTCAAGGACCTGGATCTCCTGGCCGAGCAGGTAGCGGTTGAGTGCCACGCCATGGGAGCTGGTGCCCTCAACGCCGGCTCGGTGCAACCGGCCATGTCCTCGAGCCCAAGTCAGCAGCGCGGTGTAGCCTGCCGCGGTCGTCGGGAACGACCGGGTGGCCATGAGCCTGCCGAGAGTGGTGACGACTGCGGCGACGTGGGTGTCGGCGTGGGTGTCCACCCCCAAGACGATCTCGTCATCATCGACGCGGGTGGGCTCGGCAACGGCGCGGGTCACGGTTCTCCTCACAAGCTCGGGGGTCACCGCCGGGCGGAGGAGGTCAGGACTGTGACGATGCGCTCGCAAGGCCCCTATGGGGACACATCCCCGCCTGGTCGGCGGCACCGCCCAGGCCCAGACGACAGGTCATCACGAAGGCACAGCGGCCAGTCTCAAGCCGGGTCAGATATGGTATTCCGGGCGGTGCCTCTCCAGTCTCACAGTCCTCAAGCGTTCGGTGGTCTTGTGGGT
>NZ_MSZZ01000123.1 GCF_002093975.1 Thermoactinospora rubra
TGAACCACTCCGACTTTCGTGGAGGCCCTGAAGCCAGCATCATCTGCTGGCGGAAGGGAGAATCACGTCACGATGCCAGCCCCGAGGAAGTACCCCCAAGAGCTTCGTGAGCGCGCGGTGCGCATGGTGTTCGAGGTCCGCCGGCAGAGCGGTGGCGCCCCCGGCGCGATCGCCCGGGTGGCCGATCAGCTCGGCGTTCACCGCGAGGCGTTGCGTGGGTGGGTGCGCCAGGCCGAGATCGACCAGGGGCAGCGGCCCGGCACCTCGACCGCAGATGCGCAGCGGATCGCCGAGCTGGAGCGCGAGGTGCGCGAGCTGCGCCGCGCCAACGAGATCCTCAAGGCCGCGGCAGCTTTTTTCGCGGCCGAACTCGACCCACGGCCGCCCAGGTAGTCGCCTTCATCGACGCTCATCGCGACGCTTTCGGCGTCGAGCCGATCTGCCGGGTGCTGCAGGTGGCCACGTCGACCTACTACGCGGCCAAGTCCCGCCCACCCTCGGCACGGGCGGTGCGCGATGCCCGGCTCATGGCCGAGATCACCACGGTGTGGAACGACAACTTCGAGGTGTATGGCGTGCGCAAGATGTGGAAGGAACTCAACCGGCGCGGCATCCGCGTGGCCCGCTGCACCGTGGCCCGGCTGATGAAGCGCCTGGGGCTGGCCGGGGCGGTCCGCGGTGACCACAAGACGCGGACCACCACGATCGCCGAAGTCGTCACCGAGCGGACCGCCGACCTGGTCAACCGCGACTTCACCGCCCCCGCCCCGAACCGGCTGTGGGTCGCCGACCTGACCTACATCCCGACCGCCTCAGGGTTCGTGTACGCGGCCCTGGTGATCGACGCGTTCTCGCGGATGATCGTCGGCTGGCGGCTGGCCGATCACCTGCGCACCGACCTGGCCCTGGACGCGCTGGAGATGGCCATCTGGCGGCGCGGTGACGGCCGGCGGCTGGAGGGTCTGGTGCATCACTCCGACCGCGGCTGCCAATACCTGTCAATTCGCTACACCGAACGCCTCGCGGGCGCCGGGGCGGTCTGCTCGGTCGGCTCCCGTGGGGACAGCTACGACAACGCCCTGGCCGAAAGCACCATCGGGCTGTACAAGACCGAGCTGATCCACCGGCGCGGCCCCTGGAACGGCCTGGACGACGTCGAGATCGCCACCATGGAATGGGTCAACTGGTACAACAACCGACGCCTCCACAGCGCCTGCAACGACCTCCCACCAGCCGAATACGAGACCCGCTACCAAACACAGATCGATCCGGCTATCCTCACCCCAGCCAGCTAACCCGGCCTCCACGAAACTCGGCGCGGTTCA
>NZ_MSZZ01000124.1 GCF_002093975.1 Thermoactinospora rubra
TACGACGGGCCGTACGCCCCGCTCAAGGGCGTGATGATGTCGGAGGCGTACGCCTCGGCGCTGGAGCTCAGCTTCGAGGTGCGCGGCGGCCTGCTGATGCGGCAGATGCACCACTGGGCGGCGCTGCTGTTCGTGGCCGGCATGACCGTGCACATGCTGCGCGTGTTCTTCACCGGCGCCTACCGCAAGCCGCGCGAGCTCAACTGGATCATCGGCGTGCTGCTGCTCACGCTGGCGCTGGTGGAGGGCCTGACGGGCTACTCGCTGCCGGACGACCTGCTGTCGGGCGCCGGTCTGCGCATCACCGAGGGCGTGGCGATCTCGCTGCCGATCGTCGGCACCTACATCACGTTCTTCCTGTTCGGCGGCGAGTACCCCGGCGAGGACATCATCTCCCGGTTCTACTCGCTGCACATCCTGCTGATCCCGGGCATCATCCTGGCGCTGGTGTCGGCGCACATGGTGCTCATGTGGGTGCAGAAGCACACCCAGATGCCGGGCAAGGGCCGTACCAACACCAACGTGGTGGGCGCGCCGTTCTACCCCGCGTTCATGGCCAAGGCCGGGGCGTACTTCCTGTTCACCTTCGCGGTGATCGCCGGTCTGGCGACCTTCGCGCAGATCAACCCGATCTGGATCTTCGGCCCGTACAACCCGGCCGACATCTCGGCCGGCTCCCAGCCCGACTGGTACATGGGCTTCCTGGAGGGCTCCCTGCGCCTCATGGTGCCGTGGGAGATCAACCTGGGCGGCACCGCCGAGTGGGGCACGCTCCCGCTCAGCGTGATCATCCCGGCCCTCGTGCCGATGGGGATCATCATGACCGGCCTGGCGCTGTATCCGTTCATCGAGCGGTGGATCACGGGCGACAACCGTGAGCACCACATCTGCGACCGGCCGCGCAACAACCCGCACCGCACCTCGATCGGCATCGCGGCGATAGGGGTGCTGTGGCTGCTGGGCGCCAACGACGAGATCGCGGCGAACTTCAACGTCAGCCTGAACTGGACCACCTACACCGGCCGGGTGCTGGTGTTCGCGGGCCCGGTGATCGCCTACATCGTCACCTACCGGATCTGCCTGGGCCTGCAGCGGGCGGACGCGGCGGTGATCGGGCACGGCGTGGAGTCGGGCGTCATCAAGCGGCTGCCGCACGGGGAGTTCATCGAGGTCCACACGCCTCCCGCCGAGGACATCGAGGCGCACGTGCGGGGCAAGGAGCCGGTGCCCATGCTGCCGGCCTCCCCGGACGGGCAGGGCATCCCGCCCCGGGGCATGCGCGGGCCGCTCGGCA
>NZ_MSZZ01000125.1 GCF_002093975.1 Thermoactinospora rubra
AGAGCCTGCTGACAAAGGCTTAAGTCCTGGTGGGGATGGGCCCGTAGAGAGCGGGTCCGATCTTGCGGATGTAACCCTGGTGGGACCATTGGGAGAGCTGGACGCGGAAGCTGTTGATGTTGTCGATCCCGAGGAGGGCGGCCAACTCGCTGCCTCGCCAGGCTCGCCAGGGCTGGGCGGTCAGCAGTTCCAGGACTCTGCCACGCCGGTCGGGGCTGGTCAGCTCGGGGAGCGGTGGTGGGTCACCCCACCGTCGGTGAGGCTGCCCGCCTGCCAGTTCGCGTGCTAGGCGGCGGGTCATCTGGTGGACGGCGGCCCACCAGATGAAAGCTTCGTGATGTTCGGGCTTGCGTTCGTAGATCCGCACCAGGCGCCGATAGCGCATCAGCCAGGCGAATGAACGTTCCACCACCCAGCGGCGGGGCAGGACGACGAAGCCGCGCATGTCATCACTGCGCTTGACGATGGCAACCGTCAGGCGCAGGACATCGCGTGCCCAGGTGACCAGGCGTCCGGCGTAGCCGCCGTCTGCCCAGAGCAGGGCGATGGTGGTGAACTTCTCCCGCAGCCGGGCCAGCAACGAGTGCGCACCATCGCGGTCCTGCACCGCCGCCGAGGTGACCAGCACGCACAGCAAGAGCCCGAGCGTGTCGGTGGCGAGGTGCCGCTTCTGCCCCTTGATCTTCTTCCCAGAGTCGTAGCCGCAGGCCGCGGCGGTGACGGTCTCGGCGACCTTGACCGATTGGGAGTCGACGCATCCCGCTGTGGGCAGCTCACCGCGTCCGGCCAGGAGGCGAAGACGGCCGCGTAACCGGCCGGCCAGCCGTTCGGGAAGCCCGCGCGCCGACCAGCGCAGGAAGAACGCATACACCGCATCGTGTGGCGGGAAGTCGACCGGCAGGGCCCGCCACTCGATGCTGTACTTGGCCACGTAGCCGATCGCATCCAGGACCGCGCGCAGGTCATGCACCATCGGCCGCCCTGTGGCCTTGACCAGCTCAGCCATCACCGCCCGTGCCTCGCCTTCCAGCACCGCCCACTCGGCATCGGACAGATCCGACGGATAGGCCGGTCTGCGGCCGTGACATCGGCACCCCGGTGAGGCGCAACCACTGGCGTTTTCCGGCGCGGGCGTGTAGACAGGCAACCACGGGCTCCTGGCTGCTGAGATGCGTAGACAACACCTCAGCTATCAGGAGCCCGCTCCTGTTCGCAGGCACGACACGCCGGAAGAACCGCCGAGATCACCCCAACTCGGCCGTACCGACCAAACCCTTCGTCAGCAGGCTCT
>NZ_MSZZ01000126.1 GCF_002093975.1 Thermoactinospora rubra
CCCTGATCCGTGTCCTTTCCTACAGACACATCTGCGGAACCCAAGGCGCATGGGCGATGACAAATGGGCCCATGGCGCGAGCTGCCGCCGGCGACGCGCCGAGCGCGGTCACGGCGGGGGCCGCCAGCGCGGCGGCCATGAACCCCCGCCGCGTCAACGCCTGGGCCGGAGCATGGAACTGACACACCGTGATACCTCTCATTAGTAAGAGCAGATCTCAGACAGGGGCCGTATTCTCCACTCGCGCCGTGGCTGCGCGGGCTTAGATCATGTCCTACGGGGAGCGTTTTCATCCTGAGTGGCGGCCATCCGCCTGCCGCCGCGCCGGCTCCGCCGGCAACGAAGCCATCGCCACCACCGCCTCGCACGCCTGCACCCGCGGTAGAAGGCGGTTTCACGTTCAACCAGCCAGGCCAGTAAACGCCCAGCTCAGAAGGTCACTCTCTACGGTTCCTAAGAGGCGGGCTTTCGGATCCGGGGTGCCTCGTCCACCAGCCATTCGTCGATGAGGTCAGCGAACTGTGGCAGTGAGTCGTAGTGCCGGCGCACGATGTCACGAGCGCCCGGCCAGAGACTGTGGCGCAGGGCATCCAGGCCGGCGCGGCGTACGCCCGCCACCGGGTCCAGCAGCGCCCGCTCAAACGCCTCCAGATAGCGCACATCATCCTGTAGCAGCGCACACCCTGGATGATCAGGGTCCTCCGGCGCCGTCTGCGCTGCGCTGAGGGCCGCGCTGTGCTGGAGGAAGGCCAGCGCGCGGACCGCCCGCATCTTCTCCAGCGGCTCCGTCGCCGCGCGCGTCGTCTCGAACAGATCCTCGGGAGCCTCCAAGTCGAACAGCTCCGTCAACCGCGCGGCGAACGACTCCGGCCGAGCCTCTACGTAACGCAAACCGCTGCGGTGGTCCTCTGACAGGACGCACTCGCCTTCGTTCCCCCGCCATGACCAGCTCCGGAACCGGATGACGTCTCGCGGGTACTCGTCTGTCAGGACCCATTCTCGGTCGGCAGCGTACTCACGCAGCTGGGCGGAGCTGCTGCCTGGCCGCAACACTCCGGCAAACCATGCTTCGGTAGCACGCTCACTCATCGCCGTCCTCCTCCTCGCCTTCCTCGTCTTGATCCTCCTCGTCGTCCCAATGGGGGACTGTACGAATAAGGGTGTAACTCCTGAGACCTGAGGGGCG
>NZ_MSZZ01000127.1 GCF_002093975.1 Thermoactinospora rubra
CCCCGGCCTGAAGGCCGGAGCACTGGCCCGCATTTTGGTAGCGCTTGAGGCAGAACTTGACCTCGACGCCGATGTACCGGTTGCCGGGCCGTTGTTCGGTGTCGGGTATGACGGTCCGGAAGGGGTCACGGACCCGTAGGACGGTGACCTGGGTTTCGTAGTCGGTGTCGGTGCTGGTCTGGGTCGTACCCACGGCGACGGTGCCTGGTGGTGGGGTCTGTGTTGGGGTGGGCGACGGGCTCGGGGATTCGATGGGCGCTGTCGCCGGGGCGGGGCCGGCGGCGTCGGTGGCCGAGCAGCCTGCGGTGGTGATGGCGAGCGCGGTGAGCAGGGCGGGGATGCGCATGGGGGTCTCCTCGGTCGGGTGCTGCGGGGAAGAGTGCGGCACGATGCCTGCATGCCGGTTGACGTGCGCTTTCTGCGCGGACATATCCGGGCGAAAGCCTCGCTGGCAGAAGGGGCGAGGTGGCGGCGCGCGCCGGAGGGGGAGAACCGGGGCCCGGGCCGCCGCCCGGCGGTGGGGTCGAGCAGCGGCCGGGCATCGGGCACTGTAATTGCGCAGTCGTCTCGTGTCTAGCCTGTAGACCCTGTAGTACCTGACTACCCCAGGTACCTCGGGCACCCCGTAGGGGCCGAGGACCCCGGAGTGGTCCACCACTACGTTCATGATCATGACGGTGGACCACTTCGATCCGACCCCGAAGCATGTGCAGATCGCGGCGATCGTGCGCGAGCAGATCCGCTCGGGCAAGCTCCGGCCGTTGATGCCGATCCCGTCGGAGAACCAGATGGTCCAGATGCATGGGGTGGCCCGGGACACGGCGCGCGCGGCGGCGCGGCTGCTTGCCGAGGAGGGGTGGGTCTTCACCATCCGGTCGAGGGGGACGTTCGTGAGTCCTCGGGAGCGGTGGCCGGAGGATGTGCCGCACGATGAAGACGAGGGGTGATGGGGAGTGGGGGCGGTTGGTCTGGCAGACCATCGGCAGACCATCATGCTCGGCAATGCTCGGCAATGCTCGGTATCGCTCAGTAAGGCTAGTTGACTCCCTGCCTGGTGTTTCAGACCAACTCGATCATGCTCGGCACCCCTCGGTAACGGATGGCATCGGACTTCTAATCCGACGGTCGGGGGTTCGAATCCCTCAGG
>NZ_MSZZ01000128.1 GCF_002093975.1 Thermoactinospora rubra
TGGCTGCCCGCCGGTTACAAGCGGAACTTCTGGAATGCCGCTTAGAAGGCGTTCTGCGTGCGTGCTACGACCGGGTGCCGCCCAGGCCGGCGGCGCGGGCACGGCTGATGGCCTCAGCGCGGGAGGCGGCGCCCAGTTTGGCAAGGATGGTGGAGATGTAGTTGCGGACGGTCTTGGAGCTGAGGCCGGCTCGTTCGGCGATGGCGGGGTTGGTGTAGCCGGCCGCGAGCAGGTCGAGGATGTCGTGTTCGCGGGCGGTCAGCTCGGGAAAGGGCTGCCCGGCGGGACGGGCCTTGGTGATCTGGCCGGTCAGGTGTTGCGCGGCGGCGGGGCTGAGCAGGGTCTGGCCGGCCGCGGCGGCCCGGACGGCGCGCAGCAGCTCCTCGCGGTCGGCGCCCTTGATGACGTAGCCGCGGGCGCCGGCTTTGAGGGCGGCCAGCACCGAGGCGCTGTCGTCGTACATCGTGACGATCAGGATGTTCGTCCCCGGCGACTCCTGCAGGATGCGGTGAGTGGCCTCGACCCCGTTCAGGCCGGGCATGCTGATGTCCATGAGCACCACGTCGGGCCGTAGCCCCCTGGTCAGCTCGACGGCCTCCTCACCCGATCCGGCCTCGCCGACCAGCTCCATGTCCGGGTCGGAGGCCAGCACGGCACGCAGACCGTACCGGAAGATCGGGTGGTCGTCGGCGAGCAGGATGCGGATCATGCGGATTCCTTGGCCAGGGGGAGTCGCGCGGCGACGCGGGTGCCGCCGGCGCCGGTGGAGATGGTGAGGGTGCCGCCGAGTTCCTCGGCGCGCTCGCGCATCGACGCGGTGCCCACGCCGGGGCGGTCGGCGGCGGCGATGCCGGTGCCGTCGTCGGACACCGCGACCGTCACCTCGTGCTCGGCCAGCTCCAGGTCGATGATGCAGCGGTCGGCCCCGGAGTGCCGGATGACGTTGGTGACGGCTTCCTGCGCGATCCGGTAGAGCGCCACCTCGACGGCGGCGGGCAGGGCACGCGGCTCGCAAGCGTTCATGATGGCCGTTAAGCCCAATGCCGGGTAGTTAAGGCCCACCGCGTGTTGTCAAGTCGGG
>NZ_MSZZ01000129.1 GCF_002093975.1 Thermoactinospora rubra
CGGCCTGGAGCTGGAGCTCACCGAGGGCATGCGCTTCGACAAGGGTTACGTCTCCGGTTACTTCGTGACCGACCCCGACCGGATGGAGGCCGTCCTCGAGGACCCCTACATCCTGATCGTCAACTCCAAGGTCTCGGCCAACAAGGACCTGCTGCCCGTCCTCGACAAGGTCGTGCAGGCCGGCAAGCCGCTGCTGATCATCGCCGAGGACATCGAGGGCGAGGCCCTGGCCACCCTCGTGGTCAACAAGATCCGCGGCCTGTTCAAGTCCGTGGCCGTCAAGGCGCCGGGCTTCGGCGACCGCCGCAAGGCCATGCTGCAGGACATCGCGATCCTGACCGGCGGCCAGGTCATCGCCGAGGAGGTGGGCCTGAAGCTGGAGAACGCCACCCTGGACCTGCTGGGCCGGGCCCGCAAGGTGGTGGTGACCAAGGACGAGACCACCATCGTGGACGGCGCCGGCGACGCCGACCAGATCGCCGGCCGGGTCAACGAGATCCGCACCGAGATCGAGCGCACCGACTCCGACTACGACCGCGAGAAGCTGCAGGAGCGGCTGGCCAAGCTGGCCGGCGGGGTGGCCGTCATCAAGGCCGGCGCGGCCACCGAGGTGGAGCTCAAGGAGCGCAAGCACCGCATCGAGGACGCGGTGCGCAACGCCAAGGCGGCCGTCGAGGAGGGCATCGTGCCCGGCGGCGGGGTGGCGCTGCTGCAGGCCGGCGCCAAGGCGTTCGACAAGCTGGAGCTGGCCGGGGATGAGGCCACCGGCGCGGCGATCGTGCGCAAGGCGCTGGAGGAGCCGCTCAAGCAGATCGCGGTCAACGCCGGCCTGGAGGGCGGCGTGGTGGTGGAGCGGGTCCGCAACCTGCCGGCGGGCCAGGGCCTGAACGCGGCCACCGGCGAGTACGTCGACATGTTCGAGTCCGGCATCATCGACCCGGCCAAGGTGACCCGCTCGGCGCTGCAGAACGCCGCCTCCATCGCGGCGCTGTTCCTGACCACCGAGGCGGTCATCGCCGAGAAGCCGGAGAAGGAGAAGGCCCCGGCCGTCCCCGGCGGCGGCGACATGGACTTCT
>NZ_MSZZ01000130.1 GCF_002093975.1 Thermoactinospora rubra
CTGATATCGGGGCGTTACCATCGACTACGCCGCCCCGGGCGGGCGGCGCCGGAAGGGGGCAGTCATGGCGGTGCGCCTGCGCGATGTGGCGCAGCTGGCCGGGGTGTCGGTCAAGACCGTCTCCAACGTGGTCAACGGCTATGCCCACGTCGCCCCGGCCACCCGGGCCCGGGTGGAACGGGCGCTGGCCCAGCTCGGCTATCGGCCCAACGTCTCGGCCCGCAACCTGCGCCAGGGCCGCACCGGCGTGATCGCCCTGGCGCTGCCGGAGCTGGATGCCCCCTACTTCGCCGAGCTGGCCCGCTGCGTCATCGCCGCCGCCGCCGAACACCGCTGGCTGGTCGTCATCGAGCAGACCGACGGCCGGCTGGCCCGCGAGCGGCAGGTGCTGGACGGGGTGCGCGACCACCGGGTGGACGGGCTGATCTTCTCCCCGATCGCCATCGGCGCCGAGGAGCTGGCCGCCCGCGCCGATGCCACCGCGCTGGTGCTGCTGGGGGAGCGGATCTGGGACGGCCCGGCCGACCATGTGGCCATCGACAACGTGCGCGCCGCCCGCGAGGTCACCGAGCATCTGATCGGGCTGGGCCGCACCCGGATCGCCGCGCTGGGGGTGCAGGACGCCGCCGTGTCCGGGACCGCGCCGCTGCGGCTGGCCGGCTACCGCCAGGCTCTGGCGGCGCACCATCTGGCGGAGCTGTGTGCGCCGGTGGAGCGCTACCACCGGGCCGAGGGGGCGGCGGCGATGGCCGCCCTGCTGGCTGGGCCGGCCCGGCCGGATGCGGTGTTCTGCTTCAACGACCTGCTGGCGCTGGGCGCGCTGCGCACCATTTTGGCGGCCGGGTTGCGGGTGCCCGAGGACATCGCGCTGGCCGGGCTGGATGACATCGAGGACGGCCGGTTCAGCACCCCGACGCTGACCACCATCGCGCCGGACAAGGCGCAGCTGGCCCGGCTGGCGGTGGATCTGCTGAAGCTGCGGCTGGAGGGCGGCGCCGGGCGGCCGCCGCGGGAGGTGCGGGCCGA
>NZ_MSZZ01000131.1 GCF_002093975.1 Thermoactinospora rubra
GCCGGGCTTCTCGGCGATGATCACATCGCCGGCGTCGGTGGCGGCGCGGTATTCCATCCCGGTGCCCACCAGCGGCGCCTCGCTGCGCAGCAGCGGCACCGCCTGCCGCTGCATGTTGGAGCCCATCAGGGCGCGGTTGGCGTCGTCGTGCTCCAGGAACGGGATCATCGCGGTGGCCACCGACACCATCTGCCGCGGCGACACGTCGATGTAGTCGACGTCGGAGGCACGGGCCAGCTCGGTCTCGCCGCCCTTGGTGCGCACCAGCACGCGGTCCTCGGCGAAGGAACCGTCGGGGTTGAGCGGCGTGTTGGCCTGCGCCTTGACGAAGCGGTCCTCCTCGTCGGCGGTGAGGTAGTCGATCTGGTCGGTGACCCTGCCGTCGACGACCTTGCGGTAGGGGGTCTCCACGAAGCCGAAGGCGTTGATGCGGCCGTAGGTGGCCAGCGAGCCGATCAGGCCGATGTTGGGACCCTCGGGGGTCTCGATCGGGCACATCCGGCCGTAGTGGGACGGGTGCACGTCACGGACCTCGAAGCCGGCCCGCTCGCGGGACAGACCGCCCGGGCCCAGCGCGGACAGCCGCCGCTTGTGGGTCAGCCCGGCCAGCGGGTTGGTCTGGTCCATGAACTGCGACAGCTGCGAGGTGCCGAAGAACTCGCGGATCGACGCCGTCACCGGACGGATGTTGATCAGCGTCTGCGGCGTGATCGCCTCGACGTCCTGGGTGGTCATCCGCTCGCGCACCACCCGCTCCATGCGGGCCAGCCCCAGCCGGACCTGGTTTTGGATCAGCTCGCCCACGCTGCGCAGACGCCGGTTGCCGAAGTGGTCGATGTCGTCGGTCTCGACGATGACCTCGCGGCCGTCGACGCCCTGCATCGTCTCCTCGCCCGCGTGCAGGCGGACGATGTACTCGATCGTGGCGACGATGTCCTCTTCGGTGAGGGTGCCGACGGTGATGTCGGTGTCCAGCCCCAGCTTC
>NZ_MSZZ01000132.1 GCF_002093975.1 Thermoactinospora rubra
GCCGGGCTTCTCGGCGATGATCACATCGCCGGCGTCGGTGGCGGCACGGTATTCCATCCCGGTGCCCACCAGCGGCGCCTCGCTGCGCAGCAGCGGCACCGCCTGCCGCTGCATGTTGGCACCCATGAGCGCCCGGTTGGCGTCGTCGTGCTCCAGGAACGGGATCATCGCGGTGGCCACCGACACCATCTGCCGCGGCGACACGTCGATGTAGTCCACCTCAGCCGAGCGGACGTGCTCGAACTCACCGCCCTTGCGCCGCACGAGCACCCGGCTCTCCGCGAACCTGCCGTCCTCCGTCAGCGCGGAGTTCGCCTGGGCGATGACGTACCGGTCCTCCTCGTCGGCGGTGAGGTAGTCGATCTGGTCGGTGACCCTGCCGTCGACGACCTTGCGGTAGGGGGTCTCCACGAAGCCGAAGGGGTTGAGGCGGCCGAAGCACGCGAGGTAGCCGATGAGGCCGATGTTGGGGCCTTCCGGCGTCTCGATCGGGCACATCCGGCCGTAGTGGGACGGGTGCACGTCACGCACCTCCATGCCCGCCCGCTCGCGGGACAGACCGCCCGGGCCCAGCGCGTTCAGCCGCCGCTTGTGGGTCAGCCCGGCCAGCGGGTTGGTCTGGTCCATGAACTGCGACAGCTGGGAGGTGCCGAAGAACTCGCGGATCGACGCCGTCAGCGGACGAATGTTGATCAGCGTCTGGGGTGTGATCGCCTCCACGTCCTGGGTGGTCATCCGCTCGCGCACCACCCGCTCCATGCGGGCCAGGCCCAGCCGGACCTGGTTTTGGATCAGCTCGCCCACGCTGCGGATCCGGCGGTTGCCGAAGTGGTCGATGTCGTCGGTCTCCACGACGACGTCACCCATCGAAGTCTCGCCGACGTGCAGCCTCACCAGGTATTCGATCATCGAGACGATGTCGTCCTCGGTGAGGGTGCCGACGGTGATGTCGGTGTCCAGCCCCAGCTTC
>NZ_MSZZ01000133.1 GCF_002093975.1 Thermoactinospora rubra
CGGAAGGACATCTGTTGGCAGCCTCGCGCAACGCCTCCGCCGTATCCGGTCCCCGTCGCGTGTCTTTCGCGCGCATCCAGGAGCCCCTCGAGGTTCCCGACCTCCTCGCCCTGCAGACCGAATCCTTCGACTGGTTGCTGGGCAACGAGAGGTGGAAGGCCCGGGTCGAGGCGGCTCGCCAGGCCGGGCGCAAGGACGTCCCGACCCAGTCGGGTCTCGAAGAGATCTTCGAAGAGATCAGTCCGATCGAGGACTTCTCCGGGACCATGTCCTTGTCGTTCCGCGACCACCGGTTCGAGCCGCCGAAGTACTCCGTCGAGGAGTGCAAAGACAAGGACATGACCTACTCCGCCTCGATGTTCGTCACCGCGGAGTTCATCAACAACGAAACGGGTGAGATCAAGAGCCAGACGGTGTTCATGGGCGACTTCCCGCTCATGACGCCCAAGGGCACCTTCATCATCAACGGCACCGAGCGGGTGGTGGTCTCCCAGCTGGTCCGCTCCCCGGGGGTGTACTTCGACCGTACCGTGGACAAGACCTCCGACAAGGACCTGTTCGGCTGCCGGGTGATCCCCTCGCGCGGGGCCTGGCTGGAGTTCGAGATCGACAAGCGCGACAGCGTCGGGGTGCGCATCGACCGCAAGCGCAAGCAGCCGGTCACCGTGCTGCTCAAGGCGCTGGGCTGGAGCAGTGAGCAGATCCTGGAGCGGTTCGGCGGCTATGAGGCGATGCGCGCCACCTTGGAGAAGGACCACACCGCCGGCCAGGAGGACGCGCTGCTGGACATCTACCGCAAGCTGCGCCCGGGCGAGCCGCCCACCAAGGAGTCGGCCCAGACGCTGCTGGAGAACCTGTATTTCAACCCCAAGCGTTATGACCTGGCCAAGGTCGGCCGCTACAAGCTGAACAAGAAGCTGGGGCTGGACACCGACATCACCGTCGGCACCCTCACCGA
>NZ_MSZZ01000134.1 GCF_002093975.1 Thermoactinospora rubra
GAACCTTTTTCATCCTCGTGCGGAAGCCGCTGGCCACATCATGATCGCGTGCCTGGGGACCGCGTGACAACGTAGAAAGCTCCTGGTAGACGGGTTGATCACCACAACCAGACCCGTCCGCCCAGGAGCTTCAGGTGTTGTTCTACCGTGCCGCGGTCGATGTGTCACGCGCCACCCTGACCTACCTCGCCGGAATCATCCGGCGGCACCGTAAGGCCATCGGCAGCCCGTGGCGGCGGCTCAGCCCCGGCCAACAAGCCCTGCTGGTGCTGGTCTACCTGCGCAAGGGCGAGACGTTCGCCGAGGTGGCCGCCGGGTTCGGCATCTCGGTGGCCACCGCCTGGCGGTATGTGGAGGAGACGGTGCGGCTGCTGGCGGCTCGCTCTCCCAAGCTGGAGCGCGCCTTACGTCAAGCGCAGTGCGACGGCGTGCACTATCTGGTGCTGGACGGGATGCTGATCCCCACCGATCGGGTGCGGGCCGGTCGGCCCTACTTCTCCGGCAAGCATCGCGTCCACGGGATGAATGTGCAGGTCATCGCCACCCCGGACGGCACCATCGTGTGGACCTCTGGCGCGCTGCCGGGCCGCACCCACGACCTGACCGCCGCGCGGATCTGGGGCATCCTGCGCGCGCTGGCGCGCGCCGGGCTCCTCACGCTGGCCGACAAGGGCTACCAGGGTGCCGAAGGGCCGGTCCGCACGCCGTACAAGGGCAGGAACAAGCCACCGTCGCACAAGCAGGCCAACCGCGCCCACGCCCGGCTGCGCGGCCCGGGCGAGCGCGCCTGCGCCCAGCTCAAGAGCTGGCGCATCCTGCGCAAGCTGCGCTGCTGCCCGCTGAAGGCCGGACGCCTGTGCAAGGCCATCGCCGTCCTGCAGAACTACGAGGTCGCGAGAGGATGAAAAAGGCTC
>NZ_MSZZ01000135.1 GCF_002093975.1 Thermoactinospora rubra
AGATGATGCTGGCTTCAGGGCCTCCACGAAAGTCGGAGTGGTTCAACACGCAGACGATGGGCGTGAGCAGCCACGCATAAAGGATGGCGCCAAGCCATGCACTGACCGGGGCGCATTCCCTGGTCTCATACCCCGTCATCGGATCGAGACCGCAGGCCTTGATCTCCAGGACGCCGACCAAGGTTCACGCGAAGGTGTCCAGAGCCCACAGCATGCCGCAGACAAGGGTCACCGCCATGATCCGCCCAGCCGGAGATCGCGATCCGGGGGACCTTGGCGAAGGTAACGCTGCGCGCGGACGCGGCCAGAGCCGAAGCCGTCTCGATCTGCCGCTCCACATGGAACGCCCTGGGACGATCAATGTCCTGGCCGCCAATGCGGTTGGGCCGAGCCGACGGTCGTGCAGTCAATCCATCCAGTGGAACCAGGCGTCGAACACACTGTACGGCGGATCATTGAAGACCGTTTCCACGTCAAGCCCGGCCTCCAGCGGCAAGCTGAGGACTTGCGAACCGAGCAGGACGATGCCGTGCCGGTCAAGCACCTGGCCGATGTCTCTGCACTCCGCTTCCCATCCCGGAGGATCGGCATCCGCGACCCGCCACAGCTCAGGCAGACCGTGAGCACCTGCACCGGCAGGTCCCGAAGACCAGACGTCAGGCCTGAAGAGCGCCGCCAGCGGAGCGAGCCGGCACAGCGCCAGCGGCAATCCCTCAACGTCTGTCCAGCCGTTCATGGAGCCTTTTTCATCCTCTCGCGACCTCGTAGTTCTGCAGGA
>NZ_MSZZ01000136.1 GCF_002093975.1 Thermoactinospora rubra
CTAAGCGTCTATCCAGAAGTTCTGCGCGTAACCGGGTGTGGGACCGCCGGGAGTTGAGGACGTTGACAGGGGCCTCGCCGGGGGTTGGATCGAGGTTGCCCACATCGTCCGTCCACCGGCGAGGTCGTGGTCAGTATGCGCCCGCCCATCGTGTTCGCCAATGGCCCGGCTGTCTCGATCGAGCAGGTGCAGGCTGAGCTGCGTGGCCGGTGGCGGCCGGCGGTACGGGCGGTGATGGTGCTGTTGTCGCTGCGCGGGTGGCCGGCAGGGCAGATCGCCGACCTGCTCGGCTACGACGCCGGCACGGTGCGCCGGTGGATCGGCCGGTGCAACCGGCACGGTCTGGCGGGGTTGGCCGACCGGCCCCGGCCGGGCCGTCCCCGGCTGGGCGGGGCGCGGCTGACCGACCGGATCGCCCGCCTGCTGGCCCGGCCGGGACCGTGGACGATCGGCCGGTTGTGGCGCGTCCTGGGCCGGCCCCGCCTTAGTCGGCGCACGCTGTATCGGCGGGTGCGGCTGATAGCCGTCTGGCGGCGGCCCAGGCTGATCGCCCGGGGCGATCCGGACCGGTGGCGGGTGCTGGCCGACCTCGCCGCCCACCTGCGCACGCTGCCGCGCGGGGCGGTGGTGTGGGCCGCCGATGAGACCCATGTGCACCTGCTGCCGCACCTGCGCGCGAGCTGGAGCCTGCGCCAGCGGCGCCCCCAGGTCGCCACCCCTGGCAAAAACCGGCAGGTCACCGTGTTCGGCGCGCTGGAGATGACC
>NZ_MSZZ01000137.1 GCF_002093975.1 Thermoactinospora rubra
GACGAGGCCGGTGGCGGGGTGTGGAGCGTCAGGCTCACCCTGCCGCAGGCGGGCGCCTACCGGGCCTTCGCCGACTTCGCCCCCACCGGCGGCAGCCCGCTGACGCTGGGCACCGACCTGCTCGTGGCGGGCGACTACGCACCGAAGGCGCTGCCCGCGGCCGGCCGTACCGCCACGGTGGACGACTACGAGGTCACGCTGGACGGCGAGCTGACGCCGGGCCGCTCCAGCACGCTCACCCTCACCGTGACCAAGGACGGCAAGCCGGTCACCGATCTTGAGCCCTATCTGGGGGCCTACGGCCACCTGGTGGCCCTGCGCGCCGGCGACCTGGCCTACCTGCACGTCCACCCCGAGGAGAGCGCGACCGCCGGGCCGCGGATCGTCTTCCACACCCAGGTGCCCAGCCGGGGCGCCTACCGGCTGTTTTTGGACTTCCAGCACGGGGGCGAGGTGCGCACCGCCGACTTCACCGTGACGGCCGGCGGCGTGACCCTCCCCGAGCAGCCGGGCCCGGAGAAGACCGGCGACGGCCACGACGACGGGCACGGCGACCACACCCACTGACCGCGGGACGCGAGCGAAAGGAGAGGTGATGTCCCCCATCACCGACGAGCGGCCCCAGGGCAGCCCCCAGGGCAGCACCGTCGAACTGTCGATCGGCGGCATGACCTGCGCGTCCTGCGCCAACCGCATC
>NZ_MSZZ01000138.1 GCF_002093975.1 Thermoactinospora rubra
TGCCGGGTGCCGGGCACACTGTTGGGTCCTGAGGAAACGGGCCCCTCTTCATCCCGCACGCATCGTGGGTGCGCGAGCAGCGCGCCGGCGAGGCGGGCGGGGGTGGGGTGGTTTCCGCGGGAGGGACCGCGCGACACGGCGGCACACCCACGCCCGGGCCTTGACGGGCCGGGCGGAGTCTCGGCCCAGGCGGCCGGGAGCACAGCCGGTGCGGCCGGGGTTCCCCGGCCGACAGGCCGGGGCCCGGCCGGGATGGCCGGGTTCAGCCGGTGCGGCCGATCCAGTCCATGGGGCTGGGTTCGGTCGGCACAGGCCGGGCTATCCGGCTGGCGGGCTGGTCTTCGGTCGATGAGGCCGGGGTCCGGTCGGCGAGACTGGGTTTCCTGGTCGAGCTGGCTGAGACTACGGCCGGTGCGGCTGGGCTCCGGGCCATGAGGCCGGGGTCTGGTCGGCACAGGCCGAGGTTTCCTGGCCGGTGTGGCTGGGTTTCCTGGCTGAGAGGGCCGGGGCCGGGGCTGCGGCTGGCGCAGGCTAGACCCAGCCGGTGAGGCTGGGATCCGGTCGGCGCAGGCCGAGGGTCCTGGCCGATGAGGCTGGGGTGGGGTGTGCGTGTAGCCGGGTGGGGTGGTTCCTGCCGGTGGCAGGGCCGGTCTGTCGTCATACCGGCTCGGGTGATCCTTGGGTGATCCCGGG
>NZ_MSZZ01000139.1 GCF_002093975.1 Thermoactinospora rubra
CCCTTGTCGAAGCGCATGCCCTCGGTGAGCTCCAGCTCCAGGCCGAAGGTGTTGCTCTCCTCGACGGTGATGACGCCTTCCTTGCCGACCTTGTCCATCGCCTCGGCGATGAGCTGGCCGATCTCGGTGTCGGCGGCGGAGATGGAGGCGGTGGAGGCGATCTGCTCCTTGGTCTCCACGTCCTTGGCCAGCTTGGACAGCTCCTCGCTGACCCGCTCCACGGCGGCCTCGATGCCCTTCTTCAGCGCCATCGGGTTGGCGCCGGCGGCCACGTTGCGCAGCCCCTCGCGGACCAGCGCCTGGGCCAGCACGGTGGCGGTGGTGGTGCCGTCACCGGCCACGTCGTCGGTCTTCTTGGCTACTTCCTTGACGAGCTCGGCGCCGATCTTCTCCCACGGGTCCTCAAGCTCGATCTCCTTGGCGATGGACACACCGTCGTTGGTGATGGTGGGGGCGCCCCACTTCTTCTCCAGCACGACGTTGCGGCCCTTGGGGCCGAGGGTGACCTTCACGGCGTCGGCGAGCTGGTTCATACCGCGCTCGAGACCGCGCCGGGCGTCCTCGTCAAACGCGATCATCTTGGC